>CAZWBA010000033.1:0-2858 GCA_964631955.1 uncultured Verrucomicrobiaceae bacterium | reverse complement strand
GGGGAATGTCCCGCGGCCTGTTGATCTTCGAGGCGGCGGGCTCGCGGGGTGAATGGTCAGGCGGCGTTCGCCTCCTGGTCAATGAGGGCTGTTTGTTCAGGGGAGCGGAGAGCCCGTACGAGGGCGGGCATCCCCTTGTAGCCGCGTAGGCGCCGAAAGCCGCGCTGGGCTTCGAGGATGGCCGCGGCAGTCCAGCGGCGAATCATGTTCCCATCACGCCAACGCTTCACGTTGCGGGTCACGCGGCGGATGGCTCCGTTGAGGTTCTCGATGGGATTCGTCGTCGACAACGTCCGTTCGAGCGCTGCCGGGAGCCCCCAGTCCTTGAGGGTAATGGTCTCCTCCAGACCTTCTCGCAACGAATCGGCGGCGTCGGGATGGTCGGCTTCGAGATGGCTCACGAGCGTCTGTAGTCGCTTCCGAGCAGCCTTCTTCGATGAGCTTTGATAGGCGTCGCGGAGAGAGCGACGAACGCTGGGCTCCATCGACTTGGGAAGGTGGCCTAGCACGTTGCGGATCTTGTGCTCCTGGCAACGCTGCACGACGCCGCGACTGCCGAAGATGGTCCGAATCGCCTTGCGGAGGGCCTTGCTGCCGTCGATGACGAACAGGTACGTCTTCTGGGCATCGAGACCGCGAGCAATCAGGTTGTTCAAGAGCCCCTCACAGACCGTGCTGTTTTCCGTCGCTCCCTGCCACAGCCCGAGAGGGTGTTTCTCGCCCTTCGTGTCGATTCCGAGCGCGACGACCACCCGCTGTTCGGCTACCTCGATGCCGTCGATCATGACGGTCATGATGTCGAGTTCGGACAGGTCGCTCGAGAGCCACTCCTCGACGTTCCGCTGCGTCAAGGCTACGAAGCGGCGGCTCGCCGCGCTTTTGCTGGCGCCGTGAGGTTCCACCTCGTCCGGCACCTCTTCCAGCGAGCGCTCGTAGTTCCGCGTCGACACGCCGATGACCATCTGCTCCATCGTTCGACGAGCGAGCGGGTCTTCGTCCGCAAACGTCGTCCAAGACGGCAACTCGACCTCGCGGCCCTCCTTGCGTGCCCGAGGGCGTCGAACGACGACCCGCCGTCCTCCCATCACGAGGCGTCCCTCCGTGCTGCCCCAGCGCACCGCCTCGTGGCTGCCGCCGCGGGTGTACTTGGGTCCGCACATCCGCTCGCGGTCTTGCTCCAGGAGCGCCTCGAGTGCCTTCATGCCCTCCTGGAACACGAACTCGTAGAGGTTCCTCTCGATGACTGCGGCCAGGTGCAGGCTCCGCTGCATCTCCGGTGGCGTCCCTTGCTTCTTCGTTCGCTTGCTGGCTTGATTCTTCATGGCGGTCCTTCCGGTGTTTGCACCCGAGATCCTCTCGGGTTCCGGCGAGACCGCCACCTCTTCTTTTCAGCTCACATCAACATGGAACGGGACATTCCCGGGCTATGGTCCGGTACGCTAGCGGTACGCTTCTTCGCTGCGGCCATCAAGGAGCCGGAGGGGTACATGGCAAACAAGATCCTGGCGATGGGAGTTGCTTCAAGTGCGTTCGCTGTGCTGCTCGTGGTTCCGGGAACCATGATGCTCATTAATCGTCGAGGCAAATGGTGGATTCAGCTACCCCCGGCGATAGCCTTTGCATTTCTGGTGAGGGACTTGATCGATTGAGTTGAGCGGACTTTTGAAAGCAGTTCCTCAAGGCCCCTTACCCAAGAACCCAATCGGCGAGTGACAAGTGACAGGTCCACCAAGTGTCCGTTGATCGTGAAACGTAGCACTCCGAGCAAAGTGCCTGCGTCCGCAGGGTGCCAGGAAATGCAAGAGACTCTCGCGCGAGGAAAGAAACAGAAGGAAACGGGCAAATGAACAGTATTGCTAGCTGGTACGGCGCTCGCACGCTCTACAAACACCATGTAGAAGATGATCCATCGCTCGGGGTTGAGGAAAGGGTTGTTCTCATCAAGGCACTCGACACCGTGTTTGCCGGTTCCTCGGTGTTTCTTGCGTCGCGTTTACGCGAACTCCCGGTGCGTCTCGAGGGACCGTCTGGGCCTCGCCTGTCAGTTCTTCAGGGGCCTTTGGCAGAGTTCGCTCGACTGGAGCAGCATAAGGGGTTCTCTGGAGTTGCCGCATTTGGAGGATTATTCAGCGTCCTGGTGCTACTGGTGCAGGGAATGGTGCACGGCATTTCGTGGCTCGTAGTCGAGTGTGTGATTCCGCTGGTGGGCTGGGCACTTGGGGGACCTTTCGTGGCCTTCGGGAGCAGGTGTTCCGTGGTGGCCGTCCGCATCTTGGGTGTTTGGGGTGCAACGACGGCTTGGCTGATCGCCAGCCTTGTGCCCAGCTTCGTCGTTGGCGGGATTCTTGTGATGACGTAGAGCACAAGCGAAGTCGCCCCCAAGGGAACCAAGGTGCTCATTCGGGGTTTCTCCGTTTTCTCCCCGTATTAACCTAAACCCCTGATCAGGAGTATCCTTTCCGTTCCGACAAGGAAGTCCGGTGGCCATGGCATTAGTGAAAACTGTTCGTACATCCGAATATAGGCGAGCTCTCGCGTTAGCACAGTCGATCAAGGGTGGGTTCTCGCCAGAGGTCCTGTCGCTTCTGAATGCCGCAGCTCGAAAGGGAGATCGGAGAGCTTGGTATGCGCTCGGAACCTGGTACCTTCACGGAGTAGGAGTCAGAAAGAATTTCGTCAAAGCTGCGGATCTCTTCGAGAGGGCTGCGAGAGCGGGCCACGTAGAGGCTGCGTTCGACTTGGCGGTCTCTTTCGAGAAGGGAGACGGGCATCGAAAGGACGTACGGCAAGCGTTCTATTGGTACAGGCAATCCGCCGATCGTGGAGATATAGATGCGGCCACAGCACTTGGTCGATGC
>CAZWBA010000032.1:0-3298 GCA_964631955.1 uncultured Verrucomicrobiaceae bacterium | reverse complement strand
ACACGGAGATGAGGAAGGGAAAGGGGCGGTAGAGATTTGGGAGCGATGGGCTGAGGGCTCGCGAGGTTCTTCTCAAGGATCCTTGCTTTAACTTTTCCGACCTCCGTGCCCTCTGTGGTAAATCCGTTCCTTACGAAATCTTCGCGGCGCGCGAAGAAGTTGATGGATAGTAATACAGGATTCGCAATCACCCGGGCCGCGATTGAGGAGCGGCCTCCTCAACAAGGAAGACGCCGCACGTGTCGCTCGCCAGCTTGCAGGACGCGAAGGAGCAGATTCGCCAGGCCGTCGACATTGTCGACCTGGTCAGTGGGTATGCCGCGCTGCGGCGGCAGGGCCGCGGTTATGTGGCGCTCTGCCCGTGGCACGACGATTCGAAGCCCAGTCTGCAGGTGAACCCGGAACGTCAGTCGTGGAAGTGCTGGGTCTGCGACATCGGGGGGGACATCTTCAGTTGGGTGATGCGGGCCGAAGGGCTGGAGTTTCGCGAGGCGTTGGAGATGCTGGCGGAACGCGCGGGGGTAAGTTTGGCGCCGGCCGCTAAGCCGCAAGCGGCGGGGGAGAGCCAGTTTGATCGGCGCAGTCTGCTCAAAGCGATGGCGTGGGTGGAGGAGCAGTACCACGCGTGCCTGATGCGGAGCCCCGAGGCGGAGACGGCGCGGCGATATCTTGCCGATCGCGGAATTACGAGCGAGAGCGCCGCGAAGTTTCGTTTGGGTTTTGCGCCAAACGAGTGGGACTGGCTGCTCAAGCGCGGTCGCGCGGCAGGCGTGCCGGAGGCGGTGCTCGAGCGCGTCGACTGCGCCGCGCGGCGCGACGGCGGCGGCTACTACGACCGGTTTCGTGGGCGGCTGATGTTTTCGATTCGCGACGTGCGGTCGCGGCCGATCGCGTTCGGCGGCCGCGTGCTGCCGGAGTTCGCCCGCGAGGACGATGCGAAGTACATCAACAGCCGCGAGACGCCGTTGTTCAACAAGAGCGGGCAGCTCTACGCATTGGACTTGGCGCGTGACGGCGTGGCGCGCGAGGGCGGCGTGCTGGTGATGGAAGGCTACACCGACGTCATCATGGCGCATCAGCATGGCGTCGATCACGCGGTGGCGGTGCTGGGAACGGCGCTCGGCGAAAAGCACGTGCCGCTGATCCGGCGATTCACCGACTCGATCACGCTCGTACTGGACGGCGACGCGGCGGGGCAGTCGCGCACGATGGGCATTCTCGACAACTTGCTAGCACTCTTCGTGGCCCACGAGATCGATTTAAAGATTCTGACCTTGCCGGGCGGGGCCGATCCGTGTGATGTTATTCGCACGCAAGGAAGCGACACGTTTCGACAACTGTTGACTCAGTCGGTCGACGCCCTCCAACACAAGATTGCTGCCGTGACCAACGGATTGGTTCCAGGCGCCGATGCTCACCGCTCGTCTCAGGCGGTCGAGTCGATCCTCGCGACGCTGGCCCGCGCACTGCCGGCCTCCGCCGCGTCGAGCGCCGCGCTCATGCGCGAGCAGCACGTGCTGGTGCGGATCGCCCGCCAGTTTGGCGTGAGCGAGGACTCGTTGCGACAGCGGCTCAAAGCGCTGCGGCAGGCAGTGGCGAGCGCTGAGCGCGGATCGCGACGCGCGCCCGCTGAGGCGGCGGCCGCCGCGGCTCTCGAGGGCCCGCCCGCGTCCCGGCGCGATCGCGAGCTGCTCGAAATCATCCTGCACCATCCCGAATCGCTGGAGGAGCTGCTCGAACACATCGGCGAGGCCGACGTCGAATCGCCGCTCGTGCGGCAGGTGTTCATCGTGGCGCTCGACCTGCACCACGCCGGCGAGGCGCCCTCGTTCGAGCGCCTAATGAACGCCGTCGACGACGAGCGCGCCAAGTACCTGCTGGTGGATTGCGACGAGCAAGGTTTGCCCAAGGTCGGCTGCGACGCGCGGCAGCGGGTGCGCGACCTGATCGAATATTTCCGTCGCGGTCGGCAGGACGCCGGCCACCAGGCGACGCTGGCTCAGCTCAAACAGAATCAACTCGACCCAGAACAGGAGCAGCTCGCGCTGGCCGCCCTGTTCGACGATTTGAAACGCCGCCAGGCGATGTTCCCGCCCACGGATGGGTGAGGCGCCTTGGTCGGTTTGACCCCGCGTAACTTCGTTCCATGCACAGGACGTGCAGGAGGAGTTCATCATGACCTGTGTCCGCACCCCGCTATCGGACATCATCGCCCTGGCCCAAACGCAGGGCCATCTGACCTACGAGCAAGTCAACGCGTTTCTACCGGACGAGGCGACCGATTCGGTGCATGTCGAGCGGCTGCTCGATGTGTTGGACGGGCTGCGCGTGACGGTGGTAGAAGGCCCGAAGTCGACTTCTCGACCCGCTGCGCAGGAGCCTGAGGACGCCGCAGCCGTCTCCCTGCTGCCCGAGGAATTGCCCAAGCTGACCGACGATCCGATCCGGATGTATTTGTCGCAGATGTGCCGAATTCCGCTTCTGTCGCGGGAGGAAGAGATCTCGCTGGCCAAGAAGATCGAGATCACTCGCAAGCGGTTCCGCCGGAACATCCTGCGCTCGTTTTTCGCGCTCGAGAATACGGTGGCAATTCTGGAGCGCGTGCAGGCAGGGGAGTTGCCGTTCGATCGGACGATCAAGGTGTCGCTGACCGAGCGGTTGACGAAGGCGCAGGTGTCGGCGCGGATGCCGCTGAATTTGCCGACGCTGCGGGCGCTGATGGAGGCGCAGAAGCGGGACTTCGCAGTGCTCGTCGATCGGCGCTCCGGTGGCGAAGCGAAGATGCAAGCCCGGGCGCGGTTTATTCGGCGGCGCAGGAAGATGTTGAAGCTGGTCGAGGAGCTAAGCCTCCGCACGCGGCGCGTGCAGCCGTGCATGCACCAGCTTGAAGAGCTGTCGCGGCGCATGGATCGGCTGCAGCGCCAATTGCACCAGCTGCGCGCCGAAGACGCGTCGCCGCGCCGAATTGCGCCGGTTCGACGCGAACTGCGCGCGCTGATGATGCAAACGCTCGAATCGCCGCGCAGTCTGCGCGAGCGGTGCCGCCAACTCCGCGAGCAGCTCACCGAGTTCGAGCGCGTGAAGCGCGAACTCTCCAGCGGCAACCTGCGGCTGGTCGTTTCGATCGCCAAGAAGTACCGCAATCGCGGCATGAGCTTCTTGGACCTCATCCAGGAGGGCAACACCGGACTTATGCGGGCGGTCGATAAGTACGAGTACCGCCGCGGGTTCAAGTTCAGCACGTACGCCACGTGGTGGATTCGCCAGGCGATCACCCGGGCCGTGGCCGACCAAAGCC
>CAZWBA010000031.1:3194-3464 GCA_964631955.1 uncultured Verrucomicrobiaceae bacterium | reverse complement strand
TTTCGAATAAAGACCTAGCTCCCTTGACGCGCCTCACACACCTATATGGTCTCAACTTGAACGGAACCGGAATTGATAATGGGGCATTTGAGTACCTGAATCAGATGCCAAAGCTACAGGATGTGCGCACGTTTGCAACGGGCGTCACAGCAAAACTGAGTCACAGCAAAGGAGGAAAAAGCTTATCACCCGTAAGGCCGTAAGGCCCAAAAACTAATCCGATGGTTTCGAGCGTAAAAATTCGACCGTTTTTCAGATGACGAGGTCAGG
>CAZWBA010000031.1:0-3184 GCA_964631955.1 uncultured Verrucomicrobiaceae bacterium | reverse complement strand
CGAACGTCACGTCGGCATGCGTGCCACTAACGCTGTCCCGCGCGAATGTGTTGCGGTTAGCAGCCCGTTGAATTACTCCCTTGGCAATCGGCGCATGTCGACGACAATGCGACGGTCTCATCGGACAGGGGCCAGGAGGACCAGCGATGGCGTTAGGACGACGTAAGGACGCGCGGCAGGAGGAGCTGTTCGTGCCGCATGACCGGCTGCCGCGGTCGGAGGGTCATGTGTTTTATCGCCAGCTCAACCAGTTGCTGGCGGAATCTGGATTCGACCGGTTCGTCGAGACGCTGTGCGCGCCGCACTACCAACCCAGCGGCACGCCGGGCCGGCCATCGATCCCGCCAGGGGTGTACTTCCGCATGCTGCTGGTCGGCTACTTCGAGGGGATCGGCAGCCAACGCGGAATTGCCTGGCGGTGTCACGATAGCCTCAGCCTGCGGGAGTTCCTCGGCGTGCCGCTCACCGAGGATGCGCCGGACCATTCGAGCCTGACGCGGGTCCGCGACCGGCTGCCGCTGGAGGCGCACGCCGGGGCGTTCCAGTTCGTGCTGAAACTGGCCGACGAGCAGGGGCTGCTCAAGGGCAAGACGGTGGGCGTCGATTCGACGACGCTCGAAGCCAACGCCGCGATGAAGAGCATCGTTCGCAAGGAGACGGGCGAAGACTGGCGGACGTACGTCGTCGGATTGATGAAGGAGCAAGGGGTCGTCGAGGCGGATGCGGAGCCGACCGACGAAGAGATTCGCCGGTTCGATAAAAAGCGGAAGAACAAGAAGGTTTCGAACGAGGAATGGGAATCGAAGACCGACCCGGACGCCCGGATCGCCAAGATGAAGGACGGCCGCACGCACCTGGCGTACAAGGCCGAACACGTGGTCGACCTCGCCAGCGAGCTCATTCTGGCCGCGGAAGTCTACCACGCCGACCAGGCCGACCAGCACACCCTGGTCGACAGCGTGATGGAAGCTCAAGTCCATCTCAACGAAGCGGGAATCGAAGCGACGATCGAGGAGGCGGCGGCCGACAAGGGGTATCACGCGGCCGAGCAGCTCGAATTGGCCGACGGCTTGAGCTTGCGAACGTACATCCCCGAGCCCGAGCGGAAGCACAAGCTGCGGTGGACCGACAAGCCGCCGGAGCTCAAGGCGGCCGTGTACGCCAATCGGCGGCGGACGAAGAGGGAGAAGAGCAAGCGGCTCCAGCGTTTGCGCTCCGAGCGGGTCGAGCGCTCCTTCGCGCACGTCTGCGAGACGGGCGGAGCGCGGCGGCTGTGGCTGTGGGGCATCGAGAAGATCCGCAAGCGGCACATGATGGCGGCGCTCGCGCGGAACCTGGGGCTCGTGATGCGCGCCTTGTTCGGCATAGGGACCCCGCGGGGCCTGCAGCCGGAGGGCGGGGACGACGACGGCCTTGCTGTGCTTGCGCGTCTTGCCCGGATTATCTTGCGAGCCTTCCAGAACGCCGTAGCGCGGACTTGGACCAATGGGACCGCTTCTGGCTACGTTGCCGCGAATCCGGTCGGCAGTGCGCTCGCGGCGTGAAGAATGCCATAATTCAACGGGCTGCTAGCGGGAGAGTTCAAGATTGGGCCTCCGCGGGGTAAAAGGAAGGAAGCTTACAAACAACCTTCTTTTCCACCCTCGGGAGGCCCAGCCATGATGATGACGCAAGAACAAGCGTTTCTCAAGTCGCGCGAGCAGTTGCAAGCGATCGAGGCCTACGTGGAAGCCGCCAGTTCCCAGGGGGAACGGATCGACAAGGTGGAGCGGGAGTTGTTCTCACAGTTGCTGTTGGTGGGACGGACTCTGCTGGAGGGTTTTGTCGCCGCTCAGGGAGACGGCGATGCGGGACCGACTTTGGAGCAGGAGGGACGCGCGCTCCGCCGCTCGAAAGCATTGCACTCCCGACGGTATCTGTCGATCTTTGGGGAACTGACCATCTCCCGCTGGGTCTATGCGGAGCGGGAAAGGCAGAAGATCGAAGCGGCGCCGTTGGACGCCCAGTTGAGCCTGCCTGCCGATGAGTTCTCTTACGTGCTGGAAGACTGGCAGCGGCGACTGTGCGTGAAGGAGTCGTTTCACGAGGGAGTCACTTCACTCCGCACGTTGTTGGGCATCGCCCCGAGCGAACGGGCCGCTGAGCAGATGAACCAGCGAATGGCCCAGTCTGCGGCGCGCTTCCACCTCCACCGCGACACGCCGCCGCCCCAGGAAGAGGGCGAATTGCTGGTGGCGACGGCCGATGGCAAGGGAGTGCCCATGCGGCGGCCGCTGTTGGAACGCGTGCGGCGCGGCCCGCGCCGCGGCAAGGGGGAGAAGGCGAATAAGAAGCAGATGGCGTATGTCGGGGCGGTCTACAGCATCGACCGCTATCACCGCACGGCGGACGACGTGCTGGATGAGGTCCAACGTCGCGAGCGGCGGAAGGAACGTCCCGTTCCGCAGCACAAGCGGGTCTGGGCGGAGATGACTCACGTGCGGGAAGGAGAGACGTGTTCAGGCCGAATGCAGTTGTTCGCTGAATTGGCCGTGGCTTGCTACGAACGCGATCCGCAGCAGCGTAAAACGCTGATCTGTCTCTTGGATGGCGAAGCTGCCTTGTGGTCGATGCAGGGCCAATGGCTGGGCGGATCGGTAGGCATTCTCGACATTTTTCACGTGCTGGAACGACTTTGGCTGGTAGCGCATTGCCTACACCCGGAACAAAGCCGCGCGGCCGAAGCCTACGTGACCCATCACCTGCGGATGCTGTTGGAAGGGAAAGTGGGCTACGTGATCGGCAACTTCAGACGGCTGCTCAACGAAGCCCAGGTATGCGGCTCACAACGCCAGAGGGTGCAGGCGGTGATCACCTACTACGAGAACAACCGCGAGCACATGCATTACGATGAATATCTCGCCGCCGGATATCCCATCGGCAGCGGCGTGGCGGAAGGCGCCTGTCGCCATCTTGTGAAAGACCGCCTCGAACAAACCGGCATGCGCTGGACCGTCAACGGCGCTCAAGCCATGCTCCACACCCGAGCCGTCTACCTCAACGGACAATGGGACGACCTTGTGGAATATCACATTCAAACTGAGCAGACTGCGCTATATTGGCGCACTGCGGCTTAGAGAAGTGCGAGTTACACCCAAGACATTTTATGAACCAGTGTGGCAAGAAATGGAGCCGATTTTTTTGG
>CAZWBA010000030.1:0-3528 GCA_964631955.1 uncultured Verrucomicrobiaceae bacterium | reverse complement strand
CCAATCGTGCCCACGTTTACGTGCGGCTTGCTGCGCTCGAATTTCTCTTTTGCCATGGCAACTTTCTCCCGACCAATTCACTTAATAATTAACATTTCAAATAACTAAAACGGAGGTCACACGGGGACCTCCGCAACACAATATGGAGCTCATGACCGGAATTGAACCGGTGACCTCATCCTTACCAAGGATGTGCTCTACCGACTGAGCTACATGAGCCTTTCTGTTAACTTCAACACCTGGAGCGGGTAGCGGGAATCGAACCCGCATCATCAGCTTGGAAGGCTGAGGTTCTACCACTGAACTATACCCGCTTGTCATTCTTCTTTATTTCTCTCACCAACCCCGATTTAAAAGGGTGGTGGTGGGGGCTGGATTCGAACCAGCGAAGCTCGCGCGTCAGATTTACAGTCTGATCCCTTTGGCCGCTCGGGAACCCCACCGCAAAGAGCGGGCTATTCTGCTCACCACACCCAACCTTGTCAACTCCGAAAACGGAGCTGAAAACGAAGCTAAGTACGCGTGAACTATGGTAATTTGGAGCTGGCGAGAGGAATTGAACCCCCGACCGGCTGATTACAAGTCAGCTGCTCTACCTACTGAGCTACACCAGCTTTGCGGACTAACCACCTCTCATTTATTCCAGCCAAATCAATGGCCGACCAACGAGAGGGTGCGCATTCTAGTCTAACTTTTCAGCCGAGGCAATGAGGTCGCAAGAGTTTTTCCTTAGTTCGACACCTTGCGTGCCGGCCTTTATTTGCTGCCAGAGCTCGTCCGAAAGCTTGGAGTGATCCTCTGCAGCAAACACCTCCCACAACTCCTGCGTGAAACGTGGCACAGCACGTAATTTGGCATCGTAGCCCTGCTCGCGGCGCTGCTTGAGCACGGCCTGAGCTAGCGGCTCCTTGGTAAAGAAGCCCAGAGAGATGCCATTGATCAAATCGCCATCGCCGATTAGAAAACTATCGATCTTTTTACTTTGGAGCTCTCGCAACATATCGAGAGCCTCTTTGCGCGATCGCATTGGACCGAGATAGACCCAATAATCCGGCTTATCCGGGATATTGATCTGGTAAGTATTGACGGTGATATCGAGCGCGCGAAGCCTATCCTGAACCTGGTGCGCGCTGATTTTCTCCTTGAAGGGACCGATCATGTGACAAACCGCAATGGCGGGCTCAGCCGGCGTCGCCCTGACGGCCTGAGCCGTACCACTCTGCTCATTCAGCAAAACCAGCTGATTGCCCTCCGCCGGGGGAGCAATCAATGATTGTGCATCAGGCGCACCGGAGGTTTTGAGATTGTGTTGCCAGACAAAATAAACCGCATTGCATAGCAGCAAAGCCAAAATAAACCATCTCAGCATGATTGAGTTATCCCATCCAAGCTAATGCAACCGATCATGGCAGCGCCCAACGCAATCCATCGAGCACCAAATCTGCGTCAAAATGGGTATCGCTATAACCGACAATCTCGAGACGATCTTTCATCTTCAAACCAAGTCCGCCAGAAATATAAAGCGCCGGACACTTTCCGATTTGCGACCGACATTGATCGACGGCAATCAATGCAGCCCCCAGCAGAGCTGCGGCAATCCCATTCTGGACACAGGAGCGCGTATCGACACCCAGCATAACGCTTTCCAACTGAGAGCCGCTCTCATAGCGAACGCGATCTGTGCCAGTTAACAAGGCTCGCTCCATCAACTCAACGCCGGGAATAATATAGCCGCCGATATGCTGACCCGCGTCATCAACCGCATCGACTTTCAGCGCCGTACCCACATCAACAACCAATGTCGCCTGTCGCGACGCTTGATACGCAGCGATTAATGCCAACCAGCGATCGACACCAAGCCGCTCGGGCTGCGCATACGCATTAGATACACCACCACAATGCGCAACCGATCGAGCAACCTGAGGCAATATGTCGAACTTCGATTGTATTTTTGCGACCAGCTGATTTTCGATTTCGGAAGATAAAACCGAAGCGATGCGCACGCGCTTAACATCAGCAAACCAAGCTGTCGGAAAATCGCCATTCAACCAACGAGCAATATCATCAACACCCCGCGCAACCAGACCTGCGCGCTCATTGAGAATGCGCCACTTCGCTCGCGTATTTCCTAAATCCAATTCAAGAATCAACTTTGAATTCTCAAACTGATTTCTCCGCCATGAAAAGACTGACGGCCCGTACCCGTATCAACAAGTAGCGCACCATCGACATCGACACCTGCAGACACACCGGGCACAATCTGTTCGCCAATATGTACTGTGACCGGCTTTCCAAACGTGTAATCACACGCCGCCCATTCATCGCGGAATTTTGAAAATCCTTGCGCCTCAAACTCAACAAGTAATTGCAAAATTTGAGTGATGAGATTCGCCGCCAGCTCGTTTCGCGAAACATATTTTCCGGCCGCACGGGTTGCATCCGTCCAAGGCTGATCAATGGCCTCGTTTTTCGACATCGCTACATTAATACCGATACCTATTACGACCTGACAACGACCCGAAACATCACCGGTCATCTCTAGCAAAATACCCGCTAATTTATTCCCTTCATGCAAGACATCATTGGGCCACTTGAGCGCTGCGCCATTAATTCCAATTGCTTCAAGCGCTCGCACAACGCCCACACCTATGGCAAGACTGAGCCCCTCAAGAGCCGCCACACCCGAATCAAATTCCCACACTAGAGAGCAATAAATATTTTGCGCGAATGGACTAATCCACTTTCGACCACGCCTGCCCCGTCCCGCGAGCTGTTGCTCCGCCAATACTACGCAACCACGCGCGGAATCTTGATTTGCAAGCTCCGCAGCCAAGCGATTTGTCGAATCCACCTGCTGCACAATATGCAGCGAATAAAGCAAAGACTTTGGAATTGCATCAGCAATCTTCTCCCGCTTTAGCAATTCAAGCCCTCCCGGCAGCCGATAACCTCTTCCTTTAGAGGGCTCCAATTTCAAGGAAAGCGCCTCTTCTATTTTCTGTAACTGCTTCCAAATAGCGGCTCGACTTACACTGAGCAACTTACCCAGCTCTTCGCCGGAATGAAACTCACCATCAGCGAGTATTTCCAGTAACCGCCAATCGAATGACATATCAGCACCCTGTTTTGAGTGCGGATGATAGCAGAGGCCCTCAAGAGGGGCTGAGAAAGTCGATTATCTGCTGATGGAAGAACGGCTCGCGACCGCAAAACGATATCAATCATTCGTTGGAAAACTTTTAATTTTGGACTCCACATGGTTATGTGAGCGTTTTTCTCCCAAAGCAAAACGCCCAACAGGGATAGTTGGGCGTTTTATTAAGAAGCCTGGCGAGAACCTGTCCCACCAGCGCCTTTGGCGCCAATTGGCGGGTGGTGTTTTGTCACATGGGAAGCTGCGCCTGCCTACCGGAAGAGAAGGTATCCCAACCCCAAATAAAAACCCCGCCCAGCAATCACTGGACGGGGTGTTTATTTAGAAGCCTGGCGATGACCTACTCTCACATGGGGAGACCCCACACTACCATC
>CAZWBA010000029.1:0-7945 GCA_964631955.1 uncultured Verrucomicrobiaceae bacterium | reverse complement strand
GCGTCGGGCTGACAGGATTTGAACTTGTCAATAGGCCCCGTCCTGCGCCGGGCGCGCTGAGCGTGCCCGAGCGCGAAATGTGTTGTCCCACACGGGAAATCGGCTCATCGGCCTAGGGAATCGCGTGGCATCGAAGTACAATGGGAGGAGTGTCATTTGGGCACGTAGTGGGCACGAAAACGGGGGAACGAATGAGCGCCGACCAGGCTGTCGAGCACGTCTGCGAACCATGCGCCGGGGGCGTCCACGCCCGCTGCTGCGGGGAGGGGTGCGCCTGCGGCGTCGTGGTGACGTTCTTCGTCAGGAACCGAGAGCCGGTGTGCGTGCCCTGCGACCACGACCGGCACGCCGACTGCTGGCGGAACGGCTGCCCGTGCGGCTGCCTCGTTCTGTTCGCCATCGACTGGGAAGCCGTCGAGCGCAAGGCCGCGCTGTGAGCAGGTCGGCGACCGGCACGATCCGCAAACTGCCCTCGGGGCGCTACCAGGCGCGCATCTCCGCGCCGGACGGGCAGCGCCACGCAGCGCCCACGACCTTCGCCGCGAAGCGCGACGCCCAGGTCTGGGTCGCCCAGATGAGCGCCGACATCAGCCGTGGCAAGTTCACCGCGAAGGCGGTGCAGTCGTCGATGGCCGTCGCGTTCGGCCCGTACGCCGAGAGGTGGGTCGAGGAGCGCATGGTCAGGGGCAGGCCCCTGGCCGACAGGACGAGGGCCGAGTACCGGGGCCTGCTCAAGCGCCACGTCCTGCCGACCTGGGAGAACAAGGCGCTGCACTCGATCACCAAGGCCGACGTGCGCGACTGGTACGCCGGTCTGCCGGACAGGCCCACGACCCGCGCCCACTGCTACGCGCTGGTGAGGTCGATCCTCGGCCAGGCCGTCGAGGACGGGCACCTGCCGTCGAACCCGCTGGCGATCAGGGGCGCTGGCACGACCCGCCGCAAGCGCGACATCCGCCCCGCGACCGTGGAGGAGGTCGAGGCCGTCGCAGCGGCGATGCCCGAGGGCTACCGCCTGCTCGTCGTGCTCAGCGCGTGGATGGCGCTGCGGGTGGGCGAGGCGACGGAACTCCGCAGGTCCGACATCGACGCCAGGACCGGGACGCTGCGAATCTCGCGGGCGGTGGTCAGGGTCGAAGGCGAGAACCGCGTGAAGACGCCGAAGTCAGACGCGGGCAGACGGGAACTCGTCATACCGAGGTCGCTGATGCCCCAGGTCCGCGAGCACCTGCTGGTCCACGGGGCACCCGGCGACGACGGCCTGCTGTTCCCCTCCCCCGGCGACCCCGAGAGGCACCTGCTCGAAGCGACGGCCAGCAAGATGTTCCGGCGCGCGCGGACCAAGGGCGGGCGCGACGACCTGACGCTGCACGGCCTGAGGCACGTCGGCCTGACGTGGTACGCCGAGTCGGGAGCGACCCTGCCCGAGGTCATGGCCTACGCGGGCCACAGCACGGTCGCGGCGGCGCTGCGCTACATGCACGCCGCGTCCGAGCGGCGCGGCGTGCTGGCCGACCGGCTCAGCGACCGCTACGAGGGCCGTCGCACCGGCAGCGAGTAATCCCCCGCGCTCGCCGGATGATGCGGCCTATTTACCTACGATAAGTAATACATAAATAGCCTTGCGACATACGGGCATAATCGAAGATAATCAAGGTGAAAGATATTTAGGCGCGCATAACCGCGAGCCATTCCCTTTATCTATTCGATTGGAGTCGTTATGCCCGCACGCCGCCCATCGCCGCACGACTGGCTGACAGTCGAGGACTGCGCCCAGATCGCCCGCGTGAACAAGGTGACCGTCCGCCACTGGATCAGCAAGGGCCTGCTGCCCGCGTACAACTCGCCGACAGGCAGGACCGTGCGGGTCAAGCGGAGCGATCTTGACGCTGTGCTGACGCCCATCCCGACCGTCAGGGCAGAGGTCATCCCCACGACCCGCATGAGGACGCCGGACAGGGCGCGCGCGCCGCGTGCCCGCGTCGTCAGCCCAGACGCGACTGCCGCGCAGCGCACTGCGGGGGCTGAGCAGTGAGGGGCAAGCAGGTTCGGAAGCGCCCGTTCTCAGAGCATGAGAAGGCCGCGTCGTGAGCGCCCCCGAGCCCTCGGAGGAGGAACTCCAGCGCCTCCTGGACATGAGCGTCAACGGGCAGGAGGCGAAGCGGCTGCTGCTCCCCGACATCGACGCCGCGACGTGGAGGCACATAGCGCCGCTGATCCCGCGCACGGACACCGGCAAGGGCGGGCCGTACAGGTACGCCTACCGCGTCGCCGACGTGCTCGCCTTCGCGGCGGGGCAGCAGGCCGGGGCGGGTGATCGCCAGATGAGGCTCGCCGACCGCAAGGCCAGCCATGCGCGTCGCCAGCAGGCAGCGGCCCAGCACCCGCAACTCGTCGATCTTGGTCCGGTGCCCTCCATGCTGGGCTTCGACGCCTGGCTCGTCGGACCCGAGGAGGGCGGGAACGTGGTGATCGCGCCCAGGCTGGTCGAGAACGTCCCGACGCGGATGCGCCGCCTGTGGCGCGACCTGATCCTGGCCTCGGCCACGGGTCGCTGCAACCGCTGCGGCGGGGTGATGGGCGCAGCCCCCGGCAGCGGCGACGCCCCGCCCGACTTCGACAGGGGCGAACTCCTGCACGAGCGGGACTGCCCCGTGGGGTCGTCCAACCTGATGCCGCTCGCCGAGCGGTACGTCGTGACGGACGCCCTCGCGCTGCACCCGATGGGCCTCATGAGCATCGACGCCGAGGCCTGGCCGAGGATCGCTGCCGTCCAGCCCGAGCCGCTGCCCCCGCCCTTGAGCACCGCCCCGCCGCACGAGCCGTCCGAATGGCTGCGCCGCGAGGCCGACAAGCGCTTGCGCGAGGTGGCGCTGCTGGTGCGCAAAGGCCTTCGGGGCATGAACGTGCTCGTCCCGCTTACTGAGCCGACAGCCGCCCACGGCCCCGCTCGGGACGAGTGGGAGCGCTCCTGCGACAGGTGCCAGCGCCAGTGCCAGCCCTCCGAGCAGGTGCTCCGCTTCGTCCACACCGGTCGCGTGCAGCGCACCTGGGTCATGCTCAACGGGCGGCTGTGCCGCTCGTGCGGACTGTTCGAGTACGGGCAGGAGCCGGACGGGGCGGCGCAGTGGATCACCGGCCCGGAGGATGCGATGGGAGGTGGTCGGGGATGAGCGGCAGGGCGTCCGACGCGCGCATCGCCCAGATGCTCGACCAGGCCTATCAGGGCAGCCCGCCGGGGTCGCACTCGCGCTGGCTGAGCAAGGCCGCCGAGCGCGAGTGGAACGAGAAGTTCGACCGCATCCGCCAGGGCTGGGCGCTCTACCGGCGCGTCCACGGGCACCCCAGCCCCGGCGAGGTCGAGTTCGACCGCGCCAGGGAGCCGCTGCGGGGTGAGGGCCGATGAGCGGGGGCGATGCCGTCCATCTGCCGAGAGGGGTGCTGCACCGACTCCTCGCCGATGCCGCCAGGGAGGCGGGGTTCCAGGCGCACGGGGGCAGCGCATACGTCTGGATTCTGTGCGCCGCGTGCCACCCCGAGCAGCCGGAGAACCTGCCCCGCGCGGACGGGCACGTCGTCTACTGGATGCACGCGCTGACCTACACCGAGGGCCGCAGCATGGCCGAACGGTGCGCTGGCTTCGTGCGCTTCGACACCGTGGCTGGCACTGGTTCTTCGGGCCATGATCTTCTGCTCGTGGACGACCTGGCCGCCTGGTTCGCGCCGCACGTCTGCTGCCACGAGGTCGATCAGGCCCTCGCCGACTGGGACTGGATTCACGCGCTGCGCCAGGCCGTCCGTGGCGCGGTGACTGCCAACGCCGGGCAGTGGGAGCGGGCCTGGTCGGAGCAGGAGGAGCGCAGGGCAGAGCGCGACAGGCTGGTCCAGTTGGGGCAGCGGACGAGGCAGGCGGCTGCGGCGCTCAACCATCGCGAGCGGGTGACCGCCCTGTGGACCGTGCTGCGCGAGACGGAGCGTTCCGTCGTGCTCAAAGATGCGCTGGTGCTCTGGGAGTGCGGCCACACCACCGGCGCTGGCAGGTTCGCGGAGGTCTGCTGGCTGGTGAACGAGGCAGGACTCCCCGGCCCAGCGCCGGGCGGCTGCGATCAGTTCCACGCCGGAGGGCCGGAGGTGTCGCTGGACGCGCTGCTTGCCGAGTACGAGCGGGTGGCCGCGATGCCTGAGCAGGATCGGGCCGAGTACGCCGCCAAGTCGTCCAAGCGCAGAGTCGGCGCGCGCGCAGCAGGGACGGCCGATGTGCAGCGTGTGCAGGGCGATACACCCGCGATTGCCGCCTGGCTCGATGGGAACGACCTCCCAGAGGAGCAGCGCCCCAGAGTGCCCTTGCAGGCGGGCCAGGGGGAGGCTTGGGAACTCGCCAAGAAGTTCGAGCCCCATCCGTTCCAAGCCGCGGTGCGGAAGGCTCAGTCAGAGCGCAAGCGCTTGGCTGCTGAGCGGACTCCCGAGTGACCCGGCTCGGGCGGTGCTCGCGTGTCGTGTGCGTGTGTGTGTGTTATCCCCCCCTAAAGGGGGGGCACACACACACGCACACTCGACGACGATCACAGCCCGCCGCCGGGGTCGCCTCAGGAGGCGCGCTGCGCCCGGCAGGTGAGGGGGCGTCCGTCGAGGCAGTCGGAGCCGAAGTAGTGCAGCGCCGCGTCCCAGGACATCGGCCTGCCGTGCTCGTCGTGGGGGACAGGCCCGGTCCGCCTCCCGGCGATGACATCGGACTGCCAGCGCATGACATCGGCGACGGCGGCGGTCAGGGAGCGAGCGCCCGTGCTCGTCCGGCTGGTTGTGGTGCTGGTCATGTGTGCTCTCCTTCCACGCTCAAGTATCCCGCCAGGGTCGGCGGTCTGCGTGATACCGAGAGTAGGCGGGAGCGCGGACTTATCCACAGGCCGTCCACAGGTCCGGAGCACCGTCGAACCGATAGGCTGGGGGGCGTCAGTTCTGCCGCTGACAGTTCCTCCCAGCAGCGGCAGCACATCGCGGTTGGCAGCAGGGCCACGCTCGACGAGAGGCCTGCTGCCATGCCCGCATCGAACCCATCGCACTCGTCCTCAGCACAGGCCCGCTCCCAACTCGCCCAAGCGTGGCAGGACGCCGAGGCCGCAGAGGCCGTCGTGCTCGTCACCGACCTGGACGCGCCGCCCGGCTGGGCGTGCTGGGAGGTCGGCGGCAGCCGCACCGTGCTCCCGGCGCTGAGCGACGACGCCCCGCCGGAGGTCCGCGACAGGTACATCTCGCGGATACGGGCCAACTGCCAGGGGCGATGCCCCGAGTGTGGCGAGGCGGCTGGCGTGTCGGTCGATCCGGAGCAGGCCCCGGCTGCGTGGCAGGCGATCCCGGTCGTGGTGGCGTGTCGCCACTCGTTCGACTGCCCCGCCCTGTTTACCGAGGCCGAGAGGCGCTATTTCCCGGTGTTCAACGGGGAGTTGCCTTGAAGACCAACGACCCCGCTCAGCCGAGCGGGGCCGCAGATCGAGACTGTGAAGGAGTCTCTGATGATCAAAGTACGGACATGCTCCGTCGAGGGCTGCGAGAACACTCGCGTGGCATGGGGCTGGTGCGACAAGCACTACCGGCGCTGGAAGCGCTACGGCGACCCGCTCGGGGTGGCCGTCCGAAGCACTCGCACCTGTTCCATCGAGGGCTGCGACAACCCGCACGAAGCGCGGGGGTGGTGCTCGAAGCACTACCAGCGTTGGCAGGTCCACGGCGATCCGGAGATGTCGCTTGTGGACCTGAACTCCTACGGAGCGGTTCACGCCCGCATCAGGCGACTGCGCGGACCAGCGAGGGCGCACCGCTGCTACTACTGCGGCGATCCGGCAGCCGAGTGGTCGTACGACCACGCCGACGCGGAGGAGTTGATCGGCCTCAACGAGGGTCGATACATCCGCTACTCGACGGACCTGGAGCGCTACGTCCCGGCGTGCCGGACATGCCACCGGAGGATCGACCGCTGGCGAGTCCCGTACTGCCGCTTCGGGCACCCGCAGACGCTCGCGAACCGGATTCGGGTTCTTCGATCCGACCGCAGCAGCGGCAGCGCGAACGGCTGTCGAGTGTGCCAGCGCGAATACAGCCGCGCACAGAGCGCCTGACGTTGGAGGCAGCAGCATGACCGGCCCGAGCAGCATCCCCGGCTCGCACCTCATCGGCGTCGAACTCGCGTCGGAACTCCGCGAGTCGCAGGCCGCGACCGTGCTGGCGATAGAGGCCCAGCGCGACGAGATGCGGGGCCGCGTCGGCGGCACCCGCGACGGCTCGATCAAGGTCGAGCCCCAAGAACCTCCGACCGGGTGCCGGGCTGGGCAGGAGCAGCGCCCGGTCGGAGTCCCATCGCAGCGGCCTCCTGCCGGTCGCACGACGAAGGCGACGACGCGCGCGAGGTCGAGCACGAAGGCGAACGGCGCACCCGCACCCGTAGCGCCGCGCAGGCGCGATTCCGGGGCAGGCGCGAGGAATCCTGCCTCTCAGCGCGAAACAGGCTCACAGGCCGCTACAGGCGTCCTGCTCGACGAGCGCGGCGTCGAAGCGCTCAACCGCCTGCTGGCCACGTTCACACGATTCTGAGGAGGACTCCCATGACGGAGACGACGACGGCGGCGACCGCAGAGGCGGCAGCCCTGACCGTGCGACTTCCCGAGGGCCGCTCGGCCTGCGCCATCTGCGGGACGAGCAGCGCGGATGACGGGCTGGGCGACCACAGGATGATCTACGGCAACAGCCCGGCGGGAAGGCCGCTGCGGGACGTGCGCGTGGAACTGTCGCGATGCCCGGACTGCACCGCCCGCAGGGCGCTGGCGGTCGAACTCGTCGAGGCGCACCCCCGCTTGGCCGCAGCCCTGGGCAGGGAGCGGGCGGAGGACGGCTGCGAGGGGATGCTCGCGGCGCTGCGCCTGATCGGCCAGCCAGTCCCGGACAGCAGCATCACGGACGCCAACCTCGGTGTCCTCGTCCGGCACCTCGCCACGTCAGGCCTGGCGCTGGCCCACCGCAGCGTCGCGATCCCCGGCGTCGCGGCGGCGCACCCGTTCGCGCTGGTGCCCGAGGCCGACATCGACTCGCTGCGCCGCGCGTACAGCCGAGCCCTCGCGGAGCGGGTCGCCAGGAGCGCCCCGGCTGTGCGGCTGAGCCCGCCAGCCCTGCCGACCGGCACGTCCCCCGGCGCGGTGCAGATCGGCACCGGCTGCCTGGTCTGCGGCGTCTCGGCGGTCGCGATGAGCGCCCAGCAGGTGCACCGCCTCGGCGGCAGGGACGCGGCCTCGGCCTCGGTCTGGCAGAGGCTAAGCACCACGGCAGCCGCCCTCGGTGCATCAGGGCCGGAGTCCGTGGCCGGGTTCGCCTGCCGGGAGTGCAGCGACGCCATCGACGAGGAGGGCGCGGTCGGCCCGAGCGCCATCGAGCGGGCACTCGTGCAGCACCTCGCCCCCGACCTCGCGGGGAAGTTGGGCTACGGGCTGCCGCAACTCGACGGCGCTGTGGGGCACGGCGCGCTGGTCGTCAAGGCGCTCAAGACTGGCCGACCCCTGCCCGAACCGGGGCAGCGTCGCTGGTCCCACATCGGTGATCAAGCAGCGCTGGCGGACTCGATCAGGTCAGCCCTGGGCTCATGACCCCATGGCGGGCGGTCACCTCATGGGAGGTCCGAAATCAGGCGGAGGCGGAACCTACGAGGGTCAGGCTCGTGCGCGCCTTCGCGGCGTCGGCGTCCTGGGCGGCTGCCTTCGCAGCGGCCTTCTCGGCCTGCTGCTGCTGGCGCGTGATTCCCGTCACCCTGCGTGCCCGAATCGGGGGCGAATCTCGCGCGAATCGGGCACATAGTGGGCACGACGATTCGTGCATGAGGTGAAACACGTTGCGCTGCAACGTGTTTCGGCGTCGGGCTGACAGGATTTGAACTTGTCAATAGGCCCCGTCCTGCGCCGGGCGC
>CAZWBA010000028.1:0-9735 GCA_964631955.1 uncultured Verrucomicrobiaceae bacterium | reverse complement strand
CAACAAAAATGGCGAGCGCTTCATGGAGCGTGACGCGCCGAACGCAAAAGATCTCGCGGGCCGCGACGTCGTTGCGCGCTCGATGGTCATGGAAATCATCGAAGGCCGCGGCTGCGGTCCCGAGGGCGATCACGTATTCCTGAAGCTCGATCACCTCGGCGAAGAAGTGCTGCATTCGCGCTTACCCGGTATCTGCGAATTGTCGAAGACCTTCGCGCATGTCGATCCGGTCAAAGAGCCTGTTCCTGTCGTTCCGACCTGTCACTACATGATGGGCGGTATCCCGACCAATATTCACGGTCAGGCGCTCACCATCGATGCCAATGGCAACGATAAGGTGATTGAGGGTTTGTACGCTTGCGGCGAAGTTGCGTGCGTATCGGTACACGGCGCGAATCGTCTCGGCGGCAACTCGCTGCTCGACCTCGTTGTCTTCGGTCGTGCGTCGGGTCTCTTCATCGAAAAGGCGCTGCGCGAAGGTATCGAAAATCGCGATGCCACTGATTCGGATGTCAGTGCCGCGATGGCGCGCCTGAATCGGGTCAACGCGAGCAAGGGCGGCGAGAAAACCGCCGATCTGCGCAAGGAATTGCAGAACACCATGCAGAACTTCTTCGGCGTATTCCGTCGCGGCGATTACATGCAGCAGGGTGTTAGCAAACTGGCCGAGTTGCGTCAGCGTATCGATAACGTGCATCTCGAAGACAAGAGCAATGCGTTCAACACCGCGCGTATCGAAGCGCTCGAGTTGGCGAACCTGCTCGAAGTTGCGGAAGCCACTGCGATTGCAGCGGAAGAACGCAAAGAGAGCCGCGGTGCGCATGCGCGGGAAGACTTCCCGGAGCGCGACGATCAAAACTGGTTATGTCACTCCATTTATTTCCCCGGCGAGAAACGGGTCGGCAAGCGGGCGGTTAACTTCAAACCGAAAACCGTCGACACATTCCAGCCCAAGACACGTACTTACTGAGATCGGGGAGGAGACAGTTCATGTTGCAAGTCAGTCTGTATCGCTACAACCCGGAAACCGATCAGGCACCGTCGATGCAAGAGGTGCGGCTCGATACCGGTGGCAAGGATTTGATGGTGCTCGATGTGCTCGAGCTGCTCAAGGCGAAGGATCCATCGTTGACGTTCCGCCGCTCATGCCGCGAAGGTGTTTGCGGCTCCGACGGTCTCAATATGAATGGCAAGAACGGTCTGGCATGTATCACGCCGGTATCGGAAGCGCTGAAGGGCAGCAACAAATTGATTCTGCGCCCACTGCCGGGTCTTCCCGTTATCCGCGATCTGATCGTCGATATGGGGCAGTTCTACAAGCAGTACGAGAAGGTGAAGCCTTATCTCATCAACGATACGCCGGCACCCGCAATCGAGCGTCTGCAATCGCCTGCGGATCGCGAAAAGCTCGACGGCCTGTACGAGTGTATTTTGTGCGCCTGTTGCTCGACGGCATGTCCGTCATTCTGGTGGAATCCGGATCGCTTTATCGGGCCGAGCGGATTGCTGCAGGCGTATCGTTTTCTGGCCGATAGCCGCGATACCGCAACCGAGCAGCGCCTCGCCGATCTCGACGATCCGTTCAGCGTGTTCCGTTGCCACGGCATTCAAAACTGCGTGAATGTATGTCCGAAAGGTTTGAACCCGACCAGGGCAATCGGCCATATTCGCAACATGTTGTTGAAGCGCGCGAGTTGATCGCGCGTTTTTTGTAATTCGTTTTCGGTTTTGTAATTAATGTTAACTATGCGCCGCCAGCGGGTTCTACACTCAATGGCGGCAATCCGGTAGCTGCGGGAATGCAGCAGACCATGGACCTGATTGATGCATCGACAGCCGATGCGCACGAGCAGAAATATCTGACAACAGGCTTTTGTGAGTGATCAGGTTCAATGGGGAGCGATCCGGGTAACCCCCGAGTCACCCCGCGAAATTCGGCCCAGTCGCGAAAGCGATTCGGCAGGCGCAAAGCGATCTCGTCCTGAATGTTGCAGGCAACGCCGTTTGCAGCGAGGCGTGATTGCGGTACCAGGTGCAGAATTTCGCTCGGGCGGGTGACATCCCTTATCAGGTGGAAACAACATGCAAGAATACCCAGAAGGGCAAGCAGGCTCGATGGAGTTGCTTTGGGGCAGCTCCCAGTTGTCTGGCGGTAATGCCGAGTACGTAGAGGATCTCTACGAAACGTTTTTAACCGACCCTAACGCTGTTCCCGAACAGTGGCGTGATTATTTCTCCAAACTGCCGCGCGTCAACGGCAGTCTTCAGGACATTCCCCATTCCGCGATTCGCACCCAGTTTGCGAATATGGCCCGCTCGCAGGTGCGCGCGAGCGGCGGAGCCTCCAGCGACAATCGCGTGACTGAATTCGAGCGTAAGCAGGTCCGCGTTTTGCAGCTCATGAGCGCCTACCGGCAGCGCGGTCATCAGGAGGCCAGACTCGACCCGCTGGATTTATGGAAGCGGGAAGCCGTCCCCGATCTCACCCTCGAATTCCATCAGCTCGGCGATGCCGATCTCGATGCGGTATTCCAGATCGGCCGTCCGTATTTTGGCAAGGAACAGGCGTCGCTTCGTGAAATTATCGACGTGCTGCGGCAGACCTATTGCTCGACGATCGGCGCCGAGTTTCGTCACATCATCGCGACGGAAGAGCGTCGCTGGATCGAACAGCGCATGGAAAGCGTGCGCTCGAAACCTGACTTCGGCGGGCAGGCACGCAAGCATTTGCTGGAACGACTGACCGCAGCGGAAGGCCTTGAGAAAGCGCTTGCTTCGAAATATCCCGGCACCAAACGCTTCGGCCTCGAAGGTGGCGAAAGTTTGATTCCAATGCTCGATTTGATGATCCAGCGCTGCGGTTCGTACAGCGCGAAAGAGATCGTCATCGGCATGGCGCACCGCGGTCGCCTCAATGTACTCGTGAATATTCTCGGCAAGAATCCATCGGAGTTATTCGATGAGTTCGAGGGCAAGGCGACTTATATCGGTTCCGCCGATGTGAAATATCACCAGGGTTTTTCATCGAACGTCATGACGCCGGGCGGCGAGGTCCACCTGGCGCTCGCATTCAACCCATCCCATCTCGAAATTGTGTCGCCCGTGGTCGAAGGTTCGGTGCGCGCACGTCAGGATCGCCGCGGCGACGGGGCGGGCGACAAGGTCGTTCCTATCGTCATGCATGGCGATGCCGCGTTTGCCGGACAGGGCGTCGTCATGGAAACCTTCCAGATGTCGCAGACGCGCGGTTACCGCACGGGCGGCACGATTCACATCGTCATCAATAACCAGGTCGGCTTTACCACCAGCAATCCTGTCGATGCGCGCTCGACGGAATATTGCACCGATATTGCGAAGATGGTGCAGGCGCCGATTTTCCACGTGAACGGCGATGATCCCGAAGCGGTGTTATTCGTTTCGCAACTCGCGGTCGATTTCCGCCAGGAATTCAAAAAAGACGTTGTCATCGATCTGGTGTGTTATCGCCGGCGCGGTCACAACGAAGCCGACGAACCTTCGGCAACGCAACCGCTGATGTACGAATCGATCAAGAGCCAAAGCACCACACGCGATCTGTATGCAAAGAAGTTAATCGACGAAGGATTCATTTCGCGCGAGGAAGACGATCGGCTCGTCGCGGAATACCGCGAAACGCTGGAGAGTGGCGAACACGTCGTAAAAAGCCTGGTGAAGCAGCCGAACACCGAATTATTCGTCGACTGGCGTCCCTATCTCGGGCACTCGTGGAATATCCCGTGCGACACGCGTATCGAGCTGAAAAAGCTGCAGGAAATTGCGCAGCGGATCAATGCCATTCCCGAGGGTTTCGTGGCGCAGCGCCAGGTCGCGAAAATTTACGAAGACCGGTTGAAAATGGCTGCGGGCGCCATGTCGATCAATTGGGGCTGCGCCGAAATGCTCGCGTACGCCACCCTGCTCGATGCCGGTAGTGGCGTGCGTCTGACGGGGCAGGATGTGGGCCGCGGTACGTTCTCTCATCGCCATGCCGTGCTGCACAATCAAAAGGATGGCGGTACCTACATTCCGCTCGCGAATTTTGCACCCGGGCAGCCGCCGTTTGCGATTTACGATTCCTTCCTGTCCGAAGAGGCCGTGCTCGCGTTCGAATACGGTTATGCGACGACGCTGCCGAATGTGCTCGTGATCTGGGAAGCGCAGTTCGGCGATTTTGCCAATGGCGCACAGGTGGTCATCGATCAGTTCATTACCAGCGGGGAGCACAAGTGGGGACGTTTGTGCGGCCTCACCATGTTGTTACCGCACGGCTATGAAGGTCAGGGTCCGGAGCACAGCTCGGCGCGCCTCGAGCGTTTTCTGCAGTTGTGCGCCGAACACAATATCCAAGTCTGCGTCCCGAGCACGCCGGCGCAAGTGTTTCACATGCTGCGTCGCCAGTCGCTGAGTCCGTTGCGCAAGCCGCTGGTGGTGATGTCGCCGAAAAGCCTGCTGCGGCACAAGGAGGCGGTGTCGACGCTCGAAGAGCTGGCGGACGGCGCCTTTCACACCGTGCTCGACGACGCCGATGCAGTGGCGCCCGAGCAAATCACGCGTGTCGTGCTGTGCAGCGGCAAGGTGTTCTACGATTTGCGCGAAACGCGGCGTGAACGCAAGCTCGACAACGTTGCCATCGTGCGGCTCGAACAGCTGTATCCCTTCCCCGAAGAGGAGCTCGCGCGGGTGTTATCGCGCTATCCGCAAATCGGCGAAGTGGTATGGTGCCAGGAAGAGCCGATGAATCAGGGCGCGTGGTACAGCAGTCAGCACCATATGCGCCGCGTACTCAACGGCTACAACAAGTCGCCGTATCTCGAATACGCGGGGCGCGACGCGTCGGCAGCACCGGCCGCAGGTTACATGGCGCTGCATCTGGAACAACAGCAAACCTTTATTAAACAAGCATTGAAGTTCGAGTAACGCGCTGTCATCGGTACGCGCGGAGTTATTGTTATCAAGGCAGTGATTGCAATGCACGATTTATTCGGCAAAAACAGAGCAGCTTTTAAGGAAACGGCATGAGTATCGAGATCAAAGCACCGACATTTCCCGAATCCGTTGCCGATGGCACCATCGCAACATGGCACAAGAAGCCGGGTGAAGCCGTCGCGCGCGACGAGCTGATTGTTTCCATCGAAACCGACAAGGTGGTACTCGAGGTCGTTGCCCCTACCGAGGGTACCGTTGCCGAAGTGTTGAAGGGCGAGGGGGAAACGGTACTGAGCGGTGAACTGATCGGACGCTTGAACGAAGGCAAAGCGGCAGGTCCGGTGGCGCACGTCGCAGCACAAACCGATCTGACCGCGACCACGGTTGCGGATAGCCCGAAGATTGCACCGGCGGCGCGCCAGTTGATCGACGAAAAAAATCTCGATGTCGCCACCATCAAAGGCACGGGAAAAGGAGGTCTCATCACCAAGGACGACGTGGTGAAACATTTGAGCAATCCGCCAGCAGCGGCACAGCCCGACGCAGCGGTCGCGAAAAAGGTGGAAGCGCCTGCGCGCGCTGCGGAACCGGTGGCGCTGCCGGGCAGCGGCCGCGTCGAAAAACGTGTGCCGATGACGCGTTTGCGCGCGCGCATCGCCGAGCGTCTGCTCGAAGCATCGCAGCAAACGGCAATGCTGACGACCTTCAACGAAGTCAACATGCAGCCGATCATGTCGCTGCGCAATCAGTACAAGGATTTATTCGAAAAAACCCACAATGGCACCAAGCTCGGCTTCATGGGGTTCTTCGTGAAAGCCGCATGCGAGGCGTTAAAGCGCTTCCCGTCGGTGAACGCATCGATCGATGGTAGCGATATCGTGTATCACGGCTACCAGGATGTCGGCGTTGCCGTTTCGACCGAGAAGGGCCTGGTGGTTCCGGTGCTGCGCGATGCCGATCAGAGCAGCATTGCGCAAATCGAAAACCGGATTCGCGATTTCGGTGTGCGCGCCCGTGACGGCAAGCTGGCGATCGAGGAAATTCAGGGTGGCACCTTCACGATCACCAACGGTGGCGTGTTCGGTTCGCTGATGTCGACACCGATCATCAATCCGCCGCAGACCGCGATTCTCGGCATGCACAAAGTGCAGGAGCGTCCGATGGCGGTGAAAGGACAGGTCGTCATTCTGCCGATGATGTACCTCGCGCTGTCGTACGATCATCGTTTAATCGATGGTAAGGAAGCCGTGCAATTCCTCGTTACGATTAAAGATCTCATCGAAGATCCGGCGCGCATGTTGTTGGAAGTTTAATTTTTCTCTCCCCTCTCCCTGCGAGAGGGGTCGGGGGTGAGGGTGACCTCGCGAAAGCCCTCTCCCTAACCCTCTCCCCGAACGGGAGAGGGAACTAAAAATAGGAATCTGATGAATGGCCAAATATGACGTTGTGGTAATCGGTGCGGGTCCCGGTGGTTATGTCGCTGCGATTCGCGCAGCGCAGCTGGGCTTGAAAACACTGTGTATCGAAAAGGGTAAAAACAAATTCGGTAATCCGCATTTCGGCGGCACCTGTCTGAACGTCGGTTGTATTCCCTCGAAGGCACTGCTCGATTCTTCGCATAAATATCACGAAGCCAAACACGCATTCGCGACTCACGGTATTAAAACCGGCGATATTGCGATCGACGTGCCGGCGATGATCAAGCGCAAGGACGATATCGTCAAACAGCTTACGAGCGGCATCGCGGGATTGTTCAAGGCCAATGGCGTCGATGCGATGGAGGGCGCCGGCAAGGTCGTGTCGGGCAAGCGCGTCGAAGTCACCCGGCACGACGGCAGTTCGGAAATTATCGAAGCCGACCACATCATCATCGCGGCGGGTTCGGTGCCGACACAGATTCCGCCTGCGCCCATCGATCAGAACACGATTGTCGATTCGACCGGTGCGCTCGAATTCACCGCGGTGCCCAAGCGCCTGGGGGTGATCGGCGCAGGTGTGATCGGCCTGGAACTGGGCAGCGTGTGGGCGCGTCTCGGCGCGAAAGTCGTCGTGCTCGAAGCGCTCGAAGAGTTCCTGCCGCTGGTCGATCGCCAGATCGCGAAAGAAGCGGAAAAAACCTTCCGCAAGCAGGGTCTCGATATTCGTCTCGGTGCGCGCCTGACCGCAACGGAAACGAAGAAGAACGAAGTCACGGTGACGTACACCGATGCGGGCGGTGAGAAGAAGGAAGTCTTCGATAAACTGATCGTGGCGGTTGGCCGTCGTCCGCAGAGCAACGATCTGCTGGCACCCGACAGCGGTGTGAAGCTCGACGAGCGCGGGTTCATTTTCGTCAACGAATATTGCGAAACCGAGATGCCGGGCATTTATGCGGTCGGCGATATTGTGCGAGGCCCGATGCTTGCACACAAAGGTTCGGAAGAGGGCGTGATGGTCGCCGAACGTATCGCCGGCAAGAAAGTGGCGATGAATTACGATCTGATCCCGAGCGTGATTTACACGCATCCGGAAATCGCTTGGGTCGGCAAGAACGAAGAGCAATTGAAGACCGAAGGCGTTGGCTACAACGTCGGTATATTCCCGTTCATGGCGAGCGGTCGTGCGCTGGCGGCCGGCGAAATGACCGGTATGGTCAAGCTGATTGCGCATGCAGACAACGACCGTTTGCTCGGTGCCCATATAATTGGCCCCGCTGCGGCGGAGCTGGTGCAGCAGGTCGCGATTGCGATGGAATTCGGCTCGACGGCTGAAGACATCGGACTCATGGTGTTCTCGCACCCGACCATGTCTGAAGCCGTGCACGAAGCGGCACTGGCAGTGCACAACCACGCGATCCACATACCCAATCGGAAAAAGAAATAGCCAGACCGGAAGGCTGGCGCTACGCAATGGAGTCCGTGGCAGTTTCCGATTTCAGGTAAATAGTTTGCGAGAGGCGGCGAAATTCGCGAAAATGCCGCCCCTTTTTCAAGTCAGGAGCCTGAATCAGGCTCCGAATTAAAGTGTTGACAGCCTGACCGATTGCAACGGAGTAGTTGGTCAGGCTATGCGATGGGGGCGATCCATGCAGTCGGGGGTCGCTAAATCTCTACTCACACCGAGACGGTAAATCACATGAACCTGCATGAGTATCAGGGCAAGCAGCTTTTTGCCGAATACGGCCTGCCTGTATCCAAAGGCTTTGCGTGCAGCACGCCGGAAGAAGCGGCTGCGGCAGCAGACAAGATTGGCGGCGACCAGTGGGTCGTCAAGGCTCAGGTCCACGCGGGTGGCCGCGGTAAGGCTGGCGGCGTCAAGCTGGTAAAAACCAAGAAGGAAATCGAAGAGTTCGCGGCCAAATGGCTCGGCCAGCGCCTCGTGACCTATCAGACAGATGCGAACGGCCAGCCCGTTTCGAAAATTCTGGTTGAGTCCTGCACCGATATCGCCAAAGAGCTCTATCTCGGAGCGGTCGTCGACCGTTCGAGCCGCCGCGTCGTCTTCATGGCCTCGACCGAGGGCGGTGTCGAAATCGAGAAAGTGGCGCACGACACGCCGGAAAAGATTCTGACCGCGACGATCGATCCGCTCGTTGGTGCCCAGCCATTCCAGGGGCGTGAGCTGGCATTCAAGCTCGGCTTGAACGACACCCAGGTCAAGCAGTTCGTGAAGATTTTCCAGGGTCTCGCGAAAATGTTTGTCGAGTGCGATCTGGCGCTGCTCGAAATCAATCCGCTCGTGATCACGACCGCCGGCAATCTGCATTGCCTCGATGCCAAGGTCGCGATCGACAGCAACGCGCTGTACCGTCAGCCCAGGCTCAAGGAAATGCACGATCCGTCGCAAGACGATCCGCGCGAAGCACACGCGCAGAAGTGGGAACTCAACTACGTGGCGCTCGGCGGCAACATCGGCTGCATGGTCAATGGCGCCGGTCTGGCGATGGGCACCATGGATATCGTCAAGCTGCATGGCGGTGCACCGGCCAACTTCCTCGACGTGGGCGGCGGCGCGACCAAAGAGCGCGTATCCGAAGCGTTCAAAATCATTCTTTCCGATGACAGCGTGAAAGCCGTACTCGTCAATATTTTCGGCGGTATCGTCCGTTGTAATTTGATCGCGGAAGGCATCATCGGCGCGGTCGAACAAGTCGGCGTGAAAGTGCCGGTCGTTGTGCGTCTCGAAGGTAACAACGCTGAACTCGGCGCGAAAATCCTCGCCGAAAGCGGACTCAACATCATCGCTGCGAAGAGCTTGACCGAAGCTGCGGAAGCAGTTGTTAAAGCGGCGGAGGGCGCGAAATGAGCATCCTGATCAACAAGAACACCAAAGTTATCTGCCAGGGCTTTACCGGCTCGCAGGGTACCCTGCACTCGGAACAGGCGATTGCCTACGGCACCAAAATGGTCGGCGGTGTAACGCCGGGCAAGGGCGGTACTCAGCATCTCGGTCTGCCGGTATTCGATACCGTTGCTGACGCTGTTGCTGCTACTGGCGCTGACGCTTCGGTCATTTACGTTCCGGCACCGTTCTGCAAGGACTCGATTCTCGAAGCGGCTTTCGCCGGCATCAAATTCATCGTCTGCATCACCGAAGGTATTCCTACCCTCGATATGCTCGAAGTGAAAGTGAAGTGCGACGAACTCGGCGTGCGTCTGATCGGACCGAACTGCCCAGGCGTGATCACTCCGGGCGAGTGCAAAATCGGCATCATGCCAGGCCACATTCACTTGCCAGGCAAAGTCGGTATCGTGTCGCGTTCGGGCACGCTGACCTACGAAGCGGTCAAGCAGACCACCGATTTCGGCTTCG
>CAZWBA010000027.1:0-13198 GCA_964631955.1 uncultured Verrucomicrobiaceae bacterium | reverse complement strand
TCAGCTGGTAGAGCGCAACCTTGCCAAGGTTGAGGTCGCGAGTTCGAACCTCGTTTCCCGCTCCAATTTTCTCCAGTACTCCATCTGATTTTAATTGCAGCCCTTCGCGGCGATGGCAACCGGGAGCAGCTCTCCCGGTTTCAGTTATTGGTCTGTCGGGAGCCTTATGACTACCGCTCTCTCAATTCGTGGTCTCACCAAAGTTTATGACAACGGTTTGACCGCGCTGCACGGCATCGATCTCGAAGTGCGGCAGGGTGACTTCTTCGCGTTACTCGGACCCAATGGCGCCGGCAAATCGACCACTATCGGCATCATCTCTTCGCTCGTGCGCAAAACGAGTGGCAAGGTTCATGTATTCGATCATGATATCGATGTCGATTTTCCCGCGGCCAAACGCGAAATCGGTCTGGTGCCGCAGGAGTTCAATTTTCATAATTTCGAAAAAGTATTCAATGTCGTGGTCGACCAGGCAGGCTATTACGGTCTGCCGCGTGCGCTCGCGGAACAGCGCGCTGAAAAATATCTGAGCAAGCTAGGGTTGTGGGAGAAGCGTCAGAGTACGACGCGCATGTTATCTGGGGGCATGAAGCGCCGCCTGATGATCGCGCGGGCGCTGGTGCACGAACCACGCCTGTTGATTCTCGATGAGCCCACTGCAGGCGTCGATATCGAATTGCGGCGTTCGATGTGGGAGTTCCTGCGCGAGATCAATGCGCAGGGCACTACGATCATTCTCACCACGCATTATCTCGAGGAGGCAGAAAGCCTGTGTCGAAATATTGCGATCATCGATCATGGTCGTGTCATCGAAAATACCAGTATCAAAGCGTTGCTGAAGCGGTTGCATAAGGAGCATTTCATTCTCGACACGCGCGAAGAGGTTGCGTCCGATCTCGATCTGTCGCGCTTTGATGGCAAGGTGCTCGATACGCACAGTATCGAAGTGGAAATAGAAAAAGGTGAAAGCCTTAACGATCTGCTCGCCGATTTGTCGACGCGCGGAGTGACCGTCACCAGCATGCGTAATAAAGCCAATCGTCTCGAAGAGTTATTCGTCGAGCTGTTGAAGCGAGGTGGTGAAGCAGGGCGCGGTGCCGGAGGCGGGCTGCAATGAGTTTGCGAGCGGAGTGGGTTTCGTTTTCCACCATCGTGCGCAAAGAGGCGCGGCGCTTTGTGCGCATCTGGTCACAAACGCTGTTGCCCCCGGCGATTTCGATGACACTCTATTTTGTGATTTTCGGCAGGCTGATTGGCGACCGGATTGGCGACATGCGCGGTTTTACCTACATGCAATTCATGGTGCCGGGGCTGATCATGATGGCCGTGCTGACGAACGCCTATTCGAATGTGGTGTCATCGTTTTTTGGCGCGAAATTCCAGCGCCATATCGAAGAACTTCTGGTATCGCCGACATCGAATCATACGATTTTGCTGGGCTTCGTCGTCGGCGGAATCCTGCGCGGCATCTGTGTCGGTGCCATCGTCACCGTGCTCTCGGTGTTTTTTAGCCATCTGCATATTCAGCATATCGGTATTACGGTTGCGATATTAATTTTGACCTCGCTGTTATTTTCGCTGATGGGTTTTATCAACGCCGTGTATGCGAATAATTTCGACGATATTTCGATTGTGCCGACCTTTGTCTTGACGCCGCTCACCTATCTTGGCGGCGTGTTTTACTCGATCGAGCTGTTGCCGGAATTCTGGGCGGATGTGTCGCGGCTGAACCCGATCCTCTATATCGTCAATGCGTTTCGCTACGGTTTTCTCGGCATTTCCGATGTCGATCTTGGATTGTCGTTCGCAATTGTTTTGTTTTTTACCGTCGCTGCGTATGGGTACTCGATGTATTTATTGAAAACGGGCAGGCGCCTGCGTATGTGATTTCGCTGTGCATGTGATATGCGAAAACCAATCAAGAGTGAGTGGAAATAAAATAGCGCAGGCGTCGATTTGGGAATGCAATGAGCGAATTACCTCTGGACACCTTATCCCTCGGAAAGGATGTCGATTACGATGCCGATTACGATTCGGCATTGTTGTGTGCCATTCCGCGTCAGCCTGGTCGCGATGCGCTGGGGTTGCAGCAGGGTGTGCCGTTTCGCGGCTGGGATATCTGGACCGCGTATGAGCTGTCATGGCTGAATACGCGCGGCAAGCCGTTGATCGCCTGCGCTGAAATTCACATTCCCGCCGACTCGCCCAATATCGTCGAGTCGAAATCGCTGAAGCTGTATTTCAATTCGCTCAATCAGCATCGCTTTGCCGATGTGGACGACGTCGCTGGAACGATCGAAAAAGACTTGACTGCCTGTCTTGGATCAAAGCCTCTCATCCATTTGCGCCCACCTTCCGATTGGCGTGTCGACGAGCAGGACTTTCCCGGCGAGTGCATCGACGATATCGATATCGATATCGAGAGTTATCAGCCGAGCGCAGAAACTCTGACCGTCGGAGCCCGCGTTGTGTCCGAGACGCTGTTCAGCCGACTGCTGCGTTCGCGCTGCCCGGTGACTGGTCAGCCGGATTGGGCGACAGTGCAGATCGCTTATACCGGGCCTGAAATCGATCGCGCCTCATTACTCCGTTATATCGTGTCGTTTCGTCTGCATCAGGATTTCCACGAGCACTGCGTCGAGCGCATGTTCGTCGATTTGCAGCGCGAGTGCGGGCCTGAACGCCTGACTATTTATGCGCGCTATTTGCGCCGGGGCGGTATCGATATCAACCCGTTTCGCAGCAATACCGATGCAGTCCCGCCGGCTTTTCGCTGTTTTCGTCAATGACGTCTCGTTTCGCCCTTAATCCGGCCTGCAAAGTGGTGGGCATTCAAATGCTTAGCTACTATTGCCAAAGGCTTTTCACAAGTGGAGCGGCACGGGTCCGCACCTATGTTAGATAATCCCATCGTCATCATTGTCGCTGTCGAAATAGCGGTCGCGCTGCTCTTTCTTATCGGCTGTCTGCTGTTTTTCATTCGCGGACAGCGGCGCACGGTGACGGCTCTCGAGGAAAAAATCGTTGCGCTGCGCGAGTCGCTCCGAAACGCGCGAGCAGAAATCAAGGCTGCGCGCGCGCAAGTCGCGGCAAGGCCGGAAGCGGGGCCTGGCGATTTCAGTGAGATGATCGAAGAGCAGATCAGTCTCACGCGCAATCATCATCTTTCCATGAGCCCCGATCGCGACATCGTGCTGGATATCGGACCCGATACCCCGCGGGAGCGACGTGCGGTATCGCTCAGGCATGCTTTTCTGATCGCCGAGAAGGAGGCCTGGGCGGCGGCGGAGGATAAGGCGCTCGATTGGGATGTATTGAGCAACAAGCTCGCGCAAATCATCGAGTTTTATGAGCAGCCGCCGGCGCCGGTTCAGAGCGCTGTCGATACCGCATCCGATATGTTCGATGCACTGGAAATCGAACCGGAGCCAGTCGCCGACTTCGATGCGCCGGTATTGCCGGATAGCGAAGAGCTGGTGGCGTTGCGCGAAACGGTCGCGAATCAAAAGCGGCAGATCGAAAGTCTCGAGCGCTTCAAGCAGTTGTTTTTTGCGGTTGATGAAAAATGGCGCGCGGCCAGCGATCAGGCCGAGCAATATCATCAATTATTACTGCAGAAGAGCCAGGAAGCTGATGCCGGCGGCGAGTATCACGATCTGCTTCAGCAATACGGTGGCGTGTTCGACGAGTTCGGTGCGTCGCTGGCGGCAGGGCGAGTGGGGGATATCGCCAGACCAGCTCCAGCCATCGAAATCGATGGCGACGAACCCAGTGTCGGCCGTCTGGTCATCGCGAATCAGGAGGAAATCCAGCGCCTGCGCAATATGGCCGTCGATCAGCATAAAATGATTTTGCGCTTGCGCGATGAACTGAACGCGGCTCAATCCGCCGAGGAAAAAGATCGCGTGATCGATGAGCTGCATAAGCAGCTTGAGCACCACGAGCGTTTCCTCAAAGAGTCGGATATTTGCACCAAGCAGCTAGAAAACGAGCTCGATCGCGTCCTCAACGAAAATCACAACCTCAGGATCGCATTACAGGATGCGAAGCGTCAGGTTCTGTCGGCTGCACCGGCCGCAGATGCGAATGTCGAGCAAATGGTGAAAATCATCGAGGATTTCACCGAGCAAAGCAGTGAGATGCTCGGCGCCATCGCCGCTCTGGAGGATGAATGTCGCGAATTGCAGGCGAGGGTTGCCTCGAGCACGGGGCACGCGGGCGATAATGGCGAGCTCGAGGATCTCCGCAGAGAGTTTGCCATGGTGCAACAGCAGCTACTGGCTCTGCAAGCCGATCATGTTGATCTTGAGGAGCGTTATCGAGAATTGAAAGTTAAAGCGGGTTAGCGTCAAATATTTTTCCGATGGGCGGGATGCTCGATTCGGAATGTCTGCAGGGATGTGTCCATTTTGTTGTTAGCTGGGTGTTATTCCGTGTCTTTATTCAGGTTACGTTGGTTCATTGCTGCTGTCGTTGTCGCTGCTTCGCGTTTCGTCGAGGCTGAGGCATTTCCATTGCCGCCCGCCGGTAGCGATCTGGTGGGGGGGCTCGTCACTGTACAGGCGGGTCCTGAAGACACCCTGATCGATATTGCGCGCAAATATGGCCTTGGCTATGACGAGATTCGCGCGGCAAATCCTGCAGTCGACTCATGGATGCCGCGCGAGGGGACGTCGGTTATCCTGCCGAAGCTGCATTTGCTGCCGATGGCGCCTCGCGAAGGGATCGTGATCAATGTGTCCGAAATGAGGCTCTACTATTATCCCAAGCCGAAAAAAGGCGAGGCTCCCACCGTAGAGATATTTCCGGTCAGTATCGGCCGTGGCGATTGGAATACACCGCTGGTGACCACGCGCATTTCCAGCAAGGTGGTCGATCCGGTATGGACGCCGCCGAAATCTATCAAGGAAGAACATGCGGCGGAGGGCGATCCATTACCCAATGTCGTGAAAGCCGGCCCTGACAATCCACTGGGCAAATATGCGTTGCGCATGACGTTACCGAGTTATCTGATTCATGGCACGAACAAGGAGTTTGGAATCGGCATGCAGGTAACACACGGTTGCATGCGCTTATATCCCGAACATATCGAACGGTTGTACAGGACGGTACCGGTTGGGACACCCGTACGCATCGTCAATCAGCGCTATAAGGCAGGTTGGCATCAGGGAGTGCTGTACATGGAGGTGCATCCGCCGCTGGAGGGCCCCCATGGCGAAAAAGGGCGCGGCAAAACACCAATGGTAGAAGCGTTGACGAGTGCGACAAAAAACGCGCCGGCTTATGCGATTAACTGGGATCGCGTCGATGAGCTAGATCTGGAATCCACAGGTATTCCCGGAGCCGTTGGCCAACCGCTGACACCGATGGCGACGCGTTAATTATCGGAATTAAAGGCAAAAAAAACCGCTGCGAAGCAGCGGTCTTTTTGCCGGAAGGCGTATTACTTACGGATCGACTTTTTGAAAGCGCGGTCGATCTTGGTATTGGCTTCGTCAGCTGCGGTCTTGGCTTCGTTAGCCGTTTGCAGAGCCTGGTTAGCGGTAGCTTGAGCAGCGTCAGCCGATTTCTGAGCAGCAGCGGCAGCAGCTTTTGCGTCGTCAGCCGATTTTTGAGCAGCTGCAGCAGAGGTTTTTACTTCATCGATGCTGCTTTGGCTTGCACAGCCAGTCAGTGCGACGAGTACTGCAAATGGAACTGCTTTCAACAGGTTCTTAGTCATTGTGGACTCCTTTGGGTTGCACGCAACTTAATATTGGTGGTTTTCGAAAAAGCTGCCCTCACCGTGCGGTAAGGATTACCTTACAATACCATTACTTGCGTATCGAATTCTAGAGAGTACGCAAAGTTTTTGATATAAGACAAAGGGTGCATCGGGGTTGGCTATGAGCACTAATTCGCACTCTCTTGCGGAGGGGCGGAAAATTCGTGTTATCCGAACTAATCTTCCCAATTAAGAAGCGACCAACGAGTCGTAAATTCACACTTTGTGCCGCCCGACCGCTGTATTTGAAATGATGAAAATCGCTGTTCTGTTCGCTCTGTTCACAACGGTCACCGCCGTGCATGCCTTGGAAAAGGCCGATCTGGTCCTCGTTAAAAAATCCGAAAAAAAACTACTGCTGATAAGCTCGGGCAAGCCTTTCAAAGAGTTTCGTATCGCGTTGGGGCCGGTGCCGCGCGGCCCCAAAACTGCTGTCGGGGATCAGCGTACGCCGGAGGGTGAATATATTCTCGATCGCAAAAACGACAGATCCAACTTCTACAAGGCCATTCGAATTTCTTATCCCAATACATTCGATCGCGAACGGGCATCACAGCTGGGGGTAAACCCGGGTGGTTCGATCATGATTCACGGTCAGCCCAATGTGAAAACCTGGCCGGAGGAAATCGCGCAAACCTTCAACTGGACCGATGGCTGCATTGCCGTGACTGACAGTCAGATGGATGAGATTTGGGAAGCGGTGGATGCGGGAACGCCGATCAGGATTCAGCCCTAGCTGATTCACCGACCGGCGCTGGCAGGATGGAGAATCAGCGCTCCAGGTATTGAATTTTGTTCGGTTTGCCGTCCCATTCGTCGGCATCCTCGGGGGATGGTTTTTTCTCGGTCAGGTTCGGCCAGATCTGGGCTAATTCTGCGTTCAGCGCGAGGAATTGCTGTTGATCTTCAGGTAATTCATCTTCCGAAAAAATCGCATCGACCGGGCACTCGGGTTCGCACAATGCGCAATCGATACACTCATCGGGGTGAATCACCAAAAAATTCGGGCCTTCGTAAAAGCAATCGACCGGACACACTTCGACGCAATCCGTGTGCTTGCATTTAATGCAATTTTCTCCGACTACAAATGTCATGTCAGCGAACCTTCTAAAAACAGAGCGGCGCGCAGTTTAACATTTTGAAATCACTCCACCAAACCTTTCAAATCATAGAGCAGCTCGAGTGCATCGCGCGCGGTTAAATTATCCGGGTCGATTTGTTGCAATCGCTCGAGTGCGGGGTGAGGCGTGTCAGGTGCGAATAAGTCTGACTGCAGCGGCGCCCCTGACGTGGAGGCGGCTATAGCCGTTCCGCCAGTTTCAAGCTCGGCCAGTTTTCGTTTTGCAGAAGCGATAACGCTTTGCGGAATTCCCGCTAATTTTGCAACCTGCAAACCATAGCTTCGGTTCGCCGGACCTTCCTGGATGGTATGCAGGAAAACGATGTGGTCGTTGTATTCGGTTGCATCGAGATGCACATTGACCGCTTGCGGAAATTGCTCGGGCAATTGCGTCAATTCGAAATAGTGCGTGGCGAATAAAGTAAAAGCCCGCAATTTATTGACGAGATACGTCGCTGCCGCCCACGCAAGCGATAAGCCATCGAATGTACTGGTACCGCGCCCGATTTCATCCATCAGCACAAGACTGCGCGCGGTGGCGTTATGCAGAATATTGGCGGTCTCGGTCATTTCAACCATGAAGGTCGAGCGGCCGCCTGCCAAATCATCCGAAGAGCCGATGCGCGTGAATATCTGATCGACGATGCCGATGCGCGCCGATTTTGCCGGTACATAACTGCCTATATGCGCGAGCAAAACAATGAGCGCGGTCTGCCGCATGTAGGTCGACTTACCGCCCATGTTAGGACCGGTGACGATCAGCATGCGGCGCTCGCCATTGAATTGCACATCGTTCGGAATAAACGGCGTATCGAGCACCTGTTCGACGACGAGATGCCGGCCTTCGCGAATATCGATGATTTCTTCTTCGGTTAATTCCGGTCGACACAGGTTCAGCGCTTCCGCATCTTCGGCCAGTGTTGACAACACATCGAGTTCTGCGATGGCCGCCGCACTATCCTGCAAGGCAATCAGCTCGGCATTCAATTGTTCGAGCAGATCGTCGTACAACGCTTTTTCACGCGCGAGCGCGCGGCTTTTCGCGGAAAGTGCCTTATCTTCGAATTCTTTTAATTCAGGCGTGATAAAACGCTCGGCATTTTTGAGCGTCTGCCGGCGGATATAATCGGCTGGCGCCTGATCGGCCTGACCGCGACTGATTTCGATGAAATAACCGTGCACGCGGTTGTAGCCGACTTTCAATGTGCTGATATTTGTGCGCGCGCGCTCGCGTGTTTCGAGATCGACGAGATAATCGCCGGCATTGCTGCTGATATGACGCAATTCATCGAGTTCAGCATCGTAACCTTCCGCGATAACGCCACCATCGCGAATGACCATCGGCGGATTGTCGATCAGTGCGCGCGCGAGCAGATGATCCAGATGCGGAAACTCACCCGCCTGCCGTGCAAGCGAGGCGATAAGCGGCGCATCGTTCAGCATGCGTGCCGACGATTGCAGCTGCGGCAGGCTGGCGAGCGATATGCGCAGACGCGTCAAATCGCGCGGTCGCGCCGAACGCAGGGCCACACGCGCGAGAATGCGTTCCATATCGCCGATCGGCTGCAGGGCTTTGCGTACGGCTTCGAATCTGTAATCGCACAACAGAGTCGTTATCGCTTGCTGGCGCTGTTCGAGAATGGTGCGATTGCATAGCGGACGATTGAGCCAGCGCCGCAACAAACGGCTGCCCATCGCCGATCGCGTTTTATCGAGCACGGCAAATAATGTGTGTTCATTGCCGCCGTTCAGATTGATATCGAGTTCAAGATTGCGTCGTGTCGCGCCATCGATGGCAACGCTGTCCTCGCGTCGCTCGTGCACGATCGCGCGGATGTGCGGCAGCGAGGTGCGCTGTGTTTCGCGCGCGTATTGCAATAAGCACCCAGCAGCTGGAATGGCGACGCGCAAGTGCGCGCAGCCAAAGCCCTGCAAATCCTTGGTGTTGAATTGCTGCGTCAATAAACGCTCGGCAGTTTCCATTTCAAATTCCCACACGGGCCTGCGACGTACGCCGCTGCGCGCAAGAATTTCGGGATGATCGATGGTGTCTTCCAGCAGCAACTCGGCCGGCGAAAGACGATGCAATTCGGCAAGCGCGGTGTCGACACCTTTAACTTCGAAAACGAGAAAACGGCCGCTGCCGATATCGAGGGTCGCAAAACCAAAAACCGTCTGCTTGCCATCTGCGGTGTGCTGGCGATAAAGCGCGACCAATAAATTATCGCGACGCTCGTCGAGAAAGGCTTCATCGCTTACGGTACCGGGGGTGACGATACGCATGACCTTGCGTTCGACCGGACCTTTGCTCGTTTCCGGATCGCCAATTTGTTCGGCGATCGCCACCGACACGCCGGCGCGCACTAATTTTGCGAGATAACCATCCGCCGCATGAAACGGAACACCTGCCATTGGAATGGGTTCGCCGGCCGATTTGCCACGTGCGGTGAGCGTAATATCGAGCAGCTCCGCCGCTTTTTTCGCATCGTCGAAAAATAATTCATAAAAGTCGCCCATGCGATAGAACACGAGTTCATGCGGATGCTGCGCCTTGATCTTTAAATATTGCTGCATCATCGGCGTATGCAGATCCAGGGCGGAATCGGGTTCTTGAATCGATGTCATCGCGGCAACGGTCTGGTTATGAGTGATGGCGTAAACGAGGTTGTTACGGATATCGGTATAGGCGGGGGCGCCGCGAGCCGAGCGCGGATTGTACGTTATTCACGCGGTCGGGCCAAAGGCGGTTATGGCGATTCCCCGGCGGTTTCCGGCGCGGCTTTCAATGCCATTTCGAGGAAGTCTTCGATCGGCTGGGGCTTGGCGAAGGTATATCCCTGCGCGTAGTCAATGCCGATTTCGCGTAAGTGCGTTGCGATCGCGGAAGTTTCCACGTGTTCGGCAATGGTTGCTGCGCCGAGCCGGTGAGCAATCTGATTGATCGAGTCGACGATGGCGCGATCGATCGGGCTTTCGTGCATGGCGCGCACAAAGCTGCCGTCGATTTTGACGAATTGCACAGTGAAATTTTTCAGATAATTGAACGAGCTGAGCCCGCTGCCGAAATCGTCGAGTGCAATCGCGCAACCTTCGGCCTGCAGCATGCGAATCAGTTCGGCGGCGCCGTGAATATTGTTGATGAGCGCCGTTTCGGTCAGTTCGAAACAGATGCGTTCGGCGGGAATCGCAGAAGCGCGCAAGGTATCGCGTAGAAAATCCGCGAAATATTCATCGTTGAAGGACGTGCCGGAGATATTGATCGACAGTGAGAGCGCATCGATTTCGGCAATCGCATCGCCGTGATCGAGCAGCGTTTTTGTAATTACCCAGCGATCGATACGCGGCATCAGGCCATACCGTTCCGCCGCAGGAATAAATGCACCCGGCAATAACAACTGGTTTTGATCGGTGCGCAGCCGGACGAGCAATTCACAGGCACGCGTTAAATTATCGGGTGCGAGCGGTACGATGGGTTGCGCGTAGAGACAGAATTGCTCGTTCTGCAATGCCTCGCGAATACTTGCTGCGATTTGAATCTGATGATGATCGCGCGCGGCATCGCTGTCCTGTCCGGAGTAAACCACAACGCGATTGCGACCTTCATTTTTCGCGGTATAACACGCCACGTCGGTGCGGCTGAGCAGCTCGGCAAAACTCATCGAGCCCGCCGTGAATGGCACGATGCCCACGCTCGCGCCGATTTCAAAAACGCGGCCATTCCAGGTGAAATGCGTTGTATTGATCGTGTCGATCAACGTTTCCGCGATATTGTAAGCCGAATCCAGCGGGCACTCGGGCAGCAGCAAACCGAATTCATCGCCGCCGAGACGCGCCAGCGTATCGTTGGTGCGAATTTTTGCAGCGAGCTGGACGGCGATTTCGCGCAGGAATAGATCACCTGCCGCGTGACCTGCGCTGTCGTTGAGAATCTTGAAGCGATCGAGATCAAGAAAACACGCGACGTGCTGTTTTTGATTATCGTTATTTTCGAGTAAATGGCGCGCCTCCTGTTCGAATGCCTGGCGATTGATTAAACCTGTCAGAGAATCATGGCGCGCGCGATGCTCCAGTTCGCGCTGAAATTCGATGCGCTCGATTTCGGCCTGTTTGCGATCGTCGATATCCTGAATCTGCGAAACGAAGTTGACGAATTTATTATCGGCATCGTAGACGCCAGACAGCGAAAGATTGGCCCAGACGATATCGCCGTTCTTGCGCACATAACGTTTTTCGAGTGTGTAGTGCGTGATCGCTCCGTTCTCGACCTGCTGCTTCAAACGAATGTCTTCGGGCAAATCCTCGGCATAGGTAATGTCCTGAAAGGTCAGCGTCTGTAATTCTTCGAGACTGTATCCGAGCATGCTGCAAAGCGCCGGATTCGCGGTGATCCAGCGACCCTGTCGATCCACGATAGCCATGCCGATCGAGGCATATTCCATGGCGTCTCGCAGCGTGCGCTCGTTTTCCTGCAAATGGCGCAATGCACGGTTGCGCTGATTCATGAGAACCGCGACAAGCAACGGCCCGATTAAAGCCAGAGCCGCTGCAATCAGAATTTGATCGCGAGCGAGCCTTAATTCGACCTTGTTCAGAGCAAGTTCGGGCGCCATCACGAGGATGAGCGCGAGTACGACATTTCCCAATCCGATCAGCGCAGTGCCGAGCAGGTTGAGGCGCAGCGATGCGAGCAGTATCGGGATGGCCAGAACAATAAATGGATACGGCAGAAAGCGCAGGCTCAACCACGTGCTCAGCAGCGAGCCGGCGGCGAACGCGACCAGTTCATAACGCGACTGGCTGCTAATCAGCTGTCGAAGACTGGCGCGGGATATCGCGAGGCCGACAGGCAGCAGGCTGATCATGCCGATACCTTCGGCGATCCACCAGGTGCGCCAGGTTTGAGCGTAATCCGCGCCGTAGCTGGACATTTCCAGCGCGGAAAGGCTGGCTGAAGCCGTCGCGCCCAGACAGAGAGTGATCAATAAAACCGCAACAAAATGGATGACGTTGGAGCAAGGATCGAAACGGTAGCCAGCGCCTCGAAGCAGCCAGAAACCAATGCCGACTTCGAGGAAATCGCTTATTCCGAAGACGAGGCTTTTTCGTATCTCGTAGCTCATCGTGAAATTGGCGGCGAGATTCGCCAGACAACCGGCGAGCAGGAAGCCGCCTATTTGCGCACGCGGTGCCCGTAATAAAACTGCGAGCATCAGCGCATTAGGCCACCAGATCGCCGCGACATGACCGGGCTGCTGGGTCAGCGCAATACCAAAAACCGCCAGAGCGAAATAACCCAGGCCGAGTGCGAGACATCGTAAGAAATGAGGAGCTTCCGGGCGGAGAGACGGCGATAGCGAATCGGCATTGGTAAGCGGTGATGAGGGTTGCATGGAACGACGACTTCCGCGGCAATGCCGGCTTGAAAATGTAAAGTGCGGTGGTGGCTCCTGTACCGGGTTCCTGAATCCTTTTATTAAAAAGGTGTTACGCGATTGACAGTAGGCGATGATAGGGCGCCTGGCAAATTATTGGAATATACAAAAACCGTCATATTCCAGCGCTGCCTGATTCAGATCATGGTTGGCGCGGCTTGCAATCGATAGTCAAAAATAGTACTGTTCATTCATACAGTAACCGGCTTTGATTTTATCCAATTCAAATTTCACGACTAACGGCGCGAGGATCAATCGATGGAAGACAACAAGCAGAAAGCTCTGAGTGCGGCTTTGGCGCAAATCGAACGCCAATTCGGCAAGGGCACCGTGATGCGTATGGGCGATCACGCTCAGCAGGTGATTCCGAGCATTTCGACAGGCTCGCTCGGGCTGGATATTGCTCTCGGGATTGGCGGTTTGCCGCGCGGTCGTATCGTCGAAATTTACGGCCCTGAATCCTCGGGTAAAACCACTCTCACACTGTCGGTCATTGCGCAGGCCCAGAAGGCTGGCGGTACTGCGGCTTTTATCGATGCCGAGCATGCACTCGATCCCGTCTATGCGGAAAAGCTGGGCGTCAACATGGACGATCTCATCGTGTCGCAGCCCGATACGGGCGAGCAGGCTCTTGAGGTGGCCGAAATGCTTGTGCGTTCGGGCGCAGTCGATGTCCTCGTCGTCGACTCCGTGGCGGCACTGGTGCCCAAAGCGGAAATCGAAGGTGAAATGGGGGACTCGCACGTTGGTTTGCAGGCACGTCTGTTGAGTCAGGCAATGCGCAAGCTGACAGGCACCATCAAGCAGACCAATTGCCTCGTGATTTTCATCAACCAGATCCGTATGAAAATCGGCGTGGTGTTCGGCAATCCGGAAACGACG
>CAZWBA010000026.1:0-15971 GCA_964631955.1 uncultured Verrucomicrobiaceae bacterium | reverse complement strand
TCGCGAGGGTGGCCGCACCGTTGGCGCGGGCGTCGTCGCTAAAATCGTTGAGTAATTGCTCTTTCGAGCACTTGCCGGGGTGAGTAATACAGGCCAGTAGTTCAATTGGTAGAGCACCGGTCTCCAAAACCGGGGGTTGGGGGTTCGATTCCCTCCTGGCCTGCCAAGTTAAAAACATCTCTTCGCGATACCCGTCAAGGTGTTGTGAGGAGATGTTTTGCGCTTAAGGCGAAATGCAATGGGTTTTCACGTAATAGTGCAATTGGGTCAGCGCCATAACGTATGAACAGTAAAGCGGAAGCGGAAGGCGGTCGATTCGACAGCCTGAAATGGTTGTTGGTGATATTGCTGGTCGGTGCTGGCGTGGTTGGCAACGTCTATTTTGCAAATCAGTCGCTGTTATATCGTGTTATCGCTTTGCTGGTGCTGGCGGCTGTTGCGGTTTTCATTGCCCTGCAGACGGCTAAGGGAGTGGCGTTCTGGAAGCTTGCAAAGGAAGCGAAGATTGAAATACGCAAGGTGGTTTGGCCAACGCGCCAAGAAACAACGCAGACCACTTTGATTGTATTTGCCTTTGTGCTGTTGACCGCATTGATTCTGTGGGGGTTGGATTCCCTGATCGGCTGGTTGGCATCGCGCATACTCGGTTTGAGCTAAGGGGAGCAAGATGGCAAAGCGCTGGTATGTAGTGCACGCCTATTCGGGCTTCGAAAAGAGAGTGGCCAGCTCTCTTAAAGAGCGTATCGAACTACATGGTATGCAGGAAAAGTTCGGCGAGGTGCTGGTGCCTACCGAAGAAGTCGTGGAAATGCGCAGTGGTCAGAAGCGTAAAAGCGAGCGCAAATTTTTCCCCGGTTACGTGCTTGTGCAAATGGAGCTTGACGACGATACCTGGCACCTGGTGAAGGAAACGCCGCGCGTGATGGGTTTTATCGGTGGCAAAGCCGATAAGCCTGCGCCGATTACCGATGCCGAAGCCGATGCAATTTTGCAGCGCGTGCAATCGGCAGATAAACCCAAGCCGAAAACGATTTTCGAGCCCGGCGAGATGGTGCGTGTCATCGACGGGCCATTTAACGATTTCAATGGCGTGGTTGAAGAAGTCAACTACGAGAAAAGTCGTCTGCAGGTGGCGGTGCTGATTTTCGGGCGTTCGACCCCTGTGGAGTTGGAATTCAGTCAGGTCGAGAAGGTCTGATGGCAGTTTAATTCGGTATTAATGCCGATTTAAGTAAGAGAAATGCGCATCGAAAGATCGCGGGGAGCCTGCTTCTAGCAGTCGTTGTTTTCTAACAATGTCTATTAGTGGCGCGCGTTAACTACCCAATTTGGAGATATCTCATGGCTAAGAAAGTACAGGCCTATATCAAACTGCAGGTTGCTGCAGGTAAGGCCAACCCGAGTCCACCCGTCGGCCCGGCGCTCGGTCAGCACGGTGTGAATATTATGGAGTTCTGCAAGGCATTCAACGCGCAGACTCAAAGCATGGAAGCCGGCATGCCGCTTCCAGTTGTGATTACTGTTTATTCCGATCGCAGCTTTACCTTCATCACCAAAACCCCGCCAGCGACTTATCTGTTGAAGAAGGCAGCCGGTATTACCTCTGGTTCCAGCAACCCGAACACCAAAAAAGTCGGCAAGCTGACCCGCGCTCAGCTCGAAGAGATTGCGAAGGTAAAAATGCCGGATTTGACCGCATCGAATATGGATGCGGCGGTGCGTACGATCGCAGGATCCGCGCGTTCGGCCGGTCTCGAAGTGGAGGGCGTGTAAATGGCCAAATTAACCAAGCGCCAAAAACTCATTCGCGAGAAAGTACAGTCTGGCAAGCAATACGCAATTGCTGATGCCGTTGCACTGCTTAAGGAATTGTCGATCGTTAAATTCACCGAGACCGTCGATGTCGCTGTGAATCTCGGTATCGATGCGCGCAAGTCTGACCAGGTCGTTCGCGGTGCAACGACATTGCCGCACGGCACTGGCTCGACCGTTCGTGTCGCTGTATTCACGCAAGGTGCGAATGCTGAGAAAGCAAAAGCGGCCGGTGCGGATCTCGTCGGTATGGACGATCTTGCCGAGAAGGTGAAAGCGGGCGACATGCCATTCGATGTGGTGATTGCGACTCCGGATGCGATGCGCGTTGTCGGTCAGCTTGGCCAAATCCTGGGCCCGCGCGGCCTGATGCCGAACCCGAAAACCGGTACGGTAACACCCGACGTCGAGTTGGCGGTTAAAAATGCTAAAGCCGGTCAAGTACGTTTCCGTACGGATAAAAACGGCATCGTGCATGGCGCTATCGGCAAGGTAACTTTCGATCTGAAAGCGATTAAGGAAAACCTCGAAGCGCTGCTCGCTGATTTGAAAAAAGCGAAGCCAGCGGCATCGAAGGGCGTTTATCTGAAGAAAATCACGCTGTCGACGACCATGGGTCCCGGCATTGTGATCGACCAGACGAGCCTCGAAGGTTAATGGATAGGAATTCGATCTCTTGTCCTAGCGATAGGTTGAGGGATCAAGCAACGACAAGGCTGTTGTTGTGTAACGAGCTTTGGAGTCTTTGGACAGGCTCAATTTGAGACCGAGCCGAAGGCTGTCAAAGACCGTAGGTGTTGCGCACTCATGTTGTATTTCTAACGAAAGTGTTGATGTGCGCGGCTTAATGTTTCGACCGATAGTTTTGTCTTAGCCGACAGTCGATCGAATACCTACGCAGATGGTGGATTGGATTGTCACCGAATGGTGGTATCGCACTTGTTCGTGAAGTAATTGCTTTGGCAATTAAAGCGTGAGCGACGCGGTATCGAAGCAACACTAAATCCGGGAGTTAATCCAGTGGCTTTAGGACTCGAAGACAAAAAGGCCATCGTTGCCGATGTTAGCGAGACTGCCGCTCAAGCGCTTTCTCTGGTGATCGCCGACTCGCGCGGCTGCACCGTGAGCCAAATGACGCAACTCCGCAAGCTGGCACGTGAAGCCAATGTGTATCTGCGCGTCGTGCGCAATACGCTGGCTCGTCGTGCGGTGGAAGGAACTGCATTCGAATGCGCCCAGGCGGCCTTTAAAGGTCCGTCGCTGTTAGCGTTTTCGATGGAGGATCCGGGAGCTGCGGCCCGCATTTTCAAAGATTTCGCGAAAGCTAACGAAAAATTTGAAGTGAAGGCATTGGCGGTTGGCGGGCAATTGCTCGCAGCCGAGCAACTTGATCGTCTGGCGACATTGCCGACGCGCGAACAGGCGCTGGGCATGCTGGCTGGCATTCTGCAAGCACCGATCGCGAAATTCGCACGCACGCTCAACGAAGTTCCGAGTGGTGTGGCGCGAGCGCTCGCGGCTGTGCGCGACGCGAAAGCGGCTTAACGATAGCTTTTCAACAGTTTATTTTTGATTTAGGAGTTAAATCATGGCTCTGTCCAAAGACGATATCCTCAATGCAATCTCTGAAATGTCAGTGATGGATCTGGTTGATCTGATCAAAGGCATCGAAGACAAGTTCGGCGTTTCTGCAGCGGCTCCCGTTGCCATAGCAGCGGGTCCTGCGGCTGCAGCGGCTCCGGCAGCTGAAGAGAAAACCGACTTCAACGTCGTATTGACCAGCGCTGGCGCGAACAAAGTTTCCGTCATCAAAGTCGTACGCGAACTGACCGGCCTCGGCTTGAAAGAAGCCAAAGCACTGGTCGACGGCGCACCGGGCACTGTAAAAGAAGGTGCACCGAAAGCCGAAGCAGAAGACGCGAAGAAGAAACTCGAAGAAGCTGGCGCAAGCGTCGAGCTCAAATAATCGAGTTTCCGGATCAGCGTCGTCAAACGCTGGAAAAGGCTGGTGGGTTTTCCCGCCGGCCTTTTGCTGTTTATCACGTACGTTGAAAGTTGTGCACGTGAAAATCGGCAAAAAGCAGTGCAGTAATTTCGTTGTTTGTGCGATGTAAATTGCATAACAACAAGCGGGGCGGTGGCTCCGTCGAGAGAATCGCAAATGCGATTTCTCAATGCCCAAATCGTTTGAGATTGTTAGCAACAGTCCTGTGCTGACAGTCTGATGCCGATACGTTGCATCTCAACCTATCGGCGCGAATTTCAAGTCAGGAAACATGCTGGGGAGTACTGATGGCTTACTCGTACACTGAGAAAAAACGTATTCGCAAGGATTTCGGCAAACTGCCGAGCATCATGGAGGTGCCGTACCTCCTCGCGATACAGCTGGATTCCTACACCAAATTCACGCAGCAGGACGTACCGCCACGGGAACGTCTCGATATCGGCTTGCACGCTGCGTTCAAATCGGTGTTTCCGATCGTTTCCTATTCCGGCAATGCCGCGCTTGAGTATGTCGATTATGCGCTCGGCCAGCCTGCATTTGATGTGAGCGAATGCCAGTTGCGTGGCGTTACCTTCGCCGTGCCGTTGCGTGTGCGCGTACGGTTGATTATTTACGATCGCGAATCGTCTCAGAAAACGATTAAGGACATTAAAGAACAGGAAGTTTACATGGGCGAAATTCCGCTCATGACTGAGAACGGTACTTTCATCATCAATGGTACTGAACGCGTTATCGTGTCGCAGTTGCACCGTTCGCCCGGTGTGTTCTTCGATCACGACAAGGGTAAGACGCACTCGTCGGGCAAGTTGCTGTATTCCGCGCGCATCATTCCCTACCGTGGTTCATGGCTCGATTTCGAATTCGATCCGAAGGATCTCGTGTATGTGCGTATCGATCGTCGCCGTAAATTGGCGGCAACGATTCTGCTGCGCGCGCTTGGTTATAACGCTCAAGACATCTTGGGCATGTTCTACGACACCAACGTCTTTAACATCGACAAAGACGGCAATTATGTTGTCGAGCTGATTCCGGATCGTTTGCGCGGTGAGATCGCAGCGTTCGATATTCTCGATAAAGACGGTTCCGTCATCGTCGAAGAAGGTCGGCGTATCACTGCACGCCATGTGCGCCAGATTGAAAAATCGAAAATCAAAGAGCTCGTTGTGCCGCCCGATTACGTGGTGGGTCGCGCGCTCGCGAAAGATGCGGTCAATACCAAAACCGGCGAAGTGCTGTTCGAGTGCAACAGTGAAATTACGCTGGACATGCTGAAAAAGCTCGGCGAAGCCGGCATTACCACAATCGAAACGTTGTACACCAACGAACTCGATTGTGGTCCGTTCATCAGCCACACCTTGCGTATCGATCCAACGCGCACGCAGCTCGATGCGCTCGTTGAAATCTATCGCATGATGCGCCCCGGTGAGCCGCCGACCAAAGATTCCGCGGAAAACCTGTTCCAGAATTTGTTCTTCTCGGCAGAGCGTTACGATTTGTCGGCGGTTGGCCGCATGAAATTCAATCGTCGTCTCGGTCGCGAAGAAATCGTGGGCGAGGGCACATTATCGAAACAGGATATCGTCGATGTGCTCAGGCATCTCGTCGATATTCGTAACGGTAAAGGCATCGTCGACGATATCGATCACCTCGGTAACCGTCGTGTGCGTTCAGTCGGCGAGATGGCGGAAAACCAATTCCGCGTCGGTCTCGTGCGCGTCGAGCGCGCTGTGAAAGAACGTTTGTCGATGGCCGAAAGCGAAGGTCTGATGCCGCAGGATTTGATCAACGCCAAACCGGTTGCGGCGGCGGTGAAAGAATTCTTCGGTTCGAGCCAGTTGTCGCAGTTCATGGATCAGAACAACCCGCTCTCGGAAATCACGCACAAGCGTCGTGTTTCCGCGCTCGGCCCAGGCGGTCTGACTCGCGAGCGCGCAGGTTTCGAGGTGCGCGACGTGCACCCGACGCACTACGGTCGTGTGTGCCCGATCGAAACGCCGGAGGGCCCGAACATCGGCTTGATCAACTCGCTCGCAACCTTTGCGCGTACCAACGATTACGGCTTTATCGAAAGTCCGTATCGCAAGGTCGTCGATGGCAAGGTCACCGACGATATCGAGTTCCTGTCGGCGATCAATGAAGCCGAGTATGTGATCGCGCAGGCGTCGGCATCGGTCGATGCGAAAGGCAATCTGACCGACGATCTCGTTGCCGTGCGTTACATGAATGAATTCACGGTCAAGCTGCCGAATGAAGTGCAATACATGGACGTGTCGCCGAAGCAGGTCGTTTCGGTCGCGGCATCCTTGATTCCGTTCCTCGAACACGATGACGCGAACCGTGCGCTCATGGGTTCGAACATGCAGCGTCAAGCGGTACCAACGCTGATTTCGCAGAAACCTCTGGTAGGCACCGGTATGGAGCGCGCGGTTGCGCGTGATTCGGGTGTGTGCGTGGTGGCGCGTCGCGGCGGTGTGGTCGATACGGTCGATTCGGCGCGTATCGTCGTGCGTATCAATGAAAATGAAGTATTGCCGGGCCAGGCGCCTGTCGATATTTACAACCTGATCAAATACACGCGTTCGAACCAGAACACCTGTATCAATCAGCGTCCATTCGTGAAAGCGGGCGATGTGGTCGGCAAGGGCGATATTCTCGCGGACGGTCCTTCGACCGACCTCGGCGAGCTCGCGCTCGGTCAGAACATGCGCATCGCGTTCATGCCGTGGAATGGTTACAACTTCGAAGACTCGATTCTGCTCTCCGAGCGCGTCGTGCGCGAAGATCGTTTCACCACGATTCACATTCAGGAGCTGACCTGTATCGCGCGCGATACCAAGCTCGGCCCTGAAGAGATCACGGCGGATATTCCGAACGTCGGCGAGGGCGCACTCGCGAAACTCGACGAAGCGGGCATCGTTTACATCGGTGCTGAAGTGAATGCAGGCGATATTCTCGTCGGTAAAGTTACGCCGAAAGGTGAAACGCAATTAACGCCGGAAGAAAAATTGCTGCGCGCAATTTTCGGTGAGAAAGCGTCCGACGTTAAGGATACTTCGCTGCGTGTTCCGTCCGGTACCAAAGGCACTGTGATCGACGTGCAAGTGTTCACACGCGACGGTCTCGAAAAGGATCAGCGTGCGCTCGAAATCGAGAAGATGCAGCTCGATCAATACCGCAAGGATTTGAACGAGGAATATCGCATCGTTGAAGAGGCGACTTACGCGCGTCTGCGCAATGCGTTGAACGGTCAAAAAGTTGCGAGTGGTGCAGGCCTGAAGAAAGGTGCTGAACTGAGCACGGAAGTGCTCGACGGTCTCGATAAGGATCAATGGTTCAAGCTGCGCCTGTCGGACGACGGCATCAATGCATTGCTCGACGATGCTGACTCGCAATTGACCGAACATCGCAAATTGCTCGAAGAGCGCTTTGAAATCAAGAAGCGCAAATTGCAAAGCGGCGATGATCTCGCGCCGGGTGTGCTCAAAATCGTCAAGGTGTACTTGGCGGTTAAACGCCGCGTACAACCAGGCGACAAGATGGCAGGCCGTCACGGTAACAAGGGTGTGATCTCCGTGATCATGCCGATCGAGGATATGCCATTCGATCAGTTCGGCGAGCCGGTCGATATCGTGCTCAATCCGCTCGGCGTACCGTCGCGTATGAACGTGGGTCAGATTCTGGAAACTCACCTCGGTATGGCGGCGAAAGGTCTCGGCGAGAAAATTGATCGCATGCTTAAAGAGCAGCGCAAAGTCGCTGAAGTGCGTAACTTCCTCGATCAGGTTTACAACAAGACCGGCGACGGTCGCAAAGAGGAGCTCAAATCGCTTTCCGATCAGGAAGTATTTGAGCTGGCAGCGAACTTGCGCGGCGGTGTGCCGATGGCAACACCGGTCTTCGATGGCGCCAAAGAAAGCGAAATCAAGGATCTGCTCAAACTGGCGGACCTGCCTGAAAGCGGTCAGATGGCATTGTTCGACGGCCGTACCGGCCAGGCATTCGATCGCCCGGTTACCGTCGGCTACATGTACATGCTGAAGCTGAACCACCTGGTCGACGACAAAATGCACGCGCGCTCGACCGGTTCGTACAGTCTCGTGACGCAGCAGCCTCTCGGTGGTAAGGCGCAGTTCGGTGGTCAGCGTTTCGGTGAGATGGAGGTGTGGGCGCTCGAAGCTTACGGTGCTGCATACACCCTGCAGGAAATGCTCACCGTCAAGTCCGATGACGTCGCAGGTCGTACCAAAATGTACAAAAACATCGTGGATGGCGATCACCGTATGGAGCCCGGCATGCCGGAGTCCTTCAACGTGTTGGTCAAGGAAATCCGCTCGCTCGGTATCGATATTGAATTGGAGAGCGAGTGATTCTCGGTCATTGATCGTTAGCGATTGACTGGGTGGTGGTCTCAGCTTTTCAAGCGTAAGTGGAGCACGCCACCCGCAACAGAATCCGCGGAGGAACAGCAGTGAAAGATTTATTAAATCTGTTGAAGCATGGTGAAACCGAAGAGTTCGATGCGATTCGCATCGGCCTCGCTTCACCCGAAATGATTCGCTCGTGGTCGTTCGGCGAAGTGAAAAAGCCCGAGACGATCAACTACCGTACGTTCAAACCCGAGCGCGACGGTTTGTTCTGCGCGAAGATTTTCGGACCGGTCAAAGATTACGAATGCTTGTGCGGCAAATACAAACGCCTGAAGCATCGCGGTGTGATTTGCGAAAAATGCGGCGTTGAAGTTGCGCTGGCGAAAGTGCGCCGTGAGCGCATGGGTCATATCGAACTCGCGAGCCCGATCGCGCACATCTGGTTTTTGAAGTCGTTGCCGAGCCGTATCGGCTTGCTGCTCGACATGACGCTGCGTGATATCGAGCGCATTCTCTATTTCGAATCCTACGTCGTTACCGACCCCGGCATGACCACGCTCGAAAAAGGTCAGCTGTTGTCGGACGAACAGTATTTTGAAGCCATGGAAGAATTCGGTGACGAATTCGTCGCGAAAATGGGCGCAGAGGCGATTCAGCTTTTGCTCGCCGATATTCATATGGAAGAAGAGATCAATCGTCTGCGCGAGGAAGTGCCGCAAACGACCTCCGAAACCAAAATCAAAAAATTATCCAAGCGTTTGAAGCTGCTCGAAGCGTTGCAATCGTCGGGCAACAAACCCGAGTGGATGATCATGGTCGTGCTGCCGGTGCTGCCGCCTGATCTGCGCCCGCTGGTTCCGCTCGATGGCGGTCGTTTTGCAACGTCGGATCTCAACGATCTGTATCGTCGCGTTATCAACCGTAACAACCGCTTGAAGCGCCTGTTGGATTTGTCGGCGCCCGACATCATCGTGCGCAACGAAAAGCGCATGCTGCAGGAATCGGTCGATGCGTTGCTCGATAACGGCCGTCGTGGTCGTGCGATCACGGGTTCGAACAAGCGTCCGCTGAAATCGCTCGCCGACATGATCAAAGGTAAGCAGGGTCGCTTCCGTCAGAACCTGCTCGGTAAGCGCGTCGACTACTCGGGTCGTTCGGTTATCGTGGTCGGTCCGACACTGCGTCTGCACCAGTGCGGTCTGCCGAAGAAAATGGCGCTCGAATTATTCAAGCCATTTATTTTCGGCAAACTCGAAGCGCGCGGTCTGGCGACGACGATCAAAGCTGCGAAGAAGATGGTCGAACGCGAAGGTCCGGAAGTTTGGGATATTCTCGCCGAAGTGATACGCGAACATCCCGTGTTGCTCAACCGTGCACCGACACTTCACCGTCTCGGTATTCAGGCGTTCGAGCCGCAGCTGATCGAAGGTAAAGCGATTCAATTGCACCCGCTCGTTTGCGCGGCGTACAACGCCGACTTCGACGGCGACCAAATGGCGGTGCACGTTCCGTTGACGCTCGAAGCGCAGCTCGAAGCGCGCGCGCTGATGATGTCGACGAACAACATTCTTTCGCCTGCGAATGGCGAGCCGATCATTGTGCCGTCACAGGACGTTGTTCTCGGCCTGTACTGGATGACGCGCGCGCGCATCAACGGCGCCGGCGAGGGTATGGTTTTCGCGAACCCGGAAGAGGTGCATCGCGCGTATGAAACCCGCACTGCGCATCTGCAGGCGCGCGTGAAATGCCGTATTCGCGAAGTCACCTTCAACGAAGACGGCTCGAAAAACGACGTGATCAAACTCGTCGAAACGACAGTGGGCCGCGTGCTGTTGTGGCGCATCGTGCCGCAAGGTTTGCCATTCGATCTCGTCAATCAGGCGATGACGAAGAAAGCGATCTCGCGCATTTTGAACCAGTGCTATCGCAAAGTCGGTTTGAAGGCGACGGTTATTTTCGCCGACCAGTTGATGTACACCGGTTTCGAATATTCGACCCGTTCGGGCGCATCGATCGGTGTGAACGACTTTGAAATTCCGGCGGCGAAGGTCGACATCATCAATCGCGCTGAAGCCGAAGTGAAAGAGATCGAGCAACAGTACGCTTCGGGTCTCGTTACGCAGGGCGAAAAATACAACAAGGTTATCGATATCTGGTCGCGCGCTAACGATCTCGTTTCGAAGTCGATGATGGAGGGTCTTTCGACCGAACCCGTCGTCAACAAAGAAGGCAAGGAAGAGCGTCAGCCGTCGTTCAACTCGGTATACATGTATGCCGATTCGGGTGCACGGGGTTCTCCTGCGCAGATTCGTCAGCTCGCTGGTATGCGCGGTCTGATGGCGAAGCCGGATGGCTCGATTATCGAAACCCCGATCACTGCGAACTTCCGTGAAGGCTTGAACGTTCTGCAGTACTTCATCTCGACGCACGGTGCGCGTAAAGGTCTGGCCGACACCGCGCTGAAAACGGCGAACTCGGGTTACCTGACACGTCGTCTCGTCGACGTGGCGCAGGATCTCGTGATCACTGAGAACGATTGCGGCACCGACCAGGGGCTGCACCTGACGCCCGTTATTGCAGGTGGCGACATTATCGAAACGTTAGGTGATCGCGTACTCGGCCGCGTTGTGGCAAAAGACGTGGTCAAGCCCGGCACCGACGATGTGGTCGTCACCGCCGGTACGATGCTCGACGAAAAATGGGTTACCTCGCTCGAAGAGATGGGTGTCGACGAAATCGAAGTGCGTTCGCCGATCACCTGCGAAACGCGTTACGGCGTTTGCTCGATGTGTTATGGCCGCGATCTCGCGCGCGGACATCTCGTCAATATCGGTGAGGCGATCGGCGTTATCGCAGCGCAATCGATCGGCGAGCCCGGCACGCAGCTCACAATGCGCACCTTCCACATCGGTGGTGCGGCATCGCGAGCGACTGCAGCCGACAACATTCAGGTTAAATCCGACGGTGAAGTACGTCTGCACAATCTGAAACTTGCCGATCGCGGCGATGGCACTGCGGTTGCGGTGAGCCGTTCTGGCGAGTTGGCGATTGCCGATGCCTCGGGCCGTGAGCGCGAGCGCTACAAATTGCCGTACGGCGCAATGATCAAGGTTGCCGACCGCGCGAAAGTAAAAGCGGGCGATATCGTCGCAACATGGGATCCACACACTCACCCGATCATTACCGAGGTGGCGGGTCGCGTGAAACTGTCGGGCATGGAAGAAGGCATCACCATCAAGCGTCAAACCGACGAATTGACCGGTCTGACCAGCATCGCGGTGATGGATCCGGCCGAGCGTCCTGCGGCAGGTAAAGATATGCGTCCGGCGGTCACGTTGGTCGACGAAAAAGGCACTGAGTTGCTGTTGGCAAACACCAATGTGCCAGCGCATTACTTCCTGCCGGCGAACGCGATCATTGGTCTTGAAGATGGTTCGACGGTGCGGGTGGGCGATGTTATCGCACGTATTCCGCAGGAATCGTCGAAAACTCGCGATATCACCGGCGGTCTGCCGCGTGTTGCCGATCTGTTCGAGGCGCGTAAGCCGAAAGAGCCGGCGATCCTTGCGGAGATTTCGGGTACCGTCAGCTTCGGTAAAGAAACCAAAGGTAAGCGTCGCTTGGTTATCACGCCGACCGATGGCAAGCCGTTGGCGGATGGCTCCGATCACTACGAAGTGCTGATTCCGAAATGGCGCAGCCTCACGGTGTTCGAAGGCGAGCAGGTTGAGAAGGGTGAAGTTGTATCGGAAGGCCCGCTCAATCCGCACGATATCCTGCGCCTGAAAGGTATCGAGGAATTGGCGAAGTACATCGTCAATGAAATCCAGGACGTTTACCGTCTGCAGGGTGTGAAGATCAACGATAAGCACTGCGAAGTTACGGTGCGTCAGATGCTGCGTAAAGTTGAAATCGTGGCGCAGGGTGATTCGAGCTTCATCAAAGGCGAGCAAGCTGAATACGTGCGCGCCATTGAGGAGAACGAGCAGCTGCAGGCGCAAGGCAAGGTGCCGGCAACCGTCGAGCGCGTATTGCTCGGTATCACCAAGGCCTCGCTCGCAACCGAGTCGTTCATTTCGGCGGCGTCGTTCCAGGAAACCACTCGTGTTCTCACCGAAGCTGCGGTGACGGGCAAGAAAGACTTCCTGCGTGGCCTTAAAGAAAACGTTGTGGTTGGTCGTTTGATTCCTGCAGGTACGGGCTTGGCCTATCATGCCGAGCGCAAGCGCAAGCGCGATCAGGAGCTCAGCCGTCAGGCCGGTGTTTCTGCTTCCGATGTCGAAGCGGCCTTGACCGAAGCGCTGAAGGACAACGCGTAAGCGTTTATTAAACACTCGCTCATTGTTCAATGATTGTGTGTTGACTCATAAGGGGCGCGTCTTTAGAATTCGCGCTCCTTAATTTAGCCACATTGCGGCGATCGTTTTTGCAATAGCGATAACGGGCAGCGTATTAAGCAGAGTCTTCAAAAGCCATCGCAGAAGACTCGTATTTTTGGAGTTAGATAATGGCAACAATTAACCAGCTGGTGCGTAAACCGCGCAAGCGTCCGGTCGAGAAAAGCGGTGTACCGGCATTGCAAGGTTGCCCGCAGCGTCGCGGTGTGTGCACGCGCGTTTATACGACGACCCCGAAGAAGCCGAACTCGGCGCTGCGTAAAGTCTGTCGTGTGCGTTTGACCAATGGCTACGAAGTGACTTCGTACATCGGCGGTGAAGGTCACAACCTGCAAGAGCACAGCGTTGTGCTGATTCGCGGTGGCCGTGTGAAGGATTTGCCGGGTGTGCGCTATCACACCGTACGCGGCAGTCTCGATACTTCCGGCGTCAATAACCGCAAGCAAGCCCGTTCGAAGTACGGTACCAAGCGTCCGAAAGGCTAAGTAGCTGCCGGCCGTTTATTATGTGATTTTTGCGGTTCTTGGCTTCGGGTTCTTAATCCGTCGGCTATGACTGCGAACTGAAACTGTTTCATTAACCTTGAGTAAGGCTGAGCCCGCATGGCGTTGTGCTCGGAGTTACCTGAAGAGAAGGGTGCATTGTCATGCCAAGAAGAAGAGTCGTCGCCAAACGCGAAGTTTTGCCTGATCCAAAATTCGGCAACACCAAACTCGCCAAATTCATGAACCACGTGATGATCTCCGGCAAGAAATCGGTTGCCGAGGGGATTGTCTATGGCGCGCTGGAAATCGTCAGTAAACGCCTCAATAAAGATCCGATCGAAGCCTTCGATACCGCCCTCGATAACATCGCGCCGATGGTTGAAGTGAAATCGCGCCGGGTCGGTGGCGCAACTTACCAGGTGCCGGTCGAAGTGCGCCCGTCGCGTCGTATGGCGCTGGCGATGCGCTGGCTGGTGGATTATTCGCGTGATCGCGGCGAGAAGTCGATGGCACAGCGTCTCGCAGGCGAAATCCTTGACGCGTCCGAAGGTAAGGGTGCCGCGGTGAAGAAGCGTGAAGACGTGCATCGCATGGCCGAGGCCAACAAGGCGTTCTCGCACTACCGCTTCTAATCAAACAGTTGCGAATTCACATGGGTGGGTTCGCAATTTTTCATTTTCGTATTCGAGGAATTTATCGTGGCACGTGAAACCCCTCTCTCGCGCTATCGCAATATCGGAATTTGTGCCCACGTCGATGCAGGTAAAACCACGACGACCGAGCGTGTGCTTTTCTACACGGGTTTGAGCCATAAGCTCGGCGAGGTGCACGATGGTGCGGCGACGACCGACTGGATGCCGCAGGAGCAGGAGCGCGGTATCACGATTACCTCTGCTGCGATTACTACATTCTGGGCTGGTATGCAGGGGCAGTTTCCCCAGCATCGCGTCAATGTTATCGATACTCCGGGCCACGTCGATTTCACGATCGAAGTGGAGCGCTCCCTGCGTGTTCTGGATGGCGCCGTAGTGGTTTTGTGCGCCTCGTCCGGCGTTCAGCCGCAGACCGAAACGGTTTGGCGTCAGGCAAATAAATACGAAGTTCCGCGGGTCGTTTTTGTCAATAAGATGGACCGCTCCGGTGCGAATTTCTCGCGGGTAGTGCAGCAGCTGAGAGACCGTCTCAACGTTACTGCTGTACCGATGCAGGTGATGATCGGCGCTGAAGAGAACTTCAAGGGCGTAGTCGACTTGATCAAAATGAAGGCGATTATCTGGAACGAAGCCGATCAGGGTATGACGTTCGAGTATGCCGACATTCCGGCTGACCTGCTCGCCGAATGCGAAGCCTTGCGCGAACAGGTTGTCGAAGCGGCAGCCGAGGCCAGTGAAGAGCTGATGAACAAGTACTTGGAGGGCGAGACGCTCACCGAGGAAGAGATCAAGAGTGGCATTCGCAAGCGCACGCTCGCGAACGAAATCGTTCCAATCTTTGGCGGCTCGGCGTTCAAGAATAAGGGCGTGCAGGCCGTGCTCGATGCAGTTATCGAATATCTGCCGTCTCCTCCCGAAGTCAAGGCAATCGAAGGCACTCTGGAAGATGGTGAGACGACTGATACTCGCGTGGCAGACGATAGCGCGCCTTTCGCCGCGCTGGCGTTCAAGATAGCTACCGACCCATTCGTGGGTACGTTGACTTTCGTGCGTGTCTATTCTGGCGTTCTTAACAGCGGCGATAGTGTTTACAACTCTGTCAAGCAGAAGAAGGAGCGCGTGGGTCGTATCGTTCAGATGCACGCCAACCAGCGTACAGAAATTAAGGAAATTCTGGCGGGCGACATTGCAGCGTGTGTTGGATTGAAGGATGTAACCACCGGCGATACGCTCTGTGACCTGGAAAAAATCATCGTTCTCGAGCGTATGGACTTTCCGGATCCGGTTATCTCCGTTGCCGTCGAGCCGAAAACCAAGGCTGACCAGGAGAAAATGGGTATCGCCCTGTCGAAGCTCGCGCAGGAGGATCCCTCGTTCCGCGTGCAGACCGACGAAGAAACTGGCCAGACGATTATCTCGGGTATGGGTGAGCTGCACCTCGACATCATCGTCGATCGCATGCGTCGCGAATTCAAAGTCGAAGCAAATATCGGTAAGCCGCAAGTTGCGTATCGCGAGCGTATTCGCAATACCTGCGAGATCGAAGGTAAGTTTGTTCGACAGTCTGGTGGTCGCGGTCAGTACGGTCATTGCTGGATTCGCTTCTCGCCGTCCGATAATCCGGATAGTGAAGAGCTCGAGTTTGTAAACGAGGTTGTCGGTGGGGTGATTCCGAAGGAATACGTTCCGGCAATTCAGAAAGGTATTGCCGAGCAAATGAAAAACGGTGTTCTCGCCGGATATCCGTTGCTCGGTTTGAAAGCTGCGGTTTACGACGGTTCGTATCACGACGTCGACTCGAATGAAATGGCGTTCAAAATTGCTGCCTCGATGGCAACTAAAGATCTCGCCAAAAAAGGCGGCGCAGTGTTGCTTGAGCCGATCATGAAGGTTGAGGTGGTAACGCCGGAAGATTACATGGGCGATATCGTCGGCGACCTGAACCGTCGTCGCGGCTTGATTCTCGGTATGGATGACAGCCCGTCGGGCAAGGTTATCAATGCGGAAGTACCGCTCGGTGAAATGTTCGGTTATGCGACTGATATGCGCTCTGCAACGCAGGGTCGTGCGACGTACACAATGGAATTCCTGAAGTACGGTGAAGCTCCGAACAATATCGCCGAAGACATCATCGCGAAGAGCAAGGTTAAATAGTTTTTCAATCCATCATCATTTTTGTTAACGAGGAATGACGCCGTGGCAAAAGAGAAATTCGAGCGCAGCAAGCCGCACGTAAACGTGGGCACGATTGG
>CAZWBA010000025.1:14724-16488 GCA_964631955.1 uncultured Verrucomicrobiaceae bacterium | reverse complement strand
AAGCATGGGATTGCCAAACGCTGGCGCGTTTGCCAACCCCTGTTGCTGGCGTTAGAACGAGAACGTTTTACCATGTTCAAAGCGACTCTTTACATCGCAGCTAATCTTGCCTTCGGAATGATTGGTGGTATCACCTTTATCTATCTCCGCCGAAACAGATGGATGAACTCGAAGAGCCATCTGTGGCTTATGTACATTGCCTGCATGATCGCACTATTCGCTATAGCCGCTTTCATTGGTGAAAATCGCAAAACTTCTGAAACACTCAAATTCGGTGGGGCTGCAATCCTCGCGGGTAGTTTCATTTTCTCCATCTACTTCGGCTTAAAATGGCCTAAAAAGGTCAGCGATAACCCATGAAACGAAAATGTTCTAACAATAACAAGCAAAGGGACTGTCAAACGCTTCGCGTTCGCCAGCCCCTGTTGTAGGCGTTAGGTATCGATATGGAGTTCATCAAAAACTCACAGGTCGGCGGATTTGAGCAGCTCACAGAAAAGCAGCGTATCGTCTTTTTCCTTCTCTTCTTTATGGTTATCGCTGGTGGCTCTGTCGTATCGTTGTTAATGTCGATAATTACACCAGGCGTAAATCCCGAGCCGTATGGTTTCTCATTTCAAATATTTTGCATCCTGGGAAACCTGCTCTTGCTCCGGAGAGCTCATAAGGTTCGGCTTAGATTTTTAGCATTGTTTTTCGTAGTCTTATGCGGGGCACTATTTCTTGGCCTTAAAGCGTAGACACCTAACAATTACAAGCAAAGGGATTGCCAAACGCTACGCGTTCGGCAACCCCTGTTGTAGGCGTTAGGCATAAATCACATGCGTCGCCTCCGGTTAATCCCTTTAATTCTCGCCACGAGCTTAATTTCCATGTCTATCCATGCCGCTGACTTCAGCACTCCTGAGAACGCAATCCGGTCACTCGAGGCCGCATACAAAAGGAAAGATTTGGAGGCCGCTGTTCAAGCAAAGGACTTCAACGCAGAAGCCATGCTGATGCTTCAAAATATCAACCCAGAGTTTGCGAAGGATGGTGAAATTCTCAAACAAACAGCCGAGGTATTGGAGCTGTCTTTTCGCAAACAAATTAAAGATAAAGGATTTCCAGATTTCTCGGGTATCGAGTGCTCGCTGACCAAAGCAGAACCTGTTACCCCAACGCTCGTGAAAATTACGGAAACGTGTGCGTATCGCGACGGAGGAAAATCCATACAAGATTTGCATGTTGTGAAGGGGGTTAAAGGCTGGCGTGTCGTTTCCCTTCCTCCAAAGCGGTGATACCGGCATGCCTAACAATTACAAGCAACGGGATTGTCAAACGCTACGCGTTTGCCAACCCCTGTTGTAGGCGTTAGGTGAAGTGGACAGGCGTAGTCGCAGAACCATTGAGTCGCAACATGAAGATAGAAACAAACAACATTGCACACCTACCAGAGTTTGTCCGGCTCAATGAGATTTGGATTTCAGAGCACTTCTCACTTGAGGATGCAGACAGGGTTCTTGCGGCCGATCCCAGAAAGGTGATCGAAGACGGAGGCTTCATCTTTAGCCTCGAAAGCGAAGGACAAGTTATTGGCGTGTGTGCTCTGTTCAGAGATAGCTCAGAGCGTTTTCAACTAGCTCGTATGGCCGTGGAGCCAAACCTGAGAGGCCATGGATATGGCCGCATGTTGATGGCACACGCTTTGGAGCAGGCAAAAGCCAATGGAGCGAGTTCTATTTATCTGCTGTCAAATACGATTCTGGAGCCAGCCATTGCGTT
>CAZWBA010000025.1:0-14624 GCA_964631955.1 uncultured Verrucomicrobiaceae bacterium | reverse complement strand
TCTGAGAGGGTCTCTGCACTACACAAGTATTGTCAATCCAAAACCGCGAAAGTATGAGTTCTGGTTGGCACTCGCTCACTTCTTCAATCATCAAACACACCACCGTGGGCAGCTGACGACACTGTTAAGCCAATGCGGCAAAGATTGTGGCGTAACCGATCTGATTTGGTTGCCACAGGTAGTAGAGCGTAATGCAACCTAACACGGTGCTCCAGCCGACCGTCCCCTCGCTGCGCTCGCGATCAGCAGCTGAGCTTTATCGTTATGAGTGTTAAAGGTGTCGCTCGACATCCATGCTGCCGTGAAGAATGCGAACCACAACAATCTTCGAGTCCGAGCCTTCACGATAGAAAATCACATGACTGCCTTGGCTAAATTTTCTGTATCCCGACTTTACGTCATCAGCGGGTTTGCCGATCTCCGGCTGGCGTGCAAGCAAATGAAATGCATCATCGAGCTGCTTGAGGTATTTATTACGTTGCCGCACACTCCATTTTTCGGTGGTGAATCGGCCAATTTCAATCATGTCTTTACGGGCTGCTACGGTGAGTTGGTATAGGCGCATTTAATGAGCTTCGTTATCCAGTTCCGCAATAACGGCCTCGTAAGAGTAGTCAGCAATTCCGCTGCGCTCTCCCTCGTCCAAAAGACGGCGCAACCTTTCCAACTTGCTCTCCGTCTCCTCAAGCAGTCGCAATCCGGCCCGCACCACTTCACTCGCAGAACCATAGCGGCCACTTTCAAGTTGTGCGGTAATAAACTCGTCAAAGTGAGGGCCGAGCGTAATACTGGTATTTCTGGCCATAACAGCACTCCTGTACCAAATATTGGTACATCCTGCCAGGCACTCATAACAATTACAAGCAAAGAGATTGTCACACGCTGCGGTTCGGCAACCCCTGTTGCTAGCGTTAGGCCGCTAAACCAAGCGATCGATAGCCGTCCGCAACCGCGAAACACCTATAGGTAGGAGATCGGCACTCATGATTGACAGAATCCTCCGTCATTGTCGGCAGGCCCTCCTGCTTGTGGTGCTTTCGGCGGCGAACGTGGCACTGGCGGCGGACAGCGCGGAAAGCCCCGCGCTTGGTGCCGGCCCCTTCACCCTGCAAACCGTCGCGGGAAAACTTCAGGTGAGCGTCCTCGTGCGGGGGATGCCGCACCCGTGGAGCCTGGCCTTCCTCCCCGGCGGCGACATGCTGGTGACGCAGCGGGCCGGGCAACTGCTCTTGATCCCCCACGGCACGGTCAAGCCGGAGCCGATCGCCGGGGTGCCCGCCGTGCATGCCGAAGGTTTGATTGGCCTTATGGAGGTGCTGCCCCACCCGAAGTTCGAACAGAACCGCACGATCTATCTGACCTATACGAAGAAGGTGGCCGACGAGCCGAAAGCCGTCGCCATCGTCCTTGCGCGTGCAACGCTGGATGGCAGGAAGTTGAGCAACATCAAGGAGCTGCTGGTCAGCGACACCTGGGACGGTGCTGGCGGAGCAGGCGCCCGCCTGGCCTTCGGCGATGACGGCAAGCTGTACATGGGCGTCGGCTCCTCGCGTGACGACGCCGGCCAGCAGCCCGGGAGCCTGCGCGGCAAGGTTCTGCGGCTGAACGACGACGGCAGCGCTCCGCGCGACAACCCGTTCGTCGGCAAGGAAGGGTATCGCGCGGAGATCTTCACACTTGGCCATCGCAACCCGTCTGGGCTCGCCGTCCACCCGATCACCCGGCAGATGTGGATGGCCGAGTACGGGCCGAACGGCGGTGATGAGGTGAACATCCTCAGCGCGGGCAAGAACTACGGCTGGCCGGTGGTGAGCCTGGGCCGCGATTACGACGGCCCGTTCGTCACCCAGACACCCCACAAGGACGGCATGGAGCGGGCAATGGTGGATTTCATCCCCGGCGTTTCCCCGTCGGGCCTCGCGTTCTACACGGGGAAGGATTTCCCGTCCTGGAAGACGAGCGTCTTCGTCGGGACGATGCGCGTCGGGATGCTTGCGCCCACGGGCCGAATGATCAGGGTTTTTCTCGACGAGAAGCAGAACGAGCGCGCGCGCGAGGAACTGCTGGTTGACCTGCGCCAGCGCATCCGCGACGTACGAATGGGACCCGATGGCCTGATGTACTTGCTGACGGATGAGGAGGACGGTGCGTTGATCGTGCTCAAGCCGATCCGCCCGATCGCCCCCGACGAGGGTTACGATGCCGAGCAATTGAAGAGTGGGCCCGGGAAAATCGTGCGCTGAGCGGCTCTGTGTCTATGTCGCCCGTGGCGAAGCGCGGGGTTTCAAAGAAAAGATTTGGCGCCAACTCACCAAAGCAAAAAAGGAGATAAGAAATGTCAGGTAAATTTGAGATCTATAAAGATAAAGCAGGAGAGTATCGCTTTAGATTAGCAGCATCGAATGGCCAGATCATATTGGCCAGCGAGGGGTACAAAGATAAATCTGGCTGCAAGAATGGGATTGAATCTGTCAAAAAGAACTCTCCTGACAATGACAAATATGAAAGGAAGCAGTCACAATCCGGAAAATATATGTTCAACCTAAGAGCTGCGAATAATCAGGTCATAGGCACTAGTGAACAGTATGAGTCAGCTTCATCCAGAGACAATGGAATTGAATCCGTGAAGAAAAATGCGCCGTCGGCAAGCGTGAATGACGAATCATAGCAACACTATGGTCCGCGTCTTAAACTAACAATTCGTTCAAGGCGACCACGCGCTTTAACTCCAGCGTTAGGTCGCAGAACCAATCAGTCGCGATATGAAGTCAACGGTATGGCGGCCTATAACCAATGGATGAATGCCCACCTTTACGCTACCTGCGGCTGAGCTTAAACGTTAGAACACACACATGCACACTTCCGGCTCTCACAAATATCTTCAGGGCAATGGGGTGACCCTCTGGGCCAGATGTGATGGCGACCCGAACCAGCCATGCATCATCCTGATAGCAGGAGCCAATGCCTCTCACTTGATGTGGCCTGACGAGTTCTGCGATCTGCTGATATCGAAGGGGTTTTTCATCATCCGTTACGACCATCGTGATACCGGTAAATCGTCGAAATTTGATCTCGCGTCTAGCACCTACACGCTTACTGATCTATCTGACGACATCATTACTGTTCTGGATGGCTTTCAGGTTCAACACGCACATGTTGTCGGTTTATCCATGGGCGGTTCGCTGGTGCAGGCAGCCATCCTCGATTATCCGGAGCGGTTTCTTTCCGCTACGATCATGCTGACCGCGGCACTGGATGTTGATTTTGCCGGAAACATTTCCCGCGCCTACACGGGAGAACCGGAGCCGCACGGCCTGCCCTTGCCGAAGCGAGAAGTGCTGGATCAATTGAGCCAGAGAAATGCGGCCACCGAATCGCGGGAAGAGGAGCTGGAGCGCAGAGTCAGTGAATGGATGATACTTTCTGGAACGCTGGCAACCCTACATCCAGATGAGTTCCGGACATGGGAATCTCGCGCAATTGCTCACGCGGGAACCTTTCGGCAACCTGGAAACCATGCGCTCGCCAAACCCATTCCTTCGCAGCGAGGAGCGGAGTTGTCTCAAGTCAGGATTCCAACCCTTGTCATCCAGGGCGGGCAAGACCCATTGAACCCGCCGCCACACGGGCGCCACATCGCGGAGCTGATACCGTCCGCCAGGTTGCTCGAAATCCCTGAGCTTGGGCACTCACTTCCAGGCTCCTTGCACCACAGAATCGTTGAAAGCATCGTAGAGCACATTGCTCATGGCACCAATGCGCGCTAACAATTCATTCAAGCCGCTGCCGCTTCGCGGCGCTACGGCGTGCAGGTGCGCGTGGCCAACCCCTGTTGCTGGCGTTATACACTCCAATTCAAAATATGAATATTCAAATAAAACGAATTTACGATCAGCCGGATTCTCAAGACGGATTTAGAATTCTGGTTGATCGGATCTGGCCCAGAGGGCTCTCGAAGGAGAGTGCGAAGATTGATTTGTGGTTAAAGCCGGTTGCACCCTCTACTGATCTTCGAAAGTGGTATGGCCACGATCCCGATAAATGGCCGGAGTTTAAGAAGCGCTATTTTTCTGAATTGAACTCAAATGCGGACGCCGTTAAAGAGCTTGTTGGCTACATCAAACAGGGCAGGGTTACTTTTTTGTTCTCGTCAAAAGAGCTGAAGTACAATAATGCCGTGGCTTTAAAAGATTATATAAAAAGCATAATTGTGGAAATCCACCGGGAGACATCGTGATGAACTCAGAGCAAAGCAAGAAGTTCGTCATCAATGCATGGAAGGTCTTCAAGACTCGCGATTCAGCGCGAATCTCGGAGTTGTTCGCCGTTGATGCTGAATGGATCGCTCCAAAGGGAAATGCAACCGCGCAAGCGCTGGAAGCGCCTGATCATATGGTTGGCAACACAGCAATCGCCGAGTTTCTGTCTTCCGGCATGTACAAGCTTTTTCAGGAGGTGCATATCGATTTCCGCAGTATGATCGCCGACGACAACACCGTGGTCGTCGAGGAACATATGTCGGCAATACTTCCGAGCGGAAAGAGTTACGAAAACGATTACTGCCTGGTCTTCGTTCTCGACAACATGAAAATAAAACAAGTCCGCGAGTACATGGACACCCTTAAAGGCCACCGGATCGTTTTCGGTTGAGTCGAGTCCAGCAATGCCTCCCAAAGGGGGCGACGTCAATTACAAGCAGAAGGTTTGCACATGCCGCGTGCCTGCATAAGAAAATGTCTTTCGTCCGTCATCACGGCGCTGTTATTTTTTTCGTCATCCACAGCGATTTCTGAAGGAAAGTACTTATTCGAAATACTGGAAAGCAACGCGTATCTGAATAGCTGGAATAATCTTATTTCTTCAAAAGCAGATGTCGATAGCTGGCTCAGGGATTATGCAAAAACAAAAAATGGCCCTGCGACTCCTGCCGAAAAAATTGTTGTGGGCGAAAAAACCTATGAGGTTTATATGGTCTGCAAAGCGCATGATTGTGGCAGCAACCAGTTCCATGCCGTTTTTTTGAAAAACGGAAATGCTGCGTACGGGCTGCTGCTCAAGGAAGAGCGGCGAGATATTTTTGGCAACCCCGACGCGGATGTATTGAAGGCACTGAAACAATCTGCCGGAATTTTGTAAGTGTGCCTGACAAAAACAGAATGGCCGGCAGCTGCGGGCGCGGTCATCCCTTTTGTGGACGTTAGCCAGCCATGAATCGATTCCTCGCCAATCGTCTCTTCAAAATCGGCTTCTGGATGTTCATCCTCGGCTCCGGCCCGCTTCTGGCAATCATAATTCTTGCGAGTATCAATCTCTGGCCGGACCCGGACCCGAATCCGATCGGCCCGGGCCTGCTCGCTTTCTTCACCTTCTGGCCGTCCCTCATTTGCATGATCGTCGGCGCCGTGCAGGTTTTAAAAGCCGGGCATTGAGTCCGACCCTCCCTTTCTTTTTAACCTTTCCAGGACCGCGATCTGCATGCGCAGGCTTTCACTCGGACAGCTTATTTGACTTTTTAGAGGCAAATGATAATGATTATCAGCTTTATTATCATAATCGCTACTAAGAGGAACTTATGCCGAATCGCCACGAACAAGCTTATCTGCAACAAACCGCCACCCGCAGTGTGCAGGGGCCGGAGTTTCATCGTCGTCCGCTGGCGCTTGCTTTTGCTGCCATTACCTCTGTCGCGTTCGCGCAGGCTTCCCTTGCAGCGGAAGCCGATGCGGAAGGCGCCGTCACGCTGAGGACGCTCAAGGTTAAAGGCACCGTCGAAGCCGACGTACCGCCCGCAGCGCCCGGCGGGCAGGCAGGGGCTGGTGCGCGGATCGGCATGCTGGGCAATGTCGATGTGCTGGATGCGCCGGTCAGCATCAATGCGTACACCAGTCAGCTCATGAAGGACCAGCAGGCTCGCACCGTGGCGGATGTCCTGCAGAACGATCCTGCGGTGCGCTTCACGACCAACAGCGGGCACATGCTCGAACACTTCAAGATTCGCGGCCTCGATGTCAACGGTCCCAGCATTGCTTTCAACGGCCTGTTCGGCATGGCGCCAAAAGGCCATATCCCGACCGAATTCCTGGAGCGCACCGAGGTGCTGCGCGGTCCTTCCGCGATGATTTTCGGCATGGCTCCCGATGCCAACCTCGGCGGCACCATCAATCTCGTATCGAAGCGCGCGGGACAGAAACCGGTATTCGATCTGACCACTTCGTATTCGTCCGACAGTTACTGGCAGGAACACGTCGATATCGGCCGCAGCTTCGGCGACGTGCAGCAGCTGGGAATTCGCTTCAACGGCGCGTACGGCAAGGGCGATACCGGTGTTGCGGATCAGGAAAAGGAGCGGCAGCTGGGCGCGCTGGCGCTCGATTACCGCGTCGAGCGATTGAGTCTCCAGCTGGATGCCTACAGCTCCCGCGAGAAAATCGAGAACGGCAGCCCCGCCATGTACGGCCTGACCGCGCGGCGCGGACCGGTGGTCGGCCTCGGCCAGCGGGTTTCGATTCCCGATAGCGATGCCAATCTGTTCGAAGGCACCAAAGGTCTTTATACGAATGAAGGCGTCACCTTGCGCGCCGAATATGACTTCAGCGACAACCTGGCCGGTTATATCGCGCTCGGCACGGCCAGCAGCCGCGGCGACGGCCTGATGTTCGGCACGCGTGTCATCGTGAGAAATGCCGACGGTACCGCTGCGGGCTATGTCTACAACGTCAACACCATCACGCGCGATCGCACCGCCGAAACCGGTTTGAACGCCAGTTTCGCCACCGGCAGCATCGGCCACACGCTGAATGCCTCGCTGTCCGTGCTCAAGCACGAGGAAGGCAGCACCAGCACGCGCAATGAGGGCTGGCTGCAGAATATTTACGAACCGGTGGCGCCGGTGCTGCCCGGCAAGCCCGCAGATGCCAAGTACGACATCGACAACCTGCTCAACTCGCTAGCCATCACCGACACGCTGGACCTTGCCAATGGCCGCGCGCTGGTCACGCTCGGCGCCCGTCTGCAGCGGGTCCGCCAGCGCGACAGCGATTACGATGAATCGCGCATATCGCCGGCGCTGGGTGTGGTGGTGAAACCGTGGAGCGAGAACACGTCGCTGTTCGCGAACTACATGGAAGGTCTGTCGGCCGGCGAAACGGTGCCGGCGGGTTACGATAACGAAGGCAGCTCGTTCAAGCCGATTCAGACCGAGCAGATCGAGATCGGCGTCAAGCAGCGTCTTGGCAGCATCACGCACACGTTCAGCGTTTTCCGCATAGAGCGTCCCACCATCGTCGATAGCGAGGATGGCCTGCGTCGCGAGGAAGGCGGCGATCTGGAGCTGAAAGGCGCCGAATGGAACCTGTTCGGTCAGATCAGTCCGACGGTCAGCCTGCTGGGCGGTGTCGCATGGCTCGATTCCGAGGAAAAAGATACCGGTAACGAGAGCTTTGCCGTCCCGAACTGGACCGCGAATCTGGGCGCCGACTGGGCGACGCCGCTGACCGGACTGAACGTCGGCGGACGCATCGTCTACACCGGCAAACAGTGGGTGGACAGCGACAACACCCTGCGCCTGCCGTCGTGGACGCGCTTCGATCTGACCGCAAAATACCAGACGCAGATCGCGAACACGCCAGTGGTCTTCAATGCCTTCGTCGAGAATCTGGCCGACCGGGATTACTGGGCCGGCAACTTTGCCGACGGTTATGTGATGACGGGCGGCCCGCGCACATTCCGCCTGGCAGCCACAGTCTCGCTCTAAAGCAGCACACGGCGCGCCTTGCTGTGCAGGCGCGCCGAATCCTCTTTCCTCTCCTGAATTTTCGCCGCAGTTGCCGCCGACCCTCGGCAAAAGCTATAACACCTCCCGCAGCCCGGAAGTCGCACCGCATGTGCCCTCCCGCAGGCGTCTATGAAAACAATCACAGCGGCCTTCGATCGGAATTCGTTATGAACACTCTGCCCCTGAACCATCCATTTCTTATCGGCGCCAGCGGCGACAAACGCGTTGCGCTGACGTTACGCATGGCCAACCGTCACGGCCTTATCACGGGCGCCACAGGAACGGGAAAAACGGTCACGCTGCAAACGCTCGCGGAAAACTTTTCGCGCAATGGCGTGCCGGTATTCATGGCGGATGTGAAAGGCGATCTATCCGGCATCGCGCGCGCCGGCACGCCGAACGAAAAAATCCGGCAACGCATCTCGCAGCTCGGTCTGGAGAACTATCAGAACGCTGCTTATCCCGTGCAGCTTTGGGATCTGTACGGCAAACGCGGCCTGCCGATTCGCGCGACGGTTTCAAATCTCGGCCCGCTATTGCTCGCACAACTGCTGGAGCTCAACGATACCCAGACCGGCGTGCTTTATGCCGCTTTCAAAATTGCCGACACGAATGGTTTGCTGCTGCTCGATCTCAAGGATCTGCGCGCGCTGCTGACATGGATGGCCGACAACGCCAAAAGCCTGCAGAGCCAGTACGGCAATCTCGCTCCGGCCAGCATCGCTGCGATTCAACGCCAGCTGCTCGTGCTCGAAGAACAGGGCGCGGAACAATTTCTCGGCGAACCGCAAATCGCACTGACGGATCTGATGCAAAGCGATTTTTCCGGCAACGGTGTCATCAGCATTTTCGATGCGACCGCACTGATGGCAAAACCGCATTTGTACGCGATGTTTCTGCTGTGGCTGCTGTCGGAATTATTCGAGGAATTACCCGAAGCCGGCGATCTCGAAAAACCCAGGCTGGTATTTTTCTTCGACGAGGCGCATTTATTATTCAACGATGCACCCAGGGCGCTGATCGAAAAAATCGAGCAGGTCGTGCGTCTGATTCGCTCCAAAGGCGTCGGTGTTTATTTCATCACGCAAAATCCGCTCGACGTGCCGGAAACCATTCTGGGGCAGCTCGGCAATCGCGTGCAGCATGCGCTGCGTGCATTCAGTCCGAAGGATCAAAAGGCCGTGCGCGCCGCCGCACAAACGTTTCGCACCAACCCGGCCATCGATACCGAAACCGCAATTACCGAGCTGGGTATCGGCGAAGCGCTGGTTTCCGTGCTCGACGAAAAAGGTCAGCCCACGCCGGTCGAGCGGGTATTTATCTGCCCGCCGCAATCGCGCATAGGGCCGCTCGACGACAATGAGCGCAGCGAACAAATGCAGCGCTCGCCGCTGCGCAGCAAATACGAACAGACCGTCGATCGCGAATCGGCCTATGAAATTCTCGCCGCGCGCGCCAGGCAGGCTGCTGAAAACGCGCCTGCGGAAACCGGCAGCGGCCGCCGCGCTGACACCGGCTCCACCACCGATTTACTGGGCGCGTTTGCGAAAAGTGCAGCGCGCAGTATCGGCACGCACGTGGGACGCGAAATCATTCGCGGGGTGCTGGGATCGCTGCTCGGCGGGCGTCGACGCCGCTAAGAGCATTCATTACAAAAATAATTTATCTTCAATGAGGAAATAATCATGAAAAAATGGCTTCTGGTAACGCTCATCGCGCTTCTGACCGCGTGCGGCCCCCGCATCTCGGGCACTTACACGGACCCCATGGGTTTAACCAGTTTTACGTTTAAATCAGGCGATAAAGTGGCGATGACCGCGGTGGGCATCGAGACTGAAATGAATTACAAGATCGAGGATGGCAGCGTCAAGATCGGATCTGAAAACGGCACGATGGTAATGCCCATATTGGAGGACGGCTCTCTGCAGGGTCCGATGGGAATTAAATTCACAAAAAAGGTTGAATGATTTTTCCGGCATTTATTGCATTCAGATTCCATTCAGCTAACCGCTGGCATCCTGAACCCGTACAGTAAAAAACCTTCGGGTTAAGGATGCAAAATGCTGACTCAATACGCCGTTCGTACGAAACTCGACATGATTGCCGCCGAAGTGCTGCAGACCCCGGGCATCTATTACGAGATGTACTCGCGTTTATTTTCGCAACGTGTTCAAGACTGGATGAAAGACGTGTCGCGACCGGAAGCCGTGCTGATTGAAGGTGTTGCCGAACTCGATCCCGATTACTGCCCTCACCTGCAACGAACCGAGTTCGAATATGCCGAAGGCGATCTGGCGCATCGCCATAACCCGAACCCGTTATTCAACCCGGCGTGGGACGTGCAATATTGATTTTCAAAACGCCTGCCAGGCCCTACTCTCCATAGACTCTGTTCTCATAAACAGAGTCTTTATTTTTTCCACGGTCTATTTACCCCACGGCTTATTCTTCCCCAACCTGCGCGCAATCTCTCGATTAGTATTTTTATTTAGTGCTGCAACCTTTCTCTGGCTGAACAATAAAATAGTTCAGTCGGCGCGACAGAAATACTCGGGATGAACTTCAAGTGTCGATACACCATCACTCAACCATAACTGACCATCTTGAATCGTGCATTGCAGCTGCATGGTTCGTTGCGCCAGCGCAGCGAGCGCATCGGTTGCGCTTTTGGATAAATTCACGACAGTGAGATTGGTGAGGCGCGCAAGTTTTTCAGAGTTTTGCTGCCACCACGCTTGCGCCGTGCGCCCGCCATAGCTGTAGACAATTACCCGTTGTGCGCGACCGCAGGCTCTGCGTAAACGCTTTTCATCGGGCAGACCGACATTGATCCACACCTCGATTTCATCGCTGAGATTTTTTTGCCACACGTCGGGCTCGTCGTCCGCACACAAACCTTTGGTGAACTGTAAACGTTCATGCGCGTGTAACGCGAAGGCCAGCGCACGTACCATCATGCGCTCATCGGTTTCGGAGGGATGGCGCGCCAGCGTAAGGCTGTGATCGGCAAATACATTACGATCCATATCGGCGACATTGAGCTGAATTTTGAAGATGGTTGCGCTTAGAGCCATTACCGGAAAATCTCCTGATACGGCGCTTATTGTATCGCCAATCCCATCTTGCCGGGCGACACGGGGTTGCGTCCACAAATCACGGGGCAGGCAGTTCAGGAAATTCGCAAAAAAAAAGCTGCGACAGAAATCGCAGCTGCAAAAGGTGAGAGACCTTTTAAAGGCTTGATTAAGTAAACGCCGGTGGCACCGGATACACCGCATCGATCAATGCCTGATTTTTCGCCTGCAACCCGCCGATCGCGCCCAGACCGTGGTCGATAAAGTTCGACGGAATTATCGGGCTCGATAGCGCCGTATCCTCGATGCCCGTGCGCTGACGGAAACTGCGCTCGAAACCGGCATTCATCAGATCGTTGGCAATTTTCGGCGAGTTGTGGAAATTCGGATCGACTGCCGTGCCGAGCAGGCTGTGAATGACTTCATGCGCGAGCGTTTCACCGATCATGCGGCCGAATACCTTGACTGCGAAATCGAGCAGATCGGCCGATGGCGACGCCTCGTTTTGAATCTGCATGAGAATCGCCTGCGATACGGTATCGACCATATTGTCCGATCCGCCCGCTACCGGATTGTCGTATGCGCCGGGGAACAATTCGATGGTTTCGTTGAACGCTGCCGCGCCCATGCCTGTCGCGCTCGAGCGTGTGACGCCGAATAAATTCGGCTCTGCCGCGGCGGGTTCCCCTTTGATGGCTGCCGTCGTAATCAATGCCGCATCGAGATGCGCCGGTGCGCTTTCGCTGAACGGCGCCATTGTCCAGACCGTGCGGACATTCGCAGTGCGCAGCAGATAAATACAGGTCGCGCGCGCCTCCTTCAGCACATCGGTTTTACGGCCATCGATTTTCAATTGCGCGAGCACACCGCTGAATGCAGCCGCATCTTCATCGACGGTGACGAATTGCGGCACGCAGATATTCAAACGCGTGCTGGCAATCTGTGTTCCGCCATCGAACACGGCAACATCGAGTCGCGTTTTGCCCGGGCGTTTCGCCTTGATGACCGTCGATTCCGCATTTGGCGAAACCACATCGAGCGCGCCGGCTTCGCCCGGCAGCCATTTCAGGCTGTAACCGCCCGGCGCATTGCGCACGCTGACACTCAATGCCGCTTCGCCCGCGATGCTGTGCGTGGCCGGATTGAATGCGCGGCGCGAACCGGTCGCCGTATCGGTACCCAGTACGATGACGGGACGCGGACTATCCTGCGCCGTTGGCCGTGCATCGACAGACACTTCCTCGCCGCTCGGCCGCGATACTTTCACCGCTGCGCTGTTCGCTCCCGCGCTTTGCGTCAGCTGCTCGACGTCGCTGGTGCTCAGCGGTTTCGGATCGGTGGTCGGACCCGCGCCGATCATGCTTTGAATTGCGCCCTGCGTCAGCGATTTCGCCTGCTCATCGGTAATCAGTCCCTGCGCTTTTGCATCGCTGATCGCACGCATGGTCTTATCGATGTCCTTGCTCATTTTCGCCTGCAGCGCGAGATTCGCCGCTTTGTCACCAAATGCCTGCGCGGTCGACAGCGATGCTTTCAACGCTTCGAGCGCATTGCGCTGATTGCCTTCGAGTCCCGTGATGTCTTTGAACAAATTCGGCGTGCCGAGCACATTGAGCGCGGCGGCGAGACCGGTCGGATCGGGTGCGGCAGGCGCGTTCTGCATGGCAATGATCGGCGCCGGAAAATCCTTCGCTTCGAGATTGCCGGGATCGGCGCGGCGCGTATCGGTGCTGGTCGGCAAAATCGCGGGCGGGTTGTCGGGAATCGGCGATTCCTCCCAGCGCCAGAAACGTTCCTCCTCTTTCACTTCGCACGAATTGCACGCACCCATCACCGCCTCTGCATAAACACCACGCGTTGGAATGGCGACGCGCACCGGTTCGATCGGCGTATTCGGCTGATAATGTTCGAGCAGATCGACAGGATTTTCGACATCCTGACTGAACGTCGGATCGAGATGAAAACCGCGCGCAACGGGCATGATCAGCGAATTGCCGACAATGCCGATCAGCCGATTTTCAACCACGGAAGCGACGCTGCGTCCACCGCTGTTCGGCGCTTCGAACCCATCGAGCAACATGTAACGGCGATCCGGGCTCATGCACCACCACAGGCAGTGATGATAGCGCTCGATATTTTCGTTGAGATGATCGAGCAGACGGCGTGCGCACTCCTTGTCTTCTTCGCGGGGATTGCGCAACTCCTGCGCATTGAGTGGCGTGTAGATTCGCACCGAATCCGAACCGGTGAGATCGTTGCGAATATTGCCGCTGCGAAATAAATAATCCGACGAAAATTGTGTGCGGTACGACATGCTGCCGCCTTCGACGATCACACGCGAATTGCCCGGCAGCACATCGAACAGCGGAATGAACACGCCGCCGATAAAAGCGAATTCGCTGATCTTGATGTATTTGATATTTTTGCGCGCGATGCCATTGAGCGCATTGCCCAGACGCAGTGATACCGACAACACGCGATCGTTGACGAAATTCGATAGTAAAGTGGTGTCGATCGGCAGCGGGTGCTCCGCATTATTTTCATCGATCCACGAAAAACGCATCAAATCGACGAAGGCGCGCGCGATGCGCGGCCCGAATTGTTCGAGGAAAATGCGGTCCTTGAATTGCTGATCCTTCAAAAAGGTTTTGTATTGCTCCTGTGCGCTCAGCGAGGGAATCAGTTTCGCCAGCCAGCCCCAGTTCACCGGATCGAAATCGTCATCCTTGTCGCGTGGACGCGACAATTGAAAACGAATGCTCAATTCGCCTTCAACATAATCGAGCGGCTGGTCGGCGTAACGACCAAAGGGCAAATTGCTGCCGTCATAATTATTGTCGATACGTTCGAGAGCGTTGAAACCTTCGCGCAGATCGCGCGTCGGCATTTTCGGCTGCAGCGTATTCAGCCAGCGCAAGGCTTTGGCGCGATCAAAGCGCGTCATTTGCAGCGGCACGAATAAACATTCCTGCACATCGACCAGCCGCTGACGCACGATCAGATGTCGCAGCACCTCGAAATATTCCATCGTCATCGCGTGACAATGGTTGTAATTCGCCACGGTCTCCGTCACCACGGAAACGCGTTCGCCCTGCGCGACACTTTGCACCACGGTCGAACGCTGTGCGCGCATCGCAGCCGCCGCCTGTGAGGTTCGATCGCGCAAAGTCTGCAAACTGTTCGCCGCGACATTGCGCGAAGAATTTTGCCACGCGGTGGAATTCGCATTCGATGCGCCACCGCCGATACCGAGCAAACCACCGACGGGGCCGAGAATCGCACCGATACCGAGACCGCCGCCAAAACTCGATGTATTCGCCGACGAACCGCCCCTTGAGCTTTCCGTTAGAACCGAATTGACCATCTCACCGATATCGCGATCGCGCGATAACGTGGCCGCAAGGCTTTCTTCCTCCTCCAGCGATTCCTGACGAATGGCCGATTCGCGCCGCTCCCAGTCGAGTACGGCGATCTGTTTTTTCTGGCCCGGCGCGAGCGGCAGGCTGTAAAGCAAGCGGCCCATCGAATAGCCGTCGGCAATCCACTCCTGTTTGAAATGCAGCAAGTGCCCATGCGCGATAGTGCATGCCTGATAAACCGTCGGCTCGTGATCCCAATCGACCGCGTGCCGACAATCCATACGCGAACGCTCGGGCGCGAATGCACCGAGCTTGCCGATGGCGCGAACGATGTCCTGATATTTGCTCGAAAATGCGAGTTCCTGCAGCGCGCTGACCTCGATCTTGTCGGGCTTGTTCAATGCCTGCAGCGCGAGA
>CAZWBA010000024.1:0-17560 GCA_964631955.1 uncultured Verrucomicrobiaceae bacterium | reverse complement strand
ACCCCTGTTACCGCCGTGAAAGGGCGGTGTCCTAGGCCACTAGACGAAGGGGACGCCGAACACTTCGTCAGACAACCTCAGGGGTTGCCGTTGAAGTGGCGCGCATTCTAAGTACGTGATTCACAAAGGTCAAGCATCCATTTACAAATCTTTTGCAAACACATCGTCGCACGACTAAGGTTGTAGTGCGGCTGCGCACAAATACAAGCATCCGAGCATTTTCAGCCCTACATGGTTAGCAGCCCTTTGCCGGTATCGACCTATGTCCACCACAACCATCGTCATCGCTGTGCTTGTCTGCCTTTTCGTGCTGATTGCCGTCGCGGTTACCCTGCAGCAGATGGAGAAAAGCGCCAACGAGAAAAACGCGCTCATCGCATCGCTCAAGGCGCAGACGCGCAACTTTCAACATCTGCTCGATGGTTTTCCCGAAGGATTGCTGAGTCGCGATCTGAAATTATTAGTCTGCCAGTGCATTGCCGAAAGCCTCGAACAACTTTCGCAGCTCGATCGCAAGAACCCCCAGCACCCACAAACACTGAAGCAATTGCAGGAAAAAATTGGCCAGCTGCAGTCTCAGGCAGCCGTGCAAACCCCCTACCAGCCATTGACGAACCCGGCGCAGATACAGGAAGTACAGAAACTGCTGAGCAGCCTGTATAACGTCGTTCAGCGACTCTTTCAAAACAAACGCCTGACCGCCGTGCAAGCCGACACATACGGCAAACAGATACAACGGCTGGCGACACGCATCGCTCTCGACAGCAACCTTGCCGCCGCTCAAGCCGCCTTACAGAACGGCAAGCCGCGCCTCGCACAACACCATTACGGCGTTGCGATCGATAAAATGAAAAAAGACAATGTCGACGGTCAATTTGCCGCACAAATCGCCGCATGCGAACAGCGAGTTGTCGAGCTGGAAAAAATAGCGAGCGCGCAAGCTGTTGAAAACGAATTGAGCGACGATTGGAAATCCATGCGCTCGGAAAAAGAAGAACCGCTCAAGAAGAGTATCTATGACTGAGATGCGCCCTATTCTTTGGGTACATGCCTGATCGAAACCGAATTGATGCAGTACCGCAAGCCGGTGGGTGCCGGTCCATCGGTGAATACATGCCCCAAATGCGAACCGCAGCGTTTGCATGTCACTTCCGTTCGAATCATGCCGTAGCTCCTGTCGATATGCTCCTCGATAACTTCATCGCTGGCAGGGCGATAAAAACTCGGCCAGCCGCAGCCTGCATCGAATTTCGTATCGGACTCGAATAATTCCGTTCCACAGCAAGTACACCTGTATTTGCCAGGTTCCCAGACATTCCAATATTCCCCGCTAAACGCACGCTCGGTGCCCTTCTGACGACAAACGCGATACTCCTCATCGCTCAACTGCGCACGCCATTCCTGCTCGCTTTTTTCATTGCCTGACATCGCCGGTTTCCTCGCCTCATGTTTATGCCGTGCGCAAAACCGCTCGTCTCGCGCGAAAGAGTGTTTTCCACTAAACTTGTCGTCACATTTTCAGAGTCAGCGCCGCGTTAAAAACGCCATGGCCGAGCCCCGCACAGCGAGTTGAGCATGTCAAAGTTTTTCAAATCCGACAAATTAAATAATGTCTGTTACGACATTCGCGGCCCTGCTCTGCAGGAGGCCAACCGCATGGAAGAGGAAGGTCATCGCATCCTCAAATTGAATATTGGCAACCCCGCGCCATTCGGCTTTGCCGCACCTGACGAAATCATTCAGGACGTCATTCACATGCTGCCGCAAAGCGAGGGCTATTCCGACTCCAAAGGCATTTATTCGGCACGCAAGGCAGTGATGCAGGAGTGCCAGACTCGCGGCATTCCGAATGTCGATATCGACGATATTTATCTCGGCAATGGTGTCAGCGAATTAATTTCCCTGATCACGCAAGCCATGCTCAACGGCGGTGATGAAGTTCTGGTGCCCTCGCCCGATTATCCCTTATGGACTGCGTGCGTACGTCTCGCTGGCGGCAAGGCCGTGCACTACCTCTGCGACGAGCAGTCAGACTGGTATCCCGACCTCGATGATATCCGGAGCAAAATCACCGATCGCACCAAAGCAATCGTGATTATCAATCCGAACAACCCAACCGGTGCCGTCTATCCACAAGAAATTCTCGAGCAGATCGTCGATCTCGCGCGCGAGCACAAACTCGTTATCCTGTCCGATGAAATTTACGACAAAATTCTCTACGACGACATCAAACACGTGCCGATGGGCAGCATTGCCACCGATGTTGTGTGTATTACTTTCAATGGTCTATCGAAAACCTATCGCCTCGCGGGTTTCCGCAGCGGCTGGATGATCATTTCAGGCGCAAAACATCAGGCACACGATCTGATCGATGGCGTCAACATGCTTGCCTCCATGCGTCTTTGTGCCAACGTTCCCGCTCAACACGCAATTCAAACGGCGCTCGGTGGCTATCAGAGCATCAATGACCTGATCGCGCCGGCAGGGCGGCTCGGCAAGCAGCGCGAACTCGCGTGGAAAATGCTGAACGATATTCCTGGCGTGAGTTGCGTCAAACCCGGCGGAGCAATTTATTTATTTCCGAAGCTCGATGCAAAAAAATTCAATTTGCATAACGACGAGCAGCTTATCCTCGATTTGTTGCGTCAGGAGAAAATACTGCTTTCGCATGGGTCCGCGTTCAACTGGCCGGAGCCCGACCATCTGCGCGTGATCTTCTTGCCACGCGAAGACGATCTTCATGCTGCTCTCGAACGATTTGGCAATTTCCTTTCGCGTTACAGCCAGTAATTCACGCGTCAGCGGTAACCGAACGATCATGGCCGATTTGCATATCGATGATTTCTACAAGGATGTCGCTGCGATTCTGCTTCGGCTTTATTCGCTCTTTCCTCGCAAGCAGATTTTATTCGTCGACGATATTCTCAGAACCCTGGGGAGCAAAGGTGAAGAGCCCGATGAATTCGGTCTGCCCAGCCCTCGCCATTTGAGCTGTTTCAGCGCGATGGTCTGGCTCGGTGAGGAAAGTTTTTTACGCTACGAAGCACCTATTCGCCAGGAGGCGCTGGATCAAACAGTACTGACCGAAAAAGGATTTTTATTATTGTCGTCACGCTCGGAAATCTCCGCGATACTCGATGAAGCCGGCAGTGACCATCTACCACCTTCGGTTATGGCTGCATCGCAAACCAATATCGCGCAATTGCGACGGGCGCTCGATAGCGGTTCATCGATCATCATCGCGCAATGCATGCAGCATCTATTGAATGCCACGCGCAGCTAAACTCAAATGTCAGCGAATGGCCTGAAACCCGATCGTCGCAACAACGATTGATCCGATAAACTCAGGCTTTTCCAGCCGTCGATTTCACACGCTGCCATTTCCCGACGCTGTGGATAATTTTTTCGAAGCCCATCGAACACAGCGGGTATTTCGGTTACGTTACACTGCAATAATGCTGATCTCATTGCACAATCGTCGCGCCGAACGTCGTAAACCGCCTGAATCGCCGATTTCAATAACGTATTCCCGCTCGCATTCGATACAACATCGAGCGTCGGACTCGCAGGATTTTTCTGTTGCGCGGGCAGCGGCAGATTAAAGAATCCGCAAAATGCTTCAAGCACCATGCGCGTGCCCGCCACTTTTCCATCCCAGCTATAACCCGCGATGTGAGGTGTTGCCAGTGAAACGCGTTGCAGCAGCGAAAGATCGATGATGGGCTCACTCTCCCATACATCGAGAACAAACCGCAGATCATCCCGCTGATGCAATATTTTCAATAAGGCCGCGTTATCGACAACGGCACCGCGGCCCGCATTAATTAACACTGCATCCTTGCGCAGATTTTGCAAACGCCGCTCATCGAGCAGGTGCCAGGTGGGATAGGTGCCCGTGGTGGTCAGTGGCGTGTGGCAACAAATCACATCAGCCTGCAGCACCGCGTCGAGATCGCATCGCTGCAGACTGGATTTGTGCGCATGCGCGAGCAACGGATCGTAACCCACGCAGTGAATATCCATATCCTGCAAGCGCTTCATAAGCCGTGCACCCACATTCCCCAAACCGAGGATACCCACAACACCGCCCGACAGTAATTTTTCAAAAACACCATCGAGTGCGCAAAGACAGCTCAACACATACTCGACGACTGCCGTCGCATTACAACCCGGAGCACTGGCGCAACCGATTTCGCGAGACTGCAAATAACTGACATCCATATGCTCGATGCCACTCGTCGCACTGCCAACGAAACGTATGGGGCTGCCACGCAATAATTCAGCATCGACTCGGGTGACTGAGCGCACCAATAACGCGTCCGCATTGCGCAATTCACTTGCAGTTATCGTGCGGCCGGGAAACGTCCGCACCTCGCCATACGGCTCGAACCAGTCGCGCACGTAAGGCATATTTTCGTCGGCAATGATGAGCATGGGGATTTTTAGACCGGAAAGCCTGTTTAATGAAAACGAATAGCATTGTATCGAATTATGAAAGTGCACCTCTCGATATAACCCGCGTATCGATTTGCTGAAAACCGATCGAACTCTCTATACTCAACCCAAGTCCAAGCCTTAAGCGCCGATAGACCGTTTACGCTCGAACGATGCTGAGGGAAAAGCCGAGCGATGACCGGGAGGCGGTTTCGATACGTTACCGTTCTCGATATGGGGTATGAGCTATGACCCACGTAAGCGCTCCGGAACACCGGGATAATGTCATTGATCTGTTTTCTGGCAAACCACTGGCGGCTCTGCGTGGTGAACAGATAATTCGTCTCTCTCCCGAGTTTGATGGTTTGAGCATGCTCTATTCGAACCGTCACACCGACCCCAATAAACTCTATTCAATGAAAATTCTCTGCTGGGCCTTGCAGGCCGATGGCGAGGTCGTCGGTATGGTGCCCTGGCTGAACGGCTTGATGCGCTGCTCGGATCTCGATGACGCAGCGACTGGCCTGTGGGAAGGTTATTACGATCCCAGCGTCGATCAGGTATTCACCGAAGCTCCCCCGCATAAAATTGCCGAGCTTGAACACGCCGCCGATTATTTTGGCGCGTCACCGGAAAACCCCAACCGCATCGTGCAGGAAATTCCCGATACGATCGGCACCCACGCCATGCTGACGGGGGATGATGAAGATACGCTGGTGTTGACGGAGGTGCTGAGCTGGCGCCTGTATAACGACGGTGGCATCGAAGCCATGCTGATCGACGAGCACACGGTTGAATCGACGCCTGTCCTGCCCGGCGATTCCTGTCTTTATGCGGCGAACGAAGATCCGCGCTTTCGCTACTTCTTTCAGCATCACATTGCCAATCAGATCAAGTCGGAAGACCCGGTGGCACTCGCCGCAATCGCAATGCTGTTTGAATCGTAAAAAATGGCAGTGAAATACGCCGAACGGCTCAGGCGGTTTACTCTGAGCCGTCGAGCCTGGCCTGACAGCATTCAGGCTTTCTGAATGACGTAAATGAACTGTTCGCCGCCGTCTTCCGCGGCGACATGTTGCTCCAGCAAAGCATGGCCGAGAAAATTGCAGAATTTCGGAATGTCGCGCCGTGTCGAAGGATCCGTTGCCAGCACGCGCACGCTCTCACCAATCGCCATCGCACGAATTTTGTTGTGCAGCATCATGACAGGCTCCGGACAAAACAGCCCGGTGGTATCGAGGGTATGCTCAATAGACATAGTGGTAAATCGATCGAAAAAACGGCGTACTCATTATCGGGTGAAATGCCGGCGCTTCATAGTGGGACAATGAATTGCATAGTAGGGCAATAAATTTCACAGACGTAAATATTCCAGCTTTTAGATACACCCGCGCGCAGCCAGCCTCCGCATTAATTGTTTTTTACATCGAGCTGACGAACCTCTTCTTTCGTCATGAGCGTGCAGGTTTCCGCCCGCGTGTCGAAAACGATGTACACACTTCCCGCAGTTAATTGTGCGCGCACCTGCTGCACCTTATCGGCAAGCGAAAACTCGAATTCGCCATAATCGGTGCCTTCTCGGGTAATGAATTCTTCGACGACGCCCTCCAGCGCATCCGCAGACAATTGCCCGGGCGGAACGATCACATAATTGTCGCTGAAACCGTTCACGCCTGACGTCCGCCGCCCATGTCACTGACGAGCAGATCGCGCACGCTTTGCACCTTGCTCGCCATCGTGTCGTCGCGATCGATACGCGTACCGAGCTTTAATGTCGTGGTAATACGCGGTGCACCCATTTCATGAACGCGATGGTGACATCGCTTTATCGCCTCCATCACCGTCTCCCATTCGCCTTCGATGTTGGTGCCGTACGCATGCAATTCATGCCTGAGGCCCATCTCGCTCAATATGCGCTGACATTCGGCAATGTACGGGGATAGCGATAATTCGACACCCAGCGGAATCAAACAGAAATCGACGATGACTTTCATAGGCGCACCCTTGAAAACGGCTGACTTTGAGGAGGCATTGGAGCACTTTGCCGGGCGGGAGTGATAGTGCTCCCACCACCGAGCCATTATACTTGCGACCCCAACGCCAGCGCCGTAGAAAACACATTCGCCCGAGTCAGGAGCAAGCCATGATCAATTCACTGGTATTCACTTTTATCGCTGCCGATAAACCGGGATTGGTCGAAAGGCTGGCGCATACCGTGAGCCAGCACGGCGGCAACTGGCTGGAAAGCCGGATGAGCCAATTGGCCGGGCAATTCGCGGGTATCGTGCAGGTCGAAGTAGCGGCGAATAAACGCGCGGACTTACGTGCGGCGCTGCTCGATCTCGCCGGTCAGGGCTTGACGATCGTCGTCGCGGAAGATGCGCCCGCTCCCGTCGAAAAACGCCGCCGCCGTCTGCGTCTCAGCATTATCGGCAACGATCGACCCGGGATTGTGCTGGAAGCGGCGAGCGCTCTGGCGCGCCACCATATCAATGTGCTGGAAATGGATACCGCCATCACCAGCGCACCGATGACGGCCGAGCCTTTATTCGAAGCCTCTGCCGATATCGAAGTACCGCATACGCTGGATTTGCGCGAGCTCAATCAACAGCTCGATGACATTGCCGATGCGCTGACCGTGGACATCACACTGGAAGAAGCGCTGCGTTAAAGCGGCAGCACCAGATAATTGAAATACGTGTTAAAAACTCGTCGCTTCACGGGTCCATTCGCAACGCATCGACAACGGCCCCGAGTTGGGCTCGTGAAACTCCTGATCGGTGTGCCAGGTAAATGTGTGCGTGCCGCTGAATTCGGTTTCGAGATGCACCGTCGCCGAAACCCAGTACATATTCTGCAGTAAATCCTCGAAACGCTGCAGCCACTGCTGCCACTCATACTCCACACCCTTATACGAATTGCCGAACGGCACCACTTCGGTGTGAATATCATCGACCACCAGAGTCGGCGATGGCAGCACGAACATTTCGCGACCGATCAAAGGCCAGTCTTCAACGCTGGGCAATGATGCCAGCACCTGACGATTCACCTGACGACGGCGGCGAGTCTGATCCATATCCGAAGTAAAAATCACATCCTTGATGCAACCGTAAACCACGGATTCTTGCGACATGAACAAGCCTCGATTCTTTTTTTGGATCAACCTAACAACGCGAGAGCGACATTAACAAATCGCTCACTCAGCGCCAAGCATTGCGGTATCAACGAAGCGCCACACCAGCGCCACGGCAATCAACGCCACAACCACCGCACCGATAAAAGTCCCCACCGGCGATATCGACCAGAAAACACCGCTCAGCAGTGCTCCAGCAGCGGCGCCTGCACCGTAACTGACGCCGCTGTACATCGCCATGCCCTGCCCGGGATGCGCGCGAAACAGACGCCGCACAATTTCGATAGCGGCCGCGTGGTGACTTGCAAAACTCGCCGCGTGCAGACACTGCGCGAACAATAACACTGGCAGAAAATCGACGAACAAAGCAATCAGCAGCCAGCGCAGGGCGGCGAGCAATAAACTCGCGAGCAATATCGAGCGCAACGCAAAACGCGACAGCAATCGCGGCATGCATAAAAAAACGACCACTTCCGCCACGACGGCGAACGACCACAACAAACCGGTCTGGCCGTGCGCATAGCCGTGCGCCTCCAGATAAACGCTGAAAAACGTGTAATAAGGACCGTGCGATAGCTGTAATAAAAAACACGAAAACATAAAGGCGATGAGTGCAGGATCGCGCATGATTTTGCGCAGCGACCCGCGCTCACGAGCGGTTTTCTGCGGCATTTCGGGTTCTTTTACCGCCAGGCTCGCGAACCAGATACCCGACAACAACAGCAAAATAAACAGTGGTAATTGCTTAATGCTGAAATTATCGAAATAAAACCCGAGGCCTCCCACCGCGCAAATAAAACCGATCGAACCCCACACGCGGATAAGGCTGTAGCGATGCACACGTTCGCGCAGATGCGCTATCGACACCACTTCGAATTGCGCATGCACGGCGTTCCAGAAAAAGCTGTAGCCCGCAACAATAAGAACGAGCGCGATAAAATCGTTACGCAAAAAAATGGCGGCGAAAACTGCAATCGCAGCAAATGCACCGAGCCGGATGACGCGCATCCGCTGACCGCTGCGATCGGCAAGCCAACCCCAGATATTCGGCGCGATAATTTTAGTGCCTTGAAGAATGCCGGCGAGCGTGCCGATGGCAGCTGCGCCATAACCGAGATCACGTAAATACAGCGGCCAGAAAGGCAGCCATGCGCCGAGCATGGCGAAATAGAAAAAATAAAAACTGGAAAGGCGCCAGTACGGAACCGCCGCAGTGTTCATGCGCAGGCTCCTATCCCGTATAACCCATTTCGCGATCGCACATCGCGTTGAAATATTTTAATCAATGCTGCCTGGAACGATCGGCGTACCGCTGCGTACATCGGCATTTTGGGCGCGATGACGCAGGTAATGATCGAGCAGAACGATCGCCAGCATCGCCTCGGCGATCGGTGTCGCGCGAATCCCAACGCACGGATCGTGACGACCGGTGGTGATCACTTCGCTCGGATTACCTTCGATATCGACACTGCGTCCCGGAATCAAAATGCTCGATGTCGGTTTCAGCGCAATATGCGCGACGATATCCTGCCCCGACGAAATGCCACCGAGCACGCCGCCCGCATTATTCGAGGTGAAACCCTGCGGTGTGATTTCATCGCGATGCTCACTGCCGCGCTGCGCGATGCAATCGAACCCCGCGCCGATTTCCACGCCTTTCACCGCGTTGATACTCATGAGCGCATGCGCGATATCCGCATCGAGACGATCGAAAACCGGCTCGCCCAATCCGGGCGGCATACCGCTGGCGACGACGGTGATTTTTGCACCGATCGAATCGCCATCCTTGCGCAATTGCTGCATGTAATTTTCCATTGCCTCGATTTTACTTTCGTCAGGACAGAAAAACGGATTGGTCTCCACCGTATTCCAGTCAACATTTTCGATAGCGATCGGACCGAGCTGCGATAAATAACCGCGCACGGTAATACCCAAACGTTCGCGCAAATATTTTTTTGCAATGGCGCCGGCGGCAACGCGCATTGCCGTTTCGCGTGCCGATGAACGTCCACCGCCGCGATAATCGCGCGCACCATATTTTTGCTGATAGGTGTAATCGGCGTGCATCGGACGAAATTGATTGGCGATCTTCGAATAATCTTTCGAACGCTGATCGGTATTTTCAATCAATAAACCGATCGGCGTGCCCGTGGTTTTGCCTTCGAATACGCCGGAAAGAATTTTTACCGCATCGTCCTCGCGGCGCTGCGTTGTGTAACGCGAGGTACCTGGTTTACGGCGATCGAGATCGATCTGAATATCCTCTTCGGATAACTCCATACCGGGCGGACAGCCATCGACAATACAGCCGAGTGCAAGACCGTGGCTCTCGCCAAATGTCGTAACGGTGAAGAGTTTGCCGATGGTATTGCCGGACATATTAAATTCTCGAACAAGGATCTTTTTAAAAAACTACCAGCAACCAAGTAGTAAGCCGATCTACCCGGTTGTTTGCAGCGACCGTTGTCGGCATGGATGCCGACACCGAGCCTATAGGGACATATTCACGGCGTGTCGTCGCAAATAACCGGGTAGAGCGGCGAATTCGCTGGTACCGAATTATACGGTTTTGATTTTTGGCTGTCAGAACTCATTGGCATGCTCAATCAGCTGCTCGCGCGTGAGCAAAAACACCCCATCGCCACCGCGTTCGAACTCCAACCACGTAAACGGCACATTGGGATAAGCCTCTTCGAGCGCCACCCAGCTATTACCGACCTCAACGATCAACAATCCACCCTCATTGAGATGCGATGCCGCCTCGCGCAACATAATGCAAACCAAATCGAGCCCATCGTCGCCCGCTTCCAGTGCCAGGCGCGGCTCATGCTCGAATTCCGCCGGTAACGTCGACATATCGTGCGCATCCACATAAGGCGGATTACTCACGATCACATCGAAGCGCTCGTTTTCCAATGCAGCGAACAAATCCGACTGCACAATTTGTACGCGATCGTGCACATCATGACGCTGCACATTGGTCGACGCCACATCGAGCGCGTCGTCGGAAATATCGCTGATCACGACTTCCGCTTCCGGCAAATACAGCGCACTCGCGATACCGATACAGCCCGAGCCGGTACACAAGTCGAGAATACGATAAGACTCGCGATCTTCCGTTAGCCACGGTGCAAAACGTTGTTCGATCAATTCGGCGATTGGTGAGCGCGGAATCAGCACACGCTCATCGACAGTGAAGACATAACCTGCAAACCAGCTTTCGCCCGTGATATACGGTGCGGGCATATATTGCTCAAAACGCAGCCGCAGAATGCGTAACACTTCAAGGCGCTCTTCGCGCGCGAGCTTCGCATCGAGCACAGGCAAGGGCGTATCGATCGGCAATGCCAGCGTGTACAGAAGAAGGCCGAGCGCTTCGTCGTACGCGTTATCTGTCCCATGACCATAAAAACAACCCGCGCGCTGAAACTGCGTCATACCCCAGCGCAAATAATCGCGAATCGTTTGTAAATCCTCGATCAGCTCGGCATCGACAATATCGTTATGTGTCATTTCGTCCATTTCCATTGAGGTGTGTGAAGGCAAACCATACAACGGGTATCTCTTTTAAATCGAACGTCTCTCTTTTCGAATCGAGCGCATCTTTCGCATCGATTGTACGCGTTAAAACGTATTGTAGCTGACCGGATTTGTCTGCCCTTATCTGCCAGGCCGGGTTTGTCAGGCCCGGGCCCCGATTGTTACACTGCCCCTTCACAATACCTGACGCCCAGCTTTATTTTTGCGCCATTCGCTGCCCGCCTGCGGGCACACACGTCGAGGAAAGCACCGTGGAAAAAGCCGAAAAAGCCTTTGCCGAAATCATTACCAGTGTCGGTGAAGACGTCACGCGCGAAGGACTTCGCGACACGCCCAAACGCGCCGCTAAAGCGTTTCAATTCCTGACACAGGGTTATCATCAGCCGCTCGACGAAATCGTCAACAATGCACTGTTCGAATCCGATTGTAACGAGATGGTCGTCGTCAACAATATCGAACTGTATTCGATGTGCGAACACCATCTGCTGCCCTTCATCGGCCACGCGCATGTCGCCTATATCCCGCAAGGCAAGGTGCTCGGCTTATCGAAGGTCGCACGCATCGTCGACATGTTCGCGCGCCGCCTGCAGATTCAGGAACAGCTCACCAAGCAGATCGCCGAGACCGTAGCCAAAGTAACGGGGGCGATGGGCGTCGGTGTGATCATCGAAGCCAAACATATGTGCATGATGATGCGCGGTGTCGAAAAACAAAATTCGATTATGCGCACCTCCGCGATGCTCGGTAGTTTCCGCAGCGATCAAAGTACGCGTAATGAATTCCTTGCGCTAAGTGGTGTTAAATAATCCGCGGTGTTAAATAAACAACCGTGTGAATACAAAGTGTGCGGCGTGAAATAATCGCCGCCCTAACTCATTCCCGCTTTACGAATTCCGCTCTTGCCAGAACGCATTAATTTTTTCAGCGAGCTCGGTCGCCTGTTCTTCCATATGAAAATGATGTCGACCAGGAAGCATTTCAATCTTCAATTCATGCGACCAGCGTTCCACTTCACCGTGGGCTTTCAATACCGCGCCCAATCCGCTTTCGGTGAAGAAAACCCGATGCGGCATTTGCGCCAGCCTATTCATCACCGAGTCGATATTTTCCTGACTCATTTTCACGGCTGAAGCAAAACGCAAACGCGGGTCGTGACGCCAATACCAACCGCCCGAGGTTCCCGGCTCTGTCATTTTCAAAAGTCCGCGCTGCGCAATCAGCGCTGCGCTCGCCTCGCTCATATCACCGGCACGGCAACGGACTTTGACGGCTTTCTCGACCGAATCGTAAACCGTGGCCGGCCGCGACGGCGCCAAATGTTCGCGCAAAAAAAGGCCGAGCTGCGCGGAAAAATCGGCCTCGGGCACGGGATTGGGTCGAAGCCCGTCGAGCAAAACTGCGCTGGTCGCGCGCTCGGGCATCGCTGTTGCGAGCAGTGCAGCAATAATGGCGCCGCGCGAATGCCCGATAAGATCGAAAGTTTTCCATTGCAATGCATCGGCAATGCGAACGATATCGGGAAGATCTTCCCAGATGTTATACGATGCCTGTGGTGTACGGTGATAACTGAGACCGTGGCCTGCCATATCGAGTGCGACGATATCGGCGTTCAACAGCGGCGCGAGAATATCGAAACTGGCGGCATTATCGAGCCAGCCATGCAGCGCAATAACGCGACGCTCGCCGTTGCGCCAACGCCTGCCAGCGATATCCACGCCGGCCACATTCAACACAAACTCTTCAGCGACAACAGGCACAGGCATCGGCTCGATAAATTAAATAATGGTTTTGCTGAAGTCCGGTGCATGTCGCAGTGAAATCAATTTCGCGTAACCGACTCCAATCGCGGACAACTCCAGTTCGGCTAACGACGCCGTATTCATCGGCGGGCCTGCGCGATAATCGCTGTCGATCAGCACACCGATCAAGGCACTCACGAGAGGCTGATGACTGACGAGTAAAATATCGCTTTGCGGCGATTGTTCGCTCGCAAGCACTTGCTCCAGCGAGCGCACAACCTCGCGTGGATCGGTATCGGGCGTCAACCAGTTAACGGTAGAAACAGATGGGTCTGGTAGCGCAAGTACGGCTGCCTGTGCCGTCTGTTGCGCACGCTGATAGGGACTTGCAAAAATCTGCAACGGCCCGGAGATCAGTTTCGATAACGTGACACCAGCCGCTTTTGCATCTTCACTGCCACGCACGGTCAATACACGATCGGGATCGTGTTGCGTCTGACGCTCGGCTTCGCCATGTCGCAGAATCCAAATTCGCATATATCGAAACCTCCGCGGCGATAAATCATTAAACGATGGATGCTATTTCAACGTCTATTTTTTATTTCAATGTCTACTTTTATTTCAATGCCATTTTCTATTTCAAAGAAAATTCCACATCGCGATTCTGCTCGGACCACATCAGTTTGCCGACCACTTCAGGAATACTGCGGCCGTTGTAGAGAATTTCGTAAAGCCCTGCAACCAATGGCATACGCACATTGATTTGCTCGGAATGCAGCTTCAACAATTTCAGCGTGTTGATGCCCTCTGCCACCTGCCCTAATTCTGCGACAATGGCATCGAGGTTTTTACCCTGCCCGAGCGCAACGCCAACCTGATAATTGCGACTCAGCGGCGACATGCACGTCACCATTAAATCGCCGATACCGGCAAGTCCCATGAATGTCAGCGGATCGGCGCCTTTGCGCACCGCGAAGCGCGTCATTTCGGCAAGTGCTCGCGTAATCAGCATTGCAATGGTGTTATTGCCGATGCCGAGCGCGTTGGCCATGCCCGCGATAATTGCGTAGGCATTTTTCAATGCGCCCGCCAATTCGACGCCGTACGAATCGGAGCTCGCGTAGACGCGGAAATAACCGCAGCGCAATAATCCCTGCACGCCTGCATTCAGCTCTTCGTCAGTGCTCGCGATTACTGTTGCAGTAATTTGTTTGGCGGCGATTTCTTTCGCGAGATTCGGCCCGCTCAATACGCCCAGGCGTTGACCGGGAATTTCCTCACGCAACACTTCGCTCATCAAACGAAAACTATTCGGCTCTGGTGAATTAGACGCTTCGAGACCTTTCGTTGTACTGATCAAAATACTGCGCTTGTCGATGTGCTTGCCGACCTCCCTGGCAACTGCGCGGCACGAACTGCTCGGCACCGCCATGAATACAAAATCACGATCGGCGACGGCGCTGGCCAAATCAGTCGTCGCGTGCAAATTTTCATGCAATGCAAAATCGGGAAGATACGCGCTGTTGCGATGCTCGCGATTGATTTCATTGGCACGCGCTTCATCGCGCAACCACAACACGACATCGTGACCGTTGTCGGCCATGATATTGGCCAATGTCGTACCGAAACTGCCACCACCAAGAACCGCTACTCGTTGAGCTGTCGTAGGCCGATCAATTGTGCGTTGTGCTGTGGGTTGATCGGCTGTGTTCGGATTAGCGGCCATATCGTTTCTTATCGCTGTAAAAGATCGCCGGATTATACGGCGCATAAACAAAAACGGCGACTTTCGCCGCCGTTTCGCCAATCACCGATCAAGCATCAACCGGTGATTTCAAGTAACAATTTGTTCAACTTACGCACGTATGCCGCGGGATCTTTCAACTGCCCGCCCTCGGCGAGATGCGCCTGATCGAATAGCACTTCGATGAGATCGGCAAAACGGTCTTCATCGCTTTCCTGATCAAGCTTGAGCACCAGCGGGTGTGTCGGATTGAGTTCAAGCGTCGGCTTGTTATCCGGCACACTCTGGCCCGCCGCTTCGAGAATGCGGCGCATCTGTGCGCCCATATCGTATTGGCCGACCACCAGACATGCGGGCGAATCGGTTAGACGATTGGTGACACGGACTTTTTCAACCTGACCTTCGAGCGCCTTTTGCGCACGCTCGATCAACGATTGATGTTCCTTCTCGAGTTTCTCTTTCTCTTCCTTCTCGCTTTCGTCTTCGAGTTTGCCGAGATCGAGTTCGCCCTTACCCACATCCTGCAATGGCTTGCCGGCGAATTCTGAAAGATGACCCATCAACCACTCATCGACACGATCGAACAGCAATACGACTTCGATACCTTTCTTGCGAAACACTTCGAGGTGCGGGCTATTCGCAGCGGTGTTGTAATTTTCCGCGGCGATGTAATAAATTTTTTCCTGATCGTCTTTCATGCGCGCAACGTAATCGTCGAGCGATTGATCCTGTTTTTCGCTATTCGTATGCGTGGTGGCGAAGCGCAGCAATTTCGCGATTTTTTCCTTGTTGGAAAAATCTTCCGCCGGGCCTTCCTTCAACACCTGACCGAATTCCTGCCAGAAAATCTGATATTGCTCGGGCTCGGATTTCGCAAGTTTTTCGAGCATGTCGAGCACCCGCTTGGTCAATGCCGAGCGCATCGCGTCGACCTGCGCACTCTGCTGCAGAATTTCACGCGAAACGTTGAGCGGTAAATCGTTCGAATCGACGACACCTTTTATGAAACGCAAATACAGCGGCAGGAATTGCTCGGCTTCGTCCATGATGAAGGTGCGATTCACATACAATTTCACACCGCGCGGCTTGTCGCGATTCCACATATCGAAGGGTGCGCGCTTGGGCACGAATAACAAACTCGTGTATTCCTGTTTGCCCTCGACTTTGTTGTGGCTCCACGTCAAGGGCTCTTCGAAATCGTGCGAGACATGTTTGTAAAACGCCCTGTATTCATCGTCGGTCACTTCGTTGCGCGGGCGTGTCCACAACGCGGTTGCCGTATTTACGGTTTCGAATTCAGGCGGTGCCGCTTTTTCCTCAGCAGTTTTTTCGGTACCGTCATCGTTAGTGTCGAACTGCGGTTTCTGCATCACGACCGGAATCGAGATGTGATCGGAATATTTTTTGACGACGGAACGAATCTTCCAATTGTCGGCAAACTCGACATCGTCAGCGCGCAAATGCAAAACCACGCTCGTGCCGCGATCGGCTTTCGTTACTGACTCGACGGAGAAATCCGCTTCGCCCTTTGATTCCCAATGCACGCCCTGATCCGCCGGCAGACCCGCGCGTCGTGTAAATACCTCAACGCGATCGGCAACGATGAAGGCCGAATAAAAACCGACGCCGAACTGGCCGATCAGTTGCGAATCCTTTTTCTGATCGCCGCTTAAATTCTTGAGAAATTCTGCCGTGCCGGAGCGCGCGATAGTGCCGAGATGGCTGACCACGTCCTCACGCGACATACCGATACCGTTATCGCTGATGGTGATGGTTTTCGCGTCTTTATCAAAGGTGATAGTGACTTTGAGCTCTGGATCGTTTTCAAGCAGCGCAGGATTCGAGAGCGCTGCGAAACGCAATTTATCGGCCGCGTCGGAAGCATTGGAAATCAGCTCGCGAAGAAACACTTCCTTGTTGCTGTACAGCGAGTGAATCATCAATTGCAGCAGCTGCTTTGCCTCGGTCTGAAAGCCCAAGGTCTCTTTAGCGGCAGTCGTCATCGGTTGGCTCCTGATCTATGCGAATTGAAAAACGGAATGCGAATGAACAAACGCGCGGCGCGCGAAGCTAGCCTCGATATGGTGCCGGTAAACGGTTTTTCAACCCCTGTGCGATCGGGCAAGCGAACAGGTATCGGCTACCATAGCGACACCATGGGCCGAGCTGTCACGGGGAATAATCGATGGAGACCGTCTACAAGATTTTGCTTTTCATGAAGCGCAAACCTGGCCTGAGCATGGAGGCATTCCAGGATTACTATGAAACGCGCCACGCCCCGCTGTGCGAGAAATATGCCTCGGGCGTAAAGCGTTATGTTCGACGTTATCTGAGCCCGCAGCGAAACGGTGAAACCGGAGCACTCGATGAGCTGCCGTTCGATGTGATCACCGAGCTCTGGTTCGACAACGAAGCCGTTTTCGAAGGTACTGTCGCTTATCTCAGCACCCACAAAATGCCCGACGAAGTGGTTGAGGATGAAATGAAATTATTCGACCGCTCGCGGATGCGTATCGCCACGGTCGTCGAACATCAATCGCATTTGGGTTAGCAATATTCCAGCAATAAAAAAGGGCACCGCAGCGCCCTTTTCTTTCACTGAAAGCAATTACCAGCCACTAAAACCTGATCACCATCCGGTGACAGCTTTCAGTGTTTTGCCGATATCAGCGAGCGATTTCACGGTGTGCACGCCAGCGTCCTGCAGCGCTGCGAATTTTTCGTCCGCCGTGCCTTTACCGCCGGAGATGATCGCGCCCGCGTGGCCCATGCGCTTGCCGGGAGGTGCGGTCACGCCAGCGATGTACGACACCACAGGCTTGGTCACATTGGCTTTGATGAACGCCGCCGCTTCTTCCTCAGCCGAACCGCCGATTTCGCCGATCATGACGATGGCCTCGGTCTGCGGATCGTTCTGGAACAGCTTGAGGATATCGATGAAGTTCGAACCCGGAATCGGGTCGCCGCCGA
>CAZWBA010000023.1:0-17762 GCA_964631955.1 uncultured Verrucomicrobiaceae bacterium | reverse complement strand
GCTCCACAGGTCATACGCCGTCGGGGGCTTCTCGATGTCCCACGGCGACACCGACAAGCTGCGCTCGATATACGGCGTCTGCGCGGCCTTGGCTGGGGCAACCAGCGACCGAGCCGCGGTCGGAATCGTCCGCGTCATGTCGACCCCCTACTCAGGTCGGGAAAATCTTGCAACCCAGGAAGTCGATCCGCGCCACGCGCGGATTCACCGGGTCAAGATTGGCCAGGGTCACGTTGAACGTCGCGCCGCCCGGAATGAAGATCGGAAACGGCAAGATGCCCGGCAGCTGCGCATTGCCGGCGACATCATCGAGCGCCGCGGGATTCTGAAAGAAATTCGACCCGCTGCCCGTATAGTTGAGCTGCAGCGTCATCGGCACGAACGCAAGCAGCGTGAGCTGCGACACGTCGGTTACGATGCGATTGATTTGCAGCAGCAGAAACGAACTGTCGTTGTCGATGCTGATGCCGTTCGTTACGGTCGCGCCCTGCGGAATCGGATTGAACACGGTGCCGTATCCGAAAAACTGCTTGGGGCGCCCACGCCAATCGGGCGGCAAGAACTGATCGACGCCGCCGAGCAGCTGCCGCTGAACCTGTGTAGCCATGAGACATTACCCTTCTGGGGTGGCAGGTCGGCGGACATGTTGCCATGCCCGCCGCCATTGGTTTGCTCACGAATCCCGAACCGCGTGGGTTACCGCACCGCGCGGTGCAACACGCCGTCGAGCGTGACACGCACCGGCAGATCGGCGCTGATCGGCACCAGCGTCGGCTGAAACTGCATGTTCAGCTTGAAATTCTGCTTGGGCGGAATGACGACCGATCCGCCATAGTACAGCCCGTTACCGATGAGGCCGTTCTGAGCGAGCTGCTGCGCCCGACCCGAGGCCGCGGCGTCCTCACCGATGCCAACGGCGATCGCACCCACCGCCCCGCCCGACGCCTGCAGCATGGTGAGCGGACGCCAGCCATAGAGCTTCTGCGCCACGATCAACTGCGCGATGCCTCGAGCGTTCTTGAGGATCGTTTCGATGTCGGTGGCAATACCGACCTGGCGCGTTGCCGCCGCGCTGTCGTCCTCATTCGTCACGCCGCCCCGCATGAAGTCGACGTAGATGTACTGCAGCTCGAACCATTGGGGCTCCGGGAGCTGGCCCGCGGCCTCGACGTTGGTAAGCGTCGAGTCGGGACTGGTCTGCTGAAAGAACGTCAGCCCGCCGATACCCCCGGCCGGGTAAATCTGCGTGTCGTAGATCGAGTACGGAATCGACTCCACGTCCGCGCCGTGCGGAAAGGCGATCGCCTTGAGGTCGGCAATCGACTTCGGAATGGTTTTGAATCTGCCCACGGTGCCCCCCTGTGTGTTGGCCGTTTCGCGGCCTCGTTGACTTCCCCTGTGACCTTCTGTTGCTGCGCACTGAACCCGCCCCGCCTACGCCAACCCCCCCGGGTCTAAGCGTAGGCGGTTCGGGTCAGCGTCCTACCATTGCTGCTCAGACATCGCAATCTCGTCGGCTTCGGTGTCGTACGCGGCGAGCCCCTGCCCAGCAGGCAGCACCGGCTGTGTCCGCGGGTAGCCGAACAGGCCGGGGTTCATCCCGGCGTAGTTGTCGTACGATCCGAGCGCCGCCGTGACCATCGGCACGTTGAGCGCCCGCAAGCCGGACTCTACGACGCCCTGGAACAACCCGGCCGTTACCATCCGGCCCAGATCGCCCCGGACAAAGCCCGTCATGCCGACCGCGAACGCGCCGAGCCCAGCGACCAGCAAGCCCGTCGCCAGCTCGCCCGCCACACCCGGCAACGGCAGCTGAAACGGCAGGTTCTTGCGCGCCAGGTTGTACACGGCCTTACCGCCCGTGACGCCCAGCGCGTCGACCACGCCGCGCTTGACCGTCGCCAGAATCGGCGGGTTACGCCGGAAGCCACCCCGACGACGCCGTGCCCGCCGCGGCGGATTGCTGGCATACCGACGCACCCCACGACGGCGCGGCGCATTCGTCGCGTACTTACGCCGCGCGGACGCTCGCCGGCGTGCCGTCCCCTTCTTCCTTCGCTTGCGAGCCATCGTTGCGGCCCCCCCTGATGCGCGGACCTTAGACAGCAGTCGACGCCCCCGCGCGACTAACTGCCGACGGCGCCGCGTCGCCGTCGAAGCTTTTTTCTTTCGCGCCTTGCGAGCCTTCCACCTCGGCGCATTCACCAAGAAACGCATTTAGGAAAAATCCTCATGCAAGGTTTTCCGGTCCCGATGTACCAACCGAATCGACCCGTCGCGCATCGCAATCATTCGCACCCCGGGGCCGAAATCATGCTTGTAATCGCGCCCGTCGTCCTGATGCCGATAGGCGAGCGAGTAAACCCGCTCACTCATCACGTCGCCGGGCGGGTTCGCATGCACGCCCCGCCGCAGCTGCCCGAGCATTTCGACGGCCGTTGCATGTAACTCCCGCCCCGCGGCGCTCACGTCTTTCGCGCGCGATGCCTGCAATTCCCGCCCTAACGCTTCGACGCGGCGCCAGGCGCTTGCTTCGCTCAACGCCACGTCGTTACCAATCCTGCCGTCGACCGCCTGGCCGGCGCCGATTCAACGCCCACAAGGCAACCAATGTCGCGCCGATCCACACCCATGCCGGCACCGATCGGACAATCCGGTCCACCGTCGTCGTGACATCGGGCAACACTTGCGCCCCCGGCACGCTCGGCCGGTCCGGCTGTATGCCCGGAATAGTCCCCGAGGGCACGCCAGCCGCGCACGGGCAGGTACTCGAGCCGCACGGCTGAAAGGTGCAAAACGCTTTCTGTGCATCCTCCGGCGTGTACCACACCGTTGCGCCCGTGGCCGGGTCTACCAGCATCGCCTGATGCGTCAGCATCGGTTACCGTCTCCGCGCCGCGAAGTACAGGGCGACCCCCGCGCCCAACAACAACGGCCAGGATGCGCCCGCGCTCGAGGTCGGCACCGGCATCGTCGTCGCGATTTGGTCGCCCCCACCCCCGCCGCCCGATCCGGTCGACGGCGTTGGGCTTGGCATCGGGGTCGGGGTCGGACTCGGCGCCGGGGTATGGGTCGCCGGATACCCGTCGGACGGCTCAGGCGCTTTCGTCACGCTCGCCGGGGGCGCCACCGACCCAAACCCATACCGGGCTGGCGGCGGCGCCTCAGCGGCCCGCTCGAGGGCACTACGCACGTCGGCCGGCGCGTTCATGGTGGCAACCCAGGTCCACCCCGGCCGCCCGTCCCGAATCACGGGGCCGGGCGTCTGGTCCGCAAAGCGCACCCATCCCGCCCAGCGATGGACCGGGCCGAGCGTCGTTTCCCATTTTTCGCCGACGATGCCCGGCCCCTTGAGGTTTTTCCTCGTCTCGACTACCCAGCCGACCAGCTGCCCGACGGCATCGGCTTCGGGCATCCACCGCGGCAACGGCTCGATCAGCAGCACCAGCACGTCTTGCGTCGGCAACGGCTTGCCCGTCCCGCCACCCGACAGCACGATTCGCTGCCCACCCGGCTGCTGGTAAATCAGCGTCCGCTCACCCCATTCGTCCGTCGTGTCCGAAATGACCCAGCTTTTCGGGATCATCCCTTGCCGCGGCGGCGGGAGCGGTACCGTTGCCGGCTCAGGCGGTTCGACAATCGGCACGTTAGCGACGCCCTGGCCGGCAGCCCCGATCCGAGCCACTAGCCGCGCAAAGTCGTCACGAAAGCGCGTCTCCGCGCTCGCCAGCACGGTCGCATCCCAACCATGCCGCCGCGCGGCCGCGCGCAACGTCTCGTACCCCTGCAGCTGCATCTGCTCGGCCGTACACGGGGGCACGTTAGCCCCGCATTGCCGGGTACCGACCGCATATGCCTTATCGGCCGCGATGTGCCACGCGACATAATCGGGGTAGGGCTTCAACGCGCCGTCGAGCACGCCCAACTGATTGTACGTCAGATAGGCCAGATACCCGGCTTCGCTGCGCGGGAAAAAGCCTAACGCGGCCGCATCCTCGAAGCGCTCGAAATTCCCGCCCTTGGCTTTCCCACTCGCCAAGGCAGGGAATTGCGCCGCGGTCCCCCGCGTCGCCGCATCGGCCCCGCTCGGCGTCGGCATGAGCCCCGCCAGCCCCCACGCCGTTACCTGCGCATTTCGACGGTAGAACATTGGCCGCCCCTTCGGTTACCGACGCCGCAGCAAAAACCACGCTCCCGCGCCAATCGCGAGATAGGTGAGCCACGTCTTAGCCGTGCCGGCTTGGGGTGACTGCAGAATGAGCGCGCCGCCCGCCTGCCCTGCTGCGCGCCGGGCCTGAAATTCCAGCCACGCCGCTTTGGCGTAGGCCGCCGCGACGGTACTGCCGACCGCACATTGCCGCGGATCGTTCGGGCCGCTCGAGACGCCTTGCGCCATGTCCCGCAAGCACGCCTCGGCCGACGTATCGCCGCGCATGGCCTTTTCAAACTGATCGTTGACCCGGGCGATACGCTCTTGGTCCCGCGTCCGATCCGATGAGGACAGCCCCAGCTTGCCCAACACCGTATCGAGTTGAGAGCTGACAAACGCCGTAATCTGCGCACCAGCCGCCGCGGCAATCGGCAGCGCGCCCAGGCCCTTCGCTTCGCACGCACACGCCCGACGCAAATAAGCCGGCATCTGCTCCCCCGTTATACGTCGTACACTAGGCGGCGGCGTTGGTAGGCTGCTGGGATGGTTTGCCACGGGCGCGTAGTGTCAATGTCTCGCCACGGTCCGCCCGCGGGGTCGGCTAGCTCGGCGTAGACGTGCTCGAATGCTGCCCGTCCGATCGCCACAAACCGCGCCCGCAATCCGATCGACAACCCCAACGCCGCGGCCACCGTCGCCACGTCGTCGCAATCGCCCGCACAAAAGCCCCGAGCCCGAATTGTTGTCAAGAGTTGCCGCGGATCGTGTACCGCTTCCATGTACCGCGGATCACGAACGAACCGAACGCGCCGCTCAAGGTATAAGCGTATCCGCGCAATCGTCGTCAGTGAGTAGGTGTCAAGGCCGCCGCCCGCCTGTGCCGCCAATCGCACCGCCAGCATGCGGACCGTCGGGTCGGCGTGCGCACCGATCGCCAGCCGGCGCATGACCTCGAGCGTTTGCAAGGTGCCGGCGTCGCCGCCAGAGAGGGGAAGAAAAGTCGCGCGCATGCCCACACCAGTAGGGGCAGCGCGCGACAAAGGCAAGAGTTGCCAGAAAGCTCGATCCTGCTAAAACGGCGGCTCCTCAACCTCAGTAACCGGCTCCCACGTTATGGGGTATCGCGCCGCCAGCACGGCCTCGAGCACATATACCGCCGTGCCGGGACACTCCCCAGCCAAGCGTTTCCGCCTCAGCCTTAGCGCTTGCTTCGGACTGATGCTTATACCCGGGACCGCTCCGACCCTCAACGTATAGCATCCAGAACTTCTTCATCGTTCTACGCACCCTTTCTTCCGGCGGTGAGCCAGCAATTCGACGCATTCAACCAATGATCGCCCCGCGGGATCAATTCCTGTCCGTAGCGTCCGCCACCACAACCGCCACTCGCCGCGCAAGGTGTGATCGCTCAAATGAAACGGCGGCCGATAGATCGCCTCGAGTTGCTCCTGATCGGCCGGGCGTTTCATCGAGCCACCTGCCGGGGCCGATGCACGCCCAACCCGCGCCGCAACGATCGACAGGTCGCCGCAAAGACGCGCCCCTGTAGGTGCGCATCCTCCACGATGGCCCCGTTTGCCGTCTGCGCGGCGGCCAATACCGCATTCAGCGTGATCGTCGCGAGTCGACCCGACAACCGCGGATCCATCCCATGACTGGCAAAAATCGCCGCCAGGTCGCTAGTCCAGTCGGCCCGATTCCGTAGCCGTGCCATCTGCAAATCCCTTTGCCTCGGTCCGAATTTCGTCAATGGCATTCCCGATCGCCTCAAGCGGATCGCCGGGACATTCCAAACCTAACCGCTCGACCTCTTGCGTTATCTGCGCATAGATGTCGTCAGCCTCCGCGAGCAGCTCGAGCAGTCGGCGCGTTTCCTTCCGATAGAACGCCATGCGCGGCTAGCCTTCCCCGCCGCCGTCCTCATCGGTTTCGTCGGGCTCGTCATCGCCCCGCAACGCCGTCACCAAGTCGGCCACCAACGACCGCACCCACGCCGCCGACATCGGCGTTTCGTTCAGCACCGGATAAGCCGCGAGCAGCTCGTCACCAAACTCCGGCCGCTCAATGTGCGCCAGCAACGCGGGGTGATGGCCGGCCGGCACCTGATCGAGCATCATTTCGGTATACGTTTCGACGGCACTGCCTTCGCGTGCCGCCCGCACCAACATCGGGATATAGTACCGCAATTGCGCCAGAATCGGATGCATAGCAGGCGCCGCCCCTTCCGTCGGCGCGGGTGGGTTCGGTCGCTCGATGCGCAGCTGTGGGCGGCCGGTTCCGATTCTCGGCGCCGGCAGCGCCCGGGAGGTTGCGGCGTCCAACGCTTTCCCAAGCAACGGCGACTCGGTAACGGCCAGGATGCCGCGCAGCCACGGCGGCATTTTTTCGTCGGCGTCGTCGTTGCCATCGAGCAAGCTACGCAACTCCTTAAACGCGCGTATCTGCTCCGACAAGCCGCCCGGCGCCCCGCCGCCACCTGACCCCTTCATGACCTCGGCCAGCTTGAGCCCCATTTCCATCGGGTCTTTCTCTCGAGCGATCAGCGCCGTCAAAATCTGCAGCACGCCGCCATCGGGCTTTTTACTCTCCACTAGCGACTGCATCATCGCCGTATGCATTTGGGCTTGTGCCTGCGCCTGCTGCGTAAACATCTGGGACGACTGCTGCACCATCTGCATCATTTGCGCAAGCATCGCCGTCGCCATATCGAAGCCGCCCGCCGCCCCAGGCGCTGCTTGGGCGTCCGCCGGCGCCGGCGCCGCGGATGCGGCAACGTACACGATGCGTTGCCGACGAATCGGCGCGGCCCCCGGACGGCCGTTATTGCCACCGCGCACCATGAGCTTAAACCGCCCGGCGCCATGCTTCGCAACATCGGCCATTGAGAACGATGACAGATCACGAATACGCTGGCAAAAGGCCAGCTCGCCGTCATCGGTAAATCGGTAAATCTCGAGATAGGCGTCGTCGGGCAATCCGGCCAGGACTTGCCGCACCGATTCATCGGGCGAAAAGTCGTCGCCGCCCAGCCCCTCGAGCCCTTCGGTCGACGGTTCGCCCGGGGTTCCCTTTTCCGCTCGCTTGGCCTTTCGACTTGCGGTCATTGGGGCACCTCGAGCCGCGGCGCGGTATGCTCGATACTGATAAGCTGCGACAGATCGAAGCCAGGCGCGGCGAGCGGTACCATGTTCATCGCGCCGACGACCTGCACCAGTACCATATTGCGCACCGCGAACGTGAGCCGCCTCAACTCGTCATCGGTCAAGGGATTGTCGGGCGACACATCGAAGTCGACCGTAAACCGCACTTTGCGCTGCGTCCGAATCGCGTTCATTTTTTCAACTCCTCATCGGGAAAGTCGCCCAAAAACTTGTCGGTTTCCTCCGGCGTCATGGGCTTCGTCAGACTGACCGTCACCCGCGCCACCCAGGCCCGACCGCCAAAATACACTAACCCGGTTACCGCCGACTCGGCGCCGTCCTCATCGTCCTCGACGTGCGGCACCGATTCGACCGCGGCATATACGGCGACCTCAGCCACCCGGCCTACCTGCTCGTGAAAAACCGTCTCATTCAAGTTATCCATCCTCCGGCCCCCAGGTTGCCAACTCATCGAGCACGCCGTAACGCAACGCCGGCTCCTCTTGCCACCAGCGCACCGCACCGCATGCACACACTCGTACGGTTACGATCCGCACGCCCTGCAGCACCGACGCCACTCGAATCGGTGCGCTGTGCGCGACATCGAACCACTCGGGCACCATCATCATTTTGCGATGCTCAGTAGGTCCGTGTCTCATCCACATCTGCAACCGCGACAGACGACATTTCCAGCGATGCCACCACTTGACCGGGACTAGCCATACCTCGACCCCGCGCACCCCGGCAAATCCTGCATTGATACGCCAGGCGCTATAACGCGACCATTCTTCCTCCATCGCCGTCAGCGTATGCCCGGCTTGCGACAGACGCCAGCGCGCCAGCGGCGAGCCCAGCAGTAGCGCATGCCAGTAGGTGCGCCCGCTTGAATCAGCGATAGCCGACCACAAACCCATTGATGCCCTCAAGCTTGTGAAAGGGAAAACGTCGACCGACCCGCGGTGTCGGGGTCGGTCGACGGAAAAATCAGACCGCCGCCAGATCAGCCGGCCGCGTCGGGTTCGGCTTCCGCCTCATCGTAGAATCGCACCGGCTGCCCATCCTCACCACGCTCCGCAAATTCGTAGAAGAACTGCGTCGGATCGTTCGGCAGCGGCGTCTTGAGCAAGCACACATCGGCCAGCACTTGCCCCGGCCGCAAGCTTCGGACGATTCGGCCGAGCGCTTCACGCCGGTCGCTCGCCTCGAGCGTCAGCAAACCTTCGCCGGGCAACTCTCGCCCGTCCGCGAGCGGTTCGTTGTCGACGATGCGAATGACATACGCCGATTCGACCCGACCAAACCGTCGGTTTTGCCGGCGCTCGTACCCCAGAATTTCAAAGGTAGCGTTGCTGGCTGCCAAATCTTCCGGCTTGACGAACGGAATGCGGGGGGGCGTCAGCTCCTTTTTGCGGTCGGACATGCGAACGCGATTAGACGACCGGGGGGGCGTGGTCATGCGGGTAACTCCATAGTGATTTGTGGGTCGGGTCGAGACAGCCCCTGCGGCCGCGGGGTGCCATCTTTCCGGCCTTGCTGGCCGGCAGGGAGTCGACCCGGCGCCCCCCGTCCAGTAATGCTATGTCGTCCGGTCAACGTCGGCAAGAGGGCGGCTACCGCCGCCCCGCCGCCCGTCTCGGCGGCCTCAAGCAATTGCGCCAGCGCGCCCGGGGCGCTGCGCACCCGCCGCCAGTCGAGCGCCGCGAACACATAGACCGTTTGACCGCCAACCTCGATCGCGACAATTTCGTCGTCTGACTGCTCGGCTTGCGTCATCTCCAATTCGGCCCGCAATCCCTTCGACCAGCGAATCGCATGCACGCCTTGCGTCGTCGTTTCCCATTCGGACCAGCGCGCCGCCCAATAGCCACCCTCGAGCGCGTCGCCTGTGCGCTCGAGAATCTGCCAGGGCGTGAGCTGGCCAGGGTTCGCCGTTTTCAAATCGCCGCGCGCGACCTCCGCAGCGACCGGCGCATCATAGGCCGCGTCGTCGCCCGTGTTCCGCACCACCTGAAACACATAATTCGCGACATCCTGGCGCTTGCGCGCCTGCTCGAGCTGGACCCCAAAGGCGCTATTGGGGCGCCGTCGACCGTGCGCCGTCACCGCGCGCGCCCAACGATCCGTTAGTCGACGCTCGAGGTACCGTAAGTTGTCGGCGGGTAGCGGTCGCTGCGCAAAGAGCACCGCATGGATATGGGGATGCCAGCCGTTCCGGCCGTACGTCACGTCATGCGCGCGCACATAATGCCGCAGCCCGTACCGAGATTTGTCCTCATGCCAGGCGCGCCCGGCAACCAACGCGCTATACGCGCTGCGCACCGACCGCATGACCGTCGGCAACTCCTCGCCGTAATCATGGGGCACCGTCAGCGTCAGCAGCTGCAGCGATCCGACGCCATGCCGGTCGATCCATCGACCGCACGCCTCGTCTAAGTCGGCCGCGCGCACCTGGCGGATGCGCGGCCCACACACCGGGCAGAGCCAGACATGCCCGCAAAGCTGTACCCGCGCGAAATGCGCGACGCTCAACGTCGGATCGTCTTTCGTGCCGACTCGAATTTCGGGGTCGGCCGGCTGCCGCGGGCGTTCCGGGTCGCGCAGCACCGCCTGCCCGCACAGCGCCACGCGGGCGCGCTCGGTCACGGCCGCCAGGCGCCCGCGCAACTCAAAGCGCGCGCGCCGCCGCTCGACCCGTCGATCGGGGGACGAATTCACGACAAACGTAGTAGCGGGTGCTACTGCCTATGACATCCTGACATGGCGTAAGTCGTTATGTACCAACGATGGACGGTTTTTCTGTATAGTAGCCAAGAAAGGCAGGGTACGTGCCAGCTTTTCGGGCGCCGTGGGGCGCGCTCCGCGTGCCGCGTGTTGCGAGCGTTCTTGCATGTTGCCCGTCCTGATTGGGTGCCGCGTGATGGATTTGACCGCGTGACCGCGCCGGTTCGGGAGACCAAGCCCGGGGCCTGGCCGGGGTCGAGCGCTCGGCAGGAACCCCAACCCAGGAAAGGAAACGCCCGGGGGGCGATGCCCCCCGGGCGGCCCCGGTCCTCGGTCACGCGCTCGCTGAACCGGCGAAGGCGACGGGCGCGCGTCGATAGTCTATCTGGGGCGCCCGGTTTTTCGCTAGTCCCGAACAAAGGCCGACGGCGCTCGAGGACTGGCGCGACGCTTGCTTATGACGTAATGTCAGTATGACGCGGCGTCATAGTGACCCCGCGCAACTCCCCGGAAAGGATGGCCAGCTTATGCCCCGCGCGCAGCTCCTCACCCCGCCCCAGCGTGTCGCGATGCGGTACGATCGCTATGTCGCCGGCCTCACCCCCGCGACCCAGCGCCGCGCACTGCAGGCGTTGAACTGCAGCCCACTTGCTTCGCCCCGCTTGCGCCTGCTCCGCGCGGCGCTCGTGCGCGCCTTGCGAAACGGGGGCGCGTGATGCCCCGCTATGAATTTCTCGTGCTGCTCGAGACGGAAGGCGTCAACCCCGAACATGCGAAGCAAACCGTTATGGCGCTGCTCGACACCCTCACCCCGGGCGCCTTTGCCGAATCGCAACGGCCGATCATTGCCGAATCGCATCGGCTGCTCGTCGGGCTCGCTAAAGTGAGCTATCAGCTCGAGGATGAGGCGCGGCCGATCGACGCGGAGCAATCGCCCCGATGACTTTGGTTCTTTCGCTATTCCCGGGCGGCGGCCTGCTCGATCGGGCCTTTGAGGAAGCTGGGTATTGTGTGGTCCGCGGCCCGGACCCCCTATGGGGCGGCGACGTGCGCCGGTTCTCCCCGCCCGCGCTCAAGTTTCAAGGCATCATCGGCGGCCCACCCTGCCAGACCTTTTCAGCGTTAAGCAACCTCATGCGCGCCAAGGGAGTGACGCCCGCCTTCGGCAACCTCATTCCCGAATTTGAGCGCTGCGTCGAGCAAGCGAAACCGTATTGGTTTGTCATGGAAAACGTGCGACGGGCGCCGTTACCGTTGACGCCGAGCTATGCCCTGCATTCCCAGCTGCTCAACAACCGATCGCTAGGCGAGCGACAGAATCGCGTGCGGCGCATCACCTTCGGCGTCCGCGGTCCCGACATCGGCGTCCGCCTCGAGATTCAACCCGTCGCCCTCGAGCATATCGACAACGCGCCCGCGGTCACGTCCGCGAAGCAAGGCGAGCGCCGTAACGCTGCCGGTAAACGGCAAAAAATCCACCGTTACACTGTCGCGGCCGCACTGGCCGAGCAGGGATTGCCGCCCGACTTTTTCAAACATTCACCCTTCACCCAGCGCGGGCAACTCAAGATGATCGCGAACGGCGTGCCGATGGCAATGGGGCGCGCGATCGCGGCCGCCGTCGCCGTACACTTCCCCCCCCGATCCGAAAGGCCCCATAACAATGCCAGATAACAGGGGAGTCGTCTAATGAAGATTCATTCCTCCGCCCTCATCGAGCGGCCGAACCGCGGGGCGACGATCACCGTGCGCGTGCAACTGTCGTCGCTCGAGCTGACCCGGTTTGTTGCGGCGCAGCGGCGCCTACGGCCGGATGCGCGCCGGCTAGCGTCCGACACTGAGGCCGCGGTCGGCGGGGCGCTTACGATGGTCCTGATTCACGGCGAGCGCACCTTGCGGGCACGCGCCCATATCCAAACCGGCGACTTTGAGGTCGGCCGGCCGCGGGAACTGTAAAATGCCGCCGCTGCGCTGCCCGCACTGCCTGCAACGGCTGAAACCCAATCAGATCAAGGCCGGGCATTCGCCTACCGCGTCGCCCGTCTGTGGCCTGTGCTATAAACCGCTCTACGTCCCCCGCGGCGAGCAACCACCCCCATCGGAGAAATGACCAATGGCTACCAATCTCGACAAGGCCATCGCCCTTCCGCACGGCCAGCCCGGCGCCCCCCTCGATCCGCCGCTCGGCCCCTTGCTGCGTAACCGCCTCGAGCGGCAATTGCTGGCCCTCGGCCGCTTTGTCGACGCGCATACCGCCGAGCTGGTCGACAGCGTATTGGCGCTCGATGTTACCGACTTCCGCGAAGGCTTTGACCGCAGCGACCGCTGCGAAAGCTTGATCGGTTCGCGCCTGGTGCATCGCGAACTGCGCATCTTGTCGGACGACCTGTCGAAGCTCGCCCGCGAGCACGGCTTGAGTGTGCCGCAGCTGCTCGCCTTGCTTCACGAAACCTTGACCCGGGAATACCCCTCATGACTCGCCGCCCCCGCGCGAAGCAGCTGGCCCTGCTCCCCCTCAACCGGGTACGCCTCACCCCGCACCAGCGCGCCGTCAAGGCGCTCGCCGCCCGGGCGCGCCGGCTCGGCATTGCCCGCCGCGTGGTCGCCGGGAAGCTCGGCGTCTCCGAGCGGCAGCTGTATCGCTACCTGCATGACAACGTGAAGGTCCCGGCGCCGGTCGGCTCGCTGGCGCTCGCCTGGTCCATTCGGGTCGCCGAAAATGGGGCGATCAGCTGGCATCTGGTGGCATCATGAGCCCCGGGGTGTACGGCGGCTATATCGCCAAGCGCCTCGAGCAACAACCCTAAAACGACAACGGCGCCCGCTGCCTTCCAGCAGGGGCGCCGTTCTCCCTTCCAGACAGTCGACCGGCCGTCTCCCTGGCCGATCGCCCGTTAAATCGCCTTTTAGAGCGTTTCGGGGTGCTCGGCCTTCTCGATCAGCCGCTCGAGGCGCCGGGTTACCCCGTCCGGGGCCTTGATCGCCACCAGCGTCGCCAGGGCATCGTAGAGCACCTGCAGCACCGTCGGGGGCGCAAAGTCGCGCCGCACCAGCGTCGGCGTCGGATCGTTCTTGACCGCGGAAAGGTCCGCGCCCGGCGCCAGGTCGGTCGCCACTGCGTCGTTGTTGCCCTGCTCGCCGTTCATACAGCCCCCTTCGTTGAGAACGCTTCTCGACGCCGGCCGAAGCCGAACATCGCCCGAACCTAGATAGACGCCGACGCTTTCAGCGCCTTTTTGTGAAACCCAAAGGCCAGGACGCCGAGCGCCCCGACCACCAGCCACGGCACCCAGCTCGCCCAGGCCGCCGGCTGCTTGGCCAGGCCGCCAATCCCCTCGAGCGTGTCTTTGACCAGCTGCTCAACGGCCCCCAGCAGGCCGTCGAGCGTTTGCCCGACGCGCAACGTGATCGCCCGGGGTCCGTCGATCCATGACCCCGCAGCAATCACCATCGCGGCGTCTTTGCCGTCCTCGATCGAACGCCAGGCAATTACCCGCCGCTCAAATTCTTTCCGCCACCGCAACGCCTCGGTCGGGCTGCCCGCCTGCTCGTACGCCTTGGCAATCCATGAGGCTTCGCGCGCCCAATTCCATGAGCCCGGCGCGCCCGTCGGAATCGCGGCCCGTCGACCATCCGCCAGCACAACCTCGGTCATGATCCGCCCCCTAGTACACGCGCGCGCTGTCGACCAGCTGAAACCCTACCACGTCGGGGGGCGGCCCCAGCTCCGGCACGTCGACCGCAATGGGCCGAATGATGCCCGCGCTTGGGGTGCCCCCGCGCCAGGTTCGCACGACGACCGCCCCGCCCAACGTGGCCCCCCCAACCACTGGCGCGACGCTCACCCGTACCGTGTCGGTCAATTGCGACACATAGGGCGGCCGCCAGGTCCGCGCGCGGATATGATCGCCAACTCGCCAGGCGATCGTTATGGAATCCACGGCCGTCGCGGGCGGCCCGAACCGGGCCACGAACCGCACGCTATCACCAGCCAGCCAGGTCGGCCCCTCGAGCGCGAACGCCGTTGCTGGCCGCACCACGGCCACCGCAGCGCCGGCACACCCCAGCAAAACCAACAAGGCGCCCAGGCGCCACAGCCGTAGATTCAACACTCGTTGCCCCCTTACCGTGAAACCTGCTCGATCGACACAATCGCGCCCGTCTTTCGATAGACGCGATTGGCTGCTTCCTGTGCAGCCTCGAGCGTGTCGTAACGCTTCCGGCCCCCGCCGACGGTGTACTTCGGCGCCTTCGCTACCTTGGCAAAGCTCACTTCATAGCTCGCCACTGTACGCCCGTCGTCATCGAGTTTCACGTGTACGCGATCGGCCGGCGTCGACCGCGTACCAACGACGACGCCGGTAGTCCCTTCCGCCAGGCCGATGTACGCCGCGGAGTCGGGATGCAACACAACCCGATCGCCTACCGCGTACCGCTTCCCGTCGAACCCCTTTAAGCTGGCCGTCGCCATTCTCAAGCCCTCGCTTAATTCGGGATGTCGGCCGCGGAGCGGAACAGCTCCCGCTGCGTCATCGCGCCGGCCCAGAACTGAAACCACCGATTTTGACCGTTCGCGATCGCCGGCACATTGCCGGGTACGCGAAAATTGGTGCCCCATGTCCCCGCGCCATGCGCACCGCCCGATGCGTTGCGGATGTTGAGCCACCACATCGCCCCCGGCACCACTTGGATCGGGTTAGCAATCTGGAAAGCGTTCGCGTTGGTAACCGTCAGCACGATGACGTTACCCGCCGACAGGTTGATCGTGACGGTAGGTCCGTACACCGCATTTTGGAAACTCTCCGGGAGCAGCAACCCCGTCGGGGTCGCCACACCCGAGTTAACCGTTTGCACGATGCCGGCCGGGATCATTTGGCTTTCTCCGCAGCGACCTTCTTCACTACACCCGTCGCCGTGAGAATGGTGCCAACGCCGTCGACCACGATGACGACCGCATCGGCAACGCTTTGCACGACCTCCGGCGCGACCGTCTTAAACACGGTCGAGACAATCAGCACGATCGGCCCGATGAGCCCCTTCCATCCTTTGAGCATCGCCCCCCCTTTTATCGACCAGCCCACCACGCCAGAACAACCACCCCGACTAGCAAGAGTAACGCGCCCGGCGTCGCCACCCCGGCCGCGCCTCCGAGCGCGCCCCGGAATTCTCGCCATGCCTGCATTCCTTTGTCGACGTACTCTTGATTGCCAAACTTCCCGACGGGCACATTGACCCGCTTAATGCACTCCCCCGCCGCGTTGCGCGCCAAGCATAGCCCCGTCACCACTTTCGTCGCGGGTTCCCCAAAGCCGAGCGCCGGCCGATACCCGCCGTTGTACTCCGACAGCGCTTTCTCGAGGCTCCCGCCGCGGGCGCGCACCAAGTCGCGCAGTAGCAGGGCGCCCAGCTCGATATTCACGATCGGATCGAACAGCCCCGACGGCGCCCCGGTATACCCCAATCCGCGCGCCGTCGTGCCGAGCAGCTGCATGAGGCCGTAGCTCGAGTCGTTCAAGTGGGGCTCGCCGCGCACGGCCGTCGGCTTAAACGCCGACTCGATGCCGATGACCGCCAGAATCAACGCGGGGTCGACTCCCATGCGCGACGCGGCCGATTGCACCGCGGGCAAGTACGGGCGCCAGCCCCACCGCTCGATCATTGCGGCGTGACCGACGACCCGGCCGCGGAATCGCCCACCGCGACAACCTCGAGCCGAACGAATGGGGTGCTCCCCGCGCCGAGAAAGCGCTCAACGCGCTCGATGAGCAGGTCGCACCCATCGGCCCGCATCGCGGTCAAGAGCACCCCCAGCTGATTCTGCCAGGACGCCACCCGCGCCGCCCGCTCGGCCGCGACTTGCTGCTTCAGCGATAGTCCCGCGGGGCTCGCTGGCGCCCCCTCGAGGCGCGCTCGGCGCCGGTTCTTATTGGCCATGACGATCAGTCTATAGCGGCCATGCCGGAATCGCAAAGGCGACCCCGTTGATTTGCACCGGCAGCCAGAACGTCGGATTGCCCGCGGCGGGCGCATTCGCCAGCGTCCCGACCTGCGCCGCGGCCGCGTCGAGAACATTCTCGAAATTCACCCCCGCCGATTCGGCCGGCGTCGGCGCCCCCGTGCCCCAACTCGGCAATACCTCAAGCCGTGTCCCTGCAGCCTGCAGCGCTGTACCTGGCACACCGACGACGGTACCCGTCTGAAATCGGATACGACCACCGAAGTTGACGGGACCAATCCCCCCATGCGTGTTACCCGTGCTCAACCCGGCGCGAACCACGAAATCAGCGGCCAAATCGTTCGTCCCCTGGCCATTCGTCGCCCGCAGCAGCAACGCCGACCCTCCCGGCACCGCATCCCCGGCACCAAAGAGCACATCGCTGATTTGCGTGTTCTGCCCACCTGCCGTAAACGTGTTTGGTCCGCGGGTCACGACGTTCCGGCCCATACCGATCGAAAAGACATGGGTATTCGCGACGCCGTTCACATTGTGCCCGATGACGATTTGTCCGGGGGCATAGGCTTGCGCTTGGTCCCCAATCGCGACGGCTACATGCGTGCCACCGACTGACGAATGCAACCGCGAGCTACTGCCCAGCGCGACGCCGGCCGCCCCGCTGTCAATCCACGCGCTATTGCCGATGACCACGCCAAAGGCCGCCCCGCCCGTCGCACCTGATCCGAGCTGAACCGACACGCCGATCGCCACACCCGACGAACCAACATTCGGCGAGTTGGTTTTGCCCCATGCCCTGGCGTTCGTGCCAATCAGGACAATGTTGTTTGGCTGCGTACCTGCCAGCAAGCTATTGAGGATCACTCGAGCGTTATGCCCGATAACCACTAAACCGCCGCTTGAGCCCGTGCCCGCACCCGACCAGAACTGACCCGCTGCCGTACCGATAACGACCGCTTCAATCGAGCCGCTCGCCGTCGGCCCGACGATCGCTTGCGCCCCTTCGCCAATCTCCACCACGGTCGGCTGACCGGCCAGCGGCGGAATTTTTGACCCGGCAATCAAGCCGCCCGCCACCTGCAACGCCTCCACGGCCGTCGGCGCGATGTCTGCGCCAATCGTGATGACGGTTTGAATCGGTGGCCCGCTGCGCACGCGCTGCATGGCCACCGACGCCGCCACGACAGGCGGGTCGATGTTCGTGATGTATGTAAGCGAACCGACCGTCCACGGCGACCCGTTTTGAATCCCGCCGCCGATAACGATCGGATTGATTCCGTCAGCCATGCCCGCCTACCGTGCCAAGTGTTGCCGCGCGACCGCGGGATCGCCCACGATTTGCCCCGGGCGCTGCCCGGTCCACAACATGATATCTTGCGGTGGCAGGAACCACCCCGACAGCACGACGCCGACATTGCGCGGCGCGGTCATCCCCAACGATTCCCAGCGCACGCTAATCTGCGCACCTGGCACCGTGACGGCAAACGTGCCGTTGATCGGCAAGGCGAAGTAGGCCGCGCCCACAGGCGGGAACCCGATTTGCGCCAGGCCCGGAATGGGCGCGCCATTTTGCAAGACGCTCACCACCCAGGCGTCACCGACGGCCGGCGTCTCGATCGTAAAGACCACCGACTTAAGTACCGCGACGTTTTCGGCCGGCAGCATATACAGGCCACCCGTCGCGGCCGTCGTCACCACCGTCGAGCCCGCCGCGGCTGGCAACACTAAGGCGCGCGGCGTTTGGCTCCACAGGTCATACGCCGTCGGGGGCTTCTCGATGTCCCACGGCGACACCGAC
>CAZWBA010000022.1:4425-31846 GCA_964631955.1 uncultured Verrucomicrobiaceae bacterium | reverse complement strand
ACGGAGGGGTCATCCATTAAAACATGACCCCCTCGCCCTTCGGGCACTCCCCCTACTGCGCAGGGGGAGCCAGATCGGTAGAGGCAATTATGTTAAAAGTCGAAAATCTTGCCGTGAGTTACGGCCAGAGCCAGATCATTCGCGATCTATCGTTCGCGGCAAAGCCGAAGGAATCCCTCGCCATCATGGGGCGTAACGGTATGGGAAAAACCACGCTGTTCAAGGCGCTCATGGGGGTGTTGCCGAGCAAGGGCGGGAAAGTCGCGGTCGGTGAAACGGAAGTGAGCGGGATGCCCAGCTATAAGCGCGTCGAAAATGGCATCGCTTATGTACCGCAGGGACGCATGATTTTTCCGACATTGACAGTACTCGAAAATATCGAGACCGGTTTGGAAACCGCGAAAATAAAAAGCGTAACCGACGATATTTATGCGCTGTTCCCCGTGTTGTTCGATATGCGAAAACGTAAAGGCGGAAATTTATCGGGTGGTCAGCAGCAGCAACTCGCGATTGCGCGCGCACTCGCATCGGAACCGAAAGTGTTATTGCTCGACGAGCCGACCGAAGGTATCCAGCCATCGATCATTAAAGATATTGCCAAGGCGCTCAATGAAATTCGCAAGATGCGCGATATCACGATTATCGTTTCGGAACAGGTGTTGAGCTTCACGCTCGAAGTTGCAGACCGCCTGCTGGTCATCGAGCGTGGCAGTTTCGTGCATGAGGATTTGCGTGAAAACGTGGATGCAAAAAAAATCACGGAATATTTATCGGTTTGATCGCGCGACATCGACATTCGCGGTGGCGTTGAGTATGCTCCGGCCGTCGATCCTCACGGGTGGAAAAGCGGTGAACAAAAATCAGTATGAGAATGGTTTGAAAATTCGACGGCAGGTCATGGGCGATGCATTTGTCGATAAGGCGCTCGATGCAACAACGGATTTCACACGTCCGTTACAGGAGCTGGTAACCGCGAACGCGTGGGGAGAGGTGTGGGTTCGCGAGGGCTTGCCGCTCAAAACACGCAGCCTCATTACCATTGCAACGCTGGCGGCGCTCAAGGCATCGAACGAATTGAAGGGGCATGTGCGCGGCGCACTGCGAAATGGCTGCACGGTCGGGGAAATTCAGGAGGTATTGCTGCACTCGGCGGTTTATTGCGGCATGCCTTCGGGTATCGAAGCATTTCGCGCAGCGAAGGAAGTCATCGACGAGTGGCTGGTGGAAAATGCAGGTGCATAAGCAGAATCACGCGCGCAGCGATAGAAATAGAAATAGAAATAGAAATACAAATAGAAAATGATCAGGCCAGCTTGGCCAGACGGTAGCGCAATTGCCGCAATGTCATGCCGAGCAATTCAGCCGCCTTGGTTTGATTGCCTCGCGTACGCTGTAATACCTCCATGATCTGTTCGCGATCCTGCGAAGCGACGCGAACATACGGACGATAACGCGGTGTTTCCCCGACATGCTCTGATTTCACCGCGCTTAATTGCGGAGCACCCGTTGGCATGTTTTGCTGCGGATGCAATTCACTTTCATGTGCGAGCATGATTTCTATCTGCTCCGACGTGAGCAGCGAGCCTTCCGCCTGCAACACGGCGCGCTCAAGCACGTTCTGCAGCTGCCGGATATTACCTGGCCACGAATATGCCTGCAGGTGTTCCATCACACCCGCCGTGAAACTCAGTTGCCGCCGATACATGCCCTGATAACGTTCAAGAAAATACTGTGACAGCAATGGAATGTCGCTGCGGCGTTCGCGCAGCGGCGGCAGTGCGATGGGTACCACATTCAGCCGGAAAAACAAATCGAGACGGAAGCGGCCCGATTCGACAGCCTGCTTCAGATTCACGTGCGTCGCCGTGATGATGCGGAAATCGACATCGACGGGATATTCGCTGCCAACGGGTTGCACCTTTCGGTCCTGCAGCACGCGCAGCAATTTGACCTGCAGATCGAGCGGCATATCGCCGATCTCGTCGAGAAATAAAGTGCCGCCTGCCGCCTGCTGCAATTTGCCTTTTTTGTTTTTGTGCGCGCCGGTAAAGCTGCCTTTCTCATGGCCGAACAATTCCGATTCGAGTAACTGATCGGGAATCGCCCCGCAATTGAGCGGGATGTAGGGGCCGTGCTGACGCTGACTCAGCTTGTGCGCCATGGCCGCGAACATTTCCTTGCCGGTACCGGATTCACCCAGCAATAAAATCGGTGCATCACTTTTTTGCGCATTATCAATCTGTTTGACCGCGGCGAGCAGGGAGGGGCTATTGCCGATGATGCCGTTGGCGGTACAGAGCTGGCGCAGACGATCGTGTTCGCTGTGCATCGTTTCGATGCTGACGTGATACTGCACAGGCTGGCACATCAGCAGCAATGCAAACCCGAGCATCGACGAAATGACGCGCAGCAAATCGACGTCGTGCGAATGCAGGCGCGGCGAATTCGCCCGGCGCTGAACCGAGAGCACGCCAATCGCCTTGCCCTCGGCAATGATCGGAATCGAAATAAATCCGACCCCGGTTTTTTCACCGTCGATCGGCTCGGCGATGCGCGTCAGAAATATCGGTTCGTCCATGACATTGGTGACGAGTGCCAGTTGTCCCGTGCGCCATACCGCGCCGGTAAGACCTTCATCGAATGCCACGCTGTAATCACCGCGAGCAAGGCGATCGCGATTGAGTCCATATGAGTACGCGGGCTGCAATGCATTGGCGCTGTAATTCGGCAACAGTACGCGACCGTAATACAGCTGCGCCCATTCCGACAGCAGGCGCAATACGCCGACAATTTTTTGCTCGGTCGGCGCGGCTTTGGCAAGAATGCGCGTGGCTTCGAGAATCAGCGCATCGTTGATCTGCATATGTTCGGCGTAAGGTGTGTGCATTCGTAAGGCCTTATTCGAAATGATGCCTTCTCCGTGGCTGCGCGGGATTTTTCTAAGAATGTCATCGTGCCGTAAGTGCGTGAAAATGACATAGCAAGCGCTGTGCCGGTAAAAAGTCGAAAAAACCCCTCCAAAATATTTTTTTGTGTTCGCTGTCGAGGCAGTGAATTTTTTGTCGTGCCAATTCGGTGCGTGCGAAGCGGCGACATTGTCATTGCTGAACGTGAATTGTCATAACAAAAATGACATTGTCAGAAACGCTGATGTTCATTTTTAGAAAATGGATGGCCATCTGAAAATTAATGGCATCGAAATCCGGAAATTTCGCCAGTTTTCTGTGGCGATAGCGAAATTTATCAATGGCATGCAACGTGCTTTTATAAAATCGCCATGATGCCTACAAAAAAATATAGCTCCACTCGCCTTATCGGGACGCCATTGAAGTTTTTTCGATTAAAAATCAGCTATCGAATTTTATTGGGGAGCAATCAGATGCCGGAATCACGTTGTTTTTCTTCTTTATCTTCGCCGTCCAAAAATTATTGCGGTGGTCTCGGGCGAAAAACGCTTGGCGCGACGATCGCGGGTATTTTATTTTTTTCTGCGCAGACGCAGGCGGGTGGAACAATCAATATCGGGCCGGATCAATCAGTCAGTGTGGGCTTCGGACTGCGAACGCATTTCGCGATGATCGACGATGCGGCGCCCGATGGTGGCGACTCGAAAGATTTCGAACTCGAAAGTGTGCGTCTCTATATGGGGGCGCAGCTCAATAAATACATCAAGGCCACTTTCAACACCGAAAAGAAATCGGACAATTCGGTACAGGTTATCGATGCCATCGCGCAGTTCGAGCCTGCACCGGAATTCAATATCTGGTTTGGCCGCATGTTGCCGCCAAGCGATCGTTCGAATCTCGACGGACCTTATTATCTGCTCGCGTGGGATTATCCCGGAATTGTTTCGCGCTATCCCAGCTATGCCGTCGGCCGCGACGACGGCGTGACCTTTTGGGGCAATATCGACAAAAAGGTGATTTATTCGGTGGGCGCTTTCGAAGGCCATAACGGTTACGAAGGCGCATCGAATGAAGGCGATAACCTGCTCTATGCGGGACGCGTCGCCATTAATTTATGGGAGCCGGAGCTGGCGCCGGCGTATTACACGGGCAGTACGTATTTTGGTGCAGCCAATATTTTCACGATAGGTCTGGTCTTCCAGCATCAGGCCGATGGCGTGGGTACGGCGTACGATAAGGGCGATTTCACCGGCTATAACATCGATATTCTGCTCGAAACCAAGGACACCGGTTCGGGCTCGATCACCCTCGAAGGCGCCATTTATAAATACGATACCGACGATGTGGCCGATATCGATTACAGCGACCCCGCGGTGCAGGCGTATTACGCGGCTAACGGTCTCGCCATTCCGGGTTCATCGGATTACAACATCGGTGGCATCGTGCAGGGCGATGCTTATCTGCTCGGCGCGGCGTATTTATTTCCACAGCAGGTGGGATGGGGAAAATTTCAGCCGTATGTGCGCTATCAGAATTTTGAAACCGATTTGCCCGGCGACGATACGGAAATTGAACGCATCGACTTTGGTGTCAATTATGTCATCGCTGGTTCCAATGCAAAGTTGAGCCTGACCTATTTCGATCAGGAGGTCGATAACGACGATTACTCCGGAATTGTTCTGGGCGCGCAATTGCAGTTTTAACGGCGGTCGGCAGCGCAAAAAAAACGGCTCCTCCTGGAGCCGCTTTTTTCAGGTTTTGCCTCAGGCCGTGTTGAAACGATCGAGATCCATCACCTTGCTCCAGGCGGCGGCGAAATCTTTCACGAATTTCGGTTGTGCATCGACGCTTCCATACACTTCGGCGATCGCACGCAGTATCGAGTTCGAACCGAAAATCAGATCGACGCGCGTGCCTGTCCATTTCAGCTCGCCGGTTTTGCGATCGCGCCCCTCGAAAACTTCCTGGGTGCCTTCGACAGCTTTCCACGCCGTACTCATGTCGAGCAGGTTGACGAAGAAATCATTGGTCAGCACCTCGGGACGTTTCGTCAGCACACCGTGTTGGTGTCTTTCACCCGAATCGGACCCCGCATTGGTGTTGAGTACTCGCATGCCGCCGATCAGCACCGTCATTTCGGGCGCGGTCAGCGTGAGTTGCTGCGCGCGATCGATCAACAACACCTCGCCGCGCACCGCGTAGTTGCTGTTCGCCGCTCTGAAATTGCGGAAGGCATCGGCATGCGGCTCAAGCGCGGCGAAGGAGGTCGCATCGGTTTGCTCCTGCGATGCGTCCATACGGCCCGGCGTAAAGGGGACGACGATATCGATACCGGCATTCTTCGCTGCCTTTTCGACGCCGGCACAACCCGCCAGCACGATCAGATCGGCGAGAGAAATTTTCCTGCCGCCCGCTGCGCTCTTGTTGAAGTCGCCGCGGATACTGTCGAGCGTGCTCAGCACTTTGGCCAGCTCTGCGGGCCGGTTGACCTCCCAGTCCTTTTGCGGAGCGAGACGAATGCGTGCGCCATTGGCGCCGCCGCGTAAATCCGAACCGCGGAACGTCGAAGCCGATGCCCACGCGGTGCTCACCAGTTGAGAAACCGATAAGCCGGAGGCCAGCACTTTGGCTTTGAGCGAGGCGATATCATCGCTGTCGACGAGCGGATGATTCACCGCGGGAATCGGATCCTGCCAGATGAATTCTTCGGCCGGTACTTCGGGGCCGAGATAGCGCGCGCGCGGCCCCATGTCGCGGTGCGTGAGTTTGAACCAGGCGCGCGCGAAGACCTCCGCAAATTCATCGGGATTTTCAAAGAAGCGCCGCGAAATCTTTTCGTAAGCCGGATCGACCCGCAAGGCGATATCCGTCGTTAGCATCGCCGGCGCAATGCGTTTGGACTTGTCGTGCGCGTGCGGCACCGTGCCCGCGCCCGCACCGTGTTTCGGCTGCCATTGATGCGCGCCGGCCGGGCTCTTGGTCAGCTCCCATTCGTAGCCGAATAAATTCCAGAAAAAGTTGTTGGTCCATTTTGTCGGCGTTGTCGTCCAGGTGACTTCAAGTCCGCTGCCGATCGCATCGCCAGCGATACCCGTGCCGTGCGTGTTATGCCAGCCGAGGCCCTGTTCGACGATATCGCCGCCCTCGGGTGCGGCGCCGACCAGCGCTGCGTCGCCAGCGCCGTGTGTTTTGCCGAAGGTGTGACCGCCGGCGATCAACGCCACGGTTTCCTCGTCATTCATCGTCATGCGCCCGAAGGTTTCGCGAATGTCGCGGGCCGCAGCGAGCGGATCGGGATTGCCGTCCGGCCCTTCCGGGTTCACATAAATAAGACCCATCTGCACGGCCGCTAACGGGTTTTCGAGATCGCGCTCGCCACTGTAGCGCCTGTCGCCGCCGAGCCATGTTTCTTCCATGCCCCAGTAAACATCGTGATCGGGTTCCCAGACGTCGGCGCGACCACCCGCGAAGCCGAGCGTTTTGAAACCCATGGATTCCAGCGCGACGTTACCGGTGAGAATGATGAGATCGGCCCACGAAAGTTTGCGGCCATATTTTTGTTTGATCGGCCAGATCAGGCGGCGTGCCTTGTCGAGGCTGACGTTATCGGGCCAACTGTTAAGCGGCGCGTAACGCTGCTGCCCCCTGCGCGCACCGCCGCGACCATCGCCGGCGCGATACGTACCGGCGCTGTGCCACGCCATGCGGATGAACAGCGGCCCGTAATGACCGAAATCCGCTGGCCACCAGTCCTGGGAATCGGTCATCAGCGCGCGCAAATCCCTTTTCACTGCCTCGTAATCGAGGCTCTTGAATTCCTCCGCATAATTGAAATCACCGCCCATCGGATCGGATTTGGAGGAATGCTGGCTCAACAATTCCAGCGGCAATTGTTCCGGCCACCAGTCGCGATTCGTTCTGCCCCGGCTCGTCGCGTGGGGAAACGGACATTTGGCTTCATTTTTTTCGTTGCTCATGGAATGGCTCCTTTGATAATCGCCGATCGAAATCTAATTGAACCTGATAAATCATTCTCGCGCACGAATAAGTCATTCCCGCGCAAGCGGGAATCGAGCATTAGTACACACCGGATCATCCGGGCGATCAATTCAATGGTAGCTATTACTTTCATAGCGCCTCTCAATTCAATCGTGCTTATCGACACGAAACGTTATTGCATGCAGTAATTAATGGAAGGAAAGCGTCAGCGGCTCCACTATTTCCATGCAGAATTACGAAAAACACGAATACATTCTCTGATTTCCCTATCTTCAATCTGCACTTCTTCGAGTTTCCAGTCGGGCGCAGTGAAGCGTTCGCTGTGGCGATACAGATAATAATTCACCGCATCCGCCGGAACCGGCGCGGTCGGGTTCGATGCCACGAGATTTGCATACATCTTTAAATAAGCTTGCTCCCAGCGTTCGCGATGAGCGGGACACAGGAAGTCGCGATACCGCGATTCGGCGTAAATATTCAGCGACGAGGCAAATTGATCCCTTTGAAAGACGACGCCTTTTATATCGCCGTGACGGATTCGGATGCGATTGCCGATGACCGAGGCAATCAATTCGATCAACCGGTTTTCCTGTCGGGGGCAATTGGCGGCCAGCACTTCTGCATAAGCCAGACGCGTGGCGAGTTCGATGTCGGTATCGGCCCTGAGCATACTGCGGTAACCGTCGTACTTGTGCGCGTTGTGCGGGTTTGCCTTCTGTGCGCGCTGAATTTCCGCAATGTCGCCCGCTGTATCGATGCAGCGAGGCAGCACAACAGGATTCGCCGCCGTTGCCGTTGCTTCGGCGTGCGCGGAAACGTGTGCAGAGGATGGGCTCGCCGATGGCGGAAAAAAGCTATCCGGCTGTGAAAAAGCGGGATCGATCCAGCAGCCGATGAGTAATGTCGCGAGGTAATTCTTAAACATGATGAGGATTTACTCGCCGCATTGTCGATACCGCGGCATTGCTGCGCTCGACGATGTCTATCGTTAATGTGCGATCAGGCCACAATATTCGTAATGGGGTCACGCTGCAATTTCAATCATCCGCATTTTTATTGAGTCAATGACATAACGCATGATTTTCCCAACTCGTGATGTGCCCGAAAAAAATACCGGCCCCGATGTGCCTGCTGAAAATTCATTTAGCGATGCGGGATGGCGGGCACAGCTGGATTTGCGTTTTATCGCACGCTCGCATACTTCCGAAAATAATCGCACCGTTTTGGTGGAGCGTCGGCATTCAGGTCCTTTGCTGGTGCAGAAACCTTTATATCCCGAAGGTGAACGGATTTGTCATGCGGTGATCGTGCATCCGCCCGGTGGCATTGCAGGCGGCGATCAACTGCGTTTGAACGCGAATATCGATGCGAACGCACATGCACTGCTGACCACGCCCGGTGCAGGCAAATGGTACAAGGCCAACGGCACAGAAGCGGCGCAGCATTTGCAATTCAATTTGGGCGAGCGCGCAACGCTGGAATGGTTGCCGCAGGAAACCATTCTGTTCGACGCGGCGCGGGTGCGCATGACGACGCGCGTCGATCTGGCGAACGACGCGAAATATGCCGGCTGGGAAATTCTTTGCTTCGGGCGTCGCGCTGCGGGTGAAAGATTCGAACAAGGCCATTTGCAGCAGCGCATGCAAATCTGGCGCGGCCAGACCCTGTTATGGAATGAGGCTGCAAATATCCAGGCGGATTCGCGCGCGATGATATCGCCGGCAGGTTTGAACGGTCACGCGATCAGTGCGGTATTTCTGGTAGCGGCGGGCGCGGTTCCGGCGGCAATTCTCGAAGCCTGTCGGGCCATCGTTCCGGAAAAGAGACGTGCGCACGAAAACAATTTGTACGGTGTCACCGCATTGCCGGAAATTTTCGCTGCGCGCTTTGTCGGGGATAGCGTCGAGCAGGTGCGCGATTATTTCGAACGGTTGTGGCGCGAGTTAAGACCCTGGTATGCGCAAATTGAAATGCAAAAGCCGCGTATCTGGAATACTTAAATCACTCCTGGCCCCCTTAATCAAAGGGGCGACTCGCGTAGCGAGTGGGGGATTTTAGGAAAATAAATGGAACTGACACCGAGAGAAAAAGACAAGCTGCTGATTTTTACCGCGGCGCTGCTGGCCGAACGGCGCAAAACGCGCGGACTCAAATTGAATTACCCCGAAGCCGTTGCATTTATCGCCGCGGCAATTATGGAAGGCGCGCGCGATGGTAAGACCGTTGCGGAATTAATGGGGCACGGCGCCACTTTACTATCGCGCGATGAAGTGATGGATGGTGTGCCTGAAATGATTCCGGAAATTCAAATCGAAGCGACATTTCCCGACGGTACAAAATTGGTAACGGTGCATCATCCGATTCCATAGCTGAGATTTTTGAGTTTTGGCCTCCACTGTGAAGTAGGGGAGGTGCCGCGAAGCGGCGGAGAGGTCATTTATTAAAAACATGACCTCCTCGCCCTGACGGGTACTCCCCCTATTTCATAGGGGGAGCCAAATTAAGGAGCGAAAAAAATGATCCCTGGTGAAATGCAAGTTGCAGCAGGCGAAATCGAATTGAATGTCGGTCGTCCAACCGTAGAAATTGAAGTTGCAAATACCGGCGATCGTCCGATTCAAGTCGGCTCGCATTATCATTTTTTCGAAACCAACGATGCGCTTTCATTTGATCGCGACAAGGCGTATGGATTTCGACTCGATATCGCAGCGGGAACCGCCGTGCGTTTCGAGCCGGGGCAAACACGCACGGTGCAACTGGTCGCGCTCGCAGGTGATCGCGTCGTTTACGGCTTTGCCGGAAGAGTAATGGGCCGTCTGAAATAAAACGAAATACGCTTCAGCGAGCTGGAAAGCAGACAATGAGAAAAATATCGCGTCAGGCCTACGCCGAAATGTTCGGACCCACTGTCGGCGATAAGGTGCGCCTCGCCGACACCGATTTATGGATCGAAATCGAAAAAGATTTCACGATTTACGGTGAGGAAGTGAAATTCGGCGGCGGCAAAGTGATTCGCGATGGTATGGGTCAGGGGCAGTTGCTCGCCGCGCAAGTTGCCGACACCGTCATCACCAATGCAGTGATTATCGATCACTGGGGAATCGTCAAAGCCGATATCGGCATCAAGCATGGAAAAATTTCTGCGATCGGCAAGGCGGGCAATCCCGATATTCAACCGGGTGTGACGATTCCGATCGGTGCCGGCACCGAAATTATCGCGGGCGAAGGCGCGATCATTACCGCCGGCGGTATCGATTCGCATATTCATTTTATTTGCCCGCAGCAAATCGAAGAGGCATTGATGTCGGGCGTGACGACGATGATCGGTGGCGGCACCGGCCCCGCAACCGGCACATTCGCCACCACCTGCACACCCGGTCCGTGGCATATGCATCGCATGCTCGAAGCCGCCGACGCGTTTCCGATGAATCTGGGTTTTCTCGGCAAAGGCAATGCGAGTCTGCCGGGACCGCTGATCGAGCAGATCGAAGCCGGCGCGATTGGTTTGAAGTTGCACGAGGACTGGGGAACCACACCGGCTGCCATCGATAATTGTCTGAGCGTCGCTGAAAAAACCGACACGCAGGTCGCGATTCACACCGACACGCTCAATGAATCGGGTTTTGTCGAAGCCACCATCGCGGCATTTAAAGACCGCACGATTCACACCTTCCACACCGAGGGTGCGGGTGGAGGACACGCGCCCGATATTATTAAAGCGGCCGGTTATGCGAATGTGCTGCCATCGTCGACAAATCCGACGCGCCCGTACACGGTGAACACCATCGACGAGCATCTGGATATGCTGATGGTATGTCACCATCTCGACCCCGCGATTGCAGAAGATATCGCGTTCGCGGAATCGCGCATCCGCCGCGAAACGATCGCTGCCGAAGATATCCTGCATGATCTCGGCGCATTTTCGATGATGTCGTCCGATTCGCAGGCGATGGGCCGCGTGGGTGAGGTGATCATCCGCACGTGGCAGACCGCGCACAAAATGAAAATTCAGCGCGGCCATTTATCCTCGAAGGATGAAAAAAATAATTCCGGCAGCAACGATAATTTTCGTATCAAGCGTTACCTCGCCAAATACACGATCAATCCTGCACTCACCCATGGCATTGCCCACACCGTCGGCTCGGTCGAGGCTGGAAAGCTCGCTGATCTCGTGTTGTGGAAGCCCGTGTTTTTTGGTGTGAAGCCATCGCTAATTATCAAAGGCGGATTTATCGCTGCCGCAGCGATGGGCGACCCGAACGCATCGATTCCCACGCCGCAACCCGTGCATTATCGGCCGATGTTTGGCGCGTTCGGCGGTGGCTTGAAAACCTCGGTGACCTTTGTATCGCAGGCGGCGCTGAATAATCCGCAGGTCGGCGCATTGAATTTGAAAAAACCGCTGGTCGCCATCAGTGGCACGCGAACCGTGCGCAAGAAGGATATGGTGCATAACGATTATCAGCCGCATATCGATGTCGATTCCGAAACGTATGTCGTGCGCGCCGATGGTGAATTGCTTGCCTGCGAACCGGCGCAATCGCTGCCGATGGCGCAGCGTTATTTTCTTTTTTAATTTTCGGACTCCCCTGAGAAATAGGGGAGGTGTTGCGGGTCATCTTATAAAACGTGACCCCTTCGCCCTGCGGGCATTTATGTCCTCCGGGTACTCCCCTAATTTCATGGGGAGTCAAATGAGATGAGAATGTAATGATTCAATTACTTTTACAAATCACCGAGCGCATTGAACCAGTCGGGCATTTCCACGATGAATTGATTCTGCCATTCGATCAGCGTCAGAAAAGTCGCGCGCGCGTAACGCTGAAATCCGGCATCGAAGCGGCGTTGATACTGGAGCGCGGCACCATTTTGCGCGGTGGCGATTTTCTGCGTTCCGGCGATGGTCGCATCATCAAAGTCATTGCGGCCAGCGAAGCGGTAATGAAGGTCACGCCGCACAATCCGTTACATGCGGGCGGCGCACAACAATTATTGCGGGCGGTATATCACCTGGCCAACCGCCACGTGCCGCTGCAGATTGGCGACGGCTGGCTGCGGCTGGAGCAGGATCATGTCCTCAAGGCAATGTTGTCGGGATTGAGCATGCTCGTGAAAGAGGAACTCGCACCGTTCGAGCCCGAAGCGGGAGCGTACGGCGGGGGACATCATCACCATCACGAGCACTGATCGCCATGTCGAATGAATATGCGGTTGCGCTGGCGCCGGGCGATCTCAGCCGGCTATTGCAATTAGCGAGTCCGCTGTTGCCGGTCGGTGCATACGCGTATTCGCAGGGGCTGGAATGGGCGATTGAAACCCGTACGGTGCATGACGCTAACAGTGCAGCTATGTGGATAGGCGATGTGATCGATACCTATATGTGCGGTTTCGAATTGCCGGTGCTGTGGCGCATGCGCAACGCGTGGGACAAAAAGGATATCGCCGCCTTGAATTATTGGAACAGTTATTACTGCGCGGGACGAGACACTTCCGAAGCGCGAGCGGAAACCTTGCAGATGGGTTACTCGCTCGTGCGCCTGCTCGAAGATATCGGGTTCGATACCGATATCGTACGGCTATTCGAACGCATCGCTCCCGTCCCGTTCGTCCTTGCGTATGGCTGCGCGACATCGGTGTGGAAAATTTCGGCTCATAGTTCCTTGCACGCATTTCTATGGTCATGGATAGAAAATCAGGTGAGCGCGGCGATGAAGACGGTGCCGTTGGGGCAGGTCGCGGGGCAGCGCATGTTGCTCGCACTCGGTACGAAAATTCCTGCAGCGATCAAAACCGCGTGCACGCTGCGTGATGACGAGATAAGTAATTTTGCGCCGGGTTTGTCGATCGCGGGTGCAAGGCATGAAACGCAATACAGTCGATTGTTTAGATCGTAGATGACCCCCTCACCCTTCGGGCATTTATGCCCTCTGGGCACTCCCCCTACTGCGCAGGGGGAGCCATTAGTGCCCGCAACTGGGTGCAGATGGCCTCCCCTATAAAATAGGGGAGGTGCCGCGCAGCGGCGGAGGGGTCATGTTTAAAATGAAGGAAATTAATTAATGAAAAACAACGAACCCCTCCGCATCGGTATTGGCGGTCCGGTAGGCTCCGGAAAAACCGCGCTGACATTGGCGCTGTGCAAGCGTTTGCGCGAGGCCTACAACATTGCCGTGGTCACCAATGATATTTACACGAAGGAAGACGCGGAGTTTCTCACGCGCAACGAAGCGCTCGCTCCCGAGCGGATTATCGGTGTGGAAACCGGCGGCTGCCCTCACACCGCGATTCGCGAGGATGCCTCGATGAATCTCGAAGCGGTCGCGCAATTGTGCAGCCGTTTCGAGGCTCTCGATATCGTCTTCGTCGAAAGTGGTGGCGATAACCTCGCCGCGACATTCAGCCCCGAATTATCCGATTTGACGATTTATGTCATCGATGTTGCCGCTGGAGAAAAAATTCCGCGCAAGGGCGGTCCCGGCATTACCAAATCCGATTTGCTGGTGATCAATAAAATCGATCTCGCGCCGATGGTTGGTGCATCGCTGGAGGTGATGGAGCGCGATGCGAAACGTATGCGCGGAGAGCGCCCATTCCTTTTCAGCAATTTGAAGGATGGCCCCGGTCTGGAGAGCATCGTACGTTTCATCGAAGCACGCGGGTTGATGAAGAATTAATGAGAGTTGCTTTTACATCGTGAATTTATAACGGGAAGTAGAAATGAAAAAAATTATGGCAGCAGTCATCGCGTTGTCACCGTCGTTTGCATCGGCGCATTCGGGGCATATCGACGGTTTCATTACAGCATTCGCGCATCCCTTTACCGGTATCGATCATTTGCTGATGATGTTAGGCGTCGGCATGTTTGCAGGTCGAATCGGCGGTCGCATGCGCTGGCAATTGCCTTTGGTGTTTCTGATGGCAATGCTGGCTGGCTGGATGGCCGCCGCGACAGGCTTTATCTTCAGTGCGATTGAGAGCGGCATCGCTGCGGGGCTGATTGTGCTCGGTGTTTTGTTTATGCGGAAAATGGCGATGCCGCCACTCGTGCAGTTGAGTGCCGTGGCGCTATTTGCCGCATTGCATGGCATGGCGCATGGTGCCGAGTTATCGCATACCGCGCCGATAGCGACGGGAGCAGCAATATTATTCGCCACAGCATCGCTGCATGCGCTGGGTTTCGGCGCCGCGATGCTGTTATCGCGCAGTCGAATCAATGTCTATCGCGAAATGGGTGCAGTGCTCGCGATGTTTGGCGGCGCACTATTTGTAATGGGGTAATTTATGCGATCGGCGTTCGCGCGGAGTTAGATGGGCGCCATGATTTGACGGCATGAAAGAGCCGTCTACCCTTGTTAGATCGTAATTTCATCGCTCGAACAAGGAACCCGGTCATGCGTATCAAAACTTCTGGAAAGTCGATTGTCGCTATCGTCCTTTGCGCGCCGCTGTTAGCCCACGCAGAGTTTGGTATTTATGCGAAGGCCGGCACGTTCGGATTGGGCGGCGGTATCGGATACGGCATAACCGATACGCTCACCGCGCGTCTAGGTTACACCGCGCTCGATTACGATATCGATGTCGAGACCGACGATGTCGATTACGACGCCGAAGCCAAAATCGGCGGTGCGGAATTGCTGATCGACTGGCATCCGTTCAATGGATCCTTCCGTCTCACCGCCGGGGTGATTGCCAATCGCAATAAAATCGATGTCGATGCAAAACTCAATCAGCCCATTACCGTGAATGGCCAGGATTATGATGCCGGTGATCTGGGATCGCTGGGCGGTACCGCAGATTTCAAATCGACAGCGCCTTATCTGGGAATCGGCTGGGGCAATGTCGCCGGTAAAAATGGCAACTTCCATTTCGTGGCGGATATCGGCGTGGTATTTCAGGGCAGCGCCGATGTGAAACTCAGCGGTGCCTGTACCGCCGCAGCGCAAGCCGCCAATCCGGTCGAGTGCGCTGAATTGCCGGGCCATATTCAGGCCGAAGAGGACGAGTTGAACGACGAAGTCTCCGACTATAAACACTGGCCGGTCATCAGCTTCGGTGTTGGCTACCGTTTTTAGGGTAACGCGCGGTAAAAATTTTCAGACGTGTCATAAAAAACCTCGCTGTGCATTTTGCGCAGCGAGGTTTTTTTATGATTATGCCGATCAACCCGTGATGAAATTCGTGTTGCGCACGAATCCGGCAATGCCCGAAAGCACAAACTGCACGGCAATGCACACGAGAATAAAACCCATGATGCGTGTGAAGGCATCGAGCGCGGTTTGACTGATCAAATGCACGTAAGTCGCTGCCGCATGCAGCACCGCGAAAGCAATCGCCACACAGAATGCAATGCCGAGCAGAATGACGAGAATATTCGCGAGCTCGGTATTCTGCGGCGATGAGGACACCATGCTCAGCACCACCGAGATCGATCCGGGACCGGCAAGCGCAGGCATGGCGAGTGGTGTAAAGGCGATGTCCTGTCTATCGTCGGTTTGTTCGAGCTTCATGCGCACGATTTCGCGATCCTCGCCGGGCATCAGCATTTCGAAACCGACTCTGCAGATGATCAGTCCGCCCGCGATGCGGATGCCTTCGATGGAGATCGAAAACAGATTGATGATGCGCTCGCCCGCCAGTAAAAACACCGTGAGTATCCAGAAGGAATACCAGCACACGCGTCGCACGAGCCGCTGTCGCGCGGAAATTTTCCAGCCGGGCGTCAATGCAAGCAATAACGGGCAGGTGCCGAGTGGATTCATGATCGGCAGCAGCGTGACGATGGTCAGTGCGAGCAAACCGAGCGCGTGTGTAACCGTTTCGTTCATCGAGACACCTCATTGACATCGGTGGCCATCATTGCGCAGCAAAAAACGCTTGTACAGTCACACCGGCCCTCGCGCCCTGTCTGAAAGCTTGCTCAAGCGCTACTGCTTTTCGTTCATATTCGCCAGCGTTCGCATGGCGGAAACTACGGATTTTCAATCCCGTCTCCCCGGCTAGACTTTGCAGATGGCCGGCCCGATAGCCGCGTCAATCCGTTATTGCGTGCACCGCTGTCAGGGATTCTTCCGCCATGTCGAAAAATGCGAAATCGCGACTTGTCACCGCTCTTGTGCTGCTTTTCCTGACTATCGGTATTGCAGTTTTTTATGGATGGCCGCGGTCGGGCGCAGACGATACGGTATTCAACGCGGAAATTGCCGCCATGCGCCAGGACGCGTCGCCGTGGCTCGTGCGCGAACGCGATACCTCGTATTTATTCAGCGACATCGATCGGCAGGGCGTCACCGCCGTAGGTCTTGCCACCGGCGCCGTGCTCGTTTCAGCGCAGAGCGGTGAAAAATATTATGTCGCCGACACCGGCACGGCCGCGCTGTCGCGCGCGCTCTACGACCGCCTTAATCACAATCAGAATTTTGCGCTCGCCATTGTCAGCGGCAGCGAGATAAGTTTCGAAGCAATCGCACAACTATTGCCGACGATTCTGTTACTGGCGATCGTCGGTGTCATGCTGGCGAAACCGATGGCGCTCATGGGCAATGGTTTCGGATTCAGTCGTCGCGATACCGGTGTACGTTTTCAGGACATCATCGGTGCCGACGAGGCGAAAAGCGCATTGCAGGAAGTCGTTTCGTATCTGCAGGCGCCCGAGCGTTTTGCGCGCGTCGGTGCGCGCCCGCCGCGCGGGGTTTTATTATCGGGTCCGCCCGGCACAGGAAAGACCCTGCTGGCAAAAGCGCTCGCCGGTGAATGCGGCATTCACTTTATCGCAGCGACGGGCAGCGATTTTTCATCGATGTTTCTCGGCATGGGCATCCTGCGTGTGAAAAGTTTATTCCGCAAGGCACGCAAGCATTCGCCGTGCATTTTATTTATCGATGAGATCGACGGTCTCGGCCGGCGCACGGCGAACGAAGGCGGCAATGCGGCTGAATCCGAAGGCAACCGCATCATCAACCAGCTGCTCGCCGAAATCGATGGCTTCGCCAACGACAGCGGCATTATCGTCATCGGTGCAACCAATTATCCCGAGCGGGTCGATGCCGCGCTCACGCGTGAAGGCCGCTTCGATCGCAAGATTCCGTTATCGCTGCCCACCGTTGCCGATCGCGAGGCATTGTTTCGTCTATACGGCGAGAAAATTGCCGAAGCCGATGCAATCGATCATGCGCAGCTGGGCCGTTTGACGATTGGACTGGCGCCCGCCGCCATTGCCTATATCGTCAATCATGCCGCACTCGTTGCCGCGAAACGCGCGGCAGAAAAAGTCGAGATGTGCGACTTTCTCGAAGCCATCGAAGTTTGCCGTATCGGTGAAAAGCCGCTCACGGCGACACCGCTCACCGAAGCCGAGCGCGATCGCATCGCCGTGCACGAAGCGGGGCATGCGCTGGTTGGCTATTTACTCGATGTCGGCAATATCGAAAAAGTCACGATCGTGCCGCGCGGCCCGAGTCTCGGTGTCACCATGATCACTCCGATCAGCGATCAGCGTTTATATGTGCGCTCATTTCTCGAAAGCCGCATAAAGATGCTGCTCGGCGGCCGTGCCGCTGAGTCGATACGTTATAATGAATGCTCGAGCGGCGCAGCGCAGGATCTGAAAGAGGCCTCGAAAATTGCGCTGTCGATGGTAGCGACGCTGGGTCTCGGGGATGAAGGCAATCTGTTCAATATCGAAGCGCTCAACGATATGAACCTGCGTCCCGATATGAGTGAACCCATTGCTCGTGCCGAGTTACTATTGCGTCGCTTGGGTGAAGAGTGCGAGCAGTTGCTTCAGGCGCATCGTCACGCATTCGATGCCATCGTGGCGACACTGCTCGCGAAGGAATCGATCGATGGCGATGAACTCGCACAAATCATCGATGCGCGTCGCGAAGCGGCATAATTCATCGCAACACTTCCCATAATTCGGTTTCTCCTCCCGCTTCAGTGCGAAAAGCCACTGACCTGCGATTGCTTTCGCGCAATAGTCAAAATGCGAACAGCAAAAGCATGTGCGCGATAAATCAAATGCGGACGCACAGTGATTAAAGCGTGAATTCGGAGGAGCTACCGATGAAACATCATCTGAGTTTTATATCTGCGGTTTTCTGTGCAACCCTTCTTTCACAGGCAGCCCTGCTGACGCAGACGGCGATCGCGGAGCCTGCCGCACCGCGTCAATATATCGATGGCAGCGTCACCGTACAGCAAATTCAGGCCAAGCTCCAGCGTGAGGGATTTTCCCCGCTGACAAAGATCGACGCCAGCGCGCAGGACGATGGCACCGTCACCCTCAAGGGGGTTGCCGTGAGCGAAGCGGAAGCCACGCGCGCCGTCAATCTCGCCAAGGAAGTGAGCGGCGTGACAGGCGTGCGAAGCGAAATACTGATCAAGCGAATTCAATGATGTTGCGATAAATAATGACAGATTGTTAATGGCAGGCCGTGGCGGGTAACTGCTAGATTTTGGCAATCGATTATTTTCTATGTTGCAACTTCATGCCTGACGAAAAATCCCCTGCTCATCGCGAGCCCGTTTCAAGAACCTTCGTATCGCAGGGTTTGCGATTGCATTATCTGGATTGGGGTAATGAGGGTGCGCCGCCGCTGGTGCTCGTGCATGGCATGTGGGATCACGCGCGCAGCTGGGACTGGGTTGCACGCGCGCTGTGTAACGACTGGCATGTCACCGCACTGGATTTGCGCGGGCATGGCGATAGCGAGTGGTCGCCCGATGGCGCGTACCTGACGCCGTATCATCTGCAGGATTTTGCCGATTTTATCGATGCGCTGGGTTATGAACAGGTCAGCATTGTTGCGCACTCTTTCGGCGGCAATCCAGCCACACGTTTTGCAGGCTTGTATCCTTCGCGTGTGCGCAAGCTGGTCCTGGTCGACGCGATGGGGCCGACCGCACCGGCGATTGCGCGCTGGGATGAGCAGGGAGTTGTGAGGCGCATGCGCGAATGGCTGGAAAAGCGCCGTGAATCGGCCAAAACACCGCGGCGTTTTGGCAGTATCGAAGAAGCGGCAGCGCGCCTGTTGAAAACGAATAAATTATTGACCGACGAACGCGCGCATCATTTGGCAGTGCATGGTGTGCGTCGCCATACCGATGGATTTAGCTGGAAGCATGATCCTGCCTGCGGCAATTTCGCGCCGGAGGATTTTGCTCTCGATCTTGCCGACTACTGGCGCGAAATCACTGCGCCTACCCTGATCTGCTGGGGGCCGGAAAGCTGGACCACGAATCCTGCGACCGATGGTCGCTCGGAACATTTCCGCGATCACCGCAATCTGACTTTCGAAAACGCGGGACACTGGCTGCATCACGATCAGTTCGATCAATTTATCGCAGCGTTGCGCGAGTTTTTGTAAGATCTGCTTCAGGGCGACATAAAAATAATTTTTCCACCCTGACTGATACCGCAGTCGATCGAATAAAGAGTGGCGGTATCCGCGAATTGTTTTAAATGATTACTCAAATGGCCGTGTCCATCCGGCGCGAGATGTTCGGCATGAATCTCCAGCAGATGTCCGGCCGGCGACGCGGGACATATCCCGCTAAACAAACCCAGAAAGGCTAACAGGGCTTCTCTGGTTTCGGTATCGATACGTTTCGCCTGCGCAGCTTCGAGCGCAACCTCCAGTGATTTCCGGTTGATGATTGCGCCGATCGTATTAGCAGCGAGTGCATCCATAAACATGCCGAGCTTGATACGGTTGTGCTCGTTCTGGAAAGTGCCGCCATAAAAAGGTGAGCGACTAAAGTCGATATCCTGAAAGCGGGCATCGGTGAAACGCACGTCGCTGGCGGCCAGGCTGCTCATGATTCGCTCCAGTACTGGCTTGTGCGGTATGAGCGTGGCCATGTCCTGCGCGGGTTTGATTTTTTTCTCGAGTTTCTTGCCCAGAATGCGGGAGACGGTATTGAAGAGTTCCTCTGACGTGAAGGGTTTCTGTAAATAGGCATCGCCCCCCAGCTCGCTGATACTGGCCACGATTTTCGGATCGTCGTCGATGGAGACGATCACCATTCGGGTCCGATTATTTTCATTGCGCAGCACACGTAGCAGATCGACACCGGTCATCCTCGGCATGTGCATGTCGCACAGGATGAGATCAGGGGACTCATTGCGGATCAGCCGTAATGCCTCCTCGCCATCGCTCGCGTAGCTGTAATGATCGTTGAGATAGCCAATATTCTTCATCGATTTGGTGATGATGTTCTGCATGGCTTTGCTGTCATCGACAATCAAGACGTTCATTGTGCGGTTCTGCCTTTTTCGCGATGGACCTTGTCCTCAAGTGTAGCAGGCTATACTTGGGCGACGAGCGGCCGATAGGGAATCGATGGGAGGCAAGGCATTGCGCGGCGAATTTATCTTTTTGATTTTCGCAGAAATATTTTTTCTCGCATTGGTCGCTGCGGGCGTTGGTCTGCTGGTTATACGCCGGCGGTTACGCAGGGAGCGTGAACGTTCCGGGCATCTCAGTCACGAAGTGGCTGCGCTGCGCCAGCGGCTGGAGCTGATTCGCCAGAACCTGCACGCGGCTAACGATAAAATCAAGGCGCTGCAGGACGCACAGCAGCAGAAAAACGATCCATTACTGCTGAATTATCAACAGCGCATAGCCAATCTCGAAAAATTCAAAGACTTGTATTTTGAGCTGGAGGAGCGGCTGCTGCGCAGTTCTGAAAGCGATGGCGAACAAGGACGGAACGGCATCGAGTCGCAGGAAAAAATTGAATCGCCGGGCGCGGAAGAATCCGCGCGCTACAGAGAGCGTGTTCGCGAGCTCGAAACAACGGAAAGACGATTACAGGAAGAGCTGGTTGTTCACACCCGGCGTATTCAGGATCTGGAAGCGCGGCAATCATCCGCGCCACTTTTTGGTGCGGTGCGTATCAAGGAAGTGGAGGAAATGAATCAGCGTCTGAAGGAGCGCGAAAGTGAAATTCGCAGGCTTCGTCAGGAGTGCGAGACGATCGGGGTTCAATACGAGGAACTGGCGGCAAAAAGTCTGGAACTCGCCAGCGGCCGCGACGATCTTTCCGACGAGCAAAAGGCACAGCTGGAGACATTGAAGCAATCGCTTGAAGAAAATTCCGCAGCCCTTGCACGCAAGCAGGCCGAATGCGAAATGCTTGAGAATTATTATCTGGAACTCGAACAGACTGCTCAATCGAATGAAGCGGCAACGCGTATGCAGCAATCATACGCGGAGCGTAATACCTTGCAGCAACAGCGACGCGATCTGAGCGGTCAGGTCGAATTCGCAGCCAACCCGGAGGCGGCGGTTGAAATGTCGAAGCTGCGCGACACGCTCGCCGAAAAAGAATCGGCATTGAACGATATCCGCAAACAATACCGCGAAATCAAGGAGCAGTTTGTCGCCGTCGCTGAAGAGGAGGATGAGTTGCGCAGCAGCAATGAATTGCTCAAGCAGGAATGTGACGCGCTGCGGCATGAACTGGCAGAAATAAAAACTGCGCATCAGCAGATTGCCGATGAAAAAAAAGAGTTGGAAAGGCTGCGGGCCGAATACAGTAAGATGGAATCCCGCTATCTGGCATTGGTGAAAAAAGTGCAGTGAAGCAGATGCGCAGAGAAAAATGCGGTCGACACGATATTGGTTTCACATATCGAAATGGACATTATGGACTCTCCAAAAAAAGCAAAATCGACAATTGAGATTGCGGCGTCGAACTTGCGCGCGCTGGTGCAGGAAAAAGAAGCAGGTTCACTGCTCGGCAGCGAAGAAGAGCTGATCGCATATTTAAAAGTATCGCGTGCGACATTGCGCCAGGTTGCCCGATTGCTGGAGCGCGAGGGCTGGCTTGCGGTCAGGCGCGGAATCAACGGTGGATATTTTTCTGCGCGTCCCGATTTGAGAGCAATCGAAAATTCGATCAATGCCTATCTCGATATGATCGATGCCGATGTCACCGAAACCGCCGTCATCGGCACCACGCTCTGGATTGAAATCGTGCGACGGGCAGCGAGCGTTGAGCCGCAGCGTGCAAAGGCGGTAATGCACGTATTGCGTGAGAAAGTGCTGGCGATGCGATCGCGTGCGAGTCTGAACGATGTGTTGGCGCTCGATTTGGAGATACGCACGGAGTTTCTCACCCTGATCGATTCTCGCTACATCGAGTTTTTATTTCAGGTCAATGCAATTTACGCGGGCAGAAAATTCATGTCGCGCCCACAGGAACCCGAGACGGCTGAACACCATGAATTTGTGCAGGCATGGCGCCATGCAAAATTAATGGAGTTTTCCTCAGTCGAAGACGGCGATAAGGAATTGGCTGCGCTGGCAGCTCGCCACAGCCGCAATTTATGGTATCGGCGCTGGCAGAGTCTGGAACTTGCAGAGGGAGACTGAAAAAAGGCGGTACAGCAATGACGCTTTGTCATTTACCGCCAACTGACCTGAGGGGTCAGGGAAGTTATTGATCGAGACGCAGCCGATGTTTCGGTTGCCGTTTTCGACGCGCAACAAGGCGTCCCTTCATTTGCAAGGCAACCAATCGATTTCGGTTTAAAAAGGCGGTTGGGCAGATGCCGCAACCGCCGGAGGAGTCAAACACCCCAAAGTGCGGGTGTTAGATCGCGGGAAACCGCGAAATCAGAACGAGTATCTAAATGATGCACCGTAGGTACGCGGCGCGCCGTAGTTATAGCCTGTATAGCCCAGGCTTTCGATAACGTTCAGGCCGCCCTGTACATACTCTTCATCGTTGAGGTTGTCGACGTAGATGGCCGCATCGAAGCTCGAACCCAGGATACCGCGCCAATCAGCACGCAGGTTGTAGACGGTATAGCTGTCGAGTTCCGAGGCTTCTTTTGCTGCTTGTACCGTACCCGGAAACCTGGTGTCCCAATTAAAGGAATCGAATTGCTTATAGAGCGGATGCGATCTCATGTCATCCTGCCAGTAGACGCTGGCCATGAACGAAATCTGTCCCAGCGAAGCATCCAGCGGCAGTGTGTAGGTCGCCGATGCGGTAGCCGATTGCTCCGGGATATACGGGAAGGCGTTGCTGCTGGTATCCACGCCTCTTTCTGCCGCTGTTAAATTGCGGTTGCCATCGAAGTCGATATCGTCCTCTCTCTCCTTGTACTTCGCATTGACATACGAGTAGGACGCGCTCAGCAACAAATCATCCAGTGGCTGGAGAGTGACATCCAGTTCGAGACCGGTAATTTCTGCCTTGGCCGCGTTGATCGTTTTCGTTTCCAGAGCGCCCGTGGCGCCAGCGAACGAGAGAGTCTGCTGAATGTCTTCATATTCCTGCAGATACACGGCGAGGTTGCCGCGAAGCGGCATTCCACCGAGATCCCAATCTTGCTTCGTACCTATCTCGTACGTCGTCACATTCTCCGGGTCGAATGGCTCCAGCGTGGCGTCGTTCGTTCCACGCGTATTGAAACCACCCGCGCGGAAGCCCGTCGAGATGCTGCCGTAAACCAGCATTGTCGGTGTCGGCGTGTAGTTGACCGAGACTTTCCAGGTCGTGCTGTCGAACTCTTCATCAACCGACCGCTTACAATCAGGTGCGATGTCCCAAAGGCTTGTTGCGCCTTCGGCTAAGATTTGACAAGAAGGACGAGGGCGGAGGAATGATGGAAGAGGTGCGGGATTCGGCGGAACAGCAAGGCTTTGGACTAAGGTGCCAAACTTCTGCACTGTCATTTCACGCTTTTCAAGACTTTGACGAGCGCCCAGCGTCACCGATAACTCATCAATGAACTGATAGGTACCCTCAACAAAAAGACCATAGGAGGTGTTTTCAATGCTGTTGTGCGAGTTTTCGAAACCAGCCGCCGACACAGCATAGGCAGGATACGGTGCGGGGAATTGAGTTGGAGTGGTAAAGGCGGGGGTAATCTGCCCCATCTTCTTTTCATCCCCGGATAATTTCGACCAATACAGCCCGGTAATCCAGTCGAGCTTGTTGTCGAACGCGGAACCGAACAATTGCAGTTCATCGCTATAAAATTCGGTATCGATTTTTGGAGTCTGAATGGGATCTGCAGTCCCGGCGTATCCGCCCGATGGATAGGCACCAAACACGGGAACTGCCGTGCCATCGATATCCGCGGCGTAGGCAAAATGAACCTTGCGATAACCGAATACATTTTTCACGGACAGGTCATCGACGATTTCGTACTCGGTGGTATTCGAAAAGAAGGTGTTTCTGACAGTTTCCTTCCCATCCATATCGGATTTAATTTTCCACGGGTCATCGCGGTCTACTTGCTCCCTAACCCCGGCGATCCAGTCTTGAAGAAGGGTGTTCTGGGGATATGGCGCCGGGAAGGGAATATAAGCTACGCCGAGAAACCCTACGGCCGGGTTGATGGCGCTTGCAACAGGCACGCTACCTGCGACTTCATCCTGGTCGTAAGCCATTACCGTCAAGTTACTGAACGCTCCGCTCTCAAAGTTGACGCTGAGTCGCGCACCTTCCGAGTGCTCATCACTGCGACGGTCTCCATAAAATTGATTGTCGGCGATATTTTTCTGGTAGCCATCGCGATCGAGCTTATGGGCAGCCAGACGAGTGGTCAGACCCTGGACGATGGGAATATCGACCGCGCCTTCAAAGCCGTGAAGGTCGTAATTGCCGATCTTGACTTCCGCGTATCCGCCCAATTTAAAACCGGGGCGCTTCGGGGTCATCATGATCGCGCCGCCGGTGCTGTTGCGGCCGAACAATGTGCCCTGCGGCCCTTTGAGAACCTGCAGGCTCTCGAGGTCATAAATACCTGAGTTGCTGCCCTGAATCGGTGCCATCACGATTTCATTGAAATACAGCGGCGCTGCCGGGTCCTGGTTGAAGGCGGCTTCACCCTGACGCTGACCGCGCAAGGTAATCACGGGCTCGTTTCTTGAGCCGCCGAGCGAGCTGATGCGCAGCGACGGTACTTTGGTGCCGATATCTTCAATCTTCACCACGTTGTTGGTTTTGAGGAAATCTTCCGTCATGACCGTCATCGAAATCGGAACTTCCTGCGCCATTTCATCTTTACGGCGCGCCGTCACGATTACCTCGTCCATCTGACGAGCACCGCTTTGAGCGAAGGTTTGCGGCATGTAGCACGCTGAAATGGCTGCCGCGAGCGCGCTTAATACTGCAGTGGGTTTGGTAAAGGAGGCTCGTTTTGAAGGGCTGGATGTGCGGTGGCTTTGGGTCAATTTCATCGGGTGGTTCCTCTCTTCATTATGAATTATTGAATGAGTTATAGATGATTTTTTGTACTTTGTAGCAGGAATGCTCTTTTTATTGATTTCTCCAGATATGCGGGAACCGCCTCCGACGAGGTGGATTTAATCGTTTGATTGAGGTGGTCTGGCTTTTAGTTTTTTATAGTTAAATTTGTATAGAGGATACTGATTGGCAACTTACATGGCTTATTTGGACACGGTCAAGATTTTTTTGTGTTAAGGGTTGCTACCGTTAGACATTGTTACAGTCGTAATCTAACAAAGAGTGTACTATTTTCGGGGTGAAAAAAAGGCGGTTGCGCATCTACGCAACCGCCGGACGTAATCACCCAAGAGCAGGTGTCGGTCTAAGGGGCTTTGAAGTTAGAACGAATATTTCACCGAAGCACCATAAGTGCGCGGCGCACCGTAGTGATAGGCCGCGTAGCCACCGCTCTCGATAACGTTCAATCCGCCGAGGATGTACTCCTCATCGGTCGCGTTATCCACGTAGATGGCGGCATCGAAGGTGGAGCCCATGATGCCGCGCCAGTCAGCGCGGAGATTGAGCACGGTGTAGGCATCTGCTTTCGAAGCCTTTCTTGCCGCAGCAAGATCGGTAGCAGACCAGAGGTTGCCCATCCGGTTTCTCATCAGACCGAACTCGTCCAGCTGTGGATGCGTGGTCATGTCGTCCTGCCAGTACGCGCTCGCCATCAGTGAAATATCGCCGAGCGTAGCGTCGAGCGGCAACACATAGATCACCGACGATGTCAGCGACTGCTTCGGAATGTAGGCGAATTCGTTATCGCTGGTGTCGGCCACGATAGTGGTTCCAGAGAGACGATCTTCCTTCTCCTTGAATTGTGCGTCGACGTAAGAGTAGGACAGCGCGATGGTCAGCTCATCGGTAGGCTTCGCGGTAATTTCGGCTTCAAATCCCTTGATTTCCGCCTTGCCTGCGTTTTGTGTCTGTGTGACCAGGCGCCCCGTGGAATCGTTGAACGACACCGTGTTCTGAATATCTTCATAGTTCTGGAGATAAATTGCCGCGCTGCTGCGAATCGGCACGCCGGCCAGATCCCAGTCCTGCTTGTGACCCAGCTCATAGGTCGTTACGTTTTCCGGATCGAACGGCTGGAGAGTGGCATCGTCGACGCCGCGGGTGTTGAAGCCGCCAGCGCGGAAGCCCGTCGAGATGCTTCCGTACACCAGAGTGCCTGGCTGCGGAGTGAAGTTGACCGATGCTTTCCAGGTTGTGCTGTCGAACGATTCATCTGCACTGCGCTCGCAGCCTGGCGCCTTCGTGCCCGCAAGGCCGCCCGGAACGAGTGCCGGTGTGGGAACCACGCCTTCGGCGAAGGTACCGCAGGTGGCATCCGAACGTACCGGAGAGGTCCATTTGCGCAGGGTGACTTCGCGGTCTTCCTGGCTTTGACGGGCGCCCAGGGTCAGTGCCCATTGCTCGGTAAAGGCGTAGGTGCCCTCGATGAACAGGCCATACGATTCGTTGAGAATATCGTTGAGTCCGGAATCGTAGGAGCCCGGCAGCTGTTGCACCAGTTTGTCCTCGGTTCCGGTCAGCTTCGACCAGTACAGGCCGGCGATCCAGTCCAGATCTGCATCGAGCGCGGAGCCGTACATCTGCAGCTCGTCGCTATAAAACTCGGTGTCGATCGTGTTGAGTCGCGGCTCTGTGGTGGGCGCGTACGCACCGAAGAGATTTAACTCCGTGCCATCGACATCGCTTGCGGTGGCATAGCCGACCTTACGATAGCCGAACACATTCTTTACGGTTAAATCGTCGGTAAGGTTGTATTCCGTCGTATTCGAACCAAAGATGCTTCTGGCGTTCTCTTCGGCATCGAGATTCGATTTGATTCTCCACGGGCTGCGTCCACCCTGCTCGGCGACGGCGGCCTGATAAGCCGGTCCGGATCCGCTCGATGCAAGGTTGATATTGAGGATGCTCATATTGGCCGCTGCAATGACGGGCATGGCCCCGGCTGTGTTGTTTTCCTCATAAGACAGCACGGTCAGATTGCTGAAGGCATCGTGTTCGAAGTTGACGCTCAGGCGCGCGCCTTCGGAATGCTCGTCGCGATAATCGCGGCCGTGCAGCGCATTGTTGGCGATATTTTTCTGATAGCCGTCGCGATCCAGCTTGTGCGCCACCAGACGCGTGGTCAGCTCATCGGTCAAAGGTACGTCGACGGCACCTTCGAAGCCGGCCAGGTTGTAGTTGCCGACTTTCGCTTCGACATATCCGCCGAGCTTGTAGCCAGGGCGTTTCGGTGTGATTTGCAGGGCGCC
>CAZWBA010000022.1:0-4415 GCA_964631955.1 uncultured Verrucomicrobiaceae bacterium | reverse complement strand
GCGCCACCGGTGGAGTTGCGGCCGAACAGGGTGCCTTGCGGTCCTTTGAGAACCTGCAGGCTTTCAAGATCGTACAGGCCCAGATTGGCGCCCTGAATTGGCGATACCACGATCTCGTTGAAATACATCGGGGCTGCCGGATCCTGGTTAAACGCCGCTTCCCCCTGACGTTGACCGCGAAGCGTGACGACGACTTCGTTCATCGCGCCGCCAACCTGCGTGATGCGCAGCGAGGGTACTTTGGTGCCGAGATCCTCGACGTGCTCGATGTTGTTGTTTTTGAGGAAATCCTCAGTCATGACCGTCATCGAAATGGGGACGTCCTGCGCCATTTCGTCGCGCCGCCGTGCCGTCACAATGACCTCGTCCATCTGACGCGCGCCTTCAGCGGCGAACGTCTGCGGCGCGTAACACGCTGAAATAGCAGCCGCAAGCGCTCCCAGCATGGCGTTCGGCTTGACCAGAGCAGCTCGTCTTGATTGGCCGAGTGCGCGGTGGGTTCGAGTTAACTTCATCAGGTGGTTCCTCTCTTCGTTATGAGAATCGATTTGGCCAGGGATCTGGTCGGTGCACGGTGCAACGCTTGCTCTGCTTTCCGGATGTCCTGTTCCGCTTCAGCAATGTCCGTTTCGGCAATGCAACGGGCGGGCGGCGATTCATTCAAGATTTTGTTATAAAGGCCGCTTTATTTGGAATTACATGCGTTTTTCTATGGGTGGTCAAGGCGGATTTACATTAAATATTGTTATTGTTTGTATGTATTACGTTTGTAACGTATTAAAGAGTGTACTCTTTTGGTTAAAAATAAGCCGATGAGTGGCTGCGCGCCACTATTCGTGGCCCGTTATCGACAGGGTGGAATTCAGTCGCGTGTTACTGCGACGAAAGCGATTTCAATCAGCATGGCAGGGTTGGCCAATTCGACTTTTATACAGGCGCGGGATGGTGCGGTGCCAAAAGGAAGCCAGGCTTCCCAGGCGGCGTTGAAGGTAGCGAGGTTTGCGAAATCGGTGAGATAGATTGTGGCGGAAAGCAGCCGCGATTTATCGCTTCTTACGACAGTCAGGGTTGCTTCCGCCTGCGAAAATAGCTGTGCGATTTGCGATGAAATATCGGCACTGGTATCTGCAGGCACTTCGACAAAATGCGCGAGACGATTGAAAACCGTTGCATCTGACCAGCGCGGTGTTGGATTGAGTCGTTTGATATCCATGTTCCGGTTCGCCAATAAATCATTGCGTATTAATTAATGTTTCGGATAATTCATTTCATATTTTCAGGCCGCAACCCGTTCTTATCGCACAGTGCAATCGCAGCGACAATTACGAAATTTTGTGGAAATGGCGCGCGTGAAATTCGAAGTGCTCGCCGATGAAACTCGCGATGAAATAATAACTGTGGTCATAACCCTCACGCCTGTTTAATTCGAGAGGGTACTGTGCGGAGCTGCATGCCATCTGTATGCGTTCGGGCTGAAGTTGTGCGGCGAGAAATTCATCGTCACCGCCCTGATCGATAAGCAGCGGTATTTTTTTTGTGGCGCGCGCAATCAGCTCGCAGGCGTCCCAGTTTTTCCACGTGCTGCGATCGATGCCGAGATAGGCGCTGAAAGCTTTTTCTCCCCACGGAACCTGCGTGGCTGCAACAATGGGAGCGAAAGCCGAGACGCTGGCATAGCGATCGGGATTTCGCAAAGCGGTAATCAGCGCGCCGTGCCCACCCATTGAATGACCGCTAATTGCGCGCGCTGTCGTCGCGGGAAAATTGGCTTCGATCCAGACCGGCAATTCGTGCGCAATATACTCCTGCATTCGATAATGTACCGACCAGGGTTCCTGTGTTGCATTTACGTAAAAGCTTGCGCCTTTGCCGAGATCGTAACTGTCGGCATCTGCAACATCATCGCCGCGCGGACTTGTATCGGGTGTAACGACGATAATGCCATGCTCTGCCGCGTATCTTTGGGCGCCTGCTTTGGTAATAAAATTTTGCTCAGTGCATGTCAGACCGGATAGCCAGTACAGAACGGGACACTTTTGTCTGTCTGCCTGGGGCGGTAAATAAACACCGACATTCATTTCGCAATTCAGCGTTGTCGCGCGATGTCGATAGACATCCTGCCAGCCGCCAAAACAAGCGCGATGTTCAATGCGTTGCAAGTTCACGATATTTCTCCGTTATTTCCGCATCAATAATGAATGACCGTGCGAATGGATTTTCCTTCGTGCATTAAATCGAACGCTTCATTGATTTTATCGAGAGGGAGTGTGTGCGTGACGAATGGATCGAGTTGAATCTCACCACGCATCGCCTGCTCCACCATGCCCGGCAATTGCGTGCGGCCCTTGACGCCGCCAAATGCAGAGCCGCGCCATACGCGTCCGGTCACTAATTGAAAGGGGCGTGTGCGAATTTCCTGACCTGCGCCCGCGACGCCGATAATGACGCTTTCACCCCAGCCCTTGTGGCAGCATTCGAGCGCCGCGCGCATGACATCGACATTGCCGATGCATTCGAAACTGAAATCGACGCCGCCGTCGGTCATTTCGACGATCACATCCTGAATCGGCCCGGTGTGATCCTTCGGGTTGATGGCATCCGTCGCGCCCATCTGTCTGGCGAGACCGAATTTTTCCGGATTGGTATCGATGCCGATAATGCGGCCCGCTTTTGCCTGGCGCGCGCCCTGAATCACCGCGAGTCCGATACCGCCGAGTCCGAATACCGCAACAGTGTCGCCCGCTTTTACTTTGGCGGTGTTGTGCACGGCGCCGATGCCTGTCGTCACACCGCAACCTAACAGACACACTTTGCCGTGATCAGCGTCGGAGTTGATTTTGGCGAGCTGAATTTCGTTGACGACAGTGTATTCGCTGAATGTGCTGCAGCCCATGTAGTGATAAATCGGCTGGCCGTTGTAGGAGAAGCGTGTCGTGCCGTCCGGCATCACGCCTTTACCCTGGGTTGCGCGGACCTTCTGGCACAAATTGGTTTTGCCCGATTTGCAGAATTTGCACTCGCGACATTCTGCCGTATACAGCGGAATCACATGATCGCCGGGTTTAACGCTGGTGACACCTTCGCCGGTTTCGACAACGATGCCTGCGCCTTCATGGCCCAGCACGGCCGGAAAAATCCCCTCGGGATCATCACCGCTTAGCGTGAACGCATCGGTATGACATACGCCCGTGTGCGTGATTTTGACGAGTACCTCTCCCGCGCGCGGCGGTGCCACATCGATCTCGACAACCTGCAGCGGCTGGCCCGGTCCAAAAGCAACGGCGGCGCGTGATTTCATAACGATTCCTCACAATTTTCAAAAAGAAATAGCGGTGATGGCGGCGGGGTCGTTTACCCGATCACAAAATGGACGGGCCTGAATTATTGCGAATGTATTTTGTTGTCATGTTGCGAGTGAAGCAACTTGAGAATAAAGCAACCGAGCGAATGCGGCGGGTACGTTTTTGCGGCGATAAAAGTAAATGCGGTGATAAAAGTAAAGTGGTGGGCCTTCCGGGACTTGAACCCAGGACCTGCCGATTATGAGTCGGATGCTCTAACCAACTGAGCTAAAGGCCCAAAAAGAAATGCGGCGCCATTATAGGCGCCGCACAAAGTTATCACAATTGCATCGATGTCAGTGCAGACTTCTGGCGTGATTATTCATCCAGGAAGCTGCGCAAATGATCGGAGCGTGAAGGGTGGCGCAATTTGCGCAGCGCTTTTGCTTCGATCTGACGAATACGTTCGCGCGTGACGTCGAATTGTTTGCCGACTTCTTCGAGCGTGTGGTCGGTGTTCATGTCGATGCCGAAGCGCATGCGCAATACTTTGGCTTCGCGTGCGGTCAATCCGGCGAGCACCTGGCGTGTGGCTTCGCGCAGACCTTCACCGGTGGCGGCATCGATCGGCGAGGCGATCGTTGTATCTTCGATGAAATCACCGAGATGCGAATCTTCGTCATCGCCGATCGGTGTTTCCATCGAAATCGGCTCCTTCGCGATTTTCAGCACCTTGCGCACTTTGTCTTCCGGCATTTCCATACGCTCGCCGAGTTCTTCCGGTGTCGGTTCGCGTCCCATTTCCTGCAGCATCTGGCGGGAAATGCGGTTGAGTTTGTTGATCGTTTCGATCATGTGCACAGGAATACGAATCGTACGTGCCTGATCGGCGATCGAGCGTGTGATCGCCTGACGAATCCACCATGTCGCGTAAGTCGAGAATTTGTAGCCGCGACGATATTCGAATTTATCGACAGCTTTCATGAGGCCGATATTGCCTTCCTGAATCAGATCGAGGAATTGCAGGCCGCGGTTCGTGTATTTTTGCGCGAGGGAAAGAACGAGGCGCAGGTTGGCCGCGACCATTTCTTTTTTAGCGCGAAGCGCGTGCGCGTCGCGCTAAAAAAGAAATGG
>CAZWBA010000021.1:0-32443 GCA_964631955.1 uncultured Verrucomicrobiaceae bacterium | reverse complement strand
TCGCCAAGCGGTAAGGCAGCGGGTTTTGATCCCGCCATTCGGTGGTTCGAATCCATCTACCCCTGCCACTATTAACGATCTGGCGCCGTCACGGCCCAGGTTAATAGACACAGCAACCGCGCATCTGGCGCGGTTGTTTTTTTAAAGTCCATATCAACCGCAGTTCGTCTAATCCGGTCAGGTCTTTTAAACACAGACCCCTCAACTTCAGGACAATCGCCGTGGCGCAAATGATGGTCTTCTCCGGCAATGCGAACCCCGAACTGGCTCGCAAAGTGGTAGAGCGTCTGCACATTCCCCTCGGCGATGCCACCGTCGGCCGCTTCTCCGATGGCGAGATCCTCGTCGAGATCAACGAGAACGTGCGCGGCGGCGATATTTTCGTACTGCAATCCACCTGCGCGCCGACCAACGACAACCTCATGGAACTCGTGTTCATGATCGATGCGCTGCGCCGCAGCTCGGCCGGCCGCATCACTGCAGTGGTTCCGTATTTCGGCTACTCGCGTCAGGACCGCCGCGTGCGCTCGGCGCGGGTGCCCATCAGCGCGCGCGTTGCCGCAGACATGCTCAGCAGCGTCGGGGTCGATCGCGTGCTCACGGTCGATCTGCATGCCGAACAGATTCAGGGGTTCTTCGAAGTACCGGTCGACAACGTCTACGGCTCGCCGGTCTTGCTCGACGATATCGAGCGCCAGAATTACGAAAACCTGATGGTGGTTTCGCCCGATATCGGCGGTGTCGTGCGCGCGCGCGCCGTCGCCAAACAGCTCGGCGATACCGATCTCGCGATTATCGATAAACGCCGTCCCGCCGCGAATGTCGCGCAGGTCATGCACATCATCGGTGAAGTGAAAGATCGCACCTGCATTCTCGTCGACGATATGGTCGATACCGCCGGCACGCTGTGCAAGGCGGCGCAGGCATTGAAAGATCACGGCGCGAAAAAAGTCATCGCCTACTGCACGCACCCCGTGCTGTCGGGCAAGGCGATCCAGAATATCGAACAGTCTCAACTCGACGAACTGATCGTCACCGACACGATTCCATTGAGCGAAGCCTCGAAAGACTGTTCGCGCATTCGCCAGCTCACGATAGCGAATATGCTGGCCGAAGCGATGCGACGCGTGAGCAATGAAGAATCGATCAGCGCGATGTTTCGGTAGTGCGTGAATATTTGAACAGTTTTACAACCCGCCGCCAGATCGGTCGCAGATCTGACGGTGTTTTCCCAGCGTTCGCAAGAACGTTTTTTTCATTCGCGAAAGCGAATCAATTTGGAGCAACATCATGACTTCATCATTTACTTTGGCTGCAAAAGCCAGAACCGATGCGGGGAAGGGTGCGAGCCGCCGCCTGCGTCGTCTGGCTGGCGAATTGCCGGGAATCATTTACGGTGGCGCCAAGGCACCGCAAAATATTTCCCTGGTCCAGAAAGATCTGGCAAAAGCGCTGGAAGACGAAGCGTTTTATTCGCACATCATCACACTGACGATCGATGGCGCGAACGAGCAGGTCATCCTGCGCGACCTGCAGCGCCATCCGTCGAAGACGATCATTCTGCACGCCGACTTCCAGCGCGTCGATGCGACGCACACGATTCACGTGCGGGTGCCGCTGCACTTCATCAATCAGGACAAGTGCGTTGGCGTGCGTCTCGAAGGCGGCGTGATTTCCCACTCGCAGTCTGAAATCGAACTGCGTTGCCTGCCGAAAAACCTGCCCGAGTTTATCGAAGTCGATATGGCAGACGTTCACGTCGGCACCATCCTGCACATCTCCAATCTGAAACTGCCGGCAGGTGTTGAGAGCGTCGAGCTCGCACACGGCACTGCGCACGACCAGGCCGTGGTGAGCGTCACGCTGCCGCGCGGTGCGAGCGGTGAAGAAGCAGCAACCGAAGAAGAAGGCAAATAAGCCTTCCTTTTCACTCTGATTTTGCAATCAGACTTTAGAACAGGGGCTCGCGAGTGAGCGCGATTCAATTGATCGTCGGCCTGGGCAATCCCGGCCGCGATTATGAAGATACACGCCACAACGCGGGCGCCTGGTTCGTCGAAGCGCTCGCCGATCAGCAGCGCTGCTCCCTGCAAAACGAAAGCAAATTCTTTGGATTGACTGGCCGCATCAACCTCGCGGGCCACGATATCAAATTATTAATTCCCACGACCTTTATGAATTTGAGCGGACAATCTGTCGCCGCGCTCGCCACCTTTTTTAAAATTCCGCTCGACGCAGTTTTAGTCGCACACGACGAACTCGATATCGGTGTCGGTGAAGCACGCTTCAAACAGGGCGGCGGCCATGGCGGACATAACGGCCTGCGCGATATCGTCAGCAAATTCGGCAATCAGAATAATTTTCACCGCCTGCGCATCGGCATCGGCCATCCGGGCAGTGCCGATAAAGTCACCGCGCACGTGCTAAACAAGCCGACGCGCGACGAACGCATCGCGATCGATGCATCGATCGATGCCGCCCTTAAAGCATTACCACTCGCGCTAAGCGGACAATGGCCGCGCGCGATGAATCAATTGCACGCGTTTAAAGCAGACGCAACCTAACACTTAACCTGAGCGGCTAAACCGCGCCGCCATTTTGGCGATAGCAAAAAGAGAATCATTATGGGTTTCAATTGTGGAATCGTCGGCCTACCCAACGTCGGTAAATCGACATTATTCAATGCGCTGACCAAAGCCGGCATCGCGGCGGAGAACTTTCCGTTCTGCACCATTGAACCCAATTCCGGCGTCGTGCCCATGCCCGATCCGCGCCTCAGTGCGCTGGCGGAAATCGTCAAGCCCGAGCGTGTACTACCGACGACGATGGAGTTCGTCGACATCGCCGGGCTCGTCGCCGGCGCATCGAAAGGCGAAGGTCTCGGCAATCAATTCCTCGCCAATATTCGTGAGACCGATGCGATCGCACATGTGGTGCGTTGCTTCGAGGATGACAACGTCATCCATGTCGCGAATAAAGTCGATCCCGCCGCCGATATCGAAATCATCGACATGGAACTGGCACTCGCCGATCTTGACAGCGTCGAAAAACAAATGCTGCGCGCGGCAAAATTGGCGAAAGGCGGCGACAAGGAAGCCATCGCAATGAAAGCGTTGCTCGAAAAATTACTGCCGCAATTAAATGAAGGCAAACCGGTACGCGCGCTGAAATTCGACGCCAGCGAAAAAGTATTGCTCAAGCAATTGCATCTGCTCACCTCGAAACCCACGATGTACATCGCCAACGTAGCGGAAGACGGTTTCGAAAATAATCCGCATCTCGACACCGTAAAACGTATTGCGGCTGAAGAAGGCGCCGTAGTTGTTCCGATCTGCAATAAAATCGAAGCCGAAATTGCGGAACTCGAAGACGACGAGAAAGAAGAATTTCTCGCCGCACTCGGCATGACCGAACCGGGGCTCGATCGCGTGATCCGCGCGGGTTACGAATTACTCGGTCTGCAAACGTATTTCACGGCCGGCGTAAAAGAAGTACGCGCGTGGACTGTGCGTGTCGGCGCCACTGCACCGCAGGCCGCCGCCGTGATTCATACCGACTTCGAAAAAGGATTTATTCGCGCCGAAGTGATTGCCTATGACGATTTCATCGCCAACAAGGGTGAGCAGGGCGCGAAGGAAGCCGGCAAATGGCGACTCGAAGGCAAGGAATACATCGTCAGAGACGGCGATGTCATGCACTTCAGATTTAACGTTTAAACGGATTGGATTTAAAACGGCGCCTATTGTGGCGCCATTTGTTTGAGGGGATTGCAATTTTTTATCAGCACTCGCCCTTCCAGCAAGTCGCCGCGCGAATACTCACGGAATTCGCAGACATTACTCACCGGGTCGTAATTTTCGATCCACAAATGATCGTCCTTCCAGGTCACACCCATGTGCTGCTGCCCTTTGGGCACGTCGATACTCATCACACCACCCCAGCGCTTCACGAACATCTGCTCGAAGTAAAAGTGATGCGACAACCAGCCAATCAATAAAATAGCCATTGAAACACCGAGCGCCGCCAGCCACTGTCGGGCGCCAACTCCCACTCCCCAGAACGCCATCAAGGCCAGCGCGATAACCGCAAACCAGTAAAGATACGTAATCATCGACACATCCTTTTCAGATATAAAAATGGCAGCGGCATCAACGTTACCACACACACCGCCCTCCCACGCATCGGCCTTGACAGCACAGGCCTCAATCGGGACAATGCGCGTCCTCGTTTTGTCCCACCTTGGCAAGGTAGCTCAGCCGGTTAGAGCACAGCACTCATAATGCTGGGGTCGAGGGTTCGAGTCCCTCCCTTGCTACCATTAAAAACTTTAGAAAAATCAATGGCTTACGTTAATTTTTCTGAAGATTGGGGAATTCCCCAGCTCCTGTAGCGCAAGTCTTTGCACAAAAAACTCCCCTAGAGGAGTACGTGCAATACCGATACTGGTCAGTAGCGGCACTCCAAATCCCAATAGACAGACCTCTCATTCCCAATTATCCCGCCTCATGCTCCCAATTATCAGAAACCAGGGCCGCATGTACGAACGATTCCTGAAACGTCGGGTGGAGGAAGCTCTTGCCGATACCCCGGTGGTTCTGATCGTAGGGCCACGCAGGGCGGGCAAGACGACGCTTGTCCGGCAAATGGAAGAGGCGGGCCGGCTGGAAACCATCCGCATGCTGCCGCTGGCCACGCACCGAGATCGCAGGCACGACACCGCACTTTCTGGAACGTCTGTTCGAGGGAAAGCTGCAAAGCGATCGGGAAGCGGTGGTCGGAGAAAAACTCGTTCAACTGGCCCTGCTCGGTGGCTTTCCGGAAGCGAGCGGCTGCGGCAGGACTCGGCACGGGCTTACCTGACGTCGCTACTCACCCGTGATCTCAGGGACATCGCCAATATCGAGAAACTGGCCGAACTGCCGAAATTCGTCCGCTTGCTGGCCGAGCATTCCGGCAGCTGGCCAATTACTCGCAGTTCGGCGACAGGCTGGCCGCTGCGCCCCTGTCCTCCCTGTGGGGATGAACGTGCGCACAATCCGCCAAAGCAAATGATTTGAGTAGATTCCGGCGCTCCGCCGTCATGACGAACAGAGACATCTCACGACCACAGGTGGAGCGACCTGGTTGAAAATAAATCTTTCCCCATTTCACATTAAATGCCGCGACAATTTGCCACATTTCGAATATTTCCATAATCAGTAAACTTCTGCGCCGCAACTCCGCCGTTCTCTTCGCGCAGGAATTTTCATGTCGACGATCCATTCGATGGTATTCAGCTGCCGGCCTTGTTTTCTTAAGCCACTGGCTCTCGCTATCAGCGCAATCTCTTTTTCATTATCGGTGTCGGCTGAAGACACAAAGCTGAACACCGTTGTCGTGCGCGCGCAGCGTATCGAACAGGAGCTTCTGGCCGAACAGGCAGCGACGCCCGGAAGCGTGACGGTGGTGGACGGTGAAGAGCTGTTTCAGCGCAATGTGTCCAGCCTCGCCGATATGCTGCGCTATGTACCCGGCGTGTGGGTTGCGAATGGAGCGACGGCGGATTCCACCTTCTTTTCGAGCCGCGGTTCGAATCTCGATGCCACCAATTACGATGGCAACGGCATCAAGCTCATGCAGGATGGCCTACCGGTCACGACTGCCGATGGCAACAATCACAACCGCGATATCGATCCGCTCAGCGCGCGCTATGCCATCGTGGCGCACGGAGCGAATGCGTTGACTTACGGTGCCAGCACGCTCGGCGGAGCCATCGATTTCATTACGCCGACGGCGCGTGACAGTGCACCGCTCGAAATATTTCTCAACACGGGCAGTCATGGCCAGGTGCAGGGCCGCATCACGGCTGGCGCTGTTGCAGGCCGATTCGATGGATTGATCACCGCGGAAGCAAAGCGCTGGGACGGCTATCGCGCGCATCATGAACAGGAGCGCGAAGGTCTGTATGCAAACACGGGCTGGCAATTCAGCGACGCGGTAAATACCCGGCTTTATCTGACCTATATCGACAACCATCAGGAATTACCGGGCGCGTTGACGCGCGATGAATGGCGAGATGATCCTGAGCAAGCACAGGCGGCGGCGGTAACGGGTAATTATCAGCTGAACGTGAAAACGTGGCGCATCGCCAATAAAACCATCTGGGATATCGATTCGAACAGCAGTCTTTCCGTGGGCTTCTCGTTTGAAGATCAACAGCTTTATCACCCCATCGTCCACAGCCCGTATTTCAGCCTGCTTATCGACACCACGCAGCGCAATGGAGGCGCGTCGGTGCGTTACAACCTGCATCTAGATGAGCACGATTTTCTGACGGGCTTCAATTACGGCCAGTCCGAAGTTGAAGGCGGGAATTACACTCATGAGCACGGGCATCGTAAGAATCTCACGACCCGTGTCGATAACGACGCCGACAGCCTGGAATTATTCATCGTCGATCGCTGGCAGTTCGCGCCGAAATGGACCGTGGTGTATGGCGCGCAAAGCGTTTCCGCGAATCGTGAAGTGCGCAATGTCGCGATGGCGAATGGCGCGGTGCGCAATCCCCGGGGCGATTACGCCAGCATCAACCCGCGCGCGGGTTTGATTCACCAGCTGACCCCCGCCATCGAGCTGTTCGCCAATATCAGTCGCCTTTACGAAGCACCCACCAATTACGAACTTGAAGACGATGCGCGCGGCAACGAAGAAGCGCTGAAAGCAATGCACGGCACCGTCGTTGAAGCGGGCACTCGGGGGGTACAACCGCTTGGAAAATTCAATCAGTGGCATTGGGATATCGCGCTCTATTACGCAAAACTGCACGATGAAATTCTTTCAAAAGACGATCCGGATGCGCCGGGCACCAGCCTTTCGACCAATGTGGATGACACCTTTCATACCGGCATCGAAACACTGATCGGCGCCAGCTTCGCACTGGATGCCGCCGGCAATCATCGTCTTGAACCGCTCGTGAATGTCACGCTGAATCGTTTCAAATTCAACAACGATTCGACCTATGACAATAACGATTTGCCGGCTGCGCCAAAGTATGCGGTGAAAGGCGAATTGCTTTATCGCAATACGCAGGGATATTTCGCGGGCCCGACGTACGATGTTGTAGGTAAACGCTATGCGGATTTCAGCAATACCTATCAGATCGATTCCTACACCCTGCTCGGTTTTCGTATCGGCCTGGTTCGCGAGAGGTGGGAGGCATACGGTGAACTCAGAAATCTCACCGATAAAAAATATATCTCCGTGTTCAGTGTAAAAGATCAGGCAGGGCCGAACGATGCGATTCTTACGCCGGGCGAGCCGCGCTCGATGTATGTCGGTATGCGCATGAAATTCTGATCGCTCGGCTCGCACACCCGATCAATTTATGCATTCCTGTTTAACGAATTCTACGGCCGGCGCATTTCCCTTCATATTCATCATTCATTGAATGTCTGAGGTAATTTGCACACTCGAACGGGTGATCTCGACGCGCGTCGATGTATCCGGCCTGAAAGCAATATTGCCGACAATCACCGCCGTTCCATTCGCACGCGTAATTTCAAACGCCATCTCGGATTCGTCCTCCACGAAGAATTCGGTCGCTGTATCGGGAGAAATCTGACCGATATTGCGGGTTTTGTCCCGCCAGTGCGCAACGACTTTAACTGGCTCCGAGTCTGAATTTTTCAGGGTGAATCTGGCGGGGGATGAAAAAAGTTGAGCGGCCAGAATGACCGCCACGATGATCACGACGAAAGGGAAAACGATGAAGAGAAACGTTTTACGAAGCATGGAAATCTCCAAAATGCTCAGTTCGTATTTTCCAGCTGCTCCTGCACGGCGAGCCACTGTTCCTCATTGTCGAACAATCGCTGTTTGAGTGCTCCCTGCTCTTTCAGCAGCATTTGCAGTTTCTGGCGATTGTCATCCGCATATAACGTTTCGTCGGCAAGACTGGTTTCGATTTCGCCGAGCTGCTTTTGCGCGAGTTCGATGTCACGCTCGATTTTCTGCAATTGTTTTTTCAGCGCGGAAACCTGATTGCGCTGTTCGGCGCTCTGTTGCCGCTGAGCTTTTTTATCCACGCTTTTTTTATTGGCAACCGGCACGGCTTCTTTCGATGCTGCATCTTTTTCCCTGCGCTGATTGCGCGCCTCACTGAGCAGCCAGTTGCTGTAATCGTTCAGGTCGCCATCGAATTCCTGTACACGCCCATTGGCGACCAGCATCAGCTCCTCAACGGTATTGCGAATCAGGTGGCGATCGTGTGAAACCACCACCACCGAGCCTTCGAACTCCTGCAGGGCCACCGTGAGCGCATGACACATTTCAAGATCGAGATGGTTGGTCGGCTCGTCGAGCAATAATAGATTCGGCTTTTGCCAGACGATGAGCGCGAGTGCGAGTCGCGCCTTTTCGCCGCCCGAGCTGTGACGTATCGGCGCGAGTGCAGCATCGCCGCGAAAATTGAAACCGCCGAGAAAATCGCGAATTTCCTGTTCGCGCGCCTGCGGGCTGATGCGCTGGATATGCAGCGCGGGACTCGCATCGAGATCGAGTGCTTCGAGCTGGTGCTGCGTGAAATACCCCAGCTTTAAATGTTCGCCCGTGATGCGCTCGCCGCCGATCAGCGGCAGTGCACCTGCAAGCGATTTCAGCAGCGTCGATTTACCCGCACCATTCGCACCGAGCAGGCCGATGCGCGAACCGGGATGAATGCTCAGGTTGATATCCTGCAGCAGCGGCTCGCCGGCATCCCCGTCTACGGCTTTGTAACCCAGGCTCGCCTGCGTGAGATTGAGCAATGGATCGGAAAAGCGGTCAGGCTTGAAAAACGCGAAGTCGAATGGCGAATCGACGTGCGCTGGCACCAGCATTTCCATGCGTTCGAGCTCCTTGATGCGGCTCTGCGCCTGCTTGGCCTTCGTCGCTTTCGCCCGGAAACGATCGATAAAACTTTGTACGTGGGCGATGCGCTCCTGCTGCTTCTCGAACGCAATCTGCTGCTGCGCGAGACGCTCGGCGCGCTGGCGCTCGAACGACGAATAATTGCCGCGATAGCGTGTGAGCGTCGCATTTTCGATATGTACGATCTGTTCGCAGGTGTTGTCGATAAAATCGCGATCGTGTGAAATCAGCACCAGCGTGCCGCGATAGCGTGCGAGCCACTGTTCGAGCCAGAGACTGGCGTCGAGATCGAGGTGGTTGGTCGGCTCGTCGAGCAGCAATAAATCCGATGGACACATGAGCGCCTGCGCGAGGTTGAGCCGGATGCGCCAGCCTCCGGAAAATGAACTGACCGGCACATGCCATTTTTCGGAGGGAAAACCGAGCCCCAGCAGAAGCTGCTCGGCGCGGCGACCCGCGTTGTAGCCATCGATGACATCGAGGTCCGCGTAGAGATGCGCGAGTCTGTCGTCATCGGTCTCGACAGCCAGCGCCTGCTCGATCCGGCGCAATTCGGTATCGCCATCGAGCACGTAATCGATCGCCGTGCGATCGCCCGCCTCCACTTCCTGCGCCATATGCGCGATACGCCACGCCGCGGGTATCGAGAGCTGACCGCGATCGATTTGCAGTCGCCCCATCAACAACAAAAACAGACTGGTTTTGCCGGAACCATTGGCGCCGACCAGCGCAGTTTTTTCGCCGGGGTGGATACGCAGGCTGGCGTCCTGCAACAATATTTTGTTGCCGCGCTGTAGGGCTATCGACTGTAGTTCAATCATTAATGTGCAATCTTGTCTGGCAAGCGGAGTGGGCGCGCATTATAACGACGAGACGCCACTTCTCACCGTCGATTCGCACGGGAATGGAACAATTGCATGACGGAAACATTATGGGATTTCGCGGTTTCGATCTATCGACGCAACGGCGTTGCGCAATGCTGCCTGCGCCTGCAGGATGACATCGGCGCCGATATCAATATGCTGCTGACTGCGGCATGGCTCGCCGAGCGGGGACAATGCTGGCAAGCGGAACAGGTTCGCGCGCTGATGGCGCGCTGTGCAGAGTGGCGCGAGCAGTGCATCCTGCCGCTGCGTGCGGTACGCCGGTATTTACAGGGCCATCCGCTGTATGCGTCGATCAAGCCGCTGGAGGTCGAGGCGGAGATTCACCAGCTTCATCTGCTGAATGAAGCGTTGCAGCAAATGTCGCTGACACCGGGCGAGCGAGCCGATGCGCTGCGCACCAATCTGCAAACCTATTTCGATGTCGTTTCATCGAATCGATCATGCAGTGAATACGCCGATCGGCAAACGCTGATCGATCTGCTAACCGCATGAACATCGCGATCGGCGAAATAAAAAAAGCCCGCACGGGGCGGGCTTCGGGAATCAGTCGTCGATGGGATCGAACAGACTGCGCATACGACCGCTGGATTCCGCAGGTTTCTCCGCAGGAGCAGCCGGCTTTGTGGCAGGCGGCGTCGCCGGGGGGACCGATTTCGGCGCTGGAGCTGCCACCGGTGCAGGAGTGGGCACCGCCACCGGTACGGGCGCTGCTTCCGGTTTCTTCTCGGCGGACGGTTTTGGATCCGCAACCTTTTTCGGTGCCGCAGACTTTTGAGATTCTTTCGGTTTTTTCGGTATCGCAGGCGCTACAGTTTTCTCAGCGATTGCTGCGGGCGGCGTCACCGGAATCGCCGGTTTCACCTCTGCCACCTTTTCTGCCACCGACTTGACCGCAGCTTTTTTCGGTGCCGCGGCTTTTTTCGGTGCTGCTGCAGTCCTGGATGCTATCGCCTTCTTCGGCGCAGCCGTTTTAGGTGCGGCTTTTTTTACTGCCGCCTTTTTCACTACCACCTTTTTCGCGACCGATTTCTTTGCTGCAGCTTTTGGCGCTGCGGCTTTCTTTGGTGCCGCTTTTTTTGCAGCGGCCTTTTTCCTGGTTGCAGGCTTCTTCACCGCTGCCTTTTTGGGTGCCGCCTTCTTGGCCGCTTTTTCAGATTTCTCCTTGATCAAGGTCTTTTTCAAACGTTCCTTTAATGCGGCCAGCTGTTTTTCCAATTTAGCAATCGACACGCCGGCTTTCTTTGCAGGGGATTTTTTTGTGCTTGCCATAGCGGTTTTCCTGAGCCTGGTGAATTTAAATTCAACTTGATTATACAAACTTGTTTCTGATTATCCAGTTTGCAACCGCGAAAAAGTTTAAGGACTTAAACAAAATCAACGAATCGGTAACATTGCGTCATTAATAGGTGCACCGATCCACGCTGCGCACTGCATATCGTGAGCATTTTGCAGACCGGATCAGTCGCGCTATTCATTTCAGCATGGGCAGTAGTACACTGTTGCGCGCTTTGCGACCAGCGCTGCCCCGCACCATCACGCTGTTGGACGGTCATAGGCATCGCGGCACGATTCCACCCAACGACAAGCACATCCAATCACAAGGAATTTTCATGCGTACTCAACTAATCCTCTGCACTGCAGTAGCGATGGCTTTGATGGGCTGCCAGCCTAAAGTCGAGAAGAAAGAGCTGAAGCTGGAAACCGACGAACAAAAAGTCTCCTACGGTATCGGCCTGATGGAAGGCAAGCGCTTCAAACAGGATTTCACGATCGATGTAGATGCATTCACTGCCGGTCTCAAGGCATCGGTCAGCGAAGAAACACCGCTGATGACCGAAGAAGAGATCCAGAAAACGATTCAGGCCTTCGGCCAGAAATTGATGGCCAAGCGCGAAGAAGAACAGAAGCAGCTCGGCGAAAAGAACAAGACCACATCCGAAACCTACCTGACTGAAAACGCCAAGAAGGAAGGCGTGAAAACCACCGCCAGCGGCCTGCAATATAAGGTTGTCTCCGAAGGAAAAGGGGCCAAGCCAAAAGCGGATGATGTGGTCGAGGTAAATTACAAGGGGACCCTGATCGACGGCACCGAATTCGACAGCTCGTACAAACGCGGTCAATCGGTATCGTTCCCGGTGAATGGGGTAATTCCGGGCTGGACCGAAGCATTGCAGTTAATGACGGTTGGCTCGAAGTATGAACTCTACATTCCATCCGACCTCGCCTACGGCCCCGGTGGCACCGGCGGCGTGATCGGCCCGAACCAGGCACTCATATTCGAAGTCGAGCTGATCGATATCAAAAAGCCGGAGAAGAAATAATTCAAAGGCCGCAATAAAAAACGCCCGCTTCTGCGGGCGTTTTTTATTGCGTGTCTATCGGACGGGTATTTATCTGGCTCGCACTGCAGTTCAGTTGCGCACGCTAAGCCACGAGTTCGCGATGGCAGGTGTGAGTTGCGCGAATGAGTCGGTCCTCGCAATCGAAACGCTCTGCAAACAATTCCCCGAGCGCAGACAAATCGCGGGCGAGCGATGCAATCGGTGCCTGCGTGGCTTCTGCATATCTGTCGTTGAAGTCGAGCGCGCGCTGGGTGGTATCGTTGATACGGGGAATCAGGGTTTTCGCAATTTCGGCGCTGCCATCGGCAAATGCTTCGGCTTCGCGCACGAGCTCATAAAATATTTCGAAGTGTCCGGCCGACACATAATCGAGCAGCAATTGACAGAATTTTTGCAGACGGCCGCGACTTGCATTATTGCCCGATAACTCATGCACACCGCTCAATGCGCAAAATTGCACGATTAGCGATTGGCGCTCTTCAAGCCAGCGATCCACCAACCGATCGACACCGCTCCAACGTTCTTTTATGTCACAGTTATCCAGCATGGTCTCGACCCCATGAATGCGCATGCGCGCAGCATAATTATTTAATCAATACGCGGTGAGGCATGACCGACACCCACGCCGCAGCTGAAACACTGCAAGCGATCAGATCCAGCATACTACCGCGACAGCTCTTTTCGTTAATGACTTTATGTCACCCTGCTCCATCTTTACTCTGCACCGCTGATGCAAGTGCCTCGCTGCCAGCCAAATATATGCAAGTATCAGTTTAAGAGCAATACGTAACAGTCAGTCCACATTGAAATTATCAGTTTCGATCAACGGCCTTTAAAGGCACTGCCAAACGCTTTCGGCACAGCGACCAGTATCACGCTGATCACCAGCAATACGATAAAACAGAGCAGCGACCATTCCGCCATGCTCAAACCGAAAAGTCGCCAGTCGACCACCGCGCAATTGCCATCGCCTTGAATCATGCGCATCAGCACATCGCCGAACGGCAATGTCTGCATCATATATTCGAGACTCGGCCCACAAGCGGGCACCCGATCGGCCGGCAAATGCTGCAACCAGACCTGTCGCCCCGCAACGGCCGCGCCCGCGAGCGAACTCAATGCGCACAACACACCATAAGCGCGCACGCAGCGATCATGAATCGCTGCGATCAGCGCAATCGCCGCGGTCAGCACATAGAAAATTCGCTGCGACATGCATAGCGGACAGGGCTCAAGACCATCGACATATTGCGTGTACAACGCCACCGCGAAGCAGGCAGCGATGAAACCTGTCATCGCCAGAAAAATCGTGCGCGGTGTATACAAAGACAACATAAACGGGCTCCTCAATACGTCGCGCTACAGTAGGCGAACGCAGCGCGCGGCTCAAGCTTTCACTCTGGCAAATCATCGCTACACTTGAAGGTCATCGCCCGGCAAATACCATCGCCCTGCCCGGCTGCGAGTCGCTCGTTGCCAGCGTCCCGATGCCCGCCCTATTGTCGAATTCACTGTCGCAGAGGTTACACGACATGCGCTTCTTCATTTCCGGTTCCCCGTTCATCTCCCAGCTGTTGTGTTTTTTCCTGATCAACGTCATCGCGGCCATCGGCGCGCACGCCAGCAGCAAACCCAAAGAAGAAGCCGGCGAAGGTACCAGCGAATACATGGAGATCAAGCCCGCGCTCATCACCAATTACGGCGGGCCTGGGCCGATTCATTTTCTGAAAGCGGAAATCACCTTGCGCGTGGGCAAGCAACCCGAAACGCGAGATGCGGTTGCACATCATCTGCCACGCATCCGTCACGAGCTGATCATGCTGCTGAGCCGTCAGAATGAAGTCGATCTCGAAAGCATGGAGGCAAAAGAAAAATTGCGGATGACGGCACTCACGACGATACAAACATTCATGGAAGCCGAAACCGGCAAAAAAAATGTCGAGGATTTATTGTTCACCAATTTTGTGATTCAACGCTGACCGCTTCAACTCCCTTCAATCATCAGCGTTTACTTCAGCGAGCTCACAAGGCGCGGTACTGATCGAAATATTGCTGCAAATAGAGGGCGAACGGCAGCGTATCGCTGAATTCCAGATCGGCCTGTGCCTGCAGCGAACGTTCGGCCGCCGCGACATATTCAGCCAGCGCCGACGGCGACAGCGGCCTGCCACGGAAATTCACGGCATGCTGCTGCGAATATCGATGCGCGAACTGCGCATAGGATAAATACCCATCGCGCATTTCGCGCACCACACGTGCCGACGGCGTCAATTCAGCGTCGACGATTTTCGCACGCTGTAACGCAACGCTGGCGACATGCACATCATTTCCGCCCGCGCGATCGAGTAATTCGGCCGTCGCTCCGATTTTATCGAGCAGCTCATTCGCCCACTGCTGCATGGCGAGCGGTTTGCCATCGCGCTGCAATACGACACCTGGTTCACGCCCGGTATTCACAATGGTCTTGCTATTAACGAGTAATTCGCGACGCGAGGATTCATCGCCACACGGACTGTCCTCGGCGAGACAGAACAATAAAAACGCATCGATAAAGCGCAGCGTTTCCGCATCGACTCCGAGCGGCAGAAATGGATTGACATCGAGACAGCGCACTTCGATATATTCGACACCGCGATGCGCCAGCGCCGTCAATGCGGTCTCGCCGCGCTGTGCAACACGCTTGGGGCGAATCGGACTGTAAAATTCGTTTTCGATTTGCAGCAGGCCGGCGGACAACTGCCGATACTCGCCATCGACCATGACCCCGATGCGCTCATACTCCGGATACGCTTCGAGAATCGCATCTTTCAACGTGTGCACATACGTATCGAGCTGGTTATAGCAAATGCTGAGTTTTTCCTGCGCGTTGCTTTGATAACCGAGATCGCCCATGCGCAGCGATGTGCCATGCGGCAAATACAGGGTGTAGTCGTCGAACGCCTGCAGGCGATGAACCTGGCTGCCGCCAGCCGACGTATCGAGAAAGCTCCTGCACAATGCCGGCGATGCGCCGAATAAATAAATCAGCAACCACGCGTAGCGGCGAAAATTGCGGATCATTCCGAAATATGTCTGCGTGATTCGCTGCTGTAATTCCGGCCCCGGCGGCATATCGAAATACGACGGCCAGAATGCATCGGGCAGCGAGAAGTTGTAGTGAATGCCCGAAATCGTTTGCATCTTGCGACCATAACGATAACCGAGGCCGACGCGATAAATCGTTTTCATGCGGCCGATATTCGAGCTGCCGTACTGCGCGACAGGAATGTCGCCATCGGCGCCGAGCACGCACGGCATCGATGCCGTCCATAAATTTTCGTCGGGCAGTGCGTTGTAAACATAGCGATGAATGGCATCGAGCTCGCCGAGCACACCCTCGACTTCGGTGCTGACGGTCGTGATGAACTCGAGCAATGCTTCGGAATAATCGGTGGTGATCGACGCGTGTGTGAGTGCGGAGCCCAACACTTTTGCGTGCGGTGTCTGTGCGAACCGGCCATCGCTGTCCACACGCAAGCTTTCTTTCTCGATACCGCGCCGTAATTGTCGCAAGGAAGGCAATATCGATGGATCGGCTAGCAGCGCCAATTGCTGGCGAAAGGTTTCGGACACGACGTTCTCCAAATCACGGCAAAACCGCGCGGCTAACGCAATCGCAAATATCGCGGAGCTTGTGCTGGCCAAAGGCGGCAGGCCAGTGTACTGATCCCCCCTGCGCCTAACAAGGCAGGCGCAATGTCACGACAAGCGATTTTTCCGCCCGTCCATGAAACGCTGCCTGCCACGCAATCGATTGCCGCTGAAACGCGGAATGCATGTAAATCGCACAGCACTGGAAGGCTCTGCGCTGTGCGTCGCAATGCGAAAAGAATGCCGTTATCGAAGTGGCAAGCCGCGCCAACTTGATCTATTTGTTATGGCTTCGATCTACGTTATCAGTTGTCGTGCGCCGACTTGAGGAGCCGCGAATGGAATTTAGCGATTATCTGAAAATTCTGGCTTCGAAAGACGGCTCCGACCTGTATCTGAGCACGGGTGCGCCGCCCTGCGCGAAATTCCAGGGCGTTTTGCGGCCGCTCGAAAAAGAACCGATGGTGCCGGGCGCGATAAAAAATATCGCGTACGCGCTGATGGACGAAGAACAGCGGCAGGAATTCGAACACGAGCTCGAAATGAATCTGGCCATTTCGCTGGCGGGTGTCGGTCGTTTCCGCATCAATATTTTCCGGCAGCGCAACGAAATCTCCATCGTTGCGCGCAATATCAAAATGGATATTCCGAATTTCATCGACCTCGGCCTGCCGCCCATTCTGCAGGATGTGATCATGCAGAAACGCGGCCTGGTGCTGTTCGTCGGCGCGACCGGCTCGGGCAAATCGACCTCGCTCGCCTCGCTCATCGATTATCGCAACAGCAATAGCGCGGGCCACATCATCACCATCGAGGATCCCGTCGAGTTCGTGCATCGCCACAAGAAATCGATCGTCAACCAGCGCGAAGTCGGCGTCGATACGCGCAGTTTTCAGAAGGCACTGAAAAACACCCTGCGGCAGGCACCGGATGTGATTCTGATCGGCGAGGTGCGCGATCGCGAAACGATGGAGCACTGCCTCGCCTTCGCAGAAACCGGCCATCTCGCCATCTCAACACTGCACGCCAACAATGCCAATCAGGCGCTCGACCGCATCATCAACTTCTTTCCCGAGGAACGCCGCGCGCAATTGCTGATGGATTTGTCGAGCAATATCCGCGCATTCGTATCGCAGCGTTTGATTCCCGGTGTCGACGGCAAACGTGTTGCCGCTGTCGAGGTCATGCTCGGCACGCCGACGATTCAGGAAATGATTTTGCGCGGCGAATTCGAAACACTGAAAGAAGTGATGGAAAAATCCGAAAATCTCGGCATGCAGACCTTCGACGGCGCCCTGTTCAAACTTTATCAGGAAGGTCGCATCTCGCAGGAGGAAGCGCTGAAAAATGCCGACTCGCCCAACAACGTGCGCCTCAAGATCAAATTCCACGATCAGGGCAAGGGCGGTGACTCGGGCGGCTTCAGCTTAAGCCTGGAATAATTTTTGATTAATTATCCGGATCGCCATCGTACATGCGATCGGCGATCAGCTGCTTCCACGCAATGATGTCGGTCTGCTCCGAATCGAACAGCGCAAAACCAATGCAATATAAATCGTTTTCACGGCGCTCCCATTTCACTTCACCGACCACGTAGAGCGATTGTCTGCCGCTGCGAAATTGCGCGCACAAACGCAAAATGGTGCCGAGCGGTATCGATTGATCGAGCCGCACCTGTAAACCGTTCGCGGAAATATCGATGCTCTTGCAGATGATGATTTTTGCAGGTCGCGAGTTATCGAATTCCGCCGCATAGCGTTCGACGAAAATCGTTACGCTCTCATCGAGGCGCTGCTCGCTGCGGCGCTCGTCATTGCGTGAATTTGCATCGCTCATGCGCTCACCGTCACGTTCACCACAGGCTCATTCATACACATCATCTTTTTTCGCATGGATCATTCCCTTCGCATGAATCATTCCCTGGCCGTATCGCGCCGCAAACTGCCGACCACACGCGCCAGTGTATCTTCGAATTGCGGTCCGGCATTGAGTACGCGCGCGGAGCCTTCCAGCAATTTTTCCGCGAACGCATCGCGCTCGAATTCGGCACGACGAATACCTTCGCGATCGACAAAAATCAGTTTGCCGCTCGAAGGCAGTTTCACCGCGAGTTTCAGGCGCTGCATATCGCCTACTTCATCGTGCAGTTCGACCCAGCTGCCGATGGCGATCAGCGTGGCATTCTGTTTTGCACTGCGTAGCCGCTTATCGTTATCGCCGGGCTGCTCTTCCTGCACCGCGCGCCGCCGCAATTGTTCCTGTTCGCGCGCACGCTGTTCGGTTTCAAGTTTTTCCTGTGCGGCCGCGCGCGCCTGTGCCGCCGCCAGTTCCGCCGCCTCGGCGATGGCCTTTTCACGCGCGGCGCGGCGGCGCAACTCTTCCTCGACAGCACGCTGCTGCTCTGCCGCGAGGCGCTTTGCTTCCTCTACACGCGCACGCTGGCGTTCGGCATCGCGCTGCAGCAGCTGCGCAAACAATTGTCGCAGCAGCACCCGCGCATGATTTGGCGATGGCAGCGGCGCGACGATGTCGATGGCGAGCAGATACGCGAATTCCTCGATGCTCTTTTGCAATGCCCTGACGCCGACACGATTCACGAACAGCAGCTGCGCGGTATCGTCCATTTTCAGCGCGAGTTTGATGCGACTGTCGCCGTTGTCACTATTATCGCCACCGCCGCCGCGCAACAAAAACCATGTCCCCAACTCCAACGCTTCGGCTTTTTGCAATAAATCGCGGCTGACGGTCGTGCTGGAGTCCGCCCACGGATCGTTATTGGCGATCAGCGCGCAGGGTTCCGATGGCAATGCACGGCCCTTCAGAATCGCGAGGTGGTGCATTTCGATGAGCGCCAGTTGCTGATTCAGAATCGACTGCTCGGGCGCGTGCGTGCTCAGTGTCTCGCGCAGTTCCGCGCCCAATTCGGGAATCAGCGCATACAGCTGCTGGCGGCGTTCGAGATTTTCGCCGGGATCCTGCAGCGAATCGACCAGCCGCATCGTCAGATCGAGCCGCCGCTGCCATTCCGGACTGGCCTCGCCGAATTGCAGAAAACACCACTGCAGCTCGGCGTACCAGACATCGTGCATATACGTAAGCATGGCCTCGGACAGGCGCTTGCCGGCCAGGGCGCGATTGATGACGCGCGCGGCCTGCTGCTGGGCGCGCCGGTTTGCGAGCAGGCCGCGCTCGCTGTCGATGAGGCGTTGCTCCAGCCGTTGCAGACGATGCCGCTCCTGCTGCCACTGCGCCTCGGCGAGCGCAAGAGCGGCAGGCCAGTCATGATTTTCGAGCGGACGCCACAGCGGCTGCAGCTCATTCAGCAGTTTTTCTCCCGCTCGCCCCAATTCGGGCTGATAACCCGCGCCGCTGCACTGCAACAGCTCAAGCAGGCGCCACAGCGGATGTTGCTCCGACCCGACCCACTGCGCGGCTGGCAATACCATCAAGGCGCGCGACAGCGGTTCGAGCGCGGCGAGAAATTCCGTATGCAGCCCCGACTGGCGCTGCCATTTCGACCAGAACAGACCGGCCAGCGCAGCCTCGGCGCGCCCGATATCGCCCGGCCATACCTGCTGCAGCCAGTCGCCAAGCGCTGCGTCATGCCCGGAAAGCAATGCATCGATCTGGAATTGAAGCGGGGAAGGAGCGGACATCGGCGACCTCGAACAACAGTTGCATGAGTGTAGCGAAACCGCTTCGAGCTTGCGCGACGACGAGGCGGCCAATCCGGCACCGATAACGGGAGTTCGCTTCTGGAAAGTTGGCCGCGACTTTGCAATAAATTTCTACAGCACAGCTTCGAACACATCCTCCTCACGTTGTGTGATCTTAGGGCAGCTCACGCTGCCTCTTTTTTTCTTTTTCTTTTATTTTTCTTAGAAAAACAGCTCAGCCGATTTTCTTGCGGGCGACGGGTGCATCGAGCGCTTCCCACAATTTCGTCAGCGCCTGGTCGACGGCATCGTAAGCCAGCCGCAGATCGCCGTTCTGCTTCAGCAGAAGATGATTGCCGAGCATCTGGAACAGATAACCGCTGGCGCGACTGACGCGACTTTTATACTCGCGCATCAGCTCTTCTTCGCTGGTGCGGTCACCTTTTTCTTCGGCCAGCTGCAACTGGCCGAGCACGATTTTTTCCTCGAGCATGGGCTGACGAAATGCGGCGAGAAATGCGTGCACATCGTTGCGCAATTGCGCTTCGCTGGTACCGAGCGGCTCGACCGGCTGCTGCGTCCAGCAGTCGATGAGGCCATCTTCGGCGTAATACACTTCATGCACCTGATAAGTGGTAATACCGGTGCGCGGACAGTGCTTGCGGATAACACGGTAATTCCAGTTAGCCAACTCAACCACCCGTCATATTCATGAAGCGGACCACCTGTGGCTCGTCGTCCAGATTGAAATGATGGCGCTCGGGCTTGATCGACATCGCGGCGACAATAGCGGTTTTCAATGCGCTCATAGCGTTTTCATGCCGGCGCAGAACGGCGCGCAAATCCACCGAATGTTCATTGCCGAGGCACAACAGCAAACGGCCTTCGACCGTTACGCGCACGCGATTGCATAAATGGCAGAAATTATGGCTGTGCGGCGAAATGAAACCGATGCGTGTCGAGCGGCCGGCATTTCCGCCCAGCGAAAAATAACGTGCCGGGCCGCCGCTGGTTTCACTGCGGGCGATCAGCGGGTAGCGCGCTTCGATGCGGGCGCGCACTTCGTCGCTCGAACAAAAACTCAATGCGCGGCTGTGTTCGTCGATGTGACCGAGCGGCATTTCTTCGATGAAGGTGATATCGAGTTCGCGCTCGCGACAGAATTCGACGAGATCGAGAATCTCGTCGTCATTGCGACCGCGCATGATGACGGCATTGAGCTTGATGCGTCTGAAGCCGGCAGCGCGAGCCGCGTCGATGCCACTGAGCACGGCTGTCAGCTCGCCGACGCGGGTGATTTCGCGAAAACGGTCGGGTCGCAAGCTGTCGAGGCTGATATTGATACGGTCGACTCCGGCGGCGCGCAGCTCATCGGCATGGCGATCGAGCCGGCTGCCGTTGGTGGTCAGTGTCAGCTCGTTCAGGCCGGGCAGACCGCCCAGCTCGCGCACGAGTTCGAGCACATTGTTGCGCACCAGCGGCTCGCCGCCGGTCAGGCGGATTTTCTGGACACCCAGCTCGACGAAGGCGCGTCCGATCAGCGCGATTTCCTCCAGCGACAGGACTTCGTTGCGCGGCAGAAAGGTCATCTGCTCCGCCATGCAGTACACGCAGCGAAAATCGCAGCGGTCGGTCACCGACAGGCGCACATACGTGACCTGCCGGCCGAAGCGATCGCGCAACTGGGTAGGGGGCCATTGAGTCGTCATGCGGCTAGTGTAACCCAGCCCTGCCGCGCCATATATCGCGCCGATATGTGGCCGTGATTCGCGCGCTCCAGAGATTTCCGGCGCATCGGCGCACCGGTCATCCGCACAGAAATTCCCCCATTTAAAATGGCGCCCTCTTGAAATCGGATCGGCCATCCCTATTTCTTCGGTGTATCGAAATTTCGGTCGTCGCGACCGAATCGGCGGATCAACGAATTTTTCGGGAGAAAATCATGAGTCTGATTACTCGCAATCCATTCGCACTCATCAATGAATTGCAGCGCGATTTGAATCGCGCATTCGACAGCCGGCTGTTTCCCACATTGACGAGCAACCATGAAACCGCGCTGAGCAATACCTCGTGGTCGCCGGCGGTCGATATCCATGAAGATCAGAATGGATATCATATTTCCGTGGATCTCCCCGGCGTAAAACCCGAAGAGATCGAAGTCACCGCGCACAACAATGTGCTGAGCATTCGCGGCTCGCGCAATGTCGTCAATGAAGACAAGGAACAGAAACGCAGCGAGCGCATTTACGGTACTTTCCTGCGCGAATTCAGCATGCCGGAAGATGCCGATCTCGATCGCATCGCAGCGAAAAGCAATCACGGCGTGCTCGATCTGAGCGTGCCGAAAGTGCCGAAATCGGAACCCAAGCGCATCACTGTGCAATAAGTTTTTCACTACAAAGTTTTTTTCATCACGTAGTTTTTTTTACCACGCTCCAGCTACAAATCCTCCAGGTCGTTTTACGGGAGAGCGTTTTCGCTCTCTCCTTTTTATTTTTCCTGACGCACAATTTTATTTTTTTGACGCACAATAGCCGCTCTTTTTTTTCGAGCATCCATCATGCTGAACCGGCATCACGAACGCGTGCTTTTTCTGACGGCTCTCGCGTTTCTCACGCGCATTCCCATTCCTGCAAGCACACCGTATTCGGCTGCACACATGAATGCGGCGGCGCGTTATTTTCCGCTGGTCGGCATGCTCATCGGCGGCAGCGGTGCGGCCGTGTATTTTCTGGCGGCGCAAATCTGGCCCGCGGGCATCGCCATTGCGCTGTCGATGATCGCGACGATTTTACTGACCGGCTGCTTTCACGAAGATGGTTTCGCCGACAGCTGCGATGCGTTTGGCGGTGGCTGGCGACGCGAGCAGGTACTTTCGATCATGAAGGATTCGCGGATCGGCACGTATGCGGCAGTGGGACTGATCGGTCTTCTCGGCACCAAATTTCTAGCCCTGAATCATCTGTCACAGCCGCTGCAAATCGTTGCGGCACTGATCGTCGGCCACGGCTGGAGCCGGCTGGTCGCGATCAGTTATTTATTCGATCACGAGTACGTTCGCTTCGATGACAGCAGCAAGATAAAACCGATGGCGACGCAGTTGAGTCGCAACAATCTGCTGATCGCGGGTTTATCGACCGCGCCGCTGGTGCTGCTCGTTCCATTGACCACCACGCTGTCGATCGCGCTCGCGCTACTGTTGTGGCGCTGGTGGTTCGGGCGTTACATGCGCCGCCGCATCGGGGGTTATACCGGCGATTGTCTCGGCTGCGCGCAGCAGGTCGGCGAAGTGCTGATTTATCTGGCCATCGGCGCGCAGATGCAGTGACGGCTGCTAATACCCGCAAGTTAGCTGGCGTGCGGTTTTAAATACTTAATTCCTTCACCGTCCATAAACCACGGCACTCCGGTTGCGGGCCTGTTAGTCCGTGTCTAGGCTTACCACTCATCGCCCATTTGCCGCACTCGATCGAGTGCCCGAATGCCTTCTACACGGATCAAATATAAACAAGCCGTAGATGTATCGATCACTCGCTCTTTTTGTTCGCACGGAATTCGCGTCATCCGCCTCCCGCACCCCCGGCCCGAACCGCCGGGCGCGCGTGGCATTGTGGCTGATGCTGCTGTTTTCGATGCCGCTTCTCGCCGAGCCCGTCACCATCGCGCATCCGGGTGAGGGCTATCTGCGAATCGAGCGAAAGACGCTGCGCGCCGCGTTCGGCATGAGCCTGCAGATGTGGCCCAACGGGCGTCCCGTCACCGTGTTCGTGCTGCGAGATGACGATCCCGTACATCAGCAGTTCTGCCGCAAGGTGCTGGGCGTGCTGCCCTATACGCTGCGCCGCAACTGGGACCGCCTGCTATTTTCCGGAGCGGCACAGGCCCCCATCACGCTGAGCAATCCGCAGGAAATGCTTTACCGCGTCGCGACCACTCCCGGCGCCATCGGTTACATCGAGAAGGAATTAACCAATGATTCGGTATCGATCATTGCTGTCGTTGAATAAAGGCCTCGCGCTCGCGCTGAGCGCCGCCCTCGCCTGGGTTCCGGCGCATGCCGACGACACGCACTGGCAGTGGCACGGCGTGCTGACGCAGGGCATTACCTACACCTCCGACAACAATTTCTACGGCGACAGCGATGACGGCGCCAGCCTGAAATTCACCGAAGTGAGCCTGAATGCATCGGCGCGCCTGCTGCCGAATCTGCGCGCCTCGGGCCAGGTGCTGTACCGCCAGGCCGGCGAACAGGGCGAAAGCGGCGACGTGGATTACGCCATTCTGGATTATCAGTTTCTGGCGAACCCGACCGTGGTCGCCGGCGTTCGCGGTGGTCGCTACAAGATGCCCATCGGGCTGTACAACGAAACGCGCGATGTCGCCTTCACGCGCCCCTCGATTTTTGCGCCGCAATCGGCCTATCCGGATACGTTTCGGGACCTCGAATTATCGAGCGACGGCCTGCTTCTCTACGCCGACATCTTCACCGATGGCGGTCAGTGGACGATCGAGCTCGATGGCGGCCGTCCGCGTATCGACAAGGATGGCATTCAGGCGGCGATGAATTTTATCCCCGGCAAAGTCGATGACGTGTACAGCCGCAACGTGTTCGGCGGGCGCGTCATGTATCAGAGCAGCGACGGGCGCTGGATCGCCGCGTTCAGCCGCGCGCAGGCGCGTATCCGCGTCGACCACAAGCTGATGCCGGGCCTGAGTACCAATGTCGAAACGACGCTGGTGTACTGGCTGGCCTCGCTGCAGTACAACATCAATCAATGGACGGTCACAGCCGAATACGGCCACATGGATGCGCTGATCGACTCGGATTATTTCGCCGGCAGACTGCACCCGCTGCAATACTACGTGCAGGTCAATCGCCGCCTCGACCGCCAGTGGTCCGTCTATTCGCGCTACGACAATCTGTACTGGGATCGCCACGATCGCAGCGGCGGCAATTACGGATTTCTGACCGGCACCCAGCCGTTCTCCAGCTTCGCGCATGACTACGGTGTGGGCGTGCGTTACGACATCAGCAACAACGCCATGGTCAGCGCCGAATACCATTACATCGACGGCACCGCGTGGTTATCGCATCTCGACAACACCGATACACCGACGCGCTACTGGAACCTGATTTCCGTGGCCTTCAGTTATCGCCTGTGACTCTTTCGAATCATTTCAGAAACCGATGAAGCGTTTTCAGATTTATCAATGACTCATCGATAGCGTACGCAAGGGCCTGATGAAGCTCGACCACCCCGATAAAAATGCGACCACCGAAAAAACGCTGCGCACCTTTGCCGGCGCCGTTCGCAGCCGCCATTTTTTCAGCCTGAAATGGCGGGTGGCGAGCTTGCTCACCCTGCTGCTGCTGGCGACCAACGCCGGGCTTTCGTATCTCGGCTATGTCAATTTCGAACGCCAGTTCGATTATCAATTGCAACGCGCCGTCGAACGTTCACACAAGGCATTCGACAGCCTGCTCGCGCAATCGCAGGCCAACCTGCAGAACATCGGCGAAATCCTGGTTTTCGATGCCGGCGATGACGACACGGCATTATCGAAACTGTCCGGCCGCCTGCAGAAAAACTGGGATGTGATCCAGCTGAACTGGGGACTGGAAAACGCCGTGCTGTTCGATGCCGGCGGCAACCTGCTGGCGACGTTTGGCACCCGGCCCGATCAACAGGATGACGCCGCGCTGCGACAGGAGGTCAGCGAACACGGTAAACCCCGCACCGCGGTTCGCTGCGACAATCACTGCATCATCGTCGCCGCCATTCCGGTTCTGCTCAAAAACGGCGAACTGCCCATTCTGATACTGAAAGCCTCCATCGCCGATTCGATCATCGATTTCTCGCGCAGCAATGCCGACAGCAGCCTGCTGCTCGGCCAGTCGCCAGCCGATGCGGCAACCGGCCCGTGGGGCTACCGGATCATGGCCGCCACCCAGCGCGAGCGCGATCAGCATCTGATACAGCAGGCCGCATCGCAATTCGATATCGCCCGGTTATTGAATTCGGGATTCCTGTTTGCTACGCCCGATAAGCGCGCGTATTACCTGCACGGCATGCCCATCGACAACCGGCCGGGCCACAGCGAAAAAACACTGCTGGTATTGATCGACGACATCACGCTGCAGCGCAACACCATCAACCACCACATCTACGAACATATCGCAGCCGCCGCAACCGGCATGCTCGCTTCCGAAGCCTTGCTGCTATTCATTCTCTGGTCGCCGATGCGACGCCTGAAACAGCAGGCCGACATTCTGCCGCGCCTCGCACACGGCGAAACCCCGCAAACAGCGGCCACGACGCACCCCGTTGCGGCACGTGCGACGCACGATGAACTCGATGTGCTCGAAGATGCCGCGCTGGAATTATCGCAGCGGCTGCAGACACTGTCGGAAGAAAATGCCCAGCGCGCGCAAACACTCGAACACATGGCGCTCTACGATCATCTGACCGGGCTCGCCAATCGCCGGCTGTTTCTCGATCATCTCACCCAGGCCACACACGAATACAAACGTTCGCAGGAAAAATTCGCGGTTTTATTTTTCGATCTCGACAATTTCAAACGCGTCAACGATTCATTCGGTCACGATGTCGGCGACGAATTGCTGAAGGAAGTCGCGAAACGCCTGCGCGAAAAAACCCGCGCCACCGATATAGTCGCGCGGCTCAGCGGCGATGAATTCACCGTGCTTCTCAATCACATCAGCCACCAGGATGACCTGCTGCACCTGGTTGAAAAAATCCGGCTCTCGCTGCAGATACCGGTCGCTGTCGGCGCCACCCAGATTTTAGTGACGCCGAGTATCGGCATCGCGCTCGCGCCCGACAACGGACTCAACCCGGATCAGCTGCTGCGCAACGCCGACGTTGCGATGTACGAAGCCAAGCGCGGCGGACGCAACAGTTATTATTTCTTCACCGATGAAATCAATTACAAAGCCAGCGAACTGCTGCGACTGGAAAGCGAATTACGCGAAGCGCTCGACCGGGAAGAATTTTTTCTGCTTTATCAACCGCTGGTCGATTTATTCTCGATGCAGATCATCGGGCTGGAAGCGCTCGCGCGCTGGCGGCATCCACATGATGGCATCGTATCGCCCGATCGCTTTATCGAAGTCATGGAAAATAACGGCATGATCATCGAGCTCGGCGCGCAAGTGATCGCGCAGGCCTGCCGCGATCTGGCCAGACTCGAAAATGACAATCAGGGCCTGAGCATTGCGATCAACCTATCGCCACGTCAGCTGCACGATCAGAATCTGGTGCAGACACTCGAAAAACAATTGCGCCTGAACCATGTCGATCCGCGCCGGCTGAAAATTGAAATTACCGAAACTTCGCTCATCGAAGATGCCGATGAAAATATCGAGATTCTGAACGATCTCAAGGAAATGGGACTGACGCTATCGATCGACGATTTCGGTACAGGCTATTCGTCACTGAGCTATCTGAAAATGCTTCCCGTCGATGAACTGAAAGTCGATCGCCGCTTTATCAACGACATCACCGTCGACCGCGACGACCGCGAAATCACCGCCGCCGTCATCGCGATGGCGCACAACCTGCAACTCAAAGTCGTCGCCGAGGGCATCGAGGATGCGCAGCAACTCGACTTCCTGCGTCGCAATCACTGCGATATCGGCCAGGGCTACCTATTCTCCAAACCGGTTCCGCTCGAAACCATTCTGAAAATGCTGGACGAAGGCAGTATCGCCACATCGGCGTTGTCATAAACGCAGCAGCGAAAATTACAGCCGATTATTTTTCTTGTTCTGCGCCGCGGCGAACAATTGCGCCATGGCGGTGTTTGCCGGTTGCTGTCGCTGATTGTCGCGCCGCAATTTATCCATCGCCTTTTCCGAACCGCGTTCCTGCGATTTTGGAGCGGACGTTTTTTCGCCGGGCCCATTTTTCTCCACAAGAGAGTCATCGAGTCGCATCGACAACGCGATACGCTTGCGCGCGACTTCCACTTCCATCACTTTCACCTTGACGATATCGCCGGCTTTTACCACTTCGCGTGGATCCTTGACGAATTTATTCGACAGTGCGGAAATGTGCACCAGACCATCCTGATGCACACCGATATCGACGAAGGCACCGAAGGCGGCGACATTGGTAACGGTGCCTTCGAGAATCATGCCCGGCGTTAAGTCCTTGATATTTTCGACACCGTCCATGAATGTCGCGGTTTTAAATTCAGGACGAGGATCGCGGCCTGGCTTATCGAGCTCTTTAATAATATCGGTGACTGTCGGCACGCCAAATTTTTCGTCGACATAATCGGTCGCCTTGAGCGAGCGCAGGAATGCACTGTCGCCCAGCAGATTTTTTACTTCGCGATTATTTTTCTGCACGATTTTTTCGACGACGGCATACGATTCCGGATGCACCGCCGAGGCATCGAGCGGATTGTCGCCGCCGACGACGCGCAGGAATCCCGCTGCCTGTTCGAAGGTCTTGTCGCCCAGGCGAGACACCTTGCGTAATTGCTCGCGATTTTTGAACACGCCGTTCTGATTGCGAAACTCGACGATATTGCTCGCGAGCGTCTGGTTCAAACCGGAAATGCGCGTAAGCAGCGCCGGCGATGCGGTATTCACATCGACACCCACGGCGTTCACGCAATCCTCGATGACCGCATCGAGCGAACGCGCCAGTGCGCTCTGACTGACATCGTGCTGATACTGGCCGACGCCGATCGATTTCGGTTCGATTTTCACCAGTTCGGCCAGCGGATCCTGCAAGCGGCGCGCAATCGAAACCGCACCGCGAATCGTCACGTCGAGATCGGGAAATTCCTTTGCCGCATATTCGGATGCCGAATACACCGAAGCGCCCGCTTCATTGACGATGACCTTCGTCAAACCCAGTTCGGGATGCGCTTTAATAATGTCGAGTACGAAGCGTTCGGTTTCGCGACTCGCCGTGCCGTTGCCGATTGCGACCAGTTGCGCGCCGTGTTTTTTTGCGAGCGCAATCAATACCGCAGCCGATTCGGTAATTTTATTTTGCGGGGGATTCGGAAAAATCGCACAATGATCGACGACCTTGCCCGTTGCATCGATCACGGCAACTTTCACACCGGTGCGCAAACCGGGATCGAGACCGATCGTAACCTTTTGGCCCGCAGGAGCCGCGAGCAATAAATCTTTTAAATTACTCGCGAATATTTTGATCGCATCGTCTTCGGCACGCTCGCGCAATTGTCCGAGCAGATCGGTTTCGAGATGCGTGTAGAGTTTGACGCGCCAGGTCCAGCGCACGACTTCGGCGAGCCATTTATCGGCGGCGCGATTTTGATCTTTGATATTCCAGAAATTGGCGATCATCACTTCGCAGGGATGCACGACCGGCTTTTCATCTTTCTCGCCGACAGTGATCGCAATCGTCAGCATACCTTCGTTGCGACCGCGAAACATGGCGAGCGCGCGATGCGATGGCGTCGTTGAAAGTAATTCGTCATGCTCGAAATAATCGCGAAATTTTTCGCCCTCGATCTGTTTTCCCTCGACGACGCGCGCGCTTAATTTTCCTTCGCCCGAAAGATAATCGCGCAGCTTCTGCAGCAGATCGGCATTCTCGCTGAATTTATCCATCAGAATATATTTCGCGCCATCGAGCGCCGCCTTGATATCGGCAATGCCTTTCGGGTTTTCCGATGAGGGGGCATCGATGAATTGCAATGCCAATTCTTCCGGCGCTTTATTTGGATCTTCGTACAAACCGAGCGCGAGCGGTTCAAGCCCCGCTTCGATGGCAATCTGTGCTTTGGTGCGACGCTTGGGCTTGTAGGGCAAATACAGATCTTCGAGGCGATTCTTGGTATCCGCGCCGTTAATTTCTTTTTCCAGATCCGGCGTTAATTTCCCCTGCTCCTGAATGCTCGCGAGAATCGCCGCACGGCGTTCTTCCATCTCGCGCAGATAACGCAACCGCTCCTCCAGCGTGCGCAGCTGCGTATCATCGAGCCCGCCTGTCACCTCCTTGCGATAGCGCGATATGAACGGCACCGTTGCGCCTTCGTCGAGCAATTCGATTGCCGCGCTGACTTGCGGAAGTTTGACACTGAGTTCATCGGCGATACGTTGACTGATCGGGAGCATTGGCATTCCATAAAAATTAAAAACGGAGCGAAAAATTTCGCGCTGCATTATGCGCAATTATTTTTCGGGCGGGCAGAATTGCGAGCGCAGGTTTTTTTTGTTAGCCGGCTTCGGCACATACTCGTCTACTCGTGGACCGATACTCGTCGCAAAGAGGGCGCACCTGCATAGCGGCTGCTCCCGGATTTCGGCAGCAGGCACGCCACAGTAATTGATTATGATAATGATTCGCATTTATACTCTGGCGCCCGCTGGCGGTCGACCGCCGCATCCTTTGTCAATTTCCGAGAATCTCTTATGCCCAACGCCTTGTATCGCAGCGCTCCGCGCGCGTCCGTCATTTTTGCCAGCCTGCTGTTTACCGCGCAGCTCCATGCCCAGCCCGTCGCCGATGAGGCGAAGAACAGGACCGCCGAGGATCAGGTGCTGGTCGTCGCCCAGCGCGCCGACCGTGTCAGCAACGGTGCTACCAACCTTGACCTGGATATCAAGGACACGCCGCAGTCGATCAGCGTGGTGACAACGGAACAGATGGAGCAGTTCGGCGCTACCAACCTCAACGAGGCACTGCGCCTGACCACCGGCATCCAGGTCGACGAGTGGGAAACCAACCGTACGACATTTACAGCGCGCGGTTTCGATATCAAGAATACCCAGATCGATGGTGTCGGCCTGCCCAATGACTGGGGCATCGTCAATGGCGCTACAGAGACCTTCGGTTACGAAAAGCTGGAAGTAATTCGCGGTGCCAACGGCCTGCTGACCGGTGTCGGCAACGCCTCGGGTACGATCAACTTCGTGCGCAAGCGCCCTACCAACGAAGCGCAAGGCTCGGTCGGCGTCAGTTATGGCTCATGGAGCACCAAGCGCATCGAGGCGGATTATTCGACGCCATTCAACAGTGACAGCACCTGGGCGGGGCGCGTCGTTGTCGCTCACGAGGACGGCGATTCATACCTGCGCGGCAAGGACGATAAACGCGATTTCGTCTATGGCGTAATCGATGGCCAAATCGGCGAAAACGGCACGCTGGCTTTCGGTTACTCGTATCAACGGGCCGATACCAACGGCAACATGTGGGGCGCGCTGGCTTACATGAACAGCGATGGCACCCAGGCCAAATGGAGCCGCAGCGCCTCGACCACGCAGGACTGGACCTATTGGGATGCCGACACGCAGGCAGGCTTCGTCGAATATACCCATCAACTCACGCCCGATTGGCAGTTGCAGGCAACCTATAACTACCGCCGTGTCGATAACGACGACAAGCTGTTCTACGCGACCGATTACCTGGCAACCGGTCTGGATCCGGTCACTGGCGAAGGTCTCTACGGCTATCCGTGGGGCGGCCACGACACAATGGACGCGCATCTGGGCGAGGTTTCGGCCAACGGTCATTTCGAATTATTCGGCCGTCAGCACGAGGCGATGGTAGGCGTCAGCTACGCCAAGAGCGATGCGACGTACTGGGATGCCAACCCCACCTACAATCATGACCCCGCTTTGTATGGCTACATTCCAATGCCCGGATTTCCATGGACCGGCAATGTGGTTCCAGAACCTGCCTGGGGCGAGAGCTCTGTTTACAGCACGATGGATCAGCGCATGAAGCGCGGTTATGGCGCAACCCGATTGACGCTGACCGACCGCCTCAAAACCGTACTCGGCTTCAATTACACCCAGTACCACCGCGAAGGCGTGAATTATGGCGTGGCCTTCGACCAGACCGAGAACAATACCAGCCCCTATGCCGGTCTGACCTACGACTTCACCGACAACCTGCTCGGCTACATCAGCTACTCCGATATCTATCAGCCGCAGGATCAATCCGATGCCGAAGGCCGCTACCTGGATCCGACCAAGGGCGTGAACTATGAGGTGGGCATCAAGGCCGACTGGCTGAATAAGCGCTTGCTAACCACGCTGGCCCTGTTCAAGGCCGAGCAGGAGGGATTAGCCACGAGCGCCGGCTATAACACCAGCAATCAGCTCTACTACGAAGGCACCGATGTCGACTCCAGGGGCATCGAGCTGGAAGTGAACGGCAAGATCACCGACAACATCGATCTGGTGTTCGGTTATACCGCGCTGAAAATGGATGGAGATGACGGTAGCAAGACTTATCGCTGGGTGCCGCGTCGCACCGCAAACCTGCTGATCACTGCACATGTGCCAGCCTATCCCGCGCTCTCCTTCGGTATTGGCGGACGCTGGCAGAGCGATATTTCCAACGTTGAATCCAACGACTTCACCGTGCGCCAGGATAGCTACGCGGTGCTCAACGGCTTCGTCACCTGGGAATTCCTACCCAATGCGACGCTGCAGCTCAACGCCAAGAACATCACCAACGAGAAATACATCAACACCCTGCGCTACAGCGGCTATTACGGCGCGCCGAGCAATTACACGGCCAGCCTGAACTGGCGGTTCTGAAACCGCGCCAGACGAAAATCCGGAGCAAAAAAAAGCCGCCCCGGGGGCGGCTTTTTTACGACCGTCAAACTGCTCAGGCTTTGGGGCCGGCGGCGAGAATGGCGGCGGACGGAGCGAACTTCCTGATGTTCTCCTGGAACAACTGCGCAAGTTTGCGCGCCTCGGCATCGTACGCGGCCGCATCGGACCACGACTTGCGCGGATTCAGAAAGCTCGCATCGACACCGGGCACGGCTTTCGGAATGTCGACATTGAGAATATCCAGATGCTCGGTCTCGGCATTGAGCAGCGCGCCGCTCTGACACGCCGCCACGACTGCGCGCGTCACCGGGATCGGGAAGCGCTTGCCGGTGCCGCCGGGAGCGCCCGAACCACCGGTCCAGCCGGTGTTGACGAGATACACCTGCGAACCGAATTCCTCGATGCGTTTGATCAGCAGCTCGGCGTATTCGCGCGCCGGGCGCGGCATGAACGGCGCGCCGAAGC
>CAZWBA010000020.1:0-45352 GCA_964631955.1 uncultured Verrucomicrobiaceae bacterium | reverse complement strand
CTCAGCTGGGAGAGCGCTACAATGGCATTGTAGAGGTCAGCGGTTCGATCCCGCTTAGCTCCACCAAATACCTGTCCGGAAACATCCGAGAAGTTCAAAAAAACCCGCAGAAATGCGGGTTTTTTATTTGTAATTGTTTTAAAGGCCGCCCGCAACCGAGTATTCAAAACCCTCCAGCTGACCTATGGTTGTCATTGCAGCATCTCATTGTCTGTCAGTCAGCGGATGGAGGAAGTCATGGAACTCAAGAATCAGGCCGATCATATGGCCATACTTTCCTTAATGATGGTGGGCGCGCTGACGAAGCGGCTCATCGAAGTCGGTCAGCTGGACAAGGCCACGGCCACGCATCTTCACAAGCTGGTTTTAGGCGTACGCACCCATGCGAGCGGCGTGGGCGTGCATGATCTGAATGCGCTTTTCGATAATATCGATGAAAAATTATCAGCGGTGCTGGATGAGTAGCGAGGAATAAAAAAAGCCCGCATGACGCGGGCTGGAAAACTTTAATCAGGAGACCATGAAACTGAAATCAGTGTAGGCGCAATGACGTTGATGCGCTGCCCGGAAATATACCTATCCCGCTACGTCTTTCACTTATGGGTTTCCTCGATCGCCCGCTTGTCATTGCAAGCCTCTTTCCAGAATTCCTCCTGAATGCTTTTCGCTGGCGGCGTCTGCCATTCGCCCGGCTCGCCGGAGCGATAGGGTTTGGCGCCGGTGGCCATATTGCCCGCGTGCGAGGTCAGTGTGAGGGTTCTGAACTGCCGGGTTGCGCAGTTGTATTCGGAGTGCAATGTCAGTGATCGATAAGACAGATTGTTGCCATCGAAAGGTGGCTTTTCATAATCGATCAGTACATGCATTGCGGTGATGTCGCCACTGCGCTGCAGACTGTCTCGATCGACATAACCGATGGATTGATAGGTGCTGATGATTTGTTGCCAGTCGGCAACTGCCATTTCGGTGATTCCCAGCAGCGACAAAAAAACAAAATTTCGACGTAGCGGTTGCGAGCGTTTCATAGCGGGATGCTCATGGAGTTGAATCAGCGTTTTTGTGGGGTCAGCGCGCCTTCAATCCCAGATTGCCTTCGTGCAGGCGCAGTCGCAGCGAGTTTTGATAATAGGCGACGGTTTGATATTGCCCGATCAGGATCGGCAGTTCGATGAGCTGTTTTTCGTTGTAACGCAGCGCCAGTGTATTCCAGGTTTCATCGGAGATTATCGCGTTTTCATGCAGTTCTTCGGCTGCGCGCAAAATCGCCTGATCGTGTTCATCCCAGCCGGATGCGGCCGAACCTTCCGTTATCCGATCGATTTCCGCACTGGTGATACCCGCTTTTTTGGCGATGTGAACGTGCTCGCCCCATTCATAAGGGGCCTTGCAGAGCCAGCCGACGCGCAATATCGCCAGTTCGCGATCGCGTGCCGGCAGCGTGCCCTGGCCCAGCAGCTGGATGCCGATATCGGTCTGTCGCACGAATAAATCCGGATGGCGCAGCATCGTGCGCACGATTTCCGGAAGGTCCGATAATTGAGCCCAGTCGATTCCGGAAGCGGAGCCGCCCGTGCGCTCGTCCACCACGTTGGTCAGCGCCTCCTGATCGCGCGGACCCAGCGCCGAATTTACCTGAATCATGCACTCGATGATTTTTAACAGATCGTCGGTGAATTCATCGACGTGCAACGGCGGAATGCGCGGCCCATCACCCAGCACGAGTGCTTCGTGCCGCGCTGCCTCCTGTTCGATCGATGCCTGCGTGCGCCCGCAGATGTCAATCTCCGTTTGCCGATCATGTTTCATATTTACAGCCCCGGGCTTCGAGTTTGAAAAGTGGGCCCAGTGTAAAGGATCGCGCATTGAACTTTTGAATATTGCGGCTAGCGTTTAAGGCAATACGGTCGGAGAAAAGATATCGATTGATGTGGAAGCGTGTGCTGATTGTCCTTGCGGTTGGGTGGGCGGCCCATTCGGCCTGGGAAAAACGCAGTGTGCAGCATGGCCCCGGTGTGCTGGCGCCACGTGCGCCGCAGCAGGAGTTACTGAGCGGCGTGCCTGCGTTCGAATTGAACGGCTATCGCCTCACGCCGCTGGCGACATACGACATCGAGGCGCGATTGCTGGCGAGCGAGCATTACCGAATGGGACGCGAGGCCGAGCTGTCGCCGATCGATTTCGGTGTGGGCTGGGGGCGCATGTCCGATGAGGCGGTGCTGAAGCAGATCGATATCGGCCAGTCGAATCGTTTCATGCATTGGCGCGTGCAGGAATTTCCCATTCCCCAGCGCGAAATCGAAATGAGCGCAGCGAACATGCATCTCATTCCGGCCGATGCGTCGATCGCGCGGCAGCTCGATAAAATGCGCGTCGGTCAGATTGTGCGTTTGCGCGGACGCCTGGTGCGCGCCGATGCCGCCGATGGCTGGCATTGGGTCAGTTCGCTTTCGCGCGACGATACCGGAAAGGGCGCCTGCGAATTACTTTATGTCGAGCAGGCAGGCGCGCAGTAATTCTGGTTGCGCGATCCGGCATTGGCTTTACGCGTCGCCACGGGCATATTAGGCGCCGCGAATGGCGGTTCATGCGCCGCGGCATTCGGTGGCATATGTTCGGCACATGTCCAATGACAATTGTTCAATGACATATGCCCACAGTCATTTGTTCAATGACAACGGAAAATGACAAAAGGAGTTTGTCTCTATGCGAACAGGGATGTTGTGGATGGCGATTGGCATCGCCGCGGTGGCGTGGCTGCCGTTTCTACCTTCGCCAATCATGCTGGTCTGGTCTCTCGGCGCCGCTTCGGTCTCGGCGGCGTGTCTTCTCGCTTATTGCCACCGTGGCAAATACCGCGCTTTGGCGCAACGCAGCGCCATCGTTGTCGTAGCGTCGGTGCTGGGTTTTTGCTGGGGCTGCGGTTACGGCTATTACATTCGCAGCGGCCTGCTACCTGTCGAACTCGAACAGCAATCGCTGTTACTGCAGGGTCGCGTAGTTGGACTCGTCGAGCAGCGTGAGGGGTTTTCTTCGTTTGCTAAAAACGCGCGCGGCGGAAAACCGCAGCGGCCCACCTTGCATTTTCAATTTGCGGTCGAGGCCGATCGCGGCACCGCTTTTCCCCACCTGATTCAACTCAACTGGTACGACGCCAGTGGCGCGCCTCGCCCCGGTGAGCGCTGGCAATTGCGCGTGAAATTGAAACGCCCGCGCGGGTTTTCCAATCCGGGTGGATTCGATTACGCCGCCTGGCTGGTGGCCAATCGCATCGGTGCAACAGGTTACGTCGAGCAGACCAGCGACAACGGGAAGCTGGAATCCGCGCCGTGGTATTCGATCGATGCATTGCGTGGTCGCGCGCAACATTATTTACAGGCGCGTTTGCACGCGTATGCGCATCGCGATCTATTGCTCGGTCTGCTGATCGGCGATGGCGGCGCAATCGATAGTGCGGAATGGGAGGTGTTTCGCGCAACCGGCACCGTGCATATTTTCGTGGTGTCGGGTTTGCAGATCGCATTCACCGGCGGCCTCGCGCTCTGGATGGCAAAATTGTGGTGGCGAAGCCCGTGGTGCAGCAGCCGTCGCTACCACTACATTCTCGGCGCCTTACCTGCGCTGTTAGTTGCGCTTCTGTACGCCTTGCTCGCCGGCTGGGGTGTGCCGATCCAGCGCGCGCTGATCATGTTTTGCGTGCTGCTCTGGGCATGGATAGCGCGCCGGAATATTCATGCCTCCACCAGCTGGGTCGCCGCGCTGTGGCTGGTGTTGTTATTCGACCCGCTGGCGGTCCGCGATATCGGCTTCTGGTTCTCATTCGTCGCGGTCGCCGCGATTCTGCTCATCATCTGCGGTCATCGCAGCGAGCCCCGTTCAAAATGGCTGCATAACGCCAGCCGCTGGTGGCAGGTGCAATGGGCGCTGTTCGCCACCTCGTTACCGTTGCTGTTACTGCTTTCCGGACAAATCACCTTGCTGGCGCTGCCTGCAAATTTCATCGCGATTCCGTTATCGACGCTTATCGCGCTGCCGCTGGCATTTCTTGCCGTACTCGGCGATTTTCTGCTGCCGCAGGCGAGCGAAATACTATGGCGCGGTGCGAACGCGGCGCTCGATGTGCTGTGGCGTTATCTGCTGTGGCTGCAGCAATGCGGCGGATCGCCGGGTGATCACCTGTGGTGGGGCGATCAGCGCAACTGGGCGATCTGGCAGGCGCTGGGCGTCGACAACGGAATCTGCCTGTTTGCCGCACTGGCCGCACTGCTCGTGTTATTGCCGCGAGCGCTTCCCGGAAAATGGTTTGCGGCCATTTTACTCGTGCCTTTGTTCGCGCCGCCGTTGCAGAAAATAGCGGATGGCGATTGCGTCGTGACCGTGATCGATGTGGGACAGGGACTCAGCGTTCTGGTTGAAACATCGCAGCATCGCCTGCTGTACGACACCGGGCCGCTGTTCGGTCCCGAGCGCGCGGTGGCGGATCTGACGGTGGTGCCGCTGTTGCGGCAGCGCGGTATTTCCCGGCTTGATGCCGTGGTGATCAGTCATGGCGATAACGATCACGCCGGTGGCTGGGCCGCTGTCGCGCGCGAATTTCCGGTGCGGCGGTTATTGTTCGGCGAGGCGCTGGCGATCGGCGAGCAGACACCTGCGCGCGCGGTGCCGGAGCCGGTTTCGGAGGAGGAATGCCGTGCTGGAATGCAATGGCATTGGGACAGCGTTGAATTCGCGATGCTGTATCCTGCACCGCCCGCCGCCGACGCCTTCAGAGGGAATAATCGTTCGTGCGTGTTGCAGATTCGCGCAGGGGATTCCCGCATATTGCTGACCGGCGATATCGAACGTCGCGCAGAAAACTTGCTGCTCGAAAATTCCGAATTGCAGTCCGCAACATTATTGCTCGCGCCACACCACGGCAGTCGCAGCTCATCGTCCGCAAAATTTATCGAGCGGGTACAACCGCAATACGTGGTGTTTTCGGCCGGCTATCTGAATCGCTTCAAACATCCCGCCACCGACGTGATGCAGCGTTATCGACAACACCGCTCAGAGCTGTTCAACACGGCAACCAGTGGCGCGATCGCTTTCACATTTACACGCGGGCAGCCCGCGCAAATTACCGAATATCGCACCCGGATGCGTCATTACTGGGACTGAAAGGCGTCGCGGGATTGCGACGGAGAGCGCTTCGTCTGTCTGATGGCGTGTGCTAGAGTTGCCCGCGTTTTTCAGAATTTGATGAGGCAAGCGGTGTTCGAGATTCTAAAAACCGGCGGCTGGCTCATGCTGCCCATCGTGCTCTGTTCGATTATTGCCCTGGCCATCAGTGTCGAACGCCTGCTGGCGTTGCGCATCGCGAAAATCGCGCCGCCGCATCTGCTCGGCGAAGTGTGGGGCTGGATCAAGAACAATCAGCTCGATACCAGTAAATTGCGCGATTTGAAGCAGTCGTCACCGCTCGGTTTACTGCTTGCGACCGGCATTGCCAACGCCAGACACGGCCGCGTCATCATGAAAGAAAGCCTCGAAGAAGCCGCTGCGGTGGTGGTGTACGGCATGGAGCGCTACCTGAATGCGCTCGGCACCGTGGCGCTGGTGGCGCCGATGCTCGGCCTCATCGGTGCCGTACTCGGCATCATCGATGTTTTCAGCGATATTCAATTCCACGGAACCGGCGATCCCAACGCGCTCGCCGGCGGCATTTCGGAGGCGCTCATTACCACGGCGGCGGGGCTCATCGTCGCGGTACCGGCAACGGTCATGCATCGCTTTTTCAACGGTCGTATCACCACCTTGATCGTTATGCTCGAACAGGAATCGTTGAAACTCGTCGATGCGTTGCAGGGCGATCGCAAAGTCGAAATCAAGGCTGACGTCTTTAAGTCTGATGCCTTCAAGGAACAGAGCTGATGCGGTTTAAGCGACCCAGCACCACCGATATCGACATGGGTACGAATATCGTCAACCTGGTCGATGTGTTATTGCTGCTCCTGATCTTCTTCATGCTCACCACCACGTTTTCGAAAAGCAGCCAGCTCAGTGTGCAATTGCCGGAAGCATCGGCGAAACCGGCACCACCCGTCGACAAGCGTATCGAAATTACGATTACCGCCGACGGCCATTACAGCGTCAACGATCGCAATGTGACGCGCGGCGATATCGATACGATCAAGGCCGCATTGAGCGAGGCATCCGGGGGCGACAATAATATTCCGCTGACCATCATGGCGGACGCCAATACGCCACATCAGGCGGTGGTGCGGGCGATGGATGCGGCGGGGCAGCTCGGCTTCGCGCAATTGAGTCTGGCCACGCAAACGCCTGACGCCCAATAATTTTTCCGAGTTAATTTCCTTTCGATGAGTTTCGAGCGCAGCAGCAACGTAGGGGCGAACCTGCGTGTTCGCCCTGGGCAGACATCAAGGTCTGCCCCTGCGCGGGAGTGTAGAAACCCGCGATGAATTTCGAGAATTACGTACAGCGCCGTTGGTACGACAAGCCGGGCTGGCTGTGGTTGCTGCTCACGATGCCGTTCGAAGTTTTTTATCGCGTCATGATTTCATCGCGCCGTTATCTGTATCGCTGGAAAATATTGTCCAGCTGGCGCGCACCGGTGCCCGTTATCATCGTCGGAAATATTGCGGTCGGTGGAACCGGCAAAACACCGCTGACGATTGCGCTGTGCGAATTGCTGCAGCGGGCAGGTTACAGACCCGGTGTCATCAGCCGCGGTTATCGCGCGCAGCCACCACAATTTCCTTACCTCGTGCGCACCGAAGACGACGCCGGAATTTGCGGTGACGAACCGCTGCTGATTGCACGCCGCACGCGCTGCCCCGTCGTGATTGCACCGCGCCGTGCGCAAGCCGCCCGTCATCTGCTCGGCAATTCGCAATGCAATGTGATTATTTGCGACGACGGTTTGCAGCATTACGCCTTGCAGCGCGATATCGAAATCGTCGTCGTCGATGCGGCGCGCCGTTTCGGCAATGGTCACTGTTTGCCGTGCGGTCCGCTGCGTGAGCCCATCGAGCGTTTGAGCGATGTCGATGCGGTGGTTTTGAATGGTGCGCAGCAGAGCGATGAGATGGCGCTCGAATACGCGCTGGCGTTGCAGCCTAATGCGATGGTGCAGCTGGTCTCCGCGCAATCGATTCCACCGCGCACCTGGTGCAGGCAGAATCCGCGTGTGCACGCGGTTGCAGGCATCGGCAATCCTGCCCGTTTTTTTGCCACGCTGCGCGCGCTCGGCTGCGATCCCATTGAGCATGCGTTTCCCGATCATCACCAATTCAGTGCCGATGATTTTGCGTTCGACGATGCGCTGCCCATCGTGATGACTGAAAAAGACGCCGTGAAATGCGCAGCATTCGCCACGGAGCGCCATTGGTATTTGCAGGTGCGTGCGCCATTGCCCGAGTCGCTCGGTGCGCTGATACTCGGTAAGCTCAACGCTCGTCGTTAAGTCGCACACTTCGTAGTTGGACCGTGAGAAATGAATATGCAATTTATCGTCGTGATTCCCGCGCGTCTGGCTTCGACGCGTCTGCCGAATAAACCGCTGCTCGATATCGCAGGCAAACCGATGGTGCAGCGGGTGTGGGAGCGCGCGCGTCAGAGCGCGGCGAGTCGTGTCGTCGTGGCCACCGACGACGCGCGTGTGGCCGATGCGGTCACGCAATTCGGCGGTGAAGTCTGCATGACAAAGACGACGCACGAATCCGGCACCGATCGCATTCAGGAGGTCGCCGCGCAACTCGATCTCGCCGACGATCAGATCGTCGTCAACGTGCAGGGTGACGAGCCGCTGATACCGCCGAAAGTCATCAACCAGGTCGCGCAGAATCTTGCCGGTTCCGAGCGTGCGGGCATTGCGACGCTGGCGAAACCGATCCGCCATGCCGACGATATTTTCAATCCGAATGTGGTGAAAGTTGTCGTCGATAACACCTTGCATGCCTTGTATTTCAGCCGTGCGCCCATTCCCTGGGACAGGGATGCGTGGAATCAGGATGCGCTGAACGCATCCGCGCAAAATGCCGGACTGTTACTGGCACCGGTGAAGCCGCTCGTGGCAAATGAATGGGCGCGGCATATTGGTATCTACGCGTATCGCGCGGGATTTCTGCATAATTTCGTGACGTGGCCGGTCGGGCGGCTGGAGCGTCTGGAGAAGCTCGAACAATTGCGCGCGCTCGAAAATGGTGTGGCAATTCATGTCGCCGAGTCGTGGGAAGAAATTCCGCCCGGTGTCGATACCGCGGACGATCTCGAACGCGTACGCGCATTTTTGCAGACGGACCCGTTCGTATGACCGTCAGTGTTTTATTCGTGTGTCTCGGCAATATCTGCCGTTCGCCAACCGCGCATGGCGTATTTCATCATCTGGTCGAGCATCACCAATTGCAGCATGCGATTCATATCGATTCCGCCGGCACGGGCGACTGGCATATCGGCTGTGCGCCGGATCAGCGATCGAGCGCGGCCGCCTTGCAGCGCGGTTACGATCTGAGTGTTCTGCGCGCGCGCCAGGTGAGCGCGCAGGATTTCGAACGCTTCGATTATATTCTCGCGATGGATCTGAAAAATCTTCGTGAACTGCAACAGATGCAACCCGCGAATTTTAACGGCGAACTGGATTTGTTTTTGAGATATGGCGCAGGACATCTGCACGAAGTGCCCGATCCCTATTATGGCGGCGACGATGGTTTCGAGCATGTGCTCGATCTGGTCGAAGAGGCAGCACGAGGGTTATTGCAGACCATCGCGCAAAAATATCGATTGTCGTTGATCGAATAATATGTCGCTACATTCATCGGAAAATATTTTTTCACCGGAATGCCGTCGTGAAAATTAGCGAGCAGGTCGATTTAACGAAATTCAATACGCTTGCCCTGCCTGCACGTGCGCGTTTTTATGTTCGCGCCGAAAGTGTGGTCGATATTCACGCTGCGATCGCATGGGCGAAAGAAAACCGGGTGCCACTACTGCCGCTCGGCGGTGGCAGCAATCTTGTGCTGCGCGATGAGTTCCCCGGATTGATCGTGCATATCGCACTGCGTGGAAAATCGATCAATCGCCGCGCCGATCATGTCGAGGTGCGCGCCGCCGCGGGCGAGAACTGGCACGAGTTCGTGCAATGGACCTTGCAGCAGAACGCGTATGGTCTGGAAAATCTCACGCTGATTCCCGGTACGGCGGGTGCGGCGCCCATTCAGAATATCGGTGCCTATGGCGTCGAGCTATCGCAGTTTCTGCACGCCGTGCGCGGTATTGAAACCAGTGAGAATCGCGAAATCGAATTGACCGCTGCGCAGTGCCGGTTCGGTTATCGCGACAGCATTTTCAAACACGATTTGCGCGGGAACTTTATCGTTACCGAAATTGTGCTGCATCTGCGCCCGCAGTTTTCGCCGGCGATCGATTATCCGGTGCTGCGCGAACAATTGAACGGTATCGAAGCGATTGATGCGGCGACGGTCGAGCGAGCGGTGCGCGCGATTCGTCAGAGTAAATTGCCCGATCCTGCGCAGTGGCCGAACGCAGGCAGTTTCTTTAAGAATCCTGTGGTGTCGGTCGATCGATTTCGCCAGCTGCAAAAAAAATATCCGGCGATGCCGCATTTTTTTACCGGCGGCGAAACTGCGTTATCGCGCGAAGTAAAAATCCCCGCCGCGTGGCTGATCGATCAATGCGGCTGGAAAGGGCGCCGGATCGGCAGCGTCGGCGTGCACAGTCAACAGGCTCTGGTGCTCATTCACTACGGCGGTGGCGATGCGTCGGCGTTATTGATGCTGGCCGACCAGATACGGCGTGATGTCGAGCAGTGCTTTGCCATCACGCTGGAAATGGAGCCGGCTATTTACGGAGGCTGACAATTTGTTCCGGAGCGGGCAATATGGACCTGTTAGACGTTATTCGGGATATCAAAACCGCGGAATATAAAAAGAAAGGTGGAGTGTTGTGATTAGGATTTTATTGGCTGACGATCACGATCTGGTGCGCACCGGCATCGAGCGTCTGCTCGCCGATGTTGGCGATATGTCGGTTATTGGTCATGCCACCAGCGGTGAGGAAGCGGTGCAGCGCAGCCGGGAGCTGCAACCCGATGTTGTCCTGATGGATGTGCGCATGCCCGGCATCGGCGGTCTGGAAGCAACGCGAAAAATCACCGCACGCGATCCACAAATCAAGGTCATTGCGGTGAGTGCATGGGATGACGATCCGCTGCCGTCGCGCCTGCTGCAGGCGGGCGCTTCGGGTTACGTGGCCAAGGATGCACCGTTCGACGATGTCATCAAGGCAATTCGCAAGGTGATTGCGGGGCAGCGTTATCTGAGTGCGAGCGTTGCCGAACAAATGGCATTGAAACAGTTTGATGGTGGTGCGACATCGCCGTTCGAAAAATTATCCGAGCGCGAGTTGCAGATCGCGATGATGGTCGTCAATTGCGAGAAGGTGCAGGACATCGCCGAGAAGTTGCATCTGAGCTCGAAAACGGTCAACAGCTATCGCTATCGGCTGTTTGAAAAACTTGGCATTAACAGCGATGTCGAATTGACCTATCTGGCGATCAAGCATGGTCTGGTCGACGTGCCCGAGCGCTAGATCAACTCCCTCTCCCTTCGAGGGAGAGGGGAGAATCAATGAATTCCGAAGCCTTCGATCATCAAACGTTTCTCAAAACCGTCACCAGTAAACCCGGCGTCTATCAGATGCTCGATGGTGCCGGTGTCGTGTTATATGTCGGCAAGGCCAAAAATCTCAGGAAACGCATCAGCAGCTATTTTCGCGGCGGCGCTGTCGCCATCAAAATTGCCGCGATGGTCGCGCGCATTCGCCAGATTCAGGTGACGGTTACCAATACCGAAGCCGAGGCATTGCTGCTCGAACAGAATCTCATTAAACAATATGCGCCGCCATACAATATTCTGTTGCGCGACGATAAATCCTATCCGTATGTGTATCTCGCCTCCGATCAGGAGTTCCCGCGGTTGAGTTTTCATCGCGGTGCGAAAAAAGGTAAAGGACAATATTTCGGCCCGTATCCCAGCGCGGGCGCCGTACGCGAGAGTTTGAATTTTCTGCAGAAGGTGTTTCGCGTACGTCAGTGTGAAGACAGCTTTTTTCGCAATCGTTCACGTCCGTGCCTGCAGCATCAAATCGGTCGCTGCACGGCGCCCTGTGTCAGCGAAATCAGCGCCGAAGAATATGCGGAGGACGTGCGTCACACCGCAATGTTTTTGAATGGCCGCAGCGTGGATCTGATTTCCGAACTTGCCGATCAGATGGATCGCGCCGCCACGGCACTGCAATTTGAAAAAGCGGCGCATTATCGCGATCAAATTCAGCTGTTGCAGCAAATTCAGGCCCGTCAATATATCGAGGGCGAAAGCGGCGATCTCGACATCATCGCGTGTCATCTGCAGGCCAGTCTCGCATGTGTGCAGATTCTCTATGTGCGCGAGGGGCGCGTGCTCGGCAGTCGCAGTTATTTTCCGAGCAGTCATCTCGATGAAAATGAAGCCGATGTGCTCGAAGCATTCATTGCGCAACATTATTTAAGCGGGTTAGGTAGCCACGATATTCCTCGTGAATTGCTCGTGAGCGCCGAGTTGCCGAATCGCGAAATGCTCGAGGAAGCGATCGGTCTCGCGCGTGGACGCAAAACCCAGATCGGTCATAATCCGCGCGGAAACCGCGCCAAATGGTTACAGCTTGCAGCAATTACCGCTGAACAAAACTTGCAGGGTCGTATCACTAACAAGCAAACGCAATATCAGCGTTTCGAAGCGTTGCAGGAAGCGCTCAGTCTCGACGAAGTGCCTGAGCGTCTCGAATGTTTCGATATCAGCCACAGTCACGGTGAGGCGACGGTGGCATCCTGCGTGGTATTCGATCGAAACGGCCCACTCAAATCCGATTACCGCAAATTCAATATCGAAGGCATCACGCCCGGCGATGATTACGCCGCGATAGCACAGGCATTATCGCGCCGTTACGCGCGCCTGAAGCGCGGCGAAGGTAAATTGCCCGATATTCTGTTTATCGACGGCGGCAAGGGGCAGGTGACGCAGGCCGTCGAAGTATTGGCGGAGTTGCAGATCAGCGAAGTGCTTATCATCGGCGTGGCGAAGGGCGTCGAGCGCAAGGCCGGATTGGAAATTCTGGTTCGGCCCGATACCGGTGAGGAGCTGGTTTTACCGCGCGATTCGAGCGCCCTGCATCTGATTCAGCATATTCGCGACGAAGCGCACCGCTTTGCCGTGACCGGTCACAAAATGCGCCGCGATAAAAAACGCAGGCAGTCGACGCTCGAGGAAATCCCCGGCGTCGGCCCTAGGCGGCGCAAGGAATTGCTGCGTCATTTCGGCGGCCTGCAGGGCGTACAGGCGGCCAGCCTCGACGATCTGTGTCGGGTGCCGGGCATTAGTGCAAAAATGGCCGAACAGATTTACGGCACGCTTCATGGCGATTGAACCTTTGATTCCGACGACCGAGAAATTAAAGACGAGGGGTTGCTCTGATAGCATTACAGTCAATTTCACGGCTACTATTGATCATTCGCGGGCGAAGCCGTTTTCGGCGGGCTCAGTTTTGAAACGAGGAAAACTGTTTGCGTATTAATATTCCCAATGCGCTGACCTTGCTGCGCATCTTTCTGATTCCCGTATTTGTCGTGTTGTTCTATATCCCTTCGTCGTGGAGCGCATTTGCCTCCGCGTTCGTATTTGCGCTCGCGGCATTCACCGACTGGCTCGATGGCTACCTCGCGCGCAGGCTCGATCAAAGCACGCCGCTGGGCGCTTTTCTCGATCCGGTCGCGGATAAACTGATGGTGGTCATCGCGCTCGTGTTGCTGATCGAAGCGCACCATTCATGGTGGTTCAGCCTGCCGGCGATGGTCATTATCGGCCGCGAAATCGTGATCTCGGCCCTGCGCGAATGGATGGCGGAACTGGGTAAGCGGACGAGCGTTGCGGTGTCGTATATCGGCAAGATCAAAACGACATTGCAGATGGTGGCGATTACCGGTTTTCTCTTGATAACACCGCAAAGCGGTATCTGGATAACCGTGGTCAGTCAGCTCTTGCTGTACGGTGCAGCGATTCTCACCTTGTGGTCGATGCTGATCTATTTGCGCGCGGCCTGGCCGGATTTGCGAGATTAAATGCCGAAGATACGTGACACGATCGCCATGCGGATTTTCGTGTCACGTATTTTTACCTCTCACATACTTTTAGTTGCTCTGCGTGATTTCGCGTGTGGATTTTTTGGAGGAAACCGATGGCTGTCCCGTCGTCGGTTTCAGTGCGTGTACCAGCTTCTGGTTTTCGCGCAGAGTGGGTAATTGCTGATTGGCAAATACGCGCAGATTTGCATTGAGATTGCCTTCGCCGACGGCATTATCGAAAAGCGCAACTGCGCTATCCTGAACTTTTTGCATGATATCTGCATAAGTTGCGTCAAACTCTGCGCCGCTCAACTGCTGTAACTGAGCGATCATGTTTTTCTGATCGGTCTGTAACTGGCTCGGCAATTCAAGCCGGTTTTCCGCTGCCACGCTCTCCAGTTTTTTCATTGAAGTGGATGAGTTTTCCACGATTTTTTGCGCAAATTTTTTCAGTTTTTTGTTTTCGGATTTTTGCAGCGCAATTTTTGAAAGCGTATTCCTTTCCAGATTGCTGGCTGCGGCCTTTTCCACAAAAGAACCATCGGTGAGTTTTTCTTTTGCGGAGCTGTCGGTCGGCGTGACCACGGTAGGCGTTTTGGCATCGGATTCGGCATCGGCATGCCCGGTAGAAATCGAAATTCCCGCAACCGAGACAGCTGCGACGAGTGTTGCTGCAATCATCGTGTAAGTTTTCATTTTCCTGTCTCCTCTTTGGAAATCAGCTTGCGCATCAAGGCTTGCGTAAGCCTGTATTCAGATTGGATTCGAACGGCTGAACATGGCCTGAATCGTTTCTGTTTTCATAAAAAGAGGAGCAGAAAAAATGCCAGTCTGCGTTTGCTGCAGCACTAAGGGCTCAGCGCATTCAATAGCGCATCGATCTTGTTATTTGTCTCTTCGAATTCTTCAGTGCATTTTGAATCCGCGACAATCCCTCCACCGGCCCAGGTATAAATCACGGATTTTTTGCGAGCTTCATGAAGGTGGGTTTTGCAGGCGAGCAGTGTGCGAATGGCGATGTTCGTATCCATATTGCCATTGGCGTCGATATAGCCGATCGAGCCGCAAAATATCGTGCGTGCATTCGGTTCGAGTTCGTCGATGATCTGCATCGCGCGATGTTTGGGCGCGCCGGTAATCGAGCCGCCGGGAAAGCAGTTTTTCAATGCGTCGAGCGAGTGCATGTCATCGCGCAGTTCGCCGCGAATACTGCTGACCAGATGATGCACCGTGGCAAAACTTTGCAGTTCGAATAATTGCTCCACATGAATGCTGCCGGGTTTGCACGAGCGGCCGAGATCGTTGCGAAGCAGATCGACGATCATCAGATTTTCTGCACGGTTTTTTTCGCTGCCTTGTAATTGCTGCGCCAGGTTGCAATCGCGAACGGGGTCGGCGTTGCGTGGCGCGGTGCCTTTGATCGGTTGTGTGAGCAATTGGTTGTCTCGCGCAGAAATGAAGCGCTCGGGCGAAAGGCAGAGTACTGCGCTGCCTTCATGTTCAACGTAGGCAGAATAGGGTGCCGCGGCGATTTCGCGCAGCCGTAAATACGCGGCGAAGGGATCGCCGTGAAAGCCGGCGTGAAAACGCCGCGCGAGATTGACCTGATAACAGTCGCCGGCGCAAATGTATTCCTGCAGGCGCGAGAAAGCTTCGCGATAGGCCTCGGCGGGAAAATCATCGTGCCAGGTCGACGTGAGCGCGAATTCCGCTTCAGGCATCGCAAGGCTGCCGTGCAGTCGACGCTGCAATTCCTCGCGCAACACAGCCGATGTTTCCGAGCGCACGATCAATGCAGTGCGCTGTCGTCGATGGTCGCTGACGATGGCCCAGCTATAGATGCCGGCGAGACCCGATGGAAAGTCCGGTCCGCCGGGGCGGGCCGCCAGCGCGTGCAGGTGTCTGCCGTATTCGTAGCTCAGGAGCGAAATGGCGCCGCCGTGGAACGGCAGGTCGTCATCGATTTCGAGCGGGGCGAGCCGATCGAGCGCTTTGCGAAGCCGGGCAAAAAAGTCGGTGTCATCGGTCGCGGCAATCACGGCCAGCGGCGCTGCGCTGATGATGTCGTAACGTCCGCGTTCGCTGAACGGCCATGCGCTGTCGAGCCACACCGGCGTGCCCAGATCGCGCACGCGCGCAAACCAGTGTGCGCTATTCGGCGCATACGGCAGGTTTTGCACCAGGGGTGCGGCGACTGGCTGAAATGACGGCACGGCGGGGTCACAATCGGCTATTGAATGGGTGGGCATTGTAACGATGCGAACACGGGTCCAGCCACTTGAACGCGCGCTCCGGATTCGCGCGTAAACCGGCTTTTTCCATTGACTTTAATGGGTTGCCGAATTAACGTTACGCGCCCGTTTGGCGTGGATATCCAGTTTTTACGCGCCCATTGCGCGCGCGGGAAAATCCATACTCTGTGAACTCCGCGTCATTGGCTGCAGCACGAATGTGGCCCGTTTCTTCGCTCTTCGAGCGGCCCGCAATTTGCTCAATTAACTGTTTTCGCAAGACAACTCCAATTCAGTTCAACCGTCGAGACGACACTGGCATGGCCACCAATTCTTCAACTACGTCCGCACAAATCGCGCCCTCATTACTCAACCCTTTCGCAGAAAAGAAAGACGTCGAATTCAGTATTCCGGGCCAGATCAATTACACCCCGGGGCTTTATGAAACCACGCTCAAGGCGGGTTATGAGCTGATTCAACGGCCCCGGCAGGCTGCCGGTGTGGTCAACGTCGAGCGCCAGCATCAGAAGAAACGCATGACCGTATGGGAGCGTCTGGAAGTGCTCAAGGATGCGGGCACCGAAGCGCACATTCTTTATCAGAACTGGGGTCCGAATCTCGACGGTGCCTCGCTCGTTACCGGTGTCATCAAGATCCATGGCCGCGATGTCGCCGTCTACGGTCACGATTTCACCGTGCGCGCGGGCTCGATGGATGCGACCAACGGCTCCAAGCTCGCGCGCCTGTTCGAGCTTGCCGGCAAGCGCAAGATTCCATTGGTCGGCATGAACGATTCGGCCGGCGCCTACGTTCCCGCTGGTGTCGGCGGCCTCGACGGTTACGCCGAAGCTTTCACCGCGCTGCGCAAGATCAGCGGCGTGGTGCCGTCGATCATGTGCATGTTCGGCTACAACGCAGGCGGCGGCTCGTACCTGCCGCGTCAGGGCTCATTCGTCATCCAGCCGCTCGACACCTTCTTCGGCCTGACTGGCGCAGGCGTCGTGAAATCGGTGCTCGGCGAAGATGTAACGCCGGATGAGCTCGGTGGTCCCGGTGTGCATTCGCAATCGGGCGTCACCGATTTCGTCGTGCCTGACGAAGTGTCCGCACTGATGAGAGTGCGCCAGATTCTCGATTATCTGCCATCTGGCAATGATGAACTCGCGCCGTATCAGGAAACTTCCGATCCGCTCGATCGCAAAACCTGGGACATCGATATTCTGTTGAAGAAAGCGATCAATTCACCGACCGCGTTCAACACGCCGATCGATGTCAGCATCATGATTCAGCAGATCTGCGACCACGGCGATTATCTCGAAATCCAACCCGAGCGAGCGCGCAACACGATCTGTGCGTTAGGGCGTCTGGGCGGTAATGTCGTCGGTTTCGTCGCGAATAATTCCGCTGTCGGTTCGGGCCAGCTCGATATCGATGCCGCGTACAAAAATGCGCGTTTCATTCGCTTCTGCAACCTCTACAACATCCCGATGATTTTCATGGAAGACACCACGGGCTTCAAGCCGGGTCGCGAGCAGGAAACCGGCGGTATCGTGCAGGCGGGTCGCGCGATGCTCGATGCGATTATCGATCTGCGCACGCCGCGCTTCCTCGTCATTATTCGTAACGCTTTCGGCGGCGCGTATGCGTCGTACAACAACTATCCGACGGGTGCAGATCTTGTTATCGCATTGCCGACTACGCGCGTGGCGGTAATGGGCCCCGCGGGTGTCGAGTTCGTATTCAAAGACGAACTACGCGATATTCGCGGCGAGAAGAAAAAGAAACTCGCTGCGTTGACGCAGGAAAACAAAGCCAAAGGCTTGAACGATACCGCTGCTGCAGAAGCTGCAGAAAAATCAGCGGCAGCGTGGGCGAAAGAGCAAGAGGCACTGCTCGCGCAACGCTACGAAAAACAATTGATGAATCCGAATGAAGCATTGAGCCTCGGTTCGATTTCGCAAATCACCATGCCGTCCGATTTGCGCAAGGTGTTGACCGAAGCGGTGGGCTTCCATCTCGGCCATTACAAAGCCGAGCCGATGCAGAGCGTTCAGCGCGAATTCTTTTAAGGGGTTTTATCGTGCAACCGAGCAACAAATATTATCTGCATAATCCGCTGATTCACGCCGAGCGCCGTGCAGCACTCAGTTCCTCAGAGTGGGTGAAATCGTTCGCGTGCGAGGACGTGCGTCCGCTCATCATCTGCCGCGGCCCGATTCGCAAAGAAGCGATGGATGTGTTCGATGAAATGGGCATTCACGGCTACGGCATTCTGCTCTCCGAAAAAGATTCGATCACGTACACGAACGCACTCGCGCCTGAACTGCGCAAATTGACCGATCCCGATCGCGTGCATCGCGTACCCGATTACACCGGTGCGACCAAGGAAGAGCGTGTGCAACGCATTCGCCAAATTATTCAGATTGCCAAAGAGAACGGTTACAACAGTATTTTCGCGGGCTACGGCTTTATGGCCGAAGACGAGGAAATGGTGCGTTCGATGGAAGAAGCGGGCCTCAAATTCGTTGGCCCATGTTCATATACTGTACGCGCAGCTGGTTTGAAAGACGAAGCAAAACGCACCGCGCTCAGCGTGAATGTATCGACCACGCCGGGCGTTGATAACCTCACTGCGCTCACGCTGTTATCGAAATATCCTACCGAAGCTGATTTGTTGAAATTGTGTGACGCTCAAGCGCTGCCATTGAATCAACAGAATTTTGATGCAGCAAAATCACTGACCGATAAAGCCGATGTGGTATTGCTTGCGTCATACCGCAAAGGTGTCGATTTATTCACGATCGACGAAATGGGCGAAGTGCTCAAGCAGCAACTTGCCAAAGTTTTCAGCGAAAAGCCCGGCAACCGTTTCCGTTTGAAAGCGATTTCGGGCGGCGGCGGTAAAGGCCAGCGCATCATGGCTGCGCCGAACAGTTTCGAAGGCAAATCGATCGAAGAGAAAGTTGCGAAGGCGATTGCTAACGGTCCGGCTCTGCTGCGCGAAATTCTCGCCGAAGTGAAATGCAACGGCGTTGGCGACAACAAAAACGTGCTCATCGAAATGAACATCGAGACTACGCGCCACCAGGAAATTCAGGTGGTCGGCAATGGCGACTGGTGTATCACCATGGGCGGTCGCGATTGTTCGCTGCAAATGCACGAACAGAAATTATTGGAAGTCTCGGTCACCATCGAAGAATTGAAAGCGGCGATCGAGGTGGCGAAACAGGCGGGCCGCAAAGAAGAATTGCAGGCGCTTACCCAGGACCTCGAAATTCTCGAAAAAATGGAAAGCGAAGCGGCGCGTTTCGGTCAGGCTGTGAAGCTCGATTCGGTATCGACATTCGAGTGTATCGTCGATGGCCAATCGCACTATTTCATGGAAATGAACACGCGTATTCAGGTCGAGCACCGCGTCACCGAACTTTGCTACAAACTCAAATTCGTCAATCCCGCCAATCCCAACGATTTCTTTATCGTCGAATCGCTCGTTGAAGCGATGGTGTTGCTCGCGCGTCACGGCAAGCGTCTGCCGAAACCCGAGCGTCTTGTGCGCGAAGACACCTCGGTGGAAGCGCGCCTCAACGCGACCAACCAGGCGCTGCAACCGCATGCGGGCGGCGTTATCGAATATTGGTCGAATGCGATCGAAGGTGAAATTCGCGACGACCAGGGTATCTGCGTCCACAACCCCGATACCGACATGTTCATGAAGTATCACCTCGCCGGTGCTTACGATTCGAACATTGCGTTATTGCTGACGACGGGTAAAACACGTCTCGATAGCTATCAGCGCCTCGCGGAAATTTTGCGTCGCACCGAGCTGCGCGGCAAAGAACTCGCCACCAATCTCGAATTCCATTACGGCCTCGTCAATTGGTTCATCGGTCAAAATATCAATGCGCGTCCAACCACGCGTTTTATCGTTCCGTATTTGACTGCGGTTGGAAAACTTAAAGAGGTCGCGAGCAATATCGATGTCGAATTCGCGTTCTCGCAAATTTATTCGCGTCTGGTGAAAGCGGCGGGCAGTTCTTCGCAAGAGACGGGCAAGGCGATGGCCACTGTGCTCGATCGCAAACAAAGTCTGTTGATGCGCCCCGTGCAGGAATTATTCGCGCAGCCGCATTTGCTGTCGGGCTGGCTCTCGCTCAATCGCAAAAATTTCACGGTCGATAACGGCCGGGTAGTTTGGTCGATCAATCCAATTCTGTTGTTGTCCGAGCTTTATCACTTCCTGCATATGGATTATGAGAAAGGGAAGCCGGCGGCATACATGATCTGGGATCACGACAACGCGCTGCTGCAGAGCGCGCTCGATTTTTACACCGCGCTGCAAATCAAGCTCGGCGCGTCGACCTATGCCGAAGTCGAGAAGGTGATGGCGGGTCATCGCCCGGCGGGTCTCGACGAGGCGCAATGGGAGGCCGCGCGCGCAGCGCACGCCGGCTATCAGGCGGGCACCGAGGTGTTGTCGCTGCTGCCGATGGTCGCGCTCGATACCGGTTTCTACGATCTCAAGGTCAACGCCGACCTCACCATCAGTATTCCCGATGAGCTTGGCGAAAAAGCATTGCAGGACAGAATGGCGAAGGTCCTGGTGCCGCCGCCGGTGGCGAAATCCGATGAAATTCTCGCGGCATCGGGCGGTATGTACTATTCGCGCGAAGCGCCGGGCATGCCGACATTCGTGCAGGAGGGCTCACACTTCAATCAGGGCGAGCCGCTCTACATCGTCGAAGTCATGAAGATGTTCAACAAGGTGTACGCGCCATTCGCGGGCACCATCGACAAGGTTCTGCTCGATACCGACGGTGTTATCATCAAGAAGGGTCAGCCGCTGTTCAAGATCACGCCTGACGAGAAGATCGTGATCGAGACGCTGGAAGAAATCGCGGCGCGCAAGCGTAAGAAAACGACGGAATTCCTTGCGAAGTTGAATTGATAGGCCTCCCCTATGAAATAGGGGGGTGGGCTCGCAAAGCGAGACGGAGGGGTCGTCTGAACATGACCCCCTCGCCCTTTCGGGCACTCCCCCTATTGCATAGGGGGAGCAAGAAGATGAAGAGGTATTGAAATGATTACTGCGCTCGACCATATCGCGATTGCGGTGCCGGATCTGGAGAAAGCGATCAAACGCTTTCTGGAGGATTTCGGTTTGAAATTTGAAGGCACCGAAGAAGTCGAGTCGGCGAAAACCACGACGGCATTTTTTCCGCTGCCGGAAACGAGCATCGAGCTCGTACATCCTCTGCGCGGCGAAGGTCCGATTGCGAAATATCTCGAAAAGAAAGGCGGTGGTATCCATCACCTTTGTTTTCGCACCGATAACATTGAAGAAGATGTCGCGCGTTTGAAAGCGAAAGGCTATCAATTTCTGAGCGATGCCCCGAGCAAAGGCGCGCACGATTGCATGGTGATTTTCATTCACCCAAAAAGCTGCGATGGCGTGTTGATCGAATTGAGCCAGCCATCCGCCGATCATCATTGATAACTTCCCCTTTAATTAAGGGGGAAGCTAAAACACCTTAATTTGAAATTGTGTAGGCAAATATCGTGTCCAACGAATACAAACCCGCAACATATACCCTCGAAGATTGGCAAAAAGCCGCAACCAAATCGGTCAAGAGCGGTTCTCTCGATGATTTGACCTGGCACACTGCTGAAGGCATCGATGTAAAACCGTTCTACAGTGCGGAGGATATTAAAAACCTTCCGTACGCGAATACGTTTCCCGGACTGGAGCCTTTCATTCGCGGTCCGCAGGCAACGATGTACGCGGGCAAGCCGTGGACCATTCGTCAGTATGCAGGTTTCTCGACTGCGGAAGAATCGAACGCGTTTTATCGCAAGGCGCTCGCTGCCGGTGGTCAGGGTGTTTCGGTTGCTTTCGATCTGGCGACGCACCGTGGTTATGACTCCGATCATCCGCGCGTGACAGGCGATGTCGGCAAAGCCGGCGTGGCGATCGATTCCGTCGAGGATATGAAAATTCTGTTCGACGGTATTCCGCTCGATAAAGTCTCGGTATCGATGACGATGAACGGTGCGGTACTGCCGATTCTCGCAGGCTATATCGTTGCGGGCGAGGAGCAGGGTGTATCGCAGGCGCAGATGTCGGGAACGATTCAGAACGACATTCTGAAAGAGTTCATGGTGCGCAACACGTATATTTATCCACCCGCGCCGTCGATGCGCATCATCGGCGACATCATTGCGTATTGCTCAGAGCATCTGCCGCAGTTCAACACGATTTCGATTTCCGGTTATCACATCCAGGAAGCCGGTGCTGATGCGGCGCTCGAGCTCGCGTACACACTTGCCGATGGCAAGGAATATATTCGCACCGCAATCGCAGCAGGCCTCGATATCGACAAGTTCGCGGGCCGTTTGTCCTTCTTCTGGGGCATCGGCATGAACTTCTATATGGAAGTCGCGAAATTGCGCGCAGCACGTTTGTTGTGGGCACGCATCGTCAGTGAATTCAATCCGAAAAATCCGCGTTCGAAAATGTTGCGTACGCACTCGCAGACATCGGGCTGGTCGCTCACCGAGCAGGATCCGTACAACAACGTCGTGCGCACCGCGATCGAGGCGATGGCGGCGGTATTCGGCGGTACGCAATCGCTGCATACCAATGCGCTCGACGAAGCAATCGCGCTGCCGACCGAATTCTCGGCGCGTATCGCTCGTAACACGCAACTAATTATTCAGGAAGAAACCGGCATTTGTAATGTCGTCGATCCATGGGGCGGCTCGTACTTCATGGAATCGCTCACACAAGAACTCGCGGATAAAGCGTGGGCGATGATCGAAGAAATCGAAGCAGCCGGCGGTATGGCGAAAGCGATTGAAACCGGTATGCCGAAACTGAAAATCGAAGAATCGGCGGCGCGCAAGCAGGCGCGTATCGATCGTGGTGACGATGTGATTGTCGGCGTGAATAAATATCGTCTTGCCGAAGAGGACGATGTCGATATTCTCGATATCGACAACAATGCCGTGCGCGAATCGCAGATCAAACGTCTCGCCGATATTCGCGCGAAGCGTAATGAAAAAGCTGTGGAAGACGCACTCGAAGCGATTTATCAATCCGCCTTATTCCACGTGGGGCAAGGGGGCGTTGCAGGCAATTTACTCGACCTCGCGATCAAGGCGACGCGCGCGCGCGCAACGGTCGGTGAAATTTCCTACGCTATGGAACGTGTCTTTGGGCGCTTCAATGCACAAGCGCAAACGGTGTCTGGCGTGTACGGTTCAGCATTTCAGGAAGACGAAAACTGGCAGGGCATTTCGCGCGACATCGAAAGCTTCGTCGAGAAGCACGGTCGTCGTCCGCGCATGCTCGTGTGCAAGATGGGGCAGGACGGTCACGACCGCGGTGCGAAAGTGATTGCGACGGCATTCGCCGATGTCGGTTTCGATATCGATCTGTCGCCGATGTTTTCCACGCCGGCGGAAGTGGCGCGTCAGGCCGTTGAAAACGATGTGCATGTGGTTGGCGTGTCGTCGCAGGCAGCAGGTCATAAAACCCTGGTGCCCGAATTGATCGCCGAATTGAAGAAGCAGGGCGCGGACGACATCATCGTTGTCGCCGGTGGTGTAATTCCGAAGCAGGATTACGATTATTTGTATAACGCCGGTGTGAAGGGTATCTTCGGTCCGGGCACGCAGATTCCGATTGCTGCGCGCGATGTGCTCGATTCGATCAATAAAGTTGCTGGAAAATAATTTTTTTGGAAATAAGCGTTAATCAGTAATAAAAAGGGCGGGCACTGAGCCCGCCTTTTTTGTTTTTCATTCCCCCCTTTAATCAGGAAGGGGAAAACACTCGCGGCATTTAAATTCGCGGTCGCTAAGATAGGATTTTTCAATGTCGGCCATCACTACTTCACCAGCGATCAATACTGAACTGTTGCGCCAGGGCAATCGCCGCGCACTCGCCAAAGCCATCACGCTGGTCGAAAGCAAACTCGATCGCGATCGTATTGCCGCGCAATCGCTGCTCGAAGAATTATTGCCGCAGACCGGAAAAAGTATTCGTATCGGCATCACCGGAATTCCCGGTGTCGGCAAATCGACATTTATCGAAACGTTTGGCTTGTATTTGATTTCACTCGGCAAGAAAGTCGCGGTACTCGCGGTCGATCCGAGCTCGCCGCTCGCCGGCGGTTCGATTCTCGGCGACAAAACGCGTATGGAAGAATTGTCGCGCCAGGAAAATGCGTTCATCCGTCCGTCGCCTTCGGAAGGAACATTGGGTGGCGTGGCGCAGCATACGCGCGAAACGATGCTGTTGTGCGAAGCGGCGGGTTATGACGTGATTCTTGTCGAAACCGTCGGCGTCGGTCAGAGTGAGTACGAAGTCGCCGGCATGGTCGATTTCTTCATGGTGCTGATGCTGCCGAACGCCGGCGATGAGCTGCAGGGCATCAAACGCGGCATCATGGAGCTGGCCGATGCGCTCGTGATCAACAAGGCCGATGGCGAAAGCATCAATCTCGCGCAGCGCACCCGTTCGCATTACCAGAGTGCGATGAATTTATTGCGCCACACGAGTTTCTGGACACCGCGGGTACTGGTGTGTTCTGCGCTCGAAAAGAAAAATATCGAAGCCGTGTGGGGCATGATTAGCGACTATCGCATCGACGCCGAGAAGAGCGGTCACCTCACCGCCAGGCGCGCGCGTCAGGCGAAAGACTGGATGCACAAATTGCTCAATGAAATGCTGTTTCTGCGCCTGCGGCAGAATCCGCAGGTCAGACACATGCTGCCATCGCTCGAGCAGAAGGTCATCGCGGGCGCGACCACACCGTATAACGCTGCGAAACAATTGATCGACCTGCTCTGAGCTTTCATTTCCGTATTGTCTGTCGATAGCCGACAGTCTTGATGCGCGTCATGGCATATAATCGCGACACCTTTAATCTGGCCTCATCTCATTGATTTAGCTGAGGACGACGATCATGCGCACTTCCAGTCAAACGCCCTATCAATTGCTCGGTGGCGAAGAAGGTGTCCGCAAGCTGGCGGAAACCTTTTACGATGTCATGGACGAATTGCCGGACGCTGAGGCGATTCGCAAAATGCATGCGGACAGCCTTGTCGATGTGAAGCAGAAACTATTCGAATATCTTTCGGGCTGGATGGGCGGTCCGCACCATTACCATAAAAAATACGGCACCGTGTGCCTGACCAAGCCGCATAAACCCTATGCGATCGGTCCTTCTGAGCGCGATCAGTGGCTGATGTGCATGGACGAAACGCTGCGCCGCATCGATGCGAGCGATGAACTCAAAACCATGTTGAAAGGGCCGATGTTCAATATTGCCGATGCGATTCGCAATAGCGACGGCAATAGTTGTCCCGGCGGGCACGATACCAGTGAAGCGGATTGTGGCCATTGAATAGCCAATATGGACCGTTAGCTTACGTAACCTTATTCATTGCTGCGGCGCTCGTTTGTGCGCCGATGCTGTGGTACGGCGCACCGAACGGCCACAGCATCATTTACAACCTGGCCTGGCTGAAAAGTTTTTCTGCGCAGCTCGCGCAGGGTGATTTATATCCGCGCTGGCTCATGGACATGAATCACGGCGCGGGCAGTCCCTCATTTTATTTTTACGCACCGCTGCCATTTTATATCGCGTCGATTCCCGAATTATTCGCGCCCGCTTTAAAACTCACCGCATTACTGGCGTGGGGCGAGTGGCTGATCGTCGCACTTTCCGGCGCGGCATTTTTTCACTACGCACGCCGCCGTTATTCGAGTCTTGCAGCGTGGTTGTGCGCCGTGCTCTACATGCTGCTGCCGTATCACTTCGAAATCAATTTATGGCGGCGGCAGGATATCGGCGAGCTGACGAATTACATCTGGATGCCGCTGATTCTGTATTACACCGAAAAAGTATTCGAAGGCCGTCGGGCATTTGCAGGCCTTGCCGTTTGTTACGCGCTGATGATGCTGTCGCATCTGCCTTCCGCACTGTTGTTTTCGATTGCCATCGGTTGTTACGTGATCGTGTTGTTGTGGTCGCGGCATTCGTGGCGGCATTTATCGCGTTTTGCGGCGGCGATTGCAGTGGGTATTTTACTCGCCGGTATCTACTGGGTGCCGGCGCTGACGAGTGAGCAGTACGTGCGCTCGGAAAAATTATGGACGCCGTATTTCGATTTTCATCATTGGTTTTTTCCCCTTAACGATGCGCCGCATCACGATGCCGGATCGCGATTGTTTGCCGATCGCCTGACCACGGTCATCGGCCTTTCCACAGCCATTTTTGCAGTGTGCTGGCTGCCTGCATTTCGCTGGCGTGAAACGGTCGGTACGAAAAAGCTGGTTGGCTGTCTCGCCCTGATCGGTGTCGCCTGGTTTCTGATGTCGCCGCTCTCGACCTTTGTGTGGGAGAACGCCCCGGAATTGTGGAAGGTTCAATTTCCGTGGCGCATTGCGATGGTGGTCGATCTGACGGCGGCGATTGCCATCTTGCACGCATTGCATTGCCTGCAGGTACACCGCGACTGGTTCTCGGCGATGGCGCTGACGATCGCGCTTGCGTTGCTGGCATGGGGGCTCGGCACCATGAATGTGAAAAAGAAACTGGACCCGTTCGATAATCCCGGCTGGGTCATCGGTCGCGATACCGCGGTGCGCAACGGGCTCGATGCGCCGGAATATACAACGGCCTGGAATCATTCCAGATCGGCGGATACCAGTATCGAAATTGCCGGCGAGCAGCAGCTTGCTTACGAGATGGAGGCGGGCGCGATCGATATCGTACAGTGGCTGCCACGCGCTATCGTGCTGCAGGTGAATCTGCAGCGCGCAACGCAATTGCGCGTGCGCCAGTTTTACTTTCCGAACTGGAAAGCGGTGACCGAATCGGGTGACGTGCTGCAGCTTGCGCCTGCAGCGGAAAATGGTCTGCTGACCATGCCTTTGCCCGCCGGCAATTATCGCCTCGAATTAACGCTCGTGAAATTGCCGCAGGAATCGATTGGCGTGGGCTTTTCGTTCGGCGGACTGATATTGCTGTTGTCCGGTGTGGCGTTGCGGTATCGCCGCCGCTCCGTTTCATTATCCGCGCGGCCGGCTTGATTCATTATCGCCAGTAAGGTTTGGCGAGCGGCATCGCTTCGCCCCGAACATCCGGAGCGCGCGCAAGAAAACTGATCAGCTCGCTGGCTTCGGCCATGGCATCGCCGTAACCCAGTTCGATCAACTGCTCGACGAATGGCCGCGTAAATAATAAATAACTCGCGGCGTTGATGCCGCCGCTGTAATTGCCGCTGCCGGTGGTGCGCAGAAACATGCGGATGCTGCGCGGCAATTCATGTATGTGCAGATCGGCAATGCGATCGATATCCTGCGAGGGCGAAAGGACATACGCATCGACCGGATTCAATTGACGCGGCATTTCGGCGCGCGTTTCTTCCGGCACCATCGTAATCAGCTCGTTGACGCGTTCGAGCAGTTCGATATCCGTTTCGAGACTGTCGATGAATGCGCTATTCAGGAGATGTCCGAGAATTTGTCCGAATGCGGGGCTTTGTATTTTGCGAATCGGTTTGGCGTAATTGCGTTTATGACCGTTGGCGGGAACGATGAGAACGCGCTCGGCGCCGAGATGCAACGCAGGGCTGATCGGTGTCAGCTGGCGCAATGCACCATCGCCGTAATAATTGCCCCAGATTTCTTCGGGCGGAAAAATCGTCGGAATCGCGGTCGATGCCATCAGGTGGTTGAGTTGCAGCGGGCAGGCGATGCCCTGGCGACGCCAGCGCTGCCAGTTGGCGCTATTGGGTCCGCCCTGAAAAAAAGTGATCGACACGCCCTGCGTGTAATTCATGGCGGTAACCGATACTGCGCGTAAATGCCCCTGTTGAATGTGCTCGCCGATGCGATCGAAATTCAGCACTTTTTTCAGCATCGTCCGCAGCGGCGTATTGTCGAGCAGGCCGATCGGATGTCCCACCGCAATGCCCGCGTTGAACAGCGAGCGTGTCAGCCGCAGGAAGTTGCGCAGAATATCGAACCATTCGGTGCAGTACACATGATGTACCGCGAGGTTCAGCCACAGCGATTCGAGCCACGCAGCAGCGCGCTGAAAATCATCGGCCTGAGTCGCGAGTCCAACGGCATTGATGGCGCCTGCGGAGGTGCCGCACAGAATCGGAAAGGGGTTGCCCGAATAATCGCGCGTGAGCTCGGCGAGTGCTTTGAGCACGCCGACCTGATAGGCCGCCCGCGCGCCGCCGCCCGGCAGTAACAGCCCGGTACGGGAGAGCGTGGCGAGCGGTGGAGTGGAGGTCATCGATTAAAAGATCGTATTACGCGGATTCGGTCTCATTATAGTCAGCGCATATGCTCGCGCAGACCTTTTTCCGCGAGGATTTTTGTCGCGATTTCCTCGATCGAGACGTGAGTGCTGTCGACGTAATTAATGCCGTTGCGCTCGAACAGCGCGCGCGCCATGCGCACTTCGTCTTCGCATTTCCCGATATTCGCATAGCGTGAGTTGGGTTTGCGTTCGTGACGGATTGCCGCCAGCCGCTGCGGGTCGATGGTGAGGCCATACAGTTTTGCGCGGTGCGCCTGCAAGGGTCGCGGAATCTGCCCCTCCTCCAGATCTTCATCGGTCAATGGATAATTGGCCGCAAACACGCCGTGCTGCATGGCCATATACAGACAGCTCGGCGTTTTGCCACTGCGCGAAACGCCGATCAGAATGACCTGCGCCTGATCGTAATGGTTGATGCGTGCGCCATCGTCGTTATCCATCGCGTAATTGAGCGCGTCGATGCGCAGCTGATAGCGCAGTTCGGTGTTCTTGCTGTGACCGCGGCCGACGGTGAGCGCCGATTTCGCATTGAGCGCGCTTTCGAGCGGCTTCAGGAACGTTGAGAAAATATCCATCAGCACGCCGTTGCTGCTGGCGATGATGTGCCGAATCTCCTCATTGACGATGGTGTCGAAAATAATCGGTGGGGCGCCATCGCGCTCGGCGGCATCGTTGATGCGACCGGCGGCGAGTCGTGCCTTCTCCGGCGTATCGACAAACGGCAATACTGTTTTGTCGAACTCGAGATTTTCGAATTGCGTGAGCAGACTTTTGCCCAGCGTCTCCGCGGTGATGCCGGTGCTGTCGGAAACGAAAAAGGCGCTGCGTCGCCCGCTGCTGTCATTGGATTGCATGTGCTGCCTTCCCAGGTTGTCTGTCTGCTGGATGCCGGTCGATAGATCGAATAACCCAGTAGCCGGATGGGAAAAGCCGCTGGTTTTTCGGTATGATTGGCGGCCTTTTCGGGGCGAGCCCGGCCTTTTCTGCGGGCCGACTGTAGCACAGACGCAGCGGACTCGCCCCACCGTGGATATGCCGGATATGCCGGTACTTACGTGACGATCTGTCGAAACTCTGGAGACTACGACGTTGGCTGAATATGTGATTTGGTTCGATCATTTGGGTATGGGCGACGTCGACCGCGTGGGCGGCAAGAACGCATCGCTGGGCGAAATGATCAGTCATCTGGCGGGCGCCGGTGTTTCGGTGCCGGGTGGTTTCGCGACGACGGCCGATGCCTATCGCGATTTCATCAGTCAAAGTGGTCTCGATGCATGGATTCACGAAGAGCTCGATAAACTCGATGTCGACGACGTTGTGCAACTGGCGGCGGTCGGCGAAAAAATTCGTCGCCGCATTGTCGATACACCCTTGTTACCCGAACTCGACAAAGCCATTCGGGAAGCTTTTACAAAATTGTCGGCTGAGAATTCCAATATTGCTGTCGCAGTGCGTTCGTCAGCAACCGCGGAAGATTTGCCTGACGCCTCGTTCGCCGGACAACAGGAAACGTTTTTAAATATTCGCGGCATCGACAATATTCTTATCGCGGTGAAAGAAGTTTTCGCATCGCTGTTCAATGATCGCGCGATCGCCTATCGCGTGCACAAGGGTTTCGATCACAAAGGCGTGGCGCTCTCTGCCGGCGTGCAGCGCATGGTGCGTTCGGAAACGGGTGCGTCGGGTGTGATGTTCACGCTCGATACCGAATCGGGTTTCGATAAAGTCGTATTCATTACCGCTTCGTACGGTCTCGGTGAAACCGTCGTGCAGGGCGCGGTGAACCCCGACGAATTCTACGTGCACAAGGAAACGCTCGCGGCGAATCGCCCGGCGGTGCTGCGTCGCAATCTCGGCGCGAAAGCGATCAAAATGATTTACACCGACAGCAGCAAGCCGGGCCGTTCGGTGCAGACCATCGATGTGCCCGAATCGTTGCGGCAGCAATTCTCGATCAACGATGCCGAAGTTGAAGCGCTCGCACGTCAGGCATTGATTATCGAAAAACATTACGGCCGCCCGATGGATATCGAGTGGGCGAAAGATGGCGACGACGGCAAGCTCTACATCGTCCAGGCGCGCCCCGAAACCGTAAAAAGTCAGGGTTCGAACACGCTCATGGAGCGTTATCTGCTCAGGGAAAAAGGCAAGGTATTGTGCGAAGGCCGTTCGATCGGCCAGCGCATCGGCAGTGGTCCTGTGCGCGTCATTACCGGCATTTCCCAGATGGAACAGGTGCAGCAGGGCGATGTACTTGTCACCGATATGACCGATCCCGACTGGGAGCCGGTGATGAAGCGTGCATCGGCCATCGTCACCAACCGCGGCGGTCGCACCTGTCACGCGGCGATCATTGCGCGCGAGCTGGGAATTCCTGCCGTCGTTGGTTGCGGCGATGCGACCGAAAAATTGCAGACGGGCATGGATGTCACCGTGAGCTGTGCCGAGGGCGACACCGGTCACGTGTATGCCGGGCAACTCGCGTTCGACGTGACGACGAACGATCTGCAAAAAATGCCCGAGCTGCCGTTCAAAATCATGATGAATGTCGGCAATCCCGATCGCGCCTTCGATTTTCAGGCGTATCCGAATGCCGGAGTCGGGCTTGCGCGTCTCGAATTCATCATCAATCGCATGATCGGCGTGCATCCGAAAGCGCTGATCAATTTTGACACGCTGCCGCGCGACGTGCGCACGAGTGTCGAACGCCGCATCGCGGGTTATCCATCGCCGGTCGACTTCTATGTTGAAAAACTCGTCGAAGGTATCGCGAGTATCGCAGGCGCGTTTTATCCGAAGCGCGTGATTGTGCGCATGTCCGATTTCAAATCGAACGAATATGCGCATTTGATCGGCGGCAGTTTGTATGAGCCTGCGGAAGAAAACCCGATGCTCGGTTTCCGCGGCGCATCGCGTTACATTTCCGAATCGTTCCGCGAATGTTTCGAACTCGAATGCCGCGCGCTGAAAAAAGTGCGCAACGACATGGGACTCACCAATGTCGAAATCATGATTCCATTCGTGCGCACCGTTGGTGAAGCGAAGCAGGTCGTTGACTTGCTCGCAGCGAACGGACTCAAGCGCGGCGAGAATGGCTTGAAACTCGTGATGATGTGCGAGATTCCCGCGAATGCATTGCTGGCTGAACAATTTCTCGAATACTTCGATGGCTTCTCCATCGGCTCTAACGACCTGACTCAGCTGACGCTCGGTCTCGATCGCGATTCGGGACTTATCGCGCATCTGTTCGACGAGCGCAACGAGGCGGTGAAGGTATTGCTGAGCAGCGCGATCAACGCATGTAAAAAGCACGGGAAATACATCGGTATCTGCGGCCAGGGCCCGTCGGATCATCCCGATCTTGCCCGGTGGTTGATGGAGCAGGGCATCGACAGCGTTTCGCTGAATCCCGATTCGGTGCTAGAGACCTGGCTGTTCCTCGCCGACAAAAAGCCCGACGCTTAAGCGTGGAGCCGGTTCATTAAACCGGCCTGATTCACTCAATTCGTCTTGCGGTCAGCCATCATGCGCTTCTATCAATTGGAGAAGTTCATCAACCTGCACGATGGCTATCGCCGCACCTTCAGAATCGATCAGCATCAATTATTGTTGCTGCAGGAAGACGGCGAGCAATACCTGATTGAAGCGCTGTGCCCGCATCGTCAACATCCCCTCGAAACTGCAACCATCGAAAATAATTTATTGCGCTGCCCTTTGCATCACTACGAATTCGACTTGCGCAATGGCCGTGTCTGCACCATGACCGAAGAAGCATGTCGAGCCTTGCGGCGCTATGAGCTGGTCGCGCGCGATAAGGATGTCGGGGTGATGTTGTGAATGGTGACAGCTAATTCATGCGCATTCTGCTCGCCCCGATGGAGGGGCTGCTCGATCATATGCTGCGCGATACGCTGACCCGGATCGGCGATGTCGATCCCGTCAAAAACAGTCACAGCGGTTTCGATCTCTGCGTCAGTGAATTTATTCGTATCACCGATGGATTATTGCCGGACGAAAATTTTTACCGTGTCGTTCCCGAATTAAAAAATGATTCGCGCACGCCCTCTGGCGTACCTGTGCGCGTACAGATTTTAGGTTCCGATCCGGTTTGTATGGCCGAAAATGCCGCGAAATTGGCCGAGCTGGGCGCTTACGGTGTCGACCTCAATTTCGGCTGCCCGTCGAAAATGGTGAATCTGCATCGCGGTGGCGCGGCTTTACTGAAAGAGCCTCACTTGCTCTATCACATCGTTAGCGCCGTTCGCCAGGCAGTGCCGCCGCAAATCGCGGTCACTGCAAAAATGCGTTTGGGTTACGACACACCGGAATATGCAGTCGACTGTGCAGAAGCATTAAGCGCGGGCGGCGCCGCAGAAATAGTCGTGCATGCGCGCACGAAAACCGACGGTTACAAGCCGCCAGCGTACTGGGAATGGATCGCAAAAATTCGCGAAGCGGTGACGACGCCGATAATTGCCAACGGAGAAATCTGGAGTGCTGCCGACGCACAGCGTTGCCGGGATATTTCCGGCTGCACGGATATCATGATAGGGCGCGGCGCTGTTGCGAATCCCGCATTGGCATTGATGATTCGCGGCGAACGCGAGGCGCCATTATCGTGGCAGGAAATGCAGCAGCTGTTACATCATTTCTGGCAAAGCGTGGAGCGACATATTTCTGCACGCAATCGCAACGGCCGCATTAAACAATGGCTGCATTATTTATCCCGCGACTACCCGCAGGCGCAGGAACAATTCGACATCATCCGCCGCATGATCGATCCGGAAGAAATCGAGCGGGCGCTGTTTGCGGATTATCGGGATGCTGCTTGAGGGTCATGGGATTCCAGAAAGTTGGGCGAGCGCGTCAATCCAGCAGATTGGCAAACCCCGATGCCCAGTTATTTATCGTTTTTAATGAATCAATTTACGTCGCGCAGTTACACCGGGCAGAGCGCAATGGATTCGGTGGGTTTGGTGAATTATGGCGGGCGGATTTACGATCCGAAGCTTGCGCGGTTTGTGCAGGCTGATCCGTATATTCCACGCCCGAGAGATCTACAATCGTTATGCGTATGTAAAAAAATAATCCACTGAGCGCGATTGATCCGACTGGATTTGAGGAGATTACTGTAACTGGAAGTCGGGAAGGAGATTGGTTCGTGGATTGGAGTTGGGGAGGATCTGGATACCCTGTTATGACTCCACCGATGATGCCGCCGCCGGGTTATCACAAGCCTCCGGTTACGCCGCCGGAGCCAGAGCCAACACTGGAGTCGCCCAAATTACTTGAGGAAATTACCGTTACGAATACCAGTCAAAATGCGTTTACTAATTTATCGATTGGCTATGGGGCTTGGGGTGTTTCAAGTTTTGGTAGAGGTGCGATAAATACAGGGGGCATGTCGGGAGGGAAGTTTGATGCCCCAGAAACGGTAGGAAAGAATCTCTTTGATGCGCTATACGCCTCTGTTAGCGATACACTACAAGTCGAATTTAGCTTAGTCATTGGAGATACTTCTGGTTTTTCTTCGGGCTTCTTAATAAAGGGTATTGCTTCAGCTAACGGACTTCAGATTTACGTTGGCACTGGAAAAGTGACTGGGTATGAGATTGGTGCGGTAATAAAAGCGCAATTTGGTTCGAATGCTGAAGGTCCCACTACCGAGATTTTTATGGCAGCAGGTAATGGTCGCGGCGGTAGCATTGATTTTAACTTCAGCAAAGCGGGCATGGGCGGGGGCAGCGGTGTTGGTATAGTTATGGGTACTGCGTTTGGCGTTACAACTGGATATACAACGACGCTAACGACTTGGGGTGATGTAAAAGGAGCAATTCAGAATTGATGGTGATCGCATGTTCAAAATTGTTTGGGGTATGGCTTTCATAACTTTAATTATTCTTACTCTTACCAGCATGTTTGTTAATAGGAAGTTCAATGCCTTATTTGAACGTCAATATCCAGATTTAGTTAAAGAGTTGCGTGCTACTCCAATAAAATTTGCGAGGTTTATGTGGCAGCGACAATATCTAAATATTAATGATTCTGAAATCATTAGATGGGGTGGATTTTTTTATAAAGTAGCTATTCTGCATACATTTTTTTTTCTCATTGTTGTAATGGGGCTTTTTTATGATTGGTACAACAATGCATAAAACGCAAATCGGGGACAGACTGGTTGAACTTCACTCCGCAGACAGCATAAATCGGGGACAGGCCCCAATTAGAAATTGAAAAAGGGAGTTTCAAAATGCCAAGGAGAGCAAGGCTGGCGTTGGCGGGTGTGGCATGGCACATCATTCAGCGTGGCAATAATCGATTTGGCTGAATGTAATTGTGGTCTGCCGCTGAATGGAGTGGAGTATCAACAATGTTGATACATTGAGGGTAGCCATTATGCAGGTCACAATTAAAAAATGGGGTAATAGCCCTTCGGTTCGAATTCCCTCTGCAATTATGAAGGCAACTCGCCTTCAGGTGGATGCCAAGGTCGATGTGCGTGAGGAGGATGGGCGCATCATTATTGAACCGGTACAAAAGTAAATCGGGGACAGACCCCAATTAAAAATTGAAATGGAGTTTGGTAAATGCCAAGGAGAGCAAGATTGGCGCTGGCGGGTGTGGCGTGGCACATCATTCAACGTGGTAATAATCGCAGCGCATGTTTTTATGCAGAGGAAGATTACCGGCGTTATTTAGGAGTAAATCGGGGACAGACCCCAATTAGAAATTGAAAAAGGGAGTTTCAAAATGCCAAGGAGAGAAAATAAATCGGGGACAGACCCCAATTAATACTAAGTCATTCCAAGAGGCAGCAATTTACAGCACGAAGTCTATCGTTGCACATGGAGTGGTCGGTGGAGCGATGTCCGTTCTGCAAGGTGGAAAATTCGGTAATGGTTTCGTTGCTGCCGGACTTTCAACAGGGTTGTCTTTGAGCAGTACTGTGAAAGGAGATGGATGGTATTTGGTTGCGGCACGGGTTGCTATTGCAGCGGCAGCTGGTGGAACTATATCGGAATTGACTGGCGGTAAATTTGCGAATGGGGCGAGGAGTGCGGCATTTTCGGAAGCGTTTAACGACATGAGGCATTATTTAATGAATGCTCAGAATGCTGATCCAGCAGCAATGGCTGCAATGCAGTCGCCAGATGTTCAGGCGGCTATGGCCCAAGACCAGCTTAATCAAATGCGGAGTGGGGCTGTTGAGGCTTCTAACGTGATAGGCCTTGCAGCGGATATTAGTATTTTTCTTTTTCCTCCAGCTGCTCCAGTTTTAGGCATGGTGTCTTGGGGGGCGCTCTTACCTCTAGTGCTTTGCAACCTAGCCTTAAGCCAGCGGTTGGAAACGGCTTGGGGACCGCCGCTAGCTTGTTGGTTACAAAAAATTTTCATCTTCCCGCTGAAGCAGGTCAGAAGCTAAGTGCGGGAGTTTCCATAACAGCCTGGCAGTTGCTGAATGATTAAAAATGAATAACATAAAAGTAATATTCATTTTTTTATCAACGATCTTGGAGATTTTCTATGTCTATGTTGCCTATGATGAGGGCATAGGTAATATTTTGGGTGGGGTGGTGGTTATAGCGCAAGGGTTGCATTTTATTTACGGTGTGATATTCAAAACAGAAATTCATATGGCAGGTTATATTGTACCGGCTAATGAGCGGCCAATATTGCGCGTTATATTGCTACTTGGTGGTATTTATACTGTATTTTTTTGCTTAAATTTCGCTATTAAATCGGGGGCATAAATCGTAAATCGGGGACAGACCCCAATTAAAAACGCAAAAAAAATAAATCGGGGACAGGCCCCAATTAAAAATTGAAATGGAGTTTGAAAATGCCAAGGAGAGCAAGGCTGGCGCTGGCGGGTGTGGCGTGGCACATCATTCAACGTGGTAATAATCGCAGCGCATGTTTTTATGCAGAGGAAGATTACCGGCGTTATTTAGAAACGCTGAAAGAGCAAGCCGAGAAATACGGTTGCGCTGTGCATGCGTATGTATTGATGACTAATCATGTGCATTTACTGGTGACGCCCGAACGGACTGACAGCGCAGCGCTCATGATGAAAAATCTTGGTCAGCGGTATGTGCAATATATCAATCGCACGTATAAGCGCAGCGGCACTTTGTGGGAAGGCCGGTTCAAGTCATGCTTGGCGCAGAGTGAAGATTACGTTTTAGCTTGTTATCGCTACATTGAGCTGAATCCTGTGCGTGCCAATATGGTGTCTCATCCCCGTGATTATCGGTGGTCGAGTTATTGTGCGAATGCGGAAAGTCGGCTCGATGCGTTGCTAACGAAGCATGTTGAATATTTGGGATTGGGTGCAAACGGAAATGAGCGACGGAAAAATTACCGCGCATTATTCAATGCGCATATGGATTCTGAATTAGTTAAGGAAATTACGACATCGACAAATGGTAATTTTGTGTTGGGGAAAGAGCGCTTTGCGGATGAGATTGCACAAGCTTTGTCGCGGCGTGTATTACGAGGTCGAGCAGGCAGGCCTCTTGGCGTAAAAGGTTAATTGTGGTCTATCTCCGATTTGCGCGATTTGCGATGCTTATGACGTAATTCGTAACATTGGAACATTTGTTGGTGGCGTTGTATCGAGCGAAGGTGTTCCATTCTGGATTCAATATAATGGAAACGTGAATGTTATTAAAAAATAGTTTTAGACTGGTTTTAACGAGCGTTCTTTTTGTTGTCTCCGGTTGCTTTGGTGGTACCGAGAAAACGGAGATTGGAGGAACAGGCTTCTATTTCGTTAACCTTGGAGGATATCAGCGATTTTTAGTGAATCGGGAGGAGGAAATCGTTATTCTTCCGACCATTGTTGATTTTATAAAGCAGAAAAATCGTTACGTATTCATTAGGCAGGTTGTTCAGGAGTATACCTGTACTCGATCGTTAATGGTCAAAATTACAGGGAATTTCGAATATTGGATCTTGTACAAAAAAAATAATTATATGCTGGAGGGCCCGTTATCGGAAGTCGAGTTACAGTCGAGATTAACCTTGCCAAATGAAAGATGGGAAAAGTTTTTATCCGACCTGACAGTGCTCAAGAAAAAAAAGGCATTGTTGCCGAGCGGAAATGATTGCGATGAGCAACTGCGGTAAATCGGTCGAATTGTAAATCGACATGTGTAAATCGACATGTGTAAATCGGAACCCCATACCCATACAAATCATATGAACAAATCGGGGATAGACCCCAATTAAAAATTGAAAAAGGGAGTTTGAAAATGCCAAGGAGAGCAAGGATGGCGTTGGCGGGTGTGGCATGGCACATCATTCAGCGTGGTAATAATCGATTTGGCTGAATGTAATTGTGGTCTGCCGCTGAATGGGGTGGAGTATCAACAATGTTGATACATTGAGGGTAGCCATTATGCAGGTCACAATTAAAAAATGGGGTAATAGCCCTTCGGTTCGAATTCCCTCTGCAATTATGAAGGCAACTCGCCTTCAGGTGGATGCCAAGGTCGATGTGCGTGAGGAGGATGGGCGCATCATTATTGAACCGGTACACGAGCATACGCTGGCAAATCTGGTAGCTGGCATTACTCCAGACAACATTCACAGGGAGATGGACTTTGGTGTTGCTATGGGTAATGAGGCTTTGTGATGGCGGGCAAACTCTATGTGCCGGATGCCGGTGATGTAGCATGAATAATTCCGGCATTGAAGATGACATCGATCTCGCTGGTGGTGATGCTTTGATGATTTGCTGGGCGATTGTGTGGCTGGTTAATCCCCTATCGCGGCTTGTCGGAATTTCTGTCCACGCGCAGATACAGTTGACTGCCGCGTTTCGGCGCAGTACTGATGGTATTGTCATCGGTATCTGGCGGGCGCGGCAGCAATGGAATCCACGCGCCAAGATCGCCGCTGGTGGTATTGCCGAATATGCGGCGCTCCTGATTTTCTTCCCTGCTGTAATTGACGAGCACGATTGCGCGGCGGCCGCCTTCGATCTGCACTCTCAATAGCAGTGAACGAAATTGGGTTGGTTTATTGTCGATGCTTATCCACCAGCCGTTGCTGGTCGGTTGCTGGATGAGTTTCTGGTAATCGACGGTGACGAACGCACCTTCAACAGTATCGATTACATAATCTCTGTTATTCGTCGAATAGATAATCGCATCGGTGCTGTCGGCTGGTGGTTTCTCGCTGAATGTCAGACGGATGGCGCGCGGTGCGGGATCGAGTTTGACGAGAAGTGCGCCGATTTCGTCGAGTTGCTGCGTGGTGCCGACGACGAGCAGGCGACCCTGCACGATGTCGGCGTGAATTTTATCGCCATAGGTTTTTTGCAGGGATTGCAGAACTTCTTCGGGGTTTGGATTCACGAGTGTGAAAACACGCGAATCGGCAAGGCAATCGGATATGGCAGTCAAAAAAAACAACACGAAAAAGAATCGTTTCATCATGTTTTCTTCTCTTGATGTGAACTGTTCTTTAGCGATTCAGTTTTAAATATGCAGCAGACGCAGCTTCTTAAATGTGGAGCAAGCGTAGCTCGGGGTCGTTGATACCGCGGTTCCACAACTCGTCGAATTGCGCGATGTAATCTTCCGCGAGCGGACGGTTATTGAAATCGGCCCATGCCTTTTCAGGTTCGCGTAAAGCGTAGCACAGCACCCCTCGATCATCGGCGACGATAAAGTTTTCCTTGATATCTTCCGGTTCGCAATCGGCCCGGCGGATATGCAGCGTGGTACTCAGGCGGCGGCATAAATCGAGCAGGCGATGGCCGCGCTCCACCAGGGGTTTAACATCGAACACCAGCAGGCGTATCTCGCTGAAACGGCTGGCGCGTGCGAGTTGCGAAATGGCACTTGCGAAATCATCGTTATCGAATAGTTCATGATCGAGCGTATGCGATAGCAAGCACAGGTGGCGACGCGATTGCCTGGCGATTTGAAGAGCTACATCGGCGCGATCTTTAACGATAAAACGGCCTGCATCGTTACCGAGCATGCGTTGCTGGCGCAAAATCAGGCGCATCGTGCGATGCGGGATATTGGCATCGAAAAATTCGGGGCCTTCGGCAATGAAGCCGAGTTTTTCGTAAAACGGCAGGGCGTGAATTTGCGCGTGCAGATAAACTTCGCGCAATTGTTGCTGCGCCGCCGCTTCGAGAATCGTGCGCAGAATTTGTGAGCCGACGCCGTGCTTGCGCGCTCGGACCAACACTGCCATGCGCCCGATATGACCATTGCGCAACATGCGCGCGGTAGCGACCGGCTCGTTGTTATAAAACGCAAGCCAATGTTGCGCATCGTTATCGGCGTCGTCCCATTCCAGATCCTCCGGGACATCCTGTTCTTCGATGAAAACGCGCCGGCGAATTTCGCTGAGAATGGCGCTATCGCGCTGCCAGGTTGTGCTGCGAACTTCAATCGTCATGATCAATGCTCTATTGCCTGCGGTTCACGCAGGCTCGATTCATCGGCATGAATTCGATATCACTCAGGAGTCGTCTTCGTCGAAAGCGATACTGCCCTGATTGAATAGCGAAGCCAGTAATGTCAGTGCTGCGTCCGATTTCAGCATATCGGGCGAAATATCGATGTGACCCATCGCGCAGAGTTGTTCGGCAAGCGCGATGGCTTCGTCTTTACAATCGAAGCTTTGACCGTCGACAAACAGGATGAAGAGTTCGCCTTGTCGAATGAATGAAAAGCGGCTGGCAGGATTTCGGCAGAGCGGAAAACCATCGCTGAGGAATTCGCGCAGTTCGTCGACTTCGATAGGCTCCTCGGGTTGCCAGTCCATATCGGGATATTTGCGCGTGCTGTTGTATTGCCCGAACCAGCGCGCGAACGCATTTTTGTCGAGCATTTTTTCGGTGATCATCGAATGCAGTTGCTCAATGGCCTGCACGGAAATTTCGCCGGGGTTTTTTTGCGTCGATAAATGCGGATCGCTGTAGCGATCGTCATCGGGTATGTCCGCGAGCAGATGATCGCACCAGTGCGCGATTAATTCGTTCTGACCGGGCGCGCGAAAGCCGACCGAATACGTCATGCAATCATCGCCAACCGCAATACCGTTGTGTGCGATACGCGGCGGTACATAGAGAATGTCGCCGGGTTCGAGAATCCATTCTTCGCGAGCGTCGAAGTCGGCCAGCAAACGTAAATCGTCGTGCGGCAATAATTCGGTGGTGTTATCGCAGAGTTGACCGATCTGCCAACGGCGTTTACCCAGGCCCTGAATTAAAAAGACGTCGTACTGGTCGTAATGCGGGCCGACACCGCCTTCATCGGTCGCATAGCTCACCATCACATCATCGATGCGCCAGTTCGGCACGAAGCGGAATGGTTCGATTAATTCGGCAACTTCCGGTACGTAATGATCGACCGCCTGCACGAGCAATGTCCATTGCTTGTTACCGAGTTTGCTGAAGCGCGATTCAGGGAAGGGGCCGTGTTCGAGTTTCCAGTCGTTTCTGGTATTTGTGATCAAACGCGATTCGACTTCTTCTTCGCAGGCGAGGCCCGCGAGTTCGTCGGGTTCAAGCGGGTTAGTCCACGATGCAAATGCATTCTTGATTAGCAGTGGTTTTTTCTGCCAGTAATCGCGAAGGAAAACGTCGATATTAAAGTTTTGTAGTTGCATAGATACTCGCGCGATATTGGCAGCTGCGCACCGGGAGGTAGTTGCAAAACCGCCAGCGACACGATGTCGCTGACGGAGTCTACACGGATGTATTCACGACGTTTTTGCAACTACCTCCCGGTGTGCAGCCGCACGGATCAAATTGCCCGTGCCTGTTCGATTGCATTACCGATATAAGTCGCTGGCGTCAGCGCAAGCAGCGAAGCTTTTGCATCGGCAGGAATTTCAAGCGATTCAACAAACTTCTGAATCGTTTCGCGATTGATCGCCTGGCCGCGCGTAAGCGCTTTCAGTTTTTCGTAAGGCTCAGGCACACCGTAACGACGCATCACCGTTTGAATCGGCTCGGCCAGAACTTCCCATGCGTTGTCGAGATCCTCGGCGAGGCGCGCGCGATTGATTTCAAGTTTGTTCAAACCTTTGAGCGCAGCTTCATACGCAATGGCGCTGTAACCAAAACCCACACCCATATTGCGTAAAACAGTGGAGTCGGTGAGATCGCGTTGCCAGCGCGAAATCGGCAATTTGCGTGCGAGGTGTTCGAACAATGCGTTCGCTAAACCGAGATTGCCTTCGGAGTTTTCGAAATCGATCGGATTTACTTTATGAGGCATCGTCGATGAACCGACTTCGCCGGCAACGGTTTTTTGCTTGAAATAACCGAGGGCGATGTAACCCCAGATATCGCGATCGAGATCGATGAGGATCGTGTTGAAGCGCGCGAACGCATCGAATAATTCCGCGATGTAATCGTGCGGCTCGATTTGTGTGGTGTACGGGTTCCACACGAGACCGAGACCCTCGACGAATTCTTTGGCATTCGCCGCCCAATCGATATTCGGATATGCCGACATATGCGCATTGTAATTGCCGACCGCACCGTTGATCTTGCCGAGTAATTGCACGCTGGCGATTTGTTCGCGTTGACGGCGCAAACGCGCAACCACGTTCGCAATTTCCTTACCCATCGTTGTCGGTGTGGCGGGCTGACCGTGCGTGCGCGCGAGCATCGGCGCATCGGCGTGCGCGTGCGCAAGCTCGACGAGTTTCGCGATGATTTTATCGACTTGCTGTAACGCAAGTTCGCGGCCTTCCTTCAGCATTAACGCATGCGAAAGATTGTTGATGTCTTCTGATGTGCAGGCGAAGTGAATGAATTCTGAAACTGCATTCAGTTCCGGAAAGTCTTTCACCGATTCCTTCAGAAAATATTCGACTGCTTTGACGTCGTGGTTTGTCGTGCTCTCGATATTTTTGATGCGCTGCGCATGCGTCTCGTCGAATTCCGCCAGCAGTTTTTCGAGAGCGGCTTGCGTTTGCGCGCTGAACGCCGCCACTTCGGAAACTCCATGATGTGCGGCGAGTTTTTGCAGCCAGCGCACTTCGACGATGACGCGCTGCTTGATCAGGCCGAATTCGCTGAATACGCCGCGCAATTGCGCGGTCTTGCTGCCGTAGCGGCCATCGAGCGGGGAAACGGCGGTGAGGGCGGACAGTTCCATTAGCGGTAAACCTTATGTCGAGTTAACAAAATGGGTCGAGCTGCGACGACCAAAATATGGCCGCCATGATAACCAAATCAGCATTAGCCTCGTATAAACGAATCCGCGCAGCGGCGCATTGCATTGCGATTCAAAACGAATTGCCAGCGACGACCACCGAGCCGGCGCCATAACCATGCCGAACGAACCGCTGCGAGCAATAGCGCGCGAATCTTGTCGGCATTCGCGGAATTTTGCAGTTGTTGAAGACTGCCAGTGACTTGAATGCGATATTTGAAGCGGCTGATCGTATCCTGATAAATCGAGGCAAGGCTCGGCGCTATCTCGTTGATATCCTGCGTAAAAAATTCCAGTTTTTTCTCGGCGTGCTGCAGACGGGTGCGAATCGTGCTCTGCGCCTCGGGCGTTTTTGCGAGCAGCTTCTGCAAGATCAGAATACCGAGTCCGTAGCGCACTGCGCCTTGATACGCCTCGCGGTTGTGACCCGACAGCACGTCGCGCAGTGCACGCAGACCGAGTTGAAGATGATGCGCGCCGGCGTACACGACCGCGGGGTCATCGCTCTCGAACACGAACAGGCTGTGCAGAATGCTGTTCATCGCAGCGCTGTCGGCCTGACCCGTACGCGCAATCTGGTCGACGAGATAAGTCGCCTGCAAAATGCCGGCGAGCGCGAGGGTTTGGGCTTCAATCGAATTCATCGTCGCTTGTCATCAATAGGGATTAATCAATCGAGCGCTTGCTCGATCACACCACCGCCGAGGCAGAGATCTTCGATATAGAGCACTGCCGATTGACCCGGCGTAATGGCGCGTTGCGCCTCATCGAAATCGAGCCGGTATCCGCTGTCTGTTTTGGTGAGCACACAATCCTGATCGGGTTGGCGATAGCGTGTTTTGGCGCGGCAGCGTAACGGCAATGCAGGCTCTTCGCCGCCGATCCAATGAATTTGACTCAGCGAAAGCGCGCGCTTGAATAGACGCGGATGATCGCTGCCCTGCGCGACGATCAGCACATTGCGCGCGAGATCTTTGTCGACAACGTACCAGGGTTCGTCGCCCGCATTTTGCAAACCGCCGATACCGAGCCCCTGACGCTGGCCGATGGTGTGATACATCAAGCCGTGATGTTCGCCGATCGCACGACCTTCGGTTGTTTCGATAACGCCGGGTTGCGCGGGTAAATATTGTTGCAGGAAATCTTTGAAACGCCGTTCGCCGATAAAGCAAATGCCGGTCGAGTCTTTTTTCGCGTGCGTGACCAGATCATGCGCTTTTGCAATTTCGCGCACACGCGCTTTCGGCAGTTCGCCGACGGGAAATAATGTTTTCGCGAATTGTTCGCCGCTCACGGCGTGTAGGAAATAACTCTGATCCTTATTCGGATCGAGGCCTTTCAATAATTCTGCATGGTTATTCGTCAGTCTTCCGATGCGCGCATAGTGACCCGTCGCAATGAAGTCCGCGCCGAGTTCAATGGCGTAATCGAGAAACGCTCTGAATTTGATTTCCTTGTTGCAGAGGATATCCGGGTTCGGCGTACGCCCCGCACTGTATTCCGCGAGGAAATGTTCGAATACGCGGTCCCAGTATTCCGCTGCGAAATTCGCGGTGTGCAGATGAATGCCGATGCGGTGGCACACGGCTTGTGCATCGGCGAGATCGGCTTTGGCGGTGCAATATTCGGTGCCGTCGTCCTCGTCCCAATTCTTCATGAACAGGCCTTCGACACGATAACCCTGTTCGCGCAACAGCAATGCGGCGACCGAAGAGTCGACGCCCCCCGACATTCCGACGATGACGTGCCTGCCTGAATTCATAGCTAAACCCGGATCACGCGAAGATGGAGGAGAGCGGGTAACGGTGACCATTCAAATATTGCCCGATCACTTTCGTGACGAGCGGGCTGCGCATGCGCGGCGCGAGCGCTTTGATTTCTTCGTAGGTCAGCCATACGGCGCGTTCGATGCCTGTGTCGAGTTTGCGATCGGCATCATGCGAAATCGGTTTCGCAAAAAAACAGGTGCGGTAATACGTGGTGTCGTTGCTTTCCGCGGTATAGAGACCGATACCGACGAGTCCCTGAATCTCGACCGTCCAGCCCGTTTCTTCGAGTGTTTCGCGCACGGCGGCTTCGATCAGCGTTTCATTCTGTTCGAGATGACCGGCCGGTTGATTGAACACGAGCCGATCGTTGCCCGCGTATTCTTCGACGAGTAAAAAACGACCGCTGTCCTCGACAACGGTGGCGACGGTGACGTGTGGATACCAATCCATAATTTTCCAGACAGCTTGTTTTGAAGGATGAGCGTTCAGCGTTGCAGACTAGGCTGCGGGCGTAAAAAGGAGCGGCATTATACGCGTTGACGCCGTCGCCCGGCACTTGGCTTGAGCGATCGCCTTGCCGGCTTCGATGCGCTTACGGATCGCTGTGAAGAGGGAAGCCCGACACACCGATAGGTGCCGGGCACCAGTCCTTCCAGTGTCCATTCGCCGATAGCGACCCGCACGAGCCGTAGTGTCGGCAATCCCACCGCAGCGGTCATGCGCCGCACCTGACGATTACGGCCCTCGCTGATCGTGATTTCGAGCCAGTGGGTGGGAATGGCCTGACGTACACGAATCGGCGGCGTGCGCGGCCACAGATTCGGTTCATCAATAAGGCGGACCCGGGCGGGCAGGGTCGGACCATCGTTGAGGACGACGCCTTTGCACAGTTGCCCGATAGCTTCAGGGCCAGGGACGCCTTCGACTTGCACCCAATAGGTTTTCGGGAGCTTTTTGTCGGGATGCGCGATGCGATGCTGCAGCGCGCCGTCGTCGGTGAGCAGCAGCAACCCTTCGGAGTCGTAATCGAGCCGGCCCGCAGGATAAACGCCGGGAATATCGATGAATTGCGCAAGTGTGGCCTTGTCGCCGCTTGCTGAGAATTGCGACATCACGCGAAACGGCTTGTTGAAGAGGATGAGCTGCGCCATCGACGGATAAAAATGAATATAAGGCCGGAAAAAATAAAAGCCCCGACAGGCGGGGCTTGAGGAAAGAATTGGCGCTTAACCCAGTTTGGTCAGAACTGCATTAAACGTAGCACTTGGACGCATGACTTTCGAGGTAAGTTCCGCGTTCGGATGATAATAACCACCGATATCGACGGGTTTGCCCTGAACCGCGATCAATTCTTCGACGATTTTGGCCTCATTCGCGGTGAGTTCTTGCGCGACAGGGGCGAATTTCGCCTGCAGCTCTTTATCGTCGGTCTGCGCGGTGAGGGCCTGGGCCCAGTACAGCGCCAGATAAAAATGGCTGCCGCGGTTGTCGATGCCGCCGACTTTGCGCGAAGGCGATTTATCGCTATCGAGGAATTTGCCGTTGGCCTGATCGAGGGTTTTTGCGAACACCTTCGCTTTGGCGTTCTGCGTGACATTGCCGTAGTGGTCGAGCGATTCGGCCAGCGCCAGGAATTCGCCGAGCG
>CAZWBA010000019.1:0-46722 GCA_964631955.1 uncultured Verrucomicrobiaceae bacterium | reverse complement strand
CCAGATGTTCGGGCGCCATGCGATTGCTCACCGCGATCGCCTCGTCCATATCGCGTGCCTGAATCAGCGCACCGCGATTGGCGAGCGATGCGGCGATCGTCTCCCTGCGTTCCATCTGCGGGAGCAATTTCGCAATGCTGTTTTCCACTGCAGCGAGAAAAGTTGCATCAGGGCTGATTAAGATCGACTGCGCATCTTCGTCGTGCTCGGCCTGCGCGAACAAATCCATGGCGATCCAGTCGGGATCGGTTTTGCCGTCGCAAATCACCAGAATTTCCGAAGGGCCCGCAACCATATCGAGACCGACAGCACCGAACACCATGCGCTTTGCCGTCGCGACATAAATATTGCCGGGGCCGACGATCTTATCGACTTTCGGGACAAGCTCAGTGCCATACGCGAGCGCAGCGATCGCCTGCGCACCGCCAATCGTAAATACACGATCGACGCCCGCGATTGCCGCTGCGGCAAAAACCCATTCGTTGATCACACCGTCGGGCGTCGGCACGACCATGATAATTTCGCGCACGCCCGCCACTTTTGCGGGAATCGCATTCATCAATACGGAAGATGGATAAGACGCTTTTCCGCCCGGCACATAAATACCGACGCGTGCGAGCGGGGTAATTTTCTGGCCGAGCACGGTGCCGTCGGCTTCGCGGTACTGCCATGAATCCTGCTTTTGCCTTTCGTGATAAACACGAATGCGTTCGGCCGCCTGCTCAAGCGCATTGCGCGCCTCCGCAGGAATATTCGACAACGCTTGTTGCAACCGCGATTCCGGCAACTCGAGCGCAGCGACACTATCGATTTTCAGGCGATCGAACCGCTGCGAATATTCGAGCAACGCCGCATCACCACGCACACGCACATCGCGCAGAATCGTTTCGACCACAGTTTGTACGGCAGCATCGGAAACCGCTTCCCACGCGAGCAATTCGCTGAACTGGCTATCGAATGAAGAATCGGATGTATTGAGTCGACGAATCGTTGCTGACATTGATTGCAACCTCAACCGCGTTTTTCAACAGCGGCGGCGATACGCTCGATCACGCCCTGCACGCGCGCATGCTTGCATTTCATTGCCGCCTTATTCACGACGAGACGCGAGCTGATATCGGCGATCAATTCGAGCGGCTCCATACCGTTGGCGCGCAGTGTATTGCCCGTATCGACGATATCGACGATGAGATCGGCGAGATCCATCAGCGGCGCCAATTCCATCGCGCCGTACAACTTGATGATGTCGGCCTGCACGCCGCGCTCGGCAAAATGATTGCGCGCGATATTCACGAATTTGGTCGCAACGCGCACGCGCGCACGCGGCAATTCGCGATTTTTCAAGCCGGCAGTCATCAGGCGGCAGCGCGCGATGCCGAGATCGAGCGGCTCATATAAATCGGCACCGCCGTATTCGAGCAACATATCCTTGCCCGATACACCGATATCCGCCGCGCCGTGACGCACATAGGTGGGCACATCGGAGCCACGCAATACAACGAGACGCACATCGGCGTCGCTCGTTTCGAAAATCAATTTGCGGCTGCTCGCAATATCTTCCTTCGGCGCGATGCCCGCCTCAGCCAGCAACGGCAGCGTTTCTTTCAGAATGCGTCCTTTGGTGAGCGCAATCGTCAGCGGCGTTGTAGTGGTCGTGCCCATAATGGATTCGCGTTTTTAATTCGTGATTCGTATCAATTCGACAGACGCTGAATATCGGCGCCCAGCGACTGCAATTTTTCCTCGATGCGCTCGTAACCGCGATCGATGTGATAGATGCGATCGACGACGGTTTCACCTTTGGCCGCGAGCCCCGCAATCACCAGACTTGCCGACGCGCGCAAATCGCTTGCCATTACGGGCGCGCCTCGCAATTGCTCGACGCCGGTGATGATTGCCGTATTACTTTCAACGTTGATTTTCGCGCCCATGCGATTCATTTCGTGCGCCTGAATCATGCGGTTTTCGAATACGGTTTCGATCACAGTGCCCGTACCCTCCGCGATGGCATTGAGCGCGGTGAATTGCGCCTGCATATCGGTGGGGAAACCTGGATACGGCGCGGTTTTGATATTTACCGCGCGCGGGCGGCGACCTTCCATATCGAGCTCGATCCAGTCGTCGCCGCTCGAAATTTTCGCGCCCGTCTCTTCAAGCTTTAACAACACCGCTTCGAGCGCATGCGGACAGGTATCTTTCAATTTAATGCTGCCGCCAGTTGCCGCGGCTGCAACGAGATAGGTTCCTGTTTCGATGCGATCGGGCATGACCGGATATTCGCAGCCGTGCAGACGCTCGACGCCATCGATGACGATGCGCTCGGTACCATAACCTTCGATCTTCGCACCCATTTTGATGAGGCATTCGGCGAGATCGATAATTTCCGGCTCGCGCGCAGCATTTTCCAGAATGGTGCGGCCTTCCGCGAGCGTTGCCGCCATCAATAGATTTTCCGTGCCGCCAACAGTGACGGTGTCGTGAAAAATGTGCGCGCCGCGCAGACGGCCCTTGACGCGGGCATTGATATAACCCTCATCGACGACGATTTCCGCCCCCATCGCTTCGAGGCCACGCAAGTGCAGATCGACCGGGCGCGAACCGATTGCGCAACCACCGGGGAACGACACGCGCGCCTCGCCGAAACGTGCAAGCATCGGACCTAACACGAGAATCGAGGCGCGCATGGTTTTGACGAGCTCGTAAGGCGCGGTGAAGTCGCGAATCGTATCCGCGTGAACTTCGACGCCGAGCTTGTCGTCGATAGTGATTTCAACGCCCATGCTGCGCAGCAGCGCAATCATGGTGGTGATGTCCTGCAGATGCGGCAAATTGCGCACGGTAACAGGTTCTTCCGACAGCAACGTCGCCGCCAGAATCGGCAATGCGGAATTCTTCGAGCCGGAAATGCGTATCTCGCCGCGCAACACATTGCCGCCGCGAATGAGTAATTTATTCATGTGACTGATTTGCTCTTCTGAAGCGATGCCGGCTGGCATCGCCGCTTCAATAATCCTGCGCAGGCATGCTTACTGCGCGCTACGCTTCTGCCACTCGGCCGGCGTCAGCGTAACCAGTTGATCGACCGCATGAATGCTGCCGCTGGCAAACTCCTCACTGAGAGCGCCGTATACCAGCTGCTGTCTTTTTACAGGCGACAGTCCCGCAAAAATTTCGCCGATCACACGAATTGCGAAATGGCGGCCATCGCCATTGACCTCGACCTCGCAACCGGCCAGGCGACTCTGCAGCAATTGTTTGACCTCTTCGGGTTGCATGAAACGCGACACCTCGGTGAAAAAAGCGAAAGGAAGGCATTCTATCAGGATGCGAAACCGGCGCGCGACCCGCGCCCGGATGCAGGACGCCAGGAGTCTCGCCCTACGCGTGCCGTGCGGTTAAAACGCCATCGAGGCCGTTCACGCGAGCCAGCGCAAGCATATCGGCAGGAATATTTTTAATGCTCAACGATTTGGAAGCTTTGCTGGCTGTGCGCATCCAGCCGAGAACGAGTGCTATGCCGACGCTGCTGCAGTAGGTGACTGCGGCCAGATCGATTTCGCATTGCGCCGGCGCGGATTCGGCGAGCCACTGTCGGCCCCGCACATCGATCTCCACCACCGACTCAAAATCGAGCGCGCCGGCTATCGACAATTTGCTGCCGTCGATAGTGAGCGTGGCGGACGTCATTTCGTCGCCTCCGCTTTGGCGCCATCATTTTTGATGTCGTCGTCATTGACGATTTGCGGCTCCACGTGCCAGTTGGCAATCACTTTATCGAGATCGCCGCGATACTGATCGGCAGCGGCCGCAAACTGACTGCGATAGGTCTGGCCGAGATTGATGCCTTCGATGATGACATTCTGCAATTTCCAGATGCCTTCGCGATTTTTGCGCATGCTGTACTGGATGACGTACGGCTTATCGGCTGCGCCATAAATATTCTGTAAAACCGCGACATTCCCCGATGCCACGTTATCGCCCCTGCGCGGCGGCAATGTTTCGATTTTCTGACCGTCGAACTTCAGCAAGCCTTTTGCATACGTTTCGATCAAACCCTGCCTGAACTGATTGCTGAATTGCTGGACGCGCGCGCGAAAAGCCGTTTTTTCCTGTTCGGTGGCCAGCGCCTGATAACGCTGCTGCCCCGCATAAGGCCCCATGACGCCGCGTGCGAAGCTGTCGAAATCCACGATGTTGTCGAGTACGGCCTCGACCTGACGATTGAATTTCGCAGGGTCCTTATCGTAATACCCCTTGCCTTCGCGAATGACCGCGAGCACCTGCTCGGTGGTTTGCTGCACGAGCTGATAGGGCTCGGGCAGCGTGGCCTGGGCGGAAACTCTGGCGCTCGACATCAGCACAAACAGCACGGCATAAAAAGCCGCTTTCTGCAGATTCGAAAAAGCTCGCATGCATCAATCCTTCTTGCTGCCGATGCTGGTCAGCACTTTGCTGATGAGATCCTCGAGCACCAGCGCCGATTGCGTATCGGTAATTTCGCCGCCGTCTTTCAGTACTTCGGGATCGCCACCAATGGAAATCGATACATATTTCTCACCGAGAATGCCTTGCGTCTGGATCGAGGCGATGCTGTCGGCGGTGAGAAAATCGATATCTTTCTGAATGGCCATTTCGACTTTGGCGCGCGTATCCGCCGGATCGAGCGTGATTGCCGTGACGCGACCGACGACGACGCCTGCGATCGCCACTTTCGCGCGTGCGGCAAGGCCCGAGGCATTGCTGAAATGTGCGGAGACCCGGTAAGTATCGCGATTGCTGTCATTGATGCTGAGACCGCTGACCTGAATCGCGAGAAAACCCAGCGCAAGAATGCCTGCCAGCATGAACGCGCCGACACTGATTTCAATGGTACGCATACGCATAATCATTCAGTCCTAACGTAAATCCGGTTCATCGAATAATAGAGGTCATCGAACAGATCGCAACGCTGCTCGATATGAAGCGCGCCGCATCATCATTTAACGCCGAACATGACGGCGGTAAGCAGAAAATCCATACCCAGAATCGCGAGCGACGAATACACCACGGTGCGCGTGGTCGCCGTACTGATACCTTCGGAGGTCGGCACCGCGTCATAGCCCTGAAAGACGGCAATCCACGTTACCACGGCGCCAAACGCAACCGATTTGACGAGGCCATTGAGTACATCGGCCCTGAACTCGACAGCACTTTGCATATTCGCCCAGAAAGAACCCGCATCGACCTGCAGCCAGTCGACACCGACTCCCACCGCGCCCCAGATCGCCACCATATTGAAAATCTGCGCGAGCACGGGCATCGCAATCATGCCTGCCCACAGACGCGGACGCAGCACGCGAGTGATCGGATCGACGCCAATCATCGCCATCGCCGACAGCTGCTCGGTCGCCTTCATCAAACCGATTTCAGCGGTCAGGGCAGACCCTGCCCGTCCCGCAAACAGGAGTGCGGCGACAACCGGGCCCAGTTCGCGAATCAGCGCGAGCGAAACCAGCTGGCCGAGCGCCTGGTCGGCACCAAAGCGCACGAGCACCGTATAGCCCTGCAGCGCGAGCACCATGCCGATGAACAAACCCGACACGACGATGATGATGAGCGAATACACGCCGACAAAATACAACTGCTTCACGAGCAGCGCGGGACCATTGCGCAGATCGGGCTTGCTGATGATCGCGCGCCACCAGATCAGACTAGCGCGCCCGAGCGTACCGAGCGTCGCCAGCCCCTTCGCGCCCAGACCCTGCAGAAAATTCGTCACTACATTCAGCACTGATTCACCTCGTTTCCGCCTGACCAGCGCTAAGCATTTCGCAGCATTAAATCCTGCCGGTAATCGACAGCCGGATAATGGAATGGCACCGGCCCGTCGGGCAGGCCGCGAATGAATTGACGCACACGCGCATCATCGGTACCAAGCACCTCTTCAGGCCGCCCCTGACCGATAACCCTGCCATCGGCGATCACGTAGATGTAATCGGCAATGCTCGCGGCTTCGTGCACATCGTGCGAAACGATAATACTGGTCAGATCGAGCGCGTCGTTGAGCAGGCGAATCAGCTGCACGAGCATGCCCATCGAAATGGGATCCTGTCCCACGAAAGGTTCGTCATACATAATCAGCTGCGGGTCGAGCGCAATCGCTCGCGCGAGCGCGGCACGACGCGCCATGCCACCCGATAATTCGCCCGGCATCAGATCGCGCGCACCGCGCAGACCCACCGCGTGCAACTTCATCAATACGACATCGCGAATGATCGCTTCGGGCAATTGCGTATGCACACGCAGCGGAAACGCCACATTTTCATAAACGCTGAGATCGGTGAATAGTGCGCCGCTTTGAAAGAGCATGCCCATTTTGCGACGAACCGCGAACAAATCGGTGCGACTCAGTTTCGGAATGTTGCGACCTTCGAGATGAATCGAACCGCTGTCGGGACGCATCTGACCGCCGATCAGACGCAGCAGCGTCGTTTTGCCAGTGCCGCTCGGCCCCATGATCGCAGTGATTTTGCCGCGCGCGATATCGAGATCGACGCCATTGAATATCCAGCGTTCGCCGCGCTGAAAACACAAATTGCGCACTTCAATCAGATTGTCGCCGGGCTTGTTATCGCCGAGGCCATTGCCATCGAGCTCTGTCATTAATGTCGCTACTTAGGGCGTCGCTCATTCCGAACGCCACAATTTACGCACGTGTGGGGTTGTTGTTTTTGCGTTGATGCATGCATTTCAATCGCCGCGCAACCGGCGCCGCGCGGCCGCTATCATACCGTGATTTATCGCACACGCGGCAACCCGCCACGCCTGCTATTAATCTCCGGCAGTGCCACGTATCATTGCGATCAACTCCTGTACCGACCCTGAACAGCACACCTGATGTCCACGATTTCCTATCTGCAATCCGCGCGGCGCACCATTGAAATGGAGCGCGACGCAGTGACCGCACTGCTGCCGCGACTCGACGCACGGTTTGAGCGTGCCTGTGAAATTCTGCTCGGCTGCAAAGGCCGTATCGTGGTGACGGGCATGGGCAAGTCGGGTCATATCGGCAATAAAATCGCCGCGACTCTGGCAAGCACCGGCTCACCGGCGATGTTCGTGCATCCGGCCGAAGCCAGCCACGGCGATATGGGCATGATCACGGCGAGCGATGTCGTGCTCGCGCTGTCGAATTCGGGCAACACGGCAGAAATCGTCGCGCTGCTGCCATTACTGAAGCGTTTGCGCGTATCGCTCGTGAGCATGGCCGGCAACTCAGAATCGATGCTCGCGAAAAGCGCCGATGTCAATCTCGATGTGAGCATCAGCGAAGAAGCCTGCCCGCTCAATCTCGCGCCGACTTCGAGCACGACCGTTGCTCTGGTGATGGGCGATGCGCTTGCAATTGCCCTACTCGAAGCGCGCGGTTTCACGGCTGAGGATTTCGCGTTCTCGCATCCAGGCGGCGCGCTCGGGCGAAAATTGTTGCTGAAAGTCGATGACATCATGCGTACCGGCAGCGCCATTCCCAAAGTTTCGCCCGACACATTACTGAGTGCCGCGTTACTGGAAATGAGCGCAAAAGGTCTGGCGATGACTGCCGTTGTCGATGCGAATGAGGTATTGCTCGGCGTTTTCACCGACGGCGATCTGCGGCGCAAACTCGATAGCGGCATCGATATTCGCACCACGCGCATCGGCGATGTGATGAACACCCGCAGCAAAACCGTCGCGCCACAAATGCTCGCTGCCGAAGCGCTCAATCTGATGGATGATTTCAAGATCGTTGCGCTGATCGTCGTCGATGAACAGAAGCGCCCCATCGGCGCATTGCATCTGCGCGATCTGACTCGCGCCGGCCTCGTTTGACCGCATTCATTCGCAACGTTGTGTAGCAGGATTTCATTTTCATGCTCGAAGCCATTCAAAAAGCGCGCGATATAAAATTACTGGTGGTGGATGTCGATGGCGTGCTTACCGCCGGCCATCTCTGGTACGGCAATAACGGCGAGGAGCTCAAGGCCTTTCATATCCAGGACGGGCTCGGTATCAAATTATTGCAGCGCGCAGGCATCGACGTGGCAATCATCACCGGGCGGACATCACAGCTCGTCGCCCGGCGCGGCGCCGAACTCGGCATCCGACATATCGTGCAAGGTCGCGAAGACAAGCTCGTCGCCTTGCGGGCGCTCGCTGCGGAATTGAACATCTCCCTCGAAGAAATCGCGTACACGGGCGACGATCTGCCCGATCTCTCCGCCATCATTGCGGCCGGTTTCGGCATTGCGGTAGCTAACGCAATGCCCTACGTCGCACAACACGCCGACTACAAAACCGTCCACTGCGGCGGTGAAGGCGCCGTGCGTGAAATATGCGATCTGATTCTGCAGGCGCAGGATAAATTCGATGCAATTCTGGAGCGCTATCAACAATGAGCCGCTTTCAGCAAGCATGAACATACCCTCCCCAAAAAGCTCACCCGCCTGGCAGCGCATCACGCTGCTCTCGGGTCTCGGCGCAATCTTTCTGACCATGCTTTACGCTGCGCTGTACTGGGATGGCAGCAAATCGCTGCCGATGCTGAGCGGCAAACCGGATAGCAATCGCGTCGATTTATTTGTGGAGCAGGTTCATGGCGTGAAATTCGATCGCGACGGCAAGCTCGCCGAAACGCTTCGCGCCAGCCGGCTCGATCACTATCCCGAGCGGAACGAATCCGTCATGCTCGAACCGATTCTCGATATGCAGGGCAGCAATGGTAAGATGTGGAAGATTTCGGCCGAACGCGGAATTCTGGTTGGCGATAACGAAATACGTTTACAAAAAAACGTCGTAATTGTCGACAACACAAAAACACTGCGCTTCGAATCCGAACGCCTGAATTATTTTTCCGATACGCAAATGGCCCAAACCGAGGACGCGGTACGGTTGCAACACGCCGCCAACATCACAACCGCTCTCGGCATGCGAGCCAACCTCAACACTAACCGCATCGAATTAATGCGCAATGTCGATAGTCGCTATGTCCAAACTCCATAACGCAGCATCAGGCACGAGCAGATTTCGCGCGCGATCGCTTAGAGGCATCGTGGGCGGTTTCGCCGTGCTCGCCGGATTCGCACAGGCATTACCCGAGGATCAGCAACAGCCCATTCACGTCACTGCCAATAGCGCGATACAGGAAAATAACACCGTCACCTATCGCGGCAATGTGATCATCGTGCAGGGCACGGTGCGTATCGAAGCCGATCAGGTCGTCATCAATCACGAAAAAGGGAAATTGCAGAAAGCCACGGCGACGGGGAAACCCGCCCGCTTCCAGCAGCAGCCCGATGCCGATGGCGGCCTTATCACCGGCAGCGCCAATACGCTGATCTATCACAACAGCGATCAACGGGTTGAGCTGCTGCAGGACGCGTTTGTCGACCGCGATAAATCGACGGTGAAAAGTGATCGCATCGAATATCTGCTGCCGAGCAAAACCGTGCGCGCGGATACCTCGGCGAACAATGCGTCGGGGCGCGTTGAAATGGTTCTGCAACCGAATCAGCCGAAGCCGAACGACGCGGGCGCTGCCACGCCGGCGAATAACTCCGCGCCGCAAGCACCGGCAACACCGCAGCCCGCGCAACCTGCCCCGGCCGCGCCGGGCGCTGGAAAACCCTGATGCGCAAACTGCAAGCCCTCAATCTGGCCAAGTCATACAAAGGTCGCAGAGTCGTCAAAGATGTTTCGCTCGAAGTGCATAGCGGCGAAATCGTGGGCCTGCTCGGCCCCAACGGCGCCGGAAAAACAACCTGCTTCTATATGATCGTCGGCATCGTCGGCAGCGATGCCGGCCGCGTACTGCTCGACGATCGCGACATCACGGGCCTTCCACTGCACGGTCGCGCGCGCGCCGGTCTCGGTTACCTGCCGCAGGAAGCGTCGGTCTTCCGCAAACTCAGCGTGGCCGACAATATCAAGGCGATTCTGGAAACGCGCAAAGACCTCAGCACAGCACAGCGACGCCAGCGCCTCAACGAGTTGCTCGAAGAATTTCACATTACGCACATTCGCGACAGCCTGGGCATGGCGCTATCGGGCGGGGAACGGCGACGCGTTGAAATCGCGCGGGCACTGGCGGTCGATCCAGCCTTCATTTTGCTCGACGAACCCTTTGCCGGCGTCGATCCCATCTCGGTGAATGACATCAAAGCCATCATTAAACATCTGCGCGACAAGAATATCGGCGTTCTCATCACCGACCACAACGTCCGCGAAACGCTCGATATCTGCGAGAAGGCCTACATCGTTGGCGAGGGCGTGATTATCGCCGCCGGCGATGCCGACACCGTCCTCAATAATGCAAAGGTTCGCGAAGTCTATTTAGGCGAGCATTTCCGCCTCTAGCACATGTGTTCCGGAAATATTTCACCGTACCCCATATTTATGAATTAGCGCATTGCACCCGTTTGGCGACGGGACTAAACTCGTACCACATTCACAATGCAGCTTTTGTTCCACATTGCGGGATTTTTAACCACCTTTAATCACAACCCGCTGATTGTGTGATATCTCGGTTGCGGTAGAGGTTTATGAAACAGTCGCTTCAACTAAAACTTGGTCAGCAGCTGACGATGACACCTCAGCTGCAGCAGGCGATTAAACTTCTGCAGCTCTCCACGCTCGATCTCCAGCAGGAGATTCAAAGCGCCCTCGACAGCAATCCCATGCTCGAAATCGGCGAAGACGCAGACGAGGCGTCTGCGGCCGAAGCCACCCCCGATCTGACGCCCCCGCCCAACGGGCACGACACAGCGGCCGAAGTCGAAGCAAGCGCGCCCGAAGTGGGCGAAATGGAAGAAGTCGCGGCTGAATGGCGCGATGACATTCCCGAAGACCTGCCGGTCGATACACGCTGGGACGATGTTTACCAGACCACAGGCACCAGCAGTGGCTCCGGCGGCGATGACAGCGACTTTGATTTCGACGCGCGCAACAGTGCTGCCGAGTCGCTGCAGGATCACCTCGAATGGCAGCTCAACCTGACGCGCATGTCGGAAAGCGATCGCGTCATCGCCACTGCCATCATCGATGCCATCGACAATAACGGTCGCCTCACGCTGAGCCCCGAAGAGATTCTGGAAGGCATGCCGGCCGAGATGGAGCTGGAGCTCGACGAAGTGATGGCCGTACTGCATCGCATCCAGCAGTTCGACCCCCCGGGTGTCGGCGGCCGCGATTTACGCGAATGTCTGCTGATTCAGTTGCAACAGCTGCCGCCGGACACGTCGTGGCTTCGCGAAACCAAGCTCGTCGTCGACAAGCATATTCAACTGCTTGGCACCCGCGATTACGCACAACTCATGCGTCGCAGCCGCCTGCGCGAAAATGAATTGCGGGAAGTGCTCAAATTAATCCAGACGTTAAATCCGAATCCCGGCGCGGTTATCACTGCCAGCGCTGCAGAATATGTCGTGCCCGATGTGTTTGTACGCAAGATGCGCGGGCGCTGGACGGTTGAACTGAATCCGGAAATCGCGCCGAAACTGCGCATCAACGCCGATTACGCCGCGCTCGCACGCCGCGCCGATTCGAGCTCGGATAAAAGCTATCTGCGCGATAACTTGCAGGAAGCACGCTGGTTTTTGAAAAGCCTGCAGAGCCGCAACGAAACGCTACTCAAAGTGGCGAGCAAAATCGTCGAGTTTCAGCGCGGTTTTTTCGAATACGGCGAAGAAGCCATGAAGCCGCTCGTACTGCATGACATTGCCGAAGCGGTCGGAATGCACGAATCGACGATTTCACGCGTAACCACGCAGAAATACATGCACACTCCTCGCGGCATTTTCGAACTCAAATTTTTCTTTTCGAGTCATGTGGCCACCGAATCGGGCGGCGAATGCTCATCCACGGCCATCCGCGCACTGATCAAAAAACTCATTGCCGCAGAAAGTCCGCGCAAACCGCTTAGCGACAGCCGTATTACCGAACTGCTTTCCGAGCAGGGCATCGTGGTGGCGCGGCGCACGATCGCAAAATATCGCGAAGCGATGCAGATTCCCCCCTCAAACGAAAGAAAACGCCTGCTCTGACCGCGACACACCGTTCGGGCCTTCATTTTTTTGTGGAATGGGCCGTCCGGGGCTCCCCTCTCATATCGCCGAAAAAAGCCCGGAAAAAGATGAACAACATCCGCAAGTATTGATCTATATTGCTAACAGGACGTTACTCGAACGCCTATGATCGGGTGGCAATAAGTGCCTGATCAACACGTTACACGGCAGTTATTTCACGTAGTGCTCGAACCTTGAAAGTTTTCATCTTCTCCGATACCCGCGAGTACGGCGGCTATTTATCGGCATAAGGAGTCAACCATGCAAATTACCGTGAGCGGTCATCACGTCGAAGTTACCCCAGCCTTGCGCGATTACGTTAACACCAAGCTTTCCAGATTGCAGAATCATTTCGATCAGATCACCAATACCGCAGTCACCCTGACCGTCGAAAAATTAGTCCAGAAAGCCGAAGCGACCGTGCACGTTTCGGGCGCCAATTTATTCGCCGCCTGCGAATCCGAAGATATGTACGCCGCGATCGATAGCCTGGCCGACAAACTCGATCGCCAGTTGATCAGGCACAAAGAAAAACTCAAGGGGCGTTAATACGCGCCGTCACGAGTAACCATCCTGCCACACACGGGAGCGCGTGATACCGCGCTCCCGTCGCCAGCACACAATATCCATTCGCCACTATTACTACCGTCGCCTTTCAGCGCGCTCGCGTCGCCCGTGAATATTATTGCCGGACGAATCCCAAATAATGCAGACTACGTGCTGGCAACGGTCGACAACAGGGAGGCCCGATGCAACTCATCATCATCAGCGGCCGCTCGGGTTCCGGAAAGAGCTCTGCGTTGCACCTCTTCGAAGATGAAGGTTTCTACGCCATCGATAATTTGCCGGTCTCGCTGCTGCTGCAATTAGTCGAACAACTGCGCAGCGATGTCACCGCCAACGATAAAGTCGCCGTCTGTATCGATGCACGCAATGCCACCAGGGATTTGTCGCGCTTCGGCGCGCTCGTGCAGGCACTGCCTGCCGATGTACATACTGAAATTCTCTATCTCGATGCCGACGACGAGTCGCTGATCAAACGTTTTTCCGAAACTCGCCGGCGCCATCCGCTCAGCGATGAGCACACCGCATTATCGGAAGCGATCGCCGCCGAGAAACGTCTGCTCGAACCCATTGCGATGGTCGCCGGGCTCACGCTCGACACACGCAATCTCAACGTGCATGAGTTGCGCAGCACCTTGCGCGAGCGAGTGCTCGGACGCAATGCTGCGGGACTCTCGCTGCTTTTCGTTTCATTCGGTTACAAACGCGGCGTACCGGTGGATTCCGATCTCGTTTTCGATTTACGCGTATTACCCAACCCCCACTGGGATCCGTTGCTGCGCAATCAAACCGGACGCGATGCAGCCGTTGTTGCATTTCTGGAAGAAAAACCCGAAGTCGACGAAATGTTCAACGATGTTTATACGATGCTGCATAAATGGTTGCCGAAATTTCTCGCCGGCAATCGCAGCTATCTAACTGTTTCACTTGGTTGCACGGGCGGACAACATCGCTCAGTATATATGGCCGAACGACTCGCCAAAGCATTCAGCAGCGAATTCAAGGACGTACAGGTAAGACATCGAGAACTCGCGATCAACTCCTGACTGACGAGAAACTCCTTTTCCCGATGTAGTTATCTGCGCAGCCAGCCGCGCAGAATCAAAACGGTTTCAATTTCAATCTGGTTAGCAGCGTATGATTTCCATCAAAATCACAATCATCAATAAACTCGGATTACACGCACGCGCTGCGGCCAAACTGATCGCGACAACGACGAACTTCAAATCGCAGATTCGCACCGGCATGAACGGCCGGCTGGTGGACGCAAAAAGCATCATGGCGGTGATGATGCTGGCGGCCGGAAAAGGTAGCGAGCTCGATTTCGAATTCAATGGCACCGACGAGCAGGCCGCGCACGATGCCGTCGTTGCGCTTATCAGCGATCGTTTCGGTGAAGGCGAATAATGCGCCCGCGCAAACCCCGACCGGAAGACATCTCCGACTTCGATAACGTCGACGAAAAACCCAGCAAGAGCGAACGCAAACGTGAAATGCAGGCGTTGCAGGAAGTCGGCGAAGCGATCATCAAACTCAGCGACGGGGAATTCAATACAATTCCGCTCGAAGGCGAATTGTTGACGGCGATTACACTCGCGCGCCGTTTGAAAAGCGGCGAAGGTTTACGTCGCCAGATGCAATATGTCGGCAAGTTGATGCGCCACGCCGATACCGCCGCGATCGAAGCCGCATTGCAGGATCTGGAAAACGGTCGGGCCTTGCACAATCAACGTTTTCACCAACTCGAAAAATTGCGCGATGTATTGCTCGTTGAAGGCGTGCACGCAATGGATAAGGTGCTCGAATCCTATCCACACGTAGACAGACAGCATCTCCGGCAATTGATCACCACTGCCGCTAAAGAACGCGAACAGGAAAAACCTCCCGCCGCGGCGCGTAAATTATTTCGGTATTTACGCGAGCTTGCGGAAATTTAACTGGGAATTATTTTGAAACGGCGGTGCTGTTGTACCGGCATCGCCGCGCGTTCGCGCTGAATTTTTTCGCGATCGACATCTGCGACGACCACACATTCGCCAAATCCTGCTTCGGCGCACACATTACCCCAGCTGTCGATAACGACAGAACCTCCCGACGTCTGCCGTTTCGGCGTATGAATACCGCCCTGATTCGCGCCGATAAAATAACACTGCGTTTCAATCGCACGCGCGCGCAATAACGGCAGCCAGTGTGCCAGACCGGTCTTGCGCGTGAACGCCGATGGCAGCGCGATGATTTCGGCACCGCGCTCGCGCATCAATTGAAATAACTCCGCAAAACGCAAGTCATAACACACCGCCAGCCCCAGGCGGCCGACCGGTGTATCGGCAACGACGATAGAATCACCCGGCGAATAGGTATCCGATTCGCGATAGCTACCTTGACGATCGCCGACATCGACATCGAACAAATGGATTTTGTTGTAGCGCACCACTTCATTGCCGTTGTGATCGATCAGCAGGCATGCGGCCCTCGGTCGCGGCAATTCGCCTTCCGCTTTCGCCGATAAATCCGTTTCATCCAGCAGCGGAATGGTGCCGCTGACGATCCAGACGCCGAAACGCTGCGCCTGCTCGGCAAGAAATGTGCGCACGCGCGGATGCCCGCTGCTCTCGGCGGAGGCCAGCTCGTGTTGGCCGCCGCTGCCGAATAATGCAAAGGCTTCGGGCAATACCAATAATTGCGCACCGGCATCGGCGGCCTGCGCGATGAGGCGCGCCGCACTCGCCAGATTCTGCGCGACATCGCTACCTGAAATCATTTGCAGTGCAGCGACGCGCGCCTTCGATAAAGAAGTCATTGGGCCGCCTCCGCTGCCGGTGTTTCGGAAGTGGACGCACTCGCTGCATCCTGCCTGTCTTTCGCGGAATCGCCATTCTTTTTCAGCGCTTCATTTTTCCGGGGCAACTGATCGTCGAATACGCGTTTCAATTTCACTTGCGGATCGGCCCACGACCCCTTCACCTCATAAATCGCGCTCGAAAATTTGTCGAGCTGATCTTCAAATATCCTGCTCGCGACATATAAGCCCGCCGCCACGGGCAAAGCCCCGGTCAGCACCGCAACCCAGGGCAAATTACTCGCCACCGGCAGCGTTGCCGCCAGCTCCATATCGGCCTGATCGGTGTTGAAATCGATTTGCCCTGCGAGACGAAAACGACTCGACGGGCTTTTAATTTCCACCGGCTGATCGATGACCAATATTCCATCCCGGGTGTTAAAAGAGCCCTGCATTTCATCGAAGCTCAGACCTTCCTTATAGATGTCCGAAAAGTCGAACTGCAATCGACGCAGGAAATTCGCAAAATTGAAAATTCCGACCACTTTCAATGCGCCCGTGGCCGAATTCGACGCGCGCTTGAATTGCCCTTCATCAAAACGCAATGCGGCCTGCCCTTCGGTCTGCACAAACTTGAATTGATCGGGGCGACCGGGCCACTGGAACTCCACATCGGCATATCCCTGACTCGACGTGAGTACGGGCTCATAACGCCAGCGCTGCAGCGCGTGTGCGATATCGTCCACCGCGAGCCGGCCGACAAATTGCGTGCGATGATTTTCGCCGTCGCGCACCCAGTTGAGCTGCGCGGGCTGTTGCCCATGCGCTTCAATTTTTACCGTACGCAATTGCCCCGTTAAATGATCGAGGCGCAGACCGTTTTCATGTGGGCGCATTTGTGTTTCGACCCAGCCGAGATTTTCGTCGCCATACCACAATTGATCGATATGCAGATCAATCGCCGGCACTTCGCGCGGGTCGGTATGCGCGAGGGGAGAGTCGTCCGCTGCATTTTCCGGTGCCGGATCATTTTCCTCAGAATGACGGGCGGGCGCTGTCGCCGATGCGGGAAGACGTAAATAATTCAACTGCGCATACAGAGGCCGCTGCGCGTCGTCGGGTATCAGCAACGTGCCGGCAATCTGCTCGGCACGCATCTGCACATTCCACGCAGCGCTATCGCGCCGGCCCGATAGCGTCAGACTCTGCAGCGTCTGAGCGCCCACCTGCGCGCTGTCGAAATGCAGTTCACGCACCTGCACCGCGAGGCGATTATCGTTGTCTGCGGCTGTTTCGGAAGCGAGCGCCGACGGATGCGCGCGGCTCGCCGCACTCCAGTCGCTCAAATTGGTCGACGATACCGCGCCGGTGATAATGAACTGTCCGCTATGCAGGGTGGATTTACCCTGCTGGCCCAGCCGAAGCAGACCCGCATCGGGCTGCATGACGCCGGTATCGTCCCTGTCCCAGCGCAATTGCATATCCATCCAGTCACCGAGGGTTGCCGTTAGATTCGGCTCGGCGCCGAGGTCCATGGTCAGCGCCAACGGCAAATGCTGTTCGGCGGTTTTGTGGTAAGGCGCAGGCAAATCGATAACTGCTCCCTGCAAATTCGATTCGACGTTCACGCTTGCCGTGCCATTTGCAATGCGTAATGTCGAAGCAAACGGAACCTCCCCGCTCGCAAAATCGAATAGTGGCTGTTGCAGCCACTGTTTCAGATCGGTCATGGCGATATGCCCGCGCGCGCCGACGTCGATCGCACCCTCGTCGTTCGCACCCTCGGGAGCCGTCGCGACATCGATCGTGATCGGCTTGCCGAACCATTTGGCTTGCACTGCATCGGCACTCAGTCCGCCCGGTTTGCCAGCGGCGGCCGTACCGTGTCTCTCACTGCGAAAATTCAAAACGCCGCGCACATCGTCGAGCACGATATTTTGATCGAGCATATCGAGCACGCCGCCATCGAGATGGCTCTCGACATCGATTTCCTGCTCGCGCGCCCCGGAAATCGCCAGGCCGAGATGCACCCGCGACCGCACCGGCCCGTGCCAGCGCCAGCGGTCGAGCGCCGGGCCGATCTGTCCGCGTATCGGTGTTTCGCGCAGCAATCGCAGCACCTCATCATCGCCAGCCTCGGCGGAAGCCTCCACCGTCAGCCAGCTCACACCGCCGTCGTGCTGCAGATTCACCTCGGCATCGCGCAGGGCAATGCGTCGATACATGCGCGCGCTTTTGGCATCGACCCGCAGCTGCGTATCGTCGACCCAGACATCCGCGCGAATGTCATGCAGCGGCGGCCACTCCGGCTGGTAGGCCAGCTCGGCATTGTCCGCTCGCAAAAACAATTGCACGGTATTGTTGAGATGATCGTTGCCGAGCAGCGAGCCGCGATAAATAAACCCGCCGATGGGAACATCGCCCCTGCCGATCGACTGCTGCAACCACTGCAATAGCGACGGCGATAACGTATACGGAATAAAACGATGCCGGAATTGAGCGGCGGAGTTTTGCAAACCAACCTGCAATGTCATCAACGGTGTTGCGCCGGCGCCAAAAGGCAGATCGAGCGAAACCTGCGCGGTGGCGAGGCCGGCATCGCTGCGGGTGACGATGGGACCGCTATCGACCAGTACGCGCTCATCTTCGATACGCCAGTGAATCTGTCCGCGCGTGGTATCGAAATGCAGGGGCTCGCGATACACCTGCGGAAACGCCATGCTGAAATTTTCGCTGAGCAAATCGACACGCCCGCCATGCGCACCCATCTCGATAAGGCCCGACACGTTGGTTGCACCCGGCGCGCCGTGCCAGGGCTGCACGGCCACATTCTGCATCTGCGCGCTCAGCCGCCAGGTGTCGAACTGATCGGCACGCAGCGGTAAATCAATGATCAGATTGCGCAGCACGCCCTGCGGCGACAGCGTGGTGAGCACATCGCGCAAATGCACGGATAAATTTTTATCGGCCAGCGCGGCCTCCAGCATGGGCGATAACGCCAGCTGCGGCATCGCGATCAACACGCGCTGCGGCTGCGCACTCTGAATCGTCGCACCGAGTTGCGGAAATTTGAGTTCGACGCCATGCCAGTGACCGCTCAGCTCGGGCAGCCAGAATTGCCGTTTACGGGTGTGTCCGGCGCCGGGAAAATTGCGAATCAGAAACTGTGTTTTAATATTTTTGATCGGCTCGAGTTCGAGCCGGCTTATGCCCGCCAGATCGAGTTGCGGAATTTCCGCGCGGCCACGCAATTCCATGATGCCGTTCGCGCGCCATTCGAACCACGCGGCGCCATCGACCCGACCGTGTTCCAGATTCACGCCGAACGCTTTGGCTGCGGGCAATACCGGTGTTAAATCGACGCTACTGAATTGCCCGAATCCCTTTATCGAAAACTGATCGGCCAGACGCGGATCGCCCTGGGTTTCGAACACGATGCGCAATGGTTCGCTGTGGTCGTTGGTATCGGCAGAAAATTTCACATCGAGATTGAGCCGGCGGAATTCACCCGATCGCTGCAGGCTCAATGCCCTGCCTGTCAGCCGCGTATCGCCGCCGCCAAAGAAATGCAGGTCTATGGTCGAATCGTCCAGCTGGGCGCGATAAATCGCCGCGAGAAAATCGACGACACGATCCGCTCTCATATTGCCTTCGCCACCGAAACCGGCCAGACGCCATTTGCCCAGCTCGGCCTCCTCCATTTCGACATGCACGCCATGGCCGCGCAGCCGGCTGATTGCCACCGTGCCACTGGCGATGCTGCGAAACAATCCGAGCTGGATTTCGGCGTGCGCTATCTGTAACACCACGCGCGAGGCATCGCGCGGATCGTGCAGACGAAAATCATCGACAACAAAATGGGGCGAAAGGCGTTTCCAGCTGCCGCCGAGATGACCGACACTGATTTGCAGACCGGTGCGCCGATGGATTTCAGCGACGATTTCCTGCTGATGCGATGCGATATCGGGAATTAAATAACGACCGGCGCTGACGATGCTGCCGAGCAAAATCACCACGCCGACCAGCAGCGTCCATACCACCCGGTTAATCCACAACAGCGTGTTGCGCGACAGCATTCCGTCTCGACCCCCGCTGCGATTATTCGGCGTTGAAGCGATGTTTGTCAGAGCAGCACGACATCGAACTGCTCCTGCGAATACATGGCTTCGACCTGAAACTGAATCGTCTTGCCCAGATGTTCTTCGAGATCGGCAACCAGATGCGAATCCTCATCGAGCAGACGATCGATCACGCTCTGCGCCGCGAGCACGAGCAATTTATCGTTATCGTAGGTGCGCGCCTCGCGCAGAATTTCGCGGAATATTTCATAGCAAACCGTTTCCGGCGATTTCAGCGAGCCGCGCCCTTCGCACACCGGGCACGGCTCGCACAGCACATGCCCTAAACTTTCGCGCGTGCGTTTGCGCGTCATTTCGACCAAACCCAGTTCCGAAACACCCGTGATACTGACTTTGGCGTAATCGCGCTCCATCGCTTTTTCCAATGTGCGTAAAACCTGACGGCGATGTTCAGGGTCTTTCATATCGATGAAATCGATGATGATGATACCGCCGAGATTGCGCACGCGCAGCTGTCGCGCCAGCGAAGTCGCCGCTTCGAGATTGGTTTTGTAAATCGTTTCTTCCAGATTGCGATGACCGACGAAGGCACCGGTGTTGACGTCGATCGTCGTCATCGCTTCGGTCTGATCGATAATCAGATAGCCGCCCGATTTGAGTTCGACCTTGCGTGCGAGCGCTTTTTGAATTTCGGCTTCGAGACCGTATAAATCGAACAGCGGACGGTCGCTTTTATACAGCTCGATGCGCTCGCAAATCTCCGGAATGTAGTCGTGCGCGAACTGTTCGACGCGCGAATGATTGTCAGCCGAATCGATGCGAATTTTTTCGAGGCCGGGACGCACCATGTCGCGCATGGTGCGCAAAAACAACGGCAGGTCTTCGTAAATAACCGAGGGGGCCTTGCTGGTTTCGATGCACTGCTGCAACGAGACCCATAATTTTTTCAGGAAACGGATATCGGCGAGAAATTCTTCTTCGCCCGCACCTTCGGCGACAGTGCGAACGATGAAGCCGCCGGCGCTCTGCATGCCTTCGACTTCGACGCAGTTTTCGACCAGCGCCTTCAGCCGCGCGCGCTCTTCTTCATCTTCGATGCGCTGCGAAATTCCGATATGTGCCGTCTGCGGCATGTACACGAGAAAGCGCGATGAAATCGAAAGGTGCGTGGTGAGCCTCGCACCTTTGGTGCCGAGCGGATCTTTATTGACCTGCACGATGATCGACTGGCCTTCGCGCAATACCGTGCGAATATCGGGCGGCTCGTGACCGTTACCGAGGGGGCGCTGCTCCATGCCATCGCCGTCGCGCTGAAAAATATCGGAGACGTGCAAAAAACTCGCGCGCTCCAGACCGATATCGATAAATGCGGCCTGCATGCCCGGCAATACGCGCGCGACCGTTCCTTTATAGATATTGCCGACGATGCCTTTCGAACGTTCGCGCTCGATATAAATTTCCTGCAACACGCCGTTTTCGACGAGCGCGACGCGCGTTTCGAGTGCAGTCATGTTGATGAGAATTTCTTCGTTCATTCACTCATCTCTAGTACGTGCCACGTGCCAGATACCGGAACGTGTTCCGGGACACGCGGCAAGTACCTCCATGTAGCTCGTCAGCGACATCCATGTCGCTGGCGGTCCCGGAACACGTTCCGGTATCTGGCCCATCAAATTCCGAAGTGTCGCAACAACTGCGCCGTTTCAAATAACGGCAGACCAACCACGCCGCTGTAACTACCTTCAATACGCTCAATGAATTTTGCAGCCAAACCCTGAATACCATAGGCGCCCGCTTTATCGCGCGGTTCGCCACTCAACCAATACTGCTCGATCTCAGCGCGATCGAGCGCGCGAAACCAGACGCGTGTGCAGCTCATCGTCACCTGCGCGCCCTGTGCAGAATGCACGGCGACGCCCGTCATCACTTCGTGACTGCGGCCCGATAAGCGCTGCAATATCGCTATCGCATCATCGGCATCGACCGGTTTACCTAGAATATCGCCATCGATAACTACGGCAGTATCGGCACCCATCACCGGCGCCGGTGTTAATTGATGATCGATTAAATGCTGCCAGCCTGCAGCGGCTTTTTCGCGCGCGAGTCGCTGTACATAATCGCTCGCAATTTCATCGTCACGGCGCGTCTCATCGATATCGACGGATAACACGCGATGCGTGACGCCGATCTGATCGAGCAGCTCGCGGCGGCGCGGCGATTGCGAGGCGAGATAAACGAAGCTCGTCATCATCGGTTCCACCGGATCAGATACGCGAGTTCATGTCACCGCGAACTGGCGGCGGATTTTGCGCAGCAGCAGCATGACCGATGGCCACAACAATGCGGATACGAGCGCGGGCAGTAAAAATAACATCGTCGGCGCCACCTTCGACGTCAGCGTCTGCACCCAGTGACACAGCAACTGATTCAAACCGATCAGTACGAAGACGATGCCCGACTGCTGCCAGTACGCATACATGCGCATGCGCTGATAAAGACTCAGGGAAAGATAGGCGACGATGGCAAGCGCAAACGCATTCTGACCGAGCGGCGAACCCTCGACCACATCCAGCACCAGGCCGGTGGTAAAAGCTGCGAATACGCCGACGCGATGCGGCAGCGCAATCACCCAGTAGATCAGCACGATCGCGACCCATTCGGGCCTCGCCCAGCGCGACCAGTCGGGCAAGGGAATGACGCTGAGCCAGATCGCAATCGCGAGCGTGGCAACTATGATGCCGCGGCCGCCGGCCCGGGTTTCCATGCTCAGCCTGCTCCGTTCGTGGAGGCGGACACGGGTGTGGGTGCGAAACTCATGTTATCTGGCCATCTCGTCTCTGATATCGGGGTATTCAGGGATAGCCCCTTTCTCGCGGAAGATCAGCAGCAGATAGCGACTCTGGTCCAGCAGCGCACTCGGCCGCGCCTTCACCTTCATGAAATCGTTCGAACTGGTATCGACCGAAGTCACCACCGCCACCGGATAGCCGGGCGGAAAATATCCCCCGAGCCCCGAAGTCACCAGCAGGTCGCCCACCTTGATATCCATCGTCGAGGCCACGTGCGCGAGTGTCAGCTCATCGATCATGCCAGTGCCTTCGGCGATCGCGCGCACACCGTTGCGATTGACCTGGACCGGCACCGCATGGGTGCTGTCGGTGATCAGCATCACCCGACTAAAGTAAGCGCTGACTTCCACGACCTGCCCCGCCAGACCGCGCGCGTCGATCACTGCCTGACCGACGTAGACACCGGCGTCGCGCCCCTTGTTGATGATGACGATGTGGCGCATGGGGTCGGAGGAGACGCCGATCAGCTCGGCGATGAGCACGCTGTCGTCGAGGTGTGCCGACGAGTTGAGCAATTGGCGCAGGCGCGCGTTCTCGGCGGAGAGCGACGCCATCTTTTCAACCCTGGCTTCGAGAATGAGCGTGCGCTCGCGCAGCTGTTCGTTCTCTTCCTGCAGACTGCTCCAGTCACGCAGGTTGTGACCGCCCCACGAGAGAATGCGATACGGCAGATCGGCGAGCCAGTAAAACGGCGTCGCGAGGACGGAAAAGCGCGACTCGATGTCGCGCAGCCAGGGCCACTGCGTGCGACCGAAGATCAAGACGAAGGCGAGGACGCACAAAATCAGAATGCGCGATCCGATCGAGGGGCCTTTCTGGAAGAGCGGTTTAATTTTTTATCCCACCGTGAGGAGACTCCCCTCTCCCCTCGGGGGAGAGGGGCGGGGGTGAAGGCAATTTTTACGCATATCTGCCCTCACCCTAACCCTCTCCCCAAGGGGAGAGGGAATTAATTTAATCAGTAGACAGCAGATCGAGGTGATGGCGATCCATCATCTCCATCGCCTTGCCGCCGCCGCGCGCCACGCAGGTCAGCGGGTCTTCCGCGATCACGACCGGCAGACCGGTTTCCTCGGCGAGCAGACGATCGATATCGCGCAGCAATGCGCCGCCACCCGTCATCACGATGCCTTTCTCGGCAATGTCCGCGGCCAGCTCGGGCGGCGACTGTTCGAGCGCGCGCTTCACCGCCTGCACGACGTTGGTCAGCGGTTCCTGCAACGCTTCGAGAATTTCGTCGCTATTGAGTGTGAAACTGCGCGGCACGCCTTCGGCCAGATTGCGGCCGCGCACATCGATTTCGCGCATTTCGCTGCCCGCATAGGCACAGCCGATTTCCTGCTTGATGCGCTCGGCGGTGGCATCGCCGATCAGACTGCCGTAGGTGCGGCGCACATGCGAGACGATGGCTTCATCGAAGCGGTCGCCGCCGATGCGCACCGAATCCGAATAGACCACGCCGTTCAGCGAGATGATCGCGATCTCGGTGGTGCCGCCGCCGATATCGACGACCATCGAACCCGACGCCGCCTCGACATCGAGACCGGCGCCGATCGCCGCCGCCATCGGCTCCTCGATCAGACGCACCTCGCGCGCGCCGGCGCTGAGGCAGGATTCGCGAATCGCACGGCGCTCGACCTGCGTCGATTTGCAGGGCACGCAGACAAGCACGCGAGGGCTCGGCCGGATGAAACTGTGCTTGTGCACGCGCGCGATGAAGTACTGCAACATTTTTTCGGTCACCTGAAAGTCGGCGATGACGCCGTCCTTCAGCGGACGAATCGCGGTGATATTGCCGGGCGTACGACCGAGCATGCGCTTGGCTTCGGCACCGACCGCTTCAATCGTTTTCTGTCCATTGTGGAAACGGATCGCGACCACCGAAGGTTCATCGAGCACGATGCCCTGGTCGCGTACATAAATGAGGGTGTTGGCAGTGCCGAGGTCGATCGACAAATCGCTCGAAAACATCCCCCGAATGCGTTTAAACATAGGTTTGTTTACCTTTTAAAACGTTCACCTGAAAACCGTTCGCCCGGAACTTGAACACAGGAGAGCGGCGGATAAGGGCGCAAGAACTATAGACGACTTACAGAACCGCCGCGAAATACGCGCGCCTTTTGCAACTGGCTGAAAAAGAGTGTGTCTGGCTGCAGCGCCTGCAGCGTGGAGCAAATACATCGAATGATGTCGGATTGCCGGATTAAGTGTCACGAAAACCGCTGAGCGCGCCACTCTATCAATCGCAGGGATTCAGGGCAAGGCGCAAATATGTTAACTTTGACGCGGTTTTTTAGCGTCGTTTCCAAAAACTCACACCCCCGCAAAATCATCTGCGAATTCAGCGCCGCCTCCTGTAAAGCAGCAGTGGCCAGAGACGCATTCAGGGTCTTTAAAGGAAAAACACCATGAGCATCAGCGATGCCGATGTGGAAAAAATTGCCAAGCTCGCGCGCATTCGAATCGACGCCAGCGATATCGCCGAAGTCTCGCAACGACTCGGCAATATTCTTGCGATGGCGGATAAGCTTCAGGCCGTCGACACATCGAATATCACGCCGATGGCCAACCCGCTCGATGCGACACAACGGCTGCGCGTTGATATTGTTACTGAACCGAACGGCGATGCCGCAGCAAAAGCGCGCGATGCGTTTCTCGCGATTGCGCCGAGCAGCGAGGAAGGTTTATTTCTCGTCCCGAAGGTTATCGAGTAATCGAGCAATTTTTTAAATTTAAACGCGAAGCGGATTTCTGCATGTCAGACAAACCATTGCACCAACTCACCATCGCCGAGCAATTAACCGGCCTGGCGAAGAAAGAATTTTCGAGTGTCGAACTGACTCAACATTATCTCGACCGCATCGAAAAGCACGACACGAAATACAACAGCTACATCACCGTGACGAAAGATGCGGCACTCAACGCAGCACGCGCGGCCGACACAGCACGCTCGCAAAATAATTCTGGTGCTCTCGCCGGAATTCCGATCGCGCACAAAGATATTTTCTGCACGAATGGCGTGCGCACGAGCTGCGCATCGAAAATGCTCGACAATTTTATTCCGCCATACGATGCAACAATCGTTACCAAGCTCGCGCAAGCCGGCGTTGTTAATCTCGGCAAATTAAATATGGACGAGTTTGCGATGGGCTCGTCGAACGAAACCAGTTTTTATGGCGCCGTAAAAAATCCGTGGGCACCCGATTGCGTCCCGGGCGGTTCGTCGGGTGGCTCCGCCGCGGCAATTGCCGCGCATTTATGCGCTGCGGCAACCGGAACCGATACCGGCGGTTCGATTCGCCAACCCGCTGCGCTATGCGGATTAACCGGACTCAAACCAACGTATGGTCGCGTATCGCGCTACGGCATGATCGCGTTCGCATCGAGCCTCGATCAGGGTGGACCGATGGCGCGCACCGCTGAAGATTGCGCGCTGTTGTTGAATGCGATGGCGGGTTTCGACGAAAAAGATTCGACCAGCACGCAACGCGATGTACCCGATTACACCGCAACGCTGAATGAAAAAATTGAGGGCTTGCGTATCGGCCTGCCGAAAGAATATTTCAGCGACGCGTTATCGCCAGCGATCAAGGAAGCAGTAGATACCGCCATTAAGGAATTCGAAAAACTCGGCGCGGTCATCAAAGAAATTTCATTGCCGAATACCGATCTCGCCGTGCCCTGCTATTACGTTATCGCACCCGCGGAAGCTTCCGCGAACTTATCGCGCTTCGACGGCGTGCGCTACGGCTATCGCTGCGAAAACCCCAAAGATTTATTCGATCTCTACACACGCACACGTGCCGAAGGTTTTGGCGAAGAAGTGAAACGCCGCATTCTCGTCGGCACCTATGTGTTGTCGGCGGGCTATTACGACGCGTACTACCGCAAGGCGCAGCAGGTGCGCCGCCTGATCAAACAGGATTTTGTCGATGCGTTTAAAGATGTCGATGTCATCGCCGGGCCGATCACACCGAACCCGGCATTTTGCGTCGGCGAAATCAGCGATCCTGTCACGATGTATCTCGAAGATATTTATACGATCGCTGTGAATTTAGCGGGATTACCTGCATTGAGCATCCCTGCAGGTTTTATTAACAACAAGGAAACGGGCAACAACAAACCGGTCGGCCTGCAGCTCATCGGCAATTATTTCGCGGAAGATAAATTACTGAATTTCGCGCATCGCTATCAGCAGGTCACCGACTGGCACCAACGTACTGCGCCCGGCATCGAGTAACGAGGCCCGCGACCAAAATGAGAAAGCAATGATGGAATGGGAAACGGTCATCGGCCTCGAAGTGCACATGCAACTGGCCACCAAAACGAAAATATTTTCCGGCAGCAGCACGGCCTTCGGTGCCGAACCGAATACGCAGGCGAGCGCAATCGATCTGGCAATGCCCGGTACCTTGCCGGTGCTGAACGAGCAGGCCGTGCGCTACGCAATTATGTTCGGCCTCGCCATCGACGCCGAAATCAATCCGCGCAGCGTATTCGAACGTAAAAATTATTTTTATCCCGATCTGCCGAAGGGTTATCAAACCACGCAACTGGCCGAGCCGATTGTCGGTCGCGGCAAGATCGATATCGAATTGAGCGATGGCAGCACGAAATCCGTTCGCATTCACCATGCGCATCTTGAAGAAGACGCGGGCAAATCCCTTCATGAACTTTCTTTTGCTGAGAACGGCGCCGGTCAAAGCGGTATCGATTTAAACCGCGCCGGCACACCGCTGATCGAAATCGTGACCGAGCCCGATATGCGCAGCGCGGAGGAAGCGGTGGCGTTCGCGAAGAAACTGCATTCGATCGTGACCAGCATCGGCATTACCGACGGCGAAATGTCACAGGGCTCGATGCGTTTCGACGTGAACGTTTCAGTGCGCAAAAAAGGCACGGAAAAATTCGGCACACGCACCGAAACCAAGAACCTCAACTCGTTCCGCTTTATCGAAGAAGCGATCAGGCAGGAAGCGAATCGCCAGATCGATGTGCTTGAAGACGGCGGCACCATCACGCAGGAAACGCGCCTGTACGACGGCGAGAAAAAAATTGCACGCGCGATGCGCAGCAAGGAAGAAGCGAATGACTATCGCTATTTCCCCTGCCCCGATTTATTGCCGGTCGAAGTCGATGCGGAAACGATCGAGGCGATTCGTAAATCGTTGCCCGAATTACCGAACGCAAAAAGGCAGCGCTTTATCGAAACCTACGCTCTGTCGGATTACGACGCGGGGGTTTTGACTGCCGAGCGCGCACTCGCAGATTTTTATGAAACCGTTGCGAAAGAAAGTGGCGAACCGAAACTCGCCGCGAACTGGGTGATGGTCGAACTGAGCGCGCAGCTCAACAAGAGCGATCTGTCGATTGCGAAAAGCCCGATCAGCGCGCAACAACTCGCCGGATTAATCGCACGCATCCAAGACAACACCATTTCCGGAAAAATCGCCAAACAGGTTTTCGAAGCGATGTGGAGCGGAGAAGGCGATGCCGACACGATCATCGAGGAGCGCGGCTTCAAGCAGGTTTCCGACACCGGCGCGATCGAAAAAATCGTTGGCGATATCGTCGATGCGAATCCGGAACAGGTCGAACAATATCGCGCCGCAGATGAAGGCAAACGCAAAAAACTGCTCGGCTTTTTTGTCGGACAAATCATGAAGGCGTCGAAGGGCCAGGCCAATCCTGGCGTGGTTAATGAAATATTATTGAGAAAACTTAACGGATGACCCCTCCGCCGCTTTGCGGCACTCCCCCTACTAAAGCAGGGGGAGCTCTTCGTGCCAACTGCTGGCACAGATGGCCTCCCCTATAAAATAGGGGAGGTGCCTCGCAGCGGCGGAGGGGTCATGTACAAAATTATTTTTGAGGTTAAACAATGGCCAAAGACAAAACCGTCGTCGTCGATGAAGTGTGGACCGAAGCGCGCATTCGCGAATTTCTCGATGTGAAACCCGCTGCCGGTGTCGATACGGATTTTCACGCACTGCTCAAGGCGTACCAGCAGATGCGCGCCGAGGATTTCGAAATTTTCATCGGCATGTTTCTGGAGCAGGGCCGCAATATCAACGCGCGAGATCCCAACGACCGCACGCTGCTGTCCTATGTCGACGAACACAGCAAGGGCGTCGACTATGCAGAGATTCTGCGCCGCAATGGCGCGGTGTGAATACCGCCCGGCCAAGCCGGGTGCGCCGCTTTAAAAATCGCGACTGGCGACGCGGACGATCGCGGGTTGCTGCATGCCTGTGAGCGCCAGCCCCTTCACGGGTTTCATCACGCCATCCGGCGATGCGAGCAGGAATGGCACTGACTGCCATTTGAGACCGGAGTTACGCAGCACCGCAAAATGCAGGTGCGGTCCGGTCGAATAACCGGAGTTTCCCGACTGCGCGATGATCTGGCCGGCCTGCACGCGCTGGCCGGGACGCACGAGCGCAGAGCCGCGCTTCAGATGCGCGTAGACGCCGAAGGTGCCATCGTCGTGCAACACATAAACCGCGTTGGTCTGGCCGCGATTGGCCACCGAGCCGCCGGTATCGCTGTGCGAATCCTTCACCACCGCAATCGAGCCACTGCGCGCGGCGCGAATCGCCGTGCCGATCGGCATGCCGATGTCGATCGCATAGCGATTGCCGTCGCCGGCGTGGCTGAACTTGCCATTGAACCCCTGCGAGATCGTGAACACGCGGCTGGCTGGAATCGGCGGGTGATAGGCAAAGGCTTCGTTGTGGCGGGCACCCGGATTACCGAGCTGCCAGCGCATCTGATAGTCGTATTTCAGTGGTGCGGCAGCATTCTGCGGCTGTAGCGTGGCGATCTTCACCTCGCTATGGGGGGGAACGATCCACTGGGCGGGAATCGACTGTGCGCGCACATTGTTTTGCTTAGTCAGCTTGAAACTGACTTCCACAGGCGCGTGGTTCTGATTGACGACGACGATATTCTGGCCGCCATTGCCGCGTTTCTCGATGAACACCGTGCGCTGCTGCTCGGGTGCGGAGCCGAAGAGTTGAAAAATCTCCACCGGCTGGCGGCCGCCCGGACGCTTGTCGGTGTAATGAACGATGCCATCGGCATCGCGGTATTTGTAGATCGCGCCGGCGCTGACGAACAGCGGCGCCATCGCGCAGAGCGCGAAAGCGACACCGGACATCAAGCGGCGGCGAGTCAGAATACCGTTCATGATCGACAGGAGCCTGGCGTTACCAGTCAGTGGAGGTTCGTAAAGCATATAAGCTCGCACGATTTTCTCCACCCGCGCACAGGACTGCGTTCACAATTCCCGACATCGACATCCGCCCCCACTGGCTACGCGCGCGGCTCGGGCACACGCCCGCGGCTGAAACGATCGCGGTTTTCCTGCTTGCGCTGCTCGCTTTTCTTCAGCATCACATACACCGCACCGGTGCCGCCGTGCGCAGGGATCGCGCTGCAGAAAGCCTGCACTTCGTCGAATTCCGGCAGCCACTTATTGAGATAACTTTTCAGCACGGCTTCCTGCGCCCGATTGTGCGTGCCGCGACCCGGCACCAGCAGCACATTGCGCAAATCGTAGCCGAGCGCCTCGCGAATAAAATGAAACACCTCTTCGCGCGCGCGTTCGGCGGTCATGCGATGCAGGTCGAGCCTTGCGTCCATAGGATATTTGCCCTGGCGCAACTTGCGGTAAACACCGTGCTGCACACCGGGACGCCTGAAATCGAGCGGGTAATACGGATCGAGCATTTCGACATTGTCGAGCGCGAGAAAATTGCGTTCCTCATCGAGCTCGCGCTGTGCGGCTTCGCGACGCGCGGCAGTCGCAAGCCCGGAAACCGGCGAGCGGTTCAGCGCTACCTTCGGCGCTGTCTGCAACGGCTGCACGCCCTGCGTTTCCTGCTGAAAAAGATCGCTGGACGCTTTGTCGGTGGTAGCGGATCTGTCATCGTCGGCATCGGACATGATTACTTCCTGCGGTCGCCATGCGGCCGTGTTGCTGGCGCGCAACCACCGATAAACAGGCGGTGCGGCCGGCCACCATAACGAGACCCCGCATGAGCGTCAATTTCAGAGCGCTCGCACCGCACCATACATGCCACTAAAATGCCCGCAAAATTCAGTCTGGCCGCCGGCATGAGCAATAACTTCCAACATCGCAGCGATTCACAACGCTGTCCCGGCTGCGGCGCAACGAACGACTGCGCAATCGCACGCGGCGAACAGCAATGCTGGTGCATGAGCGAGCCGATCGGTGTTTCGTTACCGCTATCGAATAGCGAAGACACGAGCTGCTATTGCCAGCCGTGTCTGCAAAAATTATCCGCCGCTGCAAGCCCGGGCCAGCTGCAGCCCGACGTTCCCCGATACTTACCGTTACTTCATAATAGCGACCTCGATAATTAAACCCCCCGCGCTTTCGTGCAGGGCAAATGCACTCAAGGATAATAACGTGCCGTCATCGAATAACCCTCAACAACGCCCTGACAAACAACAACGGTTAAACAAAACCTGGTACTGGCTGCTCATCATCCCGTATCTCGCCATGTTCTGGCTGCCTTCGTATAACCGCATCGAGCCGCGCGCGTTCGGCGTGCCGTTTTTTTACTGGTACCAATTGCTGTGGGTGGGATTGTCGACATTGATCATCGCCGCTGTTCTTTACGTTGTGCATATGCGCAAACGCTCCTCACCCAATAAAAACTAGGAGCCGGCAATGAATATCACTGCAACGATTGTTTTTGTCGTCATATTTATTTTCGTCACCGTGCTCGGTTTTCTCGCCTCGCGCTGGAAACGCGCCGATCTGAATTCGCTACACGAATGGGGACTCGCCGGCCGCCGCTTCGGCACTTTGCTTACCTGGTTTTTATTGGGTGGCGATCTCTACACGGCCTATACATTTATCGCCGTGCCAGCGCTGGTTTTCGGCGCGGGCGCCTACGGATTTTTCGGCGTGCCTTACACGATTCTCGTGTATCCATTTGCATTCATCGTGTTCGGACGCTTATGGGCCGTCGCGCATAAACACGGATTTATCACGCCGGCCGATTTCATTCGCGCGCGCTACGGCAGCCGCTGGCTCGCACTCGCGATTGCAGCGACAGGCATTATCGCGACGATGCCCTATATCGCCCTGCAACTGGTCGGCATTGAAGTGATTATCGGCGCACTGGGTTTCAGCACTGAAGGATTGATCGGCGAATTACCGCTAATCGTCGCGTTTGCCATTCTCGCCGCATATACCTACGCCAGCGGGCTGCGCGCACCCGCGATGATCGCCATCGTCAAAGATATTTTGATTTATGTAACGATCATCGCCGCGGTGATTGTGATTCCCGCACAACTCGGCGGTTATGGAAAAATCTTCGATGCGGTTCCTTCCGAAAAATTATTGCTGCAGGCGCCAGGCGAAAATGATTTCGGGCAATACAGCATCTATATGACCACCGCATTCGGTTCGGCGATGGCGTTATTTTTATATCCTCACGCCATGACTGCTATCTTCAGCGCATCGGGACCCGGCACATTGCGTCGCAATATGGCGTTACTGCCTGCCTACTCATTAGTTCTCGGTCTCATTGCACTGCTCGGCTTCATGGCGCTCGCCGCCGGCGTGCGCGATCTGCCCGAATACGCCGAACAGTTCAAACAATACGGCGCCAACTTCGCGGTACCCGCCCTGTTCCTGCACAGCTTCCCCGACTGGTTTGTCGGCGTCGCTTTCGCCGCCATCGGCATCGGCGCACTCGTGCCCGCTGCGATCATGTCGATTGCCGCCGCAAATCTTTATACGCGCAATGTGCATCGCGAATTCATCAACGCGCATGTCTCCCCGAAACAGGAAACCGATCTCGCCAAAATCGTTTCGCTGGTCGTTAAATTCGGCGCCCTCGCCTTTATTTTATTTTTACCGCTGCAATACGCGATTCAACTGCAGCTGCTCGGCGGCGTGTGGATGATTCAAACCTTTCCCGCCATCATCATCGGCCTGTATACACGCTGGTTCGATCATCGCGGTTTATTGCTGGGCTGGCTGACCGGCATCGTCAGCGGCACCTGGATGGCAGCGACGCTCGGCTTCAAAAGTTCGGCATATCCACTCGAAATATTCGGCCACACCATCACCGGCTACGCGGCGCTTTATGCGCTGATCTTGAATTTCGCGGTGGCGATTGTGGTGACATTCATTGCCCGTGCGCTGAAATGGCAAACGAGCACAGACAGCACACGCGAAGACGATTATGACGATAGCGACGAAGTCGATTCGTCGATGACGCCGGATCTGAAAGCAGTGCCGGCGGTGGATTGAAAATTACAAACTAAAGCAGGCTGTTTGCGTACGATTCAACTGCCCCATACGTTTCTGAATCGTCGCAACGCGGCCTAAAATATACGGCGTGGGTTTCGCTGCATTCCAGCGAATGGGATTCGGCAAAATCGCAGCGAGACGTGCGGCCTCGTTCGCCGATAAATTCGCAGCGGGTTTGCGAAAGTAATATTGTGCGGCTGCTTCGGCGCCGAACACGCCGGGGCCCCACTCGGCGATATTTAAATAAATTTCGAGAATGTGTCGTTTCGACCACGCGGCGTCGAGCGATAGCGCCAGCGGTGCTTCCAATACCTTGCGCACAGCACCGCCGCCCGTCCATAAAAACACATTGCGCGATACCTGCATGCTGATCGTGCTGGCACCGCGCAATTTGCCTTTTTCCTGATAATCCTCGACCGCATCCTGCACTGCATCGAAATCGATACCGTTGTGCATACAGAAGCGGCCGTCTTCGGAGGCAATCACCGCACGCTGCAAATGCGGGCTTATTTTTTTGAGGGAAACGCTATCGTGTTTAATCCAGCGCTGATTTTCGAAGGCGCTGATAATCATGGTGAGGGTGATTGGCGGACTGAAGAAGCGGAATAGCAGCAGGCCTAAAAGCCACAACAGCAAAATACCGCCGAAGAAAAGGAAAATTATTTTTTTTAGAAATTTCAAAAGATGACCCCTCCGTCGCTGCGCGACACCTCCCCTATTTTATAGGGGAGGCTTTCCGTGCCACTGATGGTCTCCCCTGCATGGTAGCGGAGGTGGCTCGCGCAGCGAGACGGAGGGGGCATGTTTAAACGTTACGCCAATAATTCCGGCGGCGGCATTTCGCAGGGTAATTTCCTGCCGAGCATTTGCTCGAGAGGTTCCAGCAGAAAGCCATCGTCCTCACTGGCGAAGCTGATCGACGTACCACTTGCACCGGCGCGACCGGTGCGACCGATGCGATGCACGTAATCCTCGGGATCTTCCGGCAAGGCGTAATTGACCACGTGACTCACGCCATCGACGTGAATGCCGCGACCCGCGACATCGGTGGCGACAAGCACCTGCAGCTTGCCATCCTTGAATGCCTGCAGGGTGCTGGTGCGTTTATTCTGCGGAACTTCGCCCGAAATGATGCCGCAATTCACACCGCTTCTTTTCAACTTGTCGAATAACCAGCGGGTTTCGTCGCGGCGATTCGCAAACACAATCACGCTGGTTGCATTCGGCTGTTTCAAAATATTGCGCAACAACTGGAATTTTTCTTTTTCGGTAACCATGTAAATTTTCTGGTCGACCGTATCGGTAGCGACGCGCTCGGGTTGAATTTCGACATTGACCGGCTCGAAAGTCCATTGCGACGCGAGATTGATAATATCCTGCGTGAACGTTGCGCTAAATAACAATGTCTGCCGATGCGAGCTCGACGGCGTTGCGCGCACGATGCGTTTCACCTGCGGAATGAAACCCATATCGAGCATGCGATCGGCTTCGTCGATAACGAGTATTTCCACTTGATCGAGATACAAATCCTTGCGCTGCTGGAAATCGAGCAGACGGCCCGGCGTGGCGACAACGATATCCACAAAACCGCTGTTCACCTGATGAAGCTGTCGTTGATAATCCATGCCGCCGATCAGCGTGATGACGCGCAGGCCCGTGTGTTTACCGAGCGCTGTCGCATCGTCGCCAATCTGTTGCACGAGTTCACGGGTCGGTGCGATCACCAGTGCACGCGGTTCGCCGGTATAACGCTCGTGCCCGACAGGATTGTTGAGCAGATCGTTGAATACCGTAATTAAAAATGCAGCGGTTTTTCCCGTGCCGGTTTGCGCCTTGCCGATTGCATCGTGACCGCGCAAGGTGTGCGGCAGCGTTTGCGCCTGAATCGGTGAGCAATAGTGAAAACCCAGATCGGCGATGCCGTGGAGCAGGCGTGGGTCGAGATCGAGATCGTGAAAGCGTGTCTTCCCTTCCACCTCGGGAACCTGAAACTGATCGGGCGACCAGTTCGACGGCGCCGCCGCTTTTGTCTTTTCCTTATTTTTTCCACCGCGTGACCGGCGCGACTTCGTGCCGGGCTCCTTGCGCGCCGGCATGGAGGAGTTCGTGACAGCGGGGGCGGGCGTGCTTTCTTTTTTTTCAGCAGCACCGGTCAGTGCTTTCAGCCATTTACGGATCAAGGAAATCTCTTTGTCAGATATTGGGGTTAATTGATTCGGCGATTCGAGTCGAGCGGCGATTATCGCCGCGCTGCCCCAGCCTTGCAAACCCGGGCAATCTGGCAAACCCGGGATTTCCCGCGATGAAACCCGCTATCGCCCCGAATCGACCCGGCGCACGGGTACGGTTTTATCCACCGCCGGCGGAAATAGTTGATCCATTCGCGCCGAACGCCCACCCGACATCACCATCCGCACATGATGACGTCGCAACTGTCGCGGTTCGGAAACACCGCACGCATGCGCGACCACTTCGACCTCCTTCAGCAGATTTTTCGCGTAGTGATAAACACGCTCGGCTTTCAACTCCACATCCAGACCGCGCTGCAAACGCGGATCCTGTGTCGTGATTCCGGTCGGACAGGTGTTCTTGTTGCACTGCATGGCCTGGATGCAGCCGAGCGCGAATAAAAAACCGCGCGCCGTATTCACGAAATCGGCGCCCATGCACAGCGCCCATGCAACACTGACGGGATTGATCAACTTGCCTGCCGCGATGACACAAATGCGTTCGCGCAATCCGTGCTCCACCAGCTTGTCGACGAGCAGCGGCAGACTTTCGCGCAGCAGCAATCCGACATTGTCCATCAGCGTTTCCGGCGCGGCGCCGCTGCCACCATCGCCGCTATCGATGGCGATGAAATCGGGCGCGGATTCAATGCCGCGCAGATGAATGCGCTCGCACAATTCGTCGATCCACTCGGGCTGACCGAGTGCGAGTTTGATACCCACCGGTTTTCCGCTGACCTGGCGAATATGCCCGACCATGTCGAGCAGGTCATCGGTATTGGCAATTTCGGGATGACGGTTCGGACTGATGGAATCCTCACCGGGGCGAATGCCGCGGATTTTTGCAATTTCCGATGTGACTTTCGCTGCCGGTAAAATTCCGCCCTTGCCAGGCTTCGCGCCCTGACTCAATTTCAATTCGAACATTTTCACCTGCGGATACGCGGCGATTTCGCGCAACTTCACATCGCAGAGCTTGCCGTCGATATCGCGCACGCCATATTTTGCCGTGCCGATCTGCATCACCACATCGCAGCCGCCTTCGAGATGATACGGCGATAAACCACCCTCGCCGGTATCGAGCCAGCAACCCGCTTTCGCCGCGCCGCGCGATAACGCCTGCACCGCAGGTTTTGAAAGCGCGCCGAAACTCATGCCCGAAATATTGAAAAGCGATTGCGGCTGATACGGGTGCGCCGCGTACGGTCCGATAATGCGCGGCGCCACCGGATCGGCGAGCTGATCGAGTACGGGGAAAGTGCTGTTCGCAAAAATGACGGTGCCGGGCACATTGAGATCGAGCGTCGAACCGAAGGCGAGCGTGTTATCGAGATTCTTCGCCGCGCGATAAACCCACGAGCGCTCGGCACGATTGAACGGCAGCAAGCCGCGATCGGTATCGAATAAATACTGACGCAGATACGGCCCGAGATTTTCGATGCCGTAACGAAAACGGCCGAGCAGCGGAAAATTGCGGCGCACCGCATGCTGGCGCTGCAGACGATCCTCGACCCACATAAAGATGCAGCCAACCAACAGACCGGCAAGCACAACGAGAATGAAAATGCCGAACGCATTGACGAAATAAACAGACCATTTGGTCAGAACCGGCATACGCCCACTCCGTAAATAAACGCAAAAAAACGCGTGCGTAAAAATACGTACAGCGATACGAACGCGCAACAAGCGATAGTGCAGTTTCCCTATACTAGCCCGCCGCATCTGCAAAGTGGTTTATTTTGAATTCGACAATCGCCCCGCAAATACCTTCCGCACAACCGTCACGCTGGCAGGACTGGCGCGAGCTCATGCAACTCGCCTGGCCAATGCTCATCGGTCAGGTGGCGCAGGTAGCGATGGGCGTTGCCGATACGGTGATGGCCGGTGCGGTGAGTCCGCTCGACCTCGGCGCGGTGGCCGTGGGCTTCAGTTTATGGCTGCCAATTTATGTGTTCTGCATCGGCATACTCAGCGCGGTGACGGCGACCATCGCCCGCGCCGTCGGTGCCGCTGACCGGGCGCGTCAGGCCGCGGCATTTCAACAGGGCATCTGGCTGGCTGCAGGACTGGCATTGATTGCCATTGTTATCGTTGCGCGCGCCGATGCGTTGCTGCCACTCATGCGCGTGGAGGGCGGAGTGCAGCCGCTGGCGAAAACCTATTTGCAGGGCATCGCATTTGGCATTCTGCCGATCTTGCTGTTTCAGGTGCTGCGCGCATTGAGCGAGGGCAACGGCAGGAGCAAGCCGGTAATGATCATTCAGGTCATCGCTTTTTTCATCAACCTGCCGCTCAATTACGTTTTCATTCACGGCCTGTACGGTTTTCCCCGACTCGGCGGCCCGGGTTGCGGCTGGGCGACGGGTTGCGTGATGTGGCTGCAGTTCGTTCTGCTGGCGTGGCTGCTGCGCAAACACTGGCTGCGACTGTTATCGGCGCATCGTGAAATGCCGCGCACGCCGCAATGGCATCAGTTATGGCCGCTGCTGAAACTCGGCGTACCCATCGGCGCGGCAATGTTCGCCGAAACCAGCATTTTTGCAGGTGCGGCATTACTGATCGGCAGGCTCGGTGCAGTGACATTGGCAGCGCATCAGATCGCGCTCAATTACAGCGCGCTGATGTTCATGGTACCGATGAGTCTGGGCCACGCGCTGACGGTAAAAATCGGCCATATGCTCGGTGCGCAGAATCCATTCCGCGCGCGCCGCTTCGCTTTTTTGGGCGCAACCACGTCGGGATTATTTGCCCTGCTCAGCGCAGCGATCATGCTGAGCCTTCCCTACACCATCGCATCGGCTTATACCGCCGACGAAGCGGTGCGACTGCTCACCGTGCAGATTCTGTTTTATTCGGCGTGCTTCCAGTTATTCGATGGACTGCAAGTCACCGCGATCGGCAGTTTGCGCGGGTATCACGACACGCGCGCAGCAATGATCGTCACCATCGTTGCGTACTGGCTCATTGGTCTGCCGCTGGGTTATGCGCTCGGCCTGACCGGAGTGTTCGGCGCCGCGCAGGGCGTATTCGGCATCTGGATCGGGCTGGTGGCCGGTCTGGCCGTGGCAGCGGCATTGCTGAACTGGCGATTGAATTCGATCAGTCGTGCTGCCGTGACCGGTCAGCCGACGCTCGCCATGCATTAACCGCTTTTTTCCGGCTGAATCTGCGCGTCAGCAACAATCCCAAAGCGCCGGAACAGATCAATGCGATGCTGCCGGGTTCGGAAACGGCGACCTGATTGACCGGGCCAGCGCCAGCTCCGTCCGGTTTATGTTTTTCGGCATCGCTGCCCGCACCGCTTTTATCTCCCGGGCGGTGAAAAATATCCGGGAAACCCCATGCAATCCGGTGCCCTGCATTTTCTCTGCCCGCGGGCTGAAGCTCCTTCAATAAATCGTCGAACGATTTTCTGTCGGCGTCATCATGCGGAGTCTGCAACCAGACACCGGAATCGGCGACCGACGCTGCGCGCTCCGGAAAATATCCTGCCGCACGCAAAAACCAGCCACCACCTGCGCGCCATCCATGATTGGCATCGACAGCGAACGCAGGAGCGAAATCCGTGTTCGCTGACGCAGCGACAACGGCGGCGCCTGCATAATTGCCGGCACCTGAATAATTACCGGCGAATGCCGCTGAGTGAATATCGGCAATCGCGTCGACCTCATGTGCATCCTGCGCAGCGGCATGTGATTTCAGAGCAATGCCACTGTTGATTTTTAATTGAGATAGAAATGCCTGATAAGGATAGATCGGATACCCCCAGCTATTGGCCGTCAGTGTTAGAGCACTCATTACCATGGCTTGCTTCATAGCGGTTTTCATTTTTTTTACCTCAATAAAAGCCGAATTTCACGCCTCCCATGTGCGACAGCCATCTCCCCCTGAGACATGGCCGACGCTCAGAACGAGCAACGCGCATACCAACAGAAAGAACCGTGTGCAAGGATCTGATTTATCGGGATTAACAAAAATTCAGAAAAAAACTGAGGGGGTTTTTGAAAGAAAAATTTACAGCGAACCGGTGAAAGTAACCGACTGTAAAAATACCACTGTTTTATTGTTCACTTTCTCCTGCGCTCTCGATCATTGATTACACATTTACTCATTACACACGGGACAGGCAGGATCCTTTTTCAGGATCAGTGTGCGCCACTCGAATGCCTTGCCGTCGAACGCCATTAACTTTCCGATCGCCGGCGCACCGTAACCGGCAATCAATTTGATTGCCTCTAACGCCTGCATCGTGCCGACAATACCGACGATCGGCGCAAGCACGCCGTTCTGCGAACAACTCAATTGCTCATCACTGACGGCGTCGTCGTACAAACAGCGATAGCACGGCGAAGTTTGCGCGCGCGCATCGATCACCATCAACTGCCCTTCGGCGCGAATTGCTGCGCCGGAAACGAGCGGCTTTTTGTATTCCCAGCACGCTGCGTTCAACGCAAAGCGCGTTGTGAAATTATCCGAACAATCGATGACGAGATCGACCCTCTGCACAGCGTCGCCAAGAAACGCACCCTGCAGCTTTTCATCGATGGTGGTGATGCGCACGTTTGAGTTGATGCGCCGGATGGCCGCGGCCGCCGACGCAACCTTCAAATGCCCGACATCCCCCTCGCCGTGTGCAATCTGCCGCTGCAAATTACTGCTATCGACCGTGTCATGGTCGGCCAGCCACAATTCACCGACACCCGCGGCCGCAAGATAGAGCGCGACGGGCGATCCCAGACCGCCGAGGCCGACGATCAGCACCTTTGCGGCAAATAATTTCGCCTGCCCGGCAATATCGAATTCGGGCAGCATGATCTGGCGACTGTACCGCAGCAATTCGTCGTCATTCATGGTGACATCGCTCATCGCAGAGAACCTCCGGTGACACGTTCATTGCCGCCCCAATCGCTCCAGGTCGATATATCGCTGTAACCCGATCGCGACAACAAATCGCGCACTGCAGAGGCCTGCGTACAGCCGTGCTCGAACAGCAGCCATCCACCGCGCTGTAAATATTCGCGTGCAGCAGCAGCAATATCGTTTATCGCTGCGAGGCCATTTTGCGCAGCGACCAGCGCGCGGCGCGGTTCGAAACGCACATCGCCCTGTTCGAGATGCGGATCGCCTTCGTCGATATACGGCGGATTACTCACAATCAAATCGAATGATTGCGGCGCAATATTTTCAAACCAGTCCGATCGAATAAATTTCGCATTAGCAATTTTCAAATCGCATGCATTTTGTCGGGCAAGCGATACCGCCTCCCCGGCAATATCCACCCCCGTCACCTGCCACCGCGGATTTTCGCTCGCGAGCGCCAGCGCAATGGCTCCCGTGCCCGTACCGAGATCGAGCACGCGTGCATTTTGCGCAAGCGATAAATCGAGCGCGATTTCAACCAGGCGTTCGGTATCGGGACGTGGGATCAGCGTGGAATCATTTACGCGCAACGGCAACGACCAAAATTCACGCGAGCCGACTAAATACGCAATAGGTTCGCCCTGCTGACGTCGTTCAAGCAACGATTTGAATTCAATTTCAATATCGCCATCGATTTCGCGTTCGGGCCATGTATATAAATAGGCGCGATCCCTGCCGAGGCAGTGACAGAGCAATAATTCACAATCGAGCGCGGCGGTTTCGCCGTACAGCGAACGTTGCGCATCGTTTAACAGATTGCGAATATTCACAGGATGGATTACTCGTCACCCATTGCCGCGAGCAAATCGGTTTGGTGTTCCTGCATCAGCGGCTGAATGACGGGATCGAGATTGCCTTCCATCACATCATCGAGCGAATAAATCGTGAGATTGATGCGATGATCGGTGATGCGCCCCTGCGGATAATTGTAGGTGCGAATGCGCTCGGAGCGATCGCCGCTACCGACCAGATTACGTCGTTCCTGCGCCTGCTCCTGCTGCTGTTTGCTCTGCGCCTGCTCCAGTAATTTCGCCTGCAGGATCGACATCGCGCGCGCGCGGTTTTTGTGTTGCGAGCGCTCGTCCTGACATTCGACGACCAGGCCTGTCGGCAAGTGCGTAATACGAATCGCCGAATCGGTTTTATTGACGTGCTGACCGCCCGCACCGCTCGAACGATAGGTGTCGATACGCAGATCAGCCTTGTTGATTTGAATTTCGTCGATGTCTTCGATCTCGGGCAGGATCGCCACCGTGCATGCCGATGTATGAATACGTCCCTGCGCTTCGGTTTTCGGCACGCGCTGTACGCGATGCGCACCCGATTCGAATTTCAGCCGCGCGTAAACATCCCGACCTTCGATGCGCGAAATGATTTCCTTGTAACCGCCGTGTTCGCCCGGACTTTCGCTGACGATTTCGACACGCCAGCGCTGACGCTCGGCGTAACGCGAATACATGCGGAATAAATCGCCAGCGAAAATCGCCGCTTCATCGCCACCCGTGCCCGCGCGCACTTCGAGAAAGACGTTATGGCTGTCGTTGGGATCGCGCGGCAACAACAATGCTTGCAGCTCGTTTTCGAGTGCCTCGCGCTTTTCGTTGCCGTTTTTCAATTCTTCGTCGGCAAGTTCGCGCAGCTCGGCATCGCTTTCACCCTGCATCGCTTTCGCGGTTTCGATATCGTCGAGCACACGACGATAATCGGCGTAGCATTTGACGACAGGCTCTATTTCGGCGAATTCTTTCGACAACGCGCGGAATTTTTCCTGATCGTTGATGGTGTCGGCATCGCTGAGCAGCGCCGATAATTCTTCGTAGCGATCGAGCAGTTGATCGAGTTTATTTAATACGCTCGGTTTCATTCTTTGGATTTAATCTCAGTTGGTTTATTCCCTCTCCCCTTGAGGGAGAAGGTCAGGGAGAGGGGAGAGCTATTCGTCGTCGAGCGAACCGTCTTTCGACGACAGCACTTCATTCTCGGGGCCGGCGTCGAGTTCGAATAACTCGCGCGACCAATTGATAATTTCGCCGCGGCCCATGGCACTTGCGCGACGCAATTGACTGCTTGGGCTGTGCAGTAATTTATTGGTGAGATTGCGCGCCAGCCCTGTCAGCACCGATTCAGGCGCATCGCCGCGCGCGAGTGCACGCAGCGCTTTTTCGACTTCGAGATCGCGCAGCTTTTGCGCTTTGCTGCGCAAGTCTTTTACGGTCGACACGGCGTTGAGTGCACGCAGCTGCTGATAGAACTCTTCGACACCTTCGTCGATGATCACATCGGCCTTGCGCGCTTCGCTTTCGCGGCTCTTGCGACTCTCATCGACGATTTCCTTCAAATCATCGACGGTGTACAGATAAACGTCGTCGAGCTCGCCGACCTGTTCTTCGATATCGCGCGGCACGGCAAGATCGAGCATGAAAATCGGTTTGTGCTTGCGCAATTTCAGCGCGTGCTCGACGGCGCCCTTGCCGAGAATCGGCAGCTGGCTCGCGGTCGACGAAATGACGATATCGGCTTTGGCGAGCTGTTCGGGAATATCGGCGAGCAACACGGCATCGGCGTGAAACTGTTCGGCGAGTTCGCGCGCGCGGCCGAGCGTGCGATTGGCGACGACGATATCGCTCACGCCTTTTTCGCGCAGATGACGGGCGACAAGTTCGATGGTTTCGCCCGCGCCGATCAGCAGTGCGCGCGACTGGCTCAGATCCGAAAAAATATGCTGCGTCAGATTCACCGCCGCGTAGGCGACCGACACCGGATTCTCGCCGATGGCGGTATCGGTGCGCACGCGTTTGGCGATGGAGAAAACCTGGGGAAAAATGCGGCCGAGTTCGCTGCTGATGCTGCCCGAATGCGCGGCGACCGCATAGGCCGATTTCATCTGCCCGAAGATTTGCGGCTCGCCGAGAATCATCGAATCGAGCCCGCTCGCGACCTGCATCATGTGGCGCAGCGCATCGCGCTCGGCGTGCAGGTAAATGTATTCGCCGAGCTCATCGGCAGCGATATGGTGATAGTGGCCGAGCCAGTCGCGCACGCGCGCGGCGCTGGTTTCAGCATCGCCGCCAACGGCAAAAATCTCGGTGCGATTGCAGGTCGACAGAATCGCGACTTCATCGAGCTGTGCGCTGATCAATGCTTCCGCCAGCGCTTCGCTCATCGCTTCGGGAGCGAAATTGACCCGTTCGCGAATCGCCAGCGGCGCCGACTTGTGATTGATACCGATGACAAAAAGACTCATGCGAGAAGCGTGGCTCAAAGCGCGAAAAGCGCGTAATTCTATCAAGCTCGACTCAATAACTCGATTCAATATCGCGATTCAATAACTACACGGTAGCTGAAAATCGCACCTGAACAATACGCAGCAACCCTGATAGGCGCCCGGCTCGCGCCGGTTCGCTGTCCATAAACGCCAGCATCTCCGTATGCGTTCCGTCACCGGATGGCCGGATCAACCATGCTAGACTCTGGCCTCGTTTCCCTCTCCCTGACAGACGTATTCAATGACAAGATACCTCGGGCTCCTGTTGGCCGGTGGCCTGGCTCTCGCCGGCTGTACTGCGCTTTCTGGCAAGCATCAGCAATCCGCGCACGATCATGCCCAAACGCCGCCATCCATGGTGGTGCCGGTCGAAGAAATAATGCCCGCGAGCCCGCCGGTGGTGGAGATCAAAACGCGGCCGTTTCCCGCCGACAGCTTTTACGATCTGCTCGTTGCAGAATTTGCATTGCGCCGCGGCGAATACGATATCGCGCTGAATAATTATCAGCAGCAGTCCCATGTCACCCAGGATAGCGGCGTGATTTCGCGCACCGCGCGACTGGCCGAATTTCTGAAAGCCGATCGCATCGCGCTCGATTCCGCACAATTGTGGGCACAGCAGGATCCCGACGACATGGAGGCGCAGTTTCTGCTGGCCTCACAGCTGGCGAAAGCCGGCAGACCGCTCGAGGCCATGGAGCCGATGGTCAGGGTGCTCGAAGCCGGCACCAAGGCAAATTTCGCAGTGATCGCCGCCGCCGCATTGCAATTATCCGAAGCGATGCAGACGCAATTACTCGATCAGTTCGACACGCTGCTCGCCATTCACAAAGACAACGCAGAATTGATGACGGGTAAAGCTCTGCTGTTGCAGCAGCGCGGCGAAAAGGCCGAAGCGCTCGCGCTCGTGCGCAGGGTGCTGGACATCGCGCCAGACGAAACGCACGCGATCATTATCGAAGCCAAATTGCTCGAAGAGCTGGGCCGCTCGCATGAAGCGTTCTCGCGTCTGGAGCAAATGGTCGATCAGAACCCCTACAACCGTCGCATGCGCCTGCAATATGCCCGCCTGCTGACGCAGGCCGATATGAAAAAGGCGCGCGAGCAGTTTGCCATTCTCGTTGCGCAATCGCCGGGCGATGGCGACATGCTGCTGTCGCTGGCGCTGGTCAGCAAGGAAAGCGGAGCGATCGAAGACGCAGAAGTCTATTTCCGTAAATTGCTGACGATGAATCAGCACGTGTCGGAAGCGCATTTTTATCTGGGGCAAATCGCCGAACAGCGCGGCGATCGCGAGGAAGCGATCAGACAATATGCCGATGTGCCGCCAGGTGCCGAATTTTTCCCGGCGCTCGGGCGAATCATCAATCTCGAACTCGGCGCAAAAAATCCCGAGGGCGCACGCAAACAACTGCACGATCTGCGCGCACGCTATCCGCAACACGCCGTGCGCTTTTATCTGATCGAAGCCGAAATGCTGATGCAGCTGAAGGAGTATCAGGCCGGCTCGCAATTACTGACCGAAGCGTTAAAAAAATATCCGGCGCAACCGAACCTGCTTTATTCGCGCTCGACCTTCAGCGAGCGCCGCCGCGACATACCCCTGCTCGAAAAGGATTTACGCGCGGTTCTGGCCAAGGATCCGGACAATGCCACCGCGCTCAACGCGCTGGGCTATGCGCTCACAGAGCACAGCAGGCGCTATGAAGAAGCGCATGAGCTCATCGAAAAAGCCCTCGCGCAGAAGCCGGACGATCCCGCCATCATGGATAGCATGGGCTGGGTCGAATTCAAACTCGGCAACGTTGCGCGCGCGCGCGAATTGCTCGAAAAAGCTTACGCCGCTTTTCCCGATCCCGAGGTGGCTGCGCATCTGGGCGAAGTACTGTGGCAGGCCGGCAACGAAAAACTCGCACTGGAAATCTGGCAGAAGGCGCTGCAGGATTCGCCCGATAACGAAGTCATACGCGCGACGATGAAACGCCTCGCACCTTCTGCACTACCCGACGATTAACGCCGCATCGTATGCGTCAGACTCATACATAACATCGGGCTGATACCGGCATGCCTCTCTTCCGTCATTCTTTTAGCGCCCGCGGCTTTTTTATCGTCGCCTGCGCGCTTTTGTTCAGCGCATGCACCGGCATCCGTGCGGGCGGCGGCACGGGCAGCGATGAGCGCTGGCAGCTGAGCGGAAAAATCGGGCTGCGCGCACCGCAGCTCGCCGAAAGCGCCTATGTGAACTGGCGTCAGTGCGGTGAACATTTCAATGTTCGAATCTCGGGGCCGCTCGGCCAGACCGTGGCGCGCATCGACGGGCGCGCGGAATTGCTCACGCTGCAGTTTGACGGTCGCGAACCGGCCACCACGACCGATGCCGAGGCGTTAATGCAGCAGCAACTGGGCTGGTCACTGCCCATTCGCGCGCTGCGTTACTGGGTACGCGCGAAAGCGGCGCCCGAAGGAAAAGCCGGGTTTTCCGGACCGGAACTGCAGCCCGACACGTTGCAGCAGCAGAACTGGCGGGTCGATTATCTTGCGTATCACCAGAACGATGTCACTTCGCTTCCGGCAAAATTGCGCCTGACCGGCGACCGCAATCTGCAGGCGACGCTGCTGATCAATGAATGGTCGCTCGGCGATGCCGCTGACTGCCCGCGCTGACCGCTTTTGCGCTAACGAAAAGACACCATGCTCACGCTGCTATCTCCCGCCAAACTCAATCTGTTTTTACTGGTGACAGGGCGCCGCACCGATGGTTATCACACGCTGCAAACGCTGTTTCAGCTGCTCGATCATGGCGACATCCTGCACTTCGCCCAGAGCGACACGCTGTCGCTGACACCCGATCTGCCCGGCGTTCCGACCGAGAGCAACCTGATCATGCGCGCGGCCAGCCTGCTGCAACGGCACACGGGCTGTAAGCGCGGCGCGACGATTTCAATAGAGAAGAAGCTGCCGATGGGCGGCGGTATCGGCGGCGGCAGTTCGAATGCCGCGACGACCCTGCTCGCGCTCGACCGCCTGTGGAATTTGCGACTTTCACTCGATGAGCTGGCCGCGCTCGGACTGCAGCTCGGCGCCGATGTTCCGGTGTTCGTGCACGGCAATACGGCCTGGGCCGAAGGCGTCGGCGAACGTTTGCAACCGGTCGAGCTTTCACCGCGTAACTATCTGATTTTAGTGCCGCCGTGCCCGGTTTCGACCGCGCAGATTTTTTCCGATCCGGCGTTGACACGTCATTCGAGTGCCATCACAATAGCCGCCTTTCTGCGGGAGGGGGGTCGCAACGACTGCGAACCCGTGACGAAAAAGCTCTATCCCGAGGTGCAATTGGCACTCACCGAACTGGGCCGATTCGCTCCCGCACAAATGACCGGTACCGGTGCCTGTGTGTTCGCCAGCTTCGATCAGCGCGATACGGCCGAGACGGTCCTGCAGCAGGTATTGCAACGACTGCCCGCGACCTTCAGCGGCTTTGTTGCAGGCGGTGTGAACCGATCGCCGGTACACAGCGCACTCGGAATAGCGCCGGGTTAATAAAAGAAGCTGCATTTATGTGCGCGTAGCTGATCCGGATATCTGCGCACGAGAGGTTTAGATACAGGGGTATCGCCAAGCGGTAAGGCAGCGGGTTTTGATCCCGCCATTCGGTGGTTCGAATCCA
>CAZWBA010000018.1:10197-47921 GCA_964631955.1 uncultured Verrucomicrobiaceae bacterium | reverse complement strand
TCAACCCAAACTTCCGGACCACCGCAGCGAGGAGCGCGAATTATAGGAAGCAAAATTACTGTGTCAACGAATAGTGCAGACTTTTTTACAAATGGATCAAAGAGCGAACAAATTGCAGAATTTTCAATCAGAAATGATCGTATTTCGCGCGCTCACCCGATCAGATAATGCACGATGAATCCTCGGTATGCGCCAAATGAGAAGGAAGACAGCCATTAAGCAATACAGTGCCGGCTCCCAGTAATCTGAACGCACAAGCCAAATAAAATGAAGACACGCAAACATCACGATCAGATAAATCATGCGGTGCAATTTTACCCATCGACGCGCAAGCAGCTTTTGCGACCATCGATTCGATGTAAGACCGAGCGGCACCAACATCAACCACGCCACAACACCAAGGATGATGTAAGTTTTTTCGCTGAACGCTTTCAGTAAATCTGCCCATGAAAAACCGATGACATAAAAAATACTCGCGGCGAAATGAAGTGAAGCATAAAACCAACAAAACAATCCGATTAGCCTACGCACACGAATAAATATCGATCGACGAGTTATGTCGCGCAGCGGTCGCAAACTCAAGGTAATGAGCAGCAATCTTAACGCCCACAAACCCAACCCATCGACTAATGCTTTACCTGGATCCGGGCCGAGCTGATTATTCAACCCCGCATAAATCATCCAGCTCAGCGGCGACAATGCGGCGAGCCAGATAATTAATTTGATAAATGCGAGCACTTAATAATTCCTGCGCAGATCCATGCCGCTATAAAGGCTCGCTACCTGATCGGCATAGCCGTTAAACAATTTGGTGGCGGTGCGATTGGGAGAAAATAAAGTACTCGGCAAACGTCGCTCATCTTTTTGGCTCCAGCGCGGATGATCGACCCCAGGATTTACGTTCGAATAAAATCCATATTCTGTCGGCGCAATCATATTCCATGTTGTTTTTGGCGGCGTTTCTTGCAAACGAATTTTCACTATCGATTTAATACTTTTAAATCCATATTTCCATGGAACGACAAGACGCAATGGCGCGCCATTTTGCGCAGGCAAAGTGCGACCATATAAACCCACGCTTAAAATAGTTAGCGGATGCATTGCCTCATCGATACGCAGACCTTCGATATAAGGCCAATCGATTGTGGCCGTGCGCGAACGCTGACCACGCATTTGTTCAGGCGCATGCAGCGTTGTGAAGGCAACGTATTTCGCTCGCGAATTGGGTTGAACACGATTGAGCAACGCTGACAATGGAAAGCCGATCCACGGCACTACCATCGACCATGCTTCGACGCAGCGCAGACGATAAATTCTTTCCTCAAGAGTTATACCGCGCAATAAATCTTCGAGTGCATATGCGCCCGGCTTATCGACCTCACCTTCGACAACGACACTCCACGGTGATGTTTGCAGCGAACCCGCATAATTGGCTGGATCGCTTTTATCGGTGCCGAACTCATAAAAATTATTGTAATGCGTGACATCGTGATAAGGCGTGAGCGCCTCTTCGGTATAAATGCCGGTAGCCGAATCTGCTTTAACCGCTTTGCGATACTCAAGCGGCTTAGTGGAAAATTCTTGTTTTTCAGCGGAATTTGCCAATGGCGATAGAAAACTCGCACCGACAATGGCCGCTGTTTGCATCATGAATTCGCGGCGCCGCAGATAAATGGATTCAGGTGTGATTTCCGATGAGCGAATATCCGAAGGCCGCCGAATCAGCATGATGCAATCCCCTGCAAAAAGACGTCAGTTTCCAATCAGACGCGCGAGATGTCAGGTTGTTACAGACGACTTTCGCATTTTTTTGTAAAAAATATCTGCAGGACCGGAAAGTGCGTACAGCAGGAAGCCGAACAACAGCGCACGCTCCTGACCAACCATGAAAATGCCGAAGGCGACGACAACCGCGAGCAGAACCACAAAAGGCACTCGACCGCGCAAATTCAACCCTTTGAAGCTGTGATATTTAATACTCGAAATCATCAGGAAACCTGCTGCTGCTGTGAGTAAACCCGCAAGCAACGGCATACCCAGCGGTAACTGTTCGCCGATCCATCCTTCCTCAGCAGAAACCCACACCAGCCCAGCCACCACCGCGGCGGCAGCCGGACTTGCAAGACCTGAGAAATAATTTTTATCGGCGGTATCGATCTGCGTATTGAATCGCGCCAACCGCAATGCCGCGCACGCGACATAGATAAATGCAACAGCCCAGCCGAATTTGCCGAGTTGATTCAACGACCAGCTAAATGCAACAAGCGCGGGCGCGACGCCGAACGATACCATATCGGAAAGACTGTCATATTCGGCACCAAATTTACTTTGTGTATTGGTTAAGCGGGCAACGCGACCATCGAGCCCATCAAAAATCATTGCGACGAAAATGGCGATTGCCGCAACACCAAATTTCCCATCCATCCCGGAAACGATCGCATAAAAACCGGAAAACAATGCGCCCGTGGTAAATAAATTAGGCAGCAAGTAAATTCCGCGGCGCCGCACTTTGCGACCATTGACGGAAATTTCTTCTTCGTGCTCGTCGACCGGCAATGGAATGTCGTAAGAAAGCTGCTCCTGCACACTGGCGTCGGCCTCATCTTCTGCTCGTCGGTTGCGAATCTGCTGTTCGTCGCTCATAGCGTCTCATCATTTTGAAAGTGACTGCATAATAATTATTAACTGCGCATTTGAAAATGTCGGGCGATGGCGAACGCAGAATACGCTGATCCGGCACCGGCTGCGCAGATTGAACTCATGGGAAAGATGAATTCAGCCATCAGTCAGGAAAATTCGGCCGGATACGAAGCGCGCGCCGTATCCCAAAATGCCTTGACCAGCGGATTTTCCAGCCGCTGCGCGGTTGCGCACAAACCGACCACGAAGGGCGCGAGTTGGGGCTCGACATCGATGATAGTGATATTCGTGCGTTGCGGGCTGTTCGCTAATACGAGTTCGGGAACTACACCAACACCCAGCCCGAGCCCGACCATTGACACAATAGCCTCGTGACCGCTGACCTGCGCATAGATATTCGGCTTGAGATTTTGTGCGCGATACCACGCATCGATCCGCAAACGCGCCAGCCCGCGCTCGGAAATAATCAGTGGAATTTGCGCCCACGCTGGTGATTCGACGGCAACCTGATCGCGCACAGCACACGCAAAAGCCGGCGCAATAAAGACGAGCGGCGATTGCGCAAGCGTTTGGACCCGTAATTTCTTCGAAATTTTTTCGGGTAACGCAGCAATAGCCAAATCCTCCTCCCCGCTCAGAGCGCGCTCGATCGAATCGGCCTGATCACCGGTGTGCAATTTCAACTCGATGGCGGGATAGCGACTGCGAAAATCAGACAAAAGACGCGCGAGCAAACTATATGCAGCCGTCACCGAGCAATACAGACTGATTTCGCCGTGCAGCAACTGATAATGCGGCTGCACGCTATCGATAAAGCCGCGCCACTGCGCCAACTGCTGCCGCGCATACTGCAGCATTGCCGCACCCGCTGCAGTCAGCTGCACACTGCGCTTGTCGCGCTCCAGCAGGCGCTGACCGACCTCATCCTCCATCCGCTTGATTGTTCGACTGATGGCGGAAGGGCTCAAATGCATGCGCTCGCCGGTCTGCCCAAAGTGCAGGGTTTCGGCAAGAACAACAAAGAGTTCAAGTTCGCGTGTATCCATTGATCAGCACACACCCAGATCATTGCATTTTTCGCAACACAGTGTGGCAAATATATCATTTTACGCAACAATAGAATCGGCGTATTTTTAGCCACCTTCGCTGAATGCTCAGGGCATCGCGAACCGATTCACTAATCCCAGGAGGTCATCATGGGTCAGAACTACTTCAACAGCTTGCCGTTCCGCCGCCAGATCGAACAACTCGGCAAATGCCGCTTCATGGCGCGCGAAGAATTCACCAGCGAGTGCGATTACCTGAAAGGCAAAAAAGTCGTGATCGTCGGTTGCGGCGCGCAGGGCCTGAACCAGGGTTTGAACATGCGCGATTCCGGTCTCGACATCGCTTATGCATTGCGCAAAGAAGCGATCGAGCAAAAACGCCAATCGTGGAAGAACGCCAGCGAAAACGGTTTCAAAGTCGGCACCTACGAAGAATTGATTCCAACTGCCGACCTCGTCTGCAATCTCACTCCCGACAAACAACATACATCCGTTGTCGGCCAAGTGATGCCATTAATGAAGAAAGGCGCCGCGCTCGCTTATTCGCACGGTTTCAATATCGTTGAAGAAGGCATGCAAATTCGCAAAGACATCACCGTGGTGATGGTCGCACCAAAATGCCCAGGCACCGAAGTTCGCGCGGAATATGTTCGCGGTTTCGGCGTACCGACATTGCTCGCTGTACACGGCGAAAATGATCCAAACGGCGACGGACTCGAAATCGCTAAAGCCTATGCTGCTGCAACCGGTGGTCATCGCGCAGGCGTATTGCAATCGTCGTTTATCGCTGAAGTAAAATCGGATTTGATGGGCGAGCAAACCATTCTCTGCGGCATGCTGCAAACCGGTTCGATTTTGTGTTTTGACAAAATGGTTGCCGAAGGTGTCGAGCCTGGCTACGCCGGCAAATTGATTCAGTACGGCTGGGAAACCGTTACCGAAGCGCTCAAGCACGGCGGCATCACCAACATGATGGATCGCCTGAGCAATCCCGCAAAAGTGAAAGCGTACGAACTCGCTGATGAATTGAAAAACATCATGCGTCCGCTTTACGAAAAACATCAGGACGATATTTTGTCGGGCCATTTCTCGCGCACGATGATGCAAGACTGGGCCAACAACGACGACAATCTGTTGACCTGGCGCGCGCAAACGCTCGAAACCGCTTTCGAGAAAACACCGATCGACAAAAATGCGCAAATCAGCGAGCAAGACTATTTCGACAAAGGCATCTTGATGGTCGCAATGGTCAAAGCCGGTGTTGAGCTCGCGTTCGAATGCATGGTGAGCGCAGGCATGCTGCCGGAAAGCGCTTACTACGAATCGCTGCACGAAACTCCGCTTATCGCCAACACGATCGCACGTAAAAAGCTGTACGAGATGAATGTCGTTATTTCCGACACCGCTGAGTACGGTTGTTATCTGTTCGATCAAGCGTGCCGTCCGCTGCTCAAAGACTTCATGAGCAAAGTAAGCACCGACGTTATCGGTCGCGGCCTGAACGTGAAAGATAACGGCGTCGACAACCGTGAGCTGATCGAAATCAACGAAGAAATTCGCAAGCACCCCGTTGAGATCGTCGGTAAGACATTGCGTGGTTATATGACAGCGATGAAGAAAATCGTGTAACGCGGATTTTCAAAACAAAAAGGCCGCGCCCTTATATAAGAGCGCGGCCTTTTTTATGCACAAAAAATTACAGGCTCAGCACTTTCTCGCCACGTGCGATACCCGACACGCCGCTACGTACAACCTCCAGTATCGCCGCATCACCGACCGCTTCGAGAAACGCATCCAGCTTACTGCTCTCGCCAGTCAATTGAATCGTGTACACCGTTGGGTTCACATCGATAATCTGGCCGCGAAAAATATCGGTGCAGCGTTTGATTTCCGCGCGCTGAGCACCCGTTGCGCGTACTTTCACGAGCATCAGTTCACGCTCGATATGCGCACCTTCGGTGAGGTCGACCAGCTTCACCACATCGATCAATTTATTCAGATGCTTGGTGATCTGCTCGATGATGTGATCATCGCCGATGGTGGTGAGCGTCAGACGTGATAGTGTCGGGTCTTCCGTCGCCGCGACATTCAACGTTTCGATGTTGTAGCCGCGCTGCGAAAACAATCCGACCACGCGTGAAAGAGCGCCCGGTTCGTTTTCGAGTAATAACGAAATAATTCTTCTCATTTTATGTGCGCTCCGTTTTGCTCAGCCACATATCGCGCATCGACCCATTCGGCGCGATGAGCATCGGATAAACGTGCTCGTGCGGATCGACATGAATATCCATGAATACCAGACGATCTTTCAGCGCGAACGCTTCCTTCATCGCCGCTTCGAGATCTTCCTTTTTATCGACGCGCATACCGACATGACCATACGCTTCAGCCAGCTTCACGAAATCCGGCAACGAATTTTCGTACGTGCTTTGCGAATAGCGCCCGCCGTACTGCATGTCCTGCCATTGCTTAACCATGCCGAGATAACCGTTATTCAAATTAATGATTTTCACCGGGATGTTGTACTGCGTGCAGGTCGACATCTCCTGAATATTCATTTGAATCGAGCCTTCGCCGGTGACACAGGCGACATCGGCATCGGGGAACGCGAGCTTGACGCCCATCGCGGCGGGGAAACCAAAACCCATCGTGCCGAGGCCGCCCGAGTTGATCCAGCGACGCGGCTTGTTGAAGCGATAATATTGCGCCGCATACATCTGATGCTGACCGACATCGGACGTAATAAACGCGTCACCATTGGTGACTTTGAATAAGGTTTCGATCGCCCATTGCGGTTTGATCAATGGACTGCTGGTGTCGTAACGCGGCTTTTCCCAAAGACCGGCGTGCGCACGCCATGCATCGATTTTTTTCCACCACGCCGCAATGGCATTTTTATCGGCATCAGTGCCTTCCTTGCGCGCCTCGGCGAGCAGATCGAGCATGTCGGTGAGAACCGAATCGACCGGACCGACGATCGGCACATCGGCATTAATTGTTTTCGAAATCGACGCGGGATCGATATCGACGTGAATGATTTTCGCGTTCGGGCAGAATTTGCTCGGCGTATTGGTGACACGATCATCGAAACGCGCACCGATGGCGAGAATCACATCGGCCTCGTCCATCGCCATATTCGCTTCGTAAAAGCCGTGCATGCCGAGCATGCCGATAAACTGGCGATCGGTTCCGGGGTACGCACCGAGACCCATCAACGTATTGGTGACGGGGAAATTCAGTTCGCGTGCGAGCCTGGTCAGCAACTCGCTGCCATTGCCCTGCACGACACCACCGCCCGAATAAATCACCGGCTGTTTCGCAGCGAGGAGCAAACCAATCGCTTTTTTGATTTGACCCGCGTGACCACGCAGTGCCGGCGTGTACGAACGCAGCTTCACCTTTTTTGGATAGGCGTATTCGAACTTATCGTGCGGATTGGTGATGTCTTTCGGCAGATCGACAACAACCGGACCCGGGCGGCCTGTCGATGCGATGTAAAACGCCTTCTTGATCGCCTCTGGAATATCGACCGCGCGCTTGACGAGAAAGCTGTGTTTTACGATGGGGCGCGAGACACCGATCATGTCGGTTTCCTGAAACGCGTCTTCGCCGATTTTATCGGACGGCACCTGACCCGACAGAATGACCATCGGAATCGAATCCATATACGCGGTCGCGATGCCGGTAATCGCGTTGGTCGCGCCGGGCCCCGAGGTCACGAGCGCCACACCGACTTTGCCGGTTGCACGCGAATAGGCATCGGCGGCGTGCGTCGCCGCCTGCTCGTGGCGCACGAGAATGTGCGGGATCTTCGAGCGATTGAACAGCGCATCATAAATATGCAGGACCGCGCCGCCGGGATAACCAAAAATAAATTCAACGCCCTCGTCTTCGAGGGCTTTTGCGACCATGTCGCCGCCGGATAACAATTCCACAATATCCTCGCTTCAGTCCCTAGCCAAAAAACGGCATAGACTGAACATTGATGACGAAACGGTAGGGAGAAATGCCCTACACGACCTCTTCGTACCTCGACAAAGGTACGAAATGCGAAGCGTCACTCGCGTGACACCTTGTGCTGAGCCCCGCTGGGTGGCGCGGAGCCGGCTCGCTCGCAACACAGGTCGTGTGTCGGCTGAGTTTCAAAATTGCTTGATGCGGGGATTGAGCTGATCAGTTCAATCCAAGGGACTGCCACGGGTAAGCGGCGATCCTCTTAAGCCTGATACGAAAGCTTGACGCCATTCCCCGAGCCCGAACTCGGGACCGGTTATTTTTTCTGCGCAAGCTATCGGTGTCAAGAAAAATTCCGTACCGGGAAGAATTCGCAACCTGCAAAGCGCACCGCGCGCCTGCCCTCGTCTCATCAACGCGACCGACTCAACAAATTCGATAGCCCGGCAGCAAATTTCCAGCCTCAAAAGCGGCAAATTCACGCTTCTTTGCCATACTTGCCGTGTTTATCCAACGACGAACCAGGTTTTCAGTCGCTTACCAGACTCTTTTCGACATCTACAGCACGAGCAGGGATTTATGATTATTCGACACCGCGCGCTTCAACTCCTTTGTGCCGCTTCGCTGATTGCAGCCTCGCCAACGCTGCTTGCCGCACAGGGCTATTATCGCTGGCATGACGATGCCGGCGTCGAGCATTTCACCCAGCAGCCACCCGCCGGCCGCAAATCCGAGTTCATCGCCACCTCGACCGGCAAATCGACCGCCGTCGAAGCGGGTGAAACCGCAGCCAGCACCGAAGCCAAGACCGCCGCCAAAGACACGAAAAAGCCTGTCACTGGCAGTATTCAGGCCGTGCCGGACAAAGATCCCGAGAAGTGCCAGCAGGCTCAGGACGCTCAGGCGACCCTCAACAGCCATGCGCGTATCCGCGAGAAAGTGGGCGAGGAATACCGCTATCTGACCCCGGAAGAAATCGCCGATCAGAAAAAGCTGGCGCAGGAATCGGTCGATGTCTATTGCGAGCCAGCAGCGCAATAAACCCCTCACTCACCGGGGCGCGGGTTTAGCTATCGAAACGGATGTGATCGCCATCGCGCTCGGCCTTGATGGTGTCGCCGGGCGCAAATTTTCCTTTCAATATTTCCTGCGCCAGCGGATTTTCCAGGTACTGTTGAATCGCGCGCTTCAACGGTCTCGCCCCATACACCGGATCGAAACCCACCGCTGCCAGTTCGTCGATCACTGCATCGCTGATCTCGATCGCCAGTTCGCGCTCCCTGAGGCGCTTGCGCAGCAGATCGAGCTGAATATTGGCGATACCGCGAATCTGCTCTTTCGCGAGCGGATGAAACACGACGGTTTCGTCGATGCGGTTGATGAACTCCGGACGGAAATGCCCGCCGACGACCTCCATCACTGCGGCCTTCATCGCTTCGTAATTCTGTTCGCCCGCCAGTTTCTGAATGATGTCGGAACCCAGATTCGACGTCATGACGATCACCGTATTACGGAAATCGACGGTACGCCCCTGGCCATCGGTCAGGCGGCCATCCTCCAGCACCTGCAATAAAATATTGAAAACATCGGGGTGTGCTTTTTCGACTTCATCGAGCAGAAGCAACGAATACGGTCTGCGCCTAACCGCCTCCGTTAGATAACCACCCTCCTCATAGCCCACATAGCCGGGAGGCGCACCAATCAAACGTGCGACCGAATGCTTTTCCATGAATTCAGACATATCGATGCGCACCATTGCATCCTGCGAATCGAAGAGAAATTCCGCGAGCGCCTTGCACAATTCGGTTTTGCCGACACCGGTCGGGCCGAGGAATAAGAAGCTGCCATTCGGCCGGTTCGGATCGGACAAACCCGCACGCGCACGACGCACCGCATTCGCAACGGCAACCACGGCTTCATCCTGACCGATTACGCGCTGGTGCAAAGAATCCTCCATGCGCAATAATTTCTCGCGCTCGCCTTCGAGCATTTTCGCGATCGGGATGCCGGTCCAGCGCGAGACAACCTCCGCAACCTCTTCTTCGGTCACATTGCTGCGCAGCAATTTCATATCCATCATTTCGGCGTGCGTCGCCATATCCAATTGCTTTTCCAATTGGGGAATCACGCCGTACTGCAATTCGGACATGCGTGTGAGATCCGAACTGCGCCGTGCAGCTTCGAGCTCGAGCCGCGCCTGTTCCAGATCGCTTTTGATTTTTTGCGAGCCTTGCAGCGCTGCCTTTTCGGCTTTCCAGATTTCTTCCAGATCGGCGAATTCGCGCTCGACCTTGTCGATTTCCTTACTCAGCAGTTCGACTTGTTTTTTCGCCGCTTCATCGGTGTCCTTCTTCACCGCCTCGCGCTGGATTTTCAGTTGAATCAACCGCCGTTCGAGACGATCCATTTCTTCCGGTTTCGAATCGATCTCCATGCGAATGCGCGACGCCGCTTCGTCGATCAGAGCGATCGCCTTGTCGGGCAATTGCCGATCCGTGATGTAGCGCTGCGATAATTTCGCTGCGGCGATAATGGCGCTGTCGGTAATATCGACGCCGTGATGCACTTCGTAACGCTCTTTCAAGCCGCGCAGAATGGCGATGGTGTCTTCTTCGCTCGGCTCTTCGACCAATACTTTCTGGAAGCGACGTTCGAGCGCTGCATCCTTTTCAATAAATTGGCGATATTCGTTGAGTGTGGTCGCGCCGACGCAATGCAACTCGCCACGCGCGAGCGCAGGCTTCAGCATGTTACCTGCATCCATTGCACCTTCGGCCTTGCCGGCGCCGACCATGGTGTGCAATTCGTCGACGAATAAAATAATGCGGCCTTCCTGTTTCGCGAGTTCATTCAGCACGGCTTTCAAACGTTCTTCGAATTCGCCGCGAAATTTTGCGCCTGCGAGCAGCGAACCGAGATCGAGCGAAAGCAAACGTTTGTCTTTCAAACCTTCCGGCACCTCGCCGTTGACGATACGCTGCGCAAGCCCTTCGACAATCGCGGTTTTACCGACACCGGGTTCGCCGATCAACACGGGATTATTTTTCGTGCGGCGCTGCAATACTTGAATCGTGCGACGAATTTCATCGTCGCGGCCGATGACAGGATCGAGCTTGCCGTCCTCCGCGCGCCTGGTTAAATCGATGGTGTATTTATCGAGCGCCTGACGATTGCCTTCGGCCTCGGGATTATCGACGCCTTCGCCGCCACGCACTTTTTCAATCGCCGCTTCGAGCTTTTCGCGCGTCACACCGACTTCTTTCAGCAAGGCGGTGATCGCGTTATTCACTTCAAAAAATGCGAGCAGCACCATTTCGCTGGAAATATAGGCATCCTTTCTTTGCTGCGTGAATTTGTCGGCAACATTGAGCAGACGGCCCAGATCGTTCGACATATGAATATCGCCGGGCGTGCCCTGTACTTTCGGCAGGCGATCGAGCGCGTTGGTGAGCGCGGTTTTGAGCCGCGGAATATTTGCGCCCGCCTGCGCGAGCAGGGGGCGTGCCGAACTGCCCTGCTGCTCAAGCAATGCGTGCAGCAAATGCGCCGGCTCCAGAAAATTATTGTCGCGCCCCAATGCTAGCGATTGCGCATCGGCCAATGCAGTCTGCAATGAGCTGGTAAAACGGTCTATTCGCATCGAGATTTCCTCGCGAAAAACAGGCTTCTGATCGACGCCTTTCCGATAACCGCTCAGGGGCGTCAGCAATGCAGCCTAAATTAGGGCGCCGGCAGGGAAATTCAAGCGATGCGATTTATCGTCAGTCGAAAGAGGCAGCGGGAATGATGTAGATCAAGCTCGCCATGCGCCCGCAGCGGCCATCGCGGCGATAGGAATAAAAGCGCGCGGAGTCCGCAAGCGTACACCAGCCACCGCCATAAATGGCCGTCACGCCCACCGCTTGCAGCCGCAAACGCGCGAGCGAATAAATATCTGCGAGATAATGTCGCGGTTTTGCAGCGGGAATAAAGCAGCTATCCAGTTGTGGCGCGAGTGCGGGCGTCGCGGCGAGGAATTGTTCGCGCACCTCTGCACCGACTTCGAAATTCGCCGGACCGATCGCCGGGCCCAGCCACGCGAGCACCTGCGCAGGGTCATCGAACCGGGCCACGCTGTTTTCGAGCACGCCATGACAAAGGCCGCGCCAGCCTGCATGCGCGGCCGCCACCTGCGCGCCGGCACCATCGCAGAACAGAACCGGCAGACAGTCGGCACTCATGATCGCGCAGGCGATGCTCTGGCTGCGGGTGAATTGCGCGTCGGCACGCTGTTTATGCCGGGCGCTGGCTTCGACGATATCGGTGCCATGCACCTGCTCCAGCCAGCTGATGGCGGATAAGCCGGCGCAGCGGTCGAGCAGCCGCTGTCGATTTGCGCTCACCGCCGCCGGATCATCGCCGACGTGATCGCCGAGATTGAGACTTTCGAATGGCGCTTCACTCACACCGCCCAGGCGGGTTGTCGTCAATGCACACACATGCGCGGGCGCGGGCCAGTCAGGACGAATTACATCGGGCATGCCGCCTCCCGCCTGTTAATGATCGGATTTCGCAAGGGTCAGATGTCGTCGGCGCAGACCAGATCGTCGCGCAGATAATCGAGCAGTTCCTGCATATCGTCGGGCAGCGTGCTTTGCCACTGCAGCAACTCACCGCTGCGCGGGTGCAGCAATTCGAGTTTGCGCGCGTGCAACGCCTGACGCGGAAATTCGCGCACGAATTCGATCGTCGGTGCCGGCATGCGCGGCGGAATTTTGAAACGCCCACCGTAAACCGGATCGCCGATCAGCGGGTGTTTGATATGCGACATATGCACGCGAATCTGATGCGTGCGGCCGGTTTCGAGCAGGCAGCGAATATGCGTGTGCGCGCGAAACCGCTGCACTACGCGGTAGTGAGTAATCGCCTCTTTGATATTGCCGCCCTGTACGTGCTCCTTATCGACACCGCGCTGCTTATCAAAGACCGCCTGGCGTTTGCGATCGCGAGGATGACGGCCGATCGGCGCATTGACGGTGCCGCCGCTGACGAGCACGCCGGCGACTATGGCATCGTATTCGCGATGCACGCTGCGCGCCTGTAGCTGTTCGACGAGATTTGCCTGTGCCGTGAGATTTTTCGCGACCACCATCAATCCCGTGGTGTCCTTGTCGAGCCGATGCACGATGCCCGCGCGTGGTACCGTGTTGAGATGTGGCAGATGATGCAGCAGGGCATTGAGCAAGGTGCCCTGCGCATGCCCTGCCGCCGGATGCACCACCAGACCGGCGGGTTTATCGATGACGAGCAGGTCGTCGTCCTCGTAGACAATTTCCAGCTCGATCGCTTCGGCCTGCCATTCATCGACGGGCTGTAACTGCGCCTGCAGCACGAGTTCGACACCCGCCATCAGTTTGTCCTTGACCGCTCTGACAGTGCCGTCGACCGTCAGCTCGCCGCTTTTGATCCACTGCTGCAGACGCGCGCGCGAATAATCCGGGAACAGCTCGGCGGCGATCTGGTCGAAACGCCTGCCGCCGAGATCGGCGGGAACCGCCACCTGCCGGGTAATCGTCGCATCGTTCGCGGTGTCGGAAATGGTCGGAATGGACACGGTAAAAATCCAGAATCGGTAGGAAGTAATGACATCCGGACCTCGACAAGCGATGCGCACATCGCCGGTCAGCTGTGGTTAAATAGCGCGCCCGGGCGTGGCCATTGTACGGTTCGGCTCTCGATAAGAGTACGCCCGATTGAACCGAGATTATCGCGCTCCCGGTTAATCCCGACCCGCGCTCCGCCACAAAATTCATTAAGGTTAACGAATCAATGCGCAAAATCCCGCTCATCGCCATGCTCGTGACTTCGGTATTTCTCGTCGCCTGCGCAGCGAAAGATAATCGCGACACCATGACCGAGCGCGATTTGTACATGGAAGCGCAGCGTTATCTCAAAAACGAAAACTTCGATCTGGCCACGAAAAACCTGCAGCTGCTCGAATCGCGCTATCCGTTCGGCCCTTACGCCGAACAGGCCCAGCTCGAACTCATCTATGCGCAATTTCGCAGCGCGCAGAACGAAGCCGCCGCGATGTCGGCCGAACGGTTTATCCGTCTGCACCCGCAGCATCCGCACGTCGATTACGCGTATTACATGAGAGGCCTGGCGAATTACACCGAAGGCACCGGTTTTCTCGAACGCTTTCTGCCGACCGATATGACGCAGCGCGATCCCGGCAAGGCACTGCAATCATTCGAGGATTTTCGCCAGCTGCTCAATCGCTTTCCCGATAGCGAATACGTTCCCGATGCGAACGCACGCATGACCTATCTGCGCTCGCGACTCGCGCGCTACGAAATCAACGTCGCCAATTATTATTTTCGCCGCAAGGCCTATCTCGCCGCAGCTAACCGCGGCCGTTATGTCGTCGATAATTATCCGCAAACCGAAGCCGTGCCCGATGCGCTCGCCGTCATGGTTCAGGCCTATCAGTTGCTGGGGCTGAATACGCTTGCGAATGACTCGCTCAAAGTGCTGGCGGCCAATTTCCCGGAGCATCCGTCGCTCGATGCCAACGGCAATTTCATCGACAAATTCAACGTGGCCGATAATCCGCAGCATCGCAGCTGGGTGCATACGCTGACACTGGGCCTGTTCGATAAGGCCGAACCGCCGAAATTCGATAATCGGGCGGAATATTTGCAGTACTGATTCTGGCTCCCCCTATGCAATAGGGGGAGTGCCCGAAGGGCGAGGGGGTCTTTTCTAAGATGACCCCTCCGTCGCTACGCGACACCTCCCCTACTTCGCAGGGGAGGCCAAAAACAATTTAAGCCTCCGGAATATTTTCCCACTCCTGCAGCCACACCGTCGCATTGCCATCACTCGGTGCGCGCCAGTCTCCGCGCGGCGATAGCGAGCCACCCGACCCCACCTTCGGCGAATTCGGCACGCACGAGCGCTTGAACTGGCTGGTCTTGAAGAATCGATACAGAAACGTGCGCAGATGTTTTTTGATCGCGGAGAGATCGTACTCATTGCGCAGTACATGATTTTCTTCCGGCCAGCGCCCCGCATTTTTATCGTGCCATGCAGCATGCGCCAGAAATGCGACCTTCGACGGCGTGAAACCGAAGCGCAAGATGTAATACAGATAGAAATCGTGTAACTCGTAAGGGCCGAGAACATGCTCGGTCTTCTGTTCCGGCTTTTCGTTCGAATCGCCCGGCACGAGCTCCGGGCTGATATCGGTATCGAGCACGTGCAGCAATACATCGCTGCCGCTGCTGCCGATCTGATGCGTCTCCGCCACCCAGCGCACCAGATGACTGATCAGTGTTTTCGGCACGCTCGCGTTCACACTGTAATGCGACATGTGATCGCCGACGCCATAGGTGCACCAGCCCAGCGCGAGCTCGCTCAAATCGCCGGTGCCGATAACGATGGCGTTGTGCAGATTCGCGAGACGAAATAAATGATTCGTGCGCTCACCCGCCTGCACATTTTCGAAGGTCACATCGTAGTTTTTCTCGCCGCTCGCATAGCTGTGGCCGATATCCTTGAGCATCTGCAGGCAGCTCGGACGAATATCGATTTCGCTCGCACTGCAGCCGATCACCTGCATTAACTGTCGCGCCTGTTGCAGGGTGCGATCGCTGGTGGCAAACCCCGGCATCGTCACCGCAATGATATTCGCGCGCGGCAACTGCAAACGATCCATCGTCTGCGCGCATACGAGCAATGCGTGCGTCGAATCCAGACCACCCGATACACCGATAACAACATGCTTCATGCCTGTCGCTGCCAGCCGCTGTGTGAGTGCCTGCACCTGAATGTGATAGACCTCGCTGCAACGCGCATCGCGCTGTTCGCGGCTGGCGGGCACGTACGGAAAACGTTCGAGCGAACGCTGCAGTGGTAACGATTTAACCGGCAGATCGATTTTGAAACGAACGGTTCTGAATTTTTTAACCTCTTCGGCATGACGCTGCACCGAAACGCCGAATGTCGTCGTGCGCATCCGCTCGTGTGCGAGTTTCTGCAAGTCGACATCGGCATATATCAGATGCGAGTCGTCGCCAAAACGCGCCGACTCCGCGAGCAGTTCGCCATTTTCACAAATCAGCGATTGCCCATCCCACGCCAGATCCGTCGTCGATTCCCCACCGCCTGCGGACGCATATAAATACGCAGCAAAACAACGCGCCGATTGCTGCGATACCAGTTGCCGGCGATAACCTGCTTTTCCGATCACGATATTCGAGGCCGACAAATTCAGCAGCAAGGTCGCGCCAGCGAGCGCAGCGAACGATGAGGGCGGAATCGGCACCCATACATCCTCGCAGATTTCGACGTGAAATCTGCCGTGAGGCAGGTTTTCGATTTCAAACAGTAAATCGGCACCGAATGGCACCGTTTGACCCAGCAGCGTCATGTGATCGACCGTTGCATGTGCAGCTGCATTAAATTGACGAGCCTCGTAAAACTCGCCGTAATTCGGCAGATAACTTTTCGGCACGATGCCGAGCAGCCGCCCGCTGGCGATCACCGCCGCACAATTGAATAAGCGCTGCTCGACACGAAGCGGCAAACCGACGACCACGGCGATGGATAACTTTTCTGTGGCAGCGACAATCTCGCCCAGCGCGCTCACCGTGCTGTCGAGCAACGCATGTTGATGGAATAAATCATCGCAGGTGTAGGCGGTCAGGCAGAGCTCCGGAAACAGCACCAGAGCCGCGCCCTGTGCTGCGGCATCGGCCGCGAGCGCGACGATCTGCTTCGCGTTTGCCGCCGGATCGGCAATATGACAACGCGGCACCGCCACGGCGACGCGTGCAAAACCATGCTGATACAAATTGAAAAATGCACTGGCGCTGGTCTTTTTCATTTCACACTGCCCGTCTGCTGTGATGTGGTCGCTGTGCGCACATTGTCGACCAATACCGCATGCTTGGCAAAACGCACGCAGGACAGTTCGCAAACTTACGTTAGACTTGCCGGTGAGTAATTATTGACGGCGTACCGATATTGGTCACGCGCGAATCAAACTGAACCCCGCATCGAACTGCATCCTATGCCTTCAATCGCCCGCCATTCGTCGCAATCGATTTTCCTGCAGAACATTTCGATGCTGCGCATCTATAGCTGGTACCGTCTGGCACTGGCCAGCATCCTCATCATTATCCTCGTCGCCACACGCAGCGATCCGCTCGTCGGGCGCGAGGCGCCGCAGCTGTTTTATATCGTATGCGGCGTTTACGCCTTGTTCGCGGCGGCGATACTGTTCGCGCTGCCTTTAATCAAGCGACTGGGCAAGCGTCTGCTGCTCAGCAATTTCATGTTCGACATCATCGCGCTAACCGTTCTGAATCATGTTTCGGGCGGCACGGCGAGCGGATTGGGTTTGCTGGTACTCGTCGTCGTCGCCGCCAGCGGTCTGCTCCTGAGCGGTCAGGTCGCCCTGTTGATACCCGCGCTCGGCTCGATGGCCATTCTCGGCGATACATTTTATTTGCTGGAACTGAATCCGCGCTCCAGCCAAAGCCCGCTCACCGCGGCAACGCAAGGCATACTGATGTTCGCAACATCGCTGGGCTTTCAAATTCTCTCGCAGCGTTTGCGCACCACGCAGCAAATTGCGCTCGAACGCAGCGTCGATGTCGGCAAGCTGCAAAATCTCAATCAACTTATCGTGCAGCGCATGCGCACAGGCATTGTCGTTACCGACAATGACGACCATATCAAAATGATCAACGAAGCCGCAGTTGAGTTACTGCACGCCGATCGCGAACAGAATTTATTGCTCGCCGGGTTCACTCCTCTCTTACCCGAAACTCTGCAATTACAACTGAATGCATGGCGCGACAACCCCACCGCCAGTTCGAAGCCATTCCGCATCGAAAATACCGGCCCTGAATTAATCGCACGTTTTACACGACTCAATCAGGAGCAGAGCAGCGATACATTGATTTTTATCGAAGATAGCGCCCAGCTCGCGCAGCGCGCACAACAATTGAAGCTGGCCGCACTCGGTCGTCTCACTGCGAGCATCGCGCACGAAATTCGCAATCCGCTCGGCGCCATCAGTCACGCGGGACAGTTATTGCGCGAGTCGGCCGAATTGCCGGAAAGCGATGTCCGCCTCGTCGATATCGTGCTCAATCATTCGAATCGCATTAACAGCATTATCGAAAATGTTTTGCAATTATCGCGGCGCACACCACCCAATCCGCGCCGGATCGATCTTGGAACCTGGCTGCGAGAATTCATCGAACAATACCGCGAAGGCTACAGCGAAGCAGCGTCTATCGAAATCCATGAAATTACTCCCGTCGAAGTGACGGTCGATTCCGATCAATTGAGCCAGGTGCTGACCAATCTGCTCGACAACGCGCTGCGCTACAGCAAAAAGACCACCGGCCACGCGAGCGCCAATCTGGTCATCGACACCAATTTAAAGCAGCTCGCGCAACTCGATGTCATCGACAACGGCCCCGGCATCGATGCCCGCGACCAGGAAAAGGTTTTCGAACCCTTCTTCACCACCGAAAGCAAAGGCAATGGCCTGGGCCTGTATATTGCGCGCGAATTGTGCGAAATCAATCAGGCACGACTACATTATCTTCGTACCCATACGGGCAAGAGCTGTTTTCGCATCAGCTTCTCGCACCCCGATCGAAAACCGCTCGTGGGCGAGTAACACGCTTTACCAATCGCATGAAATAACCGGCAGCGAGTAACGGATGAAAAAGAAACTGGAAATTTTAATCGTCGACGACGAACCAGACATTCGCGAATTACTGGAAATCACCGTCGGCCGCATGGGATTAAAAACCACCGCTGCAGATTCCGTCGCAGCGGCGCTGGCGTTATTGAAAAATCGCGAATTTGCACTCTGCCTGACCGACATGAAACTTCCCGACGGCAACGGCATGGAAGTCATTCAACACATACAGCAGCATGCACCGCACACACCTGTGGCAATGATCACCGCATTTGGCAACGTCGAAACCGCCATTGGCGCACTCAAAGCCGGCGCTTTTGATTTCATCACCAAACCCATCGATCTCGAACGTTTGCGCACATTGATTCAAACGAGTTTACGCCTTGACGATGGCGGCGAACCGGTCGGTTATAGCAACACAGCGCAACTGTTAGGAAACACCCCCGTTATCAGGGAATTACGCAAGCAAATTCAAAAAATGGCACGCAGCCAGGCGCCGATCTACATCAGCGGCGAGTCGGGTAGCGGTAAAGAGGTTGTCGCGAGACTCATTCACGCCAATGGTCCACGCGCAAGCGGCCCCTTCATTCCTGTCAACTGTGGTGCGATTCCCACCGAATTAATGGAAAGCGAATTCTTCGGCCACGCCAAAGGCAGTTTTACGGGCGCGCACGAAGACAAGAAAGGCCTTTTCGAAGCTGCGCATGGAGGCACACTTTTTCTCGATGAGGTTGCTGACTTGCCGCTGGCGATGCAGGTGAAATTACTGCGCGCGATTCAGGAAAAATCCGTCCGCAAAGTTGGCTCGAATCAGGAAGCCAGCGTCGACGTGCGCATACTCAGCGCAACGCATAAAAATTTAAAAATCGAAATGGAAGAAAATCGTTTTCGCGGCGATTTGTTTTATCGCATCAATGTCATCGAAGTGCGTGTACCGAGCCTGCGCGAACGCAAGGATGACATCCCCTTACTCGCGGATAAAATTCTTCGACAACTTGCCGATGAGTGGCAACTGGCCAAACCTGAATTGAGCGACGATGCAATAACCGCATTGCTCACATACGACTTCCCCGGCAACGTGCGCGAACTCGAAAACATTCTCGAACGGGCATATACATTATGCGAAGAGGATAAAATCACGAGCGACGATCTGCACCTGTCGCACGATGCAGTCGAGCCTATCGAACCGGAGTCACCCGAATCCGTTGCTGCCGATTATTCCGGCACAGACTCGCTCGAAAAATATCTGGAAGGCGTTGAGAAAACAATTTTACTGCGCGCACTCGATCAGCATCGCTGGAATCGCACTGCGGCCGCAAAAGCATTAGGGATGACGTTTCGCCAGTTGCGATATCGGTTGCAGAAGCTGGGGCTTGATCAAGGCGAGTGACGCGGCGAACCTCAGACTTCTGTCCAGTGAAATAAACGGCTGACGAAATGAACGTCTGAACCTGGAGGAGACAATAACGATCCAGCTCAGCGCCAGCAGGTATTAACGTCGGCGCCGGAAGCCAGCGCACCGCGCTGGCCAGTGGCGCTGAGCGTCAGATCACCGCACTCAGTGTCACGCTGCTGCGTTCCTTCGCGGTTGGCCGTCAATGTGTAACCACCGTCACCGGCTGCGGTACCAAGCGTCAGCGAGTACATGCCGGCCGGGGAAGTTACCGTGGTGCCGCTGGTATGGGGCATACCGAGATCGGCGATATCGGTCTGATCGGTGACATAGCTGTTGTTTTGCGCGAAAAACCGCTCCTGGCGCGCGGCGGCATCGTTGAGCAGCGCCATGCCCTCGCTGCGATAGCCGCGTATCACGTACCGCTGGTAGCTGGGAAGGGCGATGGCCAGCAAGACGCCCAATACCAGTACGACTGCGGCCAGCTCGACCAGCGTAAATCCCCCGATTTTTTTCATGCCTCTCTCTCCACCGGTCAACCGCCACGTTTGTCCGAAACGACCATTTTCCCTGTCACTCATCGCCAGCCCTGCGCCAGCTCTGACGTCCAATGCTCTCGGGATCAGGCTCCACACTCTCGCAATGCTCACCGGTACAGACCTCGAATTGACCGTCTGGGCGCTGACCGAGCGTCAGACCACCTTCGCCGACCTGACGGATCGCAGCGACCGGCCTGGCGGGGTTCTCCGATTCACGGATATTGATGAAAATATGGTGCCGCGTGCGCCCGCCGGTTTGCGTATCGATGCCGTAGGTCCAGTTGGCCACGCCGTTGTTACAAGGATCGTCCTCCGGCACCAGTGCCTGTAGCAGCAGGGTCTGGCCGAACAGGGTCATGTTCTCGATCACCATCTCACCCTGCTGGGTAAGATCGAAATACCAGCCATATTTATGACCGTCGTTGTCCGTCCAGGTCCCGGCAGCCGTAGCCGGGGGAATGGCCCAGTTGACCGGGTTGCGGGTCAGCGTGCGGATATTGGGATTGGTTACGTCCGGCTCGAACGTTTGCTTCTGCAACTGGCTGCGCGCCAGCGTGCCGGTGGTCACGCCGCCAGGGCCGGTTTCGTCGCCGCTGGTGCTGCGGGTATTGGTATCCCAGATACCGTAAACGCTCTGCGACTCTACCGTCCCGCTCTTGTCGGGCGTCTCGTAATACTTGCCGGTGCCGACGAGGATCAGATAACCGAGCCGGCTCGGGTGACGCACGATGTTCGGCGCCGCCGTGATCGGCTGAGGCTGACCGCCGGCCGCCACCGCCTTGAATATCGGCTTGCCACCGTATGAGGCGACGAAATCGCTTTCCACGGCCGAGCTTTCGGTCGCCTCGCGGGTGAACGGATTACCGTTGCCCACATCGCGATCCGGGGTCAGATTGAAACGCCACAGGTTGCCCTGCATATCGCCGACATAGGCGTAATCGGCAATACCGTCGACATTCATGTCGGCCAGGCGCGGCGACGACATGCCATTGGCGACACCAGACGCCCCCTGCACCTCGATGCTCTTGGTCAGCGCGCCCGTCTCCAGATCGATGATCAGCAGCGCGGCCCGACCATGCGTATTGCCGTCGCTGTCGTAACCGTTGCCGGTCACCACCGCCCACTTGCCGTTGTGCAGGCGGGCTATGGTCGGCTGCGGGAAGCTGTAGCCGAGACGAACCCGGTTGTTCGTGCCATCCACTGCCGGGATGCTGGCATCGCTGAACTCCCACAACCGCCTGGGGTTGGCCGGGTCAGTGATATCCAGCGCGAACAGCCCTTTGCCGCCGGCGCGCAGCGTTCCCACCAGCACCGTGCGCCACTGCTTGGTGCCACCCACCGTGATATAGGCATCGGCCACTACCGGCGTGCCATCGACGTAGAACTGGTGGCTGTAGGTCTTGCCCGTCAGCCGGTGAAGATTCGGGAACACGGCGGTGGGCACGAAGGCGAAGGTTTCCACACCGGTCAGGGCGTTAAAGGCATGCAGCATGCCGTCGTTGGCGCCGACATAGATATGCGGTGTCCGCGTTTGCTGCGTGGTCAAAAAGGTACCGTAGCTGGTATTACGCTCGACACTGTTGGCATAGCCGGTCAGATAGCGCGCGCCGCGTACCGACACCGGTTTCGACGACACCATGTCGCCGAGGATCGAGCTGCGCGTACGGAACAGCGTGCCCTCGTCGTCGCGGCTGCCGCGCAGGAACTCCAGCCGCTTCTCGGCATCCGCCGCCGTGTTGTTCGGCGACGCCACGTTGTCGGGATCACTGCGCAACAGACTGGCAAGCGTGCCGGCGGTATCGGCATCGCCAGCATTGCCCCAGGTAAACGATTGCAGGCCGGTGCTGCCGCTGCCAGCCATGAGGATATTCCGTGCCGTTGTGCGCTCTTCGAGATTATTACGCGCGCTCCAGTCCTGCTCGGTAACCACCTCGTACTGGCCGGTAACCGAGTTGATCTGACGGCGCTTGGTGAAGCCTTTCAGATCACCCGCCCAGGCTTCGTCGCTGTAGTAATAAGTCTGGAAGGAGTAGCTGACCAGGCTGTCGCCCACCTCCTCCAGCTGGCCGGAGTTGATGGCCGGGCTGGCCGCTGTGCCGTTGCGCTCGGAGATGCGGCTCATGATCTCCTTGAATGCCTGCACCATCGCGTCCGGGCTATCGACGCTGAAGAATTCGCCGCGCGAGTTGATGGCAGCGTGCCACAGATCGTAGACGTTGTTGCTGGACCCGCTCGATGCGGCCGGCCAGTTGGCGGTTCCATTCTTCAGCGCGGTATAGCCCGTACCTTCGAAGGTGCCGCCGCCCCAGGGGACAGAGGCATTGTTCAACGACTCGGTCAACCCCAGACCCATCATGAAGTTAACCATGTGCTGCCAAGTGGCCGGATCGTTACGCGGATCCCAGTAATCGTCGTTTTCATTCCCGCTTTTAAAGGGTATGTAGGCCGGCACCCCGTTATCGACACCAGGACGCAAATCCGTCGCCCAGTAATGCATGGCAAGGTCGGCCAGCGTCTGCGTCGTGGAATCGTAGAAGGGATGCTGACCGCTGTACTGCTTGCCATCCGGTAAAGAGATGTTGTTCTGATCCTGCTGGTAACCGTCTGGATCAGCGGTCGTCGAGTTCCAGAACCCGTCCGTCATCGCCACATGATAGCTGGGGCGGCAAGCGTAGACCGGATTGCTGCTGCCCGCCGATGTCTGCGGGAATTTGCGCCAGGCGACATCGCCCTTCAGAAACTCGCCAGCCCTTTTCATCGCTTCGGGTAGAAGAGTGCTTTGGTTGAAACTGACCGACTTCAGCCAGTCGTAGAACTGCCCCTTGTGAGTGGAGCTGAACTCTCGAAACTTGTTGTCCTTACAGTTCGAAGTATCACCGCCATTCAGACTCTTGCAATTACCCAGCCCCTGCCAGGTCAGACGAACAGCGGGCGAAAGATCGAAGAATGCCAGGCTTGCCGCAGACAGCGTGGCCAGTGCCCGGTTGCGATAGAACGAGTACCAGTTGGCGAAGTTCTGTCTCTCGTCCGTGCCACCGATACCAGAGTTCGCCGTTACAAAGACACGCTCATAGCAACTCTCGTTGTTTATATCGTTACTTCCCAAACAACCCGAAAGTGATGTATTGAACCGATAGTAATAGGCACCGACTGAAGCCAATGCAGTAGAAAACCGTGTGGGGAACACGGTGTAACTGTAATTGTTGCCTGAGACACGAGAACAGCTCAACCACACAACGGCTGGTGTAACAGAACAGCTATTGTTGCTTTCTCGCCTGAGCGTAATGCTCTCCCCGTTCACTTCAGCTACGTGAGTGCGGCCCGAACCTGAGCTTGTCAGGGTGATGCCTACATCATATGAAGCAGCCCCAAAATCCGGAGCTGGATTATCCGCAAGACGAGGAGAAGTGCTGCTATATCCGTATGACGTCGGAAAGTCTGCGGAAAGATCATACGTCCAAGTAACCTTATAGTTATTGGAAAGATTTGCACTGCCACGCGCAGTATCGAAGCCGTTGTGATAGGCCGAGGTGAAAGTGGTCGCCAGTTGTATCTCACTGCCATCCGTGCCGACAATTTTCGGGGCGACATATCTAACCGCAGGATCGTAATAGATTGGGTTAAACGTGTTCGACTTCGCCCGACGAGATGCATGCACTCCATTCTTGTCATCCGGCGCGAACGCCCAGCGCATACTGCCCGAATCGTCCAGCGTGAAGATCATATTCGGCGGCACGCCCTCTGTCAGCGACAACGGCGACTGCGAAACCTGCGCCATCGCCACGCCGGAAATGCCCGCCGTTACGCAGGCCAGCAGCAGGGATACCCCGTATATCTTCGCACCACAGCCATCGCGTCGCATGATTCTTCCTCAGTTGTTCAGGCCAACGTAGACGTTGGCGAATGTGGACTGGGTCGCCCGCGTGGCACCCGCGCTGTCGCTGGCGCGGCCGTTGGCCATGTATAAAAACGTACCCTTGCCTTCGCCGAAGGCACCGTACTCGACGTTCGCCGGCGGATCGTCACCAGCACCGCCGCTAATCAGAAAGGTGTTCCAGTGTGCCGGCTGCGCCGGCGTGGTGTCGTTGGCAGCATCGCGCCCGCGGTAGGACATCCAGACCAGCCCGTCCCAGCCGTTGTCCAGAAACGCGAAGTCGTCCAGATCAGCGTCGCTTACCGGGAGTTCAAGCGGGTTAACGACAAATTGCTTTAGGGAAGCTGCGACGCCGGTGCCGCTCTGGAGTACCGGCAACAGGCAAGGCTTGTTGGCGCCATTGGTTTTCAACACATTCGTAAGCGCGCAGTTGTCTGCTGTCGGCTCCAGCTTGTCGCGCAGGTTGGCCGGGTTGTAATAGCGGAACTCAGCCTCGCGCAGCGCAGCGTCGGCGGAGTTGCTCAGTTGCAGCGCATGCGCCTTGTTGGCGGTGATGCGTGATTCCAGCGTCGCCTCGCGCACACCGGAAACCGCCAGCAGCGTCAGCACCAACAGCAGAACCAGGGCAACCAGCAGCACGGCACCGCGTTGCCGGGACGGTCGATTCGTATTCATGGCATCAGGTTCCTCAGATTCCGGGTGCTGTTGGCAATCTGGTAGATGCGGCGTTCATCGCCACCCTCCAGGCGTGTGACGGCGGTGGTATCGGCACGCTCCAGCCAGTCGGCCAGCACCGCAGATGCATCGCTGTCGCGCTGGCGTTCACGACTGGCCAGCAGGATTGAATAACGCAGGGCACGAATCGGGCCGCTGCTCGCAGTCCATTCCGATGCCGCGACGAAGCGATCAGAGTCACCATCATCCTTCAGCACCTTGTCCTGCATGCCCGCATTACCAAGACCAAAATCGAGCCGGAAATCGGCAACACCTCGCAGCAGCTCCACCTGAGCCGCCGCCGTGCTGTTGACGCTACGGCAAGTCAGCGCCCCCTCCTCCAGCTTTTCACCCGCGCTGGCGGGCTGGTAACGAAACGCCAGCACCACCAGACTGGTAGACGGTGACGGTTTGAAAATGACGTCATCGGTAAATGTGTTGACTGTATTGCCCTGGCAATCAAGCTCGGTATTAAGCAGTGGCTGGTAGCGAATGCAGAAACCCGCCACGCCATCAGCTGCGGCAGTAATGCTGCTACCCGCTGCGAATTCTTTGCAATCGGCATCGGCCGCGCGTACAGGAAAAGCGTCATCGACCGCCTGGTCGGGTGCCCTCCGATAACCAGCCTTGTCGAGATATTCATTGAGCAGAAATTCAGCGAAACGGGCGTTTTCCTGATTGCCCGATTGCGACTGCTGAAACAGGTAACTGCGCTGGTTGTCGATGTAGACCTGCGTGATGCCGATAATCAGGAAGCTTCCGATCACCACTGACACCATCATTTCAATCAGCGAGACGCCCCGCTCACGATGTAAAAGGTGTTTCATAGCTCCACCCTGGTTCTGTAGATGCAGACGGTATCGTCGTCGAGGCCGGTGCCGGGGCAGGCGCCGGGTTTGACCTGCCAGGCAAGCTGGATTTCGAGCATGGAGCCCTGCCCATTGCAACTACCAGGTGTCGAGCTGCGACAGATGTAGGCATGCTCCTCGAACATTTCGGCGCCGCCGGGCATTTCTCGCTCGACAGCCGCCGCCCAGCAGCCGAGCTGCTCGGCAGCTGTTTTCGGCACAGCCGGGCAATCCTCAACATCGTCAAATCCGGAGCCTGCCGCCTTATAGAAGACGGAGCTGCTGCGCAATCGGCCATAGTAAGGCGTGCTCGGCGTCGGCATGCCCTCGAATAGCGCCTCGGGGTTGGAGCGAATGACTTCGGTCAGGTCGTTTACTAAAGAGACCGCGCTATTGCGCTGCACGGCATCCTGAGTGTACTGGATCGAGCGCCCCTGCAAGGCCACCATGCCGAGCACCCCGATAGCGACGAGCACCAGCGTGACAAGCACCTCGATGAGACTGAAGCCTCTATGAGCATGTATGTGGTTCATGGTGAAGACCTCAATTGCACGCGGTCATCGCACCGCCGCTCTGCTGGCCGCGCGAATAGAGCCGAATCTGGCCGCTGACCTCGACGCCGACGGTGAAACCGCTGGCGAAGTCGCCATTGCGACAAGCGGTGTAGCTGGCGGCACCGGAGGCCATACCATTGCTGCGAAACTGGAGATCATTGACGCTCGCGCCGATGGCGATCTCGCTGTCCTGTTCCAGTACGCGCAACGCTTCATCCGCATCGCAAGCGGTACGCACACTGACCTGCCCCGCCGACACGCAGACGGCAGCACCGGTGCGATTCTCGACAGCGTGACTGCGGGCATATTGCAGTAGCGCTGTCAGCTCGTTACTGGCGACCGTGAGCCGGTTGCTGGCGATGAATCGGTTGAAAGCCGGCAGCGCCACCGCCGCGAAAATCCCCAGCAGGACGACGACGATCAGCAACTCAATCAGCGTGAAGCCCCGGGCTGCCCCCGTGTGACTCATCATGCAGCACACCTCGCCATCGATTTAGTTCACTCACCAGGATTAGTTCACTCGCGCAGACAGGCCTCGCAAGCTCGCATCTACATTTCTGGCTGTAACTTAAGCTCAGGAAGTCTTTGAATGACCAGTAAGACGGGATGACCGGAGAAAAACCGCGACAACCGGTTACATGCCAGCGTCATTCACAACCGGAAGATACTGCGCCCACACCGGGCAGCCGCCGTACTCGCCCCTGGCGGTTGACGACGAGCTGCCAGACTACCTGCTCTGCACCGTCGCAAATATAGAAGCGGCCGTTGCTCGCATGGGCGGTGCCGTTACCGCGAAAACGGATGGTTCGCGAGAAACCGCTCCAGCGCAGACGCTCCCGATCATGCAGGGGGTAATAGCTGACCACCTCGTTCCGCCCCGGTATATATAGCAGCCAGCCCTGTTGCCAGCGACCATCACAAAGCTCGCCATCAGAGGAGCCACAGATCTCTACATCCTGATTTCTGGCAATGCTGGTGGCGCGCGCGTGGGCGAGATGCGATTGCAGCTGATCCGCCACGACCAGCGCACGATTGCGTTCGACCAGCTCGCTGAGAGAGGGAATGGCCAACGCACCGAGCAGCGCCAGCAAGGCGATGACGATCAGCGCTTCCACCAATGAAAAACCGTGGAGATGAGTCCATTGCATGATTCACGATCCTTGTGAGTAATAACGACACCCCAACCGTGGGGCGCAGCGATACTATCGAATAACTAACCCGAAGCAATAACCCGCAACTCACGCGGCAACGAAAACGTGATGTTCTCCGCAATCCCTTCGGCTTCAACCGGCACATCGGCGCCGAGCTCCCGCAGGCGATTGATGACTTGTCTGACGAGAATATCCGGAGCGGAGGCGCCTGCGGTGATACCGATTTTCCTTTTATCGATCAACCATGCCGGGTCGATATCCGCAGCGGTGTCGATGAGATGTGATTCAGCGCCAATGCGCGCCGCCAGTTCGCTCAGGCGATTTGAATTCGAACTATTGATGGAGCCGACCACGAGAACCAGATCACATTCGGACGCCAGCGCCTTAACCGCGTCCTGCCGATTTTGCGTGGCATAACAGATATCGTCCTTGCGCGGGCCATCGATGTTCGGAAACTTCGCGCGCAGAGCGTCAATGATCTGGGCGGTGTCATCCATCGACAGGGTGGTCTGCGTGACGAATGACAGTGCATCGGGATTGCGTACGTCGAGACGCTCCACCTGGGCAACGTCTTCGACAAGATAAATCTCTCCGCCAAAGGAATTATCGAACTGACCCATCGTACCTTCGACTTCGGGATGGCCTTTGTGACCGATCAGAATGCACTCGCGTCCGGCGCGACTGTAACGCACGACTTCCATATGCACTTTGGTGACCAGCGGGCAGGTCGCATCGAATACTTTTAACCCGCGTCGCGCGGCCTCACTGCGCACCGCCTGCGACACACCGTGCGCGCTGAAAATAACGATGCGATCGTCGGGCACTTCATCGAGTTCATCGACAAAAATTGCGCCGCGTTCGCGCAGATTGTCGACGACGAACTTGTTGTGCACGACCTCATGGCGCACATAGATAGGCGCGCCGAAAACATCGAGCGCACGATTGACGATTTCGATCGCGCGGTCGACACCCGCACAGAATCCGCGCGGATTGGCTAGGCGGATTTGAGACTTTTCACTCGCAATAATGTCGGTCATTTGCTCATTACACCGGCGTTACTTCGACGATTTCCGCATCGAAATAAATCACTCGCCCCGCGAGCGGATGATTGAAATCGATGATAACTTCATCGGCATCCACACCAGCCACGACCCCGGGCAATTCCGTTTTACTCGCATCGGCGAATGAAATCACCAGACCTTCATACAACTCCATTGCAGGATCGAAATCGCTACGCTTGAACGCTTGCACATTAGCAGGGTTCGGCTGACCGAACGCCTCTTCCGGTGAAACAGTAAACTGTTTGCGCTCACCTTTTTGCATGCCCAGCAATTTATTTTCGAAACCGGAAAGTAAACTGCCGTCCCCAAAGATAAATGTCGCTGGCTTTTTATCGAAGGTTGAATCGACCACTTCACCATTCGGCAAATTCAACGCGAAGTTCAAAGTAACTTGCGTACCTCGTGCGACCGCTGTCATTTCGTCGCCTCATTCGCTTTTGCATCTTTTGCATTGTGATGATGCGGATTGAGAAACATATCGAGCAGCATCAGACCAGCACCGATGGTTATCGCCATATCAGCGACATTGAACGACGGGAAATAATGGTCACCCCAATGCGCGGCGATAAAATCGACCACATAACCGTAACGCACACGATCGATTAAATTGCCAACGGCACCGCCGAGCACGAGCGCAAGGCTCGCGAGCAATAAAGTCTGCTCGCGCTTCAAACGCGACATCCAGATCGCGATGCCGATTCCAACGACCGTCGCAATCGCGGCAAAAAACCAGCGCTGCCAGCCACCCGCATCGTGCAGAAAACTAAATGCCGCGCCCGTATTTTCGGCGTATCCGAATTCCAGAACAGGTAAAAGCTCGACCGGCGCCTGAAACTTCAGCCTGAGCTCGACCCAGCGCTTGGTAAATTGATCGCCAACCACAATAAGAAGCGCGATGCGGTACCAGAGCATCGGCAAATGCGTTTTGACCTTAAGCATAGTGACGGACTTCTCCACTGCCTTCGACGTTTTCGACACAGCGCCCACACAGCTCGGAATGCGCTGCATTGACGCCGATATCTGCGGTGAAATGCCAGCAGCGCACGCATTTCGTATTTGCTGTTTTGGCAACCGCGATCTTTAATCCATCGATATCGCTATCGAGCGCATTGGCAGCCGCGGATAACGGCGCAATTTTTACATTCGATGCGATGAGCACAAAACGCAGCTCGTCACCGAGCGCCTGCAATTTTTTCGCTAAACCTTCTTCGCAGAACAACGTGATTTCTGCTTCGAGCGAACCGCCGATCACACCCTCTTTGCGCTGACCTTCGAGCACGCGATTCACAGCGGTTTTTACGGCCATTATTTCGCGCCAAAAATCATTGCCGTATGCGTATGTCACCGGCAACTCTTGCAAATACTGATACCACTCTGCAGTGAAGACTGATCCTTTTCTTTCGCCTGGAATGAAAGGCCACAACTCATCTGCAGTAAAACTCAGCACCGGCGCAATCCAGCGCACTAACGCTTCAACAATGTGGTAGAGCGCAGTTTGCGCCGAGCGCCGTGCAAGCGAATCCGCTTTGCAGGTGTACTGGCGATCCTTGATGATATCGAGATAAAAACCGCCGAGCTCGACCACGCAGAAATTGTGCACTTTCTGATAGACGAGATGGAATTGGTAGGAATCGTACGCTTCGATAATTTCTCGCTGCAGACGCGCAGCGGCATCCACCACCCAGCGATCGAGCGCAAGCATATTCTCGAACGGGACCGCGTGCTGTTGCGGATCGAAGCCGTTCATATTCGCGAGCAGGAAGCGCGCGGTATTACGAATGCGGCGATACGCGTCGGCCGTGCGTTTGAAATTTTCGTCCGACACCACCATTTCATTGCGATAGTCGGTCGCGGCGATCCATAAACGCAGCACATCCGCGCCGAGCGTTTTCATCACCTGCTGCGGCGCAATCACATTGCCGAGCGATTTCGACATTTTGCGGCCTTGCGTGTCGACGGTGAAACCATGCGTCAGCACACCTTTATAGGGTGCATTGCCGTTGATGGCGATCGCCGTGAGCAGCGACGATTGAAACCAGCCGCGATGCTGATCCGAACCTTCGAGATATAAATCGGCGGGATACTGCAATTCGCTGCGCTGTTGCAACACCGCAAAATGCGTCACCCCCGAATCGAACCACACATCGAGCGTATCGGGCACCTTGCCGTAATTCGCAGCTTCCGCACCGAGCAATTCATCCACACTCAACTCAAACCACGCATCGATACCTTTCTGCTCGACACGCTGCGCAACCTGCTCGATCAATTCCTGCGTACGCGGATGCAGCTCCGATGTTTCCCTGTGCACGAACAAGGCGATCGGCACGCCCCATGTGCGCTGACGCGAAATACACCAGTCCGGACGGCCCTGCATCATGCCGTCGATGCGCGCCTTGCCCCAGCCCGGCATCCACTCGACCTTATCGGACGCGGCCAATGCCTGCTGCAGCAAATTATTTTGCGTCATGCTCACAAACCACTGCGGCGTGGCGCGGAAAATAATCGGCGTTTTGTGACGCCAGCAATGCGGATAACTGTGTTGCAATGGCTCGAAATGCAGCAGCGCTTTTTTCTCGCGCAGTACATTCATCACCGAATCGTTCGCCTTGAATACATGCTCGCCGGCGAATAATGGCGTGTCGGGCAGAAATACGCCGCTCGCGCCGACGGGATTCAAAATCGCGAGCCCGTATTTTTTGCCGACGACAAAGTCATCCTGGCCGTGACCCGGCGCGGTGTGAACGGCGCCCGTGCCCGCATCGGTGGTTACATGCTCGCCGAGAATTACCGGCACCTGACGCTCGTAAAACGGATGTTGTAATTGCGCATGCTCTAACGCCGAACCTCTGGCGCGCGCAATAATTTCGTAGTGCGCCACGCCGTAGCGTTTCATCGCCGCGCCTTCGAGCGCCTCTGCGAGCACCAGCAGCCACGCCTTGCCTTCGAGCTCAAACCTGATCAGCACGTAATCGAGTTCGGGGTTGAGCGATACCGCGAGATTCGCCGGCAATGTCCACGGAGTGGTGGTCCAGATGGCAACCGCAACTTCGCCCTGTGAATTTTGATCGGCACCAAAACGTTTGAGCACATCGGCGCGATCGACAACGGTAAATGCGACATCGATGGCGGGCGAGGTTTTGTCCTGATATTCGACTTCCGCTTCGGCGAGCGCCGATGCGCAATCCAGACACCAGTGCACCGGCTTGAAACCTTTCTGCAGATGGCCATTCGCGGCGATTTTGCCGAGCGCGCGAATCTGATCGGCTTCAAATTTAAAATTCATCGTCAGATACGGCCCATCGTCTTGTTGATGAGAGTCCCAGTCGCCGACGACACCCATGCGCTTGAAATCTTCGCGCTGACCATTCACCTGCTGCTGCGCGTATTGACGGCAGAAATTGCGGAATGCGCCCGGCTCGACTTTCACGCCGGGTTTGCCGTGTTTTTTCTCGACATTCAATTCGATAGGCAGGCCGTGGCAGTCCCAGCCCGGTACATACGGCGCATCGAAACCGCTCAGCGTTTTCGATTTGACGATAATATCCTTGAGAATCTTGTTGACGGCGTGACCGATGTGCAGATCGCCGTTCGCGTAGGGCGGACCGTCGTGCAAAATGAATTTGCTGCGCCCGGCGCGCGCTTCACGAATCTGCCGGTAAATATTTTTTTCCTGCCACTGCCTGAGCATCTCGGGCTCGCGCTGCGCGAGGTTTGCTTTCATCGCGAATTCGGTTTCCGGCAGATTCAGTGTGTGCTTGTAGTCGGTCATGCTCGATTCAACAAAATGATTGATTAAATGGAAAAATACTCGCGCCCTGCCTGCATATCGCGCGCAATCTGCGCTTTCAGTGCATCGAGCGACGAAAACTTCTGCTCGTCGCGCAATTTTCTGCGAAAGATCACTTTGAGATTGCGGTGATACAGATTTTCCGAAAAATTAAAAATGTGCACTTCCAGAATGGCTTTGGTGAGATCGCCGATGGTCGGTCGTGTACCGACATTGGCAACGCCGAATAATTTTTCACCGGCGGCACCCAGCACTTCCACCGCATACACTCCCGCCAGCGGCGCGCGCAGGCGACGCAAATGCAGGTTCGCCGTCGGCACGCCTATCGTGCGGCCGAGCTGCTGCCCCACCATCACACGTCCGGAAATCGAATACGGACGGCCGAGCAATCTTTCCGCTTCCGCAAAATCGGCATTTTCCAGCACGGCGCGAATGCGCGTGCTGCTGACGCGCTCGCCGTCCTGCACGATCGAGCTGGTCTGCAGGACATCGAAGTGCTCGCGCGTGCCGACGGCCTGCAGCAGCTCGAAATTACCCTTGCGGCCCCGGCCGAAATGGATATCGTCGCCGACGACGACATAGCGCACCGCGAGACCATCGACGAAGACGCGCTTGAGAAAATCGTCGGCACTCACCTCGCTGAGTTTGCGATCGAAACGAATGCGCAGCACGCGATCGATACCCAGCTCGCGCAGCGCCGTGACCTTTTCCTGAAAACTCATCAGGCGCGGCGGCGATTCGAGCGGCGCGAAAAACTCGCGCGGCAGCGGCTCGAATAGAATCACCGTGGTCGGCAGTCCCAGTTCGCGGCCTTTTTCGATAAGCGAACGTAGTACGGCCTGATGCCCACGATGCACGCCGTCGAAGGCGCCGATCGTCGCCACACAGCCGCGATGGCGGGGGCGCAGGTTGTGCAGGCCGCGGATCAATTCCATCGCAGTTGGAAAATGCTCGATCAGGTTGACGAAATACGTGCGCCGCAACATACCGCCGGCAGCGACAGGGCCGGCGATTATAGCGTGAACACTCCGCACTTGTTTCCCCTTCCGCCGCCTTCAGCAACCGGACAGGAAAGAACGGCCTGGACGCTCCGTTATTCGAGCCGTCAGGTCATGCGTGGACCGCGCAAATGGCGCGGGCGCAGACCGAAGATCATCAGCACGCCGGCATACACCGCAAAAGCGGCGACGCACATGCCGACCACGGCCGGCAGGCGCAGCCACCACGGCCAGCTCAGCCAGATATCGGCGCCGGGGTCGAGTGTCACCAGTACCGCGCCCATCGCCGCGCAGGCGAGCGCGAGCTGCAGAAGAAAGCGTCCCCAGCCGGCCTCGGGCCGATAGATTCCGCCGCGCAGCAGTCCCCGCGCCAGCAGACCCGCGTTGAGCCACGCCGATAACGAGGTGGCGAGCGCGAGTCCGACATACCCGCGCTGGTAAAACAGATGCAGCGGGATGACCAGAATGAGGTTGAACACCATATTCGCCACCATCGCGATGATGCCGATGCGCACCGGCGTTTTCACATCCTGCCGCGCGTAGTAGCCCGGTGCGAGCACCTTGATCAGCATGAAGGCGCAGAGCCCGGTCGATACCGCCGCGAGCGCATGCGACGACATCCGGATATCGTAGGCGAGCGTTTCTCCGTAGCGAAAAAGCGCCAGCTGGATCGAATAACCCGACACGATCAGGGCCACCGATGCCGGCATCGCAATCAGCAGAATCATGCGCACCGCCCAGTCGAGCGTGCGCGAAAAATTGCCGCTGTCCGCCGCCGCCCGATCGCGCGACAAGCTCGGCAGGAGGACGGTGCCGATCGCCACGGCAAAGACACCGAGCGGCAATTCGTGCAGACGATCCGACAGATACAGCCACGACACGCTGCCCGCCGGCAGAAACGAGGCGATCACGGTGTCGAGCAGCAGATTGATCTGGCTTACCGACACACCGAACAGCGCCGGCAGCATCAGCGTGAGAATGCGGCGCACGCCTTCGTCGCGCGGCGCCCATTTCGGTCGCGGCAACAAATCGAGCCGCATCAGAAACGGCCACTGAAACAGATATTGCGCGACGCCCGCGATCAGCACGCCCCACGCCAGCGCGTATAACGGCTGTTCGAACCAGCGGCTCGAAACGAACGCGGCGCCAATCAGCACGATATTGAGCAAGACCGGCGCAAACGCGGGCGCGCCGAATTTGCCGTAGCTATTTAAAATCGCGCCGGAAAATCCCGTCATCGAAATCAAAAACAGATACGGAAAGGTGATGCGGATCAGATCGGCGGTGAGTTCGTATTTTTCATGCTGACCGACATAGCCCGGCGCGAACAATGCCGTGATCAACGGCGCCGCCACCACGGCAAACGCGGTGACCGCGATCAGACTCGAACCGAGCACGCCCGCCACGCGATCGATCAGATCGCGCACATCCTGAAAGCTGCGCTGATGGCGATATTCGGATAACACCGGCACAAACGCCTGCGCGAACGCACCTTCGGCAAACAGGCGACGCAAAAAATTGGGGATGCGAAACGCGATATAGAAAGGATCGGTCGCCGCGCCCACGCCGACGAACACGCTGAAACTGATATCGCGCAGCAGGCCGAGTACGCGCGACAACATCGTCAGCAGGCTGACGAAAAAACTGCTGCGCAACAGACCCGGCTGTTTTTTCGAAGGAACAGAGTTTTCCACTGATGGCAATTTTCCGTAACGCGCACTGTTGCGCCATTATTCGTTATCGCGTTCTGCGCACCTGCGCCCAGCCCACATCAATCGTTTTGGAAATGAAACCGTGGCGGCGGGCGCTGCAACTCCCGCTCCCACACCGGCCGGTAATATGTTTCCCCGCGATTGCGCTCGCTGCTGTAGAGCGCCAATGCGTCGACATCGACCTTCACCGCAGCGGCCGGCAAATCATGAGAAAGCGGTAATACGCCACGCTCAAGCCGCATCAATGTCACGTGCGGTCGCAGCGGTTTACCGTCGTAATCGATGCCGAGTTCGCGCAGGCCCTGCACGAGCTGTTTGCGAATCGGAGCGAGCGCGCCCGGCATTTCGGCAACGCACGCCAACAAACGCGGCTTGCTTAAACTCGGCCACCACTGCAATTGCTCGAGCGTAATTTTGCAGGCCTGATGATTCGCCGCGACAGCTTCGCCGAGATCGCACAACGCATTGACATGATTGCCATCGGTTTCGCCCTCCCTCCCCCCGAGGAACGCGAGCGTGATATGCCAGTTGCGCTCAGCCACCCACTGCCAGCCGGGCTGCGCCGGAAAGCGCGCGCACAGTGCGGCGAGCTGTCCGCTTGCGGAGGGATTGATTGGCACACCGAAAAATAATCGCACGGGGCTCGCTCAACCTGGCGATTGATTCACTGAAAGCACGGACTGCCACTGCGCACGCAGGCGCTCGCGATGCATTTGCAGCCACTGCATCGCGATGAGGGTGATCGCGTTATTTATTCTGCCGCCGTTCAACAACGCGACGGCGGCGGCGTAATCGATGACATGCACGCGAATATCTTCGTGCTCCTCCGGCAGGCCATACACACCACCTGCCGAACTCAGATCGCAGCGTCCGCAAAACAGATACAGATATTCGTTGGTGCCGCCGGGGCTCGTGAAAAACTCGAACATCGGTTCGAGCGCAAGAATGTCGCAATTGGCTTCTTCGAGCGCCTCGCGTTTCGCCACCGCTGCGAGCGTTTCATCGCGATCGATCAGACCGGCGACGAGTTCCAGAATCCACGGCGATTTTTCTTTTCCCGAATCGATGACGCCGGTGCGGAACTGTTCGATGAGCGCCACCGCATCGAGCGCCGGATCGTAGAGCAGTACGCCGACCGCATCGCGCCGGATGACGAGTTCGCGCGGCATTTGCGCGCTCCAGCCACCGTCGAATTTGCGGTGGCGCAACGTCAATCGATCGAGTTTGAAAAAACCATCGTAGGCGCGTTCGCGCGCGATGATTTCGACATCGTCGGCGCCGTATTGCGGATCGGTGATCGCGTCATGCGTCATCAGAAACGGCGCTCCGTGTACCAGTTCACGTCGCGCGCATGCGTATCGACCTGATCGGCGACATCGAGAATCAGCGCGAACAACGCCATGCGCACGAGCACGCCATTATCGGCCTGGCGGAAAATTGCGAGATTGGGATTCGCATCGAGATCGACATCGAGCTCGTTGGCTTCGGCGCGTGAATCGCGCGGCAGCGGATGCATGATGACGGTGTTGGGTTTGCAGTATTGCGTGTACACCGCCTGATTCAAACGATAGCGGCCGCGATACAGCATCGCTTCTTCGGCGCTCGCGAAACGCTCCTCCTGAATGCGCGTCGCATAGGCGATATCGACGTGCGACAGGCTTTGCTCCATGTTGTCGGATTCGATGACGCGATGCCCCACGGCGCGCAACTGCTCGACGATTGCACCGGGCATGCGCAATTCGTTCGGCGAAATCAGCGTCACCGTCACGTTGTTGAACAACGTGAGCAATTTGCTGAGCGAGTGCACCGTGCGGCCGAATTTCAGATCGCCGATCATCGCAATGCTCAGATTATCGATGCCCGCCGCATTGCCCTGATGCTGCATTTCCTTCCTGATCGTGTAGAGATCGAGCAGCGCCTGACTCGGGTGTTCGTTCGCGCCATCGCCACCGTTGATGACCGGCACGCGTGAACTCGCCGCGAATTCAGCCACCGACCCCGATTGCGGATGGCGCATCACGATGACATCGCTGTAGCCCGACAGCACGCGCGCGGTATCCTGCAGCGACTCGCCTTTCTGCAACGAGGTCGCTTCGAAGCCCGTGGTCTCGCGCACCTCGCCGCCGAGCAGGTTGAACGCGCAACCGAAACTCACACGGGTGCGTGTCGATGCCTCGAAAAACATGCTGCCGAGAATCGCCCCGTCCAGCACCCGGGTTATGCGGCGGCGATGCGCATAGGGTTCCATGCGATCGGCGACGGCAAATATCCGCTCGATATCGCCGCGCTCGAACTGACCGATCGATAACACATGACTGCCGGGGAATTTCACGCTGTGTCCTCTTTTAAAAAATCGCGCACTAAATTCTTATCATCGTAGGGGCGCAGCAAGCGGCACCCCTACACCGCTAATTCCTGCGTCGCCGTGGCATTGTCGAACTGCAGGCTCGCCCACCGCGCGTACAGCGGCGAATTCTGCAGCAAATCCTGATGACACCCCATCGCCGCGAGCCTGCCGTGATCGAGCACGGCGATGCTGTCGGCCTTGACGACCGTCGCGAGCCGATGCGCGATAACCAGTGTGGTGCGCCCCTGCATCAGCCGATCGAGTGCCTTTTGCACCTGGAATTCACTCTCGGCATCGAGCGCGCTCGTCGCTTCATCGAGCAACAATAGCGCGGGGTCTTTCAGCAGCGCGCGCGCAATGGCGATGCGCTGACGCGCACCGCCGAATCAACCGTTTCCTTC
>CAZWBA010000018.1:0-10187 GCA_964631955.1 uncultured Verrucomicrobiaceae bacterium | reverse complement strand
CAGCGCATCGCCATTGCGCGCGCGCTGACGCTGACCGCCCGACAGCCGCACCCCCTGCTCGCCGACCTGCGTCGCGTAACCCTGTGGCAGCCGCTCGATAAATTCATGCGCATACGCCGCTTCTGCCGCCGCATGCACCTGCGCATCATCCGCGTCGGGGCGGCCATAGCGGATATTGTCGAGCACGCTACCCATGAACAGCACCGGCTGCTGCGGCACCAGTGCAATATGCGCGCGCAACACGTCGGGATCGAGTTCGCGCAAATCGATGCCGTCGAACGTGATCCGCCCCGACTGCACGTCATAGAAGCGCAGCAGCAGATCGATCAGCGTCGATTTTCCCGCACCTGAGCTGCCGACCAGGGCAGTGGTTTTGCCCGCGGCGATCGGCAGCGTCAAATGCTCGATGGCCGGATGCCCGGGCCGCGTCGGATAGGCAAACGTAATATCCTCGATCGAAATTTCGCCGTACACCTTGGCTGGCAATGCTCTGGGATGAGGTGGCCGCTTGATCAATGGCTGCGCGGCGAGCAGTTCGAGCAGGCGCTCGCTGGCGCCCGCCGCGCGCTGCAGATCGCCATACACTTCGGAAATCGAGCCGACCGAGCCTGCGACCAGCACGGCATAAAACACGAAAGCCGCGAGATCGCCCGCGCTGATGACACCGGCATTCACATCGTTGCCGCCGACATAAATCATCGCGCCGATCGCGCCGAGCACCAGCGTGATCACCAGCATCGTCAGCCATGCGCGCTGCGCGATACGTTTTTGCGCGACGCCGAAAGCCGCCTCGTTGTGCTCGCCGAAACGTGCGTGATCGATCTGCTGATGATTGAACGCCTGCACGACTTTGACATTCTGGATCGCTTCGCCGACAAAGGTGCCGACATCGGCGATGCGATCCTGGCTCGCGCGCGACAGGGTGCGTACGCGGCGCCCGAAAATCAGAATCGGCGCCACCACCAGCGGCACGCTCAACAGCACCATGCCGGTCAGCTTGAGATTGGAAATGCACATCCAGATCAGCCCGCCGACAAGCATGAGCAGATTGCGCAGCGCGACCGAAATCGACGAGCCGATCACCGTCTGCAGCAGGGTGGTATCGGTGGTGATGGTCGATTGAATATCGCCGCTGGCGGTGCGATCGAAAAACCCGGGGTGCAGATTGATGACATGCCTGAAAACTGCGCTGCGCAGATCTGCACTGACGCGCTCGCCGATCCAGGTGACCTGATAGAAACGGATAAAGGTGCCGATCGCCAGCATGAGCACCAGCGCGCCATAAATTCTGAGCACGCGGTGCAGGGCTGTGGGATCGCCGCTGAAACCTTCATTGACGAACAGACGCATACCCTGCCCCATCGATAACGTCACCGCAGCGGTAAATATCAGCGCCAGCGTCGCGATGGCGATGCGGCCTCGATAAGGCCGCAAAAACGGGAGCATCCCGATGAGCGTGCTCAAACCGGCCTTCGCTGCAGCATTTGTCCCGGACAAATGGGCTGCGGGCAAACGGGAAACCTCGGTCAAGCTGTGTACCTCCGCGCTAAAGCCCTGATAAAGGCTCCAACGAAAAAAGCCCAACGAAAAAACGCTCGCTATTATCCACGTGCTGCAGCAACGGGGAAAGCCGATGCGCCGCGAGAGGCTGAGTGGTTGCCGCTCTCAACGCTTGTGCTAACTTGTCCACATGCCCGCTCACTCGCGGACGGCGGTGACAGGCGCTGCGAGAAGTCAGCGAATGCAGGGAATCGACAATAAAACGTAGAACCAGGAGTTGTGTGGTGGCTGATGTCGTGTCATCTCTCGTCAAATTTTGCCCGATCGATGCCGGCGTAAAAATTCTGAGCACGCAGACGTTGCGCTGGAGTGCACCGCATTTATTCAGCGATCCCTTCGAGCTCGACTATCAGTCACAGCCCGATGTCAGCACCGAAGGTCTGCTCGATGTATTGCTGCGCGAAGCGCTGATCATGCTGTTCGGTCCCAACGCGCCGAGCGGCCGCCACAACCGTTTCGTCAACATCATGGCGCGCTGGCGCGAGCAGGAGCGCTTTTGCGATGAAGCGGAGGCGCATGAAGTGCTGCGCGAACTGCTCGGCCAGATCGCCGAAATTCAAACGCGTCACGTCAACGACCATATGAATCAGTGGCGCAGTTTCGCGCGCGCGACACGCATCGCCTGCTTCTCGGAAAAACCCGGCAACGTCGCCTGCTGGCAGCGTTTTGCCGATCGCCATCGCGGCATCGCACTGCGTTTCGAATGCGGCGAAGGCACAGGCCTGCCAAAACCGCAGCCGGTGAGCTACCAAAGTATTGCGCCTATGGTCACCAGCCGGCAGGAACAGCTCGAAGTCATCTATGGTCGCCGCAACGCGCCGACCGCCGACGACTTCCCTGCGAAATTTTTAATCAAAGGGCGGCAGGATCATCTGGAACAGGAATGGCGCTGCTTTGAAACATCTGCCGACAGCGAGGAAGATTCATCGCAGTGGTTCGATCTGCGCAAATTTCCCGCGCATGAATTGCGCGCCATTTATTTTGGCGTCCTGATGAGCGAAGCCGACAAGGATCTGATCGCGAAACTGATGCGTGCGAATTATCCGACGGCAAAAATTTATCAGGCCGGAAGCGTACCGGGGCGATACGAAATCGAATTCAACCCGTGGCGCCCTCACTAACCTCTGCCCCGGCAGAAGCAAGCAGCAAATCACCGTAATCGGCCAGTCTGCTCAAAATATTTTTCCTCTTTTCATCGGCGTTCTCGTCGCCGACAGAAAGCTGCAGCTTCAACTGCTGCAGCCTGACCCGGTATTCATCGCGCACAATGCTCGCTCCCGCGTGTTTATTCGTCAGCCGCAATTCACAGAACTCTTTCCAGTCCGCCTGCTCATCGGCATTCAACGTTTCGGGGAAATTGCGGGCGCGATAACGGAATAACATTTCCGGCAAACGCTTATCCTCGAATACAAACGTCTGCGTTGCGAGCTGCCTGGCAGCGGCCGCACGCACACGATTCATCGTGGCGCGATCGGCATTGCTGAAAAAGCTGCCGTTGTAAAGCATCTGCTCGGGATCGGCAATCGGCGCACGCTCGGGCGCAACAAATACATCGCACAATTTTTCCGCCAGACTTTCCGCCTTCAATAATTTCTGCAGCGAATTTTCGCAACGTGTGCGATCGATCTGCCAGCGCGTTGCGATTTTTTCGTCGAGTAATTTTTCAGTCACAACCACTGGACAGCGATTGGTGCGTATCGTTTTGAGCGGAATGCGCTCCACATCCAGATCGGCCTGCGCGGTGAATACACGCCTGCGAATTTCGTCGGCGCTCAAATCCAGCAAAAGATCGGCGTCCGCACTCAAATCGAAACAGATGATTTCGTTCGCATTGACCGGATGCTGCGCGAGCGGAACCACTAACGCAGCACAACCACGCTCAGCGGAAAACATGCCAGAGATATGCAACACCGGCTTTTTCTGCGACACATTCAATAATGCAGCGACTTCGCGCTTATCGCGCAGCTTGAATAAATAATCGAACAGTTTCGGCTGCCTGTTTTTTATCAGGCTGGCGATTGCAATCGTGGCGTACACATCGGATAACGCATCATGCGCCGCTTCATGCTTCAATCCATTCGCGGCAGTGAGATGTTCGAGCTTGAACGACGGCCTGCCATCGTCATGGTTCGGCCATTCGATACCATCGGGCCGCAAGGCGCGACACGCGCGCACCATATCGATAATATCCCAACGCGAATTACCGCTCTGCCACTCACGCGCATAGGGATCGTAAAAATTGCGATACAACGCGTAGCGCGTCACTTCATCGTCGAAACGAATACTGTTGTAACCCACGCCACACGTACCGGGCGCACTCAACTCTCTGTGAATTTTTGCGATGAACTGATATTCGCGCAGACCTTTTTCCTGCGCGAGCTGTGGCGTGATTCCTGTGATTAAACACGCCTCCGGCTGCGGCAATAAATCCTGCGGTGGCTGGCAATATTCGACGAGGGGCTCGCCGATGATATTGAAATCGAAATCGGTGCGAATGCCTGCGAATTGACAGGGGCGATCCTGCGCAGGATTTGCACCCCAGGTTTCGTAGTCGTGCCAGTAAAATGTTTGCAAAAATCCCCCCGCTCACTCCGTTCGCCGCCCCCTAACTCCATGCGATACTCCCCCTTTAATCAAAGGGGGAAGAGGGGATTTAAATTAATTCGAGATGCTCCGCCTCGATTTTCCCTTTCCAGATTTGCGGTCCGGTTCTATGCACCGATTCGCCTTTGAAATCGACAGCGACGGTCACCGGCATATCTTTCACGTCGAATTCGTAAATCGCCTCCATCCCAAGTTCGGGGAACGCGACAACTTTCGCCGCTTTAATCGCCTGCGCCACTAAATACGCCGCGCCGCCGACCGCCATCAGATAGACCGATTCGTATTCTTTGATCGCGTCGATGGCCGTTTGACCGCGCTCGGATTTGCCGATCATGCCGAGCAGGCCGGTTTCTTTTAAAACCTGACGCGTGAATTTATCCATACGCGTTGCCGTAGTCGGACCCGCCGGGCCGACGACCTCGTCGCGCACCGGATCGACGGGACCGACGTAATAAATAAAGCGGCCTTTCAAATCCACCGGCAGTTTTTGACCCGCGTTGAGCATGTCGGTCATTTTCTTGTGCGCGGCATCGCGACCGGTCAGCATTTTGCCCGAGAGCAATAAGGTTTCGCCGGTTTTCCAGCTCTTCACTTCTTCCGGTGTCACGGTGTCGAGATTGACGCGACGCACGCTGTCGCCGACTTCCCAGGTAATATTGGGCCACTCGGAAATATCCGGGGCTTCGAGTTTCGCAGGGCCGGAACCATCGAGCACGAAATGCGTGTGACGTGTGGCGGCGCAATTCGGAATGATCGCCACGGCCTTGTTTGCCGCATGCGTCGGATAATCCTTGATTTTCACATCTAACACTGTCGTCAAGCCGCCGAGGCCCTGCGCACCGACGCCGAGCGCATTGATTTTATCCATCAATTCCAGGCGCAAGTGTTCGGAACGATTCTTCGCGCCGCGCTCGCGCAATTCTTGAATATCGATCGGATCGAGCAATGCTTCTTTCGCGAGCAGCATCGCTTTTTCCGCAGTGCCGCCGATGCCGATGCCGAGCATGCCGGGCGGACACCAGCCCGCGCCCATTTGCGGCACCATATTCAGCACCCAATCGACGACGGAGTCGGATGGATTGAGCATCGCAAATTTCGATTTCGCTTCGGAGCCACCGCCCTTCGCAGCGACATGCACGTCGACGGTATTGCCCGGCACCAGTTCGTAATGAATGACCGCTGGCGTGTTGTCTTTGGTGTTTTTGCGCTCGCCATCGGGATCGGAAAGAATCGATGCGCGCAGCACGTTGTCGGAGAAATTGTAAGCGCGGCGCACGCCTTCGTTGATCATATCGCTCACACCCATAGTGGCCCTCTCGTTTACTTGAGAACCAGCCCACTGCACATCCATGCCGACGCGCACGAAGACGGTGACGATACCGGTATCCTGGCAAATCGGACGATGGCCGGTCGCGCACATGCGCGAGTTAATCAGGATTTGGGCGATCGCATCTCTGGCAGCGGGGTTGGCTTCGTTGTCGTACGCTTTTTTCATCGCCTGAATGAAATCGACGGGGTGGTAATAGGAAATATACTGGAGCGCGTCGGCGACGCTTTGGATGAGATCATCCTGGCGGATAACGGTCATGGGGGCCTCTTTACAACGAATATATGGATCAACAACACGGCAATTCCGGCTGGGCGCCGGCTGGGTGGCGAGATTTTACACTAGACGGCAGGGGATGGCGCGGCGGGAGAAGTTGCCGCGCCGGCAATGTCACTCAAGCGGTGGAGCACCGAACCGGTTATCTTCTGCCTGGCCTTGCTGGGCCAGAAATACGATGACCACAATCCAGCCAACCACGGGAATTATCCATAACAATTGCCACCATCCGCTCCTGTCGGTGTCATGCAGACGCCGGGCACCAGCCGCCAGTGATGGCAGCAACGTCGCCAGCGCGAATACGTTGGCCAGTGTCGTGCTGATATAAGACAGAATCAGACTCGCGATAAGGACGGCCAGATAGAACCACCAATATTCCGGACGCGAAGCGCGACCGCTGAACTCCGCATATTTTTTTAAGCAGGTCTGGACAGACGTTTGAAAATTCATCGAGGGCTTCTCCGTGCTTGCTGTTGTCATCGATCAATCGCAACGATTGAAAGCACGTAAAGCGTAGTGCAAGCCTTGCGCCTGCACCACTTACAGTCTGCTTACTGAATCTCGGCCGGAGATGGCGGCAGCCTGTTTCCCGCGATCTGCTGTTTGATGTTCACGATTTCACGGTTCATCTGTTTGCGAAACGTGTTGATCGATTCGACCCATTCCTCGTTATTGCTCAGCCGCGCATCCAGTTTGGTTTGCGCATCGCCAACGCCTTTCAGTCTGGTGGAAAGCCCGTCGAGCGCGGTCTGGTGTTGATCGAGCCGCTGTTTTACGGGTTCGACAAGCGCGGGCAGCTTACCGATATCGCCACGCAATGCATCGATCGACTTCACCTGCTCGGCAAGCGCCTTGTCATTGGCGGCGATCGCTGCCTGGGCGTTTTTCCCCGATTTATCCAGCGCAGCGATCTGCGAGGCCTGCTGATCGATCTGCGTCTTGTATTTTTTCAGTGTTTCTTCGCGGAGCTGTGTCAGCACGTCGTTCACTTCATTGATTTTGACCTGCAGCGCTCCGCTCGACTGACCGATGCTTTCATCGGTGGAGGATAAACGCTGCTCAAGCGCCGCCACGCGCTGCTCCGCGTTTTGCAGTTGCGTAAACAAATACCCTGCCGCCCCAACACCGATCAATGCGACAAGACCGATCACATAAGTCAGCACCCTGCCAGGCGAATTGCCATCAGCGTCGTCATAATCGTCCTCCTCCTCGACAGTGCCCGTGTCCTTCCTGGCGTTTTTCGCCTGTTTCTGACGCTGGTAGGAATCGAGATCATCGCGATCGGGAACGATACTCGGCGCATCGGTAATTTCATCGTCGTCGAGATTCGGCATGGTGAAATATCCTGTGAGTAATTACGGCAGCCGTATTATGACATCCTGATTCAGCGTTATGCATGCAATTACCCAGCGCACGGCTTCGATTTATACCGAAGACTTATGAGTTTATGTCGCCGCATTCATAGTGCCCACGAATAAACTTTGTTAAAGTTGCGGTCCGTTTAAGATCTTCTAAGGATGCAGAAAATGGCCTTTGAACTCCCCCCACTTCCCTACGCACAAGACGCTCTCGCTCCGCACATTTCCGCGGAAACACTCGAATTTCACCACGGCAAGCACCACAAAGCCTACGTGGATAAATTGAACACACTGGTTCCGGGCACGCCACTCGAAGGCAAATCGCTCGAAGAAGTGATCAAAGCCGCCGGCCCCGGTCCCGTTTTCAACAATGCCGCGCAAATCTGGAACCACACGTTTTTCTGGAACAGCTTGAGCCCGAGCGGCGGCGGCGCTCCAACGGGTGCGGTGGCCGAGGCGATCAATAAAGCATTCGGCTCGTTCGAGAAATTCAAAGAAGAATTCACCAACAGTGCGATCAATAACTTTGGTTCATCGTGGACCTGGCTCGTGAAGAAGGCGGATGGCTCGGTCGCCATCGTCAACACCAGCAACGCCGGTACACCGCTGACCGATGCTGGCGTCACTGCGCTGATTACCGTCGATTTGTGGGAGCACGCCTACTACATCGATTACCGCAATGCGCGCCCGAAATATCTCGAGCATTTCTGGAATCTGGTCAACTGGAATTTCGCGAACGCCAATTTCGCAAAATAATGGTTGAGTGCACCATCGAAGCGGCTGCGGCCGCTTTTTTATTTCCTGCAACGTATGAATGAAAGTTTATTCGAATGCGAAATACTTCACTCTTCTTGCACTGCACGAATTTCCGTAATTCGCATTCAGTGCCTATTCAGCGGAATTCACGCACAATATCCGCACCAGTTTAATTACAACGTCTATTAGAAAAGCGGAGGAATTCGCCATGAGCAAGCAAATGATCACTGGAGCAGTACTGGGTGCCGTAATTGCGACCGCGGGTGGTGCCGCCGGTTACAAATACATCAACCGCGATCAATACGCCGACGTACTCGACGTCAAACCCATTATGGAAACGGTGCGCACGCCGCGCGAAGAATGTCGCGATGAAGAAGTCACTCGCACCAAAGCCGTCAAGGATGAAAACCGTATCGCCGGCACCGCCATTGGCGCGGTGATTGGCGGCGTGCTGGGCAATCAGGTCGGTGGCGGCAGCGGCAAAAAGGTAGCGACCGTCGCCGGTGCCGCAGCCGGTGGTTATGCAGGCAATCAGGTACAGAAAAACATGCAGGAAGGCGACACCTACACCACGGTGGAAAAACGCTGCCGCACAGTCGTGGATAAAACCGAAAAGGTTTCCGGCTATGAAGTTCGCTATCGCTACAAGGACAAGGAAGACACCATTCGCCTGGATCACGAACCCGGGAATAAAATCCCCGTGAAAGATGGCCAGCTGGTATTGAACGATTCCAGCGAAAAATCGTAAGACTGAATCATCGCATCGCTATCGCGGGTCGACCGCTCCGGCATTTGATTCAACGTCGCTGCGATCAAATCCGGAATAAAAAAACCCGGCTTGTGGCCGGGTTTTTTTTGCATTTATTGCAGGAAAGTTTCGCTTAGAAACCGCCCATGCCACCCATGCCGCCCATGTCAGGGTGGTGCGCTGCGGGAGCAGGTTTATCTTCCGGCAGATCGGCAACCATCGCTTCGGTGGTCAACAGCAGCGATGCAACCGATGCTGCAGCCTGCAACGCAGTACGCGTTACTTTTGCAGGATCGAGAATACCGAAGGCGATCATATCGCCGTATTCACCGTTCGCAGCGTTGTAACCGAAATTGCCTTTGCCCTGACGCACTTTGTCGACAACCACTGAAGGCTCATCGCCCGAGTTGGCAACGATCTGACGCAGCGGTGCTTCCATGGCACGCAGCGCAACCTTGATACCGATATTTTGGTCTTCGTTGGCGCCGGTGGTGTTTCTGATCGCTTCGATCGAACGGATCAGTGCGACGCCGCCGCCGGGAACCACGCCTTCTTCAACGGCTGCGCGAGTTGCGTGCAGCGCGTCTTCGACGCGGGCTTTCTTCTCTTTCATTTCGACTTCGGTCGCTGCGCCCACTTTGATTACCGCAACGCCGCCAGCGAGCTTCGCAACGCGCTCCTGGAGTTTTTCACGATCGTAATCGGAAGTGGTGTTGTCGAGCTGCACACGAATTTCTTTTACGCGCGCTTCGATATCGGCTGCTTTGCCGGCACCGTCGACGATGGTGGTGTTTTCTTTGTCGATGGTGACGCGTTTCGCGCGGCCCAAATGCTCGAGCGATGCAGTTTCGAGTTCGAGACCGACTTCTTCCGAAATCACAGTTGCGCCGGTGAGGATCGCGATGTCCTGCAACATGGCTTTGCGACGATCGCCGAAGCCCGGTGCTTTCACCGCCGCGACTTTGATGATGCCGCGAATGGTGTTCACAACGAGTGTTGCGAGCGCTTCGCCTTCGACATCTTCAGCAACGATGACGAGCGGACGCGATGCTTTCGCTACCTGCTCCAGCAACGGCAACAGATCGCGAATCGACGAGATTTTTTTGTCGACGAGCAGAATGAACGGATCGTCGAGTTCGACAACCATTTTGTCCTGCTTGTTGATGAAGTATGGCGACAGGTACCCGCGATCGAATTGCATACCCTCGACGATGTCGAGTTCGTTGTCGAGGCCAGTGCCTTCTTCAACGGTGATCACGCCTTCCTTACCGACTTTTTCCATCGCGTTGGCGATGATATTGCCGATATTTTCGTCGCTGTTAGCGGAGATCGATCCGACCTGTGCAATCGATTTGGTATCGGAGCACGGTGTGGAGAGTTTTTTGATCTCTTCGACGGCTGCAGCAACGGCTTTGTCGATGCCGCGCTTGAGGTCCATCGGGTTGGCGCCAGCAGCGACCGATTTCAAGCCTTCAGCGACGATCGCCTGTGCGAGTACGGTTGCGGTGGTGGTGCCGTCACCGGCGGTGTCGGAGGCTTTCGAAGCAACTTCTTTAAC
>CAZWBA010000017.1:0-67522 GCA_964631955.1 uncultured Verrucomicrobiaceae bacterium | reverse complement strand
CGCCCAGCGGTCGATCTCGCGGTCGAACACCGACAGCGCGCCGAAGAAGAAGCACGCCATCAGCACGAAGCCGAGCACCAGCCCGAACCAGGTATGCAGCCAGGCCATCGACTGGCGAAACGATTGATACATCGAAAAACTCCGTTAGCCGAGCGCGCCGACCAGCAGCCACGCACCGACCGTCATGGCGACGCCGCCACCGGCCAGCACGCCCCACACCTTGAGGGCGCTCTTCGCGGCGAACGCCCAGCAGAAAACGATCAGGAAGACCAGAAAAGCGAGCAGGTAGATCAGCGTTTCCGCCTGGTGATACGACATGCCCGCAAATACCAGCAGCGCGACGCCGAACACACTGAAACCCCAGGTAAACGCATAGCCGCCGAGCAGACTGGCGGCCACGCGGGAGACGACTTGCAGAGACGTGGAAGTCATGGAAAACCATCAAAAAAAACGAGTGCGCATGATCGCGCACTCGCATACATGAGAACAAGTCTCATTTGAAGGAAAGTTGCCATCGCCGACGGATGACAGGCCGCTGATCTACCAGTGATAGGTCAGCGTGGCGCCGACGCGACGCTCGTCCCCGTAGTAGCAGAAGCCCGAACCGCAGCTGGCGAAATACGTCTTGTCGGTCAGATTGGTGGCGTTCACGGTCACCTCCCACGATTTCGCGATGTATCCCAGCATCGCGTCCACCAGCGTATAGGAAGGCACTGTCGCCGCCGCCGAATCGTAGTTGCCGTCATTGGAGCCGACATAGCGCACGCCCAGCCCGGCCTTGAAGCCCTGACCGAAGCGGTAGTCGGCCCACAGCGATCCCAGATGCTCCGACACGCCGTTGATATTGAGCCCGAGTTCCTCCGGATCGCTGCTGTCGCTGACCTCGGCCTTCGGCGTCCAGGCGTATGACGCGGTCAGGCGCAGCGCGGGAAGCGGCTCGACGATCGCCTCCAGCTCCAGTCCGCGCACGGTCACCTCGCCGGTCTGGCGCGGCAGCTGCGTCACCGCATCGGTGGTCACGTAATTCTGCCGGCGCAGGTCGAACGCGGCCGCGCTGTACGTGGCATTGATGCCCGCCGGCTGATAGCGCACACCGACTTCATACTGCCTGGCGGTTTCGGGCTCGAATATCTCTCCGGTCTCGGGGTTTTCGGTGGATTCGGGGTAGAACGACTCCGAGTAGCTGAAATACGGCGCCAGCCCCGTCGGCGACAGGTAGACGATGCCCGCCCGCGTGGTCAGCTGGTCGTCGTCCTGACCGTCCTTCTCGCCGAAATTGGTCGAGTTGCCTTTGGCGGTGTCATAGCGCGCGCCCAGCGTGACCGCGATGCGGTCGGCGAACTTGCTCTGCAGCTGTGCGTACACGCCGGTCTGCTCCAGATGGCTGCTGCCATCGAAGTAGGGCCCGGGAATCGCGATCGGCTGGCCGTACACGGGCGCATACAGATCGAGCGGCGCCTCCGCGTCGCCGTAGTAGGACGACTGATCGAAGGTGCTGCGCTGGTAATCGATCCCGACCAGCCAGGTGTTGTCGAACCGGCCCTGCTGGAGCTGCCCCTGCAGCTGGTTGTCCAGCGTCAGCACTTTGGCCTTCTCGTCACTGCCGAATGCACTGCGGTCGACCAGGCGGTAATTGGCCGGATCGGTCTCGTCGGCCGGATTGACGGTGACATAGCCGCTCGGCTTGAACACCTCATCCAGACGCGTGTCGATCTGGCCGTAGCGCACGTTCTGGCGCACCGTCCACCGGTCGTTCAACTGGTGCTCGAACAGATAGCCGATCGCCCACTGATCCTGATCCTGACGATCGAAATCCGGATCGCCGATGAAGGTGTCCGGCGCGCGCGAGCCATCCGGATTGCGCACCAGCGAGCCCTGCTCCAGCACCACACGCGAATACACACCGGCGCGGCCGCGCAGATAATGCGACAGCAGCGTGATCGAGGTGCGGTCGCTCGGTGTCCACGTCAGCGCCGGCGCGATGTAGAGGCGGTCGTTGTCGATACCGTCGACCGGATACTCGGCCTCGCGCACCACCGCCGTCACGCGGTAGAGCCACTGGCCTTCGCTGTCGATCGGGCCGGACAGATCGCCGGCGATCTGGAAGCGCTCATCGCTGCCGACCTGCAGTTCGAGTTCGCGAATCGGCTCGCGTGAGGGGCGCTTGCTGACGACGTTGACCGTGCCGCCGGGCGAGGCCTGTCCGTACAGCACCGACGACGGGCCGCGCAGGATGTCGACGCGCTCCACGCCGTAATTTTCGTTCTGCCACACCGCCCAGCTGTAGTTGTTGCGCAGCGGCAGCCCGTCCATGTAGCCGCCGGGGTTGTAGATATCGAAGCCGCGCAGGAAAAACCACGTGCTTTCGAAGCGGGAGTCGGGGCCGAACGGCGCAACATTGACGCCGGGCGTGTACGCCAGCGCATCGCGCAACGTCGTCGCACCGATGGCAGCGATGCGGTCCGCCGTCACCACCGAAATCGACTGCGGCGTTTCGAGAAGGGGCGTATCGGTCTTGGTGGCGGTGGCGCTGCGCCGGGCGACGAAGCCCTGCACCGGGCCGGTCGCATTCTCTGTTTCCAGCGACGCTCTGACGGAGACCGGTTTCAGCGTCGTTTCGGTTTGCGATTGCGGCGGCGCCACCTTCAGCGAGAATGCGCCCTCGCCCTTGTCGACCAGCTCGTAGCCGCTATTCCTGAGCAGCTCCGCGAAACCGTCCCGCACCGAATACGTGCCGCGCAGCCCGCTGCTTTGCAGCGTCGCCAGCGGCTGCGGATCGAACGACAGCATGACGCCTGCCTCGGCGGCAAAACGTGTCAGCGTATCGGCGAGCGGGCCGGCTGGAATCGAATAATTTTTACTGGCCGTGCTGGCGCTGGTCTGCGCAATGGCGGATGGCGGCGCCATTGCGATACCGATCGCCGCTCCCAGCAATACGCTGCGAATGGCGACAGTCAGTGCTTTAGAAACGTGCTTGTGAATACGACTGCCGGAAGACTGGCTAAACAGGCAAGAAACCATGGTCCTTTTTCCTTCATCAAAATGCCGCGCTCGATTGGCGCCGGTTCATTCGTCTAACCGGATGAAATGAAAAAAGTACTCACCCTTTTTCGAAAAAATTTTCGAAATCGCAGCGATCAGGCCCGGGCCGGCTCGATGGAGACCCAGTAGCGGCTGACGTTGCGGATGCGCAGCGGCAGGGTTTTTGCGAGCAGTGTCAGCGCGGCATCGTCGTTGCCGACAGGAAACGTGCCCGAAACCCGCATATCCGCCACCGCGGGATGACAGCGCATGACCCCGCTGCGATACCGGCCCAGCTCTGCGATCAGATCGGCGAGTCGCAGGCGATTGGCTGCGAATAATCCGCGCTCCCACAACGCATCCGTCGCCGCGACCGGCATCGTATCGCCGACGTGCGCGGCGGTGAACACGACCTGTCCGCCGGCATTCAGGCTGAAACGCGACGCGCGCAGCGGCGCGATGGCAACGCGGCTTTCGAAGACCGACGCGCGCGTGAAATCCGCATCGCGCCGGATGGAAAAGCGGGCGCCGTCTGTCCGTATCGCGCCATGCATCGTTTCGACCACAAATGGCACGCGCGTCCGGGCGGGCGTCGTCACCAGAATTTCCCCCACGTGCAGGCGCAGCAGGCTCTGTGCTGACGTCATCACGACATCGACCGAACTCGCGGTGTTGAGCATCAGCCGCGAACCATCGGCCAGCTCCACCGTTTTGCGCTCACCGCGCGCCGTGCGCAAATCCGCCCGCCATTCGGGCAGACGCTGCCCCACCGACAGCGCCGCCGGCGCAGCGACGATCAGCCCGGCGAGCGCGCGCAATGCCTGCCGCCGATTGAGGGCGCGCAATCGCTTCATCGCATCGCGACCGACCTGCGGGGGCACCTGACCAACCGTCTGCAGCACGGTTTCCGCGCGCCCCCACACCGCGGCATGCTGCGGGCTCTGCGTCCGCCAGCGCTCAAAGGCCTGGCGCTCGTTTTCGCCCGGCGCCTGCTCCTGGAATCGCAGAATCCAGTCGGCGGCCTCGCCGGCGATTTCCGTGTCGATTGAATCCGTGTCTGCGCTCATGTGTCGTCGCCCGTTCAAGCCGTGGCCATGATGCAGGCTACGAGCGCCTTGCGAATATGCCGGCGCACCGTGTTCAGACAGACATTTTTCCGGAGGGCAATTTGCGCGTGCGTGCAGCCGTCGAGCTGCGAGAGCAGGAATATTTCGCAGGTCAGCGCCGGCAGATCGCGCAACATGACCTCGATTCGCAGCAGCGCTTCGACGATCAAATGATGTGCTTCCAGCGAGGGCGTTTCGGCTTCGGGCAAATGCGCGATCGACTCCAGATACGCGCGCTCGACCTCCTGCCGGCGCCAGTGATCGATCACCAGACCATTGGCCACATGCCGCAACAGCGCGCGCGGTTCATCGCCGAAACCATCGCGCCACCGGGCGAGCAGACGCAGGAAGGTATCGTGCGCAAGATCCGCCGCCTGCTCACTGCAACCGAGCCGGCGACGCAGCCAGTTGTGCAGCCAGCCATGATGGTTGCTGTACAGCGTATGCATTTCCTGGTGCAGACCGGTCTCGGCAGTGGACACGACAATTTTCCTTCGACTCGTCGTGCACTGGGCGGCAGGGATCGAGCCTCACGAAATGAGAATTGTTCGCATTCTATCCATGACTCACATAGGCTTCAAGCGATTGCGCGCCATAGATTAATCGTTAGGCTCGATACGGCGAAGGCTGCCGGAACGATCCGGGCCTGAAAATTTACGAAGCTGTATCACCGCGAGAAGTGAGGGTTTATTGGCGAGATCGCGGCGAATATCCCAGCCGAGCTTCTGAAACTCCTGTTCTTTCAGCCGCTGGAATTCCTTGATCAGATACAACTTGAACTCGACCGAAATCCAGCTCGCAAACTCGAATGCGATGTCCTTCTGCGCATACGTGCCGCCGTAGCGACCGGCCTTGGAAATCAGACCGATTGCGCCCGTGGCTTCGATCCATTGCTTGGGCGTGAGCGTGAAGCTGTTAAGACCGGCCTGCTTTTTAAACCCATCGAATTCGATGGGTTTAAAATTGGGATTATTGAGCTGCTCCCAAATACCCAAAAACTCGACCGTATTGCGATTACGAAGCCAGTTGCCAATGATGATGTCGGTACGCTCCGCGTTTTTGTAGCGCGCAAAACTCAAAGCCGGCGCACACGCCGATTTGTTCCGGGTGCCATTGCTGCATGGCACTTTGGCGGTGTGCTTGTCTGCTTATCTTCAATGAGACCGTGCGCGGCGCGTTCCGCACATTGGTATGGAGGGGTTGTCTGGAGGACTATCGGGGTCGCCAGAAGTTACCGAAGGAATTGGTAGGACCATGCGGAATCGAACCGCAGACCTCCACCATGTCAAGGTGGCGCTCTAACCAGCTGAGCTATGGTCCTGTGTCTTAACGAGGAAGGCGTTTGCACCGGGAGCGCAAAACGGAGCGCGATTAAAAAAGAAATGCCTGTAAATTGCAAGTCGTTTTCGCGTTTTTAACCGCGCGCCCGCTTCGACGCGCTCAGGCCAGCCAGCGGGCGATGACGAATGCTGCCGTCGCCGCCAGACCGCCGACGAAGGTGGTCTGCCATGCGCTGCGCAGAAACGGCACTCCCGTGAAAAAGCCTTTCACGCCGCCGAACACCACGAGCGCGATGAACGTTGAGCCGGCGGACCATTGCAGCGCGCGATGTATATCGTCGATCAGCATGTAGGCCGCGAGCGGAATCAGCCCGCCGAGAATATACGCGCCCGCAATCGTCAGCGCGCCGCGCCAGGCACGGCCCGCCTGCGGCGGCTCCAGCCCCAGCTCGAAACGCATCATGAATTTCACCCAGTCGGCCGGGCGCTGGCGCAGCGATGCGATGACGCTTTCGCTCTCCTGCGCAGTCAATCCATACGACGCGAAAATCTCGCGCACCTCGTCGGCTTCCTGATCGGGGATCACCTGAATCTCCTGCTCTTCGCGCATTTTTTCCGAACGATAGTGCTCGGCCTCGCTGCGCGCCGCGAGAAAACCGCCGAGCCCCATCGCGATCGAACCCGCCGCAATTTCCGCGACGCCGGCGGTGACGATGAGATCGGTCTGCGCAATCGCTCCCGTCAAACCCGCGGCCAGCGCGAACGGCACCGTCAAACCATCGGACATGCCGATGACGATATCGCGCACGGTGTCGCCCGCGGTGAAATGTTTTTCGGGATGATGCGCAATCACAGCGATGACTCCACTCGATAATTACTGTTCTCGATACTTACTGTTTTCGATCTTGCCGTTTTCGATAATTACTGTTTGCAGGCTGTTGCTGTAATCCACGAATTCAGGCGTTGGAGATTGACGGGGCGATACTTTACCATCTGCACCGCCTCCCCATCGTGGAACCGTTATGTCTGCCTCTGCCCAGCCGTCGCGCCGCACTCGCCTGTTGCGCTATCTCGTTGCATTCATCATTTTCTGTTTCAGCCTGTGGATGTGGACACGGCACAGCGATGTCATCAAATTGATCGCGCTGCAACGTCCCGTTCTGTTCGGACGTTATTCGCAGGGAAATTTCGGCACGCTGCTGATACTGACGCCGATTCTGTGGACGCTCGCCGCGGCATTCGCGTCGCGCCGCCCGTTGAAACAGGCGCTCGGCAACGCCGGCATCGGCATCGCCACCACGCTGCTCGCGATTCTGACGATCACCTATGTCGCGCATTTTTTCCGCGGCGGTCCGCGCTACATCGAAACCCGTCTCGATACCGGCGAGCAGGCGATGCAGCTCGCGGGCGCCGTGCGTCATCGTCCGCCGCATCAGGTGTATGAATTTACCTATGTCGACCAGCCCGAGCAGGCGCGTTCGTATCCGCAGCCGCCGGCCGGCTATCCCGATATTCCGCTGCGGCTGACGACCGACGCGAACGGCTTTCGCAACGTCAATATCCTGCCGCAATACGACATGGTCGCCGTCGGCGATTCGTTCGTGGCGGGCTCGAATGTTTCCGACGAGCAGACGTGGAGCGCACTGCTCGCCAGCGCGACCGGGCAGACGATCTACAACCTGGGCGTCGGCGGCAGCGGTCCGCCGGTTTATCTGAGCAACTACGTTTACTTCGGCCTGAAACTGAAACCGCGCGTCGCGCTGTTCATGATTTACGAAGGCAACGATTTCAAGGAAGACGTTGTGCTCGTCGATTCGAATGCTGTGAGCGAACCGCCGCTGCGGCAGCGTATCGGCGATCATTTTTCGCAGGCGTTCGATTCATCGCCCGTCACCACCGGGCTCGATCGTCTGTCACACGATCTGTTCGAGAAACTCGGCTCGACCCGCCCGGTGCCGCAGTATCGGGAAAAACTCGGGTTCATGCCGATCGCGGTGACGCACGGCGAGGTAACGCGCCACTACAGTTTCGATCCCAAGCGCGCCGTTTATCTGAATTACAGCGAGAAGGAATTCACCGAATCGGCGGAGTGGAAAGCCACGGCAAAAATTCTGGAGCAGATCATTGCGCTGAACCGCGAACACGGTATCAAACCGGTTTTCATCTACGCGCCGAGCACGCCGCACGTGGTGATGCCGCTCGTGAAAGATAAAATTCCCGCAGAACAATTTCATTACTTCATGAGCCGCCGGCAAAAACGTTTACCGCCGGCCGCTGAACTCATGCAGCAGTTTTACGACAATCTCGACACCGAGCAGAACGTCGTGTTCGCTTTCTGCCGCACGCACAATATCGATTGCGTCGCTCTCACCGAAGCGTTGCAACGCGAAACCGCCAATGGCGTGCAAACCTATTTCAGCTACGACCAGCACTGGACGCCGGACGGCCAGCGCATCGCCGCCGAAACCATCGAAAAATTCCTGCGCGAAAAAGGTTATCTGTAACGTGCTGAAAAATATGTTTAGCGCTGCGCCGAATCATGAATAGCGGCCTGCTTTACGCCGTTCTCGCCTACACCGTCTGGGGTTTGTTTCCGCTGTTCTGGCGTCTGCTGCAGGCGGTACCTGCGCTGCAGATCGCCGGACACCGCGTGATCTGGTCCTGGGTTGTACTCGCCGTCATCATTCTTGCGACGCGGCAATGGAAAGCATTGCGCAGCGCATTCAATCTTCGCGTGCTGACGATCTATTCGATCGCCGCGCTGCTCATCAGCATCAACTGGGTCATTTACATTTGGGCGGTTAATACCGATCACATCGTCGAAACCAGTCTCGGCTATTTCATCAATCCGCTGATCAGCGTTTTTTTCGGCACCGTCTTTTTCAAGGAACGCCTGCGCCCTCTGCATTGGGTTTCGCTCGCGTGCGCAGCCAGCGGTGTCATCTATCTAACGTATCACTATGGCCGCCTGCCGTGGATCGCACTCGTGCTCGCCTCCACATTTTCGTTATACGGTCTGGTGAAAAAAATCGCGCCGCTGAAATCGTCGCTGTTCGGTCTCACGCTGGAAACCGGCGTGCTCGTGCTGCCCGCGCTGATCTATCTGATTTTCTGCGAATACCGCGGCACCGGCACGCTGCTCGGCAGCGATCTGCGCACGCATCTGATCCTGTTCATCGGCGGCATCATCACCGCCATTCCGCTGCTGTTATTCGCCACCGCCGCGCAGCGCATCCCGCTGACACTGATCGGCATCCTGCAATACATCGCGCCGACGCTGCAGATTCTGCTCGGCATTTTCGTCTTCCATGAGCCGTTCAGCTCGACCCAGTTAACGGGTTTCAGTCTGGTGTGGTTCGCGCTCGCCATTTTCATGCTGGAAGGATTTTTACGGCGGCGACGCGCCTGATTTTTCGCGGATTCTGTGGCTCGACACGCTCAGGGCAATACGGCCAGCGTTATGTCGCGATTCCATATTTTTCCGATCGCGGCGCCGACCGTTGCCGGATCCCCGCTCGTCAAAAACATTTCCTCGCCGGTAGCGGCCACTGCCCGCAGCAGGTTTTCGCGCTGCAATCTCCGGCTCAATTCCTTTGCCACCGCAGGACCGGTATCGACGATCGCAATCCCGGCATGGGAAGAGTTTTCAATTCGCTCATGCAGAATCTGTTCGATCTGCGCACGCAAAAAGGGATAGTGCGTGCAGCCGAGCACGATCACGTCGGCATTGCGGCTCAGCAGGGGATCGAGATAGCCGCGCAATAAATCGAGCGTTTGTGGGCTCGACAGATCGTTCGCCTCGATACGTTCGACCAGACCCGCGCACGGTTGCGTGATGATTTCGACATCGCCCGCGTAACGATTCACCAGCGAGAAAAAGCGCGCGCTTTCGAGCGTACCCGCGGTCGCCAGCACGCCGACCACTTTGCTGCTCGTGAGTTCGACGGCGGGTTTGATGCCCGGCTCCATCGCCACGACGGGAATCGCCAATTGCTCGCGCAACATCTGTACCGCTGCAGCCGTTGCCGTGTTGCAGGCAACCACGAGCGCCTTGATATTTTTTTCGAGCAGAAAACGGGCGATGTGCCATGAGCGCTCGCGAATGAATTCGGGCGAGCGCTCGCCGTAGGGCGCATACCCGGAATCGGCAACGTAAATGAAGTTTTCGCCCGGCAGCAGCGCGCGCAGATGTCCGAGCACCGAAACGCCGCCGATTCCGGAATCGAAAACACCGATCGGCGCCGATACGCGCTCGCCCGCCATTAAAACAGCGTGTAAATGAACGGCGCCACGGCCGAACCCTGTCCCAGCACGATCAGTGCGCCGAGCAGCAGCATCACCACGATCAGCGGTGCCAGCCAGAATTTTTTCCGCTTGGCCATGAAGCCGGTCAGATCTTTTACTAAATCCCACATCAGTAGGGTTTCTCCATTTGCTCTTTGGTATAGGCCGCGCTTTTTACCCGGTAACTCGCTGCAGTGCGTTCCAGCTTGCGCGCCATGGGATCCTTGCCGAACAGTTTCATAAGCCACGCGATCGGCGTAAACAGACAGAAAAACAGCAGAACCATAATGATGTGCGTGTTGATGAATCCCATCACGGCGCCGAATTTCATCCACACCACATACAGCGGATGCAATGCCGGCGGCGAAATAGTGGCGATCAGTGCGACCGGCAGGCCGATATAAAACGGCCACCAGCGAATACTGTTGTGCAGCAACCACGGCAGCAGCAGCCCAAACAGAAAAATCAGGATGCCCGCGAAAATGAATCCGAATTTTCGCAGCTCATCGACGCCGACAGGCGCATTGGAATTTTGCATGACCATCACTCTCGCGAATCAGTCCAGTTCGAATTCATTCTGCCAGTCCTGCTGCTCTTCCCACAGCGGTTGTTCGTGCTTGTGCAGAATAATATTTTCGAGCACGAGGCAATCCATTTCCGTGCGCATGAAACAGCGATAGGCATCTTCGGGGGTACACACGATGGGTTCGCCGCGCACGTTGAACGAGGTATTCACCAGTACGGGACAACCGGTTTTCGTTTCGAAGGTATCGAGCAATCGATAGAAGCGCGGATTGGTGTCGGCATGCACGGTTTGAATACGCGCCGAATAATCGACGTGCGTCACCGCCGAAATTTGCGAGCGCGGCACGTTGAGTTTGTCGATGCCGAATAATTTTTCCTGCTCGGCAGTCATCGCGATGCGTTTGTCCTCGCGCACCGGCGCCACCATCAACATATATGGGCTACTGCGATCGTGCTCGAACCATTCGCTCACGCGCTCGGCTTTCACCGCGGGGGCAAACGGGCGGAACGATTCGCGGTATTTGATTTTCAGATTCATGACGGATTGCATTTTCGCGCTGCGCGGATCGCCGATGATCGAGCGCCCGCCTAAAGCGCGCGGACCGAATTCCATCCTGCCCTGAAACCAGCCGACGACTTTTTCGTTCGCGAGTACATCGCTCAATTCATCCATGAAGGCTTCATCGTCGAGCTTTTTGAACGGCGCCTTGATACTGTCGAGATATTCGGCGATGGAATCGGGCGCGAACCACGGCCCCAGATAACTGCCGCGCATCGCATCGCCAATCGAATTGTCCTGCCCGTCCGCGATGCCTGGAAAAGGCGCGCTGCGAGCATTGCCGAGATATTCGTACCAGATCGCGAGTGCCGCACCGAGCGCGCCACCGGCATCGCCAGCGGCGGGCTGAATCCAGATGTCGTCGAAAATTTTCGCGCGCAGCAATTCGCCGTTGGCGACGCAATTGAGCGCGACACCGCCCGCGAGACATAAATTCGGCTGATTCAATTCGCGGCGAACGGTGCGTGCGAGTCTCAATACGATTTCTTCGGTAATGACCTGAATCGATGCGGCGATATCCATTTCACGTTGCGTCAGCGTGCCTTCGGCCTTACGCGCGGGCCCGCCGAACAAATCGGCGAACTTCTGATTCGTCATCGTCAGTCCGGTCGCGTAATTGAAATAACTCATGTCGAGCCGGAAAGTGCCGTCGTCTTTCAGATCGAGCAGGTTATCGCGAATCAGATCGACATATCTGGGCTGACCGTACGGCGCCAGGCCCATTAATTTGTATTCGCCCGAATTCACCTTGAAGCCGGTGTAATACGTGAATGCCGAATACAGCAGACCGAGCGAGTGCGGGAAATCGATTTCCCATTGCGGCGTGAGTTTATTGCCCTCGCCGAGCCAGATACTGCTGGTGGCCCACTCGCCGACGCCGTCGAGACACATCACCGCCGCGTTTTGATACGGGCTCGGAAAAAACGCCGAAGCCGCATGCGCCTGATGATGCTCGGTGAATAAAAGTTGCGGTAATTCCTTTTCCTTCAAACCGCCGAGCGCGGCGAATTCGCGCCTGAGCGTGGTTTTCAGATACAGCTTTTCCTTGAGCCAGATCGGCATGGCCTTGAGGAACGAGCGAAAACCCGAAGGGGCATACGCCAGATACGTTTCCAGCAGGCGCTCGAACTTGATCAGCGGTTTGTCGTAAAACACGATGTAATCGACATCGGCCAATGTCGCCCGCGCTTCCTGCAGACAATATCTGATTGCGTTGCCGGGAAAACCGGCGTCATGTTTCTTGCGGGTAAAGCGTTCTTCCTGCGCAGCGGCGACAATTTCGCCATCGCGTACCAGCGCCGCGGCGCTATCGTGGTAATACGCAGAAATACCGAGAATCAATGTGCTCACGGTGTCTCTCCCCGAAAAGAAAACGGTCCCTGAAGAGAAAACGGTCCCCGAGCGGTAAAGGATCGACGAATAACCAATGGTCCACCAAACATAGAGGGCCCACGCAGCATAAAAGGTTCACCGGGCGTTGAGTCAAAACTGGCGGAAGCCGCCAAATAAAAAGGCGCTAGTGTACCTGCTCGCTGTCGTTTCGGCAGCCCGGACGTGGCGTCGCAGCGAAGCAGAATCTGCAGAAAGATTGCTCCGGGTTAAATACCCCCCGTTGTGCTCAATCGCATAGTGGCTTAGCCGGTAATCACATAGGTAGTTTGTGCTAATCACATAGGTAGTTTGTGCTAATCACATAAGTAGTTTGTGGTAATCACCAGTGGTTTGTGCTCAATCGCATAGCGGGGAGAGTTGTCCTGCGCTAAAAAAGGCGTATGTTATCGCCCTACCGCCGAAATACATCGTCCCGATGCTTTTCGGCATCGCGGCAAATGCCGCAGAAAAACGCATCCAGCGTTTCCCCCCAACGTGAGCAGGAGGTCATGCAATGAGCACCGACATGCAAAAAGCCAATGGTAATGGCGCCGCAACTTCTTCCACTATCGGTTCAGCCATCAATAGTCCAGAGGCATCCAATCCCCAGGCCGGGACAGAGACAGCCGCGCGTATCGCCCATGAGTTTGTCGATCGCGTCGCCAAAATTGCCGGGCAATCCGAGGAAAAATTGCGCAAGGTCAGCGCCAGCGCAGAGGGCTCGGTGAAACACTCGCTCGAAACCGCGCGGGACAAACTTCAGGACACTCGCAAAAACCTCAACACGAAAGGCGGCGAAGTGAAGACCTCGGTAACGGGTTTCGTGCAGGAGCATCCTCTGGCCGCGCTGGGCATCGCCTTCGGTACGGGTGTGCTGCTCTCCTATCTCACACGCGGAAGCCGCCGGGTCGAGCACGATGACGATAGCGTCTGAAGCGGCAACGCCGGCGCCCGAGGTTGCGGCCACCGAAATACCGGAGTCGCCACCGGGCGCCGCACCTGAGGAGGAGCCGCCCACGCTGATCGGCGCGGTCGAGGAATGGATACTGTCGCTGCGAATCGCCCTCGCCCGGGCTGTCGATCTCACGGTGCTCGAAACGCGCCTGGCCGCGCTTAATTTCTCTCTTGTTTTAATTGTCGCCATCGGCAGCGGATTATTGCTCGCGACCGCATGGATCGCGTTTTTTGCGGCCATCGTTGCCTGGTTTCATGTGCTGGGCCTGTCGTGGCCCGCCGCCATGCTGCTCATGGCCGCGATCAATCTGGCACTCGCTGTCATCGGCGGATTCGCAATTTATCGCATGAGCAATAACATGCTGTTCAAAGCCATTCGCCGCTTCATCACTTACAGCGAAAATCCCCACGAGGAAAAACCGAATGCCGCTTCCAGACCTGCTGCTGGGAACACGCCGCCTGCGCCGTGATGCCGACGTACAGGCGCAACTGCTCGAACGCGATGTGGCGCAGCTGAAATTCGCGAGCGCGCAGCTGCGTCAGGTCGCGGTGGCGCGCGTCACTTCGCCAGCAGGATTATTGAGCGCCGTGGGCCTCGGTTTTCTGGCCGGCCGGATCGGCAGTCGCCCCTCGAAACACGAACCGGAAAAACCCGCGCAACACCGCCATGTCGAAGATGCCGTGAGCCATGCGCTGCATATCGCGCGCTCGATGGGTTTACAAATCCTGCTGCCGATAGCGGCGGGATGGCTGCAGTCGAAATTCGACCATCAGAGCGATGAAAATCATGCGATGAACAGCGATGGCGATCCGGGGACTCAATAAACAAATAAACAGCTGCGGTGAACATCCGGCCAATCGCCGCTGCACAATTGCGGTCGGATGCTTCGCAGCGTCGTATCAATATCTGCGCTGACGCATCCACTTCGTGGCAATCCACTTCTCGCCCTGCGTAACAGGCGCACCTCCGTGCAACGTCAGCCGGTCCACCTTTCCTGAATCATCGCAATACGCGAAAAATACCGCGCTGCCTTTGCGCGGGGCGACGGAAAAATTGATTTCCGGAAAAATGGTTTCCCCTCCCGCCGCCACGTCGTTCAAATACACGACGAGCGTGGCGATGCGTTGACCTCCCTGCTGCATATGCACCGCGCTACCGGGGTTTTCCGGCGCAAAGAAATCATAGTGCGGGCGATATTCGGCACCGCGCGCATAGTGCAGAATCTGAATGCCCTCACCGTTTTCCGCGGGCATATTCACAAGTTTCGCCAGCCGCGTTTCGAGCGCGCTCACGAGTGCATTTTCATCGCGCTGAAAAAACATGCCCTCGGAAGTGCGCTCGCCGATCACTTTCTCGACGCCGGTCTGATTTTCGACGATCGTCGACGGTTTCAGTTTCGGCTTCGATAACGCGATCAGCCGATCGCATTCCGCATCGCTCAAAAGATTTTCAAACACCACAATGTCGGGCTCACCGAGGCGGGCGACAATGTTTATCGAATGGCCATCGATATCGATGACATTGCCTCCGGCGATCAGGCTCGGTGCAGATCGATAAGCGTAATAATCCTCGAACCCGGCCGGTATCGGATATTTATACGCGCGCGATGTCATTCCGGGCTGCGCGCCTTTCGCGGGCACTGAACCCGTTGCGCGTTCCATCACGGCATTCGTTGCCGTGACCAGATCGAAATCCCTGCGCACCATTTCCTCGATCAACACCGGCAGCGGCACGCCACGCTCGATATTGGAAACGATCCACTGTTCCCAGTCGGACGATAATGCGGCAGCTGCGCTCACAGATTTTCCCGGATCCATTTTGCGACATCTTCATGATGCGTTTTCGTATTCACTTTGGCGATGATGTGTTTGAGTTTGCCGTCCTTGCCGATGATGAATGTCGTACGCAGAATGCCGTCGAATTCGCGGCCCATGAATTTCTTCGGACCCCAGCAGCCATATTTGTCGGCGATCGCATGGTCTTCATCCGATAACAGCGTGAAATTAAGTTTGTCGCGGTCGGTGAACTTTTGCAGTCGCGCCACCGGGTCGGGGCTGACACCGAGCGCGACGGTATCGAGCTTCGCCAGTTCCTTCTGCGCGTCGCGCAAACCGCAGGCCTGCACCGTGCAGCCCGGCGTCATCGCTTTCGGATAAAAATACAGAACGACATTTTTCTCGTCTCGAAAATCTTTCAGGCTCACTTTATTGCCGCTCTGATCGAGCAGCGAAAATGCGGGCGCGAGATTACCGGTTTTCGGAAAAGGCATTTCAATCTCCGTGATGGATCGTGGTCACTGAAACATTGATTTCTTGTATACCGCTTTCGCTGCTGCTGTCGGCACTGCCAGGCAACAGGTCGGACATATCGTCCTCGGCGCGTTCAAGCAATTCGGCGGGCAATGTCTTTTTGGTTTTCGCGCCGAGTCTGGCCAGATCGTTCACGCGCTTGACCAGATTGCCGCGTCCGCGCGAGAAACGATCGACGGTCTGCTCGTAGGCATCGCGCGATTTATCGAGATGCCTGCCGATGTCCTGCAACGACTGCAGCAGACCCGCGAACTGATCGTGCAGTTTCCCCGCTTCGCTGGCGATGCGTTCGGCGTTCGCATTCTGGCGCTCGTAGCGCCAGATGGTTTGCACCGTGCGCAGAGTGGCGAGCAACGTCGTCGGACTCACCACGATAATGTTTTTTTCGTAGGCGTCGCGAAATACGCCGGCATCGTTTTCGAATGCCGCGAGAAACGCCGCTTCGATCGGTATGAAAATCAGCACGAAATCGAGACTGCGAATTCCCGGCAAATTTTCGTACTGCTTGAGACTGAGCCCATCGATGTGCGCGCGCACTGCGCCGATGTGCTGACGCAACGCCAGCTCGCGCTCGCCTTCGGTCGCGGCATTGCAATAACGCTCATAGGCAACCAGCGTTACTTTCGCATCGATAACGATATCCTTGTCATCCGGCAGATGCACGATCACATCGGGATTGCGGCGCTGACCCTCGTCGCTGCGCAATGCAACCTGTGTTTCGTATTCATGCCCCTTGCGCAAACCCGACTCTTCGAGCACGCGTTCGAGCACGACTTCGCCCCAGTTGCCCTGCGCCTTGTTATCGCCCTTGAGCGCGCGCGTCAGATTGAGCGCCTCTTCGCCGATACGCTGATTGAGACTTTGCAAATGACTCAACTCTGCGCGCAGTGATGTCCGATCCTTGCTGTCCCTGTCGTAGACATCCTCGACGCGCTTGCGAAATTCGGTGAGCTGTTCGCGCAGCGGATTCAGCGTGGTTTCGATATTGGTCTGATTCTGCTTGGTGAAGCGCTCGCTTTTTTCTTCGAGAATTTTTTGCGCCAGCGTTTCGAATTCCAGCGTCAACTGCTGTTTTGCATCCGCGAGCAATTTGAGTTTTTCCTCAGCGGTACGCTGCTGTTCGCCCAGCGTGGTGCGCAATACGGCAACCTCGGTCTGCAATTGCTGTTCGCGCTGCTGCAATTCGAGCGCGCGAGTTTCCTTCTCCGATACTGTTTGCTGCAACGAGGCAATCTGCTGCGCGAACTCGCGCGTGCGCTGCCACAGCAGTGTCACCACCGCGATGCAGCCGAGCACGGCGGCGGTGATCGATGCGATCAACAGGGGATCCAGCGTCATGAATGGCTCTCGCTATCGCTCCGGAAAGTTTTCCGATACCAGTCGTGCCAGCTGGAGTCGAGTCCCGATACACGCACCGGAAATGCGCCGTACTCGCGATCGGCAATATATTCGCGCAGCGTTTCGATCACCACGGGAAATGCCATGTCCTGCCACGGAATTTCATCGGCGCTGAACAGGCCGACCTCGAGGCTCTCGGTTCCCGCCCCGAAACGGTTATCGATCAGATCGCCGCGATAAAACATATAAACCTGATTGATACCGGGTAAATCAAAGATGCGGTACAGCGCTGCGTTGGCCACCTGTGCGCACGCTTCTTCCCAGGTTTCGCGCTGCGCGCCGGCCAGCGTCGTCTCGCCGTTTTCGAGAAATCCGGCCGGCAGGGTCCAGTAACCGTAACGCGGTTCGATCGCACGCCGGCACAGCAGAATGCGTTCGCCCACCACGGGCAGACAACCGACGATGACACGCGGGTTTTGATAATGAATCGTCTTGCATTGCACGCAGATATGACGCTCGCGATCGTCACCCGGCGGAATGCGCAACTCGACGGTATGTCCGCACTGACTGCAAAAACGCATCGGCCACTCCCCAGAAAAAACTCTCGCGCATGATACAGCGCCGGGCACGGGATAGGGGTTTTCCCCTATCGATGACCCGCCAGCGCGTACGGGCGCGCAGAACCGACATTGCGCATTTGCGAAACCGCGATCCCTGTGCCATTACTTGATGCAGCAATTTTGCCCTGTTTACCGGATTGTCACTGCCTTGCCGTGCTCGATGTTTCGCTCGCTGCGTCAAACTCTCGCAGCCTGTTTTGTCTGTATTTTTTTTCTTTCTCCGGTATTCGCCAGCGGGTCGGTCCCGGTCGTATCGGTGCCCGTATTGTGTTATCACCGCTTCGGTCCCACCGTGGCCGACAGCATGACGGTGACCACGGCGGTATTCGAATCGCATCTCAGGTATCTGCATGACAATGGCTACACGGTCATTCCGATGCAGGCACTGGTGGATTACCGGCTCGGCAAGACATCGCCGCCGCCTGCAAAATCGGTCGTCATCACCATCGACGATGGCCACCGCTCCGTTTACGAAGAAATATTGCCACTGGTGAAGCAGTACCGCGTACCGGTGACACTTTTCATTTATCCATCGGCGATTTCGAATTCGCACGCGCCGTACGCGATGAAATGGGAACAGCTGCACGCGCTGGCAGAGACCGGATTTTTCACCATTCAGTCGCATACGTACTGGCATCCGAATTTCAAAACCGAGAAAAAACGTCTAAGCCCGGCTGAATACGACAAATTCGTTTCTATGCAATTGCAGAAATCCAGGGCCGCACTGGAAAAGCGTTTCGGCACGCAAGTCGATGTGCTGGCGTGGCCTTTCGGCATTTACGATGATGATTTGCTCGCGCACGCCAAAATGGCAGGTTATGCCGCGGCGTTCAGCATCGACGGAAAACCCGTACGCCAGGGCGATCACATGCAGGCACTACCGCGTTTTCTGATGAATAACTCGCATCAGGGGAAAGTATTTGCACAAATGCTTTCCACGCAATAAGTCGCATCGAAAATCGATCACACAGCGCAGGATTTTTCGTAAAAATTTGCGGTAGCACGCTTTTCATTCTTTGCACAAAAAATTTTTTTCCTGCAAAACACTGGCAACTAATTGCAGCGAACTACACTCATAGCAAGTGCGCTGTGCACTGATTTTTTTTACCCAGGTGAATCGTGAACTCCATCAAAAAACTACTGACCGTAGCACTGGCTTTGCCCCTTCTGTCGTTTTCGGTTTCCGCCCTGACCATCGACGGCACCGTTGTCGAAGCCAATACGAAAAAACCGCTCGCCGATGCTTTCGTCACGCTTGGGAAAACGGCTGTGCGCACCGATAAAAACGGTGCTTTTCGCATCGAAGGCGACGGCAGCGAGATACGTGCGCGCGCCTATGGCCACGCACGTAAAACGCAAACGCTCGATGCCGGCACGAAAGGCCCGGTGACATTGCAGCTCGAACCGTTCGCGCCAAAAGGCATTTATCTGTCGTCGTACGGCATCAGCAGTCTGAAATTGCGCAATTCCGCGCTCGATCTCGTGCGCAATACGGAAATCAATACCTTCGTCATCGACATCAAAACCGATAGCGCCCTCATCACGCATAAAACCGCGATACCGCTCGCCAGTCAGATCGGCGCGCAAAAACTGGTATTGAAAAAAGATTTACCCGAACTGGTCGCGAAATTGCGCGAGCAGGGCATCTACACGATTGGTCGCATCGTCGTCTTCAAGGATAACCTGCTGGCACAGGCGCAGCCGGAGCTTGCGATCAAGCGCGGCAACGGCGAATTATTCCGCGATAACGAAGGGCTGGCGTGGGTCGACCCCATGCGTCCGGAAGTCTGGGAATACAACATTGCGCTGGCCGAAGAAACCGCGCAGATGGGCTTCGATGAAGTGCAATTCGATTATGTGCGCTTTCCCGACAAGCGCGGGCTGGTATTTTCCAAACCGAACACCGAAGAAAATCGCGTGGCGGCAATCAATGGCTTGCTGAAAACCGCACATAAAAAACTGGAACCGTACAACGTGTTTCTGTCGGCTGATATTTTTGGCTATGTCAGCTGGAATCTGAACGATACCGAAATCGGTCAGCGTATTGTCGATGTCATGCAGCATGTCGATTACGCATCGCCGATGCTCTACCCCTCCGGCTTCCAGTTCGGCATTCCGGGTTATCGCGATCCGGTCGTGCATTCGCATGAAATCGTTTATCGTTCGCTGGAACGTGCGCGTGTACGCGCCAATGTCGACGCCGTGCGTTTCCGTCCGTGGCTGCAGGCCTTCCGCGATTACGCCTTCGATCGCCGCCAGTTCGGCGCCGATGAATTGCGTCAGCAGATCAGCGCTTCCGATCGTTTCGGTTCGAGCGGCTGGCTGTTGTGGAATCCGCGCAATGTGTATGTCGCCGACAACATCAGGGCAGCGACCACGACGATGACCGCAAACGCCGAAAAGGACAGTGCCGTGCGCTGATGGCCGAATCCTGCGTCATCGGTGAAATATTCATGCATGAGTAAAATATTCATGGAGCAACGGTGAGAGGTTGTTACTTTCTAACGCTTTTACTATTCCAGATATTTTTTTGGCCTAGTCATGCGCTGGCCTCTACAGCGGGCGCCAGCGTCTCCCTCCCGCTTCCACTCGATTTAAAACCCGCCGAACTGCAGCGCATCGATGAGATCGCGCAGCGCGAGGTCCGCGCGGGCAACATTCCCGGCGCCGTCATCATCGTCGGCAACGGCGATAACATTCTCTACCGCAAGGCATTCGGCTATCGCACCCGTCAGCCAGCGCCGGTGCGGATGACCGTCGACACGATTTTCGATCTCGCCTCGCTCACCAAAGTCGTCGCCACCACCACCGCCATCATGCAGCTGGTGGAACAGGGAAAATTGCGCCTCGACGATGCCGTTAGTACGCACTGGCCGGAATTTGTGGGAGGAAATGGCGCGATCAACGGCAAGGAAACGATCACGGTGCGCCAGCTGCTCACGCATTACAGCGGTCTGCGCGCCGACCTGCCGAATGGCAACTGGTCCGGTTATCAAACGGCATTGACGATGATCGCCGCGGAGCAGCCGAAACGCGCACCGGGCAGCGGTTACGAATACAGCGATATCAATTTCGAAATTCTCGGCGAGCTCGTGCATCGCATTTCGGGCCAGCCGCTCGACCTCTATTCGCTCGAACATATTTTCCTGCCGCTCGGCATGCGCGACACCGGCTTTAAACCGGCCGCCGCGCTGCACGATCGCATCGCACCCACGGTGCAATGGGGCGATCGAATTCTGCAGGGCGAAGTCAGCGACCCCACTGCCTTGCGCATGGGCGGCGTTGCGGGACATGCCGGACTTTTCGGCACCGCCGACGATTTAGCGATTTTCGCGCGCATGCTGCTGCGCGGCGGCACTTATTCGCCGTCATCCGTTTCCGAGCCGGCACGCCCTGCCTCACCGGGCGATGAACCTGCTTCACCGAACGATGCGAATGTCGGCACTCTGTTGCGACCGCAAACCATCGCGCAGATGGCCACACCGCAAACCGACCCCGACCAGCCCCGCCTGCGCGGTCTCGGCTGGAATCTCCACGCACCGGCTGATAGCGGCAAAACCGTGGTGCCGGCAGGCTTTTACGGTCATACCGGCTATACCGGCACATCGCTGTGGATCGATCCCGTCACACACACCTTTGTCGTGCTTCTCACCAATCGCGTGCATCCGAAAGATAAAGGCGATATCGGGCCGCTGCGCAATGGCGTTGCCGATATCGTCGCGCACGCGCTCGATCGGGTCGCCAATACCGCGACGGATAACGAACAGATATCGCGCAGTGAAAAAAATGTGCGCAGCGGACTCGATGTGCTGGTGGCCGAACAGTTCGCACCGCTCGCGGGCAAACGTGTCGGCATCATCACCAATCATTCGGGGCGCGATGCAGGCGGGCGTCATATCGTCGAATTACTGCAGCAGACGCCTAACGTGAAACCCGTTGCGTTATTCAGCCCCGAGCACGGCCTGTATGGCAATGTCGATGCCAAAGTCGCTTCAGGCATCGATCCCGAAACCGGCCTTCCCGTGCACAGCCTTTACGGAAAAACGCTGCGTCCAACACCGGAAAGCCTGCAGGGTATCGATGCGCTCGTCTTCGATATTCAGGATGCCGGCGTGCGTTTCTATACCTACATCACCACGCTCGCTTACACGATGGAAGCCGCCGCCAGAAACAATATCGATTTCTACGTGCTCGATCGTCCGAATCCCATCGACGCGAGCCGCGTGCAAGGCCCCGTGCTCGATCGCGACATCCGTTCGTTCACAGCGTATTTTCCGCTGCCCATCCGTTATGGCATGACGCCGGGCGAACTCGCGCTGCTGTTCAACAACGAAAACCGCATCGGCGCAAAATTGCACATCATCAAAATGTCGGGCTACCGACGCACGAACTGGTATGACGAAACCGGTTTGCGGTGGGTCAATCCATCGCCGAATTTACGCTCGCTCACGCAGACCACGCTTTACTCCGGTGTGGCATTGATCGAGGGCGCGAACGTCAGCGTCGGTCGCGGTACCGACTCGCCGTTCGAAATTTTCGGCGCGCCGTGGATCGATGGCAAAAAACTGGCGGATTATTTAAATCGGCGCAAAATTCCGGGCGTACGTTTTCTGCCGACGAATTTCACGCCATCACAAAACCCGTATGTCAGACAGCGCTGCGAAGGCGTGCGTATCGTTCTGGACAATCGCGACGCGCTCGATGTGCCCGCGCTCGGTGTGGAAATTACCGCCGCGCTATACAGGTTCTATCCGAAGAAATTTCAGCTCGGCGATACGCTCGGCATGATCGGCACACGCTCGGTATTGAATGCGATCCGCAACGGTGAAGATCCACGTGTTATCGTTTCGCAGTGGCAGGATTCTCTCGAAGATTTCAGACAGCTGCGCGCGAAATATCTACTGTATTAATTACTGCGCATGCGTCACACGGCTGTTGCCGTTCACTATCATGATGCGCACGCGTTCGCCGACGCGAAATACTTCGCCTTCATTCACCTGCTGCACATAGGCACGCGTGGTACCGCTGTCTTCCCTGACGGTAATTTCCACCGCCTGTGTACGCGTCAACCCCTCTTCCGTCGCCGCACCGATAAGACCACCGGCCACCGCGCCAATCACCGCCGCCACCATACTGCCCCGGCCGCCGCCGACGCTACTGCCGGCAATGCCGCCGACCACCGCACCCGCCCCGGCACCCACCGGCGTTTTCGTACCTTCGAGCTGAACCGGCCGCAGCGCATCGATCGTACCCATGCGCACCACCTGCGGCGTACGTGCGTCCTCGCGCGAATACACATCGCCCTTGAGACTGGAAGGACAACCGCTGAGCACAAGCACCGTACTACTGATGAGCGCAGCCATCAGAATATTCCTGTACATGATCCGGACCCCCACCTACGTGAAAACGTTATAGATTGCGACATCGTTTATCCGGCCGCATCCGCTGAGTTCAATCGTCACAACAATCAGCTGCATTTGCAATGCCCGCCTGCATTTATCGACGCGCATGGTTGCTGCAGATTTCTGCAAGGGCCGATATTTTCACAACGACAGACACGCTGCAGGACGCAGACATTACTGCAAGGACATTGCTACAGTAGCGGCAGCAGACGCGAACGCAAGAAAAACGATCAACGCGAGAGGCACACCATGACCTGGTCCATCAGCGACAGCCGCGAGCTGTACAACATCGCACACTGGAGCGACGGCTATTTCGATATCGATGAAAACGGCGCGCTGATCGCACGGCCCGATCCCGAACGGCCCGACGATGTGGTTGTGCTCGCAAAGCTCGTCGCCGACATGGATGCGCGCGACATGTCGCTCCCGCTGCTCGTCCGCTTCAACGATATTCTGCACGCTCGTGTCGATCGTCTCTGCGGCGCCTTTGCCAATGCGAAAAGCCGGCTCGATTATCACGGTCAATATCGCGCGGTCTATCCGATCAAGGTGAATCAGCAACGCGATGTCGTCGAGCAATTATTGAAATGGGGCGGCAGCGATCGCTTCGGTCTCGAAGCCGGTTCCAAACCCGAATTGATGGCAGTGCTCGCGATCGCCAAACCCGGCTCCGTCATCGTCTGCAATGGTTACAAGGATCGCGAATATATTCGCACCGCGCTGATCGGCGAGCATGTCGGTCATCAGGTTTTCATCGTCATCGAAAAACCTTCCGAACTACAACTCGTGCTCGCCGAAGCAAAAAAAATGCGTGTCAAACCACGCCTGGGGTTACGCGTGCGGCTGGCCTCGGTCGGCAAGGGGAAATGGCAGAACTCCGGCGGCGAGAAATCGAAATTCGGTTTATCCGCGAGCCAGACACTCGCGATGATCACCACACTGCGCAACGCCGATGCACTGGACACCTTACAGCTCGTGCACTATCACCTCGGTTCGCAACTGGCGAATATTCGCGACATTCAACGCGCACTGCGCGAATGCGCACGCTATTACGCCGAACTGCGCGAACTCGGCGCGCCGATCAGCTGGGTCGATGTCGGCGGTGGACTCGGTGTCGATTATGAAGGCACGAAATCGCGCTCCTCATGCTCTGCAAATTATTCGATGCAGGAATACGCGAACAAGGTTGTCACCGCGCTCAGCGACATCTGCTCCGAGCGCGATTTGCCGCACCCGAATATCATTTCGGAATCGGGCCGTGCATTGACCGCGCATCACGCCGTGCTGCTCACGAATGTGATCGATATCGAAGAGGCTTCGGGTGAACACGCACCGCCGCAGCCCGGCGAAAATGAACCCGCAATCCTGCAGGATATGTGGAAAGGCCTCGCCCATATTTCCCGCCGCAACGCGCTCGAAACCTATCACGACGCCGTGCACTACATCAGCGAAGCGAAAAGCATGTACATTCTTGGCCACCTGAATCTGGAACAGTGGGCGCGGCTCGAAGAAATCTATTTCGCAACCTGCTTCAAGGTTCGCGAGACACTCGCGAACAATCCCGGGGTGCACAACGAAATTCTCGATGAGCTCAACGAATTGCTCGCCGATAGAATTTTCTGCAACTTTTCGCTGTTTCAATCGCTGCCCGATGCCTGGGCGATCGATCAGATATTTCCCGTGCTGCCGCTGAATCATCTCGAACAACGCCCCGAGCGGCGCGGCATTTTGCAGGACATCACCTGCGACTCCGACGGCAAGATCGAAAGATATGTGGACGGTGAAGGCATCGAGCCGACGCTGCCGCTGCCGCGCTACGACAAAGGCAGCCCGAAACTGCTCGGAATTTTCATGGTGGGTGCGTATCAGGAAATTCTCGGCGATATGCACAATCTGTTCGGCGACACACACTCGGTTCACGTCGAACTCAGCGCGCCCGGTAAAACCGACGCCACTTATGAATTCGTCAATCCGCTCGACGGCGATACCGTTTCGGATATGTTGCGCTATGTCGATTTCGATCCGAAGGACATTCTCACCGCGTATCGCGCAAAACTCGCTGAGAGTGGCTTACCGAAGGAAATCCAGAAACAATATCTGGAAGAACTAACGTTAGGACTTGGTGGTTATTCCTATTTGGAAGAATAATTCCGAATGACTGTCGATATTAAGCTGCTAGACTTAAAACGCCTATGCAATTCCGGGGGCAAATTTTCTACCAATGCTCGATAAATTAATGGCGATAAATAGAGTCTGGAGAATTGTTCATGAAAATTTCGTCGGTCACACACGCGTCAACATTTCTTTTGATCACCGCAATTTCCGGCACTGCGTTCGGCTCCGGCTTTGCGCTTAACGAACAGAGCGCCCGATTGACCGGCCAGGCATTTGCCGGACGTGCATCGGATGCTGACAATGCGTCAACTCTCGTGACCAATCCCGCTGGCATGTCGCTGCTAAAAAGCGCACAGGTGAGTCTCGGCGCTTCGTTTATCGATGCGAGCAGCGATATCAAAAATGTGTCCAGCACAGTCGGACCATTTCCGGTTGCCGGCAGCAACGATGGCGACATGATTCCGTTCACGACCATACCGTTCGGCTATTACGTCCAACCCCTGGACGATAAATTGGCAGTAGGTTTTGGAGTGTACGCGCCGTTTGGTCTGGCCACCGAACACGAAGACGAATTTCAGGGGCGTTATTTTGCGACTGTCAGCGATATTCAGGTCGTCACCTTTCAGCCGACCATCAGCTATAAACTCAACGACAATCTTTCGCTGGGACTTGGAATAACCTACAACCGCTTCGACGGAAAACTTGAAAAAGCCACCTTCACCGGCGGCCCCGATCTGCGCGCAACGGTGAAAGGCGACGACGACGCGTGGGGTTACAACATCGGTGCGATTTACGAATTCAGCCCCTCCACCCGCGTCGGGATCACTTACTATTCGAAAGTAAAATACACACTGGAAGGTCACACCACTCTCACCAATATTCCTTCGCCCATCTCTCTGCTGGCCGGTGGTTCATCCGCGCGTTACGATGCAAAACTCGACATCGAAACGCCCGATCGTATCGATGTGGGCGTCACCCATGCGCTCACGCCGCAACTCACCCTGCACGGACAAATCGCCAGGAGCAACTGGAAAACACTCGACGAAATTCGAGTTAAAAACGAAGGTACTCCCGCCGTACCGGGGCTGGGCAGCCCGTTTGCCGAATCGCTCGAACCGCTCGACTGGGATCCGTCAATGCTCTATGCACTGGGACTGAGTTACAAACTCAACCCGCAGTGGACACTGCGCGGCGGCATCGCATTCGACGAACAGCCGATTCCCAGCGAAACGCGTTCGGTACGCCTGCCTGCGGGCGATCGCACCATATTGTCGATCGGCAGTACCTGGACGCCGGTACAGAACCTCGATGTCGATTTTTCGTATATGTACATCGAAGAGGATGATGTCACGGTCGATCAGCGGGCGACGACGCTGCCTCCTGCAAGCCTGCCTATCCGGTACAGCGCGAAATTCGAAAACAAGATCAATATTTTCGCGCTGCAGGGAACGTGGAAATTCTGATCTGCAATTTAACGCTAAAAAAACGGCGCCGATGGGCGCCGTTTTTTTATCTCGATCTTTCACTGACCATTTATCATTTCGACAAATACGCCATGCTATCTTCGAGACCGTGCAGCGTCAGCGGATACATATGACCGCTGAGCAGCTTATTGATATGGCCGATGCTCGCTGTCCACTGCCAGCGATCTTTCGGCGTCGGATTCAGCCACACCACTTTTTCGTACGTCGATATGACGCGGCGCAACCAGGCTTCGCCCGATTCATCGTTCCAGTGTTCGACGCTGCCGCCAGGCTGTGTGATTTCATAGGGCGACATCGACGCATCGCCGATAAAGATCACACGATAATCCGCACTGTATTTATGCAGGATATCGAGCAGACTGATGCGCTCCTGATGACGACGTGCATTGTTTTTCCACACCGATTCATAAATGCAGTTATGGAAATAAAAATATTCCATGTGCTTGAATTCGGTACGCGCAGCCGAAAACATTTCTTCGCACAATTTGATGTACGGGTCCATCGAGCCGCCGACATCGAAAAACAGCAAGACCTTCACCGCATTGTGGCGCTCGGGCACCATCTTCAAATCGAGAAAGCCGGCATTTTTGGCAGTCGAACGAATCGTGTCGGGAAGATCGAGCTGATCGGCAGCGCCCGTGCGCGCAAATTTTCGCAACCGTCGCAGCGCGACTTTAATATTGCGCGTGCCGAGCTCGACACTATCATCCAGATTTTTGAATTCGCGCTTTTCCCAAACCTTCACCGCCTTTTGATTGCGCGATGCGCCGCCGATACGAATGCCTTCAGGGTTGTAACCGCCGTGGCCGAATGGCGACGTGCCGCCAGTGCCCACCCATTTATTGCCACCGGCATGGCGGCCCTTCTGCTCATCGAGCCGTTTTTGAAATTCCTCGATGAGTTTTTCAAGACTGCCGAGCGACTGAATTTTGGCCTTATCCTCTTCGCTGAGCTGTTTGAGAAATTCGGCGCGTAGCCAGTCTTCGGGAATCAGCGCGTTGATGACATCGTCAACCGATTGCAGTTCGGAAAAATAGGCGCCGAACGCACGATCGAAACGGTCGTAATATTTCTCATCCTTGACCAGACAGGTACGCGCCAGATAATAAAACTCATCGACATCCGCGAACGCCATATCCTGGCTCAGCGCTTCGAGCAATATCAGCAATTCCCTGATCGAAACAGGAATGCCGATATCCTTGAGTGCGTAGAAAAAATTGATCAGCATAAATGGACTCTACAACTACCTGATTTTGTCGCCATGAAGATCAACGCTTCTCGCGGCGGTGCATGAAGGCCAGACGCTCAAGCAAATGCACGTCCTGCTCGTTTTTGAGCAGCGCACCGTACAACGGCGGAATCGCCTTGCTGCTGTCGTGATTGCGCAGAATCTCTTCGGGAATATCATCGGCCATCAATAGTTTCAGCCAGTCGATCAGCTCGGAAGTCGACGGTTTCTTTTTGAGACCAGGAATTTCACGCACCTCGAAAAATACATCCATCGCGTGCTGCACGAGCGATTGCTTGATACCCGGAAAATGCACTTCGATGATTTTGCGCATCGTCTCGCGATCGGGAAAGCTGATGAAGTGAAAGAAACAGCGACGCAAAAAGGCATCGGGTAATTCCTTTTCGTTGTTGCTGGTAATGATGATGATCGGGCGATGGCGCGCGCGTACGGTTTCACCCGTTTCGTATACGAAAAACTCCATGCGATCGAGTTCGAGCAATAAATCGTTGGGAAATTCGATATCGGCCTTGTCGATTTCGTCGATGAGCAGCACGACCTGCTGTTCGCTATCGAAGGCTTCCCACAGTTTTCCGCGTTTGATGTAGTTGCTGATATTGGAAACTTTCTCGTTGCCGAGTTGTGAATCGCGCAGACGCGACACCGCATCGTATTCGTACAGACCCTGCTGCGCCTTCGTGGTCGATTTGATGTGCCACGTCAGCAGCGGTTTATTCATCGCCTTAGCCACCTCTTCGGCAAGCAGCGTTTTACCCGTGCCTGGCTCGCCCTTGATGAGCAAGGGACGCTTGAGCGTAACCGCGGCGTTAACCGCTGTGCGCAGATCGGCGGTGGCGACGTAGCGATCGGTACCTTCGAACTTCATGAATGTCTTACCTTCTCTAAATGGTTTTCCGAAAATAATCTTTTAAAAACTGTTTCCAAAAATAACCGTCCCAGAATATCTCTTTAAACGGCATGAACAAATGACATGAACAACGCCTGCATTCGAAACAAAAAACCTGAAAAAAACCTGAAAGAGTGGTCTGAAAAAGATTTGCCTGTAGAATCGGCGAAGCAAAACTGCGGATGAGCCCCAGACTAACGCCAGTGACAGGACGAATCAAGTTAGCCCATCATCGAGGAGATTCTCATGAACCGGATTTACGCCGATAACAGCCTTACCATTGGCAACACACCACTAGTCAGACTGAACCGCATCACCTCGCACAATATTTTTGCCAAGCTCGAAAGCCGTAATCCGGCGGCATCGGTCAAATGCCGTATCGGCGCCAGCATGATCTGGGATGCCGAGCAGAGCGGGCGGCTCAAACCCGGCATGGAACTGGTCGAACCGACCTCCGGCAATACCGGCATCGCGCTCGCATTTGTCGCTGCATCGCGCGGCTATCCCGTTACGCTGATCATGCCGAACACGATGAGCATCGAGCGCCGCAAGGTGCTCATCGCACTGGGGGCGAAACTCGTGCTCACCGAAGGCGCCAAAGGCATGAAAGCGGCGATGCAGAAAGCGGAGGAAATTGTCGCCAGCGATCCGTCGCGCTATGTCCTGCTGCAACAATTCGAAAACCCGGCCAATCCCGCCATTCACGAAAAAACGACGGGCCCCGAAATCTGGGAAGCGAGCAATGGCGAAATCGATGTGCTCGTGAGCGGTGTCGGCACGGGTGGCACGATTACCGGTATTTCGCGCTACATCAAAAATACCTGCGGAAAAAATATCGTGACGATCGCCGTCGAACCGGAATCATCGAATATGATTCGCGCCGCGCTCAACGGCGAAGAACCTGCGCACGCGCCGCATAAGATTCAGGGCATCGGCGCCGGTTTCATTCCGAAAACGCTCGATCTTTCCGTCGTCGATCAATGCGAAGCCGTCAGCAATGACGACGCCATTCACTGGGCGCATCGCCTGATGCGCGAAGAAGGCATTCTCGCGGGGATTTCCTGCGGCGCGGCGATGGCGGCGGCAGAACGGGTGGCGAATCAGCCCCGGCATCGCGGTAAAAATATCGTGGTGATCATGCCCGATTCGGGCGAGCGCTATTTGAGTTCGATATTATTCGAAAATACTTTCAGCGAGGCTGATCTGGCGTAACGATCAGATTCATTCCTGATGCTCGATAAAAAAAGGCGAACATACTGTTTGCCTTTTTCCTTTCATTCTGAAATTATTTTTTCCCGGCATCGATATCGATGGCGTCATCGGGCAAATCCGCTTTCGCACGTTTGGCCTTGCCCTCTTTCTTTTTCTCTTTGACCGCTTCAGCCTCTTTGTCAGATTCGGCGTCCTCGTCATCGGCCTCTTCTAACACATTCGATTTGCCGCCGCCCATGATCATGCGGTACGCGATAAAGCCGAGGCCGAGAATCAGCAGATTCCCGACAACCAGACCGCCATAGAGCGCCCATTTCTTCCAGTCCGATTTTTTTTCTGCAGGCGCAGGTTCGGCTTTCGGCTCTTCCTGGCTTTTCTCTTTCGCGGGCTCTTTATGCGCGGTATCGGACTCCTCAGGTTTTGCTGCAGGCGCAGCTTCCTTTTGTGCGGGCGCTACGACCTGGCTGCCATTCTGATCCACCGCAACCGTTGCCGAACGGTAATTGAATTTTTCACCGTTTTTATTTTGCCCGGCGATATCGAAATACACTTCGACGCGACCCTCATGCTCCGCACCTTCGAGCGTCAGCGGCCATTCGCGATCGGCAGCCGTCACCGCCTTTTCTGCGAATTTTTTTTCAGCCGCTTTAATGTGTGCCGTCACTTTGGTCGACGCGACATCGATATCCGGATTCTGCGCGATCAGCGTGACGCGATGCCCCGGCGGAATTCCATCCGTCGCCGCCACGCGCACGTCGAAATTCTCGCGCACGGCCACGGTTTGCCTTTGACTGCGCTGGAAGGTTTTGCCTTCCGCCACGACATTCAAATCGTAGGTGCCCACCTCATTCAGCATCGCCATTGCGCTGCGGAAATAACCATCCGCAGGCGTTGAATTAGCCTCCGATAAATCCAGGGTCCACTGCTTGCCATCTTCGCGGCGCTGCGCGTTCACGCCGAATTTTACGAGCTTGATGAACGCGGGATCCTTCACCACCTCTCCCTGCTGTTTGAGTGCGGCCAGCATTTCCCGTTCGCCGCCGCCGGTGAACAGACTTTCCGAATAACGGCTCGAAGCCAGACTCAAATTCGACACGATCGTCACGCGGCTGCCCTCTTCGAGTTCACCGGCGACCTGCCACTCGCCTTCATACGGTTTCGTCACCGTGATCAGATCGAAGCCGTCGCCCTGAAACCATTTGAAGTCGTCGCCGTGACTGGAAAAACTGTGGCGCTTGTTATCGGGTGAAACCAGTTCGAGCGGCTTGCCGGGTTTGCGCATGACCAGCGCGGTTAATTCGTCGATCGACGAATCGACCAGAAAACGATTGTCGGCGAGCGGCACCTGTTCGGCCGGTGCTGCGGCATCGAATGCCTGCAGAAAAATGCGCTTGAGCTGATCGGCGGTTTCAGCGACGGCAAACAACCCGCCGGTGTCGGTGGCGAGCCGCTCCATCAGATCGCGATCGGCCGATTTCGATAGCGCCACCGTGTGTACGATCACGCCCGCCTGACGCAGCCGCGGCAGGATTTCGGTCAGCAGACGCTGCCGCGCCGCCTCGTTTTCCGCCTTCGACTTGGAGATATCGACCATACCGTCGGTGAGCAAAATCAGGCTGGTGCGATAACCGGGCTCCGTGTTTTGCGCAGCCGCTTCGATGACCGCGGGAATATTGGTGAACAGCGAGGTGGAAGTGATCTGCGAGGCTTTGGTCCGCGCAATCGCGCGCCAGCCATCGGTGACGTTTTTATTCGGGACCAGCACATCGACGTTCTCGCCGAACGTCCAGACGCCGGCCTTCGACCCTTTCGGAAACAGGCCCACCAGCAGATCGTAAGCAGGCCGGCGCAGATTGTTGGGATCGTTCTGCTTCATGCTGCCGGAGACATCGATCAGCACGCGCACATCGGGCTTTTGCGGCTCGTTCGCTGCCAGCGCCCCGCCGCTCAGCAGCGTGGTCGTCAGCAACACCGCGACCAGCGACAGCGCCTGCAATCGCCACTGCCCGAAAAAGTTGTTTCGCATGTCGTGCCCGCCCGTCATTCTCTTCCCTTTTCTAACGCTGTAAGTTCTTTTCTAACAAACAGTTATAGCAGTTTATTAACAAAGCACAAAACTTGAGCAGCAGCGAAAATAGCGATGAATCAGGTCGATACGCGCCTGCGCAGATAGAGGCGGCGGACGATGCTGACAACCAGGATGCAGCCGACGGCGATCACCCCGGCCACCAGCAGGCGCGCCAGCACCGTGGCGATCAGCTCCGGCGACCCCGTGAACGGGCTGAGCGCCACCATGATCATGGCGGGCGCCTGAACCGCACGTCCCGGCACCGGTGCCGGCACCAGGAAAAACACCGCGATCAGTGCAAACAGCAGCCAGCGCAGCTCGAACCACCAGCGCCGGGTCAGCGCCCAGTATGCAAGCAGCACAACGAAGGCGGCAGCAAGATAAATCCACCAGGCGACGGAATGATCGAGCAACGTGGTGTAATCGGCCATGGCGGGCAAATGCGGTCCTTAATGAGCGCTGTGGGAATGGATGAACTCAAGCTTAGATCAGTGCTGCGATTCCGCGATGCACAGCCGTAGCGCAACGGGCCATCAATGCGTGCCGGATACGGGCCAGTGCGCGGTATCGGCCCCGGGAGCCTCGGGCTTGGGCGGCATTTGCAAATAGAAGCCGTTTTGCGCGATCGACTCCAGCACCTTGCCGATATCGGCGCGCGCGAGTTTGCGTTCCGGGGAAAGCGCCAGCGTCATCGCCAGCTCGGGTCTGCCGAACGTTTTGAGCAGCTCTTCGGGGACGCGTGCCATACCCTCCTTCTTATCGACGTACAAATACATCGCCTCGACGCGCGAGCTGCGGTAAATCGAACAGAGGATTTTCACTGACCTTGTCTCTTTGTCTGCCATCTTGATCAACTCAGGGTTTTCAACAGGGCGAGCAGCGGCTCGCCGATGACCGGGCGACGCCAGCCAGACAGCGAATCCGGCAATGTGCCCGTGCGCAGCAATACTTCGCAGTCGCGCTTGCGCGCGAGGCTTTCCGGCGCCACACCCAGCTCCTGCGCGCGCGCCTCGACGAGCTGGCGCAACTGCTTCAGCCGATCGCCCAGCTCGCGACGCAGCGGCTCGCCGAGGGCCGGCGGATATGCACTCTCCGGAAGCGCTCGCGCGGCGGCAATAATTTCCAGAATTTTTTCCCCTTCGATACGCACCTGTTGCGGATGCAATTCCGGCGTGCCTGCCAGCTCGGGCAGCGAGCGCGGCAGCACGCGGGCAATTTCGAGGCATTGCGCATCCTTTAGGATGCGGCCGCGCGGCACGTCGCGCGCGCGCGCTTCGACTTCGCGCCAGGCGCACAGCTGCTGCAATACAGCGACCTGAACGCCGCGCAGGCGCCAGCCACCCGATAACTTCAGATAGTATTGCCCGGGCGCAATGGCATCGCGGCTCGCTGCCAGCAGCGTTTCCCCCTCCGCCTGCCACCAGCTCATGCGCCCCTTTTTATCGAGCCGTTCGGCGATGCTGTCGAACACGGCCGGCAAATGGGCGATATCGAGCGCCGCGTAATGGCATTGCTCCGCGCTCAGGGGCCGTCGCAACCAGTCGGATCGCGTCTGCTCTTTTTCAACTTCGATGCCGAGACATTCGCGCACAAGCGCCTGGTAACTCAAACTGAAACCGAAACCGGCGAGCGCCGCACCGATCTGAGTGTCGAACAGCGCGGCAGGCATCGCAGCGGCCACACGCGCAAACACTTCGAGATCCTCGCTGCAGGCATGCAGCACGCACGGCCGGGCTTGCGCCGACGACTCGCCCGCGAATGCGGGAGCGGCTGCAAACAAATCGCGCAGCGGCGACCACTCATCGATTGTCAGCGGGTCGATCAGATATTGATGCTGGGCATCACCCAGCTGAATCAGTCCCGCTATCGGATAGAACGTCGTCTCGCGCTGAAATTCGGTATCGATCGCGAGCAGGGGTTTGTCGCGCAGCTGCGCAGCGAGATCGGCGAACTGCGCATTGCTGGTGATGTGAATCGGCTGAACCTGCGTCATCTTCTCTGCTTACTCGACCGCACGTCGACCGCTCAGCGCGTGCGCGAGCGTGCCGCTATCGACATATTCGAGCTCGCCGCCGAGGGGCACACCGTGCGCAATGCGGCTGACCAGCACGCCCGACGATTTCACCTGTTCGGTGATGTAATACGCTGTGGCCTCGCCCTCCACCGTGGGATTTGTCGCCAGAATCACCTCTTTGATTCTGCTCTCTGCGTCCGAATCATCGCGCACGCGTTCGAGCAGGCGATCGATACCGATTTCTTCGGGGCCGATGCCATCGATGGGCGACAGATGTCCCATCAACACAAAGTAGATGCCGCGATAACTGCCGGCCTGTTCGAGCGCAAGCACATCGGCGGGTGATTCGACCACGCACAGCGTTGCGTGGTCGCGCCGCTGATCGGCGCAGACACCGCACACCGGCAACTCGGTGAGCGTGTTGCATTGCCGGCAATGGCCGACCTGCGACAGCGCGGTTTGCAGTATCTGCGCGAGCTGCACACCGCCTTCGCGATTGCGTTCAAGCAGATGAAACGCCATGCGCTGGGCCGATTTCGGACCGACACCCGGAAGGCAGCGCAGGCCTTGTACGAGCTGATCGATGAGGGGGCTGAATTTCATAGGGTCGTGGCTGGTGATCGTCTATCGACTGCACAAAACGCCCTAGAAAGGCATTTTGAAACCGCCGGGAATATTCAATCCCTGCGTCAATCCCGACAGCATGCCGCGACTGTTTTCCTCGACACGGCGCACCGCATCGTTCACCGCCGCCGCCAATAAATCTTCGAGCATTTCCTTATCTTCCCTGAGCAGCGATGGATCGATACTCACACGCTTCACATCGTGACGCCCCGTCATGACCACCTTCACCAGACCTGCGCCGGACTCACCCGTCACTTCCTGATTCGCCAGTTTTTCCTGCGCCTGCTGCATCTGCTCCTGCAGCTGCTGCGCCTGCTTCATCAGATCGCCAATGTTTGGTTTCATTGTCGCTACCTCTCAAATGCAATGTTCAATCAACGCGATTGCGGATGATCAATTATCTATCGGCTTGATGGATTCGATATCGAGCGCGGCACCGAACGCCTCCTGCAGCAGCTTCACGTTGACATCGTTTTCGATCAGCTGCCGCGCGTGCGCCAGTTTCTCCAGACGCAAACGTTCTCGATAAGCCGCGGGCGTTTCATGCGGCGGCGCACCGATGACGATATGCAAACGCACCGAGGCGCTCAAGACGCGGCATAGCTGATCCGTTATACGCTGCGTATGTGCGGAATCGAAAAACGACGCATGATTTTCATCGAGCACGAAGTGCAGCTGCTCATCCCTGCGCTCGACGAGGCAGCAGTGCGAAGCGATCGTACCGACCACACCGCCAATACCGAACTCGCCAAAGCGCGACACCCACAACGAATTATCGAAGAGCGCCAGTGAAATCGCTTCAGCCACCGCTTTGGCGGCGGGTACGGTTTCGGCGGCGGAATTTACACCGGTGGACCGGACAACCGGTTTTGGACTGGCCACGACGCTCAATACCGGTTTTACCGCTGCGCCGCCAACAGGGTGTCCGTCCGCCAAAGGCCGCTCGGATACCGTCGGTACGGGGGTCGCCTGCTCGGCGGACTGGAACGGTTGCAGTCGCGAAATCGCAGCCACCGTTGTGGCGGCAGAGCTCGCAACTGCTTCAGGCTTTTTTACCGCAAGCGTCTCACTGATCGACTGCGCGGCATTGAAACGGGAAGGTGTCGGCGAATTCTTTTCAGAAGCTGCCGAAGATACGGTATTCGATGGCGTGCGCTCTGGCGCTGAATGACCCGATACGCTCGCACGGCCTGCGCCACCGTCACGAGACATCAATTTTTCACCGGGCGGTTGCGGTACGCCCTGCGGCCGGAACGCGAGCATGCGCAGCAAGGTCATTTCCAGACCCGCGCGCGGATCGCCCGCAAGTGGTAAATCGCGTCGACCATGCAACGCGAGCTGATAAAACAATTGCACATCTTCGCCGGTCAGTTTTGTGGCGTAATCGAGAATGCGCTCGCGATCGCCCTGACTGTTGTCGAGCGCATCGGGCACGGTTTGCGCGACGGCAATCCGATGCAGGGCACCGAGCAATTCTTCGAGCACGGCACCGAAATCGGTGGCGTGTTCGGCAACTCTCGCCACCGCCGACAGGAGCGCCGCGCCATCGAGCACAACGAGCGCATCGAGCAGTGCATACACCGCGCCCTGGTCGATACTGCCGAGCATCACACGCACATCGGCTTCGAGCACTTTCCCCGAGCCAAACGCAATCGCCTGATCGGTGAGACTCAACGCATCGCGCATCGAACCATCGGCAGAGCGGCCGAGCAGCCACAGCGCAGATTCTTCGAAACTCACCATTTCCTGCGCGAGCACATGCTGCAAATGCTGCACGATACGTTCAGGCGTCATGTTCTTGAGATGGAATTGAAGGCAGCGCGAGAGAATCGTCGCGGGCAGCTTCTGCGGATCGGTCGTTGCGAGCAGGAACTTCACATGCGGAGGCGGCTCTTCGAGCGTTTTCAGCAAGGCATTGAAGCTATGCGTGCTGAGCATGTGCACTTCGTCGATCAGATACACCTTGTAACGGCCACGCGTCGGCGCGTACTGCACGTTTTCGAGCAGCTCGCGCGTATCCTCCACCTTCGTGCGCGAAGCCGCGTCGACTTCGATCAGATCGATAAACCGGTTTTCGGCAATTTCCACGCAGGCACTGCAAACGCCACAGGGCTCCGAACTCACGCCCGCTTCACAGTTGAGGCATTTGGCGAGAATGCGCGCAATCGTGGTTTTACCGACGCCACGAGTACCCGTGAACAAATACGCATGATGCAGGCGGTTGTGATCGAGCGCATTGATGAGCGCCCTGAGCACATGCTCCTGCCCCACCATTTCGCGAAATACTTTCGGGCGCCATTTGCGCGCAAGAACCTGATAACTCATGCCGGACGATCGCCTGCCCCTGACGTGTAAAAAGAGAGGTGCAAGGATACATCAGGCGTCGTCCGGGCAGGCAGATTCTTCCAGGCGAAGAGTAAAATTTCCGGCGTGGAACCAGATATTCGCTTCACGGGAGGCCCGGCGATTTCATTGCGGGCCTCCCGTGGCAAAAACTACAAGAAATCAAACCTTTGTGGCACGTACTGATTAACCGAGCTGATTCTTGCGGGTTTTAAACCGCGGGCACACAAAGAGCCCGATAATGCCCGAAGCGAACAGCCATACACCGGCTGGCAGCGGCACCGCTGTTTGAAAACCAATTTGGCGAAGCGAATATCCGCAAACAAAGGGACTTACGGTGCAGGTATCGGGATCGATATAGGAGCCGGGGTTATCTTCATTATTCAAACCGTCCAGATTTGATAACGAGAGACTGGTCAGATCACGCCCCATCTCAAACCCCAAAATTATCTTATAACCAGCGCCGAATTCATCCAGCAAAAAAGCGCTAATGCTTGCATCAACGCCACCCGATCGATCCTTGTTGTAAATGCCGACTCCATTGTCCCTGCTACCATCGAGATACAGCGTCAAATCGCCCAGAATGAAAGTGGCCGATGTAATCGCATTCGAATAAACGGCATTCTGAAAGGGAGACTCACCGCTTATCGAAGCGATAGGCGTGGTGTCGTCGACAGTAAAAGTGAACAAACCTGTTCCGGAAATACCCGCAGCCGAAGGGTGCAGCTGATATTGCCATGCGGATTGAAATGTCAACAACGCGGCATTGGCGGAGAATGGTAAAGCTATTAACAAGATAAAGAATTGAAGCTTCCTGATCATGGTAACTCCCTGGCATTATTAAAGTTGAAACCTTAGCCTGTTACGTGAACAAGCTTGCCTGTTACCTATATATCAATCAAGAAAAAGTAAGCTCTTTCGATGTAAATAATTCCGACAAAAATGAGCGAAAAATTTGGAGCCACCGAGTAATTAATTTCACATACTCATCGGAATGATCACGACTGAAAAAAATGAATAGCTGGATCATCCTCACCATTGCCATCATTGCTGAAGTAATTGCCACTGCCCTCAAAGCCCGCGACGGATTCACCAGACTGTTACCTTCCATTGGAATTGTTCTGATTTCAGCAACAGCGTGAGCTGTGTTTGGACAAAAACTGGATACGGCAGCACTGCTTGGGATCGGCCTTATCATTGCCGGTGTGATCGTCCTGAATGCATTTTCAAAATCAGCAGCGCATTGACCGGCAAATATCATGTCAACGCTTGACAGACATACTGCGATCTTTCACTGACCGCTACAGTCCCAAGCACGATTGATAAAAACACGACAGGAGAAATGGAGGCAGCCCCACCAGCCACACCCCGGCACACGAATCAACAGCTACCGTTGCTCCCTTCCGGGCCTGGCGGGGTTCACTATCTATCGTTGCGAGGGGACCGATGAGGCTACCATTGCGACGCTGCGATGATTAAATGGAGACACAACCGCAGGGGCGCGTATTGTGCGGAAAATGATGGTTGTACGCAACCGCTGAAATTTCCGGATATAAGCCCTGATGCGCGCTCAAAAATCACTCAAGCTCTGCGGCTATTTGCCGATATTCGAAGCAATGAGTATTCACGAGTGCGGTATCCATGCATATCACCAATAGCCAGGTTCACGCACAAAGCCAGCATCACTTTCAGCATTCCGAACAGCGTGTCAGCTTGCGCCAGCGCCTGCCTGATCAGCCGCCGGCATCGGCGCCCGAACTCCAGCCACCCCCGCCCCAATGTCCTGCGCCTGCCGATGCAGATAGCGCTGTCGACTCCGGCAGCGATTTGGAAACCAGTTTGCTCAAGGCACTGGTCGAAGCCATGTCAGGACGCCGCATCGATTTGATGAAAATGTCGGGGGCAGCGCCATCCGCAGACGCAGCCCCTGCAACGCAATCAACGAATCAATCCGCACCTGTCGATAACGGGCGCTTTCTTCGTATCGATGCCACCCAAATTTATGAAGAGGAAATCACCCAGGTTGCATTTTCCGGTCAATTCAGCACCGCCGATGGCCGCTCGATCAGCATTAATTTGCAGTACTCGCTGCAACGCAGTTATTCGGCCACAACTTTTTCTGCAAGTGTCAGCGGTACGAATCCGAAAGATCCACTGGTATTGAATTTCGATGGGCTCGGCGTCGCACTGAATCCGGGCGGTACGCAATTCGATATCGATAGCGATGATGTTATCGACACATTGCCGACCTTGCGCGCCGGCTCGGCCTATCTTGCACTCGATCGCAATGGCGACGGCGTGATCAACAACGGCTCGGAATTATTCGGCGCACAAAGTGGCGATGGTTACGCCGAGCTGGCGCAATTCGATATCGATGGCAATTTATTCATCGATGAAGTCGATCCGATTTTTGCGCAACTGCAATTATTTCGACCGGGTGAAGCGATACAAGCGTTGAGCAGTATGAATGTCGGTGCAATTTTTCTTGGCAATATCGCATCGCCTGCGCGACTCACCGACGCTGACAATCAAAGCCTCGGACAATTGCGCGCGACGGGATTTTATTTAACAAATTCGGGAACAGCAGGATTGGTGCAGCAAATCGATTTAATGGCCTGAATCATTAAAAACGTGGTCGATTACGCTCATGCAATCGACCACGTTAGATTTGCGTAACAAAAGCAAAACTTAATTAGCGGGGAATTTTTTAAAAATTGCCGCGACGCTATCGCGAATGAACTGATCGCGCTGCTGCGGCGAATCGAAGCTCGGCACGCGCCGCGATGCAATACCACGCCATACCAGCTGTTTGGTTTTCGCATCGACCATGTCGATAACCAGTTTGCCCTGCGTATATTGCGATACCCACACTTCCGAATCGAATCCCGGCCCCCAGCAACGCCAGCACGGGTAATAGCCATAGTGTGAGTGGAAGGTATTCACATCGAGTTTTTCTTCTTCGCCGATGTGGTAAGTCACGAGCAGATTCACATCCTTCTCACTGCTGGCGACACTGAATCCGCGAGCCGCCAATTGCTCATCGACCGCACGATAAACGCGCGCCGCAACCAGATCGTTATCGACCATTGGGTCGACTTTGTTCATCGGATGCGGCATCCACGCGTAAGCCGGTGATGCCGGCAGCTGCCAGTTCGGATCGTAATCGGTGCTGACTGGAATTCCAGCACAGGCATTGAGCACAAGCGCGACACACACAATAAGGAAAGAACGCAGCATGGTAGTCATAAAAAGCCTCTCAAGTCGCAAGGTACAGCTGACAGGTTACTAGGTGTCAAATACTAATCGTTTTTTAAATTGGACGTTAGCGCCTGGAAAACGGTTCCCATAACCCGCTTTGAATGCCTCACTCCGAACCACCGCTTATCTGAAAGATACAAACGCAAATGGGTTGTCAGCGCACAATGACTTGATATGATCCTCGCTTTTATAAAACCCACAGAGGTTTCCACATGATTCTATTTTCTTTCCGATCGTTCAGTCTCAAGCTTTCCCGCTGCGCGGCCCGTTATGCAATGGCTACCGCCTTAGCTATTGCAGCGATGCCCAGCCATGCCCTGAAAATCCTGCTGACGAACGACGATGGCTGCAATGCGCCAGGCATCAATATTCTGGCCGATGCGCTGGAAGCTGCCGGACACACGATCGAAATTTACGCGCCCGCCTCCGATCAGAGCGGTCAGGGTTCGCGACTGGTGGTACCGAACAGCACCTGCTCGGCCATCAATTTCACAGCGTCGCGTGTCGATTCGGGCAAAGTCACGACGGGCAAGCCGAACCGCCAATGCGTGGCGACATCGATTCGCGACTGCACCGCACCATTTCCGCCACCGTTCACGGGAAATAATCAGATCATCAGTGCCAGTCCTGTTGAGTCGACCCAGGTGGGATTGCAACTGATGACAGGCGCACAGACGCCGGACCTGGTTATTTCCGGCATCAATCGCGGCGAAAATGTCGGTGCGACTATCAATCACTCCGGCACTGTCAACGCTGCCGTTGCCGCCGTGCGCCAGGGCATACCCGGTATCGCGGTGAGTCTCGGCATTCCCGCACCGGACAATCGTTATGCCGACGCGGCTCAGGTTATCGTGCGCATTGTCGATCGCCTGCAAAAGGAAGCGAATGGCAAACCGCTGCTGCCGGCGCAAACGGGCCTCAATATCAATTACCCCGGCGGCGGTGCACCGAAAGGTATTTTGTTCACGAAAGTCGGCACATTCAGTACAGCGGTCGTCAGTCCGCGCCTGCAAAAAGATGGCAGCCTGGCGTTCAGCGCCGCGATCGATATGAAATCGCACGGCACACCCGTCGATGAAATCGAGGAAGAAGGCATCGCATTGCGCGAGGGTTATATCAGCATCAGTCCGCTCGATGGCGACTGGGGCGCGGCTTCAGGCAACGACATCAAAAAGCAGCTCACGGCGATTCCGATAGCACCGCAACCGCAATAACACCGCCTTCGCGGGAGCGACGAAACCCGGGTTTAATCGGGGTTTCCCCTAAAATAAAAAATCATCGCGAGACGCAACGGAGTGAATTGAAATGCAAACCATTGGACGTACCGAACGCAAAGTGATTATTGCGTCGGCTCTCGGCACCATGTTCGAGTGGTACGATTTTTTTCTTTACGGCGCACTCGCCGCAATTACCAGTAAACAGTTTTTCTCCGGCGTTAACGAAACTGCCGCATTTATTTTTGCGCTGCTCGCGTTTTCCGCAGGTTTCGCGGTGCGACCACTCGGCGCAGCCGTATTCGGTCGACTCGGTGATCTGGTCGGCCGCAAATATACCTTCCTCGTCACGATTGTCGTGATGGGTCTGTCGACTTTTCTGATCGGCTGTCTTCCCTCTTACAACAGCGTCGGTATCGTCGCACCGATAGCGCTCGTCGCTTTGCGCATGCTGCAGGGACTCGCAGTGGGCGGTGAATACGGCGGCGCCGTGACCTATGTCGCCGAACACGCGCCCGCGGGCAAACGCGGGCTGTTTACGGGCTGGATTCAAACCACCGCCAACCTCGGCCTGCTGCTTTCGCTGATCGTCATTATCGGCACGCGCCAGATTGTCGGCGAAGAGGCATTCGCGAATTGGGGTTGGCGCATTCCATTTCTGTTATCGATTTTTCTGTTGGCGATTTCGGTATGGATTCGTCTCTCGCTGGAAGAGTCGCCGGTATTTCAGCGCATCAAAAATGAAGGCAAAACCTCGAAAGCGCCGCTGCGCGAAACGCTCGGACAATGGCGGCTTATTCTGGCCGCGCTATTCGGTCTGAGCATCGGACAAGTGACCGCGTGGTACACCGGCGGATTTTATTCGATGTTTTTTTTAACGCAGACCTTGCGCGTCGATGCCATGACCACCAACTGGCTGATCGGTTTATCGGTCGCACTGACGATGCCGCTGTACGTCCTCTTCGGTGCGCTTTCGGATAAAGTCGGTCGCAAACCCGTGATGCTCACCGGATGTTTGCTCGCGGCACTCACCTACATTCCGATCTTTCAGGGGCTCACACAATTTGCCAATCCCGCGCTGGCGGCGGCGCAAAAAAATGCGCCGGTGCAATTGCTCGCCGACGCCAAAAACTGTTCGTTTCAACTCAATCTCATCGGCACTTCCCAATTCACGCAATCGTGCGATATCGCCAAAGCGGCTCTCACGCGCAGCGGTGTGAATTACACCCATATCTCCGCTCCGCCCGGTACGTTGGCGAGCGCGCAAATCAGCGGAAAACGTATCGACAGTTTTGAAGGTACGAATTTATCGAAAGAAGAATTCAACGCGCGACTCGGCGCATTCAACAACGCACTTGGCGAAGCGATCAAAGCCGCGGGGTATCCTGAAAAAGCCGATCCCTCGGCAATTAACTGGTGGGGAGTTATCGGCCTGCTATTCGTGCTCGGTATTTATTCGGCGATGACTTACGGCCCGATCGCGGCAGCACTCGTTGAATTGTTTCCCACACGCATTCGCTACACGGCGATGTCGATGCCCTATCACATCGGCAACGGCTGGATCGGCGGCCTGCTTCCGGCAACCGCTTTTGCGATGGTCGCCGCGAAAGGCGATATCTATTTCGGACTGTGGTATCCCATCGTGTGCGCCGTTATCAGCGTAATCGTCGGAACGTTATTTATTCCCGAGACAAAAGATAGGGATATTTACGCGAACGATTGATTTAAATTTTAAACAGTCGCCGGCCCGAATATCGCGAGCAGTGTGAGATCTTCGGTGATATCGAAAAATGAATGCTCGGTGGTCGCGCCCACATATAGCACCTTGCCCGGCCCGACTTCCTGTTCCGCACCATCGATCTGCAAGCGCGCCCGCCCTTCGATGACGATATAGACTTCATCCTCGAAATGCGGCGCCTGCATATCCCGGGCGCCCGCAGGCAGCCGATACATCGCGCAGGACAACTGCGGACTGCGCAGAAATTCGAAGAAACACGGTTCCGTCCCCTGCACGGTTTCCTTGAGCTTGATTAAATCGAAAGCCTTCCAACTGGTTGAGGACATGGCCACTCCCATCGCGTGAATATCGACCTCATATTTGCACGCGCGCGGGGCGAAAGACTACGAAAGGGTTTTACGACGGCGGGATGATTGAATTCTTCTTGATCTGAATCAATTCAGGAATCGGGCACAACCGCGGGCCTGATCGGACGATGCACAGCGAGATGCAGCCACCGGCCGCATCGACGAAGACAGAGGTGCGGTAAAAAAGTTTTGAAAAATTCTTCGTTTTGAGCTCAAATATGCGCCCTCTTCCAGGCGGCTCATGCAATGAACGCCGGGAAGGTTTGCCGCAGTAGCTCAGTCGGTAGAGCAACTGATTCGTAATCAGTAGGTCGACGGTTCGATTCCGCCCTGCGGCACCACTCACTTCACCTGTTAAACTTTTTCCCCGACACCCACGTAATCGATCCGTGGATAGCTCACCCATTTGAATACTTTTTCGTCGCCGCAGATCATGCAGCGATGCGGTACTTCGCCCGTGCGTGCGTCCATTTCGCCCTGCTTTTCCATCATGCCGTGACCGCATTTATCGCAAACATAATTGACCTCGACAGTCTGCACTGGCCGTTTGATTTCTGGCATTGCCCGTTCCTCTATTCAGTTGTGTTTCGTCGAACTTATCTGCAGCATATCACTGCCAGCCGGTATTTATCCGATGAGCTGGATTATCCGTGAGTCTTGCATCGTGAAATATTTTTGCCCGTTCTTTTCTTCGCGAAAACAACGCGAATTTTTGCGCCGTTCACTCATAGTCTCTGCCGCGATCGCGCTATTTCCAGCGGCCTTTTCCAGCGCTGAAGATAGTCAATGCCCGGCGGCTCATCTCGAGCGCGGCAACAGGCCGCCTGCGGGTACCGAGTGGCAATGCGTCGACAGAAACGGACAGCCCGACGGCCCCTGGCTGACATGGTACGGTAACGGCCAGCTGATGAGCGAACGGCAGATGAGAAATGGAAAAGAACATGGTCGCCAGCGCAGCTGGTGGCCGAACGGGCAATTGATGATGGAAGGTATCAGTTATGAGGGCAATCGCTACAAAGGTTTTAAATATTGGTCGATCGACGGCAAGCCTACCGAATTGAATATCGAAACTGAAACCATTACGAAACAGGCCGACGAGACGGGTAAATCCCCCATCCACAAATCGGACATGCCCACAAATACATCGACAACTCCAGCGGCGAAATAAAGCGAGCACAAATCATGCGGTTAAATCTTTTGCTCACCGGCAATGAGCTGATGACGGGCGACATCATCGATTCCAATTCGGCGATGATCGCGCGCTTCGTGGCCGCGCATGGCTGGAAAATTCGAAAAAAACTGACGGTAGGCGACGATCTCGCCGATTTGATCGACGCCATGCATCTGCTCGCGCGCGATTGCGACGTGCTGCTCGTCAACGGCGGCCTGGGTCCGACGGTCGACGATCTCACCGCACAGGCGCTGGCCACCGCATGCGGCGTTGAACTCGCTGAAAACCCCATCGCCCTGCAGCATCTGGAACAATGGTGCGGTCGTATCGGCATCGCTATCAACGCCGCCAATCGCAAGCAGGCGCTATTGCCGGCGAACTGCGACATTGTCGCCAACCCCGTCGGCAGCGCGGTGGGATTCTCGATGCGGCTCGGTCATTGCCGCGTCATTTGCACACCGGGCGTGCCGCGCGAACTCGAGGCGATGCTCGAACAGGAAATCATGCCGGCATTGCAGCGCGATTTTTCCGACAGCGGCGCCAGCGTGCAGCGTTTTACGTTATTCGGCGTGGGCGAATCGGGACTTCAGCAAAAAATTAACGATGTCATTCCCGATTGGCCCGCCGATGTCGAACTCGGTTTCCGGGTGAGTTTCCCGCAGCTCGAATTGAAATTGAGCACCGCCAATGCCGCAGCGCGAGATTCGGCAACAAGAATCTGGCCGCGTATCGAAACGATTATCGGCGATTGCCTACTCGGCGAAGGCGGCATCACGCTACCGCAATTGCTGGTCGATCTCTTGCGCGAGCGCGGCAGGAAAATCACCGTGGCGGAATCGTGCACGGGCGGACTGATTGCCTCGTCACTGACACAAATACCCGGCGCCTCCGCGGTCTTCGATGCAGGCTTCGTGACTTACAGCAATGCGATGAAGCACGCGCTGTTGCAGGTCGATGAAAATACATTGCGTACTGAAGGTGCCGTGTCGGCGAGCGTGGTGCGTGAAATGGCGATCGGCGCGCTGAAACATTCGCAAGCCGATTACGCCATTGCGGTTTCCGGCATCGCCGGCCCCGATGGCGGCAGCGTGGACAAGCCGGTCGGTACCGTCTGGATCGCCTGGGGCGACGCGAATCGGTTGAAAACCCGACGTTTGCATGTCCGTTTCAAACGTGTCGATTTTCAAAAATACGTGACATGGGTGGGGCTCGATTTAATTCGACGCGACCTGCTCGGCATCGCCAGCGAACCCGGCTACTTCGGACAGCGCAATTGATATTCGGGTGACGCGAATCGTCGGGCTGCCTTTTCATCGGGAACCGCGACTTAAGTCCTGCGCAGCGCTGACAGCCGCTCTCATCCCGGTTAGACTGCCGCACCAATCAGGAGAACCAGCATGCAAATCGGTCCGAATTCCGTAGTAAGCATTAATTACGAGCTGAGCAACGATGCCGGCGAAATCCTCGACGCATCGGCGGAAGGCGAACCACTGGTTTACCTGCACGGTGCACAAAACATTATTCCCGGACTCGAACAGGAACTCGTCGGCAGGAAGGTGGGCGACTCCCTGAAAGTCAAGGTGCAGCCCGAGGACGGCTACGGAATCAAACAAGCCGAGCTGATCCAGCAGGTGCCGCGCAACGCATTTCCGGACGCGGATAAACTCGAAATCGGCATGCGCTTCAGCGCGGAATCCGACAACGGCCATATCTCCGTTGTCATCACCGAGCTTACCGATGCGACAGCTACGGTCGATGGCAATCATCCGCTCGCCGGTGTGGTGCTTAACTTCGATGTCAGCATCGCCGATATCCGCGCCGCCACCGAAGAAGAAATCGCGCACGGCCACGTGCATACGCCGGGTCATCATCACCACTGATCAGCTCAACACCATCAGAACGGCGGTCCTGAACCGCCGTATCTGTCTGTTCTTCAATTATCCCGCCCACACCTACCTGCCTGTCATTCGCCGCGTTAACAGCCGCCTCACCGGTAAAACGTGATTTGGTTCGCCCGCCAGCCATTTTTCTGATTGTTGCGGCTCAAAAGTGTCGGTAAAATTGACACCCATCACTTCCAGGATGCCGTTCAATTTCTACGGAACAGTGTGATCAATGTTTGAAGACCGACGCGGGCGTGGCGATCGCCGCGCCCTTAAAATTCCGGGTGGCATGGCCACCGCGAGCTGCCGGCGCAAGCGCGAGCGGCGGAATATCCTGCGTCAGTACCACCCGCAGCCATGGTGGCTGCAAACCAACTACGCCGAAGAGTTATTCCCGCCAACGCTTGAGTCCGAGCCATTGCCTCCCACATCGGCCAAGAAGCGCTGATACCGGCTTTGCATCCGCATAACTCGCGGCTGGATCATGCGGACACCCGCCTCGCCTCAACCGAATCGATGCCGCCCGATGACGTTAAATATTTGCAAGAATCCGTCCGTGGCGGGGTTTGCGTATACACTGCCTGAGGCATGGCGCGCTGTCCCAATTCTTGTACGCAGTGGCAGCGATCCATATACTGCGGCCCACCCACCGCTTGTCGTACTCGTTCAATTCGCATCGCGTAACTGTTTGACTGATTGTCTCGCTCAGCCCGTTACCGAATCGATCTGCAACCAATATCCGGATGAATGCAGCCCAGGAACCCTCTAAGGCTCCCGTTATTTTGCAATTTCCCTCGACCGATATTGTTCGCGAATCCGGGTCAACGGCACCGCCGGTAAATTCGGAGACGTGTATAACCTCTTAGGAGTTGCAATGAAATTATCGACTCTCGGCGTCCGCAAGTGCCTGTCCGCGGTTGTATCGCCCGATCGTTCCCTGACACTGCTCTTTGCGATGGCGCTATCGACCGGTCTCGCCGGTTGCGCGGTCGGGCCGGACTTCAAGTCGCCCGACAGCCCGCAGACGGAGAGCTACACAGCACAGCCGCTGCCCGCTCAGACCAGCGCCACCCCCGTAGCAGGCGGCGAGGCCCAAACCTTCGCGATCGGCAGGGAGTTGCCGATCCAGTGGTGGACGCTGTTCGGCTCGGACAAGCTCGACGCACTGATCGCGCAGGCGTTTTCGAATAGCCCGAGCACCGCTTCCGCACGCGCCGCGCTAAAACAGGCCGAAGAAAATCTGAACGCACAGCGCGGTGCCTTTTTCCCGAGTGTCGATGCCAATGGTTCTGCCGTGCGGCAGCGCAGCAATATCTCGCTGCTCGGAACGCCAACGGATAGCGGCACCAGCATCTACAACCTGTACAACGCATCGGTTTCGGTCGCCTATACGCTCGACATTTTCGGCGGCGTGCGCCGCAGCGTGGAGGCACAGGCGGCGGTCGCCGAAGCGCAGCGCTACGAATTGCAGGCAACCTATCTCACGCTGGCGGCGAATGTCGTGACGGGCAGCGTGAGCGCGGCCTCACTGCGCGATCAACTCAACGCCACCAACGACATTGTCGCTGCGCAGGAGAAACAACTGGAGATTGCGGAGAAGCGCCATCAGCTCGGTGCCATCGCCTATGCCGATGTGCTCGCGGCGCAATCGAATCTCGCCTCCGTTCGCGCCACACTTCCGATGTTAGAGAAGCAGTACGCCGCGGTGCAAAACCAGCTGGCGGTTTATCTCGGCAAATTGCCCAGCGAATTCACCGGCGGCGATTTCGATCTCGCAGAATTGAAATTGCCGCAGGAAATTCCGCTCAGCGTCCCCGCGCAACTGGTCCGCCAGCGCCCCGACGTGCGCGCTGCCGAAGCGCGTCTGCATCAGGCGTCTGCGCTGATCGGCGTCGCCACGGCGAATTTATTGCCGCAGGTTTCGATCAGCGGCAGCATCGGCACTCAGGCCACCGAAAGTGCGCAATTATTCAGGGATACGATCTGGAGTATCGGCGCCGGTGTCACCCAGCCGCTGTTTCATGGCGGTGCCCTGAGCGCTAAACGCCGCGCAGCCATCGCGGCCTACGATCAGGCGGCGGCGGATTACCGTCTCGCGGTGCTCACCGCGTATCAGAATGTCGCCGATGCGCTCACCGCACTGCAAAGCGATGCGCAGGCATTGCAGGCGCAATACACCGCGATGTCGTCATCGAAAGAAAACCTGAGTCTGGTCGAGCGCCAATATGCGCTGGGCAGCGTGAGTTATATCAATCTGCTCGCGACACAGCGTCAATATCAGCAAACCCGGGTGAGTTATTCGCAGGCACTCGCCAGCCGCTATCAGGACACCGCCGCGCTGTTTCAGGCATTGGGCGGCAACTGGGATGAAGCAGCGCTTGCGGCGACTGCCGAAGCATCGAGCGCAGCGGCCACCCAGGCCAATTCCTCCAACACTGCAACTGCGTCGACACCCGAGTCGAGTCCCGCAGCGCAAACCAACGAGCAATAAGGGAGCATTTCGGGCATGAAACGCTGGTTAATTATGGTGGGGGCCGTCGTCGCGCTCGTGGTCGTGATCGGTGGTATCAAAATTTATGACATTTCGAAAAAGATGGCGGCGTTCAAGGCGGGCGCGCCGAAACAGACCGTCAGTACGATTCGTGCGGAAACCCATGAATGGCACGAGCAGATTTCTGCGATCGGCAGTTTGCATGCGACCCGCGGTGCCGATCTTGCGACCGACGTTGCCGGCGTGATCGAAGCGATTCATTTCGAATCCGGCGCCGATGTCAAAAAAGGCACCCTGCTCGCTGAACTGCGCGCCGGCGACGATATCGGCAAACTCGAATCGCTGCGCGCCACCGCACAACTGGCGAAGCTCAATGCCGAACGCGCCCGCGCGCAATTCGACGCAAAGGCGATCAGCAAGGCCGAACTCGATAGTGCCGAAGCCGGTTTGAAAAATGCCGATGGACAGGTCGCAGAGCAGCAAGCCATCGTCGACAAAAAACATATTCGCGCGCCGTTCAACGGCCACCTCGGCATTCGCAATGTCGATCCGGGCCAGTACGTCGCGGCGGGCGCAAAAATCGTCACACTGCAGACGCTCGATCCCATCTATGTGGATTTCTCGCTGCCGCAACAAAATCTGGCGAAGCTTCGCGTCGGCCAGCGCGTCAGCGCAAAATCGGATACGTATCCCGATCTCGATTTTAACGGCGTCATCAGCGCCATCGATCCCAAAGTCGATGTCGATACGCGCAATGTGCAGGTGCGCGCCACGCTGCAGAATCCAAAACGCAAATTGCTGCCGGGCATGTTCGTGAATCTGGATGTCGATCTCGGCAAGCCGGTTTCGTATATCACGCTGCCGGTGACTGCGCTGTCGTTCAACCCCTACGGCACCACGGCGTATGTGGTTGCAAAAGACGATACGGCGAAAGACGACAAAGCAAAATCCGACGGCGAAACGAAAGCCGATGGACTTATTGCGAAACAGGTATTCATAACGACGGGGCCGACGCGCGGCGATCAGATTGCGGTGACCAAAGGCATTGCCGCAGGCGATGAAGTCGTCACCAGCGGGCAGCTCAAGATCAAGCACAACTCGCCGGTAGTGGTGAATAACTCCGTAACGCCATCGATGGATCCGGTGCCGCAACCGAAAGAACATTAAGCGCACGCACATCAGGCAAAACGGTTTCGAACTCAGAGATACACAATGAATATCACCGATATTTTTATTCGCCGTCCGGTGCTTGCGAGTGTCGTCAGCCTCGTCATTCTCGTGCTCGGTCTGCGCTCGCTGTTTGCACTGCCGATTTTGCAGTGGCCGCACATGCAGGCCGCATCGATCAGCGTCAGCACGGCGTACTATGGCGCCAACCCCGAAGTGATCGCCGGCTTTATCACCACGCCGCTCGAAGCATCGCTCGCGCAGGCGCAGGGTATCGACTACATCTCGTCGAACAGCACCACCGGCGCCAGCGAAATCACCGTGCATCTGCGACTGAATTACGATGCCAATCGCGCGCTGACGGAAATCAGTTCGAAAGTGAACGCGGTCATCAATCAATTGCCGCCCGAAGCACAACAGCCGCGTCTCGCCATCGTCAACGAAGCCAGCGCCGCGGCGGCAATGTATCTGGTATTTTCGAGCGATCAGATCGAATCGATTCAGCTGAGCGATTATCTGACGCGCGCGGTACTGCCGAAACTGCAATCGGTACCCGGCGTGCAGGGCGCGCATCTGAGCGGTGCCCGCATGCTTGCGCTGCGTGCGTGGCTGGACCCGGTCAAACTCGCCGCCGTCAATATGACGGCATCCGACGTTTCTGCGGCGATCAGCAGCAACAATTACATTTCTGCTGTCGGTGCCACCAAAGGTCAGATGATTACGATCAACCTGACCGCCGGCACCGATTTACATTCGCTGGAGGAATTTCGCCAGCTCGTGATCAAACACAAAGGCGATCAGCTCGTGCGCCTCAGCGACGTTGCGACGGTGAGCTTCGGCGCCGAAAGTTACGATGTCACTGCCATTTTCAAGGGCGCGCCCTCCGCCGCCGTGCTCATCGAGGCTGCGCCCGAAGCGAACCTGCTCGATGTGACGCGGCGCGTGCGCGAATTGTGGCCGAGCATCATTCAGGAATTGCCGGCGGGAATCAAAGCGGATATCAATTTCGACTCGTCGGTTTTTGTCAGCAGCGCCGTCAATGAAGTGATAAAAACCCTGATCGAGGCGCTCGTCATCGTCACCCTCGTGATCTATTTGTTCACCGGCAGTTTGCGCTCGGTCATCATTCCCGCGCTGGCCATGCCGCTGTCGCTGATCGGCGCATTTGCCATCATGCTCGTGCTCGGTTATTCGATTAATTTACTGACCCTGCTTGCACTCGTGCTCGCGATCGGTCTCGTCGTCGACGACGCCATCATCATCGTCGAAAATATCGATCGGCATATCAAGGAAGGCATGTCGCCGCTGCAGGCTGCGCTGACCGGTGCGCGCGAATTGACGGGGCCGATCATCGCCATCTCCGTGGTACTCATTGCCGTGTATGTGCCGGTCGGGTTTCAGGGCGGCATCACCGGAAAATTATTTACCGAATTCGCCTTCACACTGGCGGGCGCTGTCGCGGTATCGGCAGTCATCGCGCTGACGCTTTCGCCGGTCATGTGCGCGCGTTTGTTCAAGGGCTCGGAACAGGAAGGACGGCTCGCCCGACAGATCGATCACAACCTGGAAGTCGCCCGCAACGTCTATCAGAAAATGCTGAACATCGTGCTCGACAGCTGGCCCGTCGCAGTCACCTTCGGCGTGATTGTGATCGCACTGATTTTCGTGCTCGGTCAATTTTCCCAAAAGGAACTGGCACCCGCCGAAGACGCCGGCATATTCATCGCCATCACCACCGGCGCCGCGAACGCGACTTCGCAACAGATGAGCGCGTATGGAAAGCAGGTCCGCGAAGCCGCAGCACATTTTCCGGAAATCAACGAAGCCTTCGTCCAGTTCGATGGTTTCGGTAATGTGCTCAACCGCAGTTTTGCGCCGATCACATTGAAACCCTGGGAAGAGCGCGATCTCACGGCGTCTGAAATTTCAAAAGAATTGCAAAAATATTTCGATCAGATCGCCGGCGCCCAGATCGTGGTATTCAATCCGCCTTCGCTGCCCGGAGGCAGCACGGGCCTGCCGCTCAACTTCGTCATCAAAACTACGGAGCCCTTTCGCAATCTTTACGAAGTCAGCGAAAACCTGCTGAAAAAAGCGCGGGAAAGCGGCATTTTTTATTACGTTGCCAACGAACTGCGCTATGACAAACCGCAAACGCGCATCATCATCGATCGCGACAAGGCGGCGACGCTCGGCATCACCATGCGCGATATCGGCAGTACGCTGACATCGATGCTCGGCGGCGGCTACGTCAATTACTTCAGCATGGAAGGCCGTGCGTATAAGGTCATTCCGCAGGTTGCCCAAATCGACCGCCTCAATCCCGAAATGCTGAATAATTATTTCATTCGCACGCAGAGCGGCGATTCGATTCCCGCCTCGACGATCATTTCGTTCCACACCGAAACGGTGCCGCAGGCCATGACGCACTTCCAGCAATTGAACTCGGCGACAATCGGCGGCGTGACGAGTCTGCCGCTGGGCGATGCTCTGGAGCGCATGCGCGAACTCGCAGCTGAAGTTTTACCGCAGGGCTATCAGATCGATTACGGCGGACAATCGCGGCAGACGATGCAGGAATCGAACAATTTCGTCACGACGCTATCGTTCGCAATTCTCGTCATTTTCCTGGTGCTCGCCGCGCAATTCGAAAGCTTCCGCGATCCGCTGATCGTGATGATTTCGGTACCGATGGCAATTTTCGGCGCGATGATATTTATTTTCCTCGGCGCCGCAACACTCAACATCTACACACAAGTCGGCTTGATTACGCTGGTCGGTCTGATCGCGAAACACGGCATTCTGATCGTCGAATACGCGAACGAGGAACAACGCCGCGGCAAAAGCAAACGCGAAGCGATCGAGATTGCGTCCGGCACCCGTCTGCGCCCGATCCTGATGACAACGGCGGCGATGGTGCTCGGCGCCCTGCCTCTCGTATTTTCATCGGGCGCCGGCGCTGCCAGCCGCTACAACCTGGGCATCGTGATCGCCACCGGCATTTCGATCGGCACGCTGTTTACCCTATTCATCGTACCGGCGATGTATATATTCCTCGCTGCCGATCACGTGAAACAAAAAGCGCGGCACGATGCGGAGAAAATCGAACCGCTGCCGCGGCATTAAAAATGGTATGCAAATAAAAAAGGCGGATCAGTGATCCGCCTTTTTTATCCGCTCAACAATCACTCCTGCCGCAACGCCTCGATCGGATCGAGCAGCGACGCACGCCATGCCGGAAAAATTCCTGCAATCAATCCCACTGCCGTCGACAATAAAAATGCGAGAAATAAATAGAAAGGTTGCAACGCCAGCGGCAAGCCGGGTGCAAATAATTTAACGGTGCCTACCAGCACTACGATCAGCGAAATGCCAGCAATGCCTCCTATACCTGCGAGCACCACCGCTTCACCGAGAAATAATGCGAGTGTCTGTTCGCGCGTGGCGCCGAGTGCGCGCAATAAACCGATTTCGCCCATACGTTCGCGCAATGCCGTCGTCATGATGGTCGCGACACCGACACCGCCGACGATCAGTGAAATACTGCCGAGCCCTGCAATCGCGAGTGTAATGAAATGCAGAATGCGGTTGAGGCTGGCGAGCATATCCTCCTGCGTGAACAGCGTGAAATCTTCGCCACCGTGCAATGTGGTGAGCAGTCGGGTGATTCGCTTCGACATTTCCCTGCTCGTGGTCTGCGGATCGAATGCGATATCGATGCCGCCGACACCTTCGCGATTCAGTAACTGCAATCCGCGTTCGGTGGGAATATAGACCACATCGTCGAGATCGAAGCCGAGCATCTGCCCTTTCGATTCCATCACGCCGATCACACGGAACCGATAATCGCCGACACGCACCGATTCGCCGAGCGGGTTCGCATCGCCGAATAATTCCTTGCGCACCTTGTGCCCCAGCACGACATAGGGCCGCGATGCGCCATCGGCCGGTAAAAAGCGACCGAGCGATACATGCATATTCCAGGTTTTCGGTACATCGGGATCGATGCCGAATACCTGCGTGTTGCGCTGGCGATTGCCGCTATCGACGCGTACCGTACCCTGCACATAGGCAACAGCGGAAACCACATGCGGCAATTTGCGCAGCGCCTCGGCATCGTTCATCGTCAATGGCCGCACGGTTTTTATCATGCCGACCATACCCTGCGTCGATGTTTTTCCAGCGGATACGGTAATGATGCGCGTCCCGAATGCTGAAAAGGTATCGAGCAGATAAACGCGCAGTCCCTCGCCGACCGAGGTGAGCAGCGCGACCGCCGCGATGCCTATCGCAATGCCTAACGCTGTCAATAAGCTGCGCTGGCGCTGTGAGAGTACGGAACGCGAAACCCAGATCAAACCATCGCTGATGCGCATGAAACAATCTCAACCAGTTTTCTCTCCTCTCCCGCAAGGGAGAGGGAATTGAACATCAAGGTTTCAGTAATGCATCGACCGGTTGCAGCAAACTCGCGCGCCGTGCAGGCATCCACGCAAACGCCAGACCCGTGAGCAATGCCGTGCTCCCCGCTGTCACGATGGACCACAACGGCGCATCGAATGGCACTGTTTCGACAAGCGCACGCGCGATTTTCACGACAGCCAAACCAGATAGCAGACCGAGCAGCGCGCCGGTCCCCGTCAGCATCATCGCTTCGGTGAGAAAAATTCGCAGCACATCGGCCGACGACGCGCCCAGCGCCTTGAGCAAACCGATTTCGCGCGTGCGCTGGCTCACGCTGATCAGCATGACATTCATGATGAGGATGCCCGCCACGAATAAACTGATCGCACCGATCGCACCGACCGCAAGCGTCATCGCGGTGAGAATCTGATCGAACGTCGCCATCATCGAATCGGGACTGACGACAGTGACGTCGAGTTCGTTCTGATGAAACCCGCGCATGGCCGCTTCGATCTGGTTTTTGACCACCGGCACCGAGGCATTGCCGTCCAATGCAATCAATACGCGAAATAATCCCGACACATTGAATAAGCGCTGCGATGCCGCGACCGGAATGATCGCCGCGTCGGACATATCCACACCGCCCGCATCGCCGCGACCATGCAGCACACCGATCACGCGAAAACGCGAATCGCCGATACGGACGAATTCACCAACCGCGGTATCACCACCGAATAATTCGACTTTCAGTTTTTCGCCGATAATGACTTCGTTATTCGCCCGGCGAAAATCGCCGGCGGTGAGATTTCTGCCCTGCTTCAGCGAAAAATGGCGAATCGAAACATATAGCGCCGTGGTGCCGAAGACCGGCACTTCCCGCCCGCGCTCTGCATAGGCAACGCGCGAGCTGCCCAGAATCACGGGCGCCACTTCGTCGATACCGGAAACCCGACTCTTGAGCAGATGCACTTCGTCGAGCGTGATATCGCGCGCGGCGGCGCCCATCATGGGCGGCATGCCGCCGGTCGTCTCATTGCGACCGGGAAACATGATCAGTACATTTTTTCCGATCGAGGTAAATTCGTTGAGCACATAACCGCGCGCACCGACACCGAGCGCCGTCAGTATCAGCACCGCTGCAACACCGAGGCCCATCGAAAACAGAATCATCGCGCCGCGCGCACGCTGACGCAGCAACGACTGCAGGGAAAAATGCAATAAATCGGCAGAGCGCATCGATTATTTCCCGCGCATCGCGTTATTTTCATCGACGACAATGCTGTCGTCGGCCACGCGCCCATCGACCATGCGAATGGTGCGACGGGCACGCGCACCGAGCGCTGCATCGTGCGTGACGACGATGAGCGTGATGCCGCTCTGATTCAATTCCTCCAGCAGTTGCATGACATCCGTGCCCGAGCGGCTATCGAGATTTCCGGTCGGTTCATCGGCGAGCAATAAACCCGGCCGCATGACAATTGCCCGCGCAATCGCCACGCGCTGACGCTGACCACCCGATAACTGATTCGACAGATGATGCGCGCGTTCGACCAGCCCCAATCGTGCCATCGTTTCGCGCGCCCGTTTTGCCCGCTCGCGCGGAGCGACACCTTCGAGCAATAACGGCAGCTCGATATTTTCCTGCGCGGTCAATCGTGGAATTAAATGGAACGACTGAAACACGAATCCGATCTGATCGCGCCGGTATTTTGCGCGCCGTTCTTCGTCGAGCGTGGTTGTTTCGACGCCGGTGAGTCTGTAACTGCCGCTATCGGGTTTATCGAGCAGCCCGAGCATATTGAGCAGCGTCGACTTTCCCGAACCGGATGGCCCCATGACCGATACGTACTCGCCTTTGCGAATCGTCAGATCGACCCCGTCGAGCGCGTGCACGACCTGATCGCCGAGCTGAAATTTTCTCTCAATCCCTTTCAGCTCGATGACGTTTTCGTTGCTTATCAATTTATTCATCCCGATGAATCCAAGCCTTGCGCGAATTACTTGCCAGCCCCGCGATGTTGCTCACTCATCTTTTTTAACCAGTGCTTTCGCGTCATCTTTCAAACCCGGCTGATCGGGGTTGCGCACGACGCGCTCGCCTGCCTGCAAACCGCCGCGCACTTCGGTGAAAGTGAAATTACCGACGCCCAGCTGCAATTCGCGCTTATGCAAAATGTCTTCGCCATCGACTACCCATATCTGGTTGCCACCGAACAATGCTTCGCTCGGAATACGCAGCACACGCGGCAGATTTTGCAGCACGATGGTGACATCGGCGCTGTAACCGATCAGCAGCGCGACATCTTCGGGCACGGCATCGAAACGCACATCGACATCGACGGTGCGCGCCTGTTTTTCCAGATCGAGCACATAAGGGGCGATGCGCGTGAGCTTGCCGGCAAATTCGCGGCCGCGAAATGCATCGAGTGTAATTCTCACCGGCATACCCAGTTTCAATTCCGCTGCATCGACTTCATCGATGGGCGCCGTGGCGTAAAGACAGGAAGTGTCGATCAGATCGACTGCGGGTGGCGTCGCCACACCGGGCGGCGACGGCGTGACGTATTCGCCGATCTCACCGTTGATTTCAGCGATCACACCGGGGAATGGCGCGCGCAATTGAAAGCGATCGAGCAGGGATTGCTGCATGGACAATTGTGCGGCGGCGGAAGTCGTTTGCGATTGCGCCGCCGCGCACGCGCCTTTTTGCGCGATCGCATTGCTGGCTGCGTTGTCAGCCGCATCCACCGAAATCAGCTTGCGCTCGGCCAGCGTTTGCAAACGTTTCGATTCGCGCGCGCTGCGTTCGGCCATCACGCACACCTGCTGCTGCGAATTTTTCGCGGCATTGAGCGCAGCCTGCGCGGCTGCCACTTCCGCGTGACGATCGCGATTCCATAATTCGAGCAGCAACTGCCCCGCTTCGACACGATCGCCTTTTTTCACGAGCAATTTATCGACCACGCCACCCATCGGCATCGACAGTTTCGAGCGGCGGCACGCCTTGATCGTCCCCGCCCGCGTATTGGCAACGGTTTTTTCGACCGCACCCATTTCAGCTTTGGCGATCCACACCGGCACGGGATCGGGGCGCGAACGCACCGCAGCAAACACCAGCAGCAACACAACGATTCCAACGCCAATGAGAATTTTCTTCACGCGCACTTTTCCTTGAGTGTTCGAACGGGGAGCTGCAACAACAGCGACTGTCTGATTATTTTATTTACAGCCGCGGCGCTCTTCGATTACCGGGACGACATGCATTATTACCCGTATGGACGGCGAACCGGAACAATCGATTAACGTAACAATTGATTAACGTAACAATCGATTAAATACAGGCACGCCGCACCGCCTCATCGACGGCTGCGGTAAAGCGTTGCGAAATTGCCGCGGTCGGCGCCAGACCATCGAAGCCGTGAAACGCACCGGCGAAAACGCATAAATCCGTCGGCACGCCCGCATCGAGCAAACGGCGCGCATATTCGATATTTTCCTCGACGAATAAATCGAGCGAACCCACTGCGATAAATGCGGCGGGCAGATTTCCGAGATTTTCCTCGCGCGCGGGAACCGAGCCCTTCGGAACCGACGCAGACCCCGCCGGTACTCCCAGCAATGAAGACCAGCCGAAATGGTTATCAGCGGCGGTCCAGATATGCTGACCGACCCACGGCCTGCGAGGTTTTGTATTGCCGCTGCGATCGTCGAGCATCGGATAAATCAGAATCTGATGATGCAGCGAAATTTCACCGCGATCGCGCGCGGCAATCGCGAGCATCGCTGCATGACCGCCGCCCGCGCTTTCGCCCATTACACTGATGCGCGTGCGATCGATGCCGAGTGCGTCGGCGTTATCGTGCAGCCATGACAGTGCCGCGTAATTGTCGTCGAGCGCGCCGGGAAATGGCGTTTCGGGCGCGAGGCGATACTCCACGCTGACGATCACGCACTGATTATCGCGCGCGATCTGTTGAAATCGCGGCAGTGCGCCGATCGCATTGCCGATGACATAACCGCCGCCGTGCATGTGCAAAATTGCGGGCCGCGATGCGCCCGGCTGCGCGCCGATGATAAAGACGCACACGTCGGGCGCACCGCTGATGCCGGGAATGATTCGCTTTTCGACGCGCGGTTCGCCCGCGGGCAGATCCTCGCCCCCCATCGACATCAATTCGCGCATGCGTGCAACCGTTTCGGTATTGAAACGGTTGATGCCGATCGCTTCCAGCTGTGTCTTGATGGGAATCAACAGCTCGCGCAGTTCGGGATCGACCAGGGCCAGATCGGGCGGCAGATTATCGTTATTCATTGAACCTCCTCATGATAGCAATGGCACTTTGCCGAATTCGCGGTATTGGGATAATTTGTACCACCGAAATTAACGGGCACTTTAACGCGTGCATGCGCTCCAATCACGCGGCTCTCGTCGACAAACAATCGACGGAATCAAACATTCGACGGAATCAATCAATGAAAATATTCGTACGTGCCGCTCTGCTCACACTTTTTGCGACGATTTCCGTGTGCGCTACTGTACACGCCGAGTCCATCGACATCCCTTACCAAAAATTCATTCTCGACAACGGTCTCACGCTGATCGTGCACGAGGATCGCAAAGCGCCGCTGGTCGCGGTCGATATCTGGTATCACGTCGGCTCGAAAAACGAAAAGGCCGGCCAGACCGGTTTCGCGCATTTATTCGAGCATCTGATGTTCAACGGCAGCGAGCATTTCAACGACGAATATTTTCGTCCGTTCGAAAAAGCCGGCGCCACCAGTATGAACGGCACCACCAACAGCGATCGTACGAATTATTTCGTCACCGTGCCGAAACCGGCACTCGACATGGCCCTGTGGATGGAATCGGACCGCATGGCCCATCTGCTGCCCGCGATCGACCAGGCCAAGCTCGACGAGCAGCGCGGTGTGGTCAAAAACGAAAAACGGCAGGGCGAGGATCGTCCCTTCGGCAAGGTGTTCGAACAGATTGCGAAAAATACGTTTCCTGTCGGTCATCCCTATTCGTGGGAAACGATCGGCTCGATGAAGGATCTCGATGCCGCTTCGCTCGACGATGTGCACAACTGGTTCAAACGTTATTACGGGCCTAATAATGCGGTGCTCGTCATTGCCGGCGATGTCGATGCGAATGCCGTCAAAGAGCGCGTCGAATTTTATTTCGGTTCGATTCAGCCGAGCCCACCCTACGAGCGCACGCAGACATGGATTGCCAGGCGCGATGAAGAGCGGCGCGATGTCATGCAGGACCGCGTACCCAATGCACGTATTTATTTAGTCTGGAATACGCCGCCATTCAACGATCCGGTTTCCGATCGGCTCGATCTCGCCGCCCTTCTGCTGGCTGGCGATGCCAGCGCCGTACTGACGCAGCAGCTCGTGCAAAAGGAAAAACTTGCAACGGCGATCAATGCCTTCAATTTCAGCCGCGAAATCGCCGGTCAATTCTGGATTCAGGCCGATGTCGCGGCGGGCATCGATCCGCTGCAACTGGAACAGCGCATTCGCGCGGTACTCGAACAATTCAAACGCAACGGATCCCATCCGAATGCGCTGACCTCCGATGCGCTTGCGCGCGCGAAGACGGTGTATCGCGCCGACACCTTGCGCCAGCTTGAAAGGCTCGGCGGTTTCGGCGGCAAAGCCGATGTGTTAGCCACCGGCGCGGTGTTCGCGAACGACGCGGGATATTTTCGAAAACAGTTGCACACCATCGGAACGACTACGGCAGAACAGATTCGCGGCGCGGCGCAGGCATGGCTCGATAACGGCGTCTATGTGCTGCATGTGACGCCGTTTCCCGCGCTGAAAACACACGCCGATAAAATCGACCGCTCGCGCGTACCCGATGCGGGTGCGGCACCGGCACCGAATCTGCCCGCGATCGAACACGCGCAACTCGATAATGGTCTGCAACTGGTGCTGGTCCGCCGCGGCGATCTGCCGCTGGTGGAAATGGAGCTGCAATTGCCGATCGGTTACAACGTCGATGGCTGGCAGCGGGCGGGCACCGCGAATTTTGCCTTCAACATGCTCACTGAAAGCAGCACCGGCATGGACAGTGCGACCATCGCGGCCAACGCGCGCAAACTCGGCGCGGAAATCGACAGTTATGCGCGTCTCGACAGCTCCGGGGTGACACTTTCGGCGCTCAGGGAAAATCTCGATGTCAGCATCGCACTGTTCGCACACATCGTTCGTCACCCGGATTTCGCCGACGACGCCGTGCAGCGACTGCAGAAAAAAACACTGACGCAGATTCAGCGCGAACAGAACGATGGCAACGCGCTCGCACAGCGCGTTCTCCCGCGTCTGTTATTCGGCGATGCGCACCCCGGCGCAGGACCGTTCACCGGCAGCGGTCGCAGCGATGTCATCGCGAATTTATCGGGCGAAAAACTGCGGGCATTTCATCAGCGCTGGTTCGCCCCGCAGCAGGCGACGCTGATTGCTGTCGGCGATCTGGAAATGACGCGTTTCAAATCGCTTGCGCAAACGCATTTCGGCGACTGGAAAGCCGCTAACGATGATAGCGCCGATCTCTCGCAAGCGCCGGCACCATCCGCTGCGAATGACAGCGCGCGGCCCGCGATATATTTCGTCGATCTGCCCGGCAGCGCACAGGCCACCATCGGCGGTGCGATGGTATTGCCCGCGTCACAGCCCGTCGATATGACGGCGCTCGGCCTGGCGAACAATGCGCTCGGCGGCTTGTTCACATCGCGCATCAATATGAATCTGCGCGAGGAGAAACACTGGAGTTACGGCACCCGCAGCAATATCGTCGAAAGCCGCGATGCACAGATATGGATCGCGATGGGCGGCGTGCAGATCGACAAGACCGGCCCGGCGCTGAAGGAATTACAGCGCGAATGGCTGGAATTCACCGACAGACATCCGCTGACACGGGACGAATTCGAAAAAGTCCGCGAACAGCGCATACGGCAATTGCCCGGCTCGTATGAAACCAATAACGACATCCTGCAGGCCATTGCAAAAAATCTGCGCCTGCGGCGTTCCGATAATTATCTCGTCGAAGAAAGCCGCAAACTGCAGGCTCTCGATCTGGCGGCAACGCGACAGCAGGCGCAATTATTGAAACCGCAGAATATCGTCTGGCTCGTGATCGGCGACAGGGAAAAAATTCTGCCGCAATTAAAGGCGCTCAATTGGGGCGAAGTGATCGAACTGGATAAAAACGGTGATCCGATCCGTCTGGCATCCGGTTCCTGAAGAGAAAATCTTATCGATGACGAAGCAACGCAAACCTCCGGATTTTTCCGATCCACAAAACGCGATCGACCGCCGCACCTTAATGCGCTGGGGAGTCGCTGCCGCCGGCATGTCGCTGCTTCCCCTCAGCGCGAACGCCAGCGCACGCAATGCGCTCGCCCGCACGGTGAGCGCGAGCGGTCCGCAAAAACATTACGATTTATCGATCGGCAATATCGGCGTGAATTTCAGCGGCAAGCCGGCACACGCTGTCGCCGTGAACGGCAGCGTACCCGGCCCTCTGCTGCATTTTCGCGAAAGCGAGGAAGTCTCGATCGCGGTCACCAACACCCTGCCTGAAGTGACATCGGTGCACTGGCACGGGCTGGTCATTCCAAACGATCAGGATGGCGTGCCGGGAATCACCTTTCCCGGAATTCATCAGGGCGAAACCTTTCAGTATCGATTCACACCGCGGCACAACGGCACTTACTGGTATCACAGCCACGCGATTTTGCAGGAGCCGGAAGGGTTTTACGGCGCGATCATTATCGATGCGAAAACGCCCGAGCCATTCGCATACGATCGCGATTATGTCGTGCTGCTTTCCGACTGGAACGACACACCCGCGAAAAAAGTCCTGGCGAATCTGAAAAAGGTCGAAGGTTATTACAATTATCGCCGGCAGACGCTGCTCGATCTGCGCAGACAACTGAGCGCTGCGAAATCCGCAGAAGCGCGCGCGGCAATCTGGCGCGAGCGTCTGATGTGGGCGCAAATGCGCATGGACCCGACCGACTTCACCGACGGCGGACCCGAATGGCAATTTCTCATGCACGGACAGACGGCTGAAAACAACTGGACCGCGCTATTTGATCGGGGTGAACGCATACGCCTGCGCTTTATCAACGGCGCCGCGATGAATTTTTTCGATGTGAGCATTCCGGGCCTAACGATGACTGTCGTTGCGAGCGATGGCCTGCACGTGCAGCCCGTCGAGGTGAACGAATTTCGCATCGGCGTCGGCGAAACTTACGATGTGATCGTGACACCTCGCGAAAACAAGGCGTACACGGTATTTGCGGAAACCACGGGGCGCATCGGCTTCGCGCGCGGCACGCTCGCGCCCGCGTCGCTTTACAGGGAAACGGAAAGCATGGAAGCGCCAATCCCCGCCCCGCGACCGCAGCCGATTCTGACGATGGCCGATATGGCCGGCGTGCACGATCACGGCTCGCACACATCATCCACCAGCGGAGCCGACGCTGCTCATGCCCATGCAATGCACGATAATCCCGACACACACGCACATCATGCGACTCACGAACACCACACGACGCATGATCATCACACGATGACGAAAGAACCGGCATCGACAAAAAAATTCGTCGACAAATTAACGTACGCCGATTTGCGCGCGCTGACACCAGCGACCGATACACGCGCACCGACACAAATCATCGAGATGAAACTGACCGGCGATATGCATCGCTATTTCTGGTCGATCAACGGCAAGAAAATGGCGCGCGAAAATTTTTTCAACGCCAGACGCAACGAGCGCCTGCAATTCAACATCACCAACACGACGATGATGGAGCATCCGATGCACGTGCACGGTGCTTTTTTTCAACTGGACACGAGCGCGCCTGGTGGCGATCAGGCCGCCCCGGTATCGGCATGGGCACCGCGCAAACACACGCTTGTCGTTCAGCCCGGCGAAACCGCAAGACTGCTATCGAGCTTCGAGGAAAATGGCGTGTGGATGTTTCATTGCCACCTCGCCTATCACGCGCTCACCGGAATGATGCAGGCCGTCGTGATTACCGAGGAAAACGCCGCGAACGCACACGAACCGAAACCTGCGGCGGAGCACGCGCATGATCATCATTAAGCGCAGAGCGTACGCACATATCGCGTTGAGCGCGATGCTGTTGGGCGATACCGGGTTTGTCAACGCACACGAAATGCCTGAATTTTTTTCGGCGACGCGCGTTGACGCCGCTGTCGGCAACACCGGCGATCAGACGATGACGAGCTGGGATATCGATGGCTGGATGGGCTCCGATCTCAACCGTCTCGCCTATAAAACCGAAGGTGAAATCGAAAACGGCGACATTCACGACGCTGAAGCACAGGCGCTCTACAGTCGCTATGTCGCGCCCTTCTGGGATTTTCAGATCGGTGTCCGTCATGATTTCGAGCCGCGCGCGCGCAATTATTTAGCCATCGGCATGCATGGTTTGGCGCCTTACGGTTTCGAGGTCGAGATCGCCGCATTCGTGCGCAGCGATGGCAGATTATTCGCGCGCACCGATTTCGAATACGAACTGCTGATCACGAATCGATTGATCGTGAGTCCCTATGTTTTCGCCGACTGGGCAGCTACGGGAAGCGCTGAAGATAATATTGAAAGAGGCCTCCATTCGCTCGAAGCGGGCCTCAATGCGCGCTACGAATTCGCGCGCACGTTTGCGCCCTATATCGAAATTGCCCGAGTAGAAAATCGGCGGAGCGATAACGAAAATGTGGATGCTTCAGACGACGATTACACAATCGCCCGACTGGGACTGCGCCTCCTGTTCTGAATTTTTTTCGATGCGAATACTTAACGCAGCGTATTCTTTCCCGCCTGCGCTCCACTGCGCTCTGCGCCTTTGCCACGTTCCGGGTTTTCGATACGACCAGCATTTTCGATGCGCTCTGCACAATCGATGCAGGTATCGGTATGAGGCAGCGCCGCGAGCCTGGCCGCGCTGATTGCTGCACCGCATTCATCGCAGAAGCCGTACTGGCCATCGTCGATACGCTCGATCGCATCGCTAATTTTTCTCAGCTCCAACCGCGTTTCGCGATCGATGGCAAATAATGCGTCGAGATTTTCAAGCTCCAGTGCACGCTCGCCGGAATCGCGGTCGAACGGCTGCTCCCTGTGCGAAATATGCTTACCGACCTTGTTCACAATCGCCAGAATTTCATCGCGACGATGCAGCAGTTGCTCGCGGATTTCTTCGGTATTCATAGCGGCCGCCCCTTTGCTGTTTCGAACAGCATGTTCGCCGCACGAAAAATTCGCATTGATCCGCCTCAAGCGTTTGCCTTTTAGGCGCGTGCGCCAACCCGACAAAGTATTGATACGCATCAATACGACACCGCCAGGCCGTGCCTAAACTTTATTAAACAGCGTTATGCCGCACGTTGAAGCGAGGAGAGAAATATGAATCAGGCAATTAGCGATCTGGGAACCCAGGACAAGGCCACACTGCGCAAGCTCGGCATTGCGGTTTTCTGCATGTGTATTGGCGCGCTGGGGCTGGTTGTACTGGCCGTGACGGTAGGCCACCACTTCCATTAAGCGATAGCGCAGGCATTTCGCACTGGCTTCAATACGAAAGCCAGTGCGAAATGCGAAAACTAGTGCGAAGGCTTTTTCGGGGCGGATGTGATTTCGCGGAATTGAGGGTCGGACGTGGCCGAAGGCGCGTTCGCCACGACCTGATTCAATAAAAACTCTTCCGCAAAAAATTCGACGAAATTCTTCTGCGTTACCTCGCAATCTTCCCGCAGCATCAATCCCAACCCTCCATCGCTCTTGTGCATGACCAGCGTCTTGCACAGACGACGATCGCCGCAACCCTCCACTGCCCGGCTGCTGCTGTTGCGCGCAATCAGTTCGAGTTCGATCGACTGGTTGACATCGATCAGATTGAGCTCGGTCTTCACAAACACACCGCCGCGACTGATATTGAAAATTCGCCCGATCGCCACCGGCATGCCATTCCTGAATATGAGAGTTTTATGATCGGAAGAAAAACGCTTGTCGTAACGATGTTCCATGGCAGATCACCTCAGCTGGTCGCTGAAGTGTAGTCGAGACGCAAGCGCGCTCAAGTCGGACCAGTCCAGATAGGGTCGATTCGTTAGAATGGATTGAATTATCGAAGCGGGATCGAAAGATTTGAAATTAATAAATAGCGTTCACAGGCGGTTACGGCTTCTTATTCACAGCTTACGCCATTGAATACGTCGCGTAATTTTGCGGCATCGGTGATAACCACTTCCTTGCCATCCGCATCGATCAGACCATTTTTCTGAAAGCGGCTGAAAATGCGGCTCACCGTTTCCACGGTCAGACCGAGATAATTGCCGATATCCGAGCGCGACATCGATAACCGGAATGCAGTGGCCGACAATTTGCGGCGTGCATTGCGCGCGGAAATGCTCAGCAGCAATGCAGCGACGCGCTGCTCCGCGGAATTCTTGCTGAGCATGGTAATCAGCTGCTGGTCTTCGGCAATTTCCTGACTCATCAGTTGAAAGAAATGCCGCTGCAGACTGGGAATGCGAATGCTGAGATCACCGAGCAGATCGAAAGGAATTTCGCAAATGGCAGCAGTTTCCAGCGCTACTGCAGAACTCGGATGGCGATTCTTGCTGATGCCATCCATACCGAGAATTTCGCCGGGAAAATAAAACGCCGTCACCTGCTCCTGACCGTTATCGGTGGTGCTGTATGCCTTCAGCGTGCCGGAGCGCACCGCATAAACCGATTTGAACGGCTCGTCCTGCCGAAATACATGATCGCCCTTGCGCAGCGGCCGGCCGCGCTGAATGATCGAATCGAGCTTGTCGATATCGGTCGACTCCAATGCAATCGGCAGACAGATTTGCGATAAACGGCAATTCGAGCAGGAGATTTGAAAATCGTGATGGCAATGACGCTCAGCGGCGTTTTCGCGAACTGCAGTGCCGGAGATAACGGACTGGCTCATATTTTTTTCCCGGAAGGTTTTCATAAACGTACTGCAATTCACCGTCTGAGTAAACGCCTTTCACCGCTCCCGGTCTGCTTGCGAGCGAGGCATCGACACGGATGCAACGTGTTGTAGCAATCGCGCCATTTTTCGTCAATAAGCGTTTGTCGCAAAGCGGTAGGGACTTCTCTCGGCGTGAAATTCAGTAATCCCTGAACTACTTTGATTTAGGTCATGGAGACATCCGCGCCGGGTGTCCACAATACTTTTGCAAAGTCTTTACTGATTTGCGCATCGTCATTCAACGTCAGGCAGCCCGCTATATGAGCACTGATACCGCAGCAGTATCGAACACCGCTTTGCATCATCATTCCGCCGTCACCCACCCTACATACAATTATCTGGTCGTACGCCAGTTCGCGGTGATGACTGTGATATGGGGCATCGTCGGCATGGCGGTCGGCGTATTCATCGCCGCCCAGCTGGTGTGGCCCGCACTGAATTTCGATATACCCTGGCTCAGCTTCGGCCGTCTGCGCCCGCTTCATACGAATGCGGTGATTTTTGCATTCGGCGGCTCGGCGCTGATCGGCACCTCGTTTTACGTCGTGCAGCGCACCTGTCAGACACGGTTGAATTCCGATGGCGCCGCCGCGTTCGTATTCTGGGGCTGGCAGCTGATCATTCTGCTCGCCGCGATTTCGCTGCCGCTGGGTTACACGAGCGCGAAGGAATACGCCGAACTCGAATGGCCGATCGATATTCTCATCACGATCGTGTGGGTGGTTTATGCCTACGTTTTCTTCGGCACGATCGGCATCCGCAAAACCAGTCACATCTACGTGGCAAACTGGTTCTATGCGGCATTTATCGTCACCATCGCGATTCTGCACATCATCAACAATCTGGAAGTGCCGGTGTCGTGGAATAAATCGTATTCGATCTACGCGGGTGCGGTCGATGCGATGGTGCAATGGTGGTACGGCCACAACGCGGTAGGATTTTTTCTCACCGCAGGTTTTCTCGGTATGATGTATTACTTCGTGCCGAAACAGGCCGAACGCCCCGTGTATTCGTATCGTTTATCGATCGTGCATTTC
>CAZWBA010000016.1:0-68630 GCA_964631955.1 uncultured Verrucomicrobiaceae bacterium | reverse complement strand
CTGCAGCGCGCTGACCTCGATCTTGTCGGGCTTGTTCAATGCCTGCAGCGCGAGATTCGCGTCGGGCGCGAAATCCGCAACGGCGGTCGCAGCGGTGCTGGCATTGGCGCTGCGTAGATTCATTGCGACGCCCGCGGCGTCGGTCTGCACTTTATTGAAACGCGAAAGCGTCAGCACTTCCTGCCATAAGCCGGGCGGCAATTTCGGCGGTTCCTGCAGCGTCATGCCTTTGATCGATGGCTCGGTCGTGCGCACCGCATAACTGTACGAAAATTCCTGCAGCGTGCGATCGGGCCGTGTGAAATCAACGCATTTTCCCTGGCCGATATCCGAGCTGAAACCGCCATTCACCAGATCGTCAGCATCGGGATTGCGTAAGACCTCCGGCGTTTTGCTGCCGTGACAGCCGCACTCGTCATCGCCATTTCCCCCATTAAGAATTGGCGCGGGCGCTTCGATCACTAAAATGACATCGCCAGGAAATGTGCCGCCATCATTGAGATGAATCGGCACCGCGCTCGTGCGTTCGACTGCAATCGTTGCATGCGCGCTGGTGAATGTGCCGAGCGGATACGCCGTCGAAAAATAGCCGCTGCCATCGGTTTTTGCGGTCGCGAGCGGCACGAAATCCTCATCGTCCGGCTCTACGGTTTTCGCCGCCCAGATAATCACTTGCCTGCCGCTGATCTGCGTGCGGCCGCTGCGATCCAGAACGCGTCCGCGTAAACGTTGCGGCTGCCCGAACGCGGGGGCTTCGGTCGGCAGCGTGATCGGTGCATTCACCGGCGCAACTGCAAATGCGATGGGTTTCTGTAATTCCGCGGCAGGAAATTCATGCGTTGCAGCGATGTCGCCGCTCGGCTCGCGCACAATTAATTTCACGGCGCTCACCATATTTTCCGGCGTCGGAATTGTCATCGTCGCGCTGCCGTTCGTATCGAAATATCCGGTGAGCGATGCCGACACGATGACCGCGGTACCGTCCGCTGACACCGATGTTTTTGCCTGAAAATCCAGCGTCGCTTTATAGCCGCCGTAACGACCCGGGTTTTTCCCCTCGGGATCGATGCTGACGCGCGCCTGCGCAGGGTGAAGCGGTTTCACATCGCGCTCGCCCACTGTGGTGGCCGTGCTGAGGGTTTTGAGAAGCTTGTCGTCGATTTCAATGGCTTCGCGCAATTCGGCAATGCTGGCAAAGCCGCCGCGAGCATTGCGTTCGCTCACGATTTTGCGTGCGAGTGTGCGGGAAACGCCCGAAATTTTTTCGATTTGCGCCGTGGTGGCGCGGTTGAGGTCCAGTTTTTCTGCCATGGCCTTATGCTCCCTTTTCAATCCGATTGATAAAAAGCCGGTTCGTCGTTACCAAACTCCGTCGATGCAAGGCAGTGTGAAGAGGCGATGGAAGAAAAAGCTGTGAAATATTCCCCGGGCATTCGATCGTTTTGGAATGAATGCACCTCGGTTAAAGAAATAACTTCGGTTAAAGGAATATTGTCGACGCCGCGAAGTGATGAAGCGTGCGCAGACGGCTCGCTCCTCTCAAGCGAAATGAGGTGAATGAATTAGCGCGTATCGCGAATGGTGAGACCGATCAGACGCGAAACGACGAGCGCGATGTACATGACGCCGGCGAATTCTTCCAGCATGACGAGCGCTCGCGCCATCGGTTGCAGCGGCATGATATCGCCGAGCCCCACGCCGGAAAGACAGGTAAAACTCAGAAACAGCAATTCCATCCAGGTGCGCGTCGGCGACTCTGCCTGCAGTATGAAACTGGCGGGATTCAATAGCTGGCAGCTCATATAAACATAGGCAAACGCCCATGCAATCAATGTGAACGTTGCGCCCGAAGCGAATAACTCATCGGTGGTGGCGCGGTCGTCCTGCAGCATATATGCAATCAGACAGCCCGCCGCATAAAAATAAAACGCCGCCTCAAGCATCGTCATCGCTAAAAATAAAGCGGCGTTCTGCGTCACGATATTCGCAAGCGACAGCAACACGATGGACGACGCCAGCACCAGAGCAATCCACGTCACGCCCGGTGTATTGCGCACCATGCGCAGCGCGAGGCCCAAAACAGTGACGCCGAATACGCTGAAATAAATACGGCTTTCCGCGGCCTGCTCCATCCACGGATACAGGATCACGCCAGCGAGCTGGACGAGTAGCAATACGGCGGAGGGATAACGCAGAACTGCGCGCAGTGGAAGCTTCACATTGTTAGCTCACGGCCGGGATGAGCCGTGAAATGTAAAATATTTCGTATGCCGCTGAGAAGTCGCAGAACTCTGAGAAGTCACAGAACGCTGGGGAGGCCGCAGGGCGCTGCGGATATCGACGAATGCGCTAGTGAATCAATGCAGCGCCGCGATCGGGCGCCGGCTGTCGCGAAAAATCCATATGTGCCGCTTCGCAATGCCGCATCGGAATGACCAGATGCACCGAGGTGAGCGCGCGCCCGAAACGCGTCGCCTGCTGCATGGCGATGCGCGACATGCCGGGCGGCAGCCATTGCCCGAGAATCGCCTCGGCCTCCTCATTGCGCGAATGCTGCAGCAGGCTGAGCGTTTGCAGCAGCAATGCCTCGCCCTGACCCAGACCACCGCAGCGCAAACTGCGCACATCGAGCGGCAAATGCAATACCGAGCCGAACAGATGCATGAGCATATCGAACGCATCGATGCCTTCGCGCGCAACTCCCGCCGTGCGCAGGCCGGCGCGCCAGTCCTCGGGCAGTGAACCCGGATCGAACTGGGCCGCCACGCGCAACCGGATCAGCAAAACCACGAAAACCTCGGGAGTCAGCAGCTCGCTGAGCAGCGTTTTTGCCGAATAAGTCGGGACGGGGACGTGCATGGCAACCTCCGGTTCACATGGGCCGCCTATGAAACTATCAATAAAGACTTGCAAATGCAAATAATTCTCATTTATATTTAATGCATGTGCAGCGCGGTTGATACAGGACAACGAAAAGTCAGCCGATCACGACTGTAATCAGTATTTCCGAATTCGCCGTGGGGGCGAGTCTTGCGGCCGTGAGATTCACGGCCGTTTTTTTATTTCAAAAGCGCGCGGCGTGACGATCAATCCGCGTAACGGTCGCTGATACCCAGCAAATATAAAATTCCATCCAGACCGAGTGTGGAAATCGCCTGCCGTGCCGATTGTTTTACGATGGGCTTGGCGCGAAACGCAATGCCCAGCCCCGCCATGCTCAGCATCGGCAAATCGTTGGCGCCGTCGCCCACCGCGATCACCTGTTCGAGTGCAATATTTTCCTTCGCGGCAATTTCGCGCAGCAGCGCTGCCTTGCGCTGACCGTCGACCACCTGACCCACCACATCGCCGGTCACTTTGCCATCGCGGATTTCAAGCTCGTTGGCGAAGACATAATCGATGCCCAGGCGCTGCTGCAGATGCTGGCCGAAATAATTGAAACCGCCGGAAAGAATCGCGGTTTTGTAACCCATTTTTTTCAGCGTCGAAATCAAACGCTCCGCACCTTCATTTAAACGCAATTGCGTTGCGATCTGTTGCAGCGCACTTTCATTCAAACCTTTCAGCAGAGCCACGCGCGCACGAAAGCTCGCAGTGAAATCGAGTTCGCCACGCATTGCACGCTCGGTAATTTCCGCAACCTGCGCACCGACTCCCGCGGCCTTCGCCAGCTCGTCGATCACTTCTGCATCGATCAGCGTCGAATCCATATCGAAAGCAACGAGGCGGCGATTGCGGCGGAACATGGTGTCTTCCTGATACGCGACATCGATATCGAGCTCGCTCGCGAGCACCATGCAGCGCTGACGGAATTCATCGTCGTTGAGTTGACCGCGCGCGGAAATTTCAACGCAGGCCTTGTTCTGCCTTTCGGTAAAAACGCTATCGTCATTGAGCGGCACGCGGCCCGACAAACGTTCGATGCGATCGATATTCAAATCGAATTCCGCGATGATCGCGCTCACGCGCGCGATATGTTCAGCGGTAATTTTGCGCGCGAGCACGGTGATGATATGACGCGGCTTGCCCTGCCCCGCCACCCAGTGGTGATAACTTTCCACGCTGATCGGCGTGAAGCGCACCTGCAGACCCAGCTCGTGGCAGCGAAACAAAATATCCTTCAATAACGATGATGACTCCGCGGTCGCAGGTAATTCGACAAGCAAACCCAGCGACAGCGAATCGTGAATCACCGCCTGACCGATATCGAGCACATTGACATTGAATTGCGCCAGTATCGATGTCACCGACGAAGTCACGCCGGGGCGGTCTTCACCGGCGATATTGAGCAGAATGATTTCGCGCACAGCGTTCTCCAGATTCGTTCGGCGGTTATTGTAGCCATGCGGGAGATACGTAGCCATGCAAGACGAAGGAGCAGTGGCAGCCACGCAGCGTGCGTTGTGCGATTCGCCCTGCTGCGTATACTACGGCCATCGTTCTGGATGACCATCGGGATCAAATAATAAACAATGCTCACGCTTTGGAATCGCCTGCCCCTCACCTTGAAAATTGCACTACCGATGGCGCTGCTGAGCTTGTTCAGTTCGCTGGCGATCGTCGGCGTTACCCAGTACAGCCAGCAGCGTCTGCTGCACGAACGCACCGACAAGCTCGGCGCCGCGCTGGTATCGCGACTCGCCGCGAGCGCCGCCCGGCCGCTTATGCAAAACGATGCGCTCAGTCTGCAAGCGGCGCTGGCGGGTTTCGCGGAAGAACCCGTCGTGCAGCGTGCGGTGATTTTCGATTTGCAGCAGCAACTCGTCGCGGCTGCCGGCAGTGAAACCGCCGACGCATGGGATTATTCGACAACCATACACTGGCAGGACGGCGCCATTGGCCGCGCCGTACTGAGTCTGCGTCCGATGGTGACGGCGGGGCATTATCCGCAGCTCGGCGACCTGCTCGTGCTGAGTGCGATTCTTACCGCGATCAGCGCAGCCTGCGGCGTATTGTTCGGCAGCCGCGCTGAAACGCTGCTCGTAAACCTGACACGCAAACTCAGCGGCGAGCAGGTCGACTTGAATTACGACGGCACCGATGCGCTCGCACGCGTACTCGACACACCGCCACCGCCATTGCTGACCCCGGAACCGCCCACTGCGCCCAATGGCGAATTCGTACTGCACGTCGTCATGCCGAATATCGTCCCCGAGCAATGCGGACAGGCGCTCACGTTAGTCGAAGCAGCGAGCAAGGTTTACAACGGCCGCGTGCAGGTGACCCGTGCAGGCGGCATAACGGCGATGCTCAGCGCCGACGACGATCTCGAAAGCCCGTTTCGCGCACTCTGCTGCGCCGAGCTGATCGCGGCGCTGGGTCAGGATGCGGGATGCCGGCTGGCGCTCGCAGTATTGCCATCGAGCGAGGCCGGAAATATCTGGCAGGAACAGCAACTCATCGAACGCCTGCATCGCGCTGCGCTGAATGCGGCGCCGAGCTGTCGCATTCAAATCGACGGACAGTTGCAACGTCACGCAACCATTCGGGAGCGTTGCAAACTGATTCAGGCCAACGACAGTTTCTGGCAGGTGATTGCGCTCGAATCGCCGTACGATGTTTTACTGGAGCGACAGATCGCAACGTTGAGTCCCCTGCTGCATTCCAGTCGAGATCAAAGTGAAGCGCGATAAGCGCGTCGATTATGCGACAAGCGCGTTGAGGCGGATCATTAATCGTTTACAACCGCTATCTCGTCCACTTTCTGGAACCCGCGCGGCAGTTTGTTGCCGCGTCGACCGCGCTCACCGCGATAGTGTTCGAGCTCATTGAAATTCAAATTCAAATAACGTTTGCCCGAAATCACACGCAATGTATCTTTCGGCGTGACGACGGCAATGGCGATCATGAACTCCTCGCGCGATGCGACTTTCGCCGACGTGATACCGATAATTTTATTGCCCTTGCCGCGCGCGAGTTGCGGTAATTCCGAAAGCGGAAACATCAGCAGACGTCCGTCGTTGCTGGCGGAAACGATAAACGTATCCTGTGCGTCGGGAACTAACGCTGGCGCTACCACGCGACTGCCTTCCGGCAAGGTGAGCACGGCTTTACCGTTTTTATTTTTCGCTTCCAGCTCAGCGAGTCTGGTGACGAAGCCGTAACCGGCATCGGAAGCGAGCACGAGCTGCTGTGCATCGCCGCCCATCAACAAACCGTCGAACGTGGCGCCCGAGGGCGGGCTGATGCGCCCGGTCAGCGGCTCGCCCTGCCCGCGCGCAGACGGCAGGCTATGCGCGGCGACGTTATAGGCGCGCCCGGTGCTGTCGAGAATGATTACCGGCTGATTGCTGCGACCTTTGACAGCGAATTTAAAACCATCGCCCGCTTTGTAACTGAGCGTCGCGGGATCGATATCGTGACCTTTCGCTGCGCGAATCCAGCCTGCTTCCGACAATACGACCGTCACCGGCTCGGAACTGACGAGTTCTTCTTCGCTGAATGCCTTCGCTTCTTCGCGCTGCACGATCGGCGAGCGGCGCGCATCGCCGTATTGCCCGGCGATTTCCTCCAATTCCTTGCGCATCAGCTTTTTCAGCTTTTGCGCAGAACCGAGAATGCCTTCAAGTTCGTCTCGCTCTTTTGCGAGCTCATCCTGCTCGCCGCGAATTTTCATCTCTTCGAGTTTTGCGAGATGACGCAATTTCAATTCGAGAATCGCCTCAGCCTGCGTTTCGGTCAACTTGAAACGCTCGATCAATTTCGCTTTCGGCTCGTCTTCGAAGCGGATGATCTGAATCACTTCGTCGATGTTTAAAAATGCGATCAGATAACCTTCGAGGATATGCAAACGCTGCAGCACTTTATCGAGACGGAATTGCAAACGTTTACGCGTGGTATCGGTTCTGAACTGCAGCCACTCGGTCAGAATTTTCGGCAGCGATTTCACCTGCGGGCGGCCATCGATGCCGACCATATTCATATTGACGCGATAGGTTTTTTCGAGATCGGTGGTGGCGAACAGATGCTGCATCACCGCGGCGCCGTCGACGCGATTCGAGCGCGGAATAATGACGAGGCGGGTGGGGTTTTCGTGATCGGATTCATCGCGCAAATCCTGAATCATCGGCAATTTCTTTTGCTGCATCTGCTGTGCGATCTGCTCCAGCACTTTCGCACCCGAGACCTGATGCGGCAGCGCCGTGATGACGATGTCGCCATCCTCTTCGCGCCATACCGCACGCATACGCAAACTGCCGCGACCCGTTTCGTACATCGAAAGAATTTCCGAGCGCGGCGTGATGAGCTCGGCTTCGGTCGGGAAATCGGGGCCTTGAATAAATTCGCAAATCGAGCGCACACCCGCGTACGGTTCGTCGAGCAGATAAATGCACGCGCCAATCACTTCGCGCAAATTGTGCGGCGGAATATCGGTGGCCATGCCGACCGCGATACCCGTCGTGCCGTTCAGCAACACATGCGGCACACGCGAAGGCAACACGACTGGCTCATCGAGCGTGCCATCAAAATTCGGCGACCAGTCGACGGTGCCCTGATCCAGCTCCGACAGCAATAAATCCGCAAACGGCGTGAGGCGCGATTCGGTGTAACGCATCGCCGCAAACGATTTCGGATCGTCGGGCGAACCCCAGTTGCCCTGACCGTCGATGAGCGGATAGCGATAGCTGAACGGCTGTGCCATCAGCACCATCGCTTCATAAGCCGCACCATCGCCATGCGGGTGGAATTTACCGATCACATCGCCGACGGTGCGCGCGGATTTCTTGAATTTCGCGGTCGACTTCAGGCCCAGCTCGCTCATCGCGTAGACGATGCGGCGCTGCACGGGCTTGAGACCATCGGCGATATTCGGCAGCGCGCGGTCGAGAATCACATACATCGAATAATCGAGATATGCCTTTTCGGTGAATTGCCGCAGGGGCAGCTGTTCGATGCCGTCGCTGGAAATTTCTGTCGTGGTGGTGGGGGTCATGGGAGAGGTTTTTACTCTTTTCAAGTGCGTTAGCGATGAGTCGATTGCATTGCGCGCGGTGCAGCAAGCGCCTTGTCGGGCTGGCATTATCCACGTCGCGCAGCGGGCTGCCAACCTTGCAAGCCATGCTAAGTTGCGTATTTTACGCAGTTTTTTAGTGGTATTTACGTAGTTTCAGAAACACGGTTAGCACCTATAGTTTGCTCAACTCTAACCGCGCACGCACATCCAGTGCCTGCTCACACCGAGCGAAACCATCATGTCCAGCGCCAGCAACGTTATCAATCTCGCCACCTACCGCGAAACCACTTTGCGTGAGCTGATCGACGATGTAAGTGCTCGCGCGTTCCTGTATCTGCGCGACGAAGCCGAAGCCGAAGATTTGCCGATGTCGGCCGTGGTTGCCGAACACATGTACGGCATGGCGCTGGTCATGCAGGCTGTCGAAGGCAAAGCCGCCGTGCGCAATCTGCTCGAATCGATTCTGAAAAAACTGGCCTGACTGTTTCGCTCTGATACGCCCGGGAAGTCGCGCCCCGAAGGATACCTTCGGGGCGTTTTTCTTTTAACGCGCCTCACTGCGTTCCGCGCCGCAACGCTCGCAGCGATAGATGGTGATCAGCTTACCCTGCCTGCTGTCGAAAGGCTTTTTCTGCCATATCACCCAGCGATGATGACCATTGGCGCAGAGCGTGCTGCGCTTCGGCGCGGGTTTGCGCTTGAATGGAACAATCTCTGCCACTGCAGTTCCCACACATTCGTAAAATCATTCAATGGGCCCAATCCTAACAGAGCGGCCGGATGAATCGCAGGGCCGCCTCTATTCAATTACGGCGCTTGCCACTACCATAGCCCGCCATCATTTCTTCCGTCTTATTTTTGTTCTGAGAGTTTCACATGCACATCGAAAACGGCAGCGTCGTCTCCTTCCTTTACACACTCAACGATACCGACGGCAACCCCATCGAAACCAACCGCGATGGCGCTCACCCCGCCGTGTATCTGCACGGTGCGAACAATGTGGTGCCAAAACTCGAAGCAGCGTTTGCGGGAAAGAAGGCTGGCGATCATTTCGAGCTGACTCTCGAACCCGCCGACGCCTATGGTGAACGCCGCGACAATGCCATCGAACGTGTGCCCGCGAAATATTTAAAGCACGAAGGAAAACTGAAAGTCGGTCAGGCCGTCCAGATCAACACCAAAGAAGGTGCAATGCTGGTGAGCGTGGTGAAGATCGGCAAATTTTCAGTCGATGTCGACACCAATCATCCGCTCGCCGGAAAAACATTAAATTATGTTGTCGATATCGTCGACGTGCGCGCAGCCACTGAAGAAGAAAAAGCACATGGACATGCGCACGGTGTGGGCGGGCATCAGCACTAATATTTATCCATTTTTAAAATCGCTTTCCATTGCGCGGCGGTTACGGGCATCACCGAAAGCCGGCTGCCGCGCCGCACCAGCGACAACTCCGCCAGCGCCGGATTTTCGCGCAGTTCCGCGAGCGGAATTATGCGCTCGAATGTCTGCTCGTGCGCCACACCGACAGCAATCCAGCGCGGTTTTTCCGGCGTGCTCGCCGCATCGAAATAAATACTTTTCCTGTCGAATTGCGAAGGATCGGGATACGCGGTTTTTATCACACGCGCGATTCCGGCGATGCCGATTAGTTTGCAGCTCGAATGATAAATAAAAACCGGGTCGTTCAACGCCACATCGTCGCGCAGCATATTGCGCGCCTGATAATTGCGCACGCCCTCCCATACCGCGCCCTTCGTACCGAGTTCGGCGAGTGTATCGATCGATAACTCTTCAGGTTCTGTTTTAAACAACCATCCGTTCATCGCAAGCCCTGATTTTAAAATTTGAAATTCTGTTCTAAAACTTCTGCTTCAAAAACAGCGCGCCATTTTCTTCACGCATGCCGACGCGCTGCAGAAATGTCATGCCGAGCAGGATGATGTGAGGAAAATCTCCCTCGATCACCACGGCAGGCACGAACGGCACCGCGATGCCACCGACCGCAACGCTATCGAGCTGAATCGAATACGCACTCGCCACACCGCTCGCCGTTCCAACTTGCGTAGGCGTGCCGCGCTGATAAGCGATACCGAGTGCAGCAGCGTGTCTGCCACTCATCGCCACCGTGTTTGCACCCGTATCGACAAGCACCGTGGTCAGACGTCCGTTAATATTCGCCGTCGTCAAATATTGTGCGTTCGCATTGCGATCGATCCGCACCTCGCTGGTATCCGCTGCCGCAAAACTGCCGGAGATGCGCTGGCTCAATTTCAACTCCCTGCGCTTCCCGTCGACTTCGATGATCGCACGCTGTGTCGTGGCGCTGATGAGCAGGACACCTTCCGGACTGCGCTGACCATTGCGCAACATGCGCTGCTTATCGCCGATGCTCAGCAATGCCGCATCGTTCATCAACGCCTGAACTTCTATCGTACCCAGCGCAAACGCCGGTATCTGCATAATCGAAAACCATACGCCGAGCAACCAACTCCACCGACATTGCATAATGAATTTTCCTTATCGCAAATTTGATGAGCTTAGCCGACGCGGTGGTGTCGGCAAGAGAATTACGCAACGAAAGGTGGGGTCAGTTGTGCAGCGCCAGCAGCTCTGCCGTGGCGGCGCGATAATCCGGCGCATGCGTAATGGCGCTGACCAGCGCGCAACTACCCACTCCGGTTGATAACACAGTAGAGGCACGCGAATAGTCGATTCCGCCGATCGCGCACAAGGTGTATGCGGGCTTCAGCAAAGCACTCCAGCGCTGCAATTGACCGATGCCCTGATCGGCGAATTTCATCGCTTTCGTGGTGGTGGGAAAAATAGGTCCCAGCGCGAGATAACTCGGACGCAGTCCATGCGCGCGCGCGAGCTCGTAATAACTGTGATTGCTCACGCCCAGGCGCAGGCCGGCGCGGCGAATCGCGGCGATATCGGCGATATCGAGATCTTCCTGCCCCAAATGCACACCATAAGCGCGGTGCTTAATGGCCAGCTGCCAATAATCGTTGATGAATAAACGGGCGTTGTAACGGCGGCTCAATTCAATCGCGCGCACGACTTCATTTTCGGTCTCTTCCGGCGACTTATCTTTCACACGCAGTTGAATCGTGGTGACGCCGAGCGGCAACAATTTTTCGATCCATTCGGCGGAAGGCATCACCGGATACAGACCGAGCTCACCACCGCAATCGGGAAATGCCCCATCCTCCCGATCAGAAAACCCCTGCCCCGAAAAGTGCCTGCTCAATACCGGAAAATCCTCGAACGCCGATGGCCAGCCCGTATGCGCAACCGGGCCCGGCCCACCCCCGATTTTCTGTGCCTGCCGCAAACCTGCGCTCACGTACATTTTGGCCAGCACGAGTGCATCTCTGATCGCATAACCACGCGCAACCGCCGCGGTGATCGCCGAGGCGAGCGTGCAGCCGGTTCCGTGCGTATGAATCGTATCGATGCGGGGCCCTGCAAGCCAGAAACCGTCGGCACCGTCAGTCCAGTAATCATGACAACGCAGCGGATCGTTATCGAAATGTCCACCGGTAATCAACACCGAACGCGCACCGAGTTTCAGCAAATCGTGCGCAGCGATTTCTATTTCTTCCGGCGAATGAATTTTTCGATCGAGCAGCGTTTCCGCTTCGCTGCGATTCGGCGTGATCACATCGGCGCGCGGCAGCAGTTGTTCTCGAATAAGCTGCCCGCGCAAAATCTTTCCCGCTTCGCCTTCCAGTAAAGAGGCGCCGCTGCTCGCGACCATCACCGGATCGCAGACGACGAAGCCTGGATATTCCGCAAGATATTTCGCAACACAGCGCACGACTTCCGCGCTTGCCAGCATGCCGAGCTTGATTGCACGCGCGGGCAAATCGCTATCGAGCGCATTGATTTGCGCCGCGAGTGCCTTATGCGAGGCAACTTCGACATATCCCACGCAAAAAGAATTTTGTGCGGTGAGCGCGGTAATGACGCTGCAACCGTGAACGCCGAAATCGCGAAACGTGGCGAGATCGGCCTGAATGCCCGCACCGCCGCCCGAGTCGGAGCCGGCGATGGTCCAGACGATGGGTATTTTCTGTTCGACCAATTTATTTTATTCCACAATTTCGCACGATCACGTAGGGGCAGACCTGCGTGTCTGCCCTTCTTCAATCTGTATCAAATCCTAAAAACACAGGGCGGACACACAGGTCCGCCCCTACAGATCGTGCATCAGAAATTTATTTCTGGTGCCAGAACGGCGTACCTAATACCGGCGTACTCGGCTGTGCGGTCTGGCGCTCGGGCATCGCACCGGCGAGATAACTTTTTCTGCCCGCGCTGATCGCTTCCCCAAATGCCTGCGCCATCAAAACAGGATCTGCAGCTTGCGCAACGGCGGTATTCAATAAAATTCCGTCATAACCCAGCTCCATCGCCTGCATGGCGTGCGATGGCCTGCCTATTCCCGCATCGACAATCAATGGCACGTCCATGCGCTCACGAATCGCCTGCAATGCGTAAGGGTTCATCAAACCGCGGCCTGTGCCGATCGGCGCACCCCACGGCATCAACACCTCACAACCCGCATCGCGCAAACGCTGGCACAGCACGAGATCATCAGTGCAATACGGAAATACATGGAAACCGAGTTTGGTCAGCTGCTGTGCAGCATCGAGCGTGCCGAACGGATCGGGCTGCAAATTGTAATCGTCGCCGATCACTTCGAGCTTGATCCAGTTCGTTTCGAAAATTTCGCGCGACATCTGCGCCAGCGCAACCGCTTCCCTGGCATTGCGACAACCCGCCGTGTTCGGCAGCAATGCGCAATTCAATTGCCTGATGAAATCCCAGATCGTATTGCCGCCGCCCTCCGCAGGATTTTGTCGACGCAATGAAACCGTGACGATCTGCGCGCCGCTCGCCCTGATCGCATCGCTCATCACCTGTGGCGAAGAATACAGTGCGGTGCCGATCAAAAAGCGGCTGGAAAATGTTTTTCCGTAGAGCGACCAATTTTGCATAAGCATTCCCAAGCAGCCATCCATGGAGTTTGTTTCCGGGCCGCTCACCCACCAGCCACGGGGGCAACAACATCGAGTTTGTCGCCTGTTTTCAGGAAGTAATGTTCGTAATCGCCGCGCGCAACAAATTCGCTGTTCACCGCAACTGCAACACGCGCGCAATTAAACCCGTTTTCGCCAAGCACAATCGCGAGCGCCTTTCGTTCATCAACCGATTTACACTCGCCATTAATGAATACTTCAATCATGCCGATTCACTTCAGTTCATCTGGCGCACAATCGGATGCGCGACGTCACCATCCAATGTGCGCAACGCAAGATCGAGCACATAAGGCGCCAACAAATAGCCGTGCCTAAATAAACCATTCACTCGTAATAAACCTTTTGCACAATCGATGCGTGGCAAATTATCCGTAAAACCGGGCCGGCAATTGGCGAACGCATCGAGCACGTTCGCCTCGGCAAAACCGGTATGCACGCTGTAAAGTGCAGACTGCAACTCCAGACTCGAACGCACCGTGATCGGCGCGAACGATTCACTTTCGATTTGCGTTGCACCGATGACGTAGACATGATCGCGCTTCGGCGCGATGTACAACTGATAACGCGGATGCATCAGGCGCACAGGCCGCGATAAATTCACTTCGGGCGCATGTACCCATAACACCTCGCCGCGCACGCCGCGCAAATCGGGCAGTTGCGGTTTGGCGCCGAAACCGCGCGCATCGATGGCGAGATCGAAATCGAATATTTCGCCGTTGCATTCAATGCAATTGGCCGCCACCGAAGCGACTTCGGCTTTTTCGCGCCATTCACCACCGCGCTGGCGAATCGCTATCGACAATGCATTCAATAATTCGCGATTATCGAGCGTGCCTTCGCCGTTGAGAAAAAGCCCGCTGTTAAATTGCGTGAGCTCCGGCTCAAGCTCGCGCAATTGATCGCGATCGAGTCTATGCACATGCGTCATGTGCTGCGGCACTGCACGCTGCAACAGCATCTGGAAGTGCTCGAGATTGCTGCGATCCTGCGGGTGTGCGATGACCACACTGCCACGCTGCTGGAAATACACATCGCGATCGGTATCGGCCTTTAAATCGGCGAGCAATTCAGGCCAGCGTGCCAGCGCAGTACAGCCCCAGTCGAATACTTCATGTTCACCGCCGGCAACTTCGCTGTACGGTGCAAGCATCGCTGCGGCGACACGCGCAGCTGCCAGATTTCCATCGACAACATCGCGATCAAAAATCGTTACACGGCAGCCACGGCGCAGCAGTTGCCATGCGAGCAATCTGCCGATCAAACCTGCGCCTGCGATACCGATGTTCAACACGCTCAACCTTTAATTAAACCTCTATGCCGTCGACATCAGACCTTGTGATAAATCGCACTGCCCTGCGCCTTGAACTCCTCCGATTTGTGTTTCATCTCAGCTGCGACATCGACCATGCGAATCTCTTCCGCACCGTCGACGTTTTCACCCAATGAAGCCGCGTAGTCGCGAACATCCTGCGTAATTTTCATCGAGCAGAATTTCGGGCCGCACATCGAACAGAAATGCGCAACTTTCGCCGATTCTTTCGGCAGGGTTTCGTCGTGATACGAACGCGCAGTGTCGGGATCGAGGCCGAGATTGAATTGATCTTCCCAGCGAAATTCAAAACGCGCCTTACTCAAGGCGTTATCTCGAATCTGCGCACCCGGATGGCCTTTCGCCAGATCCGCCGCGTGCGCCGCAATCTTGTAAGCGATGATGCCGTCTTTCACATCGTCCTTGTTCGGCAGCCCCAAATGCTCTTTCGGCGTGACGTAGCAAAGCATTGCCGTGCCGTACCAGCCGATCATCGCTGCGCCGATTGCAGAAGTAATGTGATCGTAGCCAGGAGCGATATCGGTGGTGAGTGGGCCGAGCGTATAGAACGGCGCTTCGTCGCAATGCTTCAACTGCTCGTCCATATTGGCCTTGATCATGTGCATCGGCACGTGACCAGGGCCCTCGATCATTACCTGCACATCATGTTTCCACGCAATTTTCGTCAGTTCGCCGAGCGTGCGCAGCTCGCCGAATTGCGCGTCATCGTTTGCATCGGCGAGCGAGCCAGGGCGCAGACCATCACCGAGCGAGAACGACACGTCGTACGCTTTCATGATTTCGCAAATATCTTCGAAATGCGTGTAGAGGAAATTTTCCTTGTGATGCGCAAGACACCATTTCGCCATGATCGAACCGCCGCGCGAAACGATACCGGTCAAACGTTTCGCAGTGAGCGGCACGTAACGCAATAAAACGCCGGCATGAATCGTAAAATAATCGACGCCTTGCTCGGCCTGTTCGATCAAGGTGTCGCGGAAAATTTCCCACGTCAGATTTTCAGCAATGCCATCGACTTTTTCGAGCGCCTGATAAATCGGCACGGTGCCGACCGGCACTGGCGAATTGCGAATAATCCATTCGCGCGTTTCGTGAATATTTTTTCCGGTCGACAAATCCATCATCGTGTCGGCGCCCCAGCGAATACCCCAGGTGAGTTTCGCCACTTCTTCTTCGATCGAAGAGCCAAGCGCGGAGTTACCGATATTACCGTTGATTTTGACGAGGAAATTGCGACCGATAATCATCGGTTCCAATTCGGTGTGATTGATATTCGCCGGAATGATCGCGCGGCCGCGCGCGATTTCATCACGCACGAATTCAGCGGTAATTTCGCGCGGAATGCTCGCACCGAGTGAATCGCCCGGATGCTGTTGATTCAGCAGTGCGTTGTTTTCGAAAACTTGTGCACGCAGAAGATTTTCGCGAATGGCGATGTATTCCATCTCCGGCGTGATGATGCCTTTACGCGCGTAATGCATCTGCGACACATTCATGCCGGCTTTCGCGCGACGCGGCTTGCGCTTCAGATCGAAACGCAGATGTTCGAGCGATTCGTCGTGCAAACGCGATTGTGTGTAACGCGAGGTTTCGCTGGCGAGCACTTCGGTATCGTTGCGCTCGATGACCCATTGCTCGCGCACCGGCGGCAGGCCTTTGCGAATATCGATCTGCACGTTCGGATCGGTATACACACCGGAACAATCGTAAACGCGCAGTACGGGATTCTGTTCGAGCGAAGCGATGCCATCCTTACCCATCAACGGTGTCGGCGTCAGGCGAATTTCGCGCATGGGCACGCGAATATCGGGACGGCTGCCCTGCAGATAAATCTTGCTCGAATTGGGTAACGGCTGCACGGAGGCGGCATCGACTTCGGCGGACTCCCTCAGGATTTTCTGCGGCTGGGCGGGTGGTGGGGTCATCGATTTTTCCTCGCGCTGTGCAGCTGTTGAGAACTGCAACGTAAATTACAAAGCCAGACGTATGTTTAAACGGGAGCGGAATGGCGGACGAGGTGCGCGAATGCGCGAGGTTGGCGATCGGGAGGACTAACAGCGATGCGCCAATCTTGTTTCCTACGCCGGCACTATCCGGATCAGGTACGACGGGTTCGCTGCAGCGATCTCAGCTCTGCTCAAACCTTTTCCTTACGGACTGGAATGAGCGGGGCACCCCGACAAGACAGGCGGGCAGTCTACGGCCTGAACAACCAGAAGGCAACGCGGGGCTTTATTCCCTCTCGTTTGGGGAGAGGGAGATTTTTAACGAATCATTTGCAGCAGCGCGAACATGACCAGCCAGGCGATCGCACTGCGCGCCAGCAAACCGTCGAGCTCGCGCAATTCGATGACGGCACGCTCGGAAAAATTCCCGCCGTCGCGCTCGGGATCGGCAATGATGCCGGTCAGCGCAGATTCCGTATAAGCCACCAGCAAGTCGGGAACAGGCCGAAGCCCCGGCAGACTTTCGCGCCATACACCGAGGCAGGCGACGAAATTACCGGTTATGGCAAACGCGAGGCCGACGATGCGCGCGGGCAGCCATTCGATCCAGCGCAGCCATTCGCCAATCAAGGTGCGTTCATGATCCGACGTACTCTGCGCGAAAGTTAAATGCAGAATTCGATAGAACAGCGCGGCGCCGGGGCCCAGAAAATAAAACCAGAACACCACGGCGAACCAGTGCTCGAACGCCATGTACAAAATGCCGCGACGAACCTGCGCGTGCAGCTCACCGGAGTTTGTCAGCGGTTCGAGCGGAAAAATGCGCGATGCCTCTTCGAATGCCGCCTGATGATCGCCGCGCTGCCAGCATGCGAGATAGGCGCTGAGCTGCGCGCGGAATTCGCCGCGACCCAGGCTGTACATAAGCACGACCAATTCCAGAATGAACAGGGGCAGACCCGCCCAGTGCGGCGCGAGCAGCCATTCGAGCGCGGCAACCAGTAAACACGGCAGCGCGCAGATCAGAAATAAACGCAGTGGATCAGCCAGTGCACTCAACGCAGTGGCGGCACGCAGACGCCATGCAACCAGCCATTCATCGCGCTTCGCCGGCGCCGCCAATTCGATGTTATGCAGCAGCGCCCAGGCGATAAGGATGACAAGAAATTCCATGATTCAATCCGCACCGTTAGAGTTCATGAAAATGTTATGAGTTTATACCCGCAGCAATCGCCGGTATCGATTCCAGTCGAATGCAGGACCAGGATCCGTTTTGCGCTCCGGCGCAATATCGCTGTGCCCGACGATGCGCGCCAATGTCAACGCAGGAAGATGATGACACAGCCGATACGTCACCCGCGCCAGCTGTGAATATTGCGCATCGGTGTAGGCCAGCGTGTCGGTCCCTTCGAGTTCGATACCGATACTGAAATCATTGCAGTTATCGCGACCGTCGAAACACGACTTGCCCGCGTGCCACGCGCGCGCGCCGAACGCGACGAATTGCGTGACCGCCCCTGCGCGATCGATGAGCAGATGCGAGGAGACTTTCAGCTCGCGCAAATCGGCGAAGGCAGGGTCGGCGGTACAGTCGAGTCGATTGCAAAACAACGCATGCACATGATCGCCACCGAATTGTCCCGGCGGCAAACTGATGTTGTGAATAACGAGCAGATCGACCGAGGTTGCGGGCGGGCGCTGATTGTAATTGGGTGAGCGGCAATGTCTGACCGGCCCGTATTCGTTGCCACCGCGCAGCCAGCCTTCGTTATCGATAACAAGCATGAAATGACCGCGCGTCTAATCCCTGTGCATCAATGTGTGGCGATCATACACGGAATTTAAATCCCCCCTCACCCCTTCAGGATCTTTGGTTAAGGGGGCGGCGAACAACGCAAGCGGGGGATTTTTTACGGATTATTGCGCGATTTCATATCGCGCAGATTGCCGATCACCGACTCCAGCGCGCGATCGAACAGGCGACCTTCATCGAGCGTGCTCAATTCCCCGCTCATGTAGGCTCTCAGCAAACCGTCGCGGGTGTTTTCGGCCACTTTGACGCCGGCGCGATTCACGAAAATGTATTTGCCGGTCGCGCGAATGATCGCAGCGAGACGACAGCGCAATACCTTGCCACCGCCCTGCTGGAATTCGACCCAGTTGCCGACCTGCAGCGCATCGACACGCTCGATGCTGCGTTGCTCGCGGGTACGCGAAGGATCGAGATCGATGGCATCGCCCGCTTTCGCATCGACACCCGCATTCGCATTGCGCGCGCCCTCGATCGCGACATCGGTAACGTCTGCTGGCGCAGCCTCGGCCGCCACTTCCGCATTCGCAAAATCGCCCTCGCCAAAATGCGCCGCCAGCTCGCGGTCGAGATCCTCGATATCGGCTTTGAGAACCGGGATTTCCTGAGCCGTGTGCTCTTCATCGGGCAGCGGCTCTTCGTGCTGCTGACGCGATGCCAGTACATCGTCCAGCGTCTGTGCCGGCGCCCTGCGCTCGGCCACGATGGGTATATCGGGGCGCACGATTTGCGACGACACCAGTGGCGGTGACGGCATGAGCGGCTGCGACGGTATGGCCGGCGACGCAGCATTCTGCGCATCCGCAGCGGGCGTGGAATTCAGATCGTCCAGCGCGACCAGATCCGCCGTCTCTTCTTTTTTCAGGCGCTGCAAATGAATCTGTTCGAGATCGCTGAACAACTGATTCAGATCGAAGGGGTTAAAACCGATTTTATTCAGACCCGAGCGTAGGCTTTTCAGCAGTGTCGGCAGGGTGCGCAACAGCCCCGCGCGCTCGGCAAAACTCGCCACCGGCTCGACGCTTTCGAGCAGATCGTCCACCGTCTGCACGGCCTGACGCCAGCTGTCGCTCTCCGTACCCTCTTTCAGACAGATCAGAAACAGCACGTTGCTCCAGCCGTCCTGCAACAGTTTTGCGACGACGGCAGGCAGGCGCTTGCCGGCGACTTTTTCATTCAGCAGCGCTTGTACGGTCGAGCGCGCCAGCTCGGATTTTGCGCGGCCGTCTTCGGCATCGACCGTGCGCTGCTCGATCAACAAGGCGCGGCGACGATCCAGCTCGACGAACGCGACGAAATCTTCGAGCGCCGTCTGAAACACACTCACGTCATCGACGAACTCATCGATGATGCGACTGATCAGGGAATCGACCTTGGCGTAGAACAGATCGCGCTCCAGAGGCAGCGACGGATTCGCCGGCACCCAGCCGAGACTGGCATTCGCGACTTCATTCAGCAGCTTGCGCGCGGGATGGCCGCCTTTGCTGAAGAACGATTTATCCAGCATCGCGACTTTCAGAATCGGAATCTGCAGACGCGCGATCAGGCCCTTGATCGGTGCGGCGAGATTGCGGTCCTCGAGGACGAACTGAAACAACATCGACACGAGATTGATCGCATCGTCATCGACCTGGCCGATACTCAGCGCCTGATTCGGCATATGTTGTTGCAACGCACGATTGAGCGCCTGCAGCACATCGAGCTGCTGCGGAGCCACACCACGCAACACCGCGGCCTGCTGACGCGCAAGCCAGGTAATCTGCTGCTTCTGGATATCGCCGAGCAATTGCATCAGGGTGTCGCGCGGCAATGCCGGAGCGAGACCCGGCGCGACCAGCCCGGTCAGCTGATCGAGCGGTACATAATCCATGCCGGGGCGAGCCTGTCCGAGCAACTGCTGCAAACTGTTGAACACTTTTTCCGCATCCGGATCTTCGTGCATGCCGCTGCCCGGCAGCGGCGACTTGGACGCACTCGCGCCCGCGCGTTTCAGGCGCGGCAACACGCCCTCCTCCACCAGCAGGCTATTGCCGGCCTCGTACAACTTGTCGAGCGACTTGATCACGTGGCGATCGAACAGCTTGAGCAGGACCAGCTTGGCCTTGATATCGAGATCGAGCGCATGCGTCGCCTGCACGAAACTCTGGCACAGACGCGCGGGACCGAAGGGATTGGTTTTCACGGTGACGGAATAGGCGAGCACCGCATCGATGCGCGCGGTGAGCAATGCCAGCGGCTCGGCGAACTCCTTTTCGGCCTTGGCGATCATGCCGTCGGCGGCGACGATTTCTTCGAGCTCGTCGTGATCGACCAGCGACAGGCTGGCGACATCGTCGATAGCATTGCTGCCGACGCCATCCTCGTTCGCCACACCCAGGGCCAGACAGCGGAAATTTTCGGCCAGATCGCGCAGCACGGCCTGCTCGATGCCGCGCCGCTTGATACGCACTTCGCGCATCGACTCGAAAAACATATTCTGTTCGGCGTTATTGGTGGCGCGATCGGCGAGTTCGAACAGCGCATCGTCGGCGCGGTCGAATACCGCCTGCACATATTGCTGCAGCATCGGCCGGCAGCGCTCCTGCAGACGGGCCAGCGGCAGCGCCAGAGAACCGCTCACGACGCCACTCCCACCGTTGCTGGCCGCGCTCTTGTCCGCGCCTCTGCCCGCAGCGGGGCCCGGCTTAATCGGCACAACCTTCGATCTCGGACCGTTCATATCATCCACCGGAGTTTTTCACCTATCACCCTGCCAGCGCCACCCACCTTTCAGCGACCCCGCAGAGCACAAAAACATGCACCCAATGAGGGCCTGTTGCTAACAAATATAACAACACGTCGAACATATACCGGGACAAATGACAGGATCTTGAAGCGCGTCACAGGCACTTGCGAACTACTTCCGCGCCTCAAACGGAATGTTATTAAGACGGCGAAAACTGTGTTTCGAGGAATAAAAAATCATTGAAATGCTACACTGGCAACGATAGTTCACAGATCGTCACGCGAGACTTTCCCGGATTCCGATCAACACGCCAATTCAATAACCACCAGCACCGAATCAATGACTACGAAAAACCTTTTTCAAAGTACGGCCCTCACTGCCGACATCGAGCGCAGCGTGCGCATCGCGCTGGAGGAAGATATCGGCAGCGGCGACATCACCGCGGAACTGATTCCCGCCGACAAAATCGCCAATGCAACAGTCATCACGCGCGAGCACGCGACGATCTGCGGCATACCGTGGGTCAACGAAGTCTTTCATCAGGTCGACCCGGACGTAAAACTCGAATGGCATGTGCGCGACGGCGATCGCGTCACTCCGAATCAGACTCTCGTGACATTGAGGGGACGCGCGCGCAGCCTGTTGACCGGCGAACGCACCGCGCTGAATTTTCTGCAAACGCTGTCCGGCACCGCCACCGCTGCTTACGAATACGCGCAACTGGTAAAAGGTACGGAAATTAAAATTCTCGACACGCGCAAAACCATCCCGGGTTTGCGCAGCGCGCAAAAATACGCCGTACTCTGCGGCGGCTGCCACAACCACCGCATCGGTTTATTCGACGCATTCCTGATCAAGGAAAACCACATCGCCGCCTGCGGCGGAATCGCTAACGCCGTATCAAAGGCGCGCGAACTGCATCCGGGCAAACTGGTTGAAGTCGAAGTCGAAAATCCCGATGAATTAAAACAGGCCCTCAATGCCAGAGCCGACATCATCATGCTCGATAATTTTTCAATCGATGATGCGAAAGAGGCCGTCCGCCTAGTCAATCAAAAAGCGAAAATTGAAATCTCGGGGAATATTTCTGCCGAGAGTATCGAAACATTAATTGGCGTTAAGCCGGATTTTGTTTCGAGTGGGGCGTTGACGAAACATGTTCGGGCTGTGGATTTGTCGATGCGCGTGGCACAGTGCTGACACTCTGCAGAAAAACATCTTCGCGCGGAGAATAACGCAATGCGTCACGGCGAATTGATACAGAGTCTGCGCACTTTGCTGGAGGCTCATCGAAAGCATTGCGCAACTCACTGGGCGCGCCGGCGCGACTCATGGATAAGCTGATACTGGCGCAAAAACTCGAATCGCTGCGACGCTGCCTGCAAACAAAAATGCCCACCGACATCGACCGAGCTGGCGAACACACCCGATCTCCAGATTGAACGCTACCCGCCAAAATCCTCCATGCAGCCGGCCGGGCGGTAGCTCGCCGGAATGGTGGCCTGACAGTGCCAGCCGCCGGCGGCATCGCGCCGCCAGACGATCGTATCGACACCGGCCTGCATCAATGTCGCATAGGCGAGGTTGCCGAACTGTGCGGTGATTGTGACCTCACCCGTACCGGCATCCACCAGCACCTGGGGAACGCCATGTCCGGACGGAGCCGCGATCAATCCCTGGGCGGCACCCACCAGAATATTCGAGCCGGTCGCGGCAGGGTCACAGTTGTCAGTGGCCGCGCCAATCGTGGTGCGCCCCTCCGCCCAGCAGCTCTCGATGGTCGTCTTCAGTGCAGCCGCCTCATCCATGCCGCGCACGGCCTGAGAACGTGAAACGTAAGTCTGATATTGAGGAATCGCGATGGCGGCGAGGACACCGATGATGGCCACTACGATCATCAATTCGATCAGCGTAAAACCCTGTTGTAGTCGTGCAGGCATTCATCAGTCTCGGGTATCAATGATTCATGTCAGCAGTCTTTGCACGGCACATGCCATGAAAAAATCAAATAAAATCAATTAGTTACATAGAGAAAGCAACAGAAGCAAGAAAGTGAGCGACAGCGATTGCCACTAACTCGCCAATTTTGTCAGCGCGCTCCTGCCTGCAATCGGAACAGCCGGCAAGGTGGAAAACCAGGTCGTGAGGCGGCCGGTTGTCGCGGCAGCTAATGCTCCATCCCGTAATACTGCATCAACAGGCCATTCAACGTTTCCACGAACGTCGCCGCCGCGCTCAGGGGTTTGAGAGACATTCCGCCACCCAGCCAGATCGTTATTCCGCCCTCGCTATCGAAAACAGCCTTGGACGCCGTACCGACCATGAACCCTGACTGGACATAAAGCGTCAGCGGTGAATTTTTCGAGCGGTAGGGCATCACGGCGTAACCGTAACACCCCTCGTAACGCGCCATATCGCAATCGGCCACGTCGGACGCCGGTGACAGAAGATTCAATGGTTGTCGCTGCGGCATACCCGACAGCACCTGCATCAGCCCGAGCGCATTTCCCGACAAACCGGCTGACGACGAGAGCGCAGGAAAATCAAAACGCCGGTAGTACGTCTCCGTATAGAAATTGCTGTTGCGAAAATCATAGCGAACCTCATCCGCCAGATAAGGCCCATCGATAAAACGCAACCCTTTTTCAGCCAGACCGTACCGCTCCTCCATCAACTCGCGGAACGGTTTGCCGGATACATGCTCCAGAACGACGCCCAGCAGGCAATAATCGAGATTGGCATAGGCAAATCGTGCGTTCGGATCGAAATCGAGTTTCAGCTTCGACAGTGCAGCCACATTGCCGGGGCACCAGGGCTTTTCGTTATCGGTCAGCATCGGGTCCGGCGTGCGCAAACGATCGGTGCCGCCGCGATGCCTGAGCAATTGCTCCAGCGTAATACTGGCAATGCGACCATCCGCCAGCGGGAGCGCCACTGGCAAACGATCGATCAATCGATCATCCAGCGACAGTTGGCCGGCATTTACATAGGCAAGCACCGTGTCCGCCGTCAGCAGCTTGGTCAGGCTCGCGAAACGAAACCGGGTAGCCGTTGTGATCGCCGGCGAAAACAGCAGCGTGTCCCGCCAGCCGTTTTCGCAATGATGCAGGCGGCCACCCGGCTCACGGTACGCCACCTGGTTGGCAAGTGAATGCTGGTGTTTGAGCGCGTGGTCAACCAGCTCGCGCAGCCACGGGGGCGCACCCTCCGAACAGCGTACCGACTGCCCGGCGAAGAAGGCTTCGAGCGGATAGATCGTCCGCAGCACACCGAGCCGATCCGTGATCCAGAAATGGCCGACCAAGGCGACGCCGGCCGTAGCCAGGACAACCAGACACACGTCTATCCAGCGACGAAAAATGGGCATGGGTATTTATCTCCACCAAAAAAAACGCCCCCTTACGGGGGCGTTCCTCTGCTTTCGCAACCGCTATGAATCATTCCTCACCGGCGATTGCTTCAGCGAACGACTCCTCCTGACAACCAGTCGCGCGATATTTGGTGTCAAGAGTATCGCTCACATGGCATGCCCAGACTCCGGCGTCATTGCGGCCCCAGGTAATGGTGCGGCCAACCAGCGCGTTAGATGCGCTGCCGCCAAAAGTTGCTTCGAGCATCGTCGTTTCAGCACCGTTCGGAGCAGTATCAGTTGCCGTTTCCGCGATGGTAACTGACAGCCCGGCACCTTGAATCTCAGCTTCGCTACCGGCCAGCAGGCTGCTGCGGGTCCAGCCCACGTTGCACTCGGTATTATTGGCAGGATCAGTATTGACAGGCGTAGTTCTGTTTTCCAGCAAACAGGTTTCGATCACCGTTTTCAGCGCGCCGACTTCAGCTACCGCACGCGCAACCTGCGACTTGGCCACATACGTCTGATACTGCGGCAGCGCGATGGCCGCCAGAATGCCGATGATCGCGACCACGATCATCAATTCAATTAAGGTAAAACCCTGTTGTATCTTTTTCATGGTAGTTCTCCAGTGAACGATAAAAATTCTTCGCGATTCGAGCCGTAGCCGTTGCGCTACTGGTTTCCAGTAAAGCAGCGCATATGCCAAATGCAAATTTATTCGGGGAATCAGCTGTGTAACGAGTGATACCGATCACAACCTGTCGTCACCAGCGTGGAATGGGGTTTCCACCTGCGGCAGATAGTGACTTTTTTTGTCAGTGATATTTTTAACAGAGCGGGAGAAGGCCCTCTCTCCGAACCCCGACACCAATGTGGGGGCTGCACCTTCCCCGACTCCGGAGTCGCCCACGCAACCCGGCTCATTCAAATCCGGTTGCTATACTTGCGCATCTCAACCTCACTGCTCCCCCATCGGTACGGACGGATTATGAACACAGCTGCAATCGCCCTGAGTGGTTTGGCCAGACGGCTCGTTAAAGATGGCGTGCTCAGCGAGCAGGTCGCGCACGAGGCGCTTCAGGCTTCGGCGCGCGAGAAGAAGCCTTTCGTTTCCTATCTGGTCGAAAACCATCTGGCGCAAGGCGGCACGATTGCCGAAGCCGCGTCCGACGAGTTTGGCGCACCATTATTCGACCTTTCCGCTTTCAATATGGTGATGAGCCCCAGCCGTCTGGTCGATAGCAAGCTGATTCAGAAGCATCACACGATTCCACTGTTCCGGCGCGGCAACCGGCTGTTCATCGCCGTCTCCGACCCCACCAATCTGCGCGCACTCGACGAAATCAAATTCCACACGGGTATCAATACCGACGCCATTCTCGTTGAGGAAGCCGTGCTCGCCGCCGCCATTCAAAAATATCTGGAGGCCAGCGACGATACGATGGGTTCGCTTGGCGAACTCGATGAAGCGGGACTGGAAGACCTCGATATTCAAGCCGTCGACGAAGACGCGAACGATGACGATAGTGGAGCCAGCGTTGCGGACGAAGCGCCCATCGTTAAATTCATCAATAAGATATTGATCGACGCCATTCGCGGCGGCGCTTCGGATATTCACTTCGAGCCTTACGAAAAAAGCTATCGCATCCGCTATCGCACCGACGGCATTTTGTACGATGTCGCGAAGCCGCCGGTCAATCTGGCGACGCGTCTGGCCGCACGCCTGAAGGTGATGTCGCAGATGGACATTTCCGAGCGCCGGATTCCGCAGGACGGTCGCATCAAGATGAAGCTGTCGAAAAATCGCGCCATCGATTTTCGTGTCAACAGCCTGCCGACCATCTGGGGCGAGAAAGTTGTATTGCGGATTCTCGACCCATCGAGCGCGAAGCTCGGTATCGATGCGCTGGGTTATGAGCCCGATCAGAAAGAGATGTACATGCGCGCGCTTCAGCAACCGCAGGGCATGATTCTGGTTACCGGCCCGACCGGTAGCGGCAAGACCGTTTCGCTGTATACCGGTCTTAATATCCTCAACACCTCCGAGATTAATATCTCTACGGCTGAAGACCCGGTCGAAATCAACCTCGAAGGCATCAACCAATGTAACGTCAACCCGAAGGTCGGTCTCAACTTTGCCGACGCGTTGCGCTCATTCCTGCGGCAAGATCCGGACGTGATCATGGTCGGCGAGATTCGCGACCTCGAAACTGCCGAAATCGCCATCAAGGCTGCGCAGACGGGCCACATGGTGATGTCGACACTCCACACCAATAGCGCGGCTGAAACGATTACGCGTTTACTCAATATGGGCGTGGCGCCATTCAACGTGGCCACCACCGTCAATCTCATCATTGCCCAGCGCCTGGCGCGAAAACTTTGCAGCAGTTGTGCAGTGCCAGCGGACATTCCTCACGAAACGCTTACGCATGAAGGCTTTACAGAGGAACTATTGAAAACGGCGACTATAATGAAGCCGGTTGGCTGCCCGAAATGCCAGAACGGCTACAAAGGACGAGTGGGGATTTACGAAGTGGTTCGTATCACGCCGAAGATCTCTCGCATCATCATGGAGGAGGGCAATTCCATTCTGATCGATGAAGCCGCTCGCTCAGAGGGATTCAACAGTTTGCGTACTTCGGCGTTAGTCAAATGTGCAGCCGGGGTTACCAGCCTCGAAGAAGTGAATCGCGTCACGAAGGATTAAATAGATGGCAACTGCTGTAGCGAAAACCCAAACCTATACATGGCAGGGTACCGATCGTCAGGGTAAACCGACGCAAGGTGAAGCCGTTGGCAGCAGCCAGTCAATGGTCAAGGCTCAACTCCGCAAACAGGGGATTGTCGCCAAAACCGTCAGGAAAAAAGCAAAACCGCTGTTTGAAGTCAAGAAAAAGATTAAGCCTGCCGATATCGCCATCTTTTCACGCCAGCTCGCGACCATGATGAAAGCGGGCGTTCCATTAGTGCAGAGTTTCGATATTGTAGCCGAAGGTCTTGAAAACCCATCGATGCGCGACCTGGTCATAGAGGTCAAAAATGAAGTTGCCAGTGGCACATCGCTGGCAAACTCGATTGGAAAACATCCCAAATACTTCGACGATCTGTTTGTCAGCCTGGTCGCTGCTGGCGAACAGGCCGGTACACTCGAAACCATGCTCGATCGCGTGGCGACGTACAAAGAGAAAACCGAAGCACTGAAAGCAAAAATTAAAAAAGCCATGACTTACCCTATTGCGGTCATCGTCGTTGCGATCGTGGTCACGGGTATTCTGCTGGTGAAAGTGGTTCCTCAGTTTGCTACCACATTCGCTGGCTTCGGCGCCAATTTACCGGCATTTACACTGATGGTTCTGCATCTATCAGAATTTGTGCAGGCATGGTGGTACATCATTGTCATTGCCATCGTGGTCGCGGCAGTGGTTTTCAGCAAGGCTCGCAAAGCCTCACATAAATTCGATGAGGCAGTCGATCGATTTACACTGAAAATTCCGATTATTGGCGATATCGTTTACAACTCGGTCGTCGCGCGCTTTGCTCGCACGCTGTCGACAACGTTTGCAGCCGGTGTGCCGCTCGTCGACGCGCTTGACTCAGTCGCAGGTGCAGCAGGCAGCATCCCCTATCACGATGCCATTAAACGCATTCGTGAAGACGTAACTTCTGGCCAGCAGCTTAATGCGTCGATCAAGACCACGAACATGTTCCCCAATATGCTGATTCAGATGGTGGCGATCGGCGAAGAATCCGGCGCACTGGACGAGATGCTCGAAAAAGTCGCAACCCATTACGAAGCTGTCGTGGACAATATGGTCGACAGCCTGACCTCACTACTTGAGCCTTTGATCATGTCTGTATTAGGCATTCTCGTTGGCGGTTTAATGATTGCGATGTACCTGCCGATCTTCATGCTCGGCTCGGTTATCTAAGGAAACACTCTGAACAATTTCGCATCGTTCTCTGAAATATTTACCCAATATCCGGCGCTCCTCAGCGCCGGTTGTTTTTTGTTGGGCCTGATGGTCGGTAGTTTTCTGAATGTCGTGATTTATCGGCTGCCGAAAATGATGGAGCTATCCTGGCGAGGCGAATGCGAGTTTCTGTTAACCGGCAAGGAGCCGGAGAAGCCTGCGGCGCATTTCAATCTGGCATTTCCGGCATCGCATTGTCCGCATTGCAACGCAGCAATTCGCCCCTGGCAAAATATTCCCGTCGTTAGCTATTTGTTATTGCGCGGTCGCTGTGCGAGTTGTGCAACGCCAATTTCCGCGCGGTATCCGGTTATCGAAGCCATCACGGGTTTGCTCAGCGCTTACGCAGCCTTTCACTTCGGTTTTACCTGGGAGTTGCTGGCGACGCTATTTTTTCTATGGGCGCTCTTGACGCTGACGATGATCGATGTCGATCATCAATTACTGCCCGACCAAATTACTTTGCCGCTGCTCTGGCTCGGCTTGCTGCTGAACACACAGCACGTTTTCGTATCGATCAACGATGCCGTGATCGGAGCAGCAGCGGGATATCTAATATTATGGAGCGTGTATCACGTATTCAAATTGGTCACCGGCAAAGAAGGCATGGGCTTTGGCGATTTCAAACTGCTCGCCGCGCTCGGTGCATGGATGGGCTGGCAAATGCTGCCCGTCATTATTCTGCTTTCTTCGCTCGTCGGTGCCGTGGTCGGCTCACTCATTCTCGCCTTTCAGCGCAAGGGTAAAAGCACTCCCATCCCGTTCGGCCCCTATCTCGCAGGCGCTGGTGTTATCGCTTTCTTCTGGGGCGACTTCCTGATCAAAAACTATCTGCAATTCGCCGGTATCCGTTAAACCGCGGTTCGCCCTCTTCCATTATTTTTAATTTGCCCGGCAACGTGGATGCCGGTCTAATAACGCCTTTCAACCCCGGGTATGCATATGTTCGTCATCGGTCTCACCGGCGGTATCGGCAGCGGTAAAACCGCAGCCACAGATCGCTTTGCAGCGCTCGGCATTTCGATTGTGGATGCGGATATTGCATCGCGCATTGTGGTTGAGCCGGGCACCCCTGCACTCAGCAGGATTGCGGAACATTTTGGCACTGAAATTCTACTGAATGATGGCTCTCTGAATAGAGCAACGCTGCGGAAAATTATCTTTGCGGATCCGGCGGAAAAAGTCTGGCTCGAAAAATTATTGCACCCGCTGATTGCCGAAGAAATTAAACGGCAGCTCGAAAGCGCACGCAGCCCTTACGTGGTTTTTGTTTCGCCATTGCTGACGGAATCGAGCCAGCACGAATTGTGCGATCGCATTCTCGTCATCGACGCACCGGAAGAATTGCAGCTCGAACGCACGATACAGCGCGACAATAACGACGCTGCGCAGGTGCAACGCATCATTGCCAGCCAGGCGAGCCGGGAATATCGTTTAACGCATGCCGATGATGTCATCGAAAATACGGGATCGCTGGAAAATCTCTCTCAACAGGTTGCCGCACTGCATTCGCGTTATCTGGAACTGGCTACAGAGAAATCGCGAAATCCATCGACCATAAAACCCGAACCAGCGACGAAACACGAGCCAACAACAAACCCTGTTATCGACAAATCAGAAAATGAGTGATTCGAACAAAACGTTACGAGTGAAATGCCCAACCTGCCAGACAGAGATCGTTTGGAGCGAGAGCAATCCGCACCGGCCATTTTGCTCTGAGCGCTGCCGAAACAAGGATTTCATCGACTGGGCCAATGAGGAACACCGCATTGGCGGCGACAATGACCACAGCGATTTATTGTCAGAGGATTTGCCGCCGCGATAACTCAAGCAACGGTGGCAGTTCGTTGCAGAATCGCGGTGATGATGGGTTTATTCGCTGCCGGAAACTCGAACTCCTGCAATGATGAAACTGGCGCCCAATGCAGTGGCTGACCTTCGCGACTCTGAGGCTCCCCTGCAAACTCGCCAATCCACCATACATCGAGCAATACCGCTTTATCGGAATAATCGTGCTCGACCGTGAGCAGCGGCTCCTGTGCGATCACGGTGATTGCAAGCTCTTCGAATAATTCGCGCCGCAATGCGTGCTCAACGGTTTCCCCCGCCTCGACTTTGCCGCCGGGGAATTCCCACAAGCCGCCCTGATGCAAATGATCCGCCCGTTTTGAAATCAAAATACGGTCGGCGCCATCGCTGATCACGCCGACTGCCACATGCACACGCTTTTTCATATCGAGCAATTACGTCCGATACTCAGCATTAATGGTGACGTAGTCGTGCGAAAAATCCGTCGTCCATACAGTGGTCGATGCACTGCCACGATCGAGCCGGATCACAATCGTGATTTCTTCAGGCGCCATTGCTGCAGCGCCCTGCTGCTCGGTGTAACTCGCCGAGCGGCCGCCATTTTCAGCGATCAATGCATTGTTGATGGAAACGCTGATACGCGACACATCGAGATTTTCGACACCCGCACGACCGATAGCCGCCAGAATTCGACCCCAGTTCGGATCGCTCGCAAACAATGCGGTTTTTACCAATGGCGACTCCGCAACGGCGTAGGCAACCTGCAAACATTCCCCCTCAGCTTTACCGCCCTGCACATCGACGGTAACGAATTTCGTCGCGCCTTCGCCATCGCGAATAATCGCCTGCGCAAGCTGGATGAAAATCTTTTCAACCGCCGCATAAAATTTTGCAAAATGTGGATGCTGCTCGCTATCGATCAATGAATTTTTTGCAGCGCCGGTTGCAACCAGAACGCATGAATCATTCGTCGACGTATCACCATCGATGGTGATTCGATTAAACGATTTATTCACCGCGCGCTCGACAATGGTTTGCAGCAGCGCCACGTCGACCGCTGCGTCGGTTGCGACATAACCCAGCATGGTCGCCATATTGGGCTTGATCATGCCGGCACCTTTGCTGATACCGGTGATGGTGATGCGATGCCCATCGAGATCGATTTGTGTCGACGCGGCTTTCGGACGCGTGTCGGTGGTCATAATGCCTTGCGCGGCTTTCAGCCAGTTATCTTCGCGCAAGTCCGCGAGCGCATCGGGCAATGCATTGACGATTTTTTCCACGGGCAGAGGTTCGCCGATAACACCCGTGGAAAACGGCAGCACCGATGCGCTATCGCTTTGCACCAGCGCAGCCAGTTCATTACAGGTTCGCAGCGCGTTGGCCAGACCAGGCTCTCCCGTTCCCGCATTGGCGTTACCCGTATTTGTCAGCAAGTAACGAATCGGTTGTTGCTGCAAATGTTTTTTCGCCAGTTGCACGGGCGCGGCGCAAAACGCATTTTTGGTAAATACCGCTGCCACCGCGCTATCTGGCGCAAGCTCCATCACGACTAAATCGAGGCGGCCCGGCCTTTTGATTCCGGCGCTCGCGATACCCAATTTAAATCCGGCCACCGCATGCAACGGTGGCAACTCACCACTACCGACTGCCATCTTTAACACCCTGTCAATGTAATCAATCGCGCGATTTAAACGCCCGCGATTAACTTAATTTGCCGTGACAATATTTGTACTTCTTCCCCGAACCGCAATGACATAGCTCGTTGCGCCCGACTTTTGGTTCATCGCGCACAAACGGCGTCACCGTGGCCTCTGGATTGCCTGGCACGGCAGAGTCTTCATTTTCTTCCGCCATACCTGAAGCATCCGCGTGCTGGAACTGCATCGTTTTGCGCGCCTCCTCTTCACGACGCTGCTGCTCGAGCTGATCGATCTCATCCTGGCGACGGATTTCAACGTGCGAAAGAATGCGGACGACTTCGCGCTTCAGGCTGTCGAGCATTTGTTCGAACATGGCAAATGCTTCGCGCTTGTACTCCTGCTTGGGATTTTTTTGCGCATAGGCGCGCAAATGAATGCCGTAACGCAGATGATCCATCGTCGCCAGATGATCCTTCCACAGCGAATCGAGCACCTGCAGCATGATGTATTTTTCGAGCCGACTGATTTCCTCACCGACACTGTCGCGCTTGCGCTGATAACTGACTTTTGCCTCTTCAAGGATTTGCGCGCGCAATGGCTCCTCGTGCAGAGACTTGTCATTATCGAGCCATTGCTGAATCGGCAAAGCCAGCGCAAATTCGGCTTCGAGACGCTTTTCAAGGTTGGGAATGTCCCACTGTTCTTCGAGACTCTGCGGTGGTACATGTTCGTTGACTACCGCCGTAATGACATCGTCGCGAATGGCATCGATGGTTTCGGTAATCGCTTCGACTTCGAGCAGCTCATTGCGCTGCTGATAAACAATCTGGCGCTGATCGTTGGAAACATCGTCGTATTCGAGCAGATTTTTACGCATATCGAAGTTGCGCGCCTCGACTTTGCGTTGCGCTTTTTCGATGGCATTCGTCACCATGCGATGCTCGATTGCCTCGCCCTTTTCCATACCGAGCGCCTGCATGATGCTCTTGACGCGATCAGAAGCAAAAATTCGCATCAAACTATCTTCAAGCGATAGATAAAAGCGCGACATGCCCGGATCGCCCTGACGGCCAGCACGACCACGCAGCTGGTTATCGATACGACGGGATTCATGACGCTCGGTGCCGATAATATGTAAACCACCCGCTGCAATTACCTGTTCGTGACGCGCCTTCCACGCCGCACGCGCCTGCTCAATTTGCTCGGGCGTCGGATTTTGCAATTGCGCAATTTCAGCTTCGACATTTCCGCCGAGCACGATATCGGTACCGCGACCCGCCATATTGGTGGCAATGGTGATAACGCCTGGACGCCCCGCCTGCGCAATAATTTCGGCTTCCTGGCGGTGGAACTTCGCATTCAAAACCTTGTGTGGAATATTCGATTTCTTGAAACGCTCCGACAACTCTTCAGACGTTTCAATCGATGCCGTACCTACCAAAACCGGCGCGCCTTTTTCGGAAAGCGCTTTCACATCGTTAACGATGGCGTCGTATTTTTCACTCTTGGTCAAATACACCAGATCGTTGAGATCCTTCCGCTGAATCAGCTTGTTAGTTGGAATGACCACGACATCCAGGCCATAAATTTGATGAAATTCGAAGGCTTCGGTATCCGCTGTACCCGTCATGCCCGCGAGTTTTTCGAACAAGCGGAAATAATTCTGGAAGGTGGTCGATGCAAGCGTCTGGGTTTCCGCCTGAATACGCACGTTTTCTTTTGCTTCGATCGCCTGATGCAAACCTTCGGACAGGCGACGGCCTGGCATCGTGCGACCCGTGTGTTCATCGATGAGAACAACCTGACCGTCCTGCACAATGTATTCGACATCGCGATGGAACAGCGAGTGCGCGCGCACGGCGGAGTGCACGTGATGCAACAAACTTAAATTGCCTGCCGAATACAGACTGTCACCTTCAGCGAGCAAACCATTTTTAACGAGCCACTCCTCGATGAGCTGATGCCCTTCTTCGGTTATTTCCACCTGTCGCATTTTTTCATCGATGATGTAATCGCCAGGCTGATCTTCGGTTTGGCGACGCAAACTTGGAACCAGACCATTGATGCGGCGATACAGCTCGGAACTGTCTTCCGCAGGTCCGGAAATAATGAGCGGCGTGCGCGCCTCGTCGATAAGAATCGAATCGACTTCATCGACAATCGAAAAATACAAACCACGCTGAAAGCGATCCTCTTTCGAGAACGCCATATTGTCACGCAGATAATCGAATCCGAATTCGTTGTTGGTGCCGTAAGTAATATCGGCGGCGTAAGCAGCGCGCTTCGATTGCGGATCCTGCCCCGACAGAATCACACCGACTTCGAGACCCAGAAAACGATAGACGGGTCGCATCCATTCGGCATCGCGCTGTGCGAGATAATCATTCACGGTAACGACGAACACCCCCTTGCCTGCCAGCGCGTTGAGATACACGGGCAGGGTCGCCATCAACGTTTTACCTTCGCCCGTGCGCATCTCCGCGATGCGGCCTTCGTGCAAAGTGATGCCGCCAATCAATTGCACATCGAAATGGCGCATGCCGAGTGTGCGCCGCGCCGCCTCTCGTGCTGCCGCAAATGCCTCGGGAAGGACGCTATCTAACGATTCACCTTTGCCGATACGCTGTTTGAATTCGGCTGTTTTTGCGCGTAATGCGTCATCGGATAACGCGCTAATTTCTGCCTCGAGCGCATTGATGCTGGCAACCAGCCTGCTCATGCGCTTCAGTTCGCGGTCATTTTTACTTCCAAATACTTTTTTTAGTAAATTTCCTAACATGATGTCCTACTGAGTCAGTGTTGCGGCTGTTTTTCGATTTGTTGTTTTTCTCGAAATACCGTCATTTCACGAAATACTACCGTTTCCGAAATGCGTCGTTTTCCGAAACCATCATTGCTTCCGAATATTTTTTCGATAGCAACTATTCGATACCGCGATTGATTGAAGCCTCCAGATCGAGGCGAATAATACGGACGGTGCTTGCGAGATCAATATCTGCGCGCGCAGGAGGGAATATCAGCGGCTGACTTGTGCGAGGTAGATATAGGGGTCGACCGGGCGACCATGCTTGTAGACTTCGAAGTGCAGATGCGTGCCTGTCGTGCGGCCGCTATTGCCCATCAACGCAATGACCTGACCTTTTTTTACGACATCGCCCTGCTTCACGAAAATCAATTTGCTGTGCGCGTAGCGAGTGAAACAATCTTCGCCGTGGTTGATTTCGATCGCGCGGCCATAATCGCCTTTTGCTCCAGCGAATGTCACTACACCATCGGCAGCGGCGAGTATGGCAGTGCCCGGACGTCCGGAGAAATCGATACCCTGGTGCATCGAGCGCCGACCGGTGAACGGGTCAATTCGCATGCCGAAATAGGAAGACAACTCGCCGCGATGCACAGGCTGCGCGCCGTACAATGCACGGTCGCCGACCTTTCGGTTCGCGAGCATTTCCTGGAGATTATCAAACTGGGTTTCGCGATCGTCGATGGCTCGCGTCAACCGGTCGATAGCTGCGTAAACATCCTCCGCACCGGGAATTTCCGAATTATCGCTGGCGGGACCGCCGATGGCCGGCGGCCTGGTCGTAGGCTCGACAGATTCGATCTGAGCGGCATCGGCCACACGCTCGCCCAGCTCATCGAGCCGCCCCAGGCGCGCTTCCAGCTCGGCCATACGGTGAGCCAGCGTTTGCAGGCGAGCCGCATCATCTGCTGTCGGGGCATTGCCCGCTGCGCTCGACTGGTTATAGCCCAACGCATAACCCACCAGACCTGCGCCGAGGGGCAGACCAAAAAAACAGAGCGACAACAATGCGCGCGTCCACCGGCTCACAGTCGGTAGCGGCAGCATTTTCAGCGTGTCGGCAATGCGATGGATGATCACGATATGTTGAATGGAATCTGTCTGGTTAATGCAAGGGACGGCAACTATCGCATAAGAACCCGATCAGGGTAAACCTTGCGCAACCCGCAGGTTTCGGCGGCATCAGAGTTTCAAAAATTAAAAAGCCCGGAAAATCCGGGCTCTTGTTAACTGGAGCATAAACGCTCACCGCATCAGCCTAGGCTAGCGCGGTCGCCGCCGCGAAAGAAACGGGGGCCTTTTTCGCATCCTCGAAGCTCACGAACTCCCACGCATCGGCTTCGGCGAGTAATGCCCGCACCGCCACATTATTGAGCGCGTGACCCGATTTATAAGCGCGATACTCACCGATAATGCTGTGACCGAGCAAATAGATATCGCCGATAGCATCAAGGATCTTGTGCTTGACGAATTCATCGTCATAGCGAAGTCCATCCTCATTGACGATGCGATATTCATCTACCACCACTGCATTATCGAGACTCCCGCCGCGCACAAGACCTTTGCTTCGCAGATACTCGAACTCATGCATGAAACCGAAGGTGCGCGCACGGCTCACCTCCTTCACGAACGACGTCTTCGAGAAATCGATTTCGGCGTGTGAATTGCGGTCACGGAACACAGGGTGATCAAAGTCGATGGTGAACGACATTTTAAAGCCGGCAAAGGGAAGGAAACTGACCTCTTTGTCGCCATTCCTGACCGTGACTGGCCGTTTGATTCGAATAAAACGCTTAGGCGCTTTTTGCTCTTCGATACCGGCCGACTGAATTAGAAATACGAAGGGAGCGGCGCTGCCGTCCATGATCGGGACTTCGGGCGCGCTGAGCTCCACATAGCAATTATCGATACCGAGGCCGGAGAAGGCAGCCATCAGATGCTCGATGGTGGAGACACGCGTGTCGCCTTTGACGAGCGTTGTGGAAAGCATCGTATCGCCGACACTCTCGGCCGTGGCGGGGATTTCCACAGCCGGATGAAGATCGGTACGACGGAATACGATGCCTGTATTAACCGGAGCCGGGCGCAAGGTCAGATAGACTTTTTCGCCCATATGCAACCCGACGCCTGTAGCGCGGATGGTATTGCGTAATGTTCGCTGTTTGATCATTGAGGCCAGTCGCCCTCTTTCCACTGGTAAAGGTCCGCCTTATCAAGCGGTTAATAATAGCAGAACCTGTACCAGCTCACCAAACCGCATCCCGATACTCACTCCGGTGGCCAGCCTTCCACACAACGGCTGGCAATCAATCCGCCTGGCGGCGGAGGAATGCCGGGATGTCCAGGTATTCCAGGTCTCTCTCAGCTGCCATTGCCGGTTTGGCGACGTCTTTTGCCAGAACTGCGGCTGACTGCTGATTCCGCATCACCGTCGGACGATCCAGCTCGCGATAAGCCACTGCTGGGTCGACTGCCGGCTTTTTGGTTTCTACCACCTTAAACGGCATTTCCTGAACCGCGGCTGAAGATATGTTCAGGCCGGTCGCTACCACGGTGACCTTCAGCTCATCGCGCATCTCAGGATCGATGACGGTACCCACCACCACGGTTGCGTTGTCGGACATGAATTCTTCGATGGTATCGCCGACTTCGGAAAACTCGCCAAGCGACAGATCGAGGCCCGCCGTGATATTCACGAGAATGCCTCGCGCGCCCTGCAGGTTTACATCTTCAAGCAACGGGCTGCGAATGGCCGCTTCAGCAGCTTCACGCGCACGGTTCTCGCCACGTGCCACGCCGGTGCCCATCATCGCGCAACCCATTTCGGACATGACGGTGCGCACGTCGGCGAAGTCGACGTTGATCATGCCGGGACGGATGATCAAATCGGCGATGCCTTGTACTGCGCCGAGCAGAACATCGTTCGCCGCCTTAAAGGCTGTGAGCAGGCTCGTATTCTTGCCGAGCACCGACAGCAATTTTTCGTTCGGAATCGTGATGAGCGAATCGACGTGCTCCTGCAATTCCTTGATGCCCTGATCGGCAATCGCCATGCGCTTTTTGCCTTCGAACGGGAACGGCTTGGTGACGACGGCTACGGTAAGGATACCGAGCTCTTTCGCCACTTCCGCCACCACCGGCGCACCGCCAGTACCGGTGCCGCCACCCATGCCCGCGGTGATGAACACCATGTCGGCGCCGCGCAGGACTTCAGCGATGCGATCTCGATCTTCGAGCGCCGCCTGGCGACCGACATCGGGATTAGCACCCGCACCGAGACCTTTCGTCACACCGGTACCCAACTGCAGCACGGTTTTCGACACGATATCGGTGAGCGCCTGAGCATCGGTGTTAGCGCAGATAAAATCGACGCCCTCGATCTGGCTCGCGATCATGTGCTTGACGGCGTTACCGCCACCGCCGCCGACACCGACCACTTTGATTACTGCGTTTTGCGGAACGCTATCTACTAATTCAAACATGGTTTTTCTCCCCCGTTAATTACTTAAAAATAAAAAGTTCACAACCTGAAAATCACACAACTTAAAAATCGAATTTGAAATCACCCTAGAAATTGTTTTGCAACCACGCTTTCGCACGCGAAAAAAAATTCACCGTACTGCCGCCGATATCGCGCGGCTTGCGTTGACGAATACCGCCGCGCGCACCTGATCCGCGCTGCTGTTTCGCGCCGTAATGCAACAATCCGACACCGGTCGAATAAATCGGATTGCGGACGATATCGGTCAGCCCTGCCGTTACATGCGGTAACCCGATGCGCACCGGCATATGGAAAATTTCCTCGGCGAGTTCGACGACACCCTCCATTTTTGCCGTGCCGCCGGTCAGCACGATGCCGGCGGGAATCATGTCTTCGTAACCGCTGCGACGCAGCTCTGCCTGCACCAGCGTGAATAATTCGTCGTAACGCGGCTCCACAACTTCGGCGAGCGACTGGCGGCTCAAATCGCGTGGCGGGCGATCGCCGACGCTCGGTACCTTGATCGTTTCCTCGGCGCGTGCGAGTTGCGTCAGCGCGCACGCATATTTGATCTTGATTTCTTCGGCATATTGCGTGGGTGTGCGCAGCGCCATGGCGATGTCGTTAGTGACCTGATCGCCGGCGATGGGAATGACGCCCGTGTGACGAATCGCGCCTTCGGTAAAAATCGCGATATCGGTCGTACCACCGCCGATATCGACCAGACACACGCCGAGCTCACGCTCATCGTCGGTCAGCACCGCATAACTCGATGCCAATTGTTCGAGAATGATTTCTTCCACTTCCAGACCGCAGCGACGAATACATTTTTCGATGTTCTGCGCAGCATTCACCGCGCAGGTGACGAGATGCACTTTGGCCTCGAGCCGCACACCCGACATCCCGAGCGGCTCCTTGATTCCCTCCTGGCTATCGAGCACATACTCCTGCGGCAACACGTGCAGCACTTTCTGATCGGCCGGAATTGCGACCGCCTGCGCGGCATCGATCACCCGTTCGAGATCGAGCGGATACACTTCGCGATCGCGCACCGCAACGATGCCGTGCGAATTCAGGCTGCGTATGTGACTGCCCGCGATGCCGACATATACCGAGTGAATCTGACAGCCCGCCATCAACTCGGCCTCTTCGATCGCGCGCTGAATCGATTGCACGGTCGATTCGATATTCACCACCACGCCCTTCTTCATTCCGCGCGATGGATTCGAACCGATGCCGACAATTTCGACTTCGCCTTCATCGGTGATCGAACCGACGATGGCCACCACCTTCGATGTACCGATATCGAGACCGACTATCATTTTGCCGTCGTGCCCACTAGCCATGACTCACCCCAGAATTTGCATTACTTTTTTCGTAGACCGATGCTTTCGCACCGGTGGCTTTCCAGTCACCACTTTTCCAGCCGACTGCCAATCCGTTGCCATAGCGCAAATCGATGTATGCGATACGCTCCATCTGCGCGCTTAATTCCGCCTGGTACACGCGCGAAAAACTGCGCATTTTTTTCAGGATATCGCCGGTACCCAGACGCAGTACGACTCCGCCCTGCAAGGTCGCCGACCAGCTGCCGCGCTCATCGCTGCCGAGATCGGCGAGCAACAATTTCTGCGCGCCCAACAGTTCGCGCAATTGCGCATAACGCTCGACCACTTCACCCGATAAATTATCGGGACCGTATAACAGCGGTAGTTGCGCGACATCGTTCAACGCCTTGCCACCCTCGCCCAACGAACCGGGACGAAATACTTCGCCGCGACGATTGAGCAAACCGTCCCTGCCCCAGCGCGCAATGGCTTCCTGCTCGATCACTTCAATCACCAGCTGATCGGGCCAGCGGCGTTGAATCGACACCTCCGCGACCCAGGGCAGCTGTTTGAGATCGGCGCGAATCGCATCGAGGTCGACCGTCATAAAACCTTTTTCATGCAAATGCGGGCGCACACGCTCAACCAGTAAATTGCGATCGGTGTGCAGCAGCGCTCCTGTGACGGCAACACGCGATACAGGTACCGAACCGACGTAATCCAGTAATTTCCAGCCACCCGCCAGCAAACCGAGCACCAGCGTCACCGCAACCACGGGCATCGATTGCAAACCCCACGCGCGCCACGGCAGCGGCTTGCGCTCTGCGCTGGTTTTTTGCGGCGTCGCGGCTTTTCTTTTCACCACGACATCAGCCGGCGCCACCGCTGCACGTGCGCGCTGCACAGAATTTTTTCGACGCGCGCTCCTTTTTCGCAAAAGACTGGCACCCTGTTTTTTGCCGCCGCCCAATCCGAAAATGCCCATCGCGCTCACCGCAGATCCGTGGTGGCGAGTTCGGCTGCGATCGCGCCGATATTTCCCGCCCCTTGCGTCAATACGATATCGCCCGCGCGCACCACGCTTTTCAATACATCGGCGATCTGTTCAATTTTCTCGACGAATACCGGCTCAACCTTGCCGCGACTGCGAATGCTGCGGCACAGACTGCGACTATCGGCACCCGCTATCGGTTCTTCGCCCGCCGAATACACATCGAGCATCAGCAACACATCAACGGTCGACAGCACCGACGCAAAATCTTCGTAAAGATCACGGGTGCGCGTGTAACGATGCGGCTGGTAAACCATGACGAGGCGACGATCAGGCCACGCCTGCCGCACACCACTCACCGTGGCAGCCACTTCGGTCGGATGATGGCCGTAATCGTCGACGAGCGTCGCACTGCCGCCCTGCACAGGCAGATCGCCATAAATCTGAAAGCGACGACCAACACCCTGATAACGCGCAAGGCCAGCGATGATTTTTTCGCGCGCAATGCCTTCGTCGTTCGCAACGGCGAGCGCTGCCGCCGCATTCAATACGTTGTGCCTGCCGGGAATATGCAATTCGATATCGAACGTTTCACCGGTCGCCTGCTTCGTTACACGAAACGCCGACTGCATACCGCTCTTGTGCCAGTCGCCGATGCGAAAATCCGCGTCGTCGCTGAAACCGTAGGTAATTACGCTGCGACTGATGCTCGGGATCATTTCGCGAATGACGGGATCATCGATACACAGCACCGCAATGCCGTAAAACGGCAGGTTGTGCAAAAATTCGATAAACGTTTTTTTCAATACCGAAAAATCGCCGCCATAGGTATCCATGTGATCGGCTTCGATATTGGTGACGACAGAAATGAGCGGCTGCAGATGCAAAAACGACGCATCGCTTTCGTCTGCTTCGGCAATTAAATAACGGCTCTCGCCGAGCTTCGCATTCGAACCCGCGCTATTCACCAGACCGCCGATCACAAAGGTCGGATCGAGTTCGGCTTCGGCAAAGATCGTTGCGATCATCGTCGTCGTCGTGGTTTTACCGTGCGTACCCGCCACGGCAACACCGTGACGGTAGCGCATCAGTTCGGCGAGCATTTCCGCGCGGCGCACGATCGGGATGCGCGTCTCGCGCGCGGCGATCACTTCGGGATTGTTTTCGCGCACCGCCGTCGACACCACGACCACATCCGCACCGCGAATATTTTCCGCCGCATGCCCGATAAATACGGTCGCGCCGAGCTTTTCCAGACGCTGAGTGCTCGCACTCGCCTTCATATCCGAGCCGGTGATCTGATAACTCAGATTCAGCAGGACTTCGGCGATACCGCACATACCGGTGCCGCCAATGCCGATGAAATGAATGCGCTTGACGCGGCGCATTTCCGGTACGACAAACTGACGACGCTCAGCCATAAGCCACCTCGCCGTTCATACCGAGACATTCAAGACACGCTGCCGCAACGCGCTGCGCTGCGTCGGGTTTCGCGAGCGCGCGCGCATGGTGCGCCCATGCCAGCAACTCCTGCGGCTTCGCGCTCAATTCGCGCAATACATTTGCCAAATTTTCTGCACTCAATTCATGTTGTGGAATCAGCACACCCGCGTTCTGATCACTGAGCCAGCGCGCGTTATGTGTCTGATGATCGTCGATGGCGTGAGGTAGCGGTACCAGAATCGCGCCGACACCCGCGGCGGCTAATTCGGCGACAGTCAATGCACCCGCGCGACACAGAACCACATCCGCCCACGCATACGCAGCGGCCATATCGTCGATAAAGGGCTCGACACGCGCCGCGATATTTTTTCCTTCCCTGTCGTTTAACTCCCGATAGCGCGCACGCACGTCATCGGCATGAGCTTTTCCGGTCTGATGAATAATTTCGGGGCGCAGATTTTCCGGAAGCTGCGCGATCGCGGCGGGCACCACGCTGTTGATCGGTCGTGCGCCGAGACTGCCGCCCAGAACGAGCAGACGCAGCGCGCCGGTGCGCTCGCGCCAGCGTTGTTCGGGCTTCGGCAGCTTCGCTATCGCCGCTCGCACGGGGTTGCCGACAAATTCGGCATGTTCGCTTTCGATCGCATGCGGATAACCCAGCAAAATGCGTTTTGCGATAAACGCGAGCAGACGATTGGTGGTGCCTGCGATGGCGTTCTGCTCGTGAATCACCAGCGGCTTGCCCAGCAACTTCGCCGCAACCCCGCCGGGACCCGATGCAAAACCACCGAGGCCGAGCACGCATTGCGGGTCGACCCGTTTCAGCAATTGCAGGGCCTGCCACACGGCGCGCGCAATCCGGAACGGCGCCGCGAGCTGCATGCGCAACCCCTTGCCGCGCAAACCGGAGACAGAAATAAAATGCAACGGAATTCCTGCCTTCGGCACCAGATCGGCTTCGATGCCGCGCGCAGTGCCAAGCCATTGCACGCGCACACCGCTGCGCAATAACACATCGGCCGCGGCGAGCGCGGGGAATACGTGCCCGCCGGTACCGCCCGCCATGATCAGCACCGTCGCGTCCGCGGCGCGCGCCGTTTTTTCGGATTCACGCACCGACTCCTGCACAGTCGTTTCAGGCATTGCCGAGCCTCCCGCGCGTTTCACCATCGACCCGCAGAATCAACCCGATCAACACAAGACATGCGATCAGACTGCTGCCGCCATAACTCAGGAATGGCAACGTCAAACCTTTCGTCGGCAACAAGCCGGTGTTGACGCCGATATTGATAAAAATCTGCGCGCTGAATAACAGCGAGGCACCGTACACCAGAAACGCCGAAAATAATTGCCCCGCCTTTTCCGCGCGGCGACCGATCCGGATCGCGCTGGCCACCAGCACGGCAAAAATCCCCAACACCAGCAGCGCGCCGAGCAAACCGAACTCCTCTGCCCAGATCGCGAATACGAAATCGGTGTGCGCTTCGGGCAGATACGATAATTTCTGCACGCTATTGCCGAGCCCGACACCCGTGACCTCGCCGCGACCGAACGCAATCAGCGACTGCACGAGCTGATAACCCGAATCAAACTGCCGCGCCCACGGATCGGTGAATTGCAAAATCCGCTCGCGCCGATAATCGGAAGTTGCGATCAGCAAGGCGAATGCTGCGGCGCAACTCAGAATCACCAGCAGGAATTGTCCGAGCTTCACGCCCGCCAGAAACACCAGCCCGAATGCCGTGCACGCAGTGACGACCGTTGCGCCGAAATCGGGTTCGAGCATCAGCAGCAGAGTGACGATAAACACCACGGCCATCGGCTTGACGAAACCGCTCCATTGATTACGCACCTCATCGTGGCGGCGCACGAGAAAACCCGAGAGATAAATGATGACGAAAATCTTGGCGAATTCGGAAACCTGCAATGTGAGAGGGCCCAGCGACATCCAGCGGCGCGCACCATTCACTTTGCGACCGACACCCGGAATCAGCACGATGGTCAGCAGCGCCAGACCCACACACAGCCACATCCAGCCCGTGCGCTGCCAGAAACTCATCGGCACCCGGTAAGCGGCAATCGCGGCGAGCACGCCGAGCGCAAGATGGAATAAATAGCGCTGCACGAATGCGAGCGGACTGCCGTACATTTTCACCGCGTAATCGACCGACGCCGAACCCATCGCCACCATGCCGATCAGTACCAGCGCAATCGTGCCGAACAAAACGCAGCTGGCTTCTTTTTCGAGCGGCCATAGCAACCGTTTTTCACCGGCTATCGTCATGAACATCACGCGCCGCCTCCCGATTGCTGGCCAGAGGGAGATTGCCTGTCGACGGAAGCTTGTTTGCCGGCGAAAGATTCCGGCGCAGTGTGAGTTCCCGTCAGCTGGTGGACTGCCGAAATAAATACATCACCACGGTGCGCGTAGTTGTCGAACATATCGAAACTCGCACACGCCGGCGACAACAGCACGCTGTCGCCACGCTGCGCGAGTTGCGCGGCCTTATCCACCGCCTCCTGCATACCGCGCGCGCGCGCACTCGGCAAAATATTTTTCACAACAGTTTCGATCGCGGGCGCAGCTTCACCGATCAATACAATTGCGCGTCCGAATTTTTCGAGTGCCGGTTTCAAACCATCGAACTCCGCGCCCTTGCCGACGCCGCCCGCGATCAGCACCACCTTGCCGGCACGATTCGCGCACAAACCTTCGATCGCCGCGACCGTGGCACCGACATTCGTGCCTTTCGAGTCATCGTAAAATGCGACTCCCACTTTTTCCGCGATCAACTGACAGCGATGTGCGAGACCTTCGAATTCACGCAATGTTTGCAGCATTGCTGCCATCGGCAATTTCACCGCGCGACCGAGCGCGAGCGCGGCAAGTGCGTTCGCAATATTGTGATCACCCGCGATTTTCAGTTCGCGCACAGGCATCAGCAATTCGCTTTCAAATGCGAGAAAACGTTCGCCATGCGATTCACGCACACCGAAACCGTTGAAATCCGGCGCGTCGAGACCGAACGTCCACTGCATGACATCGGCCGGCACCAGTGGACGCGACAATTGATCGGCGCGATTGATCACGGCCTGTCTGCAACCGCGAAAAATCCGGTGTTTGGCCTGGTGATACGCCAGCACGCTCGGATAGCGATCCATATGATCGGGACTCACATTGAGCACCGTCGCCACTTCCGCGTGCAACGGCTGCGCGCGTTCGAGTTGAAAGCTGGACAATTCGAGCACGTACAATTCGCGCGCGGGGCCGAGCAAATCGAGCGCAGCCGTGCCGAGATTACCGCCGACACCGACATTCACCTGCGCCGCTTTCGCCATGTCCCCGAGCAATGTGGTGACCGTGCTTTTTCCGTTCGAGCCGGTGATCGCCACGATCGGTGCGCGCGCCTCACGCACGAACAAATCGATATCGCCGCACACGTTCACGCCATTTGCGATCGCTGCGGCAATCGCGGGCTCATCCAGTGCGATACCGGGGCTCACGATAAGCTCATCGGCTTCGGCAAATATTTTCTCGGGAAATTTTCCGAGAAATACGGTCGCGTCGGGAAATTCGCGTTGAAAGGTTTCCAGCCCCGGCGGATTTTCGCGGCTGTCGGCAATACTGAATGCAATGCCATGCTTCGCGAAAAAACGCGCGCACGACAGCCCGGTCACTCCGAGACCGACTATCACGCGTCGTTTATCTGTTGCGATCATGGTCATTGCGTTTATCTGCATCCTGTTTTTCTCCCTCACCGCAAATGAGAGAGGGAATTAACGAAGTTTCAACGTGGCGAAACCGAACAACACCAGCATCACCGTGATAATCCAGAAACGCACGATCACGCGCGGCTCGGGCCAGCCTTTCAATTCGAAGTGATGATGAATCGGTGCCATTCTGAAAATGCGTTTACCCGTGAGCTTGAACGATGCCACCTGCAGAATGACCGACACCGTTTCCATCACGAACACACCGCCCATGATGAAAAATACGATTTCGTGACGACAGATCACGGCGACCGTTCCGAGTGCGGCACCGAGCGCCAGCGCGCCGACATCGCCCATGAATACCATCGCGGGATAGGTGTTGAACCAGAGAAACCCGAGACCTGCGCCAACGATTGCCGCGCAGAACACAATCAGCTCGCCCGAACCCTGCACATACGGAATCAATAAATACTGCGCGAACTTGGTATTGCCGGTGAGATAGGTAATGACGCCGAGCGCGCCGCCCACCATCACGGTGGGCATGATGGCGAGGCCGTCGAGGCCGTCGGTCAGATTCACCGCGTTGCTCGCGCCGACGATGACGAAATACGCAAACAGAATGAAAAAAGGTCCGAGCTGCCATACTGCATTTTTGAAAAATGGAATGTAGAGCTGCGTATCGACCGGTGACTTTGCGTACCAGTACAAAAAAATCGCTGCGCCGAAACCGCCGATGGTCTGCCAGAAATATTTCCAGCGCGCAGGCAGGCCGCGCGAATCTTTTTCAATCACTTTGCGGTAATCGTCCACCCAGCCGATCGCACCGAAAATAAATGTCACCGCGAGCACCACCCACACATACACATTGCGCAGGTCGGCCCACAGCAGCGTCGACACGAAAATCGCGAGCAGAATCAGCGCGCCGCCCATGGTCGGCGTGCCCTTTTTCGACAGATGCGATTGCGGACCGTCGTTGCGCACGGCCTGACCGATCTGACGGTCGACGAGCTGACGGATCACGAACGGACCCGTCAGCAAGGCGATGGCAAGCGCCGTGAGAACACTCAAAATTCCACGCAGCGTCAGATACTGAAAAACACTGAAGCCATTGACGAATTGCGCGAGATAACCTGTCAGCGCGTACAACATACTAGTGGCTCTCCGCGCCGGATGAATGAGGTGATATCGCGGCAACCACAGCCTCAAGACCCGCGCTGCGCGAGCCTTTTATCAGAGTCGTTGCGGGAACGGCATGCAGCGGCAATGCATTTATCAATGCCTCGTTGTTGTCGAACGCCCGCGCACCGGCATTTTTCGATTTATCCAGAAATGTCTGGACCTGCTTCGCCGCAAACGGACCGACACACCACAATTCGTCGACACCGCGCTCTGCGGCATATGCCGCAACTTCGAGATGCAGACGCTCGGCATCGACACCCAGCTCCGCCATATTGCCGAGAATCAGACGGCGCGGCTGCGGATAATCGGCGAGTACATCGATAGCGGCTTTCACCGCGCCGGGGTTGGCGTTGTAACTGTCATCGATCACGATTTCCTGGCCACCGTCGCAAGGACGACCGGCGCGCGGCTGCAAACGACCAGGCACCGCCTGCACCGATTGCAAGCCGTTTTCAATCGCAGCCAGCGACGCACCCGCAGCGATGGCGGCGGCAGCGGCGGCAAGCGCATTGCGCACATTGTGCAGACCGAGCAGATGCAATTCGATCACCGCATTGCCGGCCGGGCCCTGTAATTCGAAACGCGTGCCGTTGACGGTGCGCTGAATATTGCGCGCCGTAACCATCGCATCGTTGTGCAGGCCGAAGGTGAGCAGACGACGATCGCCCGCCAGTTCGCGCCACAGCGGTGCGTATTCGCTATCGATATTGATAACGCCCGTACCGTGCGCGCGCAGACCCGCGAAAATTTCACCTTTGGTTCTGGCGATGGTTTCGATATCGCCGAAACCTTCGAGATGCGCAGGCATGGCGGAGGTGAGCACGGCGATATCGGGCTCGGCGAATCGACACAGGTAAGCGATATCGCCTTTGCGCGCCGCGCCCATTTCGATAATGGCGTAATGATGCTCCGGCGCGATGCGCAACAGCGTCAGCGGTACACCGATTTCATTATTGAGATTACCCTGCGTCGCCAGGGTTGCGCCGCAATGCGCGAGAATCGCCGCGAGCATTTCCTTGACGGTGGTTTTACCGGCGCTGCCCGTGATTGCAATGAGCGGCCCACCGAATTGACGGCGATTCATGCGCGCGATCAGACCGAGTGCCGCCCGCGTATCATCGACGCACAACTGCGGCAACGCATCGCCTTTAACCGAATCGACAACGGCGGCAGCGGCGCCTTTTTGTGCTGCGGCGTCGAGAAAACCGTGGCCATCGAAGCGTTCGCCGCGCAGTGCGACATATAAATCGCCGCGTCCGATGGTGCGGCTATCGGTATTGATGCGGACGATTTCTGCATCGCCGCCCTCATACTGACAGTTGAGCTCAGCGGCGATCGCGCGCAACGGCATCGCGCCCATCATTCGATGCCTCCCGCCACGCCGGCATCGCGTGCCAGCAATGCCGCCCGCGCCACCATCACATCGTTGAACGGGCGAATTTCGCGGCCGACCAATTGATAATCCTCATGGCCCTTACCGGCGAGCAACACCATATCGCCCGATTGCGCGCGATGCACAGCCATACTGATCGCTGCCGCGCGATCGCTTTCGATCACGACATTGCTTGCGTGCGCTGTATCGATGCCCGCCGCGATCTGCTCGAGAATACGCTGCGGATTTTCGCTGCGCGGATTATCGCTCGTGAGCACGACGCGATCGGCGAGGCGCGAGGCAACTCTCCCCATCAGCGGACGCTTGCCCGCATCACGATCGCCGCCGCAACCGAAGACACACCATAACGTGCCGCGACAATGACGACGCGATGCCGCCAGCGCATGCTCTAACGCATCAGGTGTGTGGGCATAATCGACCACCACTTCGATATCGGCTTCTGCGGCGATGCGCTGCATGCGCCCCGCGACAGGATCGAGCTGCGGCAGCACTGCAGAAATATCTGCAGGAGCAATGCCCAGCTGACCGAGCACGCCGATCACTGCGAGCAGATTCGACAGATTGAAATCGCCGAGCAGATGACTGCGCAACGCGATATCGCCCCACGGCGTTTTCACCACAGCGCAAACACCGTGCGCCTGAAACTCGGCGGAACGAATGGCAATCGCAGCGTTGACATCGCGCATGCTGTAATCGAGCACCGAGAGCGGCGCACCCATTTTATGAATGAGTTCGGCACCGAAGGCATCGTCGCGGTTGATGATGGCGAATTCGAGATCCGGCATCGCGAACAGGCGCGCCTTTGCAGCACCGTAGGCTTCCATCGTGCCGTGAAAATCCAGATGATCGCGCGTGAGATTGGTGAATACCGCGCCGCAGAAACGAATGCCGCTCGCCCGCCCCTGCACCAGACCGTGCGACGAGACTTCCATCGCCGTGTACTCCACGCTTTTATCGCGCCACTGCGCCAGTTGCGACTGCAATGCAATGGGATCGGGTGTCGTCAGGCCGCTACCGGTATTTTTATTTGGCTCGCTCGCATTGAGCGAATTACCCAGCGTGCCGATCACACCGCACGGCTTGCCGATTAAACGCAGCGCCTGCGCAATCAATTGCGTGCAACTGGTTTTGCCATTGGTGCCGGTGACGCCGACGACGCGCATGCCTGCACTTGGCTGATCGTAGAAACGATCGGCGATGACGCTGACCTGATCGCGCAATTGCGCAACCTGAATGACGGGCACCGGTAAATCGCCGCGCGCGCTCACGCCATTCGAAACGGGAGCGCTTTCGGCAATCACCGCAATCGCACCGCGTGCAATCGCCTGATCGATGAAGGCGCGGCCGTCGACGCTCTCGCCGGGATAGGCAAGAAACACATCGCCGCTGCGCACGCTGCGACTATCGATCGTCAGCCCCGAGACCGGTAACGATGCCTGCGCCGCCGACAAAGCGGACAAGGAAGAATCCGGCAATAACTCACCGAGCGTTTTGTGCGAATCGAAATGCAGCGCGACAGCCATTACACAGGCCCTCGGTGAATCAGGGCTTTTGATTCACCCTGCGCATTTTTCACATCGTCTTCCGGCTGGTTTTGCAGCATGGCCTGTCCACCCTGCGCAACCTTCCGCCCGCCCTGAGCAGCTTTTTGAAGGGTCTGATCGGGCGCCACATTGAGCAGGCGCATCGCACCACCGACCACTTTTGCAAACACGGGAGCCGCCACATCGCCGCCGTGATAACGGCCGAGGCTCGCATCGTCGACGACAATCGCCGCGACGATGCGCGGCGACGACACTGGCGCGAGACCGACAAATAGCGAGCGATAACGATCCTCGTAGCCGTGCGCGCCGACCTTGTGCGCGGTGCCGGTCTTGCCCGCGACCGAGTAACCGGGAATTGCCGCGCGCTTGCCGGTACCTTCGGGGCCGACCACGGTTCGCATCATCTCGACGACCTGTTGCGCAGTGCCCGCCGAAACCACCTGCCTGCCTTCGGACACGGGACCGTCGCGACGCAGCAACGACACTTCTTTCAAACGGCCACCGCTAGCGAACACCGTATAGGCGCGCGCGAGCTGCAGCGAGGTGGTCTGCAATCCATAACCGAACGCAAAGGTGATTCGCTGCACATCGGACCAGCGATTGTGCGCGGGCAACATTCCTGCCTGCTCGGAAGGAAAGCCGGTTTCGGTGCTGGTGCCGATGCCGAAACGATTGAATACGTTCCACACATCCTGCGGATTTAAATCGCGTGCGATTTTTGTGATGCCGACCTGGCTGGACTCGCGGATGACGGTGCTCACGTCCAGCAAACCGAAATTCACCGGATCGCGAAACGTTTTATTTTCAACGCGGATATAACCGGGACTGGTGTCGATACGCGTGTCCGGTTTGAATTTTCCACTTTCGAGCGCTGCCACGACGGTAAGCGGCTTCATCGTCGAACCCGGCTCGATCAGATCGAGCATGGCGCGATTGCGCAACCCTGCCGCATTGACGCGTGAACGATTATTCGGGTTCGTTGCGGGTTGATTTGCCATCGCGAGCACTTCGCCCGTACGCACATCGAGCATCACCACCGAACCTGCGCTGGCGCCCATTTCCTGCAGCGCATTGCGCAATTCGCGATGCGCGAGATACTGCAAGCGCAAATCGATGCTCAATGTCACATCGCCGCCAGGACGCGCCTCCTGCCCGGCATCGATTTCGCGAATGATTTTGCCTTTGAGATCCTTTAAAACGCGCTTGCTGCCGGGCACGCCCGACAGCACGTCGTTATACGCAAGCTCGATACCCTCCTGCCCGGCATCGTCGATATCGGTGAAGCCGAGCAGGTGCGCCGTGACTTCGCCTTCGGGATAGAAACGTCGATATTCGCGGTTGACATACACACCCGGAATTTTCAGCGCAGCGACCGCGTCGCCCACCGGCGGCGGCAAATGCCGGCGCAAATAAACGAAATGTTTATTGCGCTGGGCCATGCGGTTTTCCAATTCCGAACGAGGAATGCCGACCAGCTTTGCCAGCTCGGGCCAGCGCGACTGCGCTGCAGCCAATACCGCTTTTTTCTTTTCGTTTTTGCTATCGATTCTGGCGGGATTGGCCTCGGCGGGATTTACCCAGATCGATACAACGGGTGTGCTGATCGCGAGCGGCGCACCGTTGCGATCGAGAATCTGGCCGCGATGCGCAGGAATGATTTCCTTGCGGATGCTGCGCGCGTCGCCCTGGTCCTGCAGAAATTCGTACCCGCGATCGGTATCGAGCACCTGCAGCATGAGCAGGCGCCACACCAGCGCGCACAGCATGACCGCCAGCACCACCATCAGTGCCGGCAAGCGCCAACGCGGCAGTGTCGCCACATTGGATTTGCTCATGCTAACGCTCTCATCATGTCGCTATACCTTTTGATATGGCCATGCACCCATATCGCTACGCGTTTAGTTGCGCTCTTGCAAAATTACGGTTTGACCCTGCTCTCTTGAATGACACGCACAGCCGCAGGATCCGGCATAACCATATCGAGCCTGCTTTCCGCCGTTTGACTAACGCGTTCGTACGCAGCCAATGTGCCCTGCTCCAATAGCAGACGCTCCCAATCCTCATCGAGAGCCCATTCGCGCCGCTGCTCTTGTTGCAGCTCATTGAACAATTCCCGGCTGCGATGCGTGCTATTGATCAGCGCAAGCGCACTGATCATTACCAGCAGCACCAGGATCGCCGTGGTCACGACCTGACCAGGGCGCAGAAACCGGAGCGTCGTCGCCGTTTTACGCATTGCCGCCCGCTCCCGTTGATTGGGCATGTGCTGTGGAGCAGTCATTCTCAGACCCGCCTTGCTAAACACCGCCTGCTTAAAACCGCCGCTTCTTCCAGTGCAGCTTCCGCTGCGTATTCGAAACTCTTCACACGAACAATTTCGAAATCGGGTGAATAATTATTTGATCCCGCTCTGTACTGCTTTCCATTTACCCGCTGTGCGCTTTTAAAAATTGCACTGCGCGCTCAAGCTAGCTTTTGCGCTACACGCAACACAGCGGACCGCGCTCGCGGATTCGCATCAACTTCCGCAGCGCCCGGTTGAACCGCTTTACCGATCGCGCGCATGCGCACATGTAATTCGCTCGCCTGCACGGGAATGTACGCCGGCAGCTCATCGCCTCGCACCTGCTGCTTGATGAAACGCTTTACGATGCGATCTTCCAGCGAATGAAAACTGATGATCGCCAGGCGTCCGCCGATCGCGAGCAGATCGAGCACTTCGCCAAGCAGCCGCTCCAGATCACCCAACTCATTATTGATGTGAATGCGAATTGCCTGAAACGAACGCGTTGCCGGATGCTTGCCCTTCTCCCATGCCGGATTTGCTTCCGCAATAATCCGTGCCAACTGCAGGGTTCTCGTTATCGGTGTTTCGTTTCTCGCCGCCACGATCGCTCTCGCAATACGTTTAGCGAAACGTTCTTCGCCGTACTCTTTCAGCACGCGTGCGATTTCATTTTCTTCCGCACGCATCAGCCACTGCTGCGCCGACTCGTCCCGCGCAGGATTCATGCGCATATCGAGCGCACCATCTTTCAGAAAACTGAAACCGCGTTCGGCCTGATCGAGTTGTGGCGACGACACGCCCAGATCCAGCAACACGCCGCCGAGAAGATCCGTTATACACGCCGCTTTCAGCAATTCACGCATGTCGGCGAACGAACCCTGCAACATGGTGAAGCGTCTATCGCTCTGCGCGAGCCGCTGTCCCTCGGCCACCGCTTCGGGATCTTTATCGATCCCGATGACACGTGCTTTCTCACCCAGCCTGCTCAGCAACAACCGGCTGTGGCCGCCGCGACCGAAGGTGCCGTCGACATAAACACCCGCGCCATCGTTCAACACACCGGTGACGGTTTCTTCCAGCAGAACCGTCTGATGCGACGTCACCACCTCTTGCGATGGCATGGTCGCCACCTCAGATATTCAATTCGAGCGCCGCGGGCGGCAGCTCATCGGCTTCATCGCCGCCATTCATCAATGCGTTCCAGTCGACCTCGTTCCAAATCTCGAAACGATGGCCGACACCCGCCACAACCAGATCTTTATTCAATGCAGCCAGATCGCGCAGCGTCGGCGGCACCATGATGCGGCCGCTGGCGTCCATTTCCTGCACGGAGGCATTACCGATGACCAGACGTTGCAAACGACGCACGGCACTGCTCTTCACATTCGGCAGCGCCTGGATCTGGGGAGCGAGGATTTGCCATTGCGGCTCGGTATAGAGAAGCAGACAGGAGTCTTCGTGATGGACCGTAACCACGAGACGATTCAGGTGCTCCGCCTGCAACTGCTCGCGGAAACGCACCGGAATCGCCAGACGCCCCTTTGCGTCCATGGTGACGGCATAGCTGCCTGAATACACTTTTCCCCACTCGCGAACCTGTTGATCCGCAAAACTCCACCAAATGACACTTTTACCCACCACTTGGATGCACTATAGGGAGGCATTCAAAACCTTGTCAAGCGAGATAAGTCATGATTGTGCAAAGATTTTTTCGGCAAAATTCCGAATCTTGCCGACTTCATTGATCGACCAAAAAAACGCCTTTCGCCATCTTGAATACAAACAAAAGTCTGCACTCAATACTTAAAGTAAAACATGAGAAGGCGAGCCCGATTCCATTCAATTGATTAAAAAGCAGCCTTTTCTGAAAAAGTGAGTCGGCCTATAAGCCGGGTTCTGTCGAGGACAGTCATTCATCTGGGATCTGCGTCACCGCAGACCTCAAGCGGCCTACCCGAATCCACCGCGGGCCGCGGCATTGGATTCCTATTTGGCCTTGCTCCGGGCGGGGTTTACCATCGCCGTGGACTGTTGCCAGCCACGCGGTGCGCTCTTACCGCACCTTTTCACCCTTACCGGCAACGCTTGCGCGCTGCTTAGGCGGTGTCCTTTCTGTTGCACTTTCCGTAGGCTCACGCCTCCCAGGTGTTACCTGGCGCCATGCCCTATGGAGCCCGGACTTTCCTCCGCTTGCCACCCGCCGCACGCCGAAACGTTGCGGTGAGACATACAAGCAGCGACTGTCCGGCCGACTCGCGCGGCAGGTTAGCGATTCAACCTGGCTAACTCAAGAAACATTTTTTGGAGCATTGAATACGCGCCGAGGTGGGCCATATGGACCACCCCGACGCTTCTACAGTGCAGCGGCAGTGTGATCTGTGATGATTGGGCCGCCCTCTATCGAAAGCAGGGGATTCTCTCGTGTTTGGTGAAACAATTCCTGCAGCGGCCAAATGCTGCTTGCAAGCCCAATCATCACAGATCGCGCTGCTGCGTATTTAGAACTCTACGGTTCCAATTTTTGCCAATCCAACGCCTGCTGATACAAATCATTTTTCTTGAGCCCGGTAATTTTCGCCGCAAGCGCTGATGCCTGCTTTACCGATAACTCCTCGAGCAATAAACGCAAGATACGCTCTGCCTCTGCATCGATCGCCTGCTCGCTTTCATCGCCGTGAACAATCAACACGCACTCACCGCGATTTTGCTCGTTAGCAATCGCCCACTCGCATAATTCACTCAGCGGCGCGCGACGAATCGTTTCATGCAACTTCGTCAACTCACGCGCGAGCACTGCAACGCGCTCGCCACCGAAGATATCCGCCAAGTCTTTTAATGTTTCGAATAAACGATGCGGGGCTTCGTAAAAAACCAATGTGCGACGCTCACGCATTAATTCCTGTAATCGATGCTGGCGTGCCTGCGCTTTGGCCGGCAAAAAACCCTCGAACACAAAACGATCCGTCGGCAAACCCGCTGCGCTCAACGCAGCGATCGCCGCGCACGCGCCGGGGATGGGCACCACACTAAAACCTTCGCTAAGGACAGCATCGATAAGACGATAACCTGGGTCGGAAATCAGCGGCGTGCCCGCATCCGAAATCAATGCGATACTGTCGCCCGCACGCAATTGATCGAGCAACGCGGCGAGCTCCTGCGGGCTGCTGTGATCGTGATAAGCAACACAGCGCGTCGCGATATTGAAATGATCCAGTAAGCGTCGGCTATGGCGCGTGTCCTCCGCGGCAATGAGCGCAACCGATTGGAGGACGGAGACCGCACGCGGTACCATATCGCCAAGATTGCCGATCGGTGTCGCGACAATATAAAGCGTCGCCTGATTCGCTGATGTTTTTATCAAAGCTGACTCACCAAAACAGATATCAGAATTATCGACCGGATTATGCCGTGAAAAAATCTCGCGCAACGCAGCAGTTTCGCCATCCGATTCGCCATCATAACGCGCTTGCAGCCTGTGCGCTGATATTCGCATTATGCAGTTGCAGTTCAGCGCCAAATTCAACCGCGATTGAAGAAAAAAATCAGGCAGGTATTCAGCAGCTTCTCGACAAGGCGCATGCCAGCTCGCTCGAAGCGCGCGCACCGTATCTGCTCGAAGCGGCAGCGCTGGCATTGCAGGAAAAGCCCGCAGCTGCGGCTCAAATTCTGCGCGAACTCGATGAGTTGAAATTAACCCCGGTGCAATATGCACGACGCCAGTTATTAAGTGCACGTCAGGCCCTGCAGCAAAATCGCACCCAGCAGGCACTGGCTGCACTCCAGGACAAACAGCTCATACAGGCAATTGACCAACTGAGCACTACCGAGCAGGTTGATATCAGCCTGTTACGCGCACAGGCGCTGTACTCGGCAGGAAATTATTTTGCGAGCGCCAAGGAAAGAGTCTTCGTCGAACCCCTGCTGAACAATGCGCAGATCGAAAAAAATCGCGAAGAAATTCGGCGCTCTCTCAGCAACATCAGTACGTCCGATTTGCAGCGTCACCGTACAACCACAAGCAATGAAGTGATACGTGGCTGGATCGATCTGGCAATAGCTGCGAAGGAAAATCGCACAACACAATTTGCTGCACCCCATGCGGCCGCCATCGCGGGACAGACATCTTTTGACAAAATCGAAGCCGAGCCAATACATCAGGTCGCCCTACTACTGCCGTTATCCGGCAGGCTAGCCGCATTCGGTGAAGCGGTGCGCGATGGCTTTTTTGCCGCACTCTATGCTGCGCAGCAGCGCGGCGACCGCGTGCCGACAGTGCGGATTTACGATACTGACAGCGCGGGCATCGTGCAGTTATATCAGCAAGCCGTGAGCGATGGCGCCGGTGCCATAGTCGGCCCGTTAGAGAAATCACAAGTTTCGCAATTTTACTCGCAGCAATTGTCCGTGCCGCTGCTTGCACTGAATCGAGCGGACACCACGCAGACACCACCATCGAATCTTTATCAATTCGGACTTGCACCCGAAGACGAAAGTGCACAGCTTGCACAACTGATATCCAATGACGGCAAGCGCAATGTGTTCATCATCGCAGATAGGGACGACGCCAATTCACGCGAACTGCAGGCATTTTTACAGCAATGGCAAAGTCTCGGCGGCAATGTGGCAGGTACGGCACTGTTTCGCGGCCAGCAGGATCTGTCAGGAGCAATTCGTGACGCGATGAATATTCCACGCAGCGAGGCACGCGGCAAGGAGATGGAAGCCGTCCTCAATCGCAATCTTGAATTCACGCCTCATCGGCGTCGCGATATCGATGCGATCTTCATGCTCGCGAAATCGACACAGGCACGACTGATTAAACCCCTGCTCAATTTTTATTATGCCGGTGACCTGCCAGTGTATTCGACATCGCGCATCCACAATGGCTATGCCAGCGCCGCTGACCGCGATATCGAACGCGTTCGCTTTACCGAAATACCGTGGATTTTGCAGTCGTCGCCGCTCAAGCAGCAAATTATTGCAGCCACGCCGAACGCAAGAAATTATCTGCGTCTCTACGCGCTGGGCATAGACAGTTTCGGCCTGTATCCACGCCTGCGCTACCTGGAAAATTCAAACAACACGCGTGTCGATGGCCAAACGGGCGTGTTAATGCTCGATACCCGGCGCGTCGTGCAACGTGAATTGCTACTGGCAGAGATGCACGACGGTAGCGCTAGGTTACGCAATGATCCGAATGACAACGCCAGGGAGAGCGACGATGTTTTACCAGCGAGCACGACGGAAGTCATCTCAAACTAAAACCCGGTCGGGCGCCGCCATAGAACGTGCCGCCGCCGAATGGTTACAGGCACGCGATTTAATTTGTGTGGAACACAATTTCCGTTGCAGAGGTGGTGAAATCGATCTGATCATGCGCGACGGCCGGACGCTGGTCTTTGTCGAAGTGAGATTGCGCAGTCACGATAGCTTTGGCAGCGCTGCGGAATCGGTGACGAACACAAAGCAGCGCCGCGTCATTCACGCAGCGCAGTATTATCTGGCGACCCGTTCGCAAGGTGCCGATCAGGCCTGTCGTTTCGATGTGCTCGGCGCCAAACCGGATGGCGACCGCATCGTATGGGAATGGGTGCAAGGCGCGTTTTACGCGGGATAAAATAGGCGACGTGGCGGTCTATCGAATCCGTCGAATCCGATATCACCAAGAGCACTTACAGCGTGGAATTGACCGAGCACGTTATCGATATTTTTCATCGCCACATCGATCATACGATGCAGGCCATCGAACACTTGACGCCAAATATCGCGGTCGCAAGTGAAATGCTGGTGGCGACGCTGCTCAATGAAGGAAAAATATTTTGCTGCGGCGAAGGCTCGTCAGGCCTGCTAAGCCAGCATTTTGCCGTTACGTTTTTAAACCGGTTTCAACGCGAGCGTCCCGGATTGCCGGTAATTCCGCTGAGCAGCGATGCAGCCATGCTGACCGCTATCGCGACGGATGCGTCTTTCACCGAAATTTTTGCAAAACAAATTCGCACACTGACCCAGCCGCAGGACGCAGTTCTGCTTATCAGTCACGGCACGGGTAGCGGCACTGCGTTGCAAACCATACAATCGGCGCACGATCGCGGCGCCCGCGTTATCGTGGTGTGCAGTGAGGATGCGGATATCAGCGCATTGCTGACCAGTGACGATATCGAGCTGAGCATCGGACATGCCGCTCGCGCGCAATTTATGGAAATCGCTCTGCTTGTTCTGCACAGCTTATGCGAGCTCGTCGAATTACAACTTTTTGGTAGCGAGGTTTGATATGCCTGTGAAAAAACTTTCCCGCTCTCTTATCGCTGCATTGCCGTTTGCAATCGCGCTGCTGCTCGGCGGCTGCACTGCTATTCTCACCGAAACCAATGACAAACCGATCGAAGAAGATCCCGGTCGCCGCAGCCTCGGCAGCATCATCGACGATCAAAGCATCGAAACCACGGCGACGGTCAATATTCGCAAGACCGATCCCGGCCTGGAACAAGCCAATGTGGTTGTTACGAGTTACAACGGAATTGTGCTGCTGAGCGGACAGGTGCCGAGCGAGGAACTGCGCAATGCCGCTGCACAAGCTGCGGCGCTGGTGAAAAATGTCCGCCAGGTGCACAACTATCTCACTGTCGGCGATGCCACCGGCTTCGCCGTTCGTTCAAGCGACGCACTGCTGACGACCAAATTAAAAGCCAAGCTGCTCGCTGCAGCAAATATCAAAGATAGCCGCGTGAAAGTCATCACCGAAAATGGCGAGGTTTTCCTGCTGGGGCTGGTGACACAAGAAGAAGGAAATATCGCGGGCAATGTTGCGCAAAATACCGCCGGCGTGCAGAAAGTGGTGATGCTTTTCGAGTTCGTCGATAAATAAGCTAATCAACAAATACAACGACGTGACGACGTTCGTTTTTTATTTCACAGCCATTATTTAACGACTTTCAAACCCGGGCGACCGGGTTTTTTATTGTCTCCTGCGCGACCGGCATCGGGAGCTGCTGGAGAGGGAGGATTCGTCGGCGATTCTTCGGGCTCGAAAATCATTCCCTGACCATTTTCGCGTGCGTAAATACCCAGCACCGCACCCATCGGCACGTAAATCTGCATCGCGACGCCCCCAAAACGCGCATTGAACTCCAGCGTATCGTTATCGAGCTTCAAGCCGACAACAGCGCTCGGGGCAATATTCAAAACGATTTGACCGTCCTTTACGTAGGCGCGCGGCACCTGCACATCGTCCCGATTGGCATTGACGACAACATACGGCGTGCAGCCGTTGTCGACAATCCACTCATACAGCGCGCGAGCTAAATAAGGCCGGCTTGAGGTCATAGTCATGGCGACAATCACCGCGCAACGTCAAGCAATCAGATGGAGAAGCGCTACAGGCCAAACCTGCAGCGCCGCGAGAAGGGATTTAGTGAATGCCTTTCCAGTATTCGCGATTGAGCAACCATGCGAAAACGAACAGGATCGCAAGGAAGAATAATACGAATACACCGGTGCGCTTACGCTGCTCCTGCATGGGCTCGGCCACGTAATTGAGGAAATTCACCAGATCGTAAACAGCCTGATCATATTCCTCGGTGGTGAGCTTACCGGGGGCAGTTACCGTCAAGCGACCACACGGATTCAGCGGCTTGCCCTCTCCATCGAACAACACTTCCTTACCCGTCAATGGATCGCGACGAACACCACCGTTTTCCGCATGTACGGGACCCGGAGCACATTCCTGCACACCCTGAAGCTCAAGCAGTACATGCGGCATGCCGACATCGGGGAACACCTTGTTGTTCACGCCCCACGGACGTGCCGGATCCTGATAGAACGTACGCAGATAGGTGTGGACCCATTCCGGGCTACGCGCACGCGTGACGAGAGTCAGGTCGGGCGGCGCAGCACCAAACCAGACCTTGGCCTTCTGTTGCGTCATGGCATTGGTCATCAGGTCGCCAATTTTTGCGTTCGAATCGAAGCGCAGGTATTGCAGCACCATATCTTCCGGAACGCCCAGACCCGCTACCAGACGGCCGTAACGCTCGTACTGCAGCGAATGACAACCCATGCAGTAACTCATGTAAAGCTGAGCGCCATGTTGCAGCGACGCCTTGTCAGTCGCATCGAACTCCACCTGATCGAGCGGCCATTTAGGTCCCGAACTTGCAAATGCCAGCGCGGGTACCAGGCATAAAACCAGAGCAAGCAGTTGTTTTCTCATTTCATTGTCACCCGTTCCGGTACTGGCTTGGTTTTCTCAATCGATGTATAGATCGGCATCAACAGGAAGAACGCGAAATAAACCACGGTGAGCGTACGCGCCCAGTACACACCCGGGATTCCGAGCAGTACGAGATCGGCGGGTTTTGCACCCAGATAGCCGAGAACAACAAACGAGAACGCGAAGCTGTAAAGCGCAATCTTGGTGAGACGGCCTTTGTAGCGCCACGATTTCACCGGACTGCGATCGAGCCAGGGCAACACGAACATGATTGCAATCGCAGCACCCATCACGATGAAGCCACCCAGTTTCGATGGCAGCGCACGCAGCATTGCGTAGAACGGCGTGTAGTACCACACCGGAGCGATGTGTTCAGGGGTTTTTAAACCATTCGCCAGTTCGAAGTTGGCGTACTCAAGGAAGAAACCGCCCATCTCCGGGAAGAAGAAAATGACCGTGCAGAAGACGAACAGAAATACGACGACTGCCTGGAGATCGTGCACGGTATAGTACGGATGGAAGGCGATGCCATCGAGCGGAACACCATTCGCATCTTTCTTCTTTTTAATTTCCACGCCGTCAGGGTTGTTCGAACCGACTTCGTGCAGCGCCAGGATATGCAGTACGACAAGCGCAATCAGGATGATCGGAATGGCAACAACGTGCAGGGCGAAGAAGCGGTTCAGCGTAATACCGGAAATCAGGTAATCCCCGCGCACCCACTCGACCAGCGCATCACCAACCACCGGAATCGCGCCGAACAACGACACGATGACCTGCGCGCCCCAATAGGACATCTGCCCCCACGGCAGTACGTATCCCAGGAAGCCTTCCGCCATCAGACAGAGATAAATCAGCATGCCGAAAATCCACACGAGTTCGCGCGGCTTTTTATACGAGCCATACAACAGGCCGCGGAACATGTGTAGATACACAACAGCGAAAAAGGCCGACGCGCCGGTGGAGTGCATGTAGCGAATGATCCAGCCGTAATCGACATCGCGCATGATGTATTCGACCGAAGCGAATGCACCCTCCGCACTCGGCGTGAAACTCATCGTCAGCCAGATGCCGGTCAATAACTGATTGACCAGAACGAGCAGCGACAGCACACCGAAGAAATACCAGAAGTTGAAGTTTTTGGGCGCATAGTACTTGCCCATGTGGGTGTTCCAGGCGCGCATGATGGGCAGGCGCTCATCCACCCAATCTCTCAAACCGATAAGCAAATTGGCCATCAGGCGTTCTCCTGGTCCACACCGATTTCGATCACGGTGTCACTGACAAAGCGGTAAGGCGGCACTTCGAGGTTGGTCGGCGCGGGAACACCCTGAAATACGCGACCGGCGAGATCGAATTTCGAGCCGTGACAGGGGCAGAAAAAACCACCGAGCCAGTCATTACTGACAGAGCCGACCTGGGGTTGATATTGCGGTGCGCAACCGAGGTGAGTACATACGCCGAGCAATACTAAAAACTCATCCTTGATCGAGCGAAATTCGCTCTTGGCATATTCCGGCTGAACCGATTCGTTAGAGGCGGGGTCGCGTACCAGGGAGTCGGACTTCTTGACGGCCTCCAGTGCTGCCGGCGTCCGCCGCACGACATAAACGGGCTTGCCTCGCCACTCGACCGTGATCATCTGACCGGGTTCGACTTTACTGATGTCCTGCTTGACCGGCGCTCCCGCCGCTTTCGCTTTTGCGCTGGGTTGCCATGACCCAACGAATGGTACCGCGACACCGACGACACCCGCTGCCCCCACCACCGAAGTGGCCGCAGTCAGAAAACGCCGGCGCCCCGTATTCACGCCGTTATTGCTCATGGCGTAATTCTCCCGTAACAAGCTTGCTGGAAATGCGACTCAGGACGAGCCCGAGATTAGAAAAATCGAGTGCGCGAAATGGTAAAGAAATTACCTACTCGTTACAAGGATAAACCGGGAAATTCCGCGTCATTTCGATGCTTTAACAGAACGAAGATATTGATCCAGCACAATCCATACGCGCATAAAAAAACGTCCTGCGAAAAATTCGAGGACGTTTTCGTTTTGCTTTTTGCAGCGCCGCAGTAGCGCAGCAAAATCAGCGTTAAAACAAGAGGCTCTTCGCCAATTAACGCTTCGAGTACTGCGGACGCTTGCGCGCTTTGCGCAGACCGACTTTTTTACGCTCCACTTCACGCGCATCGCGGGTGACATAGCCCGCCTGACGCAACGGCGAACGCAGCGCTTCGTCATACTCCATCAGTGCACGCGTGATGCCGTGCCGAATGGCACCCGCCTGACCGAAGCTACCGCCCCCCACGACCGATACCTTAATATCGAACTTGTCGACGAGCTCAACCTTTTCGAGTGGCTGACGCACAATCATGCGCGCAACTTCACGACCAAAATATTGATCAAGCGTACGGTCATTGATGGTGATGCTGCCGCTACCTGCTTTGAGAAAAACACGCGCAGTGGCAGTTTTGCGGCGGCCGGTGCCATAGTACTGGGCGACCGAGGATTGCGTGGCTGACATAAATGAGCTTCCGTTAGATATTCAGAGGTTGCGGCTGCTGCGCGCCGTGCGGATGTTCGGTACCGGCATAGACCTTGAGCTTTTTGAACATTGCGCGGCCCAGCGGGTTATGCGGCAACATGCCTTTGATGGCGATTTCGAGGGCGCGGGTCGGCGCTCTGTCGATCAGCTTTTCGAAACTGATCCCTTTGATACCACCTGGAAATTCCGAGTGGCTGTAATAGATTTTATCGGACGCTTTATTGCCCGTGACCTGCACTTTCTCGGCATTGACGACAACGATGTAATCACCCGTATCGACATGCGGAGTGTACTCAGGCTTGTGTTTGCCGCGCAGACGGGTTGCGATTTCGGCGGCGAGACGGCCCAGCGTCTTGCCAGTCGCGTCGACCAGATACCAATCGCGCTGTACGGCTTCGGGTTTTGCACTAAAGGTTTTCATTTGCTCGCCTCAGGGGCAGTTCCAACAAGGACCGCGAATACTACAGAAGCAAATCTGCCTTTTCAAGGTGGATTTGTAGTTGTTTTTCTTGGCCCGGGGTTACCCGGCAAAGCCCGGCTGCCGGCAAATAACGGGGGGCCATTACACCCGGGAATCTCTGCTCAAATCCCCGCCCGTCACTCCCGCATGGCGGAGTCTCTATTTTCTGAAACCTTTTAGATTCCCGCCTGCGCGGGAATGACTTGACCAGAGGTTCCCACCGGTTATTACGGTCGATGCTCGCGGGCCAGATACTCGCGCGACTGCATCTCCAGCAAACGGCTTTTCGTGCGCTCGAATTCAAATTTGAGACGGGGGCCTTCATAAAGCCGATCGAGAGATACGGCCGCTGCCAGCACCAGCTTGACGTTGCGATCGTAAAACTCATCGACCAGATTGATGAAGCGCCGCGCCTGATCGTCGCGATTGGCATCGAATTGCGGCACATTGGAGATCAGCACCGCATGATATTCCCGCGCCAGTTCGATGTAATCGTTCTGGCTGCGCGGTCCATCGCACAGAGCCTTGAAATCGAACCACGCCACATCGTCGGCAATACAGCGCGCGTGGATTTCGCGGCCTTCAATTTCGAGAACCTGATCAGCACATCCCGGCTCAGGAGCGAGCGCCTCAAAACTTCTGCGCAGAGAAATGTCCGCCTCGGCATCGAGCGGATAGTGATAAAGCTCGGCCTTTTCGAGAGTTCGCAGACGATAATCGGTACCGCCATCGACGTTCAAAACCAGCGTGTGCTGCTTTAATAGCGCGATCGCCGGCAGAAAGCGCGCTCGCTGCAAGCCATCCCTGTACAACCCGTCAGGCTCGATATTCGAAGTCGCAACCAGCGTTACACCGTGACCAAACAGCGATTCGAACAATGCACCCAGAATCATCGCGTCGGCGATATCGGACACAAAAAATTCGTCGAAACAAATGACGCTCGCCTCATCCGCAAGCTTGCGCGCAATTATCTGCAGCGGGTTTTTCTCGCCAGACAGTGTCTTCAGCTCGCGATGCACGCGCTGCATGAAGCGATGAAAATGCGCGCGCATTTTGCGAGGAAAAGGTAGCGTGTCGTAAAACGTATCCATGAGATAGGTCTTGCCACGCCCCACGCCGCCCCAGAAATAAAGACCACGAATCGGCTCTATTTTTTTCTTTTTGCGCAGACGCGAAAAGAAGGACGACAACAACGACGTATCAGCGGCAGCGGATTCGGCGGCAACCAGTTGTTCAAACAATTGCTGCAGATGGCGCACAGCCATTTCTTGCGCGGAATCGCGCGAAAAACCGGGCTTGCGTAGATCAGCCTGGTATCGTTCCAGCGGGGTCACTACGAATAAACCTTGTTGAATGCGTTGGAATGGAGGTCACAGTCGACATTTGATCGATCCGCGTCAATGTAAGCGAGGGAATAGCCGTCTGGCAATTTCCAGGAAGCGACATGTTTGCCCGCCATTTTTGCCATTATACTGATCAAGAAATGTTAGCCGCTCAAATCTTATTCGGCTGGAGGAAATTATTGTGTTCAGCTCAACGCAAGTGTGGTTATTCGCTCTACTCGGCACCGGTATCGGTGTGATCATCGGCTATTTCCTGAATCAATACCTGCATCCGGCGCCGCGACGTAATCGCGAACTTGAGGAGCAGCTGCATGCGATGCAGGAACAACACAAACATTATCGCTACGACATCAACGCCCATTTCAGCAAAACTGCCGATTTATTGAGTCATCTCGCCGTCAGCTATCGCGAAGTGCACAATCATCTCGCACGCGGCGCTCTCGATCTTTGCGATACCGGCACCGTGCGCACATTGAAACTGCTTCCCGAAACCACACCCGTGCTCGAAGAGCATCATTCAACGGCGATGGAAGCACCGCTCGATTACGCCCTGAAGTCGCCGAATCAGAAAGGCGTGCTGGCCGAGGATTTCGGTCTTGAAAAAAAAGCCGCTCATACCATCGAGGAGCCGCCGCGTTATTAGTCGGCTCCGCGAACAAATCACAGCGCTGAACTCCAGTGTCGTGCAAACCCCTCACACCGGATTGGAGATGTCGATAAAGTCATGCCCGATCCGGAATCGACTGGCAAGATATTCACCGAGTGCGCGCACACCGTAACGCTCCGTGGCATGGTGACCCGCCGCAATAAAATGCAGACCGAGTTCGCGCGCACTGTGCACGGTCTGTTCGGAAATCTCCCCGCTGATAAACGCATCCACCCCGAGCACCGCTGCCTGCTCGATATAACTCTGCGCAGCGCCCGTACACCAGGCGACCGTGCGAATATCGTGATCGCCGCCGCTAATGAGTTGCGGCGCCCTGCCCAAACGCTGCGTTATTTTTTCCGCAAACACCTCCGGCGACAGCGCATCGCGCAATTTACCGACATTGCCGATCGGATTCGCAACCGGTTGCAGCCCGCCAGTAATTTCAATATCGAGCTGACGCGCAAGTTGCGCGTTGTTGCCGACCTCAGGATGCGCGTCGAGCGGCAGATGATAGGCGATCAGGCTGATACCGTTCTGCAGTAACAACTCCAGACGCTTGCGCTTCATACCGGTTATCACGGGTGACTCGCCTTTCCAGAAATAACCGTGATGAACGAGGATTGCATCGGCATTGTTATCGCGTGCCGCCTCGAGCAATGCCATGCTCGCTGTCACGCCGCTGACCACGCGACTGATTTGCGACTTGCCCTCGACCTGCAAACCATTCGGGCAGTAATCCTGAAAGCGCTCGGGCGTCAGCAGCGCATCGGCGGCGGCGAGTAATTCGGTTAGCGTTGTCGACATATATTCCCCGCAACTCTCTCATGGAGCATTCGATAAAACCATTTCCGGCGGATCGATTTCCAACATGCCCACCAACGTTCGACGCAAAATATTTTTTCAATCGGCAGCGCCGCAGCATCGACAATAGCGCAGCCGTGTTAGGCTTGCGTCTTCGAACACCACCTTGCTCACACCATCCAAACCATGCGCAATATCTGGCGTTTTCTCGGCTGGCCGACACTTTGCGGCATTTTAGCAGGGCTGCTGATCCTGTCTTATGTCGACCCATCCGCGCTCGGCACGTTACGCCCGCGCGCGCAACTGACAAAAAACTCTTACGCCGACGCCGTCAGCCGCGCGGCACCTTCGGTCGTCAACATTTATACAAGCAAAACCATTCGCAGCCAGATGACGCCGATGCTCGATGATCCACTGGCGCAGCGTTTTTACAATCGCGGCAGCAGCCATCAGCAACAGCGTATCCAGCGCAGTCTCGGCTCGGGCGTCATCATCGATGGCGATGGCTACATTCTGACGAATCATCACGTCATCAATGGCGCCGACGAGATCATTGTCCTGCTGGCCGACGGTCGCGAAGCGCTCGCCCGCGTGGTCGGCTCCGACAGCGAAACCGATCTGGCCGCATTGAAAATCGATTTAACGAATATCGAACCGATAGCTGTCGGCGACACCAATCGTCTGCGTGTGGGCGATGTCGTGCTCGCGATCGGCAATCCGTACGGATTCGGCCAATCGGTCAGTCAAGGCATCATTTCCGCGACTGGCCGCTACGGTTTGCGTCTTGCAACTTACGAGGATTTCATTCAAACCGATGCTGCCATCAACCCCGGCAATTCGGGAGGCGCACTGATCGACACCGAGGGTCAGCTGCTCGGCATCAACACGGCAATTTATTCGCAAACGGGCAGCTCTGCAGGCATTGGTCTCGCCATTCCCGCCGATATCGCCGTGCGCACCATGCGCGACCTCATTGAGTTCGGGCGGCCGATGCGCGGATGGATCGGAGTCGAAGTGCAACGACTGGCACCCGCCTACGCGCAGGCCAACCATCTGGAGGCCGGCAATGGTGTCGTCATCACGGGCGTTTATCGCAAAGGGCCCGGCGCGCAGGCAGGGTTGCGGCCTGGCGATATCTTACTGGCGATCAACGGACAGGCGGTCGGCGATGGTCACGCGGGAATGAATCTGCTCGCCGCCACGCGTCCCGGCGACAAAGTCGCACTGCTCGTTGTGCGTAACGGCGAGCAGGTGCAATTAAAAATGATCGTGGGCACGCGCCCGCCAGTCAGTGAAATTGAAGGTTGAAAGGATTCAGGCCGCGCCGCCCAGCACTTCGCGCAACCCCGCCAGCAATCGATCGCCATCAGCCGGCTCGCCCACTGTCAGACGCAGACAATCGCGCAATTGCGGATGTGCCCCGTCGAGGCATTTGATCAGAATATTGCGCTGCTTTAAAAACTCGAAAATCGCGCGCGCTCTGCCTTCAGGCGTTCTGACCAGAACAAAATTCGCCTCGCTCGGCCACACCTGCAGCTCGGAAATGCCGCGCAACTCGGAAATAAAACGTTCGCGCTCCGCCCGGATCAGCGCGGTTTGCTGGCGAATGATCTGAAAATTTTCGAGCGCAAACTCCGCACTCAATTGCGTGAGTACATTGACGTTATATGGCAGACGAATTTTTTCGATTTCGGCGAGCCAGGCCGCATCGCCGATCAACAGCCCCAGACGCAAACCGGCGAGACCGACTTTCGACAGCGTGCGCATGATCAGCACATTGTCGTAATCCTCCGCAAAACTCAAATGATCGGCATCGGTGAATGCCGTGTACGCTTCATCGAGAATAACCAGACCTTCAGCCGCCTCGATAATGGCGCGCACGCGATCGACGGAAAATACATTGCCCGTCGGATTATTCGGCAGCGCGAGAAATATCAGTGCGGGTTGATGCTGCCTGATCGATGCAAGCATCGCGTCGAGATCGAGATCGAAATTCGCACCGAGCGGCACGCCGACATAATCGAGACCCGTCAGCGTCGCCACCATGCGATACATGACGAACGCCGGCTCCGGCGCCATGATGCAACGCCCCCGCGCCTGCACCGCCATCGCCAGCATCTGAATGATTTCGTCCGAGCCGTTACCGAGCAGAATTTCATGATTCGCGCTCACGCCCATTTCGCGGCGCAAACCCTCGCGCACATGCTGTGCCTGCGGATCGGGGTAGCGGTTGATCGAAGCGGCGCGCAATTTTTCAAGCCACGCGTTCGTCATATCCTCGGGCCAGCGATACGGGTTCTCCATCGCATCGAGCTTGAGCATGCCGGCGGCAGGCGGCACGTGGTACGCGCTAAGCACACGAATTTCGGGTCGCACCCATTGCTGAATTCGCGCATTGATACGTTCGCGACTCATCATCTGCCCCCTGCGGCAATACCATCATTCTGCTTCAAAATCATTCGCTCACTCCGTTGCTTTCTTCTCGCTGTCTGCGTTTTCCGAACAACCGTTTTCCACACACCCCGGCTCCATTCGCATCCGGGCCGAGCGCGCGTGCGCTGTGAGCGTTTCGCCATGCGCGAGCGTCGAGGCAATTTTCGCGAGCGACCGTGCGCCCTGCGTCGAGCAATAAATGACAGAACTGCGCTTCTGGAAATCGTAGACGCCGAGCGGCGATGAAAAACGCGCTGTGCCCGAGGTCGGCAAGACGTGATTCGGGCCCGCGCAATAATCGCCTAACGCCTCAGGTGTGTGGCGCCCCAGGAATATCGCGCCGGCATGTTCTATCGCGGGCAGCAACGCTTCCGGATTTTCGACCGACAGCTCCAGATGTTCGGGCGCCATGCGATTGCTCACCGCGATCGCCTCGTCCATATCGCG
>CAZWBA010000015.1:56273-70852 GCA_964631955.1 uncultured Verrucomicrobiaceae bacterium | reverse complement strand
TCAACCCAAACTTCCGGACCACCGCAGCGAGGAGCGCGAATTATAGGAAGCAAAACCTGCGAGTCAATGAATATTTCATTATTTAAAAAAATAAACCGAAAAGCCGTATATCAAATAGCCAACTCGAACAAATGGTATTTCTTTTTACCTAACCGAACGAGGAAAAAGCGTCCATACAAGGCATTTTCCCGCGCAAAGCACGTCGGCAGATTCATATTGCTTTCAAAGCCAAGCGGTATACCGTTTATCAGTACCGCGTTACTTGCCAGCGCGTCTTTAACCTGCTTGCCGGAAGTTGCCAAACCGCAATCCGAAAGAAGCTGAGTCATCGGCAATTGGGACAAATCCATGTCCGGCAACAAGCACGAAGGCAGGCCATCCAGCTTCAATTGCTCGAGATCAGCCTCCGACATTCCGGCTGGATCGCCGCTAAATAATGCGGAAGTAATCCTCTCCGCCGCTGTTAATCCATCCTTACCATGCACCAACCGCGTCATTTCAGCCGCCAGGATCGCCTGCGCCAGCGGCCGTCCCGACGCCGAACGATCTGTCTCTTCTATTTCCTGAATACGCGCCAACTCGATGAACGTGAAATAGCGCAGAAATTTGTAAACATCGGCATCGGCCGTGTTAATCCAAAACTGATAGAACGCATAAGGCGAGGTTTTCGTCGGGTCGAGCCAGACAGTACCCGTTTCGGTTTTGCCGAATTTTGTGCCATCGGCTTTTGTCACCAGCGGCACAGTTAAGCCGAAAGCCTGCTGCGCATTTAAACGACGAGTGAGATCGATACCGCCCGTGATATTGCCCCACTGATCCGAGCCACCGATTTGTAACGTACAACCATAACGGCGATTGAGCTCGGCAAAGTCATAAGACTGAAGGAGCATGTAGCTGAACTCGGTGAACGATATCCCCTCGCCCTCGCGCTCAAGACGCTGCCTCACCGAATCCTTGTGAATCATCGCATTCACGGAAAAATGCTTGCCGACATTGCGCAAAAAATCGAGCGCCGACACCCCATTCATCCAATCGAGATTATTAACGACGATGGCGCCGGTCGCAGAGCCATCGAAATCGATAAACCGGCTGACCTGACCTTTCAACCTGTCCACCCATCCGGCGACCACATCAGGTGTATTTAATTTACGCTCCTGCGCTTTAAAACTGGGGTCACCGATCAGCCCCGTAGCTCCGCCAACCAGCGCGATCGGCCGATGCCCGGCGAGCTGAAATCGACGCAAAGCCAACAGTGGCACTAAATGACCGATATGCAAACTATCCGCGGTTGGATCGAAGCCGCTATATAAAGTGCGAGATGCCGAGGACAGATGCTTTTCGAGCTCCCCGTCGCCCGTCATCTGCGCAATCAAGGTCCGCGCCTGCAGATCGGCGATGAGCGGATTGGAAATCAGGGTCATAATCAGCTCGCTTGAAAATTGTGCACCATGCCGCGCGAATGCGTGATCAAGCGTGCAACTTATTGAAGTAAAGGGTTGACGCGCCGCAGAATCCAGGCAAACTTACGTATGGCGTCAGCAAGTGGCGCACCTTACATCAACTCAATTTAATTGCAAGTTTGCGCTCTTTGGTTCGCTCATTTCGTTGTCTGGGCGACTCCAAGAAAGCTTTTTGCCTAAACAACGGGCAATCAGTACCAAATAATGTAAGTCGTACTATTCTTTTGGCCTCAACAGTTGAAGACCGGATTAATGACCAATAAAAATATTGCGCTGTCGTCAAAGCTCAAACGTCTTATCGGCACACTTCCAAAAACTCACGCTCTATTGATCGGGCTCGCCGTCGCCACCGTGTTCTTTGCAACGATGCTCCCGAGCGCTGAGGTTCAGGCGAATCGCCGTCCGATGGCAATCGCTGCGGATATCGACGCCGATCCGCAACTCGCGCTGACCACACTGACCAATCCCGTTCTGAGCGAACCGACCCTCACCAGCGAAAACGTACAACCCGAATGGAAGGAGTTGGTGGTACGCAAGGGCGACAATCTCGCCAAGCTGTTCGATCGCGCCGGTGCTTCTGCCAGCGACATGAATGATATTCTCCAGTCCAGCGCTGATGCCTCCAAATCGCTCAAGCATATCTTCCCCGGCCAGAAGCTCTCCTTTCAAGTCGATGAGAACGGCCAGCTGCTCGGATTGCGCTACGAAGAAAGCGAGCTCAAAAGCACGCATTACTACCGCGAAGACAATAGCTTCGTTACCGAAAAAGTCAGTCGCGAACCTGAAGTACGCCAGCAGTTCGCCAGCGGCGCGATTACCTCATCATTTTATAAGGCCGGCATCGATGCCGGCCTCAGCGATGGCATGATCCTGCAACTCGCGGAAATTTTTGGCGGTGAAATCGACTTCGCTCTCGACCTTCGCGCGAACGATCATTTCTCCGTGTTGTACGACGCCTACTACCTTGACGGTAAAAAAATTGGCAATGGCCCCATCCTTGCGGTGTCGTTTACGAATGAAGACGAAACCCACACTGCATTCCGTTACATCTACGCGAACGGCGATCAGGGATATTTCTCGGCGGATGGCACAAGCATGCGCAAGACCTTCATGCGGGCACCGCTCGATGTCATCCGCGTGACATCGTCGTTCAGCATGAATCGCCGGCACCCTGTACTTAAAACCAGCCGCCCGCATCGCGGTATCGACTATGGCGCACCCACCGGAACCCCGGTCTACGCTGCCGGCGATGGACGCGTCGTGCAATCGGGGTTCAGTTCCTCGAACGGCAACTTCGTCGTCATTCAACATGGCGGCACCTACGCGACGAAGTATCTGCACCTTGCAAAGCGCACCGTAAAAGCCGGCGATCGCGTACGTCAACGTCAAGTGATCGGCACCGTCGGATCGACCGGGCTCGCGACCGGCCCACATCTGCACTATGAGTTTCTCGTCAATGGCGTGCACACCAATCCTGCGAAAATTGCCGGACAACTGCCGAAAGCCGAGCGTATTGCCGCCGGCGAGCAACGCCGCTTCCACGAACAGGTACGCAATCTGCAAACTCAATTTACAACCTATGCGCAAAACCGGAACACCTCTGACACAGCGAATAATGTAACCGCCCGGGCAGATACTGCCGTAAACCCCGTCAGTAATCTTTGAGCGAATAAGCCATAAGCCATCGATGAACGCCACCCGCGAGCTGTATGTCGGGCTGATGTCCGGCACCAGCCTCGATGGAATCGATACGCTGCTGATCGATCTTTCCGCTTTCCCGCCCCGTGTTCTTGCCGCCGAAACCTATTCTCTTCCTGAAGATTTACGTAACGATTTAATCGCGCTCTGCCGCAGCAGCAGCGATGAAATTGAACGCATGGGCAGCGTCGATCGGCGCCTCGGCATCGAATCAGGATTGGCCGTAAATAAATTGCTCGCCGACAACGGAGTTTCCAGCGAAGCGATTCGCGCGATTGGCAGCCACGGGCAAACCATTCGCCATCGCCCTTCGCTGACGAACGATCAAAAAAACTATCCGTTTACATTGCAGATCGGCGATCCAGCCAGCATCGCGGAAATCACAGGAATCACGACCGTCGCCGATTTTCGTCGTCGCGATATCGCTGCAGGCGGACAGGGTGCACCGCTGGTCCCCGCGTTTCATCGCGCCCTCTTTGGAGCGAAGCGGGCTCGCGCAATCGTGAACATCGGCGGCATCGCGAATATCACAGGGCTTGGCGCAAACGACGAAGTCGTCGGTTTCGACACAGGGCCTGGAAATACATTACTCGATCAGTGGGTCCATCATCACAAAGGAGTGCATTACGATCGCGACGGTGCATGGGCTGCGCAGGGGCGCGTGATTCCCAAACTGCTCGATTCGATGTGCCACGATCCGTATTTCGCAGCACCTGCCCCGAAAAGCACAGGGCGGGAATATTTTCATCTCGACTGGCTCGAGCAGCATTTGCAAGATCAGACATTCGCACCCGTCGACATCCAGGCAACGCTGGTTGAATTGACGGCGCACGCAATCGCCACGGGCGTCATGCAACTACCCTTCGCTGTGAATGCCGTTTTTGTCTGCGGCGGCGGCGCATACAACCATCACCTGATGACACGGCTGGAAGCGCTGCTGCACCCGCGCTCACTGGCATCGACAGCACAATTGGGCATTGCGCCCGAATGGGTTGAAGCGGCCGCATTTGCCTGGCTTGCACAACAGACACTCGACAGCAAACCCGGGAATTTACCTTCCGTCACAGGCGCGAACGGTTATCGAATTCTCGGTGCGATCTATCCCGCATAACGATCCACCCCGCATAACGCCATTGCAGCAATCGCTGTGACTCCAAACCTTTCACTGCAATTTTCAGGATTACCCTCTCCAATCTATCTCGAACTCTTCGATCCATCCCGGTCGCTCCAATCTATCCCGGGCAACACCACTTCCTCTACACTGGCGCATCGAAAGGCGCCAGATAATTCAATCGTTAAGCATTGATCTGATGTTTCGCTTTTTATCTCTCATAACACTGCTTCTCATGTGCGGTATTGCACATGCACAAGCGCGCATCGATATCGATGGCGTGCCGGAAGCTATTGCAGAAAATATTCGCAATCATATCGGCGCGATTTCCAATATCGAACGCGATCGCGAGCGTTTACTGCAAAAAAAACTGAAGAAATCGATCAGCGATGCCACGCAGGCTCTCGGCTATTACGAAGCGACTTTCAGCTACGCGTTCGATAATGACATTTTACACATCGATGTCGAACCGGGCCCCGCTGTGACGTGGTCCAGCACACGGATTCAACTGAGCGGAGACAGTGCGACACTGGAATCCGCGAAAACGATGATGGAAAACTCGCCATTTCAAGCCGGCGAAGTCATCAACCACGCAAAATACGAAACATTCAAACGCGAATTACTGGAAACCTGTCAGCAACATGGCTTTCTCGATGCGCATTACGCCGAGAGCCGACTGATCGTCGATATCGAACAGCATCGCGCCACGGTGATTCTAAAAATCGACGGCGGCGAGCGTTATCGTTTTGGATCGATGGAGTTCAGCGGCAGCCAGCTCAATGCAGATTTGCTAAAACGTTTATCTCCCATCGAGGAAAACAGCCATTACGATAAAACTCTGCTCACAAAATTGCAGCGCAACCTGCAGGACAGCCGATATTTTCGTGAAATCGACATACAAAACCTCAAGCGCGACGATCACACCGTTGCCCTCAACGCAAAACTCACCGACGCGCCGCGCCATCAATTCAGTATTGGTGCAGGATATGGAACAGATACCGGCGCGCGTTTCAAATTCCGCTGGGAACGTCCGTATGTCAACAGCAGGGGACATAAACTCACCACAGATATTTCAATTTCGAAACCGCAGCAGAAATTAAATTTCGAATATCACATTCCGTTAAAAAACCCACTCGATGAAAGCCTCAATCTGACAACCAGCTGGGAGCGCAAGCTGCTGCAGGATACCGACAGCACCGTCGGATCGGCCGGTTTCTTTTTCAGCGATCGCTACAATCAAACCTGGGTCGCCAACTACGGTGCAACGTATTACGACGAATCGTATAGACAAGGCAGCGAGCCGCGCAAACATGCGGGATATCTCGCGCCGGATATCGAATTCACACAACTCGTGGTACCACTCGGTGTCGATCCGAAATCGGGTCGAAAATTCTGGATCGATGTATTGGGATCAACACCCGAGCTCGGCGCAGATACTGATTTTCTGCGCGTCAACAGCGGTTACAAACAAATTTTCAATCCCTTTGGCGAACAACTGTTCATCGGCCGCGTTGAGGCTGGCGTCATTGCAACGAACGATATTTCACTCATCCCTTCGTCGCAGCGCTTTTTTACGGGCGGCGATCAAACCGTGCGAGGTTATGATTTCGAATCGCTATCGACCAGGGACAGCAATGGCGAATTGATCGGCGGACGTTATCTCAATGTCGCAAGCGCTGAATACAGCGTCAAGGTTGCCGAACGCTGGCGAGTGGCGCTTTTCACCGACATGGGCCGCGCATTCAATGAAACGAATGAACCGTGGCATAAAAGCATCGGTACCGGTGTACGCTGGCTGTCGCCGGTCGGGCAAATTCGCGTCGATCTCGCGTTTCCCGTCAACGACGAAACCAGCGGCTGGCGTCTGCATATTTTTATCGGGCCACCGCTATGACGAACGCAGCCCGTCTTAAATCACTGCTATTTCTCTGGTTGCGCCGCAGCGGCCTGATCGTGTTTGCATCGATCGCGCTGCTTCTCGCTCTGACATTGGCCGCGACATATTTCGTATTGAATACGGAAAGCGGCACACTGTGGGCATTGCGTTCGGCACAACGTGCTCTACCGGAATTATCTTTCGTCCATGTTGAAGGCTCTCTTCTGCATGGTGTCAGCGTCGAAAAAATTCGCTGGCGCGATGCGGATATCGATATCGAGCTCGACCGTGTTCAGCTTCAGTTACGTTTCACTCACTTACTCCACGGCGAAATTCATTTAACGACGCTGCATACCGATGCACTGAATATCACACCGCTGGGGCCTGGCAGCGACGACCCGGTAAAACTGCCTTTATTATTTCTGCCCTTCAGATTATCGATTGCCGATCTCGCAGTGCGACAATTCAATATCATCGATGACGATTCGACGTTTTCGCTGAACGATATTCAAAGCACAATAAAATGGCGCGCGACGACGCTGACGTTCACCGAGACCAAAGCTGGATGGAACGAGGCAAACATCAACACCAGAGGCCGGATCGGTTTTCGCGGCGATTATCCGCTGCGGCTCGAGGGCGAGCTGACGTCGCCGCGATGGCCTGCGCCCATACGGATTCGCAGCCAGGGTAATCTGCGTCAACTCGAATTGATCGCCAGCAGCGATAAACCTGCAAAATTATCGGCACAAATCAAACTGGCGACGCTCGACAGAAACTTACCGCTAAGCCTTCGCGCCGAATTACTCGAACCATTCGCGCAAGCTATTTCAAACGAAAAAATTTCCATCGAAAAGGCCACGCTTGAAGCGCGTGGCGATCTCACGCAGATGCAGGCGCAACTTGAGTTGAGTGCGAGCGATACGCGCAATGGCGATAGTCGGGTCAGCGCCACCGCGCAATGGCGCGACGACCATCGAATCACGCTGGATGCGCAATGGATACCGGCGACAGGTCACCTGCAGATGCATTGCGATGGCTCGCTGCAAAAACCCGTCAATGCGCACTGCAATGGCGCTGCCGCCGCGCTATCGCTAACGCCGTGGATGCGGGGACAGACGCTGGAATTATCGGGCGCAATCGCGCTCGAAGCATCATGGCTGGACCCACAGTGGATGCTTTCGCTGCAGCTGCCGGATATCCGCGGCAAATACAATACAGAGACGCTGACAGGTGCGCTGGATTTACGCACCGATGACGGCTCGCAATGGCAGCTGCATAAACTGGCATTGGCGCTGGGGCCGAATGTCGTAACGGCGAATGGTGAATTTGGTGATCGCCACCGGTTGCGCGCGAGTATCGATGCGCCAGATCTATCGCGCATCGATTCTCAGCTCGATGGCAGTGTGGCTGGCGATATCTCTCTCAGCGGCGAAGCATCACCGACGATAACGGCGCGCCTGCGCGGATCACAATGGCGATGGCAGGATTTTCATGTCACTGCAGGCAGCATCGATATTCAACTCGTTCAGTCAGGTCAGGCGAAAAGCACCGGACATATCGATATCAAACAATTATCTCGCGCCGAATCGCAACCGGTCGATCTAACGCTGGATATCAGCGGCGAGAAATCGGATCAGCAATGGACGCTGCGCGCTGCGCAAGCGACCAATACCGCCACGCTTGCATGCCGCACGCAAGCGGCGCACGACTGGAACGAATGGCAGTATGTGTGTAGCGATTTTTCCGGTGAACTGCACGCGCGCGAAAAACAGCTGGAGCTTGCGTGGCGCAATACAGCAGCGTTGCGCGGCAACGCTGACATACAGCAAAAGCGTTTCGAGCTCGCGCCGTTTTGTCTGCACGCCAGCGGCGTCGAGGCATGTCTCGATCAGTCACTGCGAATCATCGATGCCAAGCCGCAGGCAATTTCCGCGCATGCGCGTGGGCTGCCACTGCAATGGGCGAGCGCATGGCTGCCCGATACGATTGAATTACTCGATGATCCGCGCGGATCTGCGCAAATTCAATTGCGCAGCCTGACACCGCTCGATGCACAGGCGAGCATCGCCCTTCCCGCAACGCGCTGGCGCTGGCGTACGCTCAGAACCACTGAAATCACCGACGTCGACGCGATCGATTTCAATGGCACGCTTAGCGAACAGCGTGCGGTGTTTTCCACGGCCGCACGTTCATCGCGCATCGGCAATATCGCCGCGCAACTGACCGTCAACGATCCGCGCAATAGGCGACTGCTCGATGGGCGTGTCGATATCAACGCGCTGCAATTGAGTGGAGTCGCGTGGGCGTTCGAGGGGCTCGATTCGATCAGCGGAGAAATCAACGGCTCGATTGCCATTGGCGGAACCGCTGCCGCACCGCAATTGCGGGGTCAGGTGCTACTCAAGGATGGTCATGCCTTATGGGCGCCACTGGGCTCGCCGTTTCGCACAGTGCATGGCGATCTCACTTTCGACAATAACAGCGCGAAGCTCGGTGGCTGGTTTGCACTCGGACAGGGCGGCGGCGATATCGACGGCGACGTGGTGTGGGATGGCGCGGGAGAAAACTGGAAATTGCGGCTGGGGCTGGTCGCGGGCGGCGTCAGCGCGATGCCACTGGCGAATAGCACGATCGTATTTTCTCCGCACACCGAATTGATCGCACAGCCAGGCGAAATGCATATCGAAGGCTATATCGATGTCGCCAGCGCGGATATCCGCCTCAAGGAATTACCGCCGGAAACCACCGATGTATCGCAGGATCAGGAAATCGTCGGCCAGCAGCTCGACGACGAATGGAAAATCTGGACCAGACTCGATTTAAATCTCGGCGATCAGTTTCATCTCAACGGTTTTGGCGCCGACGTCAACCTGAGCGGCCGCATGCGAATGGAAAAAGCGCCGGGCGACAACATGCATCTGTATGGCGAGGTGAAGGTTCCGCGCGGGCGCTATCGTGCGTACGGACAGCGTCTCATCGTGCGCAGAGGCGCGGTGATTTTTTACGGCCCGCCGGATAATCCCGATCTCAATCTGGAAGCGGTACGCGATCTGCCGCCCGGCAATAACGATGTGGTCGGTATGCGCGTCATCGGCTCGCTCAAAACACCGGAAGCGATTTTATTTTCCGAACCTTCGATGCCGGATTCAGATATCGCGTATTACCTGTTGACGGGCCGCAAACCGGTCGCGAACTCAACCGGCACGGGCGGTTTTACCGCGAGCGGCGCCCTGCTCTCGCTCGGACTTGCGGGTAGTGAAAGCAAAGCCGGGCAACTCGCGGAAAAATTTGGCATCACCGATCTGCAACTCGGCACGAGTGAAAACGCCAGCGGTGAGAGCGAAGCGGAGATCAGCGGGCAGTTAGGTAAAGATTTATTCGTACGTTACGGACGCGGGCTCGGCGAGCAGAGCAATAGCATCAGTTTTCAGTATCGACTCACTCCGAAGCTGATGATCGAAACCATCAGCGGCGTCGAGGATGCGCTGGATTTGCTCTACTCGTTCGAAATTAAATAGAAAACGACGAACCACAACCACATGTCGTCGATGCGTTCGGATTATTGATAACGAAACGCGAGCCTTCGAGGCCTTCCCTGTAATCGACTTCGGAACCGACGAGATATTGATAGCTGAGCGGGTCGACCAGCGCGGTCACGCCATCTTTCTGAATCAGCGTATCGTCTTCGGCAGCTTCGTCTTCGAACGAAAAACCATATTGAAATCCCGAGCAGCCGCCACCCGTCACATAGACGCGCAATTTGAGCGAAGGATTTTCTTCATCCGCGACTAACGCTTTCACTTTGGCGACAGCGTTATCGGTCAGATTCAGAACCTGCGGCACGAATTCGGTAACGACGGACATTCTTTTGAAAACCTCTATATAAACTTCGGTTCTCTCCTCTCGGCCATGTTGATGACGAGGGGAGAGCAAATTACGGCAACAACGCCACGATATCCAATCCCTGCGTTTCCGGCAGGCCGAACATGATGTTCATGCACTGCACCGCCTGGCCCGACGCGCCCTTCACCAGATTATCGATCACTGCTAACACGACCACTGTGTTGCGACCCTGCGGACGCTGCACGCTGATGCGACAGATATTCGCACCTTTCACACTGCGCGTTTGCGGCAATACGCCTTTCGGCAATACATCGACAAATGGCTCGTTCGCGTAACGCTCTTCAAATGCTTGCTGCAATTGTTCGAGCGGAATATCGCTGGTGAGTTCAGCGTACAGCGTCGAGTGAATGCCGCGCACGATCGGCAGCAGATGCGGCACGAAGGTGAGCTGCACGGATTTACCCGCGATATCGCCGAGTCCCTGCTCGATTTCCGGCAAATGACGATGACCCGATACGCCGTACGCTTTGAAACTGTCGTTCACTTCGGCAAATAAATTATCGACCTTCGCACTTTTGCCCGCACCCGACACGCCCGATGCCGAATTCGCGATCAGACGATTGGGGTCGATCCAGCCTTTTTCCAGCAGCGGCAAAAATCCGAGCTGCACCGAAGTGGGATAGCAACCCGCAGCGGCGATGAGCCGGGCATCGCGGATGCGATCGCGATTCACCTCCGGCAAGCCGTAAACCGCCCGGTCTAACAGATCCGCTGCGGTGTGCGGTTCGCCATACCATTTCGACCACAGTTCGGCGTCGCGAATACGGAAATCGGCGGAGAGATCGATGATGCGCACGCCGCGTTTCACGAGGTCTGGCACAGTCTGCATGGCGACATTGTGCGGCGTCGCGAAAAAGACGACATCGCATCTGGCGAGCTGGTCGTGATCGGGCACGGTGAATTTGAGATCGACATGGCCACGCAGATTCGGATACATGTCGGCCACGGCCTGCCCCGCTTCCGAGCGCGAGGTGATCGCCACCAGCTCGACCTGCGGATGCTTGGACAGGATGCGCAACAATTCGACCCCGGTATAACCGGTGCCGCCGACGATGCCGACTTTGATCACAACGAAATCCTCAATTAGGTACCGCGAAAACGGGTTCTATTAAAACACAGCAGATTGGTAACGCGCAGTACCGATGAAACTCATACGAAAAAGCGGTATGGATTAACTTCTACCTCTAAAATGCAGCTATCAAACTCTTTTGGAGTACTCCATGCCCTGGCCCTCTCTGTTTCTGTTTTTCAAGGCCTTCCACATCATCGCCGTCATCTGCTGGTTCGCCGGCATTTTTTATCTGCCGCGTCTTTTCGTCTATCACGCGCTCGCCACCGAACAGACCACGCGCGACCATCTCAAGATCATGGAGCGCAAGCTCTACCGTTTTGTTTCACCCTTTGCGGGCTTAACGCTGATATTTGGCGCAGCGATGATGATGCAGAACCCGGATTACTATCTGCGCGCGGGCTGGCTGCATGCGAAGCTCTTTCTGGTGCTTCTGCTGTTCGGCTACCACGGTTATTGCGGAAAACTGGTGAAACAGCTTGCGCGCGACGAGGTTCGCAGCCACGTGTTTTACCGATGGTTTAACGAAATGCCCGTGGTGCTGCTGTTCGCGATCGTCCTTCTCGTTGTGATCAAACCGTTCTAGACCTATTTCAAAGCCTTTGCCGGCGGCGCAAAATGCGACCTCCAGCGCGCAGGGAACAATCCGGAGGAAAGAGGGGATGGATACGAAGCAACCGGTTCTGCTGACAATTAACAGTCACGACCCCAGCGGCGGCGCCGGTATCGTCGCCGATGTCGAAACCGCCAACAGCCTGGGGTGCCACTGCGTTTCCGCCATCACCGCGCTCAATGTGCGCGACACGCGCAACTGGAAGGACCGCCAGGGTATCAGCGCCGCATTACTGATCGAACAGGTGCGCGTCGCACTCGAAGATACCGCCGTCACCGCGATCAAAATCGGCGATGTCGCCACCGTCGCGCAAGCCGAAGTCATCCACACCATTCTCGGCGAATACCCCGGGATTCCTGTCGTGCTCGATCCCGTTCTGCAGCACGGCGCGGTGGACGGCGATGTCGCGGCTGCTGTGCGCATGCTGCTGCTGCCGCGCACGAGCCTGTGCATCATGAGTACCGATCACATCGCGGCACTGTCGAGCTGCGGCGACAGCATCGGCGCGTGCATTCAGGAGCTGCTCGAATTCGGCTGCCCGCAGATTCTCGTCACCGTAGCCAGTGCGGAACATCAGAAAGTGGCCAATCGCCTGTATTCGACACGCGGCCTCAGCAAGGAATATCTGTGGGATCAGCTGTCGCAGACATTTCACGGCGCGGGCAGTACGCTGTCGGCCGCCGTTGCTGCCTATCTCGCTCACGGTTTTGAGCTGCTCGAAGCGTTGCAGCAGGGACAGCAGTTCACCTCACAGGCGCTTACGCACGCCCGCCGCGTCGGCATGGGCGGCCTCATTCCCGACCGGCTCTTCTGGTGCCGTAAATAAACCCCACGACCAAACTGTAAGGGCGCTGCTTGCTGCGCCCATTGCGATCATCAGGGCGCAGCAAGCAGCGCCCCTACAAATACCGCAATAGATTCCCCGCCGAAAAACAGACTGGCATTAGCGCGATTGAGCCACGATAATTTCGCATCGCTCAATCACTTCGCAGACCGACCATCATGCATCCGCGCTCCTCCGAATTATTTCAGCAGGCCCAGCAATACATTCCCGGTGGCGTCAATTCGCCCGTGCGTGCTTTCAAAGCCGTCGGCGGCTCGCCGATTTTTATCGAACGCGCATGCGGTCCATATTTATTCGATGTCGACGGCAATCGCTATATCGATTATGTGCTGTCGTGGGGACCGATGATCGCGGGCCATTCGCATCCGAAAATTCTCGACGCCGTGCGCAATCGTCTCGTCGATGGTCTGAGTTTCGGCGCGCCGACGGAAATCGAAATCGAACTCGCGCGCAAACTGTGCGAGATCATGCCGAACATGGACCTCGTGCGCATGGTGAGCTCGGGCACCGAAGCGACGATGAGCGCGATTCGTCTCGCGCGCGGTTACACCGGACGCGACAAGATCATCAAATTCGAAGGCTGTTATCACGGTCATTCCGATTCCCTGCTCGTGAAAGCCGGTTCGGGCGCGCTCACGTTCGGCGTACCGAGTTCGCCGGGCGTGCCCGCAGCGCTTGCCGATCACACGATCACGCTGACGTACAACGATATCGAAGGCGTGAAAGCTGCCTTTGCGAATATCGGCGAGCAAATCGCGGGCGTTATCGTCGAGCCGGTCGCCGGCAATATGAATTGCGTGCCGCCCGTGCCGGGATTTCTGGAAACGTTGCGCGAACAATGCACACGTTACGGCGCGGTGTTAATCATCGATGAAGTGCTGACGGGTTTTCGTCTGGGGCTCACCGGCGCACAGGGTTATTACAACATCGAAGCCGACATCACCACGCTCGGCAAAGTCATCGGCGGCGGCATGCCGGTCGGCGCCTTCGGCGGCAAACGCGCGATCATGGAAAAAATCGCGCCGCTCGGCCCCGTGTATCAGGCGGGCACATTGTCGGGAAATCCCGTCGCGATGGCTGCGGGCCTTGCCAACCTCGACATCATTCAGCAACCCGGTTTTTATCAGGAGCTTTTCCATAAAACCGAATTGCTCGCGCAGGGTTTTTTAAATGCCGCGAAAAATGCCGGCATTCCCTTCACGATGAATTATGTCGGCAGTATTTTTGGTGCATTTTTTCTAGCCGATAACGCCCAGGAAAAAACCGTCACCAATTACAAACAGGTGATGGCCTGCCATATCGAACGCTTCAACCGCTTCTTTCACGGCATGCTGAACGAAGGTGTTTATCTGGCGCCGGCGTCGTACGAAGCCGGATTTTTATCGGCCGCGCATTCGCTCGACGATATCGGGCGAACGATTGCTGCGGCCGAACGCGTGATGAAAACGCTTTAAACAACCCCCTCGCCCTGCGGGCACTCCCCCTGACATAGGGGAGGTGCCGCAAAGCGGCGGTCATCACGAATCAGGAAAACAAAATGAGCAAATCCCTGCACCGCGGTCAGTTTCCCTCCACACGCATGCGCCGTATGCGCGCGACGATTTTTTCGCGTCGACTGATGCGCGAAACCGTGCTGACACCGGATGATCTGATCTATCCGGTGTTCGTGCTCGAAGGAAAAAATCAGCGCGAAATGATTGCGTCGATGCCGGGTGTGGAGCGACTCAGCATCGATCTGCTGGTCGCAGAAGCAAAAACCATTTATGCGCTCGGTATTCCTGCGATTGCATTATTTCCGGTGACGCCCGCGAATCAGAAGTCGCTGCTCGCAGAGGAAGCCTATAACCCGAACGGTCTGGTGCAACGCACGGTTCGCGCGCTGAAAGATGCCGTTCCCGAACTCGGCATCATCACCGACGTTGCGCTCGATCCGTTCACGATTCACGGCCAGGACGGCATCATCGACGACCGCGGTTATGTGCTGAACGATCTGACCGTCGAAATT
>CAZWBA010000015.1:0-56263 GCA_964631955.1 uncultured Verrucomicrobiaceae bacterium | reverse complement strand
TCGTTAAGCAGGCGCTGTCGCACGCCGACGCCGGCGCCGACATCGTCGCCCCCTCCGACATGATGGACGGCCGCATTCGCGCCACACGTGAAGCGTTAGAACAGCAAGGACACATCAACACACGCATTCTCGCGTACTCGGCGAAATACGCATCGGCGTATTACGGCCCATTCCGCGATGCGGTCGGCTCGGCGGGAAATCTGCAGGGCGCGGACAAATACAGCTACCAGATGGACCCGGCGAACAGCGACGAAGCCCTGCACGAATGCGCGCTCGATCTCGCCGAGGGCGCCGATATGATCATGGTCAAGCCAGGTATGCCGTATCTCGATATCGTGCGCCGCGTGAAGGATGAACTCGCCGCGCCGACATTCGTGTATCAGGTGAGCGGCGAATACGCGATGCACATGGCCGCGATTCAAAACGGCTGGCTCGGTGAAAGCGTGATCCTGGAATCACTGTTATCGATCAAACGCGCGGGCGCGGATGGAATTCTCACGTATTTTGCGAAGCGTGCCGCGCAGGCGCTGAATTGATTGGCGGAAAACCGCGGTCTTTCGACATATCGTCACTCCCGCAGGCGGGAGTCTATATTTTCGCAACGCCCGCATTCACACATTCGCGGAATGACTCGAACGATTGAATAATTCGGAAAAAATCAGTCCGGAATACCCGGATTTTTCGCATCGGGCTCGTAAAGAAAACGCTCGACGCTCTTCCCTTCATGCACGATGCGCTCGGTGAACATCGTCAGTGGCCGCACCCACAAATCGAAATTGCCGTACAGCGTGCGATAGACCACGAGGCGTTCGAGCGTTTCGCTGTGCTGCGCAACGCCGAGCACCTCGTAGAGTTTGCCCTTGTAATGCCGGTAAATTCCAGGCTCCACTGTCTTTTCCATATAAAACTATCCGCGCTTTTCCATAAAAACTATCTGTGCCTTTCCATAAAAAACTATCTGTGCCTTTCCATAAAAAACTATCTGTGGAGTTGCCTCGAAAAATACTGTGAGGATCAGCGCTGGCCAAACTGGCGAAGCATCGATTGCAGATCGTCGACCAGCTTGTGCAGCCGGGCGCTCGCGGTTGCGGTTTGATTCGCGCTCGCCAAGGTTTCGCTCGCCACGCTGGAAATGCCGGTGAGATTGCGATTGATTTCTTCGGTGACTGCGGTCTGTTCTTCCGACGCGGTGGCGACCTGCGCGTTCATGCCGGTGATGCGATCGACCGCAGTGCTGATGTCCTGAAATGATTGGCCGACGCGCTGGCTCAGCTCCACGCTGTCCGACGCGCGTTGCTGCCCGGCCTGCATCACATCCACCGCCGCGGCGGAGGATTGCTGAATGCTTTTGATCATCTGCTGGATTTCATCGGTGGATTTTTGCGTGTGGCTCGCGAGATTGCGCACCTCGTCCGCAACCACCGCGAAGCCGCGTCCCTGATCGCCCGCGCGCGCCGCTTCGATCGCCGCATTCAACGCCAGCAGATTCGTTTCGCTCGCGATATTGCTGATGACATCGACGACCGAACCGATGCTCTGGCTTTCGGCCTGCAGCCGCTCGATCACCTGCGTGGCATCCTCGACGGCGCGACTGAGCGCTTCGATATCCGCAATTGCGCCGGTAACGAGCTGGGCGCCATCTTCGGTGCGGGTAAGCACATCCTGCGACGAGCGTGCGGTTTCCTCGGCATTGCGCGCCACCTCGTTCACCGTCGCCGCCATTTCATTCATCGCGGTCGCCACCTGATCGACTTCCAGCTGCTGACGACGCACGCCTTCGGTGGTGCGATCGACGATTTCGCTGGACTCGGCAGCGACCTTGCTCAGCGATTCGGCAGCGTACGAAACACGGCCGAGAATCGTGCGGCTCAACGCCTTGAGCGCCTGCAGTTGTGCCTGCAACTGGCCGATTTCATCGCCGCGGCCGCTATAAACCAGACACGTCACTTCATCCTGCAGGTTATCCGCGTTTGCCTTGACCAGACGAACGACTGGCGCGACAAGCAATTGTGTTAGAGCAACCGCTAGCACGACCGTTATGCCGGCGACGATCCAGCTGCCGCCGATTGCCGCACCCGCGACCGAAGGCAGTGCCACGACCAGTGCGGCTATCCACGCCTTGTGCGCGAACGATAAATTGCCGAGACGCAACCTGCCTAACACACCGGCTTGGCCGCGCCGCAGCCGTGCATAAAGATTTTCCGCACGCTGGATTACCGCGCGGTCGGCCCTGACACGAACCGATTGATAACCGATGACTCTCTCACCCTCGAAAATAGGGGTGACATGCGCATCGACATAGTAGTGATCGCCGTTCTTGCAGCGATTTTTTACCAGCCCCTGCCACTCCTTGCCCTGACGCAGATTCGACCACAGATTCGCGAATGCAGCCTCGGGCATATCCGGATGGCGTACAACACTGTGCGACCTGCCGATCAGCTCGGCGCGACTGAAACCGCTGATGCGCACAAAGGTATCGTTGACTTCCGTGATATTTCCCTTGAGATCCGTAGCAGAAATAATCTGATCCTCTGCGTCCAGAGGATGCTCCCTTTGCGTTACAGGTTGGTTATTCTTCATACATACCACGACTGAATAGTTAGGGAATTGGGGTCAGAGCGCCTGCAGCGTCATCAAGCTAGTAACTATAGACGCTTTCCTGCACCGTGCCGGCCGGGAGCGATAGCCTGGGACCGGCTACCTCGGGCAAAATGGCAGCTCCGCGTTCAGGTATTCACTCAATGTCACACCCGCTCGTTGCCTTCGATCAGATTTATTTCAGCTACCGGCTGGACCCGGCGCTGCGCATCGCCCGATGGCAATGGTTAGCGGGCGAACACTGGGCCGTGGTCGGCGGCAACGGCGCGGGCAAAACGACGCTGGCGCAACTCATGCGCGACGAGCTGCGGCCACAGCGCGGTCGTATCGGGTATGGCGACCACATCGATCCCTCGCGCGATATTCTCTATGTGTCTTTCGCGCTGCAGCGCGAACTCATCGAGCACGATAACCGCTACGACGACAGCAACGAGCGCGACGATGCGCACGATGTCGGCACCACGGTGCAGCAGGCCATTCTGCAGGGCGCGGAAGCCAGCGAACGCTTCGATCGGCTCGTCGATAATTTCGGGCTGCGCGCCATTCTCAATCGCGGCATTCGCGTGATTTCGACAGGCGAAGGCCGCAAAACCCTGCTCGCCCGCGCGCTGTTCGCACAACCGAAGATACTGATCCTCGACAATCCGCTCGAAGGCCTCGATAAAAACATGCAGGCCGAGCTGTCGCGCGCCATCGAAAACCTGCTGACGGGCGATACGCCGCTCCTGCTGCTATTGCCACTGGGCTCGACGCTGCCGAGCGGCATTACGCATGTGTTAGAGCTGGAGCGCGGCGAAGTCGCCAGCATTGGACCGCGTGCGGATTTCGACAAATTGCACCGGAACGATAAAACCAGCATCAGCAGCGTTGCACTGCCGCCGCCACTGCAGCGCGCCAGCCCTTTCGATGTGAACGCAGCCCCCATCGAAATGCAGGGCGTCAATGTGCAATACGACGCTACGCCGGTGCTTACCGATATTCACTGGCGCTTCGATCGCGGCCAGCATTGCTGCATCAGCGGCCCTAACGGCGCGGGCAAGTCGACGCTGCTGAATCTGATTACCGGCGAAAATCACAAGGGCTACGGCCAGCCGTTATTTTTATTCGGACGCAAACGCGGCAGCGGCGAAAGCGTGTGGGAACTGAAGGCCAATTGCGGCATCGTCAACACACCGCTGCAGTTGAATAACCTCAATCGTCAGCGTGTGCTCGAGGTGGTCGCTTCCGGTTTGTACGATACGATCGGCCTCTATCAGAACTGCACGGGCCGCGAAAAGGAATTGACGCTCGAATGGATTCACGCGGTCGGTCTCGACGAATTGAAACAGCATCGCTTCGACCAGCTTTCCTTCGGCGAACAGCGCCTCGCCCTGCTCGCGCGCGCGATGGTGAAATCGCCACCGCTATTGATTCTCGACGAACCCTGCATCGGCCTCGACGGCGCGCATAAGCAGCACTTCATCGCACTCGTCGAACGCATTGCGAAGCAAGGCTATACGCAAGTGTTATACGTGAGTCATGTGCCGGAAGAATTGCCGGGGTGTATCAATCAGTGGCTGCAACTGGTGCCGCATGAAAATGGCGGATCGACAGCCGTGGTGAGCAACGCACCACCCACCCCTACGATGCCCATCAAAAATTAAAAGATTTCCTGAAACCAGCGCAGCACGTTGTTATTCGACTCGCAGGTGCCATCGGTCGTGGTCGGTTCGGTGCCTTCGATGAACGGAATATATTTCGCACCCGCGCAGTTTTCGCCGCTGACCAGACCCGCCTCCTCGTTCACCCAGATGTAATTCACACCTTCCGGCGCCTCATAACCCATATCGACATGGCTGGTGTCCGCCATGAAGGCCATCCACGCCTTCAACGCGCCCGTCGAACCGCTCAGGCCCGTCGATTTGTTATCGTCGCGCCCCATCCAGACCACGGCGAGATAATCGCCCGCGAAGCCTGCGAACCACGAATCACGCAAGTCATCGGTAGTGCCGGTCTTGCCGGCGACACGCAGATTCGGCAATACGTTTCGCGCGGCGCGTCCCGTGCCTGCCGTCATCACTTCCTGCAGCGCATACTGCAGCGTGTGAATCGCGGCGGGCGATACGGCCTGCACGGGCTTTTGCGGATAACGCGCGAGCGGAATTCCCTCCACATCGGTGATGGCGCGAATGCTGCGCAAACCTGCGCTGACACCCTGCGCGGCGATGGTTTGATACATCACCGCAACTTCGAGCGGCGATAATGCGCCAGCGCCGAGTAACACCGCAGGCACGACAGGCAGCTCGCGCTCGACGCCCAGACGCTGAATCGTCGCCAGCACTTTCGGCACGCCGAGATCGAGACCCAGACGCGCGGTTGCGATGTTGTACGAGTCGGCGAGCGCCAGATGCAGCGGCACCTCGCCGTGAAACTGTTTGTCGTAATTTTTGGGCTGCCAGCGGCCGCCCGGTATTTTTACATCGAGTGGACCATCGTCGAGTTTCGAAATCAGGGTGTAACGCTTGCTTTCGAGCGCCGATAGATACACGGCGGGCTTGACCAGCGAGCCGATCGGGCGCAACGCATCGAGTGCGCGATTGAATCCCGCGAAATGCATGTCGCGTCCGCCCACTACCGCAATCACTTCACCGCTGACGATATCGGTGACCACCATGGCGCCTTCGAGACCCTTATCTTTCGGATCGAGCTGCTTGAGCGTGCGCTCGAGGCTTCGCTCGGCATGCCATTGCGCCAGCGGATTGAACGCCGTGAAAATGCGCAGGCTCTTCACCTGCAAATCGTGCTCCTGATAATCGCGACGCAACTGTCTACGCACGAGATCCAGATAACCCGGATGCAGACTGTCCTGCGCTTTTTTCTTGGCCAGGCTCAAATCGCGTTTGACGGCAGCCTGGTATTCCTTGTGATCGATGATGCCGCCATCGGCCATTAATTTCAACACCAGATCACGGCGCTCTTTCGCTTTATCCGGACGTGACCAGGGATTGTATTGCGAAGGGCCTTTCACCAGACCGACCAGCATGGCGATCTGATCGCTGCGCAATTCGTCGAGCGGGCGATTGAAATAATGGCGGCTGGCGAGCGCAAAGCCGTGAATGGGACGCGGCCCTTCCTGACCCAGAAAAATTTCGTTGAGATACGCTTCGAGAATCGTTTCCTTGTCGTAGTGATATTCGACAAGAATCGACATCACCGCTTCCTTCACCTTGCGCCACAGAGAGCGCTCGTTAGAGAGCATGACATTCTTCACGAGCTGCTGCGTGAGCGTGCTGCCGCCCTGCACGGTATGCCCCGCCCGCACATTCGCCAGCGTGGCGCGCAGAATTCCGCGCGGCGAAAGACCGAAATGATTATAGAAATTACGATCCTCGACCAGCAGTAATGTTTTCGTGAGCAGCGGCGGCACATCCTTCAACTGAACGAGGACACGATCCTCATCGGTGATGAACATGCTGCCGAGCGAAACGGGGTCCATGCGCGCCAGATCGACCGGATTATTTTTGCCGTCGCGCAGATCGACGATGCGCGAATCGGAAATATGCACGTAAAGCTGCTGTGCCGGTTCGGCTTTATCCTCGAAGGAAAACGCACGGCGATAAACCCTGAATTTGGTTTTCTGGCGCACCACCTCGCCCGGCTGCTGCAATTCGCTGGTGGAGCGATAGCCGAGCAGGTCCAGCTCGCGCTGAAAATCCTCGAGCGTGATCGGCATTTCCGGATAAAGATGCAGCGCGCGCGAATAGACCTGCGCAGGCGCCTGCCACAGTCGCTCGGTCAGCTTGTTGCGAACGTGGCTGTCGAGATATACCGCGACGACGGCGAAAATGACGCAGCCCACCAGCGCAAACTTGAGAAACCAGCCGAGCCACATTTGCCAACGAAAAAGGCGCCAGCGTTTATAAAATGGCTTTTTGCTTTTTTTTCTGGCGTTTCCCGACTGCTTCTTGTTACGACTGACCATGCGTTCCTAGCTACGAGAAAAAGAGGTGTGAATATTTCGGTATCTGGCGACGACAACATTGCAAAAATCCCGCGTGAAATACGGCATTGCAAACGCTCCGGCGGCAGGGATAATAGTGCGCTTCGCTGATCAGGAAAAGAACTTTCATGTCAAAACGCTACCATGTCTACGGAATCGGCGCCGCGCTCGTCGATACAGAAATCGAAGTCACCGACGCCGATCTCGCAGCGATGTCGGTCGAAAAGAGCCTCATGACACTGGTGGATGAAACACGCCAGGCGGAATTGCTCGAACACCTCACGGGCCATCTGGTTCATTCGAAACGCGCGAGCGGTGGTTCAGCCGCAAATACCACCATCGCGGTCGCACAATTCGGCGGTTCGACATTTTATTCATGCAAGGTCGGCAATGACGATAACGGCGAATTTTATCTGCGCGACCTGAAAGCCGCCGGCGTCGATTGCCTCAGTGACAGGGAACGCGAACATGGTGTGACCGGCAAATGTCTGGTCATGATCACTCCCGACGCCGAACGCACGATGAATACGTATCTCGGCATCAGCGCGACATTGTCGATCGACGATCTTTCGCACGAGGCGATTGCGGCTTCGGAATACGTTTATCTCGAAGGCTATCTCGTCACCTCGCCGACCGGCCGCGCCGCTGCGATTCGCACGCGGGAAATCGCCGAACAACACAGCGTAAAAACCGCGCTGAGCTTTTCCGATCCCGGTATCGTCGCGCATTTTCGCGATGGATTGAAAGAAATGATCGGCAGCCGCATCGATCTATTGTTCTGCAACAGCGACGAGGCATTGAGCTGGGCGCAGACCGATGATCTCGACACCGCCATCGTCGAGATAAAGAAAATCGCGAATCAATTTGCGATTACGCTCGGCGCGGAAGGCGCACTGGTCTATGACGGTGCCAACCTGCATTCCATTGCACCGCACAAAGTCGTCGCCATCGACACGAATGGTGCCGGCGATATGTTCGCGGGCGCATTCCTGTACGGCATCACGCAGGGCTGGAGTTTTCCCGAAGCGGGAAGATTCGCCAGTGTCGCGGCGGCAACAGTGGTCAGCGATTACGGGCCACGCATGACGGCGGCGCAGCAGAAGCAGTTACTGGCAAACTGATCAAGGCGCGAGATCGAGTCGTTTAGGTCATTCCCGCCTGCGCGGGAATGACGGTGGCAATCAGAGATTCCATCGATATTCAGGATAAAAAAAGCCGGCGACTCCGGATGGGCGTCGCCGGCCTTCTTATTTTTTTCAATCCCTTTTATTTTTTCAATCCATCCGAATTTAGAATTTGAAATTCAGACCCAGTGTGATGCCGCTGATTTCATCGCCGTCATTATCGTAGTAATTGATAAATTCCAGACCTGCCGATACCTGCGAAGTGAACCAGTAATCGACACCGAATCCATAGGAAATATCGCTATCGGAATCGGACTCGGAAAAACCGCGCCGGCTGACTTCGACTTCGGCGTGCGTCACTCCCAGTAACACATAGGGATAGAGGCCAATCTGCGTCGGCAAACCTGCCTTCAGATAAAGGCCATACAACTCCTCGATGTCGACATTCCAGCCGTCGGCCTTATCGTCTTCCGAAACGAGACCGAGACGGGCTTCGAACGCCACATTCTGGTTGAGCTGATAACCGCCGCGTGCGAATAGCACACCGACGTCGGCATCGCTACCCAGCCCATCGATTTCGACTTCGGTGTCGGAATATCCGCCGCCCACATAAAATCCCGGTGCAGCTGCGCCGCCGGCGATGGCGCTCGCCGAAGCCATCATGCCTGCAACCAGCATTGAAGCGCGCATTAATTTATTCATGATTTCTCTCCTAACGGTTTTTTTTAGTCAGTAAAAAGGTGCCGCATTGTAATTTATGCGAATGCAACGGGCACGGCGAAACGTTCGGAGAATCACGCAACAATGCGTACTATCTCTCAAACTCGATACGTTCGCATAACCGATTTGCAATTGCGGAAGGATGACAGACCAGATGGCTGCGTCGGCGAAGAGTGCGGCAGCGGGAATCACTGCCGCGCATGCGGAGATATTTATTTCATTAAAAATTCGAGCAGACGCGGATCGGCAAACATGCGCTGCAACGTGCTGGATAACAGATCGTTGACATATTGTTCGTTTTCTTCGGCATTCGGACGCCCGACCGAGCGCTGTTCGCTTTCGGAGGTATAGCGGCCGGAAAATGTTTCGCCGCCCTTGCTCACATCGGCGCGCAGCGTCGCCACGAAGCGCATGGCATTTCCCACCGGCTGCTCGAGTTTTTCGTAAGTGATTTTCTCGGCAACGATCGTCAGCTGCACGGCGCCGGGATCGGGACTGTTGACCACATAACCCTGCGCCGCGAGCAGACCGTTCGCCGCCTGCGTCAACGCCAGTTCAAGATTGTTGGCGATGCTCAATGTCGCGGTGCTGCCATACACACCGCCGAGCGAACCGAGCACCTTGTTCGCGCGCTGATCGGAACCGGTCACGAGTATCGCGCGACCATTACCGGTCATTGCGCCGGTCATTTTCAACGTCGGCGCAACATTGATGCGCTGCGGGCTCTGCGCGCAGGCGGTCAATAGCGTGATGACGGCCAATAGCGCGAGGCGCATTAGCGATGATTTTTTCATGGACGGGCTTCCTGTCTGTTGACTGAATATTGTTGATTTTGAATATCGGCTGGCTGCGAATCGAAATCGATCGGACGGCGAATGAATTAATAATATTTATTCGCCGTCGGCATTATCGCCATCGATTTTTTCAGCGCCGATATTGTGCGCGGGGAGCGGCTCGGCCAGCAAGCGCCTTACCGTCGCAACTGCGGCATCCGCACGCGCCATGTATGACGCCATGACCAGTGAATGGTTCGCCACCAGACCGAAACCGCTGCCATTGAGAATGACCGGACTGTAGATGGTGCCTTGCGCGGCATCGAGCGCGCGGATGGCTTCCTGCAGGGGAATCTGCGCATTTTTTTCGCGCAGCATCGGCGAAAAATCCATTTCGATCGCGCGCAGCAGATGCGCCAGCGCCCAGGCGCTGCCACGCGCTTCGTAAAAGATATCGTCGAGTTGCGCGGCGGGCGTCCTGGCCTGCACGGGAATATTGCCCTGCAGCGGATTTTCCTGCGCTTCGATGCATGCGCTCAAACGCTGAACGCTCGTATCTAGTCGTTGAATCACGCGCGCGAGATAGCGGTCCAGCGTTACTGTATTCGCGACAAACGATGTCTGTTCTTCCCGCTTTTGCAGCCGCGCCAGATAGGCCTGCAAATAATTGCGCGCGTCGCGGTATTGCGATTCCGAGGCGGGCAGCATCCAGCTGTTTTCGGAGAAATGCAGACGCGGTTCGGCACGCGCCAGATCGTCATCGGGGTCGGCATCCGCACTTGCGCGTCCGAAATCATCGCGCAACGCACGCGTCATGTCGCGCGCCTGCTGCAACGCGCCGCGCTCCCAGTGCGAAATATCGTCGAGCAGGATGCCCGGCGGTGAAATATCGTTATTGATGAAACCGCCGCGCTTGTTGAGCAGCGTCGTCACGATCTGCACCAGCGTCGCACCGGTCACCGCACCGGTCACAGGCTGTGCGGCCGATTCGCCCAGCGCCTCCTGCACGCTGGCGGCGATATCGAACGGGCCGGGCTCGCGACTCCAGTACATTCCGACCGCCGCGAACAGGGCGATGGCGATACCGACAACCAGCGCCGCCGTGCGCCAGCGTCCGACATCGCCGACATGCTCGCGCGCTTCCTCACGCAATTCTTCACTCCATTGTTCTGCGCGTTGCGACATTTGCTCTGCGCGTTGCGACAACTGGTCGGCGCGCTGCGACAGGCCTCGCCATTTCATTGCGATGCACTCATTTCGCAGTTCTCATCCGGACGCCGCTGGCTGTTCATCGGGCGTTCGCGTCAGTGTCCGGCACCGACCATTTTCACGACCGGAATACGCGCGGCATGCGATTTACCTTCCTCGTCGAGCAATGTCACCGTCACCATGTCGCCCGCCTTCAGCGAGCGCTTCAGATTGATCAGCATGATGTGATAGCCGCCGGGCGCGAACAGCACGTGGTCGCGCGCCGGTATGACCAGCCGGCGCACATGCTCCATGCTCATCGAGCCGTTGCTGTGCTTGTGCTGATGCACTTCGGCGGTCTGGGCGGCATCGCTGACGGCGGCGACGATGGCGACCGGCCGATTGCCGCTGTTGACTACATCCATATACGCCGCGCTGGTGCTCTGTCCCGGCGGCAATTCGCGAATATATCCTTCGCGGATCTGCAATGCCTGGGCCTGCGCGAGCGCGCCCGTCGCCATCAGCAGCACCGCTGCGAGCCATTTTTCTGCGGAAAAACGCAGGAGCTTCCGCCCGATTCCCGTATTCATATCCACTCACCCGTAGCCAGAAAAATCGCGCGCACTATAACCCGCGCATTGCCTCTACAGCATAGCCGCATTGCGCGCGCTCACCCGTAGCGCGCAGCCGGATCGCGGCGCAAGTCACAGCTTCGGCGAGCGGGCGGTCACCGCAAACGTGCTGCAATACACCATCCGCTACACTGTGCGCAGAAAAAACCCGAAGACGTATCGAGCGTTGACGAAAAACGGCGTCAAACGCTCTCAACCACTGAAAAGCGATCGCGATGGCCCGTCAATTTTTACTTCTCGTTCTGTTGTGCATGATCGGTTACGCCGGCGCCGTCGATCCCTTCAAAGCGAAGGGCACGGTGACCCGGGATGAGTTTCTGCCGGTCAGGGAAGCGTATCGCCCTGCCGTGACAGTCGGCGAGGATGGCCTGCTGCTGCACTGGGATATCGCCGACGGCTACTACCTTTATCGCCATCAATTCGCTTTCAAAACGTCGGCTGGCGCGGAGATCGCCGCGCGCATTCCGGCGGGGGAAATCAAGGAGGACGAATTTTTCGGCCGTGTCGAAGTGTATTACGGCGCCCTTGATATTCCGCTGGCCGCACCGGCCGACGCCCGCTTCACGCTCGAAGTGAGCGCGCAGGGCTGCGCCGACGCCGGTCTGTGCTATCCGCCCACCGACTGGTACTGGGAAATCGATACGCTCGCGAAAACGGCCACCGCGACCGCCGCCCCGGCGCGCGCGATCACGGCCCCCGGCCTCCCGGCTGCGGAACTGCCGCCGGCGCGGTCATGGCTGGCGATGCTGCTGTTCGCCGTGCTCGGCGGCAGCATTCTGAATCTGATGCCATGCGTGTTTCCGGTGCTGAGCCTGAAAGTGCTCGCTTTCGCCAGCCACAAGCAGGAGCACCTCACCCTGCACGGCCTGGCCTACACGGCGGGTGTGGTGCTGAGTTTCCTGCTGGTCGGGGCGGCACTGCTGGCACTGAAGGCGGCAGGTCAGGCGGTCGGCTGGGGGTTTCAGCTGCAGCAGCCGTGGTTCGTGGCGGCGCTCGCGTATCTGTTTTTCGCGATGGGTCTGAGTCTGTCCGGATTCTGGCAGCTCGGCGGCAGCTGGATGGGGTTCGGCAACGATCTCGCCAGCCGCGCAGGCTATGCCGGCAGCTTTTTTACCGGCGCGCTCGCCACGCTCGTCGCCAGCCCCTGCACCGCGCCGTTCATGGCTCCCGCACTGGGTTTCGCGGCGACGCAACCGAACGGGCAGGCGCTCGCCATTTTCGCGGCGCTGGGATTCGGCATGGCGCTGCCCATTCTCGTGCTGTGCCTGAATCCACGCTGGCTGTCACGCATTCCACGACCCGGCGCGTGGATGGATCACGTCAAGCAGGCGCTGGCCTTCCCGCTCTACGCCACCGCAATCTGGCTGTGCTGGGTCGCGGGTCAGCAGACCGGTCCGACCGGAATGATGGCTGTGCTTGCCGGCGCGCTCGTCATCACCCTGGGATTGTGGCTCTGGTCATTCGGCCGCGGGCGCTTCGGCCTGCTCTGGCGCGGTATCGCGCTGCTCGGTTTTGCAGTCGCCCTGAGCCTGCCGGGCAGCCCCTTGCTGAAAAGCGTGGGCGCGTCATCAGGCGCAGACGCTCAGGCCAATCGAAACTGGGAGCCGTATTCGAAGGAAAGGCTCGCCACTCTGCGCGCAAGCGGCGCCGCCGTTTTCATCAACGCCACCGCCGACTGGTGCATCACCTGTCTCACCAACGAGAAAGTGACGCTGAGCCGGCAGGATGTGAAGGACGCCTTTGCCAGCCATCGCGTCACCTATCTGAAGGCCGACTGGACTCACTACGACGCCGATATCACCGAGCTGCTTGCCCGGTTCGGGCGCAATGGCGTTCCTCTTTACATTTTCTTCCCCGAGGGCAGCACTTCGCAGCCGATCGTTTTGCCCCAGCTGCTCCGCCCCGCGGCCGTCATCGAAACCCTTTACGAAGCCTCCCGGCCTTGAGTCGTTACAGCAAACCCTGACCCAATTTCGGTAAATCTGCAGCAAACAGGCCGGGATCATCGCCCATTTGAAAAGAACGCTTGAGCGCGCCCGCGGACTTATGCACAATCGCCCCGTCACGCACAAAGCTGCAATGCCCGTTCTGAAACCGGCGTCGGAGCGGGACGATAAGAACTCTTGGGCGAACTGAAGGAAATCCAAGCATGGCGCTGATACTGGTTCTGCACGGTCCCAATCTCAATCTTTTAGGAACGCGCGAGCCCGACGTTTATGGCACCACCACGCTCGCCGATATCAACCGGCTGCTTGCGGAACAGGCCAGCGCCGCCGGGCATGCGCTCCAGCATTTTCAGAGCAACGCCGAACACGCGCTGGTCGAGCGCGTTCACGCGGCGCGGGGCCTGGAACGCAAGGACGACAAGGCCGATTTCATCCTGCTCAATCCCGGTGCATTCACGCACACCAGCATCGCCCTGCGCGATGCCCTGCTCGGCGTCGGCATTCCGTTTATCGAAGTGCATCTGTCGAATGTGCATGCGCGCGAGGCGTTCCGCCAGCGTTCGTATTTCTCCGATGTGGCGGTCGGCGTGATCTGCGGTCTCGGCGCGCAGGGTTATGAACTTGCGCTGCAGGCTGCGCTGAAGCGCGTCGCGAATACCTGATTCCGATTCCGGCAACCCATTCCCGGCTACATCCACTGAGCTTAGAGACGAGACGATGGATATACGCAAAGTCAAGAAACTGATCGAGCTGCTCGAAGAGTCGAATATCGACGAGATCGAGATCAAGGAGGGCGAGGAGTCGGTGCGCATCAGCCGCAATCGCGGCGGCAATCAGCCGCAGTATTTCGCACCGCCGATGATGGCCGCAGCGCCCGTTCAGGCCGCCGTGCCCGCCGTCGCCGCAGCCGCGCCGGCCGCTGCCGCCCCCGCAGAAAACAGGGAGCCGGCAGTGAATGGCCATGTGGTGAAATCGCCGATGGTCGGCACTTTCTATCGCGCGCCCTCGCCGAGCTCGCCGCCCTTCGTCGAAGTCGGCAAGCATGTGAAGGTCGGTGACGTGATCTGCATCGTCGAGGCGATGAAAATGCTCAACCAGATCGAAGCCGACAAAGCCGGCATCGTCGAGGCGATTCTTGCGCAGGATGGCCAGCCGATCGAATTCGACCAGCCATTGATCACCATCGTCTGATCTCCGCGTTCGGCGTTATCGAGCACCTGTCGAAGACCAACCTTGTCGGGCGACAAGACCAACTTATCGGGAAGAGCGGGGCCATGCTGGAAAAAGTCGTTATCGCCAACCGTGGAGAAATCGCACTGCGCATTCTGCGCGCGTGCCGTGAGCTCGGTATCCGTACGGTCGCCGTGCACTCCTCCGTCGATCGCAATCTGATGCATGTGCGTCTCGCCGATGAATCGGTGTGCATCGGCCCGGCGCCTTCGCCGAAAAGTTATCTGAATGGCCCCGCGATCATCAGCGCCGCCGAAATCACCGACGCCGTGGCGATCCATCCGGGTTACGGCTTTCTCGCGGAAAACGCCGACTTCGCCGAACAGGTCGAGAAAAGCGGCTTCGTCTTCATCGGCCCGACCGCCGACGTGATCCGCCTGATGGGCGACAAGGTGTCCGCCATCGCCGCGATGAAAAAAGCCGGCGTTCCCACCGTGCCCGGCTCCGATGGCCCGATCACCGGCGACGAAGCCGCAACGATCAAAGTCGCGCGCAAAATCGGCTATCCGGTAATCATTAAAGCCGCAGCGGGCGGCGGCGGGCGCGGCATGCGCGTCGTCCATTCCGAAGCCGCGCTGCTGAATGCGGTTTACGTCACCCAGGCCGAGGCGAAGGCCGCCTTCGGCGACGAAACGGTGTACATCGAAAAGTTTCTGGAAAACCCGCGTCACGTCGAAATTCAGGTACTCGCCGATGGCCAGGGCAACGCTGTCGCTCTGGGCGATCGCGACTGCTCGCTGCAGCGGCGCCACCAGAAGGTACTGGAAGAAGCCCCCGCCCCCGGCATTCCCGACAAGGCGCGCGCGCAGGTCGCGAAAGCCTGTGTCGATGCCTGCGTGAGCATCGGTTATCGCGGCGCTGGCACCTTTGAATTTCTGTATGAAAACGAAAAGTTTTACTTCATCGAAATGAATACGCGCGTGCAGGTCGAACACCCCGTGACCGAAATGGTGACGGGTATCGACATCATCAAAGAGCAGCTGCGTATCGCGGCGGGCGAAAAGCTGTCGGTCCGGCAGAGCGATGTGAAAATCCACGGCCACGCCTTCGAATGCCGCATCAACGCCGAGGATCCGAAAACCTTCGTGCCCTGCCCCGGCAAGGTTTCGCATTTTCATGCGCCGGGCGGCCCCGGCGTGCGCGTCGACTCGCATCTTTACAGCGGTTACACCGTGCCGCCGAATTACGATTCGATGATCGCGAAAATCATCACGCACGGCGACACGCGCGAGGAAGCGCTGAATCGCATGCGGCAGGCGCTCGACGAACTGGTGGTCGAAGGCATTCGCACCAATCAGGATCTGCAGCGCGATCTGGTGCGCGATGCCGGTTTCCGCAAGGGCGGCGTCAACATTCACTACCTGGAAAAGAAACTGAAATCCTGACCTTTCCAAATCATCTCCGCGCAGGCGGAGATCCAGTCAATTCGAAAACTATGCACTCCCGCCTTCGCGGCAGTGACGACTTGAGTACAATGCCGCCTTCATTGAGCAAGCGAACAGGGTGAACGAGTGGCCTGGCTGCAACTGACATTTCCAAGCGATCGCGAATCTGCCTCAACTCTCGAAGATGCGTTGCTCGACGCCGGCGCGGTGTCGGTCACGCTGCAGGACAACGCCGACGAACCCGTGTTCGAACCGGGCGTCGGTGAAACGCCGCTGTGGAGCGCAACGAAAGTCGTCGCGCTGTTTACCGAAGACGCCGCGATCGAAATCGTGCTCGCCGCGCTCATCGCGCAATTCGACGGCCTCACCTGGACACTCGAACGCGTCGAGGAACAGGCGTGGGAGCGTGCATGGATGGCGGATTTTCAGCCGATGCGTTTCGGCCGCCGCCTGTGGGTGTGCCCGAGCTGGTGCGAAGCGCCCGACCCGCACGGCGTGGTGCTCGCACTCGACCCCGGCCTCGCGTTCGGCACCGGCACGCATCCGACCACCGCGCTCTGCCTCGAATGGCTCGACGGCATCGATCTGAAAGGCAAAACCGTGCTCGACTACGGCTGCGGCTCGGGCATTCTCGCCATCGCCGCGCTATTGCTGGGCGCTGAAAAGGCGATCGGCGTCGACAACGATCCGCAGGCGCTGATCGCCACGCGCGAAAACGCGCTGCGCAATAACATCGAGCCGCAGCGTCTGCTGACCTTCACGCCAGAGCAATTGCCCGCGGACTGCCGCGTCGAGGTCACCGTCGCCAATATCCTGGCCGGCCCGCTGCAATCGCTCGCACCGACACTCGCCGGCCACACGCATGCCAATGGGCTCATCGCGCTGTCGGGAATTCTCGAAGCGCAGGCCGCAGCCGTCGTGCAAAGTTATCGCGCCGCCTTCGCGATGCAACCCGCAGTGATGAAAGAGGGCTGGGTGCGCCTGAGCGGGACGAAGCAGAGCAGCCGTTAAAAACCTGAAAACCCGCGCAATTCGCGGCGCGGAGTCGGCACAAAACGGACCCCGATCGACCGCGTCAGCTACACTGCAACAGGTTTTACCGTTCCTCCGCCAGCGCTATTCGCAACGCGGTTTCGCATCAGACTTTCGAGAACTGGAAGGAAATCGATCGACACATGGATCATCGCATTACCCAGTGCCCGCGCTGCGGCACTTCGTTCCGTGTCACTGAGGCTCATCTCGCAGTGGCGGCCGGCGCTGTGCGCTGCGGCTCGTGTCTGCATATTTTCAATGCGCGCGACCATTGGGCCGAGGTGAAACCCGCCGCCGCGCCCGCACCCGAAAAACCCGTCGCGCAGAAAAAAATCGAAGAAATCGACATCGATGACGATGCCTTATTCGATGATGATTCGCCGCTGTTCGACGATGACGAATCCGAACCCGCAGCGAAAACCCGGGGCGGCATCATTTTCAACGCGGTCGACGAGGACTTCGAGGTCATCGACGACAGCGGCCCGGAAAAATTCAGCGAGTCGTTTCTCGATATCAACAGCTGGGAAGAAGACAGCAGCCACAGTTTTCACAATGAGCGCGGCATCGATACCGTGGAAGAGGAGGACGCGAGCGAAGCCGCCTGGGCGCAGAAACTGCTCGAGGACGATGAAAAAATCGGCGCGGTCATCGATGCACCCGCACGCTCGCCGGTGTTCGACGAATTCGATGATGTGCTCGCTGCCGTTCCTGAAATCGATGAATCCGAAACCGTCGCCGATGCTGATTACAGCAGCGAATTCTCCGCCGAATTCCTGAACATCGATGCCGGTGACGAGCGGCCCGCGCGCGAACCGCTCAACGCCGGCGGCACCAGTCCGGCAGCGGCTATCCGCGAAGAATCGAACGGATCGGCACCGCCCGAAAATCCGTCGAGCCCGCCGCTGTTCGCGCTGCGCGATCTGGAACAGGAGCCGATCCGCCTCCACCAGTTCGTGCACGAATCGCGCTGGCCGAAAATCCTGTGGGGCATTGCTCTCGTCGCCGTGCTGCTGCTCACCGGCTGGCAATTGATCTACTTCAACCTGAAAGAACTCTCGCACGGGTCGCTGCGACCCTGGCTCCAGCAGGCCTGCAATGTGCTCGATTGCGTGTTGCCGCCGCAATTCGATGCCGCCCAGGTGCGCACGAACAGCCTTATCGTGCGCAGCCATCCGACCCGGCGCGGCGCGCTCGCGGTCGATGCCATCATCACCAATCAGGCGGACTTCCCGCAGCCCTACCCTGTGCTGCAGCTGCAGTTTTCCGACCTCAGCGGTGCGCCGGTCGCGGGTCGCCGCTTCCGGCCCGGCGAATATCTCAGCGGCGAACTGACCGGCGCACGCCTCATGCCCGTGCAGCAGCCGGTACATATCGCGCTGGAAATCGTCGACCCGGGTTCGCGCGCCGTCAATTACCAGCTCAGCGTCGTGGCGCCGGATGCCGGCGAATAAGCCGCCGCGCGGCCAAATCCTGCGCCGCGCCGGACTGCACAAAAAAACCGCGACCCGCCCTTTATCCGAACCCCCTCTGCGGGTATCATAGCGCCCTCTTTTTTACCGCCCGCCACATCCTCGGTTGCTAACTCAATGTCGTCGTCAACGCTGTCGATATCTCGGCCAACGCTGACCATTGGCGATTACACGCTCAGCAGCCCGGTGGTGCTGGCCCCGATGGCGGGAGTTACCGATCGCCCCTTTCGCGCGCTGTGCCGTCAACTCGGCGCGGGGCTGGCGGTGTCGGAAATGGTGACGAGCGACAGCTCCCTATGGAGCAGCCGCAAGTCGCAATGGCGACTGGATCATCGCGGCGAAAGCGGTCCGATCTCGGTACAGATCGCCGGCAGCGAACCGCAGCAGATGGCCGAAGCGGCCAGACTCAATGTCGATAACGGTGCGCAAATCATCGATATCAACATGGGCTGCCCCGCCAAGAAAGTATGCAAGCGCGCGGCGGGTTCCGCGTTATTGCGCGATGAAGTGCTGGTCGAAGCGATTTTGAATGCGGTAACGAACGCGGTTGCGGTTCCCGTTACGCTGAAGATTCGCACTGGCTGGTCACCGGATCAGCGCAATGCAGTACAAATCGCCCGGATCGCTGAAAACGCGGGCATTCGTCTGCTGTCGGTCCACGGCCGCACCCGCGCCTGCAAATTCGAAGGTGAAGCGGAATACGAAACCATCGCGGCCGTCAAAGCCGCTGTTTCGATTCCCGTCGTCGCCAATGGCGATATCGATTCACCCGAAAAAGCCGCTGCCGTGCTGGCGGCAACCTGCGCCGACGGCGTCATGATCGGTCGCGCCGCACAGGGCCGCCCCTGGCTATGCGGGCAAATTGCGCAGTTTCTTGCGCACGGAACTTACAACGCTGCACCGGACGCTCAGCAATTGCGGCAAATTCTGCTGACGCATTTACAGAATTTGCACGAATTTTACGGAGAGCCGATGGGGGCGCGCATCGCGCGCAAACATGTCGGGTGGTACCTCGCATACCAGCCTGGCGCGGCCGATTTCCAGCGCACGTTCAATCAGCTGGAACACGCCGCCGAACAATATCGCGCTCTCGATCACTGGTTTGCGAGATTGATGAATGAGGAACAGGCAGCATGAACAACAGCGAACGTTTTGCTAACGACACCACTTCGGCGAATGCTCTCAGTGCGAGCGATTTGCAAAAGCAACATTTGACGCACGCACCCGTGTCGCAAGCGCAAACGTTACGCGATAGCGTTGCGATCGCGCTCGGCAATTATTTCAAGCATCTCGACGGTCAGGATGTCACCGATGTTTACAACATGGTGCTGTCGGAAGTCGAAGCGCCGTTGCTCGAAGAAGTCTTGCGCTACACGCGCAACAATCAAACCAAAGCTGCGGTATTGCTCGGCCTCAACCGCGGCACGCTGCGCAAGAAACTCAAGCAATACGATTTGCTGTAATCAATTAGCCATTCAATAAAGGGGGTGATACGTCACCCCTTTTTGTTTGCAGAAGTCCTGAATGGCGTCACTCCCGCAAAAGCGGGAGTCCAGAGTTTCAAATACCTGATTCCTGCCTTCGCGGGAATGACGTAACCCGTAAAAAATATTGATTCGAGATTCGCAATGACTACACACCCCAATTTCTGTCAGGTAAGACGCGCACTTATCAGCGTGTCGGACAAAACCGGCATCGTCGAATTCGCCGGACAGCTCACCGCGCTCGGCGTTGAAATCCTGTCGACTGGCGGCACTTACAAATTGCTGAAAGACAATGCCGTCGCCGTCACCGAAGTTTCCGAATACACACAATTTCCCGAAATGATGGACGGCCGTGTCAAAACATTGCATCCGAAAATTCACGGCGGCATTCTGGGTCGTCGCGGCACCGATGATGGCGTGATGAACGAACACGGCATCAAGCCGATCGATATGGTGGTCGTGAATTTATATCCGTTCGAACAGACCGTCGCCAAACCGGATTGCTCACTCGAAGATGCGATCGAAAATATCGATATCGGCGGCCCGACGATGGTGCGCGCGGCGGCAAAAAATCATGCCTTCGTGAATATCGTGGTGAATGCGTCGGACTACTCCGCGATTATCGAGGAATTGAAAAACAACAACGGCGCGACCAGTCACGCAACGCGCTTCAACCTCGCCATCAAGGCTTACGAGCACACCGCCGCATACGATGGCGCAATCGCGAATTATTTCGGCCGTTTAGTTCCCGGTGGCAGCGAGAATTTTCCGCGTACATTCAATCTGCAATTTCAAAAAGCACAGGAAATGCGTTACGGCGAAAACCCGCATCAGCTCTCTGCATTTTATGTAGAGAAGGCACCGAAAGAAGCGAGCATTTCCACCGCGAAGCAATTGCAAGGTAAAGAACTGTCGTACAACAACATTGCCGACACCGATGCCGCGCTCGAATGCGTCAAACAATTCGAACAACCCGCGTGCGTCATCGTGAAACATGCCAACCCTTGCGGCGTTGCGATCGCAGACACTATCGGCAAAGCCTATGACCTCGCGTTTGAAACCGATACCGAATCGGCGTTCGGCGGCATCATCGCCTTCAACCGCGAACTCGATGCGCAAACGGCACAAACGATTGTCGATCGCCAGTTCGTCGAAGTGATTATTGCGCCGAGCGTTGCTGCCGGCGTGAGCGAAATCGTTGCCGCGAAAAAGAATGTGCGCCTGTTGATTTGCGGTGCGCTGACTGAACAAGGCCGCGCCTGGGATTACAAACGCGTCAACGGCGGCCTGCTCGTGCAGGATCGTGATCTCGGCATGGTCAGCGCGAGCGATTTGAAAATCGTCACGAAACGTCAGCCGACCGAAGCCGAAATTCGCGATTTATTATTTACGTGGAAAGTGGCGAAATTCGTAAAATCGAATGCCATCGTTTACGGTAAGGACGGGCGCACCATCGGTGTCGGCGCCGGCCAGATGAGCCGCGTGAATTCCGCGCGCATCGCCGCAATCAAAGCGGAACACGCGAAACTCGAAGTGAACGGCGCGGTGATGGCATCCGATGCATTCTTCCCGTTCCGCGACGGCATCGATAACGCCGCGAAAAATGGTATTAGCTGCGTGATTCAACCAGGTGGTTCGATTCGCGACGATGAAGTGATCGCAGCTGCCGATGAACACGGCATGGCGATGGTATTTACCGGCATGCGGCATTTTAGACATTAAGCTGACCCCTCCGTCGCTTACGCGACACCTCCCCTACTACGCAGGGGAGGCCATCAGGACTTCGAATTTGGCACTGATGGCTCCCCCTATAAAATAGGGGGAGTGCCCGTAGGGCGAGGGGGTCATTTTTAAATGGAACTCAAAAATGAAAGTATTGATTATCGGCAGCGGCGGTCGCGAACATGCACTGGCATGGAAAGTCGCACAAGTCGCGCGCATCGAAAAGGTTTTCGTCGCGCCCGGTAACGCCGGCACCGCGCGTGAAAATAAAGTCGAGAACATTGCGATCGATCCGCTCGATTTCGAAAAACTGATGGCGTTTGTCGAAACGAATAATGTTGCGCTGACCATCGTCGGGCCCGAAGCGCCGCTCGTCGCCGGTATCGTCGATGCGTTCGAGCAACGCGGCCTGCGCTGCTTCGGCCCGCGCAAAGGCGCCGCACAACTCGAAGGCTCGAAAGCATTTACGAAAGATTTTCTCGCGCGCCATGAAATCCCCACCGGCGCTTATCAAAACTTCACCGAAATCGAACCCGCGCTCGCCTACATTCGCCAACACGGCGCACCGATTGTGGTGAAGGCCGATGGCCTCGCCGCAGGTAAAGGCGTAATTGTGGCGATGACCATCGCCGAGGCCGAAGATGCGGTGCGCGACATGCTTGCCGGCAATGCGTTCGGCTCCGCAGGTTCGCGTGTCGTTATCGAGGAATTTCTCGATGGCGAGGAAGCGAGCTTTATCGTGATGGTCGATGGCGAACATGTGTTGCCGATGGCGACGAGCCAGGATCACAAGCGCGTTGGCGATAAAGACACCGGCCCTAACACCGGCGGTATGGGGGCGTATTCACCCGCGCCTGTCGTCACCGATGCCGTCTTCAGACGCGCAATGGACGAAGTGATTTATCCGACCGTGCGCGGCATGGCGGCGGAGGGAAATCCGTACACGGGATTTTTATACGCTGGCCTGATGATCATGGCCGATGGCAGCCCGAAAGTGATCGAATACAACTGCCGCTTCGGCGATCCTGAAACGCAACCCATCCTGATGCGTCTGCAATCCGATCTCGCGGCATTGTGCGCGGCAGCGCTCGATAAAAAACTCGATCAAACCGAAGCCCGGTGGGACCCTCGCCCTGCACTCGGCGTCGTGCTCGCTGCCGGTGGTTATCCCGGTGATTATCGCAAAGGCGATGTCATTAGCGGTCTGCCTGAAAACACCCATCCGCAACACGATGCGACCGTGAAAGTTTTTCACGCCGGTACGAAAATCGAAAATAATGATGTCGTCACCAATGGCGGGCGCGTATTGTGCGTAACGGCGCTCGGCAACACAGTCGCCGAAGCGCAAAAACTCGCATATGCACAAGTCGACCAAATTCAATGGAACGGCGGATTCTGTCGACGCGATATCGGATATCGCGCCATCGCCCGGGAGTAACGCGGGTGGAACCGCAGCGGTGCGAGCAACTTTCATCGAAAAAATCGCGATGGGAGATACGCTGGCTGCCGCTGCTGCTCTGCCTGTTATGCACCTCGGGCTTCGCCGCGCCGCTCATCAAGCTCACGCCGAATTTCACGCACGCGGATTTGCCGGATTATGCGGATCTACTCGTCGATCCGACGCGTGAACTGACGATCGGACAAATCGCTTTCGAAGCAGCGGCCGATAATTTTGCACCCGTCACCGCGGCCGCTTTTCGAAAAGCCGATCGACGCAATGTCTACTGGCTGCGCTTTGGCATCGATAATCCGCTACCGGAAACACGCATACTGGCAATCAACCTGCGCGTTTCCAACAATGTCGCCGTCGAAGCATTCAACTCAGCGCTGCAGATATTGCCGCTGGGGCGGGCGCCCTTGCTCACGCTGGTCATTCCACCGCAATCGAAGCAGTTATTTTATTTGCGCGTCGGTCCGGGAGCGCTGGAATTATCGCAATTCGAATTGCTCAGTCTGGAGCGGTATCTCGAAAGCCATCACACGCTATCGTGGATCGCCGGTTATTTTCAGGGCGGATTGTTATTCATTGCGGCCATCGCACTTGGCACCAGTTTCCTGCACCGCGAAAAAACGTATTTATGGCTGGCGGGCAACTGCATAATGGCAGTGATATTCCAGATTCTTTATCGGGCCGACTTCAACCCGCTGCCTTTCAATTACATCCCCGCCTGGCACTGGCGCGGCCCGCTGATACAAACCTGCTTTCTCGCTTCAAATATTTTTTGCATACAGCTCGCGCGCAACCTGCAGATCACACGCAGTGCACGCGGCCTGCAATCGCTTTACTGGCTGGCGATCATCAATGCAGCAGCCATTCCCAGCCTCTTTTTATTGAAAGCGCCTACCAATACAGCGATAACGATTTGCGTGACGATATTGACCATCGGCATGACGCTGGCGATAGCGCTTTACAATTTTCTGCTGTCGCACCGACGCGAACTGCTGCTCTATTCGCTGGCACGTTTTCTACTGCTTTTATTCTGTGTCGGCGGAAGTTTTGCGTGGCGTGGTAACAATGATCTTCGCCTGGTGACGGATAACATACTGCCGCTGGCGATAGCTATCGAAGCAATCTGCGTACTGTGCATTTTGTTGTGGCGCAGTTTCGAGCAGCAACGCGAACAGGCACGCAGCGAGCGCGAAATCGCCGTTCTCGAAGCCGAGGCGCGCAGCCGTACTGAAATCGTCGCCGAGGTCGGACATCGCGTGCGCACGCCGATCAGTGGCGTGATCGGCATGCTCGATATGCTGCAGGACACGTCCCTGTCGTCGACCCAGCTCGATTATCTGAATACGGTGCGGCGGGCCTCCAACGAACTGCTCAACACCGTCAACGAAATCAGCGATATCAGCCGCCTGCATACGCAGTCCTCGCCGCTGCAGCAAAGCATGTTCGATCCGCACGTCCTGCTCACTGAATGTCTCGATGGTTTTCGCAGCGCGGCTGCCGCGCACAATCTGGAATTGATCGGCGACATTTCACCTGAATTGCCCGCGTGCGTGTGCGGCGATTCGACGCGGCTGCGGCAGGTGATCCTGCAACTGATGCATCAAATTGTCAGTCAGTACGAACACGGCGATATCGTCGTGACAATGCATCAGCAGCAACGCGACTGGTTGCGCATCGAAATTAAATCGCGCGCACTGCTGCGCAAGGACAGCGGCGATACCGACCGGCGCCTGACCCCTGCGCATTCGGCGAATATGCGTTTTGCCATTGCGCGTCAACTCGTCAACCGGCTCGACGGGCGGATCGAAACCCATAGCGACAGCGACGGTAATTTGTGTACCCATTTTGATCTGGAGCTGCCCGCCATCGAGCGCGACATACCCAATGCGTTATTCGATACCACACTGCAAAATAAAAGATTGCTGGTGATCGACGATAATGTGACTTTCTGCGAAGTGATCGAGCGGCAATTGCAGCACTGGGGCATGACTGCGTTTGTCGCGCACAATACGCAGGAAGGACTCGCGCGCCTGCGCAATCAACTAACGCTGAGCCAGCCGGTCGACATCGTGCTCATCGACACGGATATGCAGGAACTGCAGCATGACGACTGGCTGCAGCGACTGCATACTGAAATACAGCCGTTGCCCACCCTGTTCTTTCTTTCGAGCCAGCCGGACAAGGATGCGCTGGTGCGCGCCATCGATGCGCGACACATTCTGCTCAAACCCATCAACCACACCAATCTGAAAATTACGCTCATCGAAGAATTCAAACGCACGGAGCAGCGGCGCCTGCCGGTGTCATACCAGCGCTCCGATCCGGTTCGCTGTTTATTCGCGGAAGATAATTCTCTCAATGCCGAAGTGCTGTCTTCCATGCTCGACCGGCTGGGTGTGATCTATACGGCGACGGGCAATGGCCAGGAAGCCGTCGATGCCTGTCGCCGCGGCAACTTCGATATCGTATTGATGGATTGGGATATGCCGGTGATGGACGGCTGGGAGGCGAGTCGACGTATTCGCGAAATATTCGAAGCGCGTGATCAGTCTTCGATTCCCATCATCATTCTCACCGCAAATACCGTCGAAGAACTGGGCGAGCGCGCGCGCCAGTCGGTGGCCGATGCGCATCTGGTGAAGCCGATTCAACTGCAGCATCTGCGCGAATTGCTGGAGCACTGGACCGGCAAAACGGTGGCGCGCTAGCACGATCGAAGCATTGATTTTTTCGGGCGCCGCGCGGCATCATTGAAGCGAATGTTTTTTTCAGCAGGTGATTTCATGAGCCGACATCTTTCACTGATCGATCGCGCGCTGCTGCAATTCGATCAGGCACTGCATACCCTGATTCCCGGCAGCGTGCACGCCGATCGCCCCTCGCCGGCAAATGACATTCAACGCAATGCCGCACGCCAGCCCGGTGGCGAAACCCGACCGCTCGATGCAAAAGATCGGCGTCACAGTGCGGGACTCATGCGCATCAATCATACGGGCGAGGTCTGTGCGCAGGCGCTCTATCAGGGCCAGGCGCTCACCGCAAAAAACTCGCAGGTGCAAAATGCAATGACGGCGGCAGCGCGCGAGGAAATCGATCATCTCGCGTGGTGCGAGCAACAGTTGCAGGAACTGGACAGCCGGCCGAGTTTATTGAATCCACTTTTTTACGGCGCGTCTTTCGCGCTCGGTGCCGTGACGGGATTGCTCGGCGATAGAATCAGTCTCGGTTTTGTCGCGGCCACCGAAGAACAGGTCTGCCAGCATCTACGCGAGCATCTGGACGATTTGCCCGAACACAACAGCGCCGATCGCGCGGTGCTCGAACAAATGCTGATCGACGAGGAAAAACATGGCACCGTCGCACTCGAATACGGCGGCGCAAATTTTCCGCAGTGGTTCAAACGCGGCATGACCGGTGCATCGCGCATCATGACGAAATCGACCTACTATGTGTAGGACCTACTATGTGTAGGACCTGCTACGTGCAGCAAATCGATTTCGTGAATTAATTGTTGTGCGGGTAAGCGCGGGAAATGTCAGCGAATAAAACGCAGATCGCTGATCGGCGGGTGGAAAATCATCTGCACGGCATTGCCGTCGGGATCGAGACAGTAAAAACTGCGGGCGCCATCGCGATGCGTTTTCGGCGCCTTTAAAATACGCACGCCATTGGCGCTCAGAAATTCATGCCACGCATCGACCTGCCCGGGCGTATCGATAATGAAACCGATATGATCGAGCCGCTGCTGCGCAGGCTCGCGCCCAGCGCCCATGAAACGATGAATCGCCAGATTGTCGTTGCCCGATGTGAGATAGAAATTATCGGGATCGGGATTCCATTCGATGCGCATCCCCAGCAGCTCGGTGTAGAAACGCACCGTTTCATCGAGCGCTTCGACGAAAAGCGCAATGTGCCGCATGCCCGCTGTCGCCGCGGGACGCGATCCCTTCACCGAATTCGCGTCGCCACTCATCGTTCAGTACTCGACGATTTCGTAGCTGTGCGTAATTTCAACGTCGGCTTTGCCCAGCATGATCGACGCCGAGCAGTATTTTTCGGCGGATAAATCCACCGCGCGCTTTACATGCGACTCTTTCAGCCCGCGCCCGGTGACAATGAAGTGCATGCGAATCCTGGTGAATATCGCGGGCACCGCATCGGCGCGATCGGCTTCGAGTTTGACCTCGCAATCGATCACGTCCTGCCGCGACTTTTGCAACATGCCGAGCACATCGATCGACGAGCATGCGCCGACGCTTATCAGCAACATCTCCATCGGCCGCATACCGATGTTGCGTCCGCCGTGATCGGGCGGTCCATCGAGGACTACCGCATGACCACTTCCACTTTCGGCAACCAGGGCGGCGCCATCGATCCACTTCACACTGGCATTTAGCATTTATTGGCCCATCAACACTTCAAAAACTTGAACAGATTAACATAAGAGTCATGCTCATCCGCTCAATCCTGGTAATTCGCGGTGGCCATACTATCATTGAGACACCTTGCAGTATCATTGACTCACACTGCGTTCAGAGTTGTGAAAAGAGGCGCACCTTGGTTACTGTCTCGTTAAAACCCGGAATTAAAAATATCGATGAATTTCTCGCGCATTGCCATCGGCGACGCTATCCATCGAAAAGCACGATCATCTACGCCGGCGATGCCAGCGATTCGCTCTACTACATCATCAAGGGTTCGGTCACTGTCCTGATCGAGGACGACGACGGTCGCGAAATGATCGTCGCCTATCTCAACGACGGCGACTTCTTCGGCGAGATGGGTTTATTCGATCCCGAGGATTCGCGTAGCGCCTGGGTGCGCGCGAAAACCGAATGCGAAGTCGCTGAAATCTCCTACGCAAAATTCAAGGAGTTGAGCGACAAGCACCCCGAAATCGTCTTCGCTCTGGGCAATCAGCTCGCTCGCCGTTTACGCCAGACCACGAAGAAAGTTGGCGACCTGGCCTTTTTGGATGTCACCGGCCGTGTTGCGAGGACACTGCTTGAACTGTGCAAGCAGCCCGATGCGATGACTCATCCGGACGGCATGCAGATTAAAATCACGCGCCAGGAAATCGGTCGCATCGTCGGCTGTTCGCGTGAAATGGTCGGACGTGTATTGAAAACATTAGAGGAACAAGGGCTTGTTCACGTAAAAGGCAAAACGATGGTGGTCTTCGGCACCCGTTAATCGCTGCCGGCTGCGAAAACAAAAAGGCGCCTCATCGGCGCCTTTTTCATTTTCTGTCGACTGATTCAGATCAGAAAAATAAACGCTGTAACTCTGCACCAGGATCGACAGCGCGCATGAACGCCTCGCCGACCAGAAACGCATTCACGCCGTGCTGACGCATCAGGCCCACATCATCGCGCGTATGAATACCGCTCTCGGTGACGACGATCATGTCATCGAGCAGATCGTCGAGCAGATCGATCGTGGTATTCAGACTGGTTTCGAAATTGCGCAAATCACGATTGTTGATGCCGAGCAGACGATTGCCGAGCGGAATCGCCCGTTCGAGCTCTTCCCGATTATGCACCTCGACCAGCACATCGAGCCCCCACTGCAACGCCACGTCGCTGAGCTCGTCGAGCTGCTCGTCGGACAAAGCCGCGGCAATCAGCAAAATACAATCGGCACCGAGTGCGCGCGCTTCGACCACCTGATACGGGTCGACGGTAAAATCCTTGCGCAATACCGGCAAACTGCACGCATTGCGCGCGGCCTGCAGATAGGCATCGCTGCCCTGAAAAAAATCGATATCGGTGAGTACGGAAAGGCAGGCCGCGCCGCCGCGCTCGTAGCTGCGGGCGATGGCGACAGGGTCGAAATTCGCGCGAATCACACCCCTGCTCGGCGAGGCCTTTTTGACTTCGGCGATAACCGCGGGCTCATTTTTCTCTACGCGCAGCGCAATCGCTTCGACAAAATCGCGCGCCACGGGCTGAGCGCCGGCGCGCGCTTCCAGCTCGCTGAAACTGACACTCCTGCGCCGCTCAGCCACCTCTTCATGCTTGCGCGCGAGTATTTTCTTCAGCACATCGGGGGTATCAGTCGCACCATTGGTCATAACAGCAACCCTTGCGTGAATACGGCCAGCTCTTCCATCTTCTCTCCGGCGCGGCCGCCATGAATTTCGTCTTCGGCGAGCTCGACTCCGCGTCGCCAGTCACCGACAACCCCTGCCACATACAGCGCGGCCCCGGCATTGAGCGCGATGATGTCCGCAGCCTTGTTCGCCAGCTCGATGGCCACCCCGGCCTCGTCGTGTCCGCGCTTGAACGCCGCATGAATCAACCGCAGCGACGCCTGTGTGTCCGCTACCGACAAGCCGATCAGACTCTGGCTGCGCACACCGAAATCCTCCGGCTGCACATCATACTCCCGCACGGTCCCATTCTTCAGCTCCGCGACATGGGTCGTCGTGGCCAGACTGATTTCGTCGAGCCCGTCGCGCGCGTGCACCACCAGCGCATGCTCGGAGCCGAGCCGGCCCAGCACTTCGGCCAGCGGGCGGCATAACGCCGGGTTGAAAACGCCGACCACCTGCCGCCTGACCGAGGCCGGATTCGTCAGCGGGCCGAGAATATTGAAAATCGTGCGCAGACCGATTTCCTTGCGCGGGCCGATCGCGTGTTTCATGGCGCTGTGATGGTTGACCGCGAACATGAAACCGACGCCGACCTCCTTCACACAGCGCACCACCTGCGCCGGGGTCAGGTCGAGGCGAACGCCGGCGGCTTCGAGCAGATCGGCACTGCCGCTCTTCGACGATACGGCGCGATTGCCGTGCTTGGCGACACGCGCACCCGCCGCTGCCGCAACGAAACTCGCCGCCGTGGACACATTGAATAAATTGGCGCCGTCGCCGCCGGTGCCGACGATATCGACCAGGTACGGCAACGCGCCGACATCGACTGGCGTTGCGAGCTCGCGCATGACCAGTGCGGCGCCTTCGATTTCATCGAGGCTTTCGCTCTTCATGCGCAATGCGACCAGCAGCGCGGAAATCTGTGCCGGGGTGCATTGCCCCGTCATCACCGAACGCATGACGGTCTGCATCTCGCCCGTACTCAAATCGAGATTTTCGGCCACACGCGCAATGGCGCTCTTAATATCCATAATCATCTCCAACCGGGCCGCGACTCGATTCAGGAGAGAGTCGCGCAGCGCGAGCAGACACCGAAGTGTCTGCGACGTTGAACCGATACTGGATGCACTGGTTCAACCCTGTAAAAAGTTAGCGAGCATCTCGTGACCATACTGCGTCAAAATCGATTCGGGATGAAACTGCACGCCGTCGATAGCCAGCGTTTTATGGCGCACCCCCATGATTTCGTCGATCTCGCCATTTTCAGTCTGCGTCCACGCCGTGATTTCCAGACAGTCTGGCAGCGTTTCCCTTGCGATCACGAGCGAATGATAACGCGTCGCCTCTAACGGGCTAGGTAAGCCGCGAAACACGCTCGTGCCATTGTGATAAATCTTCGACACCTTTCCGTGCATGACCTGACGCGCCCGCACGATATCACCGCCGAAAACCGCGCCGATGCTCTGATGGCCGAGGCACACGCCGAGCAGCGGAATCCTGCCGGCGAAGCGCTCGATCACCGCCATCGAAATACCGGCCTCCTTCGGCGAGCAGGGGCCGGGCGAAATCACGATTTTTGCGGGATTCAGTTTTTCGATATCGTCGACGCTGATTTCATCGTTGCGCACGACTTTGACATCGGCTTTCAATTCCCCAAGATATTGAACGATGTTGTAAGTGAACGAATCGTAATTGTCGATCATGAGAATCATGGCGGCGCTCCTCAATTCTTCGCGCTTTCTGAAGTGGATTGCACTTTGTGCTGAACCATCGACGCCGCGCGGAAAATCGCGCGCGCCTTGTTCATGGTTTCCTTCCACTCCAGACGCGGCACCGAGTCCGCCACCACGCCGCCGCCCGCCTGCGCGTACAGACGACCGTCCTTGATCACCGCGGTGCGAATCGCGATTGCGGTATCCATATTGCCGTTCCAGCCGAGATAGCCGACCGCGCCCCCATAAATGCCGCGCTTCACCGGTTCGAGCTCGTCGATGATTTCCATGGCACGCACTTTCGGCGCGCCCGATAAGGTGCCCGCCGGCAAGGTCGCACGCAGCACATCCATCGACGACAAATCCGGTTTTAATTCTCCGGTGACATTCGAAACGATGTGCATCACGAACGCATAACGCTCCACACTCATCTGATCGGTGACGACGACCGAACCGATTTCGGCAACGCGCCCGACATCGTTGCGCCCCAGATCGATGAGCATCAGATGCTCGGCAATTTCTTTCGGATCGGCGAGCAATTCTTCTTCGAGCGCCTTGTCTTCGGCTTCGGTGTGACCGCGGCGGCGCGTGCCTGCAATCGGGCGCACCGTGATTTCGCCATTTTCCGAACGCGCGAGAATCTCCGGGCTCGAACCGGCAATCTGAAATTCACCGAGATCGAGAAAATACAGATACGGCGACGGATTCAAATGGCGCAGCGCGCGGTAGAAATTGATCGGCTCGGCATCGAACGGAATCGATAGCCGCTGCGACGGCACCACCTGCATGACATCGCCCGCCAGCGTGTACTCCTTGATACGTTCGACTGCGGCAAAATATTTTTCTTCGCCGAAATGCGACTGAAATGCGCTCTCGGATAATTCGCCCGGCTGCGGCGCCAGCGGCGGCAACGACGGCGGTGCCGCACGCAGACGCAGTTCCAGCGCATCGAGCCGCTGCTCGGCGTGCAATAACGAATCGCTCTGCGCCGGATCGGCGTGCGTGATGAGCTTGAGTGTGCCATTGAGATTGTCGAAGACGACCACGTCCTCGGACAGCATCAATAAAATATCCGGCGTGCCGAGCTCATCGCGGGGACAGGTTTTCGCGAGCTTTTTCTCGACGTAACGCACCGTGTCATAACCGAAATAACCGACCAGCCCGCCCGAAAAAGCCGGCAGCCCTTCGACCGTCGCCACGCGATAGCGCTTTTCGAATTCTTCGACGAACGCGAGTGGATCGGTTTCGGGATGCTGCTCTATGACTTCGCCATCGCGAAATACGCGCACGTAATGGCCATACACTTTGATTATCGTGCGCGCGGGCAGACCGATGATGGAATAACGCCCCCACTTTTCGCCGCCCTGCACCGATTCGAATAAATAGGAATACGCGCCGCGCGCAAGTTTGAGATAGGCGCTCAGCGGTGTGTCGAGATCGGCGAATACATCGCGGGAAATGGGAATGCGGTTGAAATTCTGCGCCGCCAGCTCGGCGAAACGTCGGGAATCCATGCTGATATCCTCGAAGAAACGGTTAACAAACAGACCTGGTCTTGTGACAGGACACGGCAACAACTGCGACGGGAATTACCATCGCCAACGCGTTACCTCACGCACATGCAGTGCGATCTGTTTATCGAGAGCAATTGAGCTCACCGCCGCATCTCCGGGAAAGAGGCCGAATTGAAAAGGCCGGAGGAAAAGAGGAGCCGGCATTCTACCGGCACCCGCGGAGTATAGGCAAAGAAAAAGTCAGGGCGCGATCAGGTCGAAGAAGGACTCGATGATGAAATCCGGCTTTTCGCCCTCGATCGGCCGGCCGTGGTTGTAACCATGGCGCACGCAGATTACGGGCATATTCGCCGCGCGCGCAGCACGTACATCGTTGCGCGAATCGCCGATCATGATTGCGCGCTGCGGCGCCACCTGCAGTTGCCGGCAGGCTTCGAGCAACGGCGCGGGGTCGGGTTTTCGCTGCGACAAGGTATCGCCGCTGACGACAACGGGCAGCCATTCGCGCAGTCCGAAATGATCGATCAACGGCTCGGTGAAACGCGCGCCCTTGTTCGTCACGCACGCCATGCGCATGCCCTGCGCATGAAAATGCTGCAATGCTTCGCGCACTCCCGGAAATAAATGGCTGCTGCGATTGAGATATTCGCCGTAATGACGCTGATAAATCTGCAGCGCATTATTGATAGACGTGTCATTAATATCCGCTTTCGCGAATTGCAACGCTTCGATCACCAGCTGACGCGCGCCGTCGCCGACCCATCGCGCAACGCGTTCAAGACCCGCCGATGGCAAATGCAATTCAGTGAGCATGCGATCGATGGCGATGGCGAGATCGGGCGCGCTCGCGAGCAACGTGCCATCGAGATCGAACAACAGGGCTTCGACAGGTTCGCGCAATAATTTCCTGAAATTCACAGCACAACTCACCGTTAAACCTGCGCGAGTTCAGCACGCATCGCATCGATCACCGCTTTGTAATCGGGCTGATTGAAGATCGCCGAGCCGGCAACAAACGTATCGGCGCCGGCCGCAGCGATTTCGCGAATGTTTTTCGCGCTGATACCGCCATCGACTTCGAGGCGGATATCGAAACCGCTCGCATCGATCAACGCGCGCACTTCGCGAATTTTATCGATCGTCGATGGAATGAATTTCTGTCCGCCGAAACCGGGGTTCACCGACATCAATAAAATCATGTCGACTTTATCGAGCACGTATTTGAGCGGCTCGATGCCAACGTGCGGATTGAGCACGAGTCCGCCCTTGCAACCGGCGTCCCGGATCAATTGCAGCGAACGATCGACATGCGTCGACGCATCGGGATGAAACGTGATGTACGATGCGCCGGCTTTCGCGAAATCGCCGATGAGCTGATCGACCGGGCTCACCATCAAATGCACATCGATCGGCGCCGTGACACCGTAATTGCGCAATGCCTGGCACACCATCGGACCGATCGTCAGATTCGGCACGTAATGATTGTCCATGACATCGAAATGCACGATGTCGGCACCGGCGGCGAGCACCGTATCGACCTCTTCACCGAGACGGGCGAAATCAGCGGAGAGAATCGAAGGGGCGATCCAGAAATCGGTCATTGGCCTTTACCTATAGAGCGAAATTCGCGAGAACCGCTATTCTAATCAGGCTGCGCGCTCTTCGACAGGAATTACTGGCTCATGGGAAAACTGCTCATTCTCGTCTTATGCGGTTGGTTGTGCGGCAACGCCATCGCACAAACCAATCCGGCACCCGCGCAAAATGCACCCGCTGCGAATACACAGTCACCCTCGAATACACAATCACCTGCGAATGAACAGTCACCTGCGGCCGCACCTCAACCCGAACCCGCAGCGACAGGTAGCGTCGGCGACAGGAATTCGGTTTACACCGATCGCATTCCACCCGAACAGATCGTTACGCTCGATGCCGGCGACGATAAATTCCTGGCGCGACATATTCCCGATCTTTCGGGACAGCCGCGCGGTGCCGTCATCATTCTGCACGATTCGGGACAGCATCCGAGCTGGCCTCTCACCGCCGCTGCACTGATCGACGAATTGCCGCTGCATAGCTGGGACACGCTCAATATCGAATTGCCCGCGCCGATGCCGGAAGGCGAGAAATCCGCGGCACCACCTCAAACTGCAACACCGCCAGCGGCGACCGATGCTGCACCGGCCGCGGAAGCGCCGCCGGCAACTCCGGCACTGGGCTCTGCTGCGACGGTCGCATCGACGGCCATTATCGAAGCGCAGGCACAGGCGCGCATCAGCGCGGCAATTAAATATTATGCCGATCAAAATCAGCGTAATATCGTATTGATTGGATTCGGTAGCGGCGCCATTCGCGCAGCGGAAAATTTACGTTTGATAACGGCGGCAACGCCCGGCAATACGGCGCCGCTCACTGCGCTCGTGGTGATCGCCCCGCAACAACGACTCGACGGCATCGACATGGATTTGTCGAAATTACTGCCGCTTACCGGCATTGCCGCGCTCGATATGACGCTCGATAACGATGTTCAGGCCCGTGCTGAAGCCGAAGCGCGCCGACGTGCGGTGCTACATCAACGCTCGCGCATTTATACGCGACTCGAATTGCCGCCGTTAAATAATTCCAGCGATCCGCAACACAGCGCGATGGTCAAGCGAGTGCGCAGCTGGCTGCAAAAAAATGCAAATCCCCCGTCGCCCCCCTTTAATTAAAGAGGGGGATTTAATCGTTCGTTGATTTCGCGCAGGCGCTCGGGTGTGCCGATATCGAACCAGCGCCCGCCGTAATATTCGCCACTCACTTTATTTTCTTTCATCGCCTGCCGTAAAAGCGGCACGATCGAAAACACGCCATCGCTGCAGCCGGCAAACAATGCCGGATGAATGATACGCAGGCCGGTCCATGTCAGTTTTTCACTGCCGCCGGTTTCGCGAATCAATCCGTTATTCAAATAGAAATCCCCCTGCGGATGTTGCGGGGGATTATCCGTCATCACCAGATGCGCGAGCCGCGAATCCTTGTCGAGCGCAATATCCCGCAGTTTTGCCAGCGGATAATCCGTCCACACGTCGGCATTCATGGCGATGAAGGGCGCGCCTCCCAACAGCGGCAGCGCACGAAAAATTCCGCCCCCCGTATCGAGTGGCTCTCCTTCGCGCGAATATTGAATGCTGCAGTCAAAACGGCGGCCATCGCCGAGATGATTTTCAATCTGTTCGCCGAGATAGGCGTGGTTGATGACGATGTCGGTGATGCCCGCCTGCACGCAATGGCGCACATGGTGTTCGATCAGCGGTATGCCGGCGACCTGCAACATCGGCTTCGGCGTGCGCTCGGTGAGCGGGCGCATGCGCGTTCCCAATCCCGCTGCGAGAATCATCGCTTTCATGGTGCGGGTAATCGATCGATGTTCAATTTATCGAGAACGGCTGCGAGCGGTGCGAACTCCTGGCGACGCGCGCAGGCTCCCCGCAGATAATTGAAAAAGCGCGGCACATCGCCGACATATTTCGGCTTGCCGTCGCGATGGCAGATGCGCGCAAAAATGCCGATCACTTTCAGATGGCGCTGCGTGCCAATGAAATCGCAATCGCGATGGAAATCATCGAATGTTGCCGGCACCGGAAGCCCCGCCAGCTGCGCGCGCTGCCAGTAAATGCGCAGCCAGTTTTCGACCCGCGCCTCGGGCCAGCTGATGAACGCATCTTTGAATAAGCAAATCGGATCGTAGGCAATGGGACCGCACACCGCGTCCTGAAAATCGAGCACGCCCGGCCGGAATTTGTTAAACACGGACTCGCTGATCATCAAATTGCGCGGCATGAAATCGCGATGCACGAACACTTTGGGCTGCTGCAGAACCTGCTCGATCAATAAATTGAAAATCGTATCGAGTTCCGCGCGCAGATTTGCATCGATATTCATGCCCAGATGTTTTTGCAGATACCAGTCGGGAAACAATTCGAGTTCGCGCTGCAGCAGCGCGCGATCGTATTGCGGAAAATCATCGGGACAGACAATTTTCTGCTGCGCGATCAGCACGTCGATCGCCGCGTCGAATAATCGCTCGGCGTTTTCGGCGTCGAGCACATCGAGATAGGTTTGCGTGCCCAGATCGGCGAGCACCATCCAGCCGCGCTCGGGAGCCGCTGCAATAATTCGCGGCACATGCAGACCGGCGCCCGCCAGTAGATTTGCAATTCGGATGAATGGCGCGCAGCTCGAAGTCTCGGCGCTCGCATCCATGACGATCAGCGATTCACCGTTCAGGCTGATCCGGTAATAGCGACGAAAACTCGCATCGGCGCTGGCGGGCTGAAAAACAATGTCGCGCGCATCGCAGCGAAACTGTGCGGCGATCCAGTGCTGTAACTCGTTCATAGATGATGGCGTCGCAGAAGGTGAGAGTGTGATCGCTTTGGCGATCGGGCACGAATGCTTTATTATCCACGCTCGCGCAAACTCCGGCAAAAATCGATGCCCTGCGTTCGCGTCGTCGCATCCACTACAAAAAAACCCGAGAGCCTGCAATTGACTCATCTGTCGCGGCCGACTGTGTATATTTCGGCCAGCCTTCTGTTATTGCCGGGAGCCGCCCAGAGCGCCGATGCGCAAGGCTGGTCATGCGTACCGTCGGCCGATGGCGGCTGGGCCTGTTCGGCGCAGACACCGTCACCCGCCGCCGCAGGTGCTCCCGCTGCAAAACCCGTCGAAAAACCGGCGACCGTTCACCGCGATAGCGATGTCGCGGTTGCCAGGCCGGCCCTGCCCACCGCTGCACCGAATTGGGACTGGGTCGAGGCATCCGCCGTATTGCCCGGTGTGCAATGTTCCCAACCGAGTCCGGCCTGCGAGGGTTTTTATGTCGAACCTTCGCTCGACTGGGAGGATGCGGATAAATCGCCCAGGGATGTACCGGCCCGCGTCAGTGCCGCCCAGGCCGAATGGGAAGGTGATGTCGTCAAAATGGACGGCGGCGTGACGATCACGCGAGGCAACACACAGCTGACAGCGGACAGCGCCGACATGGATCGCCGCACCAATCGCGTCAATCTGCACGGCAACGTGGTGGTGCGACAGCCGCATCTGAAGATCAGCGGCAACAGGGCGGATGTGACCACGGATAACAATTTCGGCAACGTCATCGATGCGCGGATGCTCGATTACAAAGCGGGTATTCGCGTCACTGCGGATAAACTCACGCGCCGCAAGGAGAGCGTCATCGAGCTCGACCAGGCGACCTACACGCTCTGCCCGCCCGATGACGAAAGCTGGCGACTGGATTCCACGCGCATTCGCCTGAATCGCGAAACCGGTCGTGGCGAAGCATCGCACACCGTCATTCGCGTCGCCGATACGCCCGTCTTTTATACGCCTTATGTCAATTTCCCGATCGACGATCGCCGCCAGAGCGGCTTTCTCTGGCCGGTGATGGGGAAAAGCGCGTCGGGACTGGATTTTGCGATTCCGTATTACCTGAATCTGGCGCCCAATTACGACGCCACGCTGACACCCCGGCTCATCAGCAATCACGGCACCATGCTCGAAGCCGAGCTGCGCTACCTCAATCGTTACAGCAGCTGGGTCGCCAGCGGCACCCGCCTGAAAAGCGACGAGGCCTCCGGCGAGGATCGCTGGCTGATGGCGCTGCAGGAAAACGGCCGCCTGAACAGTTATTTCTCGACATTCATCGATTACAACCGCGTCAGCGACGATGACTATTTCCGCGATTTCAGCATCAACAGCCTCAACGTGAAGCGGCAGACCGCGCTGAACCAGCAGGCCGGAATCAACCTCGGCTACGTCAACTGGTTTTCGTCGCTGCAGGTCCAGCGCTATCAGATCATCGATGAGCTCGTCGCCGAACCCTATCGCCGGGCACCGCAATTCACGCTGGGGCGCAGCGCGGACGGCGACAATTTCAAGCTCGATTATTCGCTGTTCACCGAAATCACCCGCTTCGATCACACCGATCCGGATTCGACGACCGATATCGGCAGCCCGTGGATTACCGGCGTGCGCACCTATATCGAGCCGGGCATCAGCTTTCCCATGCGCTGGACGTCGAGCTTTTTCAACCCTGAATTTCGCCTGCGCTATGTCGGCTACGATCTGGATCGTCCGGACGCGCTGCCCGGGGAAACCAGACCGCACGCCTCGGTGCCGCAGGCCATTCTCGATGCCGGCGTCTTTTTCGAGCGCGATGCGTCGCTGTTCGGATTGACCTACCAGCAAACGCTGGAGCCCCGGCTCTACTATTTATACAGCCCCTATCAACGGCAGAACGATCAGCCGCTGTTCGACACCAATCGCCTCACCTTCGACTATCAGCAGCTGTTTCAACCGCGCCGCCTGATCGGCCAGGACCGGCTCGAAGATTTCAATCAGCTGGCGGTAGGCGTCACCTCGCGCGTCATCCGGGATGAAACCGGTATCGAACTCGGCCGTGCCAGCATCGGCCAGATTTTCTACTTCGCCGATCGCCGCATCGACGCAACCATCAACGATTCGATCGACGACCAGGCCAACTCGGCCGTGGCCGGACAGGTGGTGCTGCAGCCGACGGCGTCGCTGTGGTCCACCACCAACGCGCTCTGGGATCAGAGTAACAATCGCATCGAACAGGCCAACACATCGCTGCATTACCGGGCCGGCAACGGCGCGATCTTCAACGCCGCCTATCGCTATCACGAAACCGATCCGACCGTATCGACACTTGCCAACGGCCTGCGCCAGGTCGACGCTTCCGCGGCAATTCCGCTGAACCGCCGCTGGCGTGTATTCGCACGGTTTAATTACGATCTGGATCTGCACTCGCCACTCGAAGATCTGGTCGGCGTCGAATACGAAGACTGCTGCTGGTTTGTGCGCATCGCTTATCAGCGTGCCGCGCTGGCGGAGGAACTGGACGTCGTCGGCGATCCGGTATTGGAACGCGATGAAACATTCATGATCGAATTCCAGTTGAAAGGGCTCGGTGGTCTGGGCCAGAAAATGAATTCGCTGCTGCAGGAAAGTATCTGGGGGTACCGTGACCGCTATTGATTTCAAACACCGGGCTTATTTCAAGCACTGGGCTGATTACAAACACTGGACGAAGCTGTTCGGTACACTGGCGCTGGCGCTGGCGCTGCATGTCGCTGCGCCCGCGCTGGCGCAGGCGACCGATGCCGCTGACGATTCCGCGCAGGCGCAAATGCTCGATCGCGTCATCGCCATCGTCGACGACGATGTGATTCTGGCCAGCGAACTGCAAAATGCCGTCACCCGCGCCACCGCCAACATCAAACGCGCCAAACGCGAAGCGCCGCCCGCCGATATCCTGCGCCGGCAGGTGTTCGATCAGCTCGTGCTCGACAGCCTGCAATTGCAGATCGCAAAACGTGCAGGCGTGCGTATTCCCGACAGCGAACTGAACGATCAGCTCGAACAGATCGCGCGCCAGAACAATATGACGCTCGAACAGTTTTCGCAGTCGCTTTCGAAGGAAGGCGTGCCGTACAACGAATTGCGCGAACAGCTGCGTCGCGAAATGCTGATACGTCGCGTGCAGCAGGGCAGCGTGAGCGAACGCGTGCAGATCACCGATCAGGAAGTCGAAAACTTTTTGAATTCCGCCGAAGGTCGCCAGGCCACCGCCCCGCAATATCACGTACAGCACGCCTTGCTGCCGGTTGGCGAAGGCGACAACGCGGCCGCGGTGCAACGCTTTGCCGAGCAGCTAACCGCGCAGTTGCGTGCGGGCGAAGATTTCAGTCGAATCGCATCGGCGCAGGGGCCCGTCAAAGTCCAGAGCAGTGATCTCGGCTGGCACAATAGCGAGGAACTCCCGAGCCTGGTCGCCGAGGCCACCACCAATCTGAAATCCGGCGAAATCGCCGATCCCGTGCGCAGCCCCAGCGGTTATCACATCATCAAACTCGCGGAAGTGCGCGGCAAGGGTGAAGTCATCGAGCAGACGAAAGCACGCCATATCCTGCTCAAACCCTCGGCGATACGCAGCAACGAACAATGCCGACAGTTCGCGGCGGAGCTGCGTCAGCGCCTGCTCGCGGGCGGCGATTTTGCCGCACTCGCCCGCCAGCATTCCGAGGACATCGGTTCGGCGATGGAAGGCGGAGAACTCGGCTGGACCAATCCGGGGCAACTCGTCGCCGCCTTTCAGCACGCGATGGACACCACCAGAGCCGGTCAGATCAGCGAACCGTTTCAAACGCGTTACGGCTGGCATATCGTGATGGTCGAAGATCGCCGCAAGCAGGATGTCACCGAAGACATCCGCCGCAATGTCGCGCGCAATTATCTGCACGAGAAAAAATATCAGGAAGAACTCGACAACTGGCTGCGCAAGATTCGCGACGGCGCTTTCGTCGACATCAAGAAAGTCTGATGTCTCGAAAGCGTGACGTATTGAAAGCGTGATGCAGAATTCCGATACCGTTCGAGCGACAGCCGACAGCGCGATGGTCATTCCACGCATCGCGCTCACTCCCGGCGAACCCGCAGGCATCGGCCCCGATCTGGTTATCGCCCTCGCGCAGCAGCGACACGACGCCCGCTTGATTGCGATTGCCGATCCGGATTTACTGCAGCAGCGCGCGCAGCAACTCGGCCTGTCGTTGCGCCTTCGCGCATGGAATGACGATTCCGCTTCGCAACCAAACGAACCCGGCGAATTGCTGGTTGCTCCCGTCGCACTCGCCGCGCCGGCGCGCGCGGGCGTTCTCGACAAGAGCAATGCGCATTACGTCCTGCGCACGCTCGAAATCGCCGCCGACGGCTGTACGAATGGTGATTTCGACGCCATCGTCACCGCCCCCGTGCACAAGGGCATCATCAACGATGCGGGCGTCGCCTTCAGTGGCCACACCGAATTTTTCGCCGAACGCACGCAGACGAAAAATGTGGTGATGATGCTGGCGACCGAACAATTGCGCGTGGCACTCGCGACGACGCATCTGCCGCTTGCCGAAGTGCCGCGTCATATCACGCATGAAAACCTCACCACCGTATTGCGCATTCTGCACCGCGATCTGCGCGAAAAATTCGGCCTCGCGCAACCGCGTATCGCAGTGCTCGGCCTGAACCCGCATGCCGGCGAAGGCGGCCATCTCGGGCGCGAAGAAATCGAAGTGATCGGACCGACGCTGCAACAGCTGCGCGGTGAAGGCATGAATTTGATCGGCCCCCTGCCCGCCGACACCGCGTTCACACCGAAAATCCTGCAAAACACCGACGCCGTGCTCGCGATGTATCACGATCAGGGTTTGCCGGTGCTCAAATATCAGGGCTTCGGACGCGCAGTCAACATCACACTGGGGCTGCCGATCATTCGCACTTCGGTCGATCACGGCACCGCTTTGGAATTAGCCGGCACCGGCAAAGCCGACGGCGGCAGCTTGCACACCGCATTCGCGCTGGCCTGCGAGCTGGTGCGAAAAAGCGCTCGCAATGTCACCCGCACGCAACGTAACTAAAGAGAAATCGCTGTCATGGAACATCGCGCGCGCAAACGTTTCGGCCAGAATTTCCTGCACGATCAGACCATCATTCACCGCATCGTGCGCGCTATTCGCCCGCAGCCGAACGACACGCTGCTGGAAATTGGCCCGGGGCAAGGCGCAATTACCGAAGAATTGCTCCAGAGCGGCTGCGCGTTACACGCGCTCGAACTCGATCGTGATCTCGTCGAAATTCTCACGCGCAGATTCAGTGACCGTCCCAATTTTCATCTGCGGCAAGGCGATGCGTTAAAGCTCGATATCCAGGCATTGATCGCATCCGCAGGATTGCCATCGACGACAAAATTGCGCGTGGTCGGCAATCTGCCCTACAACATTTCCACACCACTGATTTTTCATCTGCTCGCGCAAAATGCACACATCGTCGATATGCATTTCATGTTGCAGAAAGAGGTGGTCGAACGTCTGGCGGCAGCACCGAATAACAAAGAATACGGGCGGCTCGGCATCATGACGCAATATTTTTGCCGTATCGAACCGCTGATCGACGTGCCGCCCGGCGCATTTTCACCGCAGCCCAAGGTGCAATCGGCCGTGGTAAGATTGGCGCCCTACGCGACACTGCCGCATCCCGCCAGATCGGTGGAAAATCTGCAGCAGGTTGTACGTGCAGCGTTTAATCAGCGGCGCAAAACCCTGCGTAATGCACTGCAAACCCTGCTGAATGCTGAAGACATCATTGCGTGCGATATCGATCCGGGCGCGCGCCCGGAAACCTTGTCGCTACCGCAGTATGTCGCGCTGGCGGATACGCTCAACGCAAAATCGTCGACACTCATCAACCCAGCTGACAACACAGCTAAATAGGCCTCTCATTCATGCCGGACAGCAGCGCCATAAAAATTGATGTCGTCACGCGCTACCTGCCTGAACAATCCGCTCCGCCGGAAAATCGCTTCGTCTTTGCCTACACCATTACCATCCATAATCGCGGCGGCGATGCGGTACGTTTGCTGTCGCGCCACTGGCGTATCACCGATGCCAATAACCGCGTGCAGGAAGTGCGCGGCGAAGGCGTCGTCGGCGAACAGCCGCTCATCGAACCGGGCGACAGCTACACGTACACCAGCGGCTCCATGCTGGAAACGCCGGTCGGCACCATGGAAGGCAGTTATCAGATGATCAGCAGCAACGGCCAGCGCTTCGACGCACCGATTCCCGTATTCTCGCTCGCCCAGCCGGGCGCGCTGCACTGAACCAGCCATGACGCGTTATGCCGTCGGCGATGTGCAGGGCTGCTTCGCGCCGTTGCAGCGGCTGCTGGAGCGCGTCAGCTTCGATCCATCGCACGATCAGCTTTGGGCCACCGGCGATCTCGTCAATCGCGGTCCGCAATCACTGGAATGTCTGCGTTTTTTTTACCAGCTCGGCGACAGCGCGCGCGTCGTTCTCGGCAATCACGATCTTCATCTGCTGGCTGTCGCCAACGGCATCCGCGGGCTGAAGCGCGGCGACACCCTGCAACCCATTCTCGAGGCGCCAGACTGCGCGGAATTGCTGGCGTGGCTGCGCCGGCAGCCCCTGCTGCACCGCGATGGCGCCTACACGATGGTTCATGCGGGGCTGGCACCACAGTGGAGCATTTCGCAGGCCGGGAAGCTGTCGGACGAGCTATCGCAGGTCATAACAGGCAAACGGCTACTCGACTTCTTGCAGGGAATGTACGGTGACACACCGAATCGCTGGTCGGACGATTTAAAGGGGATCGAGCGCTGGCGGACCATCACCAACTTTTTTACTCGTCTGCGCTTCTGCACCGCCGCCGGTGAACTGGACCTGAAAAGCAAGGAAGGACCGGGAACCGCTCCGCCCGGGTTCATGCCCTGGTTCGATGTGCCCGGGCGCAAGAGCGCAGGCTCCACTCTGATCGTCGGTCACTGGGCCACATTGCTGGGAAAAACCAATCGCGACGACGTCATCGCCCTCGATACGGGCTGCGTCTGGGGAAACCGTCTGACCTTGTTCAATCTCGACGAGCAAGCACTCCTGAGTTGCGAGTGCTAGCAGCCACGCTCCGGATATCACCGCATATTCCATCGATCAGCCCATCCTTCATGGGCGTAACATCCGTGTGTACAGCCGTACTTACATCTCATGCGTCGGTCGATAAATTAATTTGCCACGTTTTACGTTTCTCGCATGAATAATGCATCGCATGGCATGGATTAACGCAATCCGTCGACTGCATTTTTCGATAGTGAAAAATTAATTCTTTTTTTGCTGTCCAACCTGCTAGCGATATGGCCCTTAACTGTATTGCAGCCTATTCTTAATTCACCGAGCCAGTCCGGTATCTGGAAAACTGCTGAAAAGCTGACGCGAGAGGATCCGTAATGAGCATATTCAATCATTTTCGCAACCGTTACGAAGCCACGCAGGAAGAAGAATATTCGCTGCAGGAATATCTTGAACTCTGCAAAAAGGATCGTTCGGTCTACGCGAATGCAGCTGAACGCCTGCTCATAGCCATCGGCGAACCGGAAATGGTGGATACCTCCCGCGATTCGCGTCTGAGCCGGATTTTCCAGAACAAAATTATCCGCCGTTACAAGGCATTCGATGAGTTTTACGGCATGGAAGAAGCGATCGAACAGATCGTTTCGTATTTCCGTCATGCCGCTCAAGGTCTCGAAGAGAAGAAACAAATCCTGTATCTGCTCGGCCCCGTCGGTGGTGGTAAATCATCACTCGCTGAACGTCTGAAGCTGCTGATCGAGCACCAGCCGATTTACTGCCTGAAAGGCTCGCCTGTTTTCGAATCGCCGCTCGGTCTTTTCGAGCCCGACGAAGACGGTCATATCCTCGAAGAGGATTACGGGATTCCGCGCCGCTACATCAAAACCATCATGTCGCCCTGGGCCGTCAAGCGCCTGCACGAATTCAAGGGCGACATCTCCCAGTTTCGCGTCGTCAAACTGTACCCGTCACGGCTCGATCAGATCGCCGTCAGCAAAACCGAGCCGGGCGATGAGAACAACCAGGACATTTCGTCGCTGGTGGGTAAAGTCGATATTCGCAAACTCGAGGAATTTCCGCAGAACGATCCCGACGCGTACGCGTTTTCGGGCGGATTGTGCCGCGCGAATCAGGGCGTGATGGAATTCGTCGAGATGTTCAAGGCGCCGATCAAAGTGCTGCACCCTTTGCTAACAGCAACGCAGGAAGGCAATTACAACGGCACCGAAGGCATGGGCGCGATTCCATTCGAAGGCGTGATTCTCGCGCACTCGAACGAATCCGAATGGCAATCGTTCCGCAACAACAAAAACAACGAGGCGTTTCTCGATCGCGTCTACATCGTGAAAGTACCGTACTGCCTGCGCGTGACCGAAGAAATCAAGATTTACGACAAGCTGCTCGTCAACAGCTCGCTCGCGAAGGCACCCTGCGCGCCCGACACACTGAAAATGCTCGCGCAATTTATCGTGCTGTCGCGTTTGAAAGAGCCGGAAAATTCGAACGTGTATTCCAAAATGCGCGTTTACGATGGCGAAAATCTGAAAGATACCGACCCGAAAGCGAAGAGCATTCAGGAATATCACGATGCCGCCGGCGTGAACGAGGGCATGGAAGGTCTGTCGACGCGTTTTGCATTCAAGATTCTATCGAAAGTTTTCAACTTCGATCCGACCGAAATCGCGGCGAACCCGGTGCACTTGCTGTACGTAGTCGAACAGCAGATCGATCAGGAGCAATATCCGCAGGAGACCGCGGAACGCTATCTGCGATTCATCAAGGAATATCTGGCGCCGCACTACGTCGAATTCATCGGCAAGGAAATTCAGACGGCATATCTCGAATCGTACTCCGAGTACGGCCAGAATATTTTCGACCGCTACGTGACGTATGCGGATTTCTGGATTCAGGATCAGGAATATCGCGATCCCGAAACCGGAGAAATTCTCAATCGCGCAGCACTCAACGAAGATCTCGAAAAAATCGAGAAGCCGGCGGGCATCAGTAATCCGAAAGATTTCCGCCACGAAATCGTCAACTTCGTACTGCGTGCGCGCGCGAACAATAATGGTAAAAATCCCGATTGGCGCAGCTACGAAAAATTGCGCGCCGTGATCGAGAAGAAAATGTTCGCGAACACCGAGGATTTGCTGCCGGTAATTTCCTTCAATGCCAAAGCCTCAACCGAGGATCAGAAAAAGCACAACGACTTCGTCAAGCGCATGGTCGAACGCGGTTATACCGAGAAACAGGTACGGCTGTTATCCGAGTGGTATCTGCGTGTCCGCAAATCGCAATAGCGGTGCGCGCATCGCGACCGCTACGCAATCGCTTCAGCGAGCACTGTCGGGCATGCGCCTTAAGGGTGGAGGAAGCACAGCGTGAGCCATCTGATCGATCGACGACTGAACGGCAAGAACAAGAGTGCCGTCAATCGCCAGCGTTTCCTGCGTCGCTATAAAAAGCATATCCAGAAAGCTGTTTCCGATGCGGTGGGCAAGCGCTCGATTACCGATATCGAACAAGGCGAAAAAATCACGATTCCGAGTCGCGACGTCGGCGAGCCCGTATTGGGACATGGCTCCGGTGGCAGGCGCAGCGTGGTGCATCCCGGCAACAAGGAATTTGTGGCTGGCGACAAGGTTCCGCGGCCGCAAGGTGGCGGCGGTGGCAGCGGCAACGGAAAAGCCAGCAATAGCGGCGAAGGCGTCGACGAATTCGCATTCCAGATCACGCAGGAAGAGTTTCTCGAGTTCATGTTCGAAGATCTCGCGCTGCCGAATCTCGTTAAACGTCAGCTCGCCGGCACTGAAATCTTCAAATACAGGCGCGGCGGATTCAGCAGCGTCGGCACGCCGAATCAGATCAACATCGTGCGCTCATTGCGTGCCGCGAATGCGCGCCGAATTGCACTGGGCGGTCCCAAACGCAAACGCATTCGCGAGCTGGAACAGGAATTGGCGTTATTGATGGTCGCTGAACCTGTGCTGCGCAACGACAAACGTATCGGCGAAATCGAAGAGGAAATTGCACTGCTCAAACGCAAGATCGAGCGGCTGCCTTTCATCGACGAATTCGATATCAAATACAACCTGAATATCAAGGAGCCACAACCTTCGTCGAAAGCCGTGATGTTCTGCATCATGGACGTTTCCGGTTCGATGAACCAGGCGACAAAGGACATGGCGAAACGCTTCTTCATTTTGCTGTATCTATTTTTGAAGCGTAATTACGATCACACCGAAGTCGTTTTCATTCGCCACCACACCAGCGCGAAGGAAGTCGACGAGGAAGAATTTTTTTATTCACGCGAAACCGGCGGCACCATTGTGTCCAGTGCGCTGCATCTGATGAAAGACATCATGCGCGCACGCTACCCGACATCCGAATGGAATATTTACGGAGCCCAGGCTTCCGACGGCGATAACTGGAACGACGATTCGAGCGTCTGCCATGAACTGCTGACAAGGGAAATCATGCCCTTCCTTCAACATTATTCGTATGTCGAAATCACCCCTCGCGAGCATCAGGCGCTGTGGGGCGAATACGAGCAGGTGAAGACATTATTTCCCGAGACCTTCGCGATGCAGCAAATCATCGACGTCGCCGACATCTATCCCGTTTTCCGCGAATTGTTTCAGAGGCGCACTGCATGAGCGTTGCCGAATCGAGCACCCCGAATTCAGGCCCACACCAGACAGGCGAGCGCAAACCGATTTCGACGACCTCCGAGTGGACTTTCGAACTGATCGAGGAATACGCTCGCGAAATCGGCCTTCTCGCTGCAGAGTTCGGACTCGACACCTATCCGAATCAGATCGAAATCATCAGCTCCGAACAGATGATGGATGCGTATGCTGCATCCGGCATGCCCGTGTATTACCGGCACTGGTCGTTCGGAAAACATTTTCTCGGCATTGAAAACAGCTATTCGCGCGGCCAGATGGGCCTCGCCTACGAGATTGTTATCAATTCCAATCCGTGCATCGCGTATCTGATGGAAGAAAATACCATGACGATGCAGGCGCTGGTCATCGCGCATGCGTGCTACGGACATAATTCATTTTTTAAGGGAAATTATTTATTCCGCACCTGGACCGATGCTGATTCAATTATCGATTACATGCTGTTCGCGCGTAATTACATCGCGAAATGCGAAGAAAAACATGGCATCGAAGCGGTCGAAAGCATTCTTGATTCCTGCCACGCCCTGATGAATTATGGCGTCGATCGCTATAAGCGCCCCTACCCCATCTCTGCCGACGAAGAGCAGCGGCGGCAGGTGGAGCGCGAGGAATATCTGCAGCAGCAAGTGAATGATTTGTGGCGCACGATTCCCGTCGGGCGCAGCGAGGAAAAAAATCAGCAACGCAAACCCTTCCTCGAAGAGCCACAGGAGAACCTGCTCTACTTTCTCGAAAAGCGCGCACCGCTGCTCGAGCCCTGGCAGCGCGAAATCATTCGCATCGTGCGTAAAATCGCCCAATATTTTTATCCGCAACGCCAAACGCAGGTCATGAATGAAGGCTGGGCTACGTTCTGGCATTACACATTGCTGAACGAGTTATATGACCGCGGCAAGGTGACCGACGGTTTCATTCTCGAATTCCTCCAATCGCATACCAGCGTGGTGTTTCAACCAGCGTTCGATAGCCCGTACTACAGCGGCATCAATCCTTATGCGCTCGGCTTCAGCATGATGAGCGATATTCGCCGCATTTGTGAAAATCCCACCGAAGAAGACAGGCATTGGTTTCCTGATATCGCGGGGACGCCATGGAAAGAGACATTGCAATTTGCAATGCGTAATTTCAAAGACGAAAGCTTCATCCAGCAATTTTTATCGCCGAAAGTTATTCGCGATTTAAAATTGTTCTGCGTACTCGATGACGACAACAACAGCGAAATCGAAATCGCCGCCATTCACGATGAGGAAGGTTACCGCAAGGTTCGCGAACAACTCGCGGGGCAATACAATCTTGGCAATCGCGAGCCGAACATCCAGGTTGTCGATATCGATATGCGCGGCGACCGTGCGATGTATTTGCAGCACACGCAACATAATCGCCGCCCCCTTGACGACAATACCGATGAAGTATTGAAACACCTTCATCGCTTATGGGGTTTCGACGTACATTTAAAATCCATGCAGGACGGCAATGTAACGGCCACCTACCATTGCCCGCCCCAGGAAGAAGAATCCACCCAACTCTAAGACTCCACGGACTCCGCAGAGTGGACCTGGCTTATTTATTTGCGAAAAGCGCACGGACCATCCCCAATAGGAGTACGGTTTTCGCAAATAAATAAGCCAGGCCCGCTCTTGTATTGACCCAGCAGTTTCTGCTCACCCAATATCAGCACAATTGTCTTAACCCTAAAAATCACTGCCACGCGCCGAGCAGAATTATTTGTGGGGAAAACCGTGATCCTATTGGGGATGGTCCGCGCGCTTTCCCCACAAATAATCCTACTCAGCGCCTATAATTCGCGGAATCTCTTGGGATCCTTGTTTCCTCTATTGCATGAAAACGTATTTGGTTGGCGGCGCTGTTCGCGACAGATTATTGGGTTACCCGCATCACGAACACGACTGGGTCGTGGTTGGGGCTACGCCTGAAGAAATGATCAAGAAAGGATTCAAACCGGTCGGAAGAGATTTCCCTGTTTTCTTGCACCCCCAGACAAACGAAGAATATGCACTCGCACGCACCGAACGCAAAACAGGCCATGGCTATCACGGCTTCAATTTCTACTGCGACAGCGATGTCACGCTGGAACAGGATTTAGAGCGCCGCGATCTCACCATCAATGCCATCGCGCGGAATGAAACCGGTGAGTTAATCGACCCTTATGGCGGGCAACGCGATCTCGATCAAAAAATCTTACGCCATGTATCACCCGCATTCGCCGAAGACCCGCTGCGAATTCTGCGCGTGGCGCGTTTCGCTGCACGCTATCACCATCTCGGCTTCCGCATCGCTGATGAAACCCTTCGGCTCATGCGTAACATCGTCGATGCAGGGGAAATGGAGCATTTGGTCAGCGAGCGAATCTGGAAGGAAACCGAGCGCGCGCTGGGCGAAAAAAATCCCGAAATTTATTTTCATACGCTGCAACAATGCGCCGCCGCGCAACGTTTATTCCCTAAAATAAATAGCGATGAGCTGGCGCTGGCAGAACTGGCGCAGTGTGCGGAAAAATGTCACGAACCGCTTATCCGCTTTGCCGTGCTCTGCCATAAATTAACAGCGGAGCAGACGACAGCACTGTGCACCCGTATTTGCGTGCCCAATGATTTTGGCGAGTTGGCGCAATTAGTCATCGCACAAATACCCAATCTAAAAAAATCAAACTCTCCAGAAGCAAGCCTCACCGTAATCGAACAAAGCGACGCCCTGCGTCGGCCACAACGTTTTGAGGCATTACTGCAAACAGCGCTGGCGCTGGAAATGGATAAAGCCCAGATTCAACGCCTGCGTCAGGCCTATGCAAATGCCTCAGCCGTCAAAGCGCAACCGTTCATCGAGAAAGGATTCAAGGGGAAGGAGGTGGGCGAGCAGATGCGTACCGAACGCCTCGCCGCAATTCAACGCGGGTGGTTTTGATCAAACCACCCGCTGCAGCGCGGAAATATCCCGGTCTTTCCAGATAAATGCGACCGACCACAACCGCTGCGTTTTAGCGAATTGCTGCTTGAGCGCGCCATAGCTGATGCGCAACTGCGGATGCAGTTCGCCGCTTGCAATATCGGCGAGCGGCCACAACGCATAGGCGTATTCGGTAATGTCCGCGCGCGGCAATTTCGCACCATTCACCACACCGCAAAAATCGCCGTAAGCGAGCAAATCCAGATCGAGCGAACGCGCACTGAATTTCGGCAGATTACCCGGGTTGCCATGCTCGCGCTCAATCGCGCGCAGTTGCAGACGCACTTCCTGCAAACTCAGATGGGTATCGAAGCCGACGACGAGATTAAAAAATGTGGAACCTGAAAAGCCCACGGCTTCGCTTTCGTAAACCGGAGATATCGTCAAGGATGAAAATAGCTGTTCAAGTCGATCGAGCGCCGAACGGATATTGCATTCGCGTTCGATATTGCTGCCGATACCGACATATACGCGCGTCATACCGGCTTGACTCCCCGTTCGATTTGGACGCCGACACACTGCGCCGATGGTACCGCCGTCGGCTTGGTGACACATAGCCTCAGCCACGCAATGAAAAACTCGCGCTGCAATAATTCGGCGCAATGCTCAGCCAATGTTTCGAGCAAAAAAAATTGTCGTTCTTGAATAAAGGCAGCCAGCCGCAATGAAATCGCGTGATAATCGAGTGTGTCGCCGACATTTTGTGAGTCTGCCGCTTTGCGAATATCCGTCGCCATTTCCACATCGAGCACAATCGTCTGTCGCACGCTGCGTTCCCAATCGTAAATACCGACGATGGTATCGATGCGCAAACCGCGAATGAAAATGGTGTCCATGATCTTCAGCTCGCGATGGATGGCAATGTGTTCAACGGCCAGCGCGCGCGAATATCGATGCTTAAATTCTCACGCTGCCCCGCCAATAAACGCTGACAACCCGCATACGCGATCATCGCGCCGTTATCCGTACAAAATTCTGGGCGCGCATAAAATGCACGCGCGTCAATCGATGCCAATTCACGATCGAGATCTTCGCGCAATTTGCGATTGGCGCTGACACCCCCAGCGAGCACGAGTGTTTTTAACTGTGATTGCTGCAGCGCGCGCCGTGCCTTGCCGACGAGCGTGTCGACGACCGCGGCCTGAAACGATGCAGCGATATCTGCGCGTGTCTGTGCTTCGAGCTGACCGCTGTGTGTTTGCTCGCGTATGGCAGTGCGCACGGCCGTCTTCAATCCGGAAAAACTGAAATCGAGGCCGGGGCGGTTGAGCATGGGACGCGGAAAATCGAAGCGCGGCACACCCTGCCCGGCCAGTTTCGCCAGCTCGGGACCTCCCGGGTATGGGAGATCGAGCATCTTCGCGCATTTGTCGAAGGCCTCGCCTGCGGCGTCATCGAGCGACTCACCCAGCAAGGTGTACTCACCGATCCCATCGACCCGCACCAGCTGGGTATGACCACCGGAAACAAGCAATGCCACGAAGGGCAACGCCGGCGGCTCGGCTTCGAGCATGGGCGCGAGCAGATGCGCTTCCATATGATGCACGGCGAGCGCCGGCTTGTTCCACGCATACGCCAGACTGCGACCGATACACGCACCGACCATCAAGGCGCCGGCGAGTCCCGGACCGGACGTAAAAGCCACGCCATCGATATCAGGATGTTCTATGCCAGCCTTCGCGAACACTTCATCAATCAAAGGAAGGCATTTGCGCACATGATCGCGCGACGCGAGCTCAGGCACGACACCACCATATTCACGATGCAAAGCGACCTGGCTAAAGAGCGCATCCGCGAGCAGGCCGCGCTCGCTATCGTAGATAGCTACGCCGGTCTCATCGCAGGAGGTTTCGATGCCGAGGACACGCATGCCGGTAATGATCAAGCCGCTTTCGGGGGAGCGCATCATATCGGCTGGAACGGGTTCACACCAGCGAGGCAGCCAGCATAAAGACCGGCTGAACCCCTTTACTTTTGGCGTACCGAGGGCTTTGCATTTGGCTGAGGGGAGGTTTAGAATGCCCGGCCTTCGGCGTGGCCGCCGGAATCCCCATTTACTGACCCCTTTTGGGAACAGGAAAGCTACCGATGCCATTTGTAAAGCTTAAAGAGAATGAACCGTTCGACGTCGCACTGCGCCGCTTCAAGCGCTCGTGTGAAAAAGCTGGCGTGCTGGCCGAAGTTCGCCGCCGCGAGTTCTACGAAAAGCCCACCACGATTCGCAAGCGCGAAGCGGCTTCCGCTGTTAAGCGTCACCTGAAGAAATTGCAGCGCGAAGCGAAGAAGCTGCAACGCCCCTTCTAAGACTTTATCCCTGCCCTGGATTTTATTTCTGCCCTGGATTTTATTTCTGCCAATAGGGGTCTTACCGCCATGGCCGACTCGCCATTGAAAATACGCCTCACCGAGGCGATGAAGTCGGCCATGCGGGCGCAACAAAAAGAACGCCTCAGCGCCATCCGGCTGATTCTGGCCGATATCAAACGCATTGAAGTCGACGAGCGTATCGATCCCGATGACGCGCGCATTCTTATCGTCCTCGACAAGATCGCCAAGCAGCGTCGCGACTCGATCAGCCAGTTTCGCGCCGCGGGCCGTGATGATCTCGCCGATAAAGAGCAATTCGAACTCGATATCGTCACTGAATTTCTGCCGCAGCAACTGAGCGAGACCGAAATCGCAGCGCTGATCGACAAGGCTATCGCCGAAACCGGTGCTGCCAGCGCAGCCGACATGGGCAAAGTCATGGCCATTGTCAAACCCGCCGCACAGGGTCGTGTCGATATGGCAGCGGTCAGCAAGCTGATCAAAGCCAGACTCGGCTAACCAGAACCGTTTCGCCAGAATAAAATTGTTCACCCAGACGCGCGCGCGTTTGAGTTATCGTTTCGCCTTCATTACTGAAGCTAGCACTCGCTGAATTCACTCCCATGGCCGGTCGCATCCCACAGGCATTTATCGATGATTTGCTCGAGCGCGTCGATATCGTCGAGGTGATCGACCGCCGTGTTCCGCTGAAGAAAAGCGGGCGCAATTACAGTGCCCGCTGCCCTTTCCACGATGAAAAGACACCCTCGTTCAGCGTCAGCCCCGACAAGCAGTTCTTCTATTGTTTCGGTTGCGGCGCAGGCGGCAATGCGATCGGCTTCGTCATGGATTACGACCGGATCGATTTCCCGCAGGCCGTGGAAACGCTGGCCACGCTGGCAGGACTCGAAGTACCGCGTGAGACGCAACCCGAACGCGTTGTGCAGCAACAGAAACAACAGCGCGACCTGTATCAGATACTCGATGCCGCGGCACGCTTTTATCGCGAGCAATTGCGCAGGCATCCACAAGCCAGGCGCGCGATCGATTACTTGAAAAAGCGTGGGGTCACGGGGGAAATTGCCCGGGACTTTGGTATCGGTTACGCGCCTCCCGGCTGGGATAACTTGCTGCAAGCGCTGGCAAAGGACGAGCATGAGCGCGAACTGTTGCTCGATGCCGGCATGCTCGTACGCAGGGAAGACGATAACCCGACAAACGAAAACAAACGAATTTACGATCGTTTTCGCGAGCGCGTGATATTCCCGATTCTCGATAGCCGCGGCCGCGTCATCGCGTTCGGCGGACGCGTATTAACCGACGAAAAACCCAAATATTTAAATTCGCCGGAAACAGCGATATTTCACAAAGGCCGCGAACTTTACGGTCTCTATCAAGCGCGAAAAGCCGTACGGCATCTACAACGCCTCGTCGTTGTCGAAGGCTATATGGATGTGGTCGCGCTCGCGCAATTCGGGATTCCCTATGCCGTTGCCACGCTCGGCACTGCAACGAGCACAGAGCATCTACAAAAAATATTTCGCCAATGCAGCGAAGTGATTTTCTGTTTCGATGGCGATAATGCCGGCAGACAGGCGGCGCGGCGCGCCCTCGAAGCGGCGCTACCCGCAATGGAAGATGGTCGCACCGCCAAATTTTTATTTTTACCCGAAGGCGAGGACCCCGACAGCCTCGTTCGCAAGGAAGGTGCAGCGGCATTCGAGCAATTGCTTAACAGCGCGCAACCGCTCGCCGATTACTTGTTCTATAGCGCGAGCGAAGGCCTTGATCTCAACTCGCTCGAAGATCGCGCGCGCCTGAGCAAACTTGCGACTCCATTGATCGCAAAAATCCCCGAGGGCGTATTTAAACAATTGATCATTGGCGCGCTCGCCCAGCGCACCGGGCTCAGCAGCGAGAAACTGATCGCGCTGACGCTACAAGTGGAAAAAACTCCTGCGCCCGAAGCCGTAAAGTCCAGCGCAGCGCCAGTGCAGCGCAGACCGCTGCCGCCCCGAACGGAAATTCGGCGCCAGCCCGTCCTCTATGCGATCGGCCTGCTGCTACTGCATCCACAGCTCGCCCGCCACGCTCCTCCCGCCAATCACCTCACACATCTGGAGGGCGAAACAGCGACATTGTTGCGCGACCTGATCGAACTGCTGCAGCGCCGGCCCGAAGCCAACACTAACGTACTGCTCGGCCACTGGTACGATCAGCCGTGGCGCCACCATGTGGAAGCCGCCTTCAATCAGGTCGGCATCCTTCTCGAAAATGTCGATCAGCTGAACCTTGCGCAAGAGGAAGGTGTCGAAACGGAACTCATGGAAACGCTCCATCGCCTCGAAAACAGCCATGTCGAAATCCAGCTCGATGCCCTGCTCAGCAAGGCCAATCAGCTCACGCCGGAAGAACGCCAGAATCTTGATCGTCTGCTGCGCCAGAAAGACCAGATTGCACGCCAGAAGCACAACAAATAACCGGTTGTCGCCATTGGAATTCTTTGTCCAAAGCCCCATCTAACTAGTCGGCCTTTCGCCGGATCGGCTATAATGGCCGGCTATATTTTTCATCCTTCGCCGCGGGAACGACACAGCATGAGTGATACGGAACAACAGCAATCCCGGCTTAAAGAGCTAATCGCGAAAGGCAAAGAGCAGGGATTTCTGACCTACGCGGAAGTTAACGATCACCTTCCCGAAGACATCTCCGACCCCGAACAGGTCGAAGATATCATCCAGATGATCAACGATCTCGGTATTCAGGTGTTTGAAGAAGCGCCCGATGCCGATACCCTGCTGCTCGCCGATAGCGAGTCGCCTGACGATATCGCCGCCGCCGAAGCCGCCGCGGCGCTCGCCGCCGTCGAAACCGAAGCGGGCCGTACCACCGACCCGGTGCGTATGTACATGCGTGAAATGGGCACTGTAGAGCTGCTCACGCGCGAGGGCGAAATCATCATCGCCAAGCGCATTGAGGACGGTATTCGCGAACTGATGTCCGCGCTCGCCTATTTCCCCGGCACTGTGAAATCGGTGCTCGACGACTACGAGAAAACCACGACCGAAGGCCGCCGACTCGGCGACATTCTCGTCGGCTACCTTGACCCCGTTGCCGAAGTCGCCCCTCCGACCGAGGAAATCCCGGTCGAAGAAGAGTCTGCGGAAGAAGACGAAGACGACGAAAACGCAAAAAGCGAAGACGAAGAAGAATCGACCGATAACGGCCCCGATCCTGAAGAAGCGAGAATTCGTTTCGGTGCGCTGCTGGATCAATTCCAAAGAGTCGAAAAAGCAACGAAGAAGCATGGTCGCTACAGCAAGCAAACAGCAAAAGAATTGCAACAACTCGGCGAAGTCTTCAAGTTTTTCAAACTCACCCCGCGCACATTCGATCCGCTCGTCGCGCGCGTGCGCGACAAGCTCAACGCGCTGCGCCAGCAAGAAAGGGAAATTCTGCAAACCTGCGTGCGCGTATGCGGCATGGACCGCAAACAGTTCATCAAGGAATTTCCCGGCAACGAAACCAATCTCGAATGGGTCGACAAGCAAATCGCTGCAAAGAAATCGCACTCCAGCAAATTCGCGCAGCACAAGGCTGAAATACTGGCAGCGCAAACCCGCATCCTGGAAATCGAAACGGAAAGCGATCTCACGATTGCCGATATCAAGGAAGTCAACCGCCGCATGTCACTTGGCGAAGCGCGTGCGCGTCGCGCTAAAAAAGAAATGGTCGAGGCCAACCTGCGCCTCGTTATTTCCATCGCGAAAAAATACA
>CAZWBA010000014.1:0-80221 GCA_964631955.1 uncultured Verrucomicrobiaceae bacterium | reverse complement strand
TGAAGCCGGTCACCAGCGGCATCGCCACGAAGAAAATCATGATGACGCCGTGCGCGGTGAAAATCTGGTCGTAGTGGTGCGGCGGCAGATAGCCGAGGTTTTCGCCAAACGCCATCGCCTGGTGCAGGCGCATCATCATGGCATCGGCAAAACCGCGCACCAGCATGACCAGGCCGAGGATCATGTACATGATGCCGATTTTCTTGTGGTCGATGCTGGTGATCCAGTCGCGCCACAGGTAGCCCCAGGCATTGAGCCGCGTGACCCAGGCGACGACGCCCAGACCCAGCACGGCGGTGGCGATGAATGTCCATACCAGAATCGGCTCGTGATACGGAATCGCTTCCCACGTCAGCCGGCCAAAGATCAGCCTGGCGATGCCGGTGTTTTCGGTGATGGCGAGCGGTGCAGACATAGTGTTCCTGTTAGCCCTTCGTTCGATGTGCCGAACGCATCGAAAAGATTGCGGTTAATGGGGGTGCGCGTGGTCGTGCTGATTCGGTTCGCCGGACGGCATTTCCGCGCCATGCGGCTCGGCGTGCCCGGCCCCGGTGCCCTGATTCACGTGGCCGCGCGGTTCATGACCCTCGGTGGCCGGTCGCGGCAGATGGCCGGCGTCGATCGCCATCATTTTGTCCATGCACAGCGCGCCCGGCTCGACGCACATATTCAGAATGGCGCGATACAGCGAAGGATCGGCGCTACCGTAATGGCGCGCAGGTTCGCGCTCGCTCGGTTTGGCGAGCTGTAAATATTCTTCTCGCGACAGGGTTTTATCGCTCGCTTTCACGCGCTGTACCCAGCCGTCGAAATCGGCATCGCTCACACCATGAAAACGGAAACGCATACCCGAGAAACCGGCGCCGCTGTAATGCGACGAGAACCCGTCGTAAACACCCGCCTGGTTCATCACGCCGTTCAGCTGTGTTTCCATGCCGGCCATGGTGTAGATCATGCCGGCGAAGGCGGGCACGTAGAACGCGTTCATCACCGTCGCCGAGGTCAGTTTGAATTGCACCGGACGATCGACCGGCACGGCGATTTCATTCACCGTCGCGATGCCCTGCTCGGGATAGAAGAACAGCCATTTCCAGTCGAGCGACACGGCTTCGATCACCAGCGGTTTCACATCGGCCGGCACCGGCTGGCCCGGCTTGATACGATCGAGCGGGCGATACGGATCGAGCGTATGCGTGGTGATCCACGTGATAGCGCCGAGCGCGATGATGATGAGCAGCGGCGCCGCCCAAATGATGAGTTCGAGCTGGGTCGAGTGATCCCAGTCCGGCCTATATGTTGCCTCGCGATTCGACGCGCGATAACGCCAAGCGAACAACAGCGTGAGCGCGATGACGGGCACGATGATGATCAGCATCAGCAGCGTCGCCGTGATGACCAGATCACCCTGCTGGCGCGCGATATCGCCGGGCGCGTTCAGCACGAGCAGATCGCAGCCGGCCAGCAGCGGCAGGGCAGATAGCGGAGCAATGCGGGAGAGGTGCTTGACTGTCTTCATCGCGTAACCGAGTGACGTGAAGAAATGGCGCCGGAAATAGGCAGTGCTGACAAATGTAGTCGCGCAATGCGCACACGTCGATTGGACGTTTTGTCCTATGTTGCGCAAATGGGCTTTTTTCACCTCGTCATCGATGAGACGTTTTGTCCTATGGTCTGATTAGAGAGTTAGTGCCAATCTAGTGCTAGTGTTAATTCCTGTACTGTTAAATCAGGTAGCGGCGACGTTATCGCTTCCACCGCTTTCTTATTTCGATACGCTGGAGCCCTATGCAAACCACGCATCATTCACCAGCCGCACCATCCGCCGAACGCGAGCATTCGGAAGTTGCACCGGGCGAAATTGCCGTCGGTGTAGTTATTGGTCGCACTTCCGAATATTTCGATTTCTTCGTGTACGGCATCGCCTCGGCGATGGTGTTTCCGCAGCATTTCTTTTCGTTTCTGCCGAAACTCGAAGGCACGCTGTGGTCATTCGCCGTGTTTGCGCTGGCTTTCATCGCGCGACCGCTCGGCACCGTGTTGTTCATGTGGATACAACGCCGTTGGGATCGCGGCACCAAACTGACGGCGGCATTATTCCTACTCGGCACCTGCACCTGCGGCATGGCGTTTCTGCCGAGTTACGAGCAAATCGGCGCGTTCTCGATCGTGCTGCTCGCGCTGCTGCGGCTGGGGCAGGGCATTGCGCTCGGTGGTTCGTGGGATGGCCTGCCGTCGCTGCTCGCGGTGAACGCACCCGAGCACAAGCGCGGCTGGTACGCCATGCTCGGCCAGCTCGGCGCGCCGATCGGCTTCATCGTCGCCGCCGCATTATTCGCGTATCTCTACGGCAATCTCTCGCCGGAAGACTTCCACGGCTGGGGCTGGCGCTATCCGTTCTTCGCGGCGTTCGCAATTAACGTAGTGGCGTTATTCGCACGCTTGCGTTTGGTGCTGACGCACGAATACGAACGCGAACTCGGCGAACACGAACTCGAACCGACGCCCGTGGTTGAGCTTATGCAGCACAAGGGGCGTCACATCGTTATCGGCGCCGCCGCTGCGCTGGCCAGTTACGCGCTGTTCCACATCGTGACGATTTTTCCGCTGTCGTGGATTCTGTTGTTCTCCGATCAGGCGGTAACGGAATTTCTCTCGGTACAAATCATCGGCGCGTTTCTCGCGATAGGCGCGATCCTGCTCTCCGGCATACTCGCCGATAAACTTGGCCGCACGAAAATTCTCGCTGCACTCGCTGCTGCTATCGCGATGTTCAGCGGTTTCGCGCCGACACTGCTCTCCTCCGGAAAAATCGGTCAAGACACTTTCGTACTGGTTGGTTTCGTATTGCTCGGTTTGTCCTACGGCCAGGCAGCGGGATCGGTCACCGCCAATTTCGGCGCGCGTTATCGCTATACCGGCGCAGCACTGACATCGGATTTCGCATGGCTCATCGGCGCCGCCTTCGCACCGCTCGTTGCTCTCGGCCTCTGCGCCAAATTCGGCCTCGCTTTCGTTGGCGTGTATTTATTGTCGGGCGCGATTTGCTCGCTCGGTGCGTTGGGGATGAATCATTATTTGCGATTGCAGAATTGATTGATTTCGCTGAATGTAAAAAGCCGTCGCATGCGACGGCTTTTTGTTTAACTGAACTCACTTACTAACGCGAATAATCAGTAAGAAGTAATGGCTCGCTGCAACGCTTCCTGCGCCCACGCATTTAAACTCTTGCCCTGTGCTTCAGCCAGCATCGCCGCTTTTGCATGAACACTTGGATCTAGACGCAACATAACCTTGCCGGAATAGGGGCGCTGCGGAGAGCGTTTCAGTTTTTCGCACGTGGCCAGATAGTCGTCCACCGCCTCTTCGAAAGCGGCACGTAATTCAGTAACCGACTCCCCGTGAAAACCGACAACATCGCGAATACCTGCGATATGCCCGATAAAACATGCGTCTTCATCGCTGTACTCGATGCGCGCTGAATAATCTTTGTAAGTCATAAGATTCATGGATGTACCCCTGCCTGCGACAGAAACTCTTTCGCGTCTCTCACCTGGTATGGCTTTGCCTCTTTCTGCGGATGTGGGCGATGAAACGAAGCAACCACACCATTCAACTCAAACCGGACTCGAGAGCCATTACCCTCGATAACCTTAGCCCCAACCGCAATAAACAAAGACTCTATCCGTCGCCACTCCAGATTGGAGGGCACCGGAGAGCTAAATACGACAGCCAATGTCTTTTGATGGGTTTTATTCATTGGCGGATGATATCACATAGTGATATCATTGCAAGCGCGATTTTTGCACTTGGCCTCTGCGCTAAATTCAGACTCGCTTTCGTTGGCGTGTATTTATTGTCGGGCGCGATTTGCTCGCTGGGCGCGTTGGGGATGAATCATTATTTGCGGTTGCAGAATTGATTTATTAATTTCGCTAAAAAAAAGCCGTCAAATTTGGCGGCTTTTTTCTATTATTTTCTTAAAGACGAGTTGATAAATTTTCGTATCCCAGCAGTGACGCAGGATCGAGACTGTCAAAACCCCATTTGGGCAACTTTCGTGACCCATCTCGATATGCCTTAAATAGCGGCTCAAGATCTTTTGGCACATCAATGGCCAGTAATGCCTTTGATTTATTGAAGTACGCCTTTGAAGCAGATCGAGCAAATATTTCAAATGGGCTATTGGAGCGCAAATAAAGCAATGTTTCAGGCCACCAATGCCTGTAGCTATCTTGAACCTCAAGCTCTGAACGCATAAATGCGACAAAATCTGCTTGAAGCAAGTAGCGAAATTCAATGCCAGTACCGGCGCATCGCTCCTTTAACAAATCCGCTCTGACAGATTGCCGCCCTAATCGTTGGCTTCTACGCTCAAACGAGCGCATATATTCTTGAAAAACATGAAAACTAACCATTACATCTCGACCATAATCTGATCTTCCTGGTAAATAGTATTGATGTTGAAGTAGATAATTCGTGAACTCAATTCGATCATGCTTCAACAAAATGGCGAGTGCATAGAGGAATAACTCATGCACTACAAATTTGTAATTATCAAAATCCCAATCGTGCCATTGAGAAATGCTCTGTGGCTTATCCATGTAGGGAATCATGCTTTCAAAAAAGCGATGCAATCTTTGTATAAACTGTTCTTCACGCGCATATTGGGCAATAGCGATAAATAATTGAATTGCTTCGTTACGAAAGGGTAGGAATTCCTCAATATTTTTCACTACAACATCATCAAACTCACCTTCTGATGTTGATATGCGAAATCTTTCTAGATTTTCCGTAAAAGCTGTGCAGTATTCATCCAAGGCTCCTGAGGCATGTGGCTTATGGTTCTTTATTGCATCGATACATCTCTTGTATATTGCTGTTGTTCCGAGAGATATATGTTCACCCTCTGCTAGAAAAGATGGCTTATTACCGAGTTCAGGTTTTACATACAACGGTTTATCAAAAATCCACCGTAATAAACGCTCAAAATTATCTGCATACCTATCGTTCTCGCTTAGATCAATATAAATTCGAGATTTGTAATAGGTAGGAAGATATGCTTTTCCGTTTTCATCTTTTTCACATACAACAGCAACAAATTTTTCTTGTGCTTGGTTCTCGTAGACCTCTCTAGAAATTATTTGTGTCTCTGTCCCCACACCCCCTGCTCGTCCATCAGCTTTAGAGGAGTAAGTTTGATCACAGATAATTGCAACTTTTTTAATTTCAGTATCGGTAACCATCTTCTCCATAAAAGCAACAGCATCATGTCCCTCCTTGAGATCCCATTTATCCAATATAACATCGACACCTGACTCGCGAAGCTCTGATGCTAAATCGATAACCCATTGTTCGTGCTCAGCATCGGACCAGCTATACGAAATAAAAAGTTTGGGGGCTGTCATTAAGGCTCCATGCGCATACTTGAAAATTCTTTATCGATTCGGTGAGGCGTTAGTCTTACTAAAATTTATCTCTATTTAATGTTTTTTCCGCAGCGGCTTGTACCGCTTTTTTGAGTTCGGAAGTCATTATCGATTTAAATTCCCCCGCCTCAAATTGAGCCAGCAATTCTTGCTCTGATACATAGGGGTTCTTGAGGGGCTTCATTTTTGAAAGATCGTATTCATTCTTCATGATACCGTCCAAAACCTTTTCTCATGTCGCGTAGATTCTAGCATCACGAATGGCGGGCTTACGATTAGAACAGCAGTTGGGTATCATCGGCCCACGCGTTCAATTTTTCAAAAAGGCGAGGCATCCGCAGTGCGTGGCAACGACACTTCTCCGGTTGAAGTCACCAACATTTCTCAACACGGATTCTGGGTGTTGTTGAACTCCTCCGAGGAGCTTTTTTTACCGTTTTCCGAGTTTCCCTGGTTTCGGGATGCCCCTGTTGGAAAAATTGCGCATGTCGAACTGCCTTCGCCGAATCATCTTTATTGGCCAGAACTGGATGTCGATTTAGCAGTTGATTCGATACGGAATCCCGAAAATTTTCCGCTGATAAGCAAAATCAATTGAGCTGATTTTTTCTTTCGACACATATTTCCCAGCAATAAAAAACCGCGCCGAAGCGCGGTTTTTTATCGAACCAGAAAGCCGATTTTTTAAAAAGCTATACGCCATTTCATTCGACGCCAAAATTCAAGATGTTCTTGAGCACTTTCTGCAAACCTTGTTGGTCAGCAGTTGATAGCTGTCCCATTGTTTTAATAATTTGGGTTTGTTCAAGTGTCGCAATCACTGGCTTGAGTAGCGAGGGCTTCAATAATCCAGCCTGCTGCCAATCCTGTAACAGATATTCGCCCTGAGAAAGCACGGAGCGTAATTGACTGGTAATCGCCAGCACGATCACATCGGGGCGGGTCTGCTGGTAAGCGGTGTTGCTGATGATTACCGCTGGGCGCTTCTTAATGGTTTGCTGATTGGTAAAGGGAAAACCCACCAATACCACATCGCCGAATTTATAGTTTGTCGTAGGCGGCATCGTCGTCGTTGTCCCAAACTTTCGCAAAGGTGGCTTCCGATGCGCGCGCAAAATCCTTGCGCTGGTGTTGATCGCTATCGCGCTGCCGTAAAAAATCGATAAAGTCCTCGACCTCGGTCAGCCTTTCAGGCGAAAGGTGCGCTAATTTCTCAGCGACGTTTTGTACTTGCGGATGCATGAAAAATCTCCCGACAAATGCCCATTCAACCTTAGCTTGTTGGCTCATTGGACACAGTTTGAGCTCTGAGTTTAAACCGGCGGCCTGCCACGGTTGAAATTATTTTTTTACCCCATAAAAAACCGCGCCGAAGCGCGGTTTTTTGTCGAACCAGAAAACCGATTACTGCTGGCCTTCCGCGTACCAGGTACGGAAACGTTCGTAGTTGGGCGTGTCTTTGTTTTCGTTACCGCCGTGGTTGATCACAGGATCGATCGGCACGTGGATAACAGTTGGCTTGCCACTCGCAAACGCTGCAGTGATCGCCGCGCCGATGTCTTCGCCTTTCTCGACATAAACGCCTTCGCAACCGAGGCCTTTAGCGATCTGGTCAAAGCGAACGTCTTTGCTCCAATGCACGCCCGGCTCGGTGGATTTGCCGTGACCGAAGGTGCGCTTGTAAACGCCCACTTCCAGGCCCCACGCATTATCGACAGCAACCACGATAACCATCGGCAGATTGAGACGATGGACAACTTCCAGCTCGCCGATGTGATACAGGAATGCCGAGTCGCTGGTGGTGAACAGAACGGGGCGCTTGCCGCCATCGGCCACCGAGGCGCCAACCGCGTAAGGCAGACCGGTACCGAGGCAACCGAAGTTCTGGTTCCAGATGACGTCGTGCGGTTTGCTCTGCAAGTAGGTCCACGTGAAGATTACGGTACAGCCACCATCGCGAACGTGGATGGCATTTTCCGGCATCGCCTTGGTCGCTTCGATAACCCACTGACCGGTATGGACGCGTCCACTCGGCGTGGTGAAATCCTGTTTCGCCAATGCAACCAGACGCTCTTTGTCTTCTTTGATCCAGCGCGCCAGTTCCGGGTGTTCCGCGCGAGGCGAGGCTTTCAGCGCTCTCGACAACTGAGGTACTACAGTGCGCAGGTCGCCGATCAGAGGGATATCGATCGGGCGGTTCTGGCCGATGGCTTCAGCATCCAGCTCGACGTATACCCATTTGCGATTCGCGTTGCCTTCTTTCCAGTACATGCCGACGCCGTAATGCACCGGCTCGCCGATTTCGGTACCAATCGCGACGACGACGTCAGACTTGGTAACGATTTCGTTAGCAACTTCGGAGAACATGTAAGGGAAGGTGCGGTCTTCGATACCTTCGATAAACGCGCTGCCGCCCGAGGTCTGAATGACCGGGCAACCCATCAGCTCTGCCAGCTCGCGAACTTTCTGACCGGCACGCGTGCATTGCACCGCATGACCTACCAGCAGAATTGGATTTTTAGCGCCTTTGATCAGCTCGGCCGCTTTGGCTACGCCATCGCCGTCCGCACCGGGCTCTACCAGACGGTACGAGCTTGGCGGCAGCACGGGTTTTACATCCAGCTCTTGCTGAATGATGTGCGATGGATATTCGATGTAGACAGGACCCGGTGTGCCGGATTGGCAAACACGCAGCGCGTGACGAATGATTTCGTCGGTCTGTTCGGGGTATTCGATGCTGGCGCTGTATTTCACCGAGTTCTCGAACAGAGCTTTCTGCTGTACGAACTGGATACGTCCGCGACGTACGCGCTGCTCGGTGATACGAGCACGTTGACCACCGATGTAAATGACCGGCGAGTTTTCAACGAGCGAGTTCATCATCGAGCCGGCAGTCAGAGCGATGCCTGGGCCGAGCGTTGCGATACACACAGCCGGTCTGCCGGTCATGCGCGCATAGCCTTCAGCCATGAAACCTGCCGAAAGCTCATGGTGCGGGGTGACGATTTTCCAGCCGCGTCTTTCCGCCGCATCGAACAAGTGGACGAAGTTTGGGTCGGGGATGCCGAAGAGGGTATCGATGTCTTCTGCTTCGAAGAGATCAAGGATGCGTTCGTAAACTTTTACGCCCATGGTTGGAATAACCTCATCGTTTGTTGTATGTAGAAATTGAATTGATTGTACGTCGATAGCGACACAAGGCCAGAGCCCTGGACAATTTAAGAAATTTCGTGGCGTCGCAGCATAACCCCGGCAAGGGGGTTGTGCAAGGAAAAATGGTCATTATTTGTCCGGACAATGCAGGGCTGATTTGTGGGAAACGTGGTATTTTTTGCGGTATTCATTCGATAGTGGGCAGCGAATATATCAGGACATATACTCGCCAGCCGTCCGGTCAACTTATATCGAAATCGAACGGCGGCGATGCTGTTCATCTGAGGGTGAATGTTCCCATGAGGAAACCATGAGTTCGTGCGGTCAACACAATCTGACAGGGCAGGACAGCAACCGGCTGCGCGTCGTGCGCATGGGTATCGATACCCATCAGGCGATTGTATTCATGCGGCGCGATTGCCACGTCTGCCGCGCGGAAGGCTTCAATGTGCTGTCGCGTATCGAATTGGCACTCAACGGCAATCGCGTCATCACCACGCTCGCCATCGTCGATAACGAATTATTGACCGCGGACAGCATCGGCCTGCCGGATGCCACGCTGACCCTGCTCGGCGCAAAACCCGGCGACTGCGTTGCCATCACGCACGCGCCCACGCTCGAATCGATGGCGGATGTGCGCGCCAAGATGTACGGAAGGCCTTTCTCGCGCGAATCGCTGCACACCATCATTCGCGATGTCGTCGCCGGCTCGTACGGCGACGTGCAGCTGGCTTCGCTCATCACGGTATGCGCCAATACCAGTCTGGATATCGACGAGGTGGCGTATCTGACCGAAGCGATGGTGGCGACGAGCGAGCGCCTCAGCTGGGCGCACGATTGCGTGCTCGATAAACACTGCGTCGGCGGTCTGCCCGGCAATCGCACCACACCGCTCGTGGTGGCGATTGTCGCCGCCAACGGTTTCTGCATTCCCAAAACCTCCTCGCGCGCCATCACCTCGCCCGCCGGCACCGCCGATACGATGGAAACACTCGCACCCGTCGATCTCGATCTGGCCTCGATGCGCCGCGTGGTCGAGCGCGAAGGCGGCTGCATCGTGTGGGGCGGTGCGGTGAACCTGAGCCCCGCCGACGACATTCTGATTCGTGTCGAACGCGTGCTCGATATCGATAGCGAAGGCCAGCTGGTGGCGTCGGTGCTATCGAAAAAAATAGCGGCGGGCGCCAGCACCGTACTCATCGATATTCCGGTCGGACCGACGGCCAAGATTCGCAGCATCGAAAAAGGCGAGGCGCTGGCCGACATGCTGGTGACGGTGGGCCGGCGCCTGGGCCTCGCTGTGCGCGTCCATCTGTCGGATGGTTCGAAACCCGTCGGGCGCGGCATAGGTCCGGCGTTAGAAGCGAGAGATCTGCTCGCGGTATTTCAGAACGCGGCGGACGCACCGGCGGATTTGCGCGCGCGGGCGCTCGATCTGGCCGGCGTATTACTGGAGATGGGCGGCATCGCGAAAGGGCAGGGCCGCGCGCTGGCCGAGCACACCCTGCACAGCGGTCGCGCCTGGCAGAAATTTCAGGCGATCTGCGCGGCGCAGGGCGGTCTGCGCGAGCCGCCCACCGCCGTGCATCAGCGTCCGATCGTCGCCGCGCACGATGGCTACGTGCGCGATATCGACAGCCGCGTGCTCTCCAGGCTGGCGAAACTGACCGGCGCTCCGGCATCGCCGGCCGCGGGACTGTATCTGCATGCGCGCGTGGGCGATCGGTTGTCGCACGGCGAACCGCTATTCACTCTGCATGCGGCAACGAAGGGCGAGCTTGCCTACGCGCTCGACTACTATCACCGCCATCCCGGCGTTTTCACATTGCAAGAGGTATTGCAATGACACCATCGCTATCGACCAAGCCGCTGCTGCTGACGCTCGACGATAACACCGGTCTGCGCACCGGACTGGAACGGTGCACGCAATGGGAGCCCGGCGCATGCAGCGTGCGGCATTTCCCCGACGGTGAAAGTTACGTGCGCATACTCAGCGCGTGCGCGCAGCGCGATGTGATCATTCAATGCGGCCTGCACGCACCCGACCGAAAAATCATGGCACTGTTATTCTGCGCCGCCACGCTGAAGGAACTGGGCGCGCGCAGCGTCGGACTCGTTGCGCCATACCTTGCATACATGCGCCAGGATTGCCGTTTTCACGAGGGCGAGGCGGTCAGCTCGCGTCTGTTCGCGCAACTGGTTTCGCACTATTTCGACTGGCTGATTACCGTCGATCCGCACCTGCATCGTCATCGCGAACTCGGCGAAATTTATTCGATACCCGCGCGCGCAATTTCATCGACGGCATCGATGGCGCGATGGATTCGAGAGCATGTCGACCAGCCGTTGCTGATCGGACCCGATAGCGAAAGCGAACAATGGGTATCGGCCGTTGCACGACTGGCCGACGCTCCCTTTCTTGTTCTCAACAAGATCCGGCGCGGCGATAACGATGTGCAGGTGTCCGTACCCGATGTCGAAAAATGGCGCGGACACACCCCGGTGCTGGTCGACGATATTATTTCCACGGGGCACACGCTGCTCGAAACCCTCGCGCACCTGCGGCATGCGCGCATGCGTCCTGCGGTCTGTGTTGCCGCGCATGGATTATTTTCGGATAGTGTCGAAAAGAAATTAGGTGCCTGCGAAAAATTAAATACCGGTAAAACATTGAGCACCTATGAACAATTGCTCGCCGGAGGCGCCGATCGCATCGTGACCACGAACAGCGTTCCGCACGACAGCAATGCGATTGATTTGAGCGATGTGATAGCCGCCGCCGTGGATGCGTTTCTGACATCGCACACTCCGGCGCCGGCGTAAGGAGTCTGCATGAAAATTCAATTCCTCGGCGCCGCTGGCACGGTGACGGGCTCGCGTTATTTGCTGCGTCACGGCAACACCTCGGTGCTGATCGATTGCGGACTCTTTCAGGGCGTCAAAAATGTGCGCCTGCGCAACTGGCAGCCACTGCCGTTTCCCGCCGAAAAAATCGATGCAGTGGTACTGACGCACGCGCATCTCGATCACAGCGGCTATCTGCCGCGACTCATTCGCGAAGGATTCAAAGGCCCGGTCTACTGCACGCACGCCACCGAAGCACTGGCGAAAATACTATTGCCCGACAGCGGCCGCCTGCAGGAAGACGATGCACAGCGCGCCAATAAACACGGCTACACCAAGCACCGCCCTGCGCAACCGTTGTACACCGAGGAAGAGGCGCTGGGCAGCCTGCGTTCTTTTGAACCCCGGCCGTATCACGCCGGTTTTGCCATCGGCGATCTGCAGGTGCGTTTTTCACCGGCGGGCCATATTCTCGGTGCATCGTGCGTGCAGATCGAAGCGGGCGGAAAAACCATTACCTTCAGCGGCGATCTGGGTCGACAGGCCGATCTGGTCATGAAGGCACCGGAGCCCATTCGGCATACCGATTTTCTCGTGGTCGAATCGACCTACGGCAACCGCCTGCATGCGACCAACGATCCGCGCACACGCCTGAAGGAAATCATCACCCGCACCGCCGCGCGTGGCGGCGTCGTCATGATTCCCGCGTTTGCGGTGGGGCGAGCGCAGGAGCTGTTGCATTTGCTGACGCAGCTGCGCGCCGCGCGTGAAATTCCGGATATTCCCTTTTTTCTGGATAGCCCGATGGCCATCGATGTCACCGATGTGTTCTGCCGCTACGGTTCCGACCATCGATTGAGCCGCGCGGAATGCGACGCGCTGTGCAACGGTGTCACCTATGTGAGGGATCGCGACGACTCCAAACGGCTCAGCGCAAAAACGACGCCCAAAGTGATTATCGCGGGCGCGGGCATGATGACGGGCGGCCGCATTCTTCATCATTTGCGCGCCTTCGGCGCCAACCATCGCAACACGCTGATCATTTCCGGTTATCAGGCGGAGGGAACGCGCGGCCATGCGCTGCTGAACGGCTCGACGACGCTGAAAATTTTCGGCCAATACGTTCCCATCAATTGCGAAGTCGAACAGATGATGGAGCTTTCGGCGCACGCCGATTACAACGAAATCTGTCAGTGGCTGACGCATTTCGAAAAGCCGCCGAAAAAAGTTTTCATCACACACGGCGAACCGCTCGCTGCAGATAGCCTGCGACAAAAAATTGAAGCGCGTTTCAAGTGGGATGCGATCGTGCCGGAAATGGCGCAGGAATTTATTTTGTAAGCAGGCGCATATTTTTCTGACGAGCGTTGTACAGAGACAGGAACAATGGACGATATTTCTCAACTGATTCTTTTCGCGAAAAGCCTGGCGCTCGGGCTGCTGATCGGTGTCGAGCGCGAACGTCATCCGGGAGCGAAGGCGGGCTTGCGGACGTTCGGACTGATCGCCCTGGCGGGAGCGTTATTCGCGTACATCGGTCAGCAGATCGATGCGCCGTGGATCATCGTCATCATCGCGGCCATCGTCGGTGGCGCGATGATCGCCGCCTACAGTCGCGACCAGGATCCGCAGGCGGATTCGGGCACCACCACCGTGATCGCCGCGCTGATCACCTTCGCGCTCGGCACGCTGTTATGGTTCGGTCACGACAATGTCGCGGTCACGCTCGCCATCACGACGATGGCACTGCTGTATTTTCGCACCGAACTGCACAGCGCCACGCGGCATCTGTCGCCACGCGATTACGTGTCGTTCATTCAATTTGGCGTGCTCGCGTTTATTTTGCTGCCCGTACTGCCCGATCGAACGTTCGATCCATTCGGCGCGCTCAATCCCTATCGAATCGTGCTGATGGTGGTGCTTATTTCGGGGGTGAGCCTCGCCGGCTATATCGCCCTGCGTTTGTTCGGCGCGCGACGGGGATTTCTGATGGCGGGAATTTTTGGCGGGCTGGCATCGACGACAGCCACCACGCTGGCATTTTCGCGGCGGGCGCAGCGCGAACCGAAATTGACGGCGCTGTCGGCGAGCGCGGTGATCGTCGCCAATCTGGTTTTATATTTTCGCGTCGGCATATTCGCGCTGCTTATCGCACCGACCATTCTGACCAAGCTGTTGCCGATATTGATCGGCGGCGTTGCCGGCGGTGGTCTGTATTTTTTATGGATGCATCACTACCGCGAAAGAGCGACGGAAGCGCCGACATTTTCCTTCGAAATAGAAAACCCGACCGAATTGCGCGCCGCATTGACGTTTGCCGCGCTGTTTGCCGTGGTCTCCGTGCTGGTCGCGTGGATGAATAACGTGATCGGTGTGGTGGGAACTTATCTGGCCGCGTTCGTTTCCGGATTGACCGATCTCGACGCCATCGCGGTATCCACGCTGCGCATGATCAATACCTCCGCGCTGGAGCCTTCGCAGGTCGCGATTGCCATTTCCATCGCCATGTTTGCGAATTTCATTTTCAAGTTCGGCATCACGGTTCTGATGGGCTCGGTATCTCTTGCCCGCTCGGTGGGTTTCGGTTTCCTGGCGATGGCTCTCGGCATGTCATTCGGCATGACGCCGCTGATTCTGCAAATGGTGAATGGCTGATCCCGACCGAATTGTTAGCACCGCTCCGGCGGCAGCGATAATTGACGATCGGTTGTTCCCAACTAGACTGTGGACATGTTGGCAAATCTGGTGAAAGCCAGAGACGCAAAGCTTCCGGCCTAACGGTTTTCCTATGGCGGCGGAGCTGCTGGCGGTTCATTCGAATCGCTGTCTCGCGTCATTCACGAGTATTCACATCACCGCGCCCTGTGCGCATCGAAGGAGCCATTCCCCGGCTATGCGCGCTCTGCATTCGGGTCTTCCACGTTCGGGCTCCACTCTGCGGCAGCGGGTGCTTTTTCAATCTTCGTCAAGCATCCATTAATCGACAAACAACCAGAGAAGAACGCATGAACCACGTCTATCGCCTCGTTTTCAATCGCGCGCTCGGATTGCTGCAGGTCACGGCAGAGACCGGGCCGCAGCAGAAAAAATCGGCGGGCGGCAGCGGTGTCGTGGGCGCAGTTGCAACCCCGCTCGCGGCCATCGCGTTCAGCCTGCCATTGCGGTGTCTGGCGGCGGCCATCGCGCTGGCGCTGGGTTTGGTGGCCATGCCGGCGCTGGCGGATACCACGCTGACCAGCGGCGCAGGCCCGCAGATACTGGACGCGGCGGGCAGCGACTACGACCTGGCGAGCAGCGAGACGATCATCGGCACCACGGGTGGTACCGGTGGTAATGCCAGCGGCGATGACAGTCAGGCGGGTCATGGCGGCGGCGGCAGCGCAGCACTCACCGGTACCGACTTCACATTGAGCAGTGATGGCCAGATTGTTGGGGGCGCTGGGGGCGCCGGGGGCGTTGCGTCGGGCACCTGGAGCCGGAGCGGTAACGGTGGGGCGGGTGGTGCGGGCGTTTCCGGCACGGACTTCGATTTCACCAACACCGGTACGGTAAGTGGCGGCCTGGGCGGCGGCGCCGGCGGCTCGGGCTGGGGGTATGGCGGTGATGGCGGCAACGGCGGCGCGGCTGTTAGTGGTTCCGGGTTTACGCTGATCAATTCGGGCACCCTCACCGGGGGCAACGGCCTGGGGGGCGGCAACGCCTCCGCACAAGGCGGTAAAGGCGGCAATGGTGGTGCCGGTGTCGTGGCGACGGGTAATGCGACGATTTACAACTCGGGCACCATCAGTGGCGGTACTGCGGGGAACGGCGGTCCGGGTAGCTATAACGCGGGCAACGGTGTGGCGGGCAACGCGATCGAGCTCTCGGGGGGCGGCAACACGCTGATCCTGCAGGATGGCTCGATAATCTCGGGCAACCTGATCAGCAGCAGCGGCAGTACCAACGGTGGCGATACGCTGATTCTGGAAGGTTCGCTGAGCAACACGCTAAATATGACGAGTGTCGACGGTTTCGCCAGTTATACAAAGAGAGGGAGTGGTATCTGGTCTCTTACCGGCGCGCCGGTTCCCGGGGTCATCGGAATTCCTGATCCCAACGCAAACCCGGTATTGTGCGACATGTTCCCGGGTGACCCCGTGTTTTGCGGCACGCCAACGTATCAAATCATTCCGGTCATTACCCCCTGGGATGTTCAGGCGGGCACGCTGAGCATCGACAGCGATGCCAGTCTCGGCGATGTCAGCGGCGATCTGACCTTGAGTGGCGGCACACTGCTGACCACAGCCGATGTCATCAGCGCACGCGCTATTGTGCTGACACAAAACACCGCCAGCACCATCGACAACGGCGGTCATAACGACAGCTTCTCCGGTGTCATCTCCGGCAACGGCAGCCTCACCTTCGCCGGCAGCGGCACCACCACGCTGTCGGGCGTCAACACCTACACCGGCGCCACCAACATCAATGCCGGCACGCTGCAGACGGGAGTGGCCAACGCGCTGTCGGCGTCGACGGCGGTGACGGTTGCTTCGGGCGCGACCTTCAACTTGAACAACTACAACCAGTCGGTCGGTTCGCTGGCGGGTGCCGGCGATGTCACGCTCGGTTCGGCGACGCTGACGGCGGGCAGTAACAACACCAGCACCACCTTTTCGGGCGATATCTCGGGCGCCGGCGGTCTGACCAAAACCGGCAGCGGCACCACCACGCTGGCGGGCGTCAACACCTACAGTGGCGCCACCACCATCAATGCCGGCACGCTGCAGGCGGGAATTGCCCACGCATTGTCGACGTCGACGGAACTGACGGTCGCCTCGGGTGCGACCTTCGATCTGAACAACTTCAACCAGCACGTCGATTCGCTGGCCGGCAGCGGCAACGTCACGCTGGGTTCGGCCACGCTGGTAGTGGGTGCCAACAACAGCAGCTCTACCTTCTCCGGCGTCATCTCCGGCACGGGCGGCCTGTCGGTGGCCAGCGGCGGTACGAAAACGCTGTCGGGTACCAACACCTACCAGGGCGGTACCACGGTCGGCGAGGGCACCACGCTGGCGGTCGATCGCGATGCCAACCTGGGTGCGGTCGGCGGCGCGCTGAGTCTGTATAACGCCACGCTGCGCACCAGCGCGGATTTCAGCAGCGCGCGCGCTATTACGCTATCGGCTGGCGAGAACTCCGCGTTCAATACCTTCGATAACGATGGCCACGACGCGACGTTGTCCGGCGTCATCTCCGGCCTCGGCAGCCTGGTGCTGCAAGGCAGCGGCACCACCACGCTCTCCGGCGTCAACACCTACACCGGCGCCACGCAGGTGGCCGGCGGAACACTCGCGCTGACGGATGGCGCGGCGCTGAGCAGCAGTCAGGTGGTTATCGATTATCTCGCCGAATTGCTCGCCGACGACGCCAGCGTCAATGACCTGAACAACGCCGGTACAACGACGATCGCCGCCGGCAAGACGCTGTCGGTGGATGGGGATTTCACTAATGGCAGCACCGGCACCCTGACCACATCGGTATCGGGTGTCGACAGCTACGGCAAGCTGAATGTTGACGGGACCGCGCAGCTGGACGGCACGCTCGCGATCGATGTGATCGGCAGCCCATCGCTGAGCGGCTCTCTGCTCAGTGTCGTGCATGCCACCGATGGCGTCAGCGGCACCTTCGCGCAGGTCACCGATAACAGCATTCTGTTCGACTTCACCGCTGTGTACCGCGCCAACGATGTCGACCTGACGATTTCAACGCCGGATGCCGGCAACGAGACCCCGGCTACCACGGTGACGCAGATCGTGTCGGACTTCGGCAATACCCCTGCGACGGGCGCGGCGCGCGCGCTGGATGCAACTTTTGCGAGCGATCCGCAGGGTGCGCTGGCCGCCGCCTTCATTCCGGTATCGGGGAGCGAAGCGCAGATCAACCGTGCCGTGACGCAGTCATTACCTCTGCTGACCGGCGGCAGCATGCTCAGCACGCAAAATACACTGACCAGCATCAACAGCATCATTCAGGCCCGACAGGGAGGCTACGGTGCCTCGTCGGGCGATGCCTTCCTGACCGAACGCAACGTCTGGCTCAAGCCGTTTGGCAGCCGCGCCGATCAGGATGATCGCAACGGCGTGGCCGGATTCGAAGCGAAAACGGGGGGATTGGCGCTGGGTGTCGACGGTCAAATCCATTCCCGACACACCGTGGGCGTCGCGTTTGCGTACGCCAGCGCCAATGTCGACGGAAACTCCAGTATCGCGCCACAGAGCGCCGATATCGATATCTACCAGTTGATCGGCTACGGCACCTACGATCTCGGTGGCCGGCGCGAGCTGAGCTATCAGGTCGACCTGGGCCGGAATCACACCGAGGGCGTCCGCAAGATGTCGGATTTCTCGACCGTCGCCGAGTCCGACTACGACAGCATCAGCGCGCATGCCGGTGTAGGGCTCTCGCAGTCCTTCGTCCTGAACAGCGCGATAACACTGACGCCATCGGTGCGTGCCGACTACTCGCGGATTCACGATGATGCCTATCGGGAGACCGGGGCGGGCGCGTTGAATCTGGAAGTCGACAGCCGCAACGTGGAACAGCTCATTGTGGGCGTGGCAGGAAAGCTGGAATACCGCATCGACACGCACCTCACCGCGTCGGTGGATCTGGGTGTCGGCTATGACACGATGGCGCGCGAGGCATCGATCACCGCGGCCTATGCCGGTGCGCCGGGTGTCTCGTTCGCAACGCGCGGCATCGAGCCGGATGCGTGGCTGTACCGTGGCGGTGCTGGCGTGAAGTACCAGCTCACCGACACGATGGACGTATCGCTTCGCTACGATGCCGAGGCCCGCTCAGGCTTCGAAAACCAGTCGGCCTCGGTGAAAGTGAACTGGAAGTTCTAGCGGATTGAACGACCCTGAAGCCATGCCGGAAACTGCATGGCTTTTTTTATGAGTGAGCGATCGCATGTTGAATATCATGCAGCGGGCGCTGGTGTTGATGGCGGCGGTGAGCGCGGTCCTGTGCAGCGCGTGCAACAGTTTGCCCGCGCCGGACGAGCGCAAGCATTTTGCCGATGAACTGGCTGTAACCCGCTCCTGGCAGGGGGAAAGAATCTCCGCCGGACCCTTTCAATTGATGATGTACGGCGCCGCGGTAGCCGTACCGTCAGACCAGCTCACGGTTTACATCGAAGGCGACGGACTCGCCTGGATCACGGCCTCCCAGCCGTCGCGCGATCCCACGCCTGTCGACCCGATCGGCTTGCGACTGGCGCTGGCGCAGCCCGACGGCGTGGCGGTGTATCTCGCACGGCCCTGCCAATACATTGAAGCCGGAACACCATGCAACATCGGTTTCTGGACCGACGCGCGATTCGCAGCCGACGTCATTGCGTCGACCGACCGCGCGATCACTGTGCTGAAAGAACGTCATCGCGCGGGCAGACTGACCCTGGTCGGATATTCCGGCGGCGCCGCGGTGGCGGCATTGGTAGCCGCGCGACGCGACGATGTGGAAAGGATAATTACCGTAGCGGGAAATCTCGATCCGGTCGCCTGGGCGAAAACGCATGGATACGCGCCGCTCACGAAATCGCTGAATCCCGCCGCAGACATCGAGCGTCTGCACGGCCTGAAGCAGCTCCATTTTGTCGGCGCCAACGACGACAACATAACGCCGGCAATGGCAACGGCATTTGCCGCTCTATTTCCTCCGAACCAGCGCCCCCGAATCCTGATCAAAGAAAACTTCGATCACCGTTGCTGCTGGGCCGAGCAATGGCCAACGCTGTGGCGCGATGCCAATGCCACAACGCGAAAGAAAGAGGTGTTATTTAAATAAGAGAAGCTATCTTCGCGGCTCCCGCATCCGTCATTAAGTAGCTGAGCGCAGCACAATTGATAACGACGGTTATCCAGAAAATTATTTGAAACGATAGTTTTCTGGATTTATGACGAAGCAACCGCTGCGCCATCAAAGCGCCCGGCCAGCCGCCGATTAACGCTAAAAAATGCAGTGTATTTTCCGGTGTACGCCGTCGATCTTTTTGGGCTGCAGACTTATCGAAGGCATAGGTCAAAAACGCTACCGCACTGGCAACCATGTATAGCGCGACGACCGCGACGTGAATTCTTTCAAATAAATACGCCGCAGCGACAAAGGCGAACATACTCAGCGACAGTGACAGCGCTACCCCTGTACGGCGATTCGATACGGACGTCGCTGATCTTTCACCGAGATAAGAAATATCGACAGCCCGATGCCGGCCGCTTTTATCCAGTCTGGATTCATACACAACCAGATCATCCATCGCTGGGCGACGCTGACGATTGTTAAATGCACTGATGTGGGCGAAAACGTCCTTGCCGCCCTGATCCGGCCTAATAAACCCAAAACCCTTTTCATCCTGCCAATGGGTAATTTTTCCCTGTTGTCGCATATCACTATTCGATTTCAAAAAAAACTCCCGACCAGGCGCTCTCTATTACATTAACGGCACTTTGAGTTTTCAAACCGAGACATTGCAACTTCGGGCTGCTGGGTTCGCTTCTAAATTTAATGCCGACGATATTGTGTTGTTTCGATGACTCGAAATTAATAGACGCTCGCGTGCGCGCGTCATGCCCACATATAACAACCGCATCGACTCCTCCAGATCGATAGAGTCTGAGTTCACCTGCTCTCTTTCAAACGAGGCATCGAGTATGACGATGGTTCGGAACTCCAGACCCTTGCTGCTGTGAATACTCAATACAGTTATTCGATCGACGTCCGAGGAATAGCTTTTTTTGTATTTACTTGACCCCAACCATAGATGCGGAATGCCATGCTCGGTCAACGCACGTGCCATCAATTTTCCTGCAACCCCGCCGGGATAAAGAATCGCTATTTCCTTCCACGGAATACCCTGTTCGTGCCACTTCGATACACATTGCGCGACATATTGAACCTCCGTTTGTAAATCGTTAAATGTTTTTACTATGGGGAATGGCCCCGACATACCAGCCGCTTCAGGCTGAATCAATGGGATATCTGCCTGACCATTGCTATGGAAATAATCTTTTACAACGTTGTAAGCAAACTCCAGGATTTCGCGCGTATTTCGATAATTTAACTTGAGAATGGTGGTCCGACCCTGAGCCTGGATGCCGACACTGGCAAGACTGAATTTGAGCGCGCTGTGTTTTCTATATATAGATTGTGCATCGTCGTAAAGAAGAAGCAGCGAGTTTGTTTCGGGATCGATAATTTGCGTCACTAGCCGCAGCCACTCGGGTGCGAAATCATGGCCCTCATCGATTAACACGGCACCATATTGGCCGCGCGGAATCATCCCTTTATCGACACCGTCGATAACGGAATCGACCATACGGTCATAGACCTCGCCTTCACCCGGTAATATACCGACGTGGTATGTCTTTAATTGTTGGCCACACCAATCATGAAAATGATAAACCTGTACTTGACCGTGAATACCACGCGCACTGATAAAACCGCGTAATTTCGCTGCGAGCGTAATATTGAAGCAGAGCACTAATATAGGTTTATGCAATATCTGCGCAAGATGAATACAGCGATAGCCAAGAATGAGCGTTTTTCCTGATCCGGCCACACCATGAATGACGCGATGGCCGTCGCCCAAACTGCGCGCCAACTGCTCCTGTTGAATATCCATGATTCGAATAATGTCAGGAATGGCTTCTTCGAGCTCAACCTCGGACCCATCTTCTGGGAAACCATCTTCTGGAAAAAGAGTTGCCTGGCCACTATCACCGATGCGCAACTCGGGGAACATGTGCCAACGAATGCAGTCGATTTGCGGCAGAGTTAACTTGTTAGGGAAACGGACATTGAACATGTCCCACAGTTTTGACTGGAAAAACTCCGGGTCAACCGATTCCGTCATTTCATCTTTGTAGATGACGAGATGATCCGGTAGAAGTCGCTCGCGAATATCATCGGGCATAGCGCGCTGAATTTGATCGCGAGCAATATTTGTGAAGACAACGCCCCAGCCATAGGGACAAATTAGCTTGCCGCTGTATTTTTCTTCACTTTGGCGTAATTGAGGATTGCGAACGAGATCGTTTACGGCTGTGTACGCACATTGACGCACCTGTTCCAGGGGATGTGGAACCTCTTGCCGGCCCGTCGGCGTCTCGATGGTGCAGCTAGTGGGATTTATGCGCTTCAGCGCCGCCGGTTTCCAATCCTTCACCTCGATAAACAGAAGACCACGTTGAGGATGAAGGATTATGAAATCGGGATAGCGTCGTTTCTTACCGACGGGTACGTCGTACCAAACGAGATAATCATCTTCGAGATGACTTTGTAAACGCTGGGCGAACCGCCGCTCACCTGACTGTTTAATATTACCCAGCCCAATTCCTATCATCCGAGCCATACAAAGTCCGTGCAGTCCAACAGCTCAGAAGTTTAGACAAAATCTCCGCTTTTACATGGGTGTAAAACCACAGCCGTTGCGGATGATTCAGAAGCGCTGGCAAAGCGGCTGGCCAATAGCATTCAGCGCGAAGTGAATGCGCAGAGCGACAATCGCTCCCTCATGCGTACGGCAGCGAGGGGGCGAATGGATGCTGCCGGTCGCGCAGTTCGATCTTGATAAGCGAGAAGTGCTACCCGGGCTGCGCGAATTGCTTGGTGCATTGGCTGACCGTGATGCGACCAGTCGGGTCATTTTTTGCCTTTCGAATTACGAGACGACAAAGATTTCACCGCTTGAATTACTGCGCGATGGTTTTGAACCATCGGTGTTATGCTCCGGTGCGACAAAATACCTTGAACAGGATGTCTAGCTCGAATGAGTCGCCTACCGGATGACGGCGATAGTCCCTTATTGCTACCTGTCGCCAATCTAGACTTGGATGATGAAGGCAGGGCTTCGCATAGATCCGTTTCCAGCCAAATCGAATTTTGGGCATCGATTGGTCGGCACCTTGCTCCCGTTCTTTCACCGAAAGACCTTGTTGCAATAGGACAGGGCGCTCGTATCAGCATTGAGGCAAGGCCATCGCCACGGATAGATCCGGACATCGTGTTTTCAGCAGTGGCCCAACACCAGAATGCTCCTTTTATGAGTACGGCTGCCAGTCCAGCGCCATTTCAATATGAAGCCAGCGCATTACCTGGTTACATTGATCGAGTTGATGCCGATGGCAGCCGCGTGACGGGCAAAATGATTGATGGGCAGTTTGTATCAATGAAGAACGTAGCCGGTTCTTATTAACCAGCCCCCAATACTTTCGCGGCGGGTGCCGAAAGATCAGGAAAGTACCAGGGCTCTGCGTGTTCCGGTATCGCCCAGTACAGCGGTGAGCGATTGCTGGTCTCGGTCAGAAGACCCTCCTCCTTCAGCTGCTGAAACAGTTTTCGAGCAGAAGGGAGCGAAAGCCCTGAAAGCTGCTCCATATCCTTGCGCTGTATCTCGCCCAGTACAAAAGCATGCTGCAATACCGGTATCGCTTCCTTCTTCAACGACGGTAATCCTCGGCCAGCCAAACCCGTGCCGCGGTGAGTCACATAGGCTTCTATTCGTTGTCGCATACCGTCAGGTTTCAGTAAATCTCCGATATACCGCACCTGATCCAGGGCTGTATCCAGCATGAAGTCGATGAACACAATCAATGCCTTTTCAGAGCGGGCACCCCTGCCACCACCATCGCCTTGCCGATCTGCATCGGCATCCTGCAAACAGCGTTTATATTCCGCCACGCGCCTTGCCAGTCCTCGACTTAAACACCAGATACCCACGGCTTTCACACCGACCTGCTTTAAGCCTAGGTCGGTATGCAACCGCGCGACACGGCCATTACCATCAATGAAAGGGTGTATCCAGACAAGACGGTGATGCGCCGCCATGACGGCCAGGATTTTATCGACACCACCATGCCGGCTCACATCATAGGCCTCAGCAAAAGCATCAAGATATTGAGTAAGCTCAGCATGTGGTGGCGGGAGATGCCGCCCTATATCAACGTCGCATTCTCTGAATCTGCCCGGCACCGCCCGAATTTGCCGGCCATCATTTCCAGTCACCATCAACATTTCATCAGGCAGGCCGGCAAACACCTGCTCGTGGATCTTCAGCAGCGTCTCCGGGGCTTGATAGGAAAGCGCATCCGCTCGCTCCCACAGGTATTGCTGTGCCCGAATATGGGCCAGTGACTCAAGCTGGAGGTTTCGCTTGAACGGGTCTTCGCTGTAATCGCCACTTTGAGCAGCACGAACCTCTCGCGGCTCAGTGTGATGCCCTTCTATTAAGTTGGAGTAATAGCTATTGATGACCTCCATGTGTTTGGTCAGCACCTGCCTGACGGTGGGCGCCAGCATTCCTCCTAATTCAGCCGCAGCATTCGACAGCACCAATGCCTTATCTTGCAAAGCCATCATGGTTGCAACGCCTTGGCGAGGGAGGTACGGCGTCAGGCTGGGCACAATAGCCATATCAGTTACTTTCTCAGTTTAAATATCAGTTTATCGCTTAAGCGATTATATGTATTTTCCATAAAATACAATAGATTAATGCTAGATAGTATCAAGATAATTACTATATTCATGTGATATTTTTATCATCTTATTTACTGGTTTATATATTAGATCAATGGCAAAAACCCCTAAACACATCATTTTTGCAATTGGATTTATAGGGGACATTTGCGGGCGAATGTTTGAACTGATGGTTATCGCTGACAGTAAGCACTTGATTTAAAAATGAAAAAGGCCGGCAATGCCGACCTTTTTTACCCAATTTACATGCAAATCAGACCCAACTTTTGTGCAATCCCAGATGTCGAATCTCATTCCGCATGACAATCCTAGTTCTTTGAATCCTATTTGTTTTTCACTCTGGATGAGATGAACAGGCGACTCGAAAATCTCACTCGAACTAGCTAAATCTGTCCTCAATCTCATAACGCGCGAAAACCCAATCACAACAACAGCTTAATTTTTCCTCATAGAGCGATCTATAATCAATCTGTAGCAAAGCGCTACAAATTGGTGCAAGAGATAGCCCTATGCCTACCAGCCGTCCTATTCGTCTTAATTCAGAGCTAATCGCAGCGGCCGAGATAGAGGGCAGGGCTTCGCATAGATCAGCTCCTAGCCAAATCGAATTCTGGGCGTCGATCGGCCGTCGCCTTGCTCACGTTCTATCACCAAAAGATCTTGTTGCAATAGGACAGGGCGCTCGCGTCAGCATTGAAGTAGGACCATCGCCACGAATCGATCCTGACATTGTGTTTTCAGCAGTAGCCCAACACCCGAATGCTCCTTTTATTAGTGCAGCCTCCAATCCATCGCCGCTTCAATACGAAGCCAGCGCATTACCTGGCTACATTGATCGAGTTGATGCCAATGGCAATCGCGTGACGGGCAAAATGATCGATGGGCAGTTCGTGTCAATCAAGAACGCTGCCGGTTCTGATGCAGGAGATGAATAATTTAGGCAGATTACTAAATATCTCGAATCGCATGGCGGGAACTTCCAATGGAATTTGATTTTTATCTCGCACACGAAATGGGTGAACCTGATTATGTGGCTAACTGGCGATTATATGTTCCAAAAATTTTCTTGAACAATAATAAATAAAAGTCTTATCAATTTACAACAGTGCAATTACCACCGGGGTTCTCTATGTATTATGTCAGGAAGAAAATTACTGAAATAATGCAAGGAGAAAAATCACCGAGCGTTTTGTGTTCTGAACTTCAACGAGAATGCTCTATTTTTGGTGAGCAATTCAAGATTATCTCGACACCCGATCCGCAGCTTCCCTATACCTGCTTGCAATATTGTACTAATTGTTTAGAAGATAGCGTTGAACGATACAACACATACATGAGGTTTCGAGATTTTCATAAAGTATCTGAAATAGATATGAAATTTCTTGAATGGCTTATAAAGGGCGGCTTTTTTATTGCCACGGAAAAATCGAAAGCTAGCTTTGTAACGTATTGGGAAAATTTAAAGCCTCAACACATTGGCATGCTACAGAAGGATGATTTCATCATTTCTAAATGGGGTGTTGGAGGACCATTAGTAAAACACGGAGTATTTCAGACTCCATCCATTTATGGATCAATAGCAAAATGGCACGATTGGTCCGGAAAATATGAGATCACGCAGCTCATTGATGAGTTTGTCGATTGCCTTCACTCAACAACATGAAAAGCCAATAACCCATTTTTGATGCATCTAGGCATATATGAAGAATCAATTATATACAGAGGCTCTAAATTTTATTGTGCAGAAGGGTGGATCTAAATTAAGCCCCCAAGAAATACAAAAATATTTAACACCAGGAGAAGGGCAAAAACCCTCTTCGATCAATGGACTATATGAACTGCTGTTAAAGTCAGCACAAAATGTTCAAATGAGCCCAAACGTAATTGGAAAAGCCATCAGTGGAGAGAAAGGAAATATAACGCCGCTTGGTAATTTTCTATTCCAATTTACTCCGAAGGAAGTTGTAAATAATTACGGAAATCTTAGCGATGTTGCGCTCTTTTCAAAAATCCTTCCAACTTTAAACCGTGAGCCGCATCCCGAAAAAAGGAAATTGTGGTTTCGTTATTGTAATACCATTCTTTCATCAGCTCGATTTTTAAATAAGTTTAATAGCCACGCTGAATTTTATGCGTTTTTGGATCAACATTACAAAGATCCCAGAATAAAGCCTTTTTTACCAATGTTGCTTAGTTATGAGATTGCCGGCATAGGATTTGCGTTGGCCTGTGATTTTTTAAAAGAAGTTGGGTATGTCCAATTTGGAAAGCCAGATACACATATTAAAGATATTTTTATTGAGTTAGGCATTTTACAAAATGCAACCAAACAATCCTCTAAGGCCGACTATCTGTCATTAGAAATCATGGAAGAAATCGCGACGTCTAACAACGTGACACCATATTCTGTAGATAAAATACTCTGGCTAGTTTGTAGTGGCGATTATTATTTGCATGGTATAAAAACTGGCAATCAAAAGAAAAACTTTATTAATTACATGAAGAAAAAAGATAGAAATCTTAAAGAGAATGCATAACCCTTTAGTACCGTTTATCAACTGTCACATTAAAATTTAGTTTGGATGCATGTAATTTCCTTCGCTGTTTAGGGGGAGCAGGTCAATGTAACTACCGTTGCATACTTTGCGACGTTACGCTCGATGAGCAAAACACGCGCTTAACTCAAAGGGGCTTAAGCTCACACCAAATCCAAGAACGCTTAGCGGCCCAATTATCGGGTGACAAAAAGATCGCTTTAATTGACCGCGAAATCGTCAGAAATAAATTTGGAAAGATGTGGATATACCGAATGGGCGATCAGTCACCGATGAATTTGCTTGAATCAATTCTCGATGAGGCCGAGGAGTTCAAATGGCAATGATAGAGTTGAGAAAAGAGTGGAAACATTTGATGCGGCTGTCCGGAATCCCGCCAGCAGAGGGGCAAGTTGAGTTTATGAGTATTTGCCGCGCCTACTCTGAACCACACCGACACTACCACACACTAAAACACCTTGAGCATGTATTACTGCTTCTTAAGGATATTGGCTTTGATAGTCCTGCGGGGCTTTGGGCTGTTTGGTACCACGACTATATTTATGAACCCGGCGAGAATACCAATGAAGCGCGAAGTGCAGAGCACGCAAAAAATGCAATGAACCAATTAGGCATCGAGTGTTCGGTTACGAATAGGGCTGTCGATATTATTCTTGCGACCAAAGATCATAAAGCCGAAGCAATTTCCGACGAGATGTTAATTATTCTTGATGCCGATATGGCAATCCTGGGTGAGACCCAAGCTAAATACGAGGAATATTGTCGGCAAGTCGAAAACGAATTTCGTTCCGTACCAAAAACCCTCTATGGAATCGGAAGGAGAAGTTTCCTTGAGTCTGTGCTGAAGCAGAGCCAGATTTATAAAACGAGCTGGTTCTTCGAAAAGTATGAAGCTAGAGCACGTCAAAATATCGTGGATGAGATCAACTCATTAAAAGTGCTTTAACTTAACTCAATGATATAGTCAGATTAATGCGACTACATCTTCTAAATAAAGCGAGGCAGCTCAAGCGGGTAAGCTGATCGGTCCTAACTCTATCTGCCAAGCATTGATTTCATCGTCACGAGCGTCCGCTTTCAATGCATCAAGAATTGCGAGCTTCAGCGGGGGTTTCAACCTTCGAACATCAAGTAGACGCTCGTAATCATTAGTCATATCCCCAGCCCTACTCAGTATCAAATGCAAACTTAGCTGGCGATCCTTACGCCCCGCTAACGCAAGAGCACAATTTATCAATACGCTTTGCATCGGATACTCAATGCCCTGCAACAAATCTGTCGTATCCCCAAGCAGCTCCTGATCTGATAAATAGCCGCACGCTAAAGCGGCCATCGCGCGATCAAACCAATTTACAGAACACATCTTTTTTCCCACGGAGGGATGGCGATGGCCGTGTTTTGCCAGCATTACCATATATTCATTACTCGCATTGCTTTCTCCCAATGAGGCCTCTTTTAAAAACTTGGGATTTTTTGAAAAGCATTGCACATTGAATAGTGCATTCTGCACACTGAGGCGAACATCATCATTTGTCTCTCGCGACACCCAATCAAGAAGTTCCTTTTCTGTTCTAGGGAGGGTCAATTTTTCCAAGATTTGAGCGCAGAAATTGCGAACGCGAACGTGCGGATGTCTTGCCCACGACAAGAGAAGCTCATCGATGACATCACTTCTCATCCATCTCACAAACGACTCCAAGTGGGCCTGAGCCCAGCATTCTTGCAGAGAGATTCCCTCACACCCCTCTGGCAGATCTATCTCAAATTTATCCAATTCAATCATTCGGTGCTCGTAATCGTCATCATTCGTTGCGTGCGTTAGAAAATTAAAAATAGTAGATTGTGAATCAATATTCCCTCGCGCAAACGAATAGCAGGCGGCCTCGAACCCTGTTGTACGTACTTTCTCCCAACCAGTTTTAGATCCAGCTGCACACTTCCACATGTGAACGCCACTGCCACCGGCACACGCATATGCCAGCATTGAAGCGTGAGCACCATCATTATCAATATGAAAGTTATCTGTAGGCTCTAAACAATTTCGCGAATCTGCTGAGTGGTCGAAGTACTGACGAGTTAGCATGTAGAGGGGATCTTGCATCGGAGTGCTTCGAGGAAGACCGCACATAAGTTGCGCAGCTATCATCCGGTCGCCAAACCAAGCATTAGTTTCCTGCACCAACTTTAACAAGCGATTTCCACAAGTTTCATGCCGCGCATGAATATATTGCATCCAACGACGATAAACTTGTGTAGTCCCTACAAACAGTTTATTGCGGAAAACATGCTCCTCACCTTCATCGCCACGCTTAAGTAGTGCCTCTAGCGCTTGGTTTCCACGTATTGGATCAGACCCCCAAAAATCTTTTAGAAGGTGATCATATTCCGCATCATTCCAGACAATGGCGTCAGTAGGAATTTCAAGCGCTTTTTTAAAAAATGCAACGGCGTGCTCATCTTGCGCAGCAGAATCTTCACAAGACGGTCGCCAATCATCAATGCAATCAAGCACAAACTGCTTAAGTAATCGATGTTGAAAAGCACTTTGATCATTAGGCTTAGCAATGGACATATGGTCCGACTTTGGAATCACAACGGGCTCTTGAAAATATCTTGCACCCGAAAAGCGTTCAACTACCTGTCGCCGAAAAAACCTTGTCAGAACAAAAAACTTATCCTCAACGATCTCCTTACCACGAATTTTAAGGTGTGCCTTCTCCTTCAAATTCAGGAAGTCTTTATCGAGGTCGTTTAGCCACGTATTCGACTGAGAGAATTTCAGTGCCTCAGCCTGAATGTGCCCAAAGAGATTAATAATACTTTCAAGCAGATTTGCATACCTGGAACCTAGAGATGGTGATGCAACAAAGAAGAGACCAACTGAAATGCCCTTCTCCTTAAGATCAATAACATTAGCAACCAGAAATCGGCGCACGACGATGCCGCCCATGCTGTGGCATACGAAGATCCAGTTCTTAGATCGTGAGATGACTTTATTGAGTCGCAACTCCTCTCGAAGTGAATCAACGGCATCTCCAATGCTATACGTGCCACTGGCAATGGCCGTGTAGTACGTAAAGTTATAAATACCAACAGGACCAAGTTCGTGCTCCTCACTGAGCAACCTTGCCCAATGAGTACCATTGTCATTGGTCCAGCATTTTTCACCATCAGAAATAATTCCGTGAACGAAAATTATGGTAGTTCCGTTAGCAGGCTCGCGAATCCATTGTCCACTCATTGCAAGCACCCTCACACCGTTTCTTCAATATTTAATAAAGACTTACAGCCTCTCCCTCTCCAGACACCTTTTTCCTTTCATTTTATTATTCTAAACTCTCAATCTATTTAATAAATATGATCTCATAAAGCAAAAACCCCCAATGAGGGGGTTTGCTCTCGGATGCACTTGGTTATACGGGCAAGGCCCGGACCTTCGCAGGTGGCGTTCTGACATCTGACTATTTCTAACCAAACTCCGTATACATCAAAACACCATCAGCATATCGCTTCAGTTATATTTTGCAATCTCAGCAAGATATAACTTAGAAATAGTGCATACGCGTTTAACTACGAACATATACCTCGCAGTACGCGCCCTCTATTTTCCTTGCCTCAATCTCAATCGGCAGAAATTTTTCGATCACTTGCGCATTCGTGCTTATGTGCTGGGAAATTCGCGTGGTGCTATATGCACCTTCACCCGCCAACGCTACCGGCAGCAATAATTGGTCTCCCAAATATTGACTGGTTGCCGCGTTTGACACGAGATATTCCCGCACATCTTTCACGACACCTTTAGCAACTAATTCAGCCGCTAAACCGCGCTCGCCAAAACCTGTGAAAACTTCGGTTAGATGCTCGTGCTCTAAAAATACTTGAAATACATTGCCAGGACCTTCTTCATGGCGAATCTGCAAAATCTTTAAGCGATCTTCACCCCAATTCAATGCTTGCCCAAATGCCGCTAATTCACGTTTAGCAACATTTGCTGGAACGCCTGCAATTAAACTATGTGCTGTCCCTGTTACGGTATTTCCTCTCTCCATGAGAGTTAAAGGCAATAATTTTTTAGCCGGCGTAATTTGGACAGTAATCTGTCCGCCGCCTGCCGGATAAAAACCGAAGCGATCGAGTGTGATCGAAACATCCGCGCCCATTTTTTTGAGCAGCGGCAAAAATGCTTGCTCAAGAAAATGAAATGTCGGAGCCATCGGATTGTGTGTGCCGCCTTGCAGCACAATCGAACTCGGTGCATCGGCTTGCAGCAACGCAGGTAATACTGTTTGCAATACAAGTGTGCAGCTGCCCGCTGTGCCGATAGCAAAGCGATAATTACCACTGCGAATTTTTCCGGGAATAAATTGCAGCGTTTGCGAGCCAAGTTCAGCGCCTGACACTTGTGCATCGCAAATTTCGACAGCCGCTAACACAGCAGCTAAATGCTGACGCATCAATCCCGGCTTACTGCGTTTAGCTCGAATATTCTCAATACGAAAGGGCGTGCCTGTGCACATCGATAAAGACAATGCAGAGCGCAGCACTTGTCCGCCGCCCTCACCAAACGATCCATCTAATTCCAACATGATTCTTCTCATTAATTCTTTTTAAGTGCCGAGGGTCTTTCCCCTCGGCCTTTTCATCCTTTTACACACACCACTTGTTTTAGCGTATGAACAATATCCACCAAATCGCGCTGTGCGTGCATAACGGCATCGATGTCTTTATAGGCCATCGGAATTTCATCGATCACGTCAGCATCTTTACGGCATTCAACACCGCTCGTTGCCTGCACTTGATCGGCAATCGTAAAGCGCCGCTTCGCTTCGGTACGTGACATTGTGCGTCCCGCACCGTGGCTGCATGAGAAAAACGCTTCTTCATTACCTTTTCCACGCACGATGTAAGAGCGAGCTCCCATCGACCCCGGAATAATTCCGAGTTGGCCTTTCTGCGCCGATACCGCACCTTTACGCGTTACCAATACGTTTTGACTGAAATGGTTTTCGCGTTGCACATAATTATGGTGGCAATTCACCGCTTCTTGATGCGCTTCAAACGGCTTATCAATCACTTTACGCAACGCTGCGATTACATGTCGCATCATGATTTCGCGATTCAATTTCGCGTAACGCTGTGCCCAATCCACCGCAAATACGTAATCATCGAAATGATCCGTCCCTTCCTGAAAATAACTTAAATCCTGGTCGGGCAGATTAATAAAATGACGACGCATATCGGCTTTTGCCAATTCGATAAAGGTATTACCGATGGCATTACCCACACCGCGCGATCCAGAATGCAACATCACCCAAACAAATTGATTTTCATCCAAGCACACCTCGATAAAGTGATTACCCGTTCCCAAGGTTCCCAAATGAACGCGATGATTTGTGCGCGCTAATTTCGGATATTTGCTCGTGATGCGTTCAAACTCCGGCAGCAATTGCGACCAAGCTTCATCGACAGCTGTTGGCGCATTGGACCAAGCACCGCGATCTTGACGACCCGGCGTACGACCATGCGGGACAGCCTTTTCAATTGCGCTACGCAGCGGTCCTAAATTATCCGGCAAATCCGATGCAGTCAGCGTGGTTTTAGTAGCGATCATTCCACAGCCAATATCAACACCGACAGCGGCAGGAATAATTGCGCCCAGTGTCGGAATCACGCTACCGATCGTTGAGCCTTTTCCCAAATGCACATCGGGCATTACCGCTACGTGTTTAAAAATAAACGGCATACTCGCAGTGTTTTGCAATTGGCGTTTGGCATCGTCTTCAACCGGCACACCTTGCGTCCACATTTTAATCGGGCGCCCATTCGCAGCCTGCAACACATCGTACTGTTCGTTTTTCATGGCCTTAACCTATACGTGAGCCTAATACTTTTAATATCAACCTAAATACTTTCAATTCAAAAAAGGCGTGATGACAAAAGTGATGAAATATTTTACTGAGCTATCAGCGATTGCTGACCGGGGCTTGAACCCGGGACCACAAGGCGAACCTTGTTGCTCTTACCTGTAATTTCATCGGCATTCATCACTAAAACATTTCCAACATAATAAAATTGGCGACAAGGATCGGTGAAACAAGGTGCTCTAACCGTTGAGCTACGATCCCATATTTGGGGACCGACGGGATTCGAACCCGCAACCACCTCCTTCATAGGGATGTAGTTTCACCTGCATTCGCCAAAAACTTTTAACACTGTGTCATTTACAATTTTTAAAACAAGATGACGCAACAAGTGTTTAGTAGGAACACTGCTCTACCCGCTGAGCTACTGCATTACTGCAGGCCGGGTTCGAACCGGCGACAAATGTAGTCCTACAGGCATTTGCGTCAAAACCAAGATTGCGACAAGGATTGAGTGGATCGTGCCCCAGTTGCCTGGTGCCCGGGAATCGAACCCGTCGCGGTTTCCCGCTTTACCGATGTAATCCATCTCAGCATTCGCAAAAACTTTTTAAGCAAAAGACTCTGAAGCTTCAGCACATCCCTTGTGCCTGTTGCCTCCTGGCTATGTTGGCGCCTCCTGGCAAAAACCTCAGAGTGCAATGGCCTCAATCACTCCAGCCCAATGCGCGGCATTCAATTGCTGCGTCGCAAACGCATTAACGATGTTGAAAACCTCGTCGGAAAATCCGCCGATATTTAAAATATCGTTACGCTCATTCGCTTGCGTGGTTCCGTACGGTTGCACATCCACACACACCAATTGCGCGTTTGGATTACGCACACGAAAACGCTCCCACTCTTGCAGCGTTGCCGTTGCACCGGGACGACCATCCATCCAGGATTGGTTGTCCGAGATAAAAATCACCAGATCCGCTTTCACGTTTTTCTGATTCATTTTTACCAGCGGTGCACTGCAATTCGTTCCGCCTCCACCAATCGCCGCGAGTTTCGCTGCATTGGTTAATACCGTATCGCGCGGATTCAATTGCACCGATACCACATCGTTTTCGAACGGCAACACCAACGCATTCGGGTTTTTGCGCAATACCGCTGCCGCAAAAAGTGCTGCGACATCGATACAACGAACCGCCGTCGTACCTGCACCGCGATAACCCGTAATGGGCGATGCCATCGAACCGGACACATCCGGGCAAACCACAACATTCGTCGGCAATGTCGGCACATTGCGCAGTGCTAACTCCATCGCGTCTTGCAGCGCTTCACGCACAGTCAACGGCACTTCTGCATTCGCTGATTTGTACGCCGCGAGCAATTGATACGGAAACACGCGCGCTTTTGCGATTGCCTCTGCATCGCGCAAACGTTTTGCAATCAATGCCGTCATACCCTCAACAGCGAACACGCCATGACGCGCAAAGGTATTCAAGTTCATACGCGTCATTTGCCAGCTACCGTTGCGCGCAATCTCCGCCCATTCGTTTTGTCCCAATTCCAATGCAGTTAGCATTTGAAAAGGCACATCCGGAATGGGTGCCGAACGATCGCGCTTATACGCCTCAAACGCTGTCGTGATCGGTGGCAATGCAGCCACGTCATACGGCTTTCCAATCAACCACGCAAAAAATGCTTCGCGCCACGCTTCATTCGGTTTCGGGTGAACCATTTTCACCACATCGGCAAGCGATGGATCGTTACCTACTGCGGCACTCAACAACGCTTTTTCCGATGCCGTGTTTAACCATTGCTGCACCAATTTTTTCGGACGGCTTCCGAGCGATTTACGACCCACCGTACCGCTACGCAAAATTTGCACGAAATTGCGCAGCATTTTTCCGTTGTTAATGACGCGCTCAAAAACCTGCGGCAAAAACTCTTGGCCTGTCATCGTTAAGATCGCTGCTAGCAATGCCGCGCTGTCTTTCATGTAACCCTGCTCGCGGCAGTAGATCGCCGTTTGCGCAATAAAACGCGGCTCAATTTCTTCGCACAACGCCAACAGCGTCGACAATTGCGTTTCAGCGCTCGCGTAGTACGTACCATTCAAACAACCCGTTACGGCGTACTGCGCCAACTGATGTTTAGGGCTCAGGGCATACGCCTTTCCACCGGCCTCGTTGATCGCGTTAGCACGTGGGAGCAAGCGGCCTGGCTGGCCTTGAAACAATGTTTTATTCGCCATGTTCATCTCCTTGTGTTTTGACTTGTATATCCCTCTTAGAGCGAACGGCGTGCCAAGCACATACTCGGCAATAATGACTCTCATAAATCATTGAAAATAAAAGATTTAAATTTAACCCAGCAAACCATCGCGTAAAATTCAGGCTTCATTAATCCAAATAACTTATACTTTGAGATAACTATTTATCGGTTGTTATCATGAAGAAGATCGTCGTTATTGGCTTTGTTGGCAGCCAACTCGATTCAGGCAAGGGCAGTGGTCGCTGGGAACGATGGCGTCCCACCGTCGCATTAACCCAACGCGAAGATTTGGTGGTGAGCCGTATCGAATTACTCGACAACGGCCGATCGGGAGCGCTGATCGAACAACTACGCGCCGACATTGCATCGGTTTCGCCAGAGACAACGATCAACGCCATTAATTTACCGATTGCCGATCCGTGGGATTTCGAGCAGGTATATGGAGCGTTATTCGATTTTGCGCACTCGTATGCTTTCGATCTGGAAAATGAAGAGTACTGGGTTCACATCACCACAGGCACGCACGTCGCCCAAATTTGTTTATTCCTCATGACGGAAGCGCGGTATTTTCCGGGCGTATTACTGCAGACCTCGCCACCGAAACGCCAAGCACTCAATGAACCAGGCAGTTATGCGCTCATCGATCTCGATTTATCGAAATACAATCAAATTGCACAGCGCTTTGAGCGCGAACGCGAAGATGCCGTCACGTTTTTAAAATCCGGTATTGCCACACGCAACAAACACTTCAATCAGTTAATCGATGAAATCGAACATGTCGCTGTTCGCTCCAAAGCACCGATTTTATTAATGGGTCCCACTGGCGCAGGCAAATCGTTTTTAGCAAAGCGGGTATTTGAATTAAAAAAATCACGGCATCAATTGCCAGGAAGTTTTGTTGAAGTGAACTGCGCGACATTGCGAGGAGAGGGTGCTGCCTCTGCATTGTTTGGGCATTTAAAAGGCGCTTTCACGGGCGCCGCTACGGAGCGCGCAGGTCTATTGCGCACAGCGAATAAAGGGCTGTTGTTTCTAGATGAAATCGGTGAGCTTGGTTTGGATGAACAAGCGATGCTGCTTAAAGCGATCGAAGAAAAACGATTTTTTCCGCTCGGCGGTGATCGGGAAGTAGAAAGCGATTTTCAGTTAATCGCAGGCACTAATCGCGATCTACGTTTAGAGGTAAGCGCTGGTCGCTTTCGGGAAGATTTGTTCGCTCGCATTAACTTATGGACTTATGCGCTTCCTGGTTTGTCGCAACGCGCTGAAGATATTGAGCCCAATTTAAATTATCTCCTGGAGCAATTTTGCCAAGAGATGCGCCAACAAATTCGATTCAACAAAGAAGCTGCCAAACATTACATGAATTTCGCTGTATCGCATCAAGCGAAATGGCACGGCAACTTTCGAGATCTTTCCGCATCGGTTACACGCATGGCAACGCTGGCGCAAGGCGGGCGAATTTCATTGCCGATCGTGGAATTAGAAATAGACCGATTGCGGAAACAGTGGGGAGGCGATGAGCTTTCTGGTCAATCGCTTATCGAGCAATATCTGTCGCCTGATGCTCTTGCGAAGATTGATTTATTCGATCGTGTGCAATTGGATGCTGTGATTCGCGTTTGCTGTGAATCGAGAAGCCTTTCCGAAGCTGGTCGAAGATTATTTGATGTATCACTTACAGCGCGCAAAAGCGCTAATGATGCTGATCGGCTGAGAAAATATTTAGGACGGTTTAGGTTGACATGGGGCGATATTAAAAGCCAGACATTTGAACCGAATTATCTTGGCAGTAACTCAATCAATTACTTGGGAAGGGATAGACCTCCTTAAAGATTAAACTTCAAAAAAGTGCTAATTTAGTTTACTTAAAAAGAATACCAAAGTTGGATGCAATTGAATTTATTAAACCACATGGAAATTCAACATGTCCGTTCCGTCATCATTATTAGCCCTCATTGAAAACTTTGATAGAAATATAGATGCCTACAGAAGCGGACAATACAATGAGACACAAGTAAGAAGAGATTATATAGATCCCTTCTTCAAAGCTCTGGGCTGGGATATTGATAATAGTTTAGGCTACGCCGAGGCCTACCGTGATGTAATTCATGAGGATTCAATTAAGATAGGTGCAACAACTCATGCCCCCGACTATAGCTTTCGAGTAGGGGGTACTAGGAAGTTTTTCTTAGAGGCCAAAAAGCCCTCTGTAAATTTGAAAAACGATATCGAACCAGCATTTCAGTTGCGCCGATATGCTTGGTCAGCAAAACTTCCCCTTTCAATCTTGACAGACTTCGAAGAGTTTGCAGTTTACGACTGTCGCATCAAACCTGATAAAGCTGACAAAGCGAGTACATCGCGTCTGTTTTATTTTACTTATAAAGAATATGCAGATCGATGGGAAGAAATAAGCTCGATATTTTCGAAGGATGCCGTTCTCAAAGGGTCATTTGATAAGTACGCCATTAACTCCAAGGGGAAACGCGGTACAACTGAAGTAGATGATGCGTTTCTAGAAGAAATTGAGAATTGGCGTGAACTATTGGCAAAAAATATCGCATTACGCAATGCGGGTTTATCAGCCAAAGAGCTCAATTATTCGGTACAGCAAACTATAGATAGAATAATATTCCTAAGAATATGTGAGGACCGTGGTATAGAACCATATGGAAGATTACAAGCCCTCCAGCGCGGCACAGATATATACGCAAGGCTGCAAATCATGTTTCGCGATGCGGATGATCGCTATAACTCCGGGCTTTTTCACTTCAAAAGAGAAAGGGATCGAAATCAAGGGGTAGACGAACTAACTCTGCGCTTGATAATTGATGATAAACCTCTGAAGGACATTTTCAAAAATCTTTATTACCCCGATTGCCCGTACGAATTTTCGGTACTGGGTGCCGACATCCTTGGCAGCGTTTACGAGCAATTCTTAGGAAAGGTTATACGTCTTACTCCGGGAAATCGTGCAGTAGTGGAGGACAAGCCGGAAGTAAAGAAAGCTGGCGGTGTTTTCTATACGCCACCACATATTGTCCAATATTTATTGGAAAGAACAATAGGAAAGTTGCTTGAAAACAAAAGTCTAAAAGACGCCGAAGAAATATATGTTATCGATCCTGCTTGTGGCTCCGGTTCATTTTTAATCGGTGCTTATCAATATTTTCTCGATTGGCATTTAGACCAATATATTCAAAACTCAGAAAAATATAGTAAGGGAAAGACCGCCCGAATTTTATCAGCCGCGAAAGGTTCATGGCGGCTTACAACCTCTGAAAAAAAGCGCATTTTGCTTCAACACATTTATGGCGTAGACATAGATGTTCAAGCAGTTGAGGTCTCGAAGCTTTCGTTGCTTCTGAAAATGCTCGAAGGAGAGTCTGAGCAAACGATAAATGGTCAGATGAAGCTTTTCCACGAACGGGTTTTGCCGGATTTAGAGAAAAATATTCAGTGTGGAAACTCCCTTGTTAGCTCCGATTTTCTTGAGGAAAGACTTAACCTAGACAATGACATTATCAATCGCATCAATTTTTTTGATTGGGATTTAGTATTTCCGAAAGTTTTCAAGAAGGGCGGTTTTGATGCGGTTATTGGCAACCCTCCTTGGGGAGCAACGTTTGGAAAAGAAGATTTAATATATTTGCTCAAGAAGCACCCTATCGTTCCAACAAAGACAAAAGACAGCTACTTATTCTTTATATCTAAAGCAATCGAATTAGCAAAAAAAGGGGGCTACATTGGCTTCATTACGCCAAATACATGGCTATTAATAAATTCAGCCAAATCCTTTAGAGAAGCATTTTTAGCCTATGCGATAGATGAAATTCGAGATTATGGAGATGGAGTTTTCAAAAAGGCCATTGTCGAAAGCTCTACTTTTGTCATGAGGAAAGATAAGGACCCTGAGGGAAAGTGTAGGGCAATTCGCCTGCGAAGGGGGGTCATTACTACTAACCAAGAAGTATCAAAAGCCTTATGGCTAAACGGTGACGAATATGCTCGCATACTTCTCGAAAGTGATCACATTTCCGATCAATTCATTAAGAAATTAAAAACGTTCTCAAAGCCTTTTAAGGCTGAGTGCACAATAATATTTGGTATAAAGCCTTATCAAGTGGGTCATGGCACTCCTCCACAAACTGAGGAAATTCTTAAATCTCGCTTATATCATTCAGATGTTTCGCATGGTGATGAATGGAAACCGTTACTCCTAGGAACGGATGTGAACAGGTATCAAATAGACTATCCAAAAAATCAATATATAAAGTACGGTAAATGGCTCATGTACACCTCTAATGAAACGCAGATGGTAGGGCCAAAAATCTTAATGCGTCGTACAAGCGATTGTTTACGATGCAGCTTTGATGAAAATGGATATTACGCTCAAAACTCCTTATTTATCATTTATTCCCCAACTGTTCCGTTGAAGCTACTTTTAGCCTTGCTCAATTCGCGCCTTTTAGGCTACGTCTATAAGTTAAGAAATCCGCAGAAAGGAAAGATTTTTGCTGAAATAAAGCCGACAGTAGTAAAGGAACTTCCCATATTTGATCTGACTAGAGCTGATACAAAGAAAAGTGCAAAGATCGAAGAAATAGTTCTTCACGTCGATCGTATTCTTTCATTGAAACATCGCCTATCAATAACAAAAACACCCCAGGATGAACGAACAATCCAAAGAGAAATTGACGCTCTAGAAACACGCATCGATCGATCGATTTATTCGCTCTATGAATTATCGGAGGAAGAAATTTCTATGGTTGAAGGCCGTGCATAGCAGCATCGCAGCACTTGAAGTTAACGCCTTTTGATACGAATTATTCTGCCGTCAGTAATTAAATTGACTGATCGACTGATTCTTCGGCTTTTAGACTTGACCGCGCTCGTACAGCTCAATACATCTAGGGAAACCCAATGATCGAAGAACTTCCGCTCATATCTCGCTCTACATTTGTATGTGCGGATTGTGTTGTGGATGATGCACTTGCATCACTCGTTTCGCAAATGCTCTCTTGTAACAAGTGCAGTTATTGCACTGCAGCATCAAATCGCGCTATCGCTGCTCCGTTTGACGCGATAATGGAGCGAATATATGCAGCTGTGACAACTGAATATCAAGATGCCCAGGAGGTAAATACTCCATGGGTTGAGGGAGGGTGGCTTGAAGAAGAAATTTTAATTGAGGAAATAATCGAAAACTTCGATCCCGGCTGGAGAAAGAATTTTCTCAATGATGTTATTAGTAGTTTTGACCCCTCAATATACTGGGTTGAGCATACTGACGGAAGTTGGGGACTAGATAATCCGAGCGATTCACTTCGCTGGGGTTGGCGTGCATTTAAGGACCAGGTTCTTACCAAAACACGCTATTTATTTTTAAATGAACCAGAGGATGAGTACAACTCCGGACGCCCGGACTATATCCCAATCGGCGAAATGTTAGAAATTTTGGGTGGTATTTGTGAAAAAGAACAATTCATCTATGAGGTTCCTGCTGGGACACTCTTTTACCGCGTAAGAGCTGCAAAGAAAAACTGTTCCTTTAAATTATTTTCCGAAATGGCTGCACCACCACCCGGATATTCTACCGTCGCAGGCCGAATGAACCCGGCAGGGATTCCTTATTTTTATATAGCTTCAGATCCTGAAACAGCAGAAAAAGAAATCATTTCTTGGGCGAAATGGTGGTGTGTCGCTGAATTCGAATCACTTCAGCCGTTGCGCATTGTTGACTTTTCAACAGAGGTGGCCTCCCCGAGTATTTTTGAACCAGCCCTTTACGAAAGGAGGCACCATATTGGCTTTCTGAAATCCTTCGCTTCTGAAATAACTAAGCCTACAGAAAAAGATGGGAGAGAGCACATTGACTATGTTCCAACTCAAATCATTTCAGAATATTTTCGATATCGATTTAAAGATATTTCTGGAAATGGCGTCCACGGTATAGCGTATCCCAGTGTGAAAAATCACGGGGGGAAAAATTTCGCTATCTTTGAGGCGAAAAATGAAGCACTTGAGAAACTATTCCGGTTGCGTTCCATAACTAATAGAGCTAGATAACGAATCAATAATGACTTACTTTGTGCTCGATTTTCCTATCATATGTGGTATTCAATGTTGTGGCTTCTTGAAGGATTTATACACGCTGAACCCAGGAAACCAAAAGGTCCATCAAGATCCATCTCCACAAAGATACGATCATATCCTGCTGGTAACAGGACCTTTCTAACAGTTTCTATAGCTGAAATGTCAGCACCAACAAGCTGCAGATTAAATTTTTTATCTTTTACAAAATAGATTATCAGTGCAGCTTCCATGATATTTGTTGCATCTTCAACACTTAATTCAGATTCATCTCGGATTATCATTGTTAAACCATCGTGATTTTTTTGGTTTATAGAAGATTTGTCTAAGCTCATAAAATAAACCAGCAGGTCTTCATCGGCCTCTCGATGCTCCTCTATTAGCCCCCATTTATTATGGTTATAAATCCTTTTCCAAGTGTCATCATTGCTTTTTCCTATATATATAATCTCAAGATCTTCTAAACAATCTATTTCGAAAAAACTAATCAGTTGATATGGCGTAAGAATGAGATCACCATCCTTCATATCTGCCAATGAGTTTCCTAATGCGCAATTTATCCGCAAATAATTTTCATTTGACTCTTCAAGGTTAATAGTTGTAACCAATGAATATTTTTCGGGGTTAGAAACCGTCCTACCATCATAGAATCGCCATCTTTCCATATAGAAGTCAGTAAACTCCTCAATATTTCTGAATCTATTTTTTATATTTGGAGAATCAAACCAAGCTTTCGCAGCACTAAATATGATCTCAATTTTTCGATCTTTGACCTGCAAAAAACCCTTAATGCAATAGTTTTTAGTGACATGAAATGATTCGGGCAAAAATTTAACTTTTGGTGTTTTCACTATTAAATAAAGAGTAGCTTCGCTCTTGTTAAACTCGCTTATTCTTTTCTGCGAGAACTTGTCGTAAATACAGAATTTTGGGAAGAATTGATATTTATTGATATATCCGTGAAATACCTTTTTCAAAATAACCTCCAAATTTAGATAACGCATACGTCTACGAAAAACTTACCGCTGCATCTGAAATAACTAACCAACGTGATGGCTAGGCCAGCAAAATCACATTTGCGAGTTATTGCTAAACTCGTTGGCATTGTCCGTGATATGAAAAAGGCCCACCGTATCGGCAGGCCTTTTATCGTAAGTCTTCGGGGGGAGGTAACTATCTACCAACGAAGTCCCAAAGCACACTTAATTAGTTTAGGGAACACTTCAGAAAACATCAATGCACTGTTTTTTCTCCTATCGGTAAACCCACCCCTGCAAGCTCCGCGAGCGCCGTGATGTCACCTTCAAGTTGGTTAGCCGCGGGATGCTCTAACAGTGCCGTAACAATAGCGCGGCGACGTGCTTTAAAGAGCTGTTCATCCTCCCCAAAGCTTTCTGGGCTTGTCATAAAGCTACCGAACAGTTCATCAGCCCCCATAATAAATCGAGAAATACCGCCGAAATCTAATGTCGCGAAATACTGCCGATAGTAATCGTAAGTGTCGTGGTACTCCTTTTCTATAAGCGCTTTAAACTCATCGTCATTTATATCTTTCATTGCCAACCCCCGACAAATCTTCGATCGACATTTGGAGTCTTCGCAGGGAATTTACAATGAAGGGGACAGTGGCTAACTCCTCTCTCTTATAGACCAGCTGACGCAATTTGAAATTTTCGGTATTCATTACAGCGTTAACCCCTTTCAACTTAAGATGGTTTCTTAATTGCTTAGAGTTAACCTCAAACATTTTGCTCATTTTAGATAGCAAAACATATTCTTGAGAAAATTCATAAAGCTGATCGCTGGAAACTAGTCGACCGACTTGACCGTAATCAATGGATCGTATTAAGCCGCTGTTAATAAGCTGGTACGCAAACTCTTCGTTTATTTCTAATTTTTTACCTATTTCCTGTATGCTGAAATGACCATCGACTCTTTTTCGCTCCAAGTACCAATTCATAAACTCGCGTCGATCGATAAGCAAATTCCGAATTCCATCAAATTGCGTACTACAGCAAGTTACTTGCTTAGATTCTATTGCCCTCAATAGGGTAGGCAATGCATTTTCTATTTTGCCGCCGTAATATCGCAGGATGTCGCTCACAGCTATCGCCTCATTCTCAATCGGCTCTTCGGTGCTCAGTAAGCCATCGATATACTTGCGCAGCTCCTTCTTTGAAAATTGCCATTCGGCACAGTGACCTTGTGCAGGGGATTTAGCGAAAAAGATATTTCGTATTTCAGCGAATTGTGCTTTTGTTACCCCAAGCATTTCAGCGGCACTTATCCCTGATATTCGATCATTGATTTCATCAAGTACAATCTCTATATCCGGTTCATAAACATCGATAATTTCGCGCCTACCCGCGCGTCTTATCGAGTGTTTTATTTCAAACTCATCCAGCCATCGTCTTAATGTCGCTGCTCCTACTGAATATTTGCGCCGGATTACATGTAGCGGAATCCATTTATGGGCTTCACATACCTCTGTCGTAAATACTTTTCTCCTTGAAACCGATTGTTTCCATTCGCTGGCCACAAATTCGCTGTTGATCTCATCGAAACCCTGGAGCGCCTTTTGATGGCCTAGCGATTTAAACTCGGCATAGAACTCGACAAAGTATTGTTGATTTACGCATGCGTCACCAAAATCCGTTGTCATAATCTTGAACAGGAAATTTCGGTAGGCCGTCTCTCCGCTAAACATCGTAGTCGATGCATTGCAAATCACTTCTCTTACATCTGGATTGGAAATTCCAATATCTCTTAAGCATTTATTTTTTAGCGGAGATAATCGATTTGCCCATACAGAAAATAGACGGATGAACGCAATTCGTTGCTTTAAGGTTAATCTATGTCCGCCCGAGAGAATTGGTCGTGAATCATCAGTATCGATGAATGGTAAGCCTTCAAGAAATCGCTGCCACCGTACAACGATAGATGGCGCGGGCTGAGCTTTAACATCCATGAAGCGCATTCCACAATTGCATCGATTTACATAATCGGGAACACCCACGCGTTTAGAACAATGCGGGCAAGCATCTTCCAAGTAGGTTTGGTGCTTCGTACACGCGACTGAATAGAGCAGCTTCCAGCCCATTCGCCAATATTCATTTTCTCGCATACATTCCGGACAGTATCTAAGCCGAGTTGCCACCAGATAACTATTGTCGATTTGGAGAATAGCTCGCGCAAACTCATCGATCTTGTTGAATCCTGTCCAATCAGCGCATTTTAAATGCGGATACAACCGTGCCGGCAACGTAGAGCATGGCCAGGCAGAGATAAGTGACATCCAGCCATATTTTCCATATTCGTTCATCTCAGCAATTTGCTTTAAATAGCCGAGTGGGGACTCATCTACAAAACAACGTCGAAATATCGGAACTCGTATAATCTCCATAGACATTTTATCGACCTCATTCAGGTTGAGATTTAAAAAATGGCATACCTCGCTTATCGAGGCGCTGGGGAATAAATTGCTTGCTAAAAGGATTTAATTCGTCGGTAGCTGCCGCCCAGATTCGTTCGCAGAACGCTATTTCTAAACAAGCTTTATCAATAGCTACGTGGCGATCGCGATAGGCCACTTCGTACGATCCGATCAATAACTTGATCATATAATCCATGATCCCGTTGGTCGCATAGTGAAGTGCGGCGACTAATTCGGTGCTCTGTAAATCAATATTTGTCGGAAGATCAAAACAGGTTAGTAGCTGCTTTATCGCACCAATAAATTCAGCGCAGCTCTTTTGGCTTTTGATATTGAATGCTTGCAGTTTTATGTGGCAACAAAAGCGACGGCGCAATTGTTCATTAATTTCGAGAATTTGCGCACTTCGCTCTAATCCCATCAGCACTGTAGAAACGTTCCCGCGCTCAATAATGCTTTTGAGCCAATCCGCTACCTCTCTCGGGGCCTTGCGTTTGCCTTGATCTAAAAAATGCTGAATTTCATCGATAATGACGAGCTTCACATCACAAGCATGCAAGTAACGCAAAATGCGACTCGTTTTTTCAATCGTGGAGCCGCGCCCATATCGAGGGTCTCCTAATTGCGTTAGAAACTCTTCAGCGAGGTTTTTAACGCTGGGTAGCGAAGGGGTATCTATTGCTAAAACAGGAATAACGCGCTTTTCCGATAGCCATGTTGATGGAAACTTTTTCAGAAGCAACGCTTTGATAGTTGATTTGCCAGTGCCCGATTCACCTGTTAGCAAATAGTGTTGAGCTATACCGACCCGCGCGTTCAGATCATGAGCCTCCACGAGCATCTCATAGTTGGATTTGAACTGAGAATGCATCATCACTGTGTTGCGCACACGGGCGATGCATTCAAATTTTGATTCGCTATTCATACGACTCGATCGTTTCGAATCACTGTCTCAAACAGCGGAATATCATCTAGCGTCAGCTCGGGAATTAATGGAGGTGTTGCAGAGTGTTGAATGTCGGAATGGCGCAATTGCTGGGATGTGAATTTTGATTTATCAATGCGTGCGGCTTTGCGCCGTTCGCGCATCCGAGAGCTTTGGCTCATCTCCTTAATCATTCTGAAGAAGGTCGCTTTTGCCTCTAGTAACTCTTGCTCATTAGTCAATGTTTTATCGTTTAAGCGCTGCTGTTTGCGAATCAATAAATGCTGCTGCAAAGAAAGCGTATTCGCGTAATCTTGGTGTGTACACGGAACACGGAGATAGTCAGCATAGAAATCATCGTAAACCCATACAGAGCCGAGATTTTCCGGATCAAATCGTATGATCACTTCGGTGTTACCGTTGTTCCGAATACGTAACGTGGCTAATTCAGAGCTGCTATACATCAGTCCTTTAAACTGAACGCCATCGTGACTCAGTATTCGTCTTTCCTCGCGCGCAAGAATTAACGCTAGCTGCTCTTTGCTTTCTGGTAGTAGTGGTTCAACATTTTGCAGTCCTTGCATCCACAACCAATTGGGTCTTTCTTGCGTCATTCGATTTTTGGATTGGTTATAGATATCCACGATCCACAAGTGAATGAGCTTTTTGATATCACTTAATGTAAAACAGGCGTTCGCGACAGAGTCATAGTCGCCCCGCATTTCAATATTTGAAAAAGTTGTTCCCGGAAGCCGGTGACTCACTTGTCGGTTGAATGTGCCGAGAAATCTCTCAATGGCAGCTTTGTAGTGGGGTTGACGTTTTGGGCAGAAAATTAACTCGTTGTTTAATTCTGCACACATCCTTTTCAGTTGTTCGGCGTGAAATTCCAATCCGTTATCACAAACTAATGTCGAAGGAATACCATAGGCAGGCCATTCATTTTTTATCTCAGGGTAAGATTCCTTCAAATAGATTTTCGGCATTACCGCGTGACGTAGCGCCGCCATGACAGCAAGCTCAGAGGGAGGCTCGAAGCCGATCTCGAACCCCAAGGGCATGCGTGAATATCGGTCAGTGATAAATGTAACGGTAGGGCGACCAAGGGCACGTCCTGTTTCATCATCGATCACAATTAAATCGAGAGGTGTGTGATCAATTTCAGCACGCTCTAATATGTATTTGGGATCGGTACCTTTGCCAGTTGACCGGAAGAAACGATCTGCCGCTGCACGGCCTTTGCGCGCAGCCATTTTTGAATAGTTATCGTAATTACGACAAATGCGATAGAAGGTGGCGCGGCTTGGTATGGAAAGCGGTCGTGTTCTACCGGCATTCAATATGTTTAATCGATAGCACAACTGATCGTAAGCTGCTTGAATCGTATTATTTTCGGGAGTTAAGTACACCTCTTCAATAACATTGAAAATTTCGTCGCTGACAATACCCATAAAGCGTCGATGCTTCCTGGCCTTTTTCACTTTCGGAGCCAGTACCTTCAAGTTATGCCCAGAGCGCTGCCACCATCGCCACCAACGGTAAACCGTATTAACGCTTGGCGGGCTATCATCATTTAATCGATGAGATACCTCTGCAATAACTTTCTCAATCCCCAATATTCGAGGTATTTCTCCTAAGCTTGTTTCAGCTGCTTTTACATAATTGAAACGGCGCATCGTTAGCTGCTGCTTAACAGGCGACAAGCTAGCGATGTCCGACACACAGATTGGTAGCTGCGCTTTTTCTAGTGGGTGACTTTCACCACCGATCAAAGACAAATCACCATTCGCGAGTGCGCCCAATAAATCACTTCTCGTTCGATTGATAAGCGCTAAATCTTTCAACCGTTCAAGTTGAACGGTATCGTCCTCCAGTATCCGCGCAATACGATAGTTCGCGTTGTTCAAAGCTAGGTGCTGACCGTGCTGTAAAGAGCCTAGTTTCATTTTGAATCCCTCCGATTAAGGTAACGAGTGTTGAATCAAGTAGGAGTTGGTTCAGATCGATAAAAGCAAAACCTTGTGCAATGAGCGCAAGTGCAATTGATGAGGAGTCGAGATAAATCGCGAACATCGCAAAGGTGGGGGCATTTGTTTGACTAAGCCATTTCTGGGCTTTTTGAATTGTTGTTGGCGGTATCAAGCAACGAAGATAAGTTCTTAAAAGTTTTAATGTATGTAGCGAGTGAGGAGAGGGAAGTTCTGTTTCAGTAAGTGCATGCCATGCGCATCCGTCACGATTAAGCGTTTGTGCGATGCAATCGAACCGATATCTTTCCTCGGATGACTGCAGTTTTTGCAGCGGTTTAATTTCGATATAGCAAACTAAGCCATTGCGGCAGGTGACTTCGAAATCCGGTATGTATGTCCGTACTTTCCCCTCGAAAATATATTCAACCGTCACGGGCTGCTCACGAAATGATTGCACCGTCCGCGTAAACTCGAAGAGGTAGCATGCTCTTTCTTCAAGCTGAGACTCCCACGCAACCATCCGCTTGGATTTCGTCGATGGAAATTGACCACGTACCAGTCCTCGCGATCGAGTGACCGGATTTCGCACGCGGGATACATCAAACCCGATTTCACCGAGATGAGTTGGCCTTTGCCACTGCCTTGGCAGCGACATTCGCTTTTTCGAAAACATGACTGCTCCTTGGTCAGTAATGAAAAAGATGTTCGCCAGTTATGGGATCAGCGGTTAGCTTGACGGGCTTTGCGAGAAGGGCCGATACTCAGTTTTCCAGACGTGAGGCATCGCCTTACACCCAAAGCGGGGCACGCCGACAGGCTGTCCCGTTTTACTTTCTACATGCTGTTCATCCTCAAGTTGAGCTGTGCAGGCCGCTGAGCATTCACGCGTTCATCTGACATCTTCAGCGCATTTTTAATGATTTCTATCTGGCAGTGACTTAAAGAACCGAGCCGCTGCCATAGCGACTCCAGCAACTCGTACTCTTCTAGTTTCATATTTTTCGGCAACGCCAAAGCACGCGGCGATTGCGCCACGTATTTATGCAATAGCGATTGCTCTTCTTGGCTTAGCTGAAGCGATGCAATTAATTTTTCGAGTAGCGCATTTGACGGCGGGCCTTTTCTGCCGCGCTCCATCAAGCTGATATAGGTTGGGTCAACATCGAGCATCCCGGCCAATTGCTTTTGTTGCAATTGCCGACTGCGGCGAAGTGCTTCGAGATAGCAACCGAAAGGAGTCATTGAAATGCATCCGTGAAGTACATCGCGGACTTTATGCCAGTTAAAACGGACTTTCAATCACGCGCTATTTGCGCAGCCGACATTAAGTTGTCAAAACATATATTTTTGACGTTTCAAAATATATCAAACTGACAAGTCGGAATTTATAGTTTTGAATTTTCGAAAATTAATTTATTGTTTTTATTGGAAATAAAATCGATGAAAATATTTTTATTATATTCACTCTTTTTTTGCCAATCCCCGTGATCTCATGTGGCCATAACTACTACCCACGTTATTTTGTAAGCCATGCAGCATATGCTTGAATATCAATCATTGGAACAGTTCCACTAAATTGAAGTTGCGCAATTAAGTTGAAAAGAAAGGCCGTGGCTGGTTTAGATTCAGTTCGACAATCATAGCTTCCGTCTTGTCGACGGGAAAAATGTCCTGCAGTTGCTATGCATCCCAAATCCAGTGCTTCTTCCAACCCCGCAGCAGATAATGCAGTGGATAGCGGGATACCTAACGCTGGAGACCAATCACTATCAAAAGTCAAAATACCTCCAATGATCGGAATTAGAGGTTTCGGTGGATAAACGCCCTTTGCATACGGAATGGGAAGACTGGTGCGATGTAGTTTACGAACGCTAGCAACTTTTTTGTGTGCATATTCAATCTGTGAAGCGTTGATAGCTTGCTTTGCTTCAAACACCGCATAAACACTTTCAGCAGGAATAATCGTTTGCTCATTGAATTTAAAAATGAAGGGGGAATATTGGCGATCAAATATTACAACATCAATTTGCTCGCTAAAATTTCCATGGCTATCTACAACGTGCGCTTTCGCTGCTTGGTATCGCTGCGGCAAATATGTTTGCAACATTTCAAGCCATACCTGCTCGCTTGCATCCCCCTTTGTAACCGGATGGCCAAAAACACCTCGACTCGTTTGTAACTTATGCTGGATATCATCGTGCAAACCGGCGAGAAGTTTTTGAAGCGACCAAGCTGTCATATGATTTTCTCTGTAAATGGTGGTGTTGGAATTGTTTTCCTCGCTATTTCAAGCGCTCTTGTTGTATCAATGGCTCGCAGAGGATAAGCATCCAATACAACAGCTGGCAGCAGTCGTTGAACCAAATCGGAAAATGTATAGCCATAATTTCGCCCATCAGTTGGGCCGGTTAATTTGACTAACTGCTCGATATGGCTTTGTGAAAAACCAAGACCAGCCAATGAGCTCATTAATACTGACTTCCTTTGTAGATCGTTTGGCCGTTCAAATGTAAGTATTTCTGCAGCCCGGCGTTTAACAGCGGGATCAAGAGCGCCAAGGCGGTTTGTACACATAATAACTGCCGCTGGCAGTCGCCCATTTCCCAGTCGATCAATACCGCGAATAAAAGCATTTACACCAGCTCGATCTTCATGGTGCATTTGTGCCGCTTCTCTCGATTGCGCTAGCGCATCGGCTTCGTCAACGAGAAGAATAATTGCTCCTTGCGCTCTTCCCGAAGATCGGGCGAGTTTTGATGCCTCGTCAACTGTGTAATCAAAAGCAGCCGCAATGAGCTGGGTCATTTCACCAACTCGACCCTGGCCGCGGGCAGATAAGCTCATTGGCAATAAGGTGATGTCAATTTCTTCCTGTCGTGCAACAGCATCACCAATTGTTTCTGCAAGTTCAGTTTTTCCGGAGCCAACATCTCCGGCAAGTACTACAAGTGGTGGGCGATTTTGTACTGTTTTTAGCAGTGCTTGTGAGTCCGGATGATATTTACGAGCCCATTGCTCCAAGCCATTTGGATTTACTAGCACAGATAGAATTTTTGTTAATCGTGATTTATGGTCGTCAAGTCCAACCAACCGCGCAAGGCGTTCTTGAGGAGCAAAATCGGGGTAAATTACTTTGCGCTCAAAAAGAGAGTTTGGATCTACAGCTAATGTCATCATGCACTCCTTACTGTGGCGCGGGTGAGCGCTTTACCACCTGAAGAATAGGTTTTATCTACCATGAGATAACCATTAATGCTTGGTTTCGTCCCGCTGCTACGGTAGTGGGGAAGTGTTTTTTTGAAGCTGTCTTTTTGGCCATCTGTGAGCAAATCCCACGCGGGGCTATAAGAAAGAAAGCTTGTAAAAGCGGCGCCATTTATATTGGCTCCAGGTTTTATTCGTCCCGGATCATCGTCATTTGCTGCTATTCCCGCTAAATCATGCGCGGTATATTCCAAAGTCGGCTCTATCCATTGATTATCTTTTTTAAAACCAAGAGTCATTACCCCTAAATAACCAGCTTTTAATAGCGCGATTATTTCTCTCTCATATTTGTCGATTTCATCGTCACTAGGTTCATCGTAAAATCGTTGCATACGTTTTAAATCAGCAGCGACTTTTGCTGCCATATGAATCGCATTAGTAACCGAAAAACTTTTTGATTCCGAAACTGAAAAGCTGCTGCTCATTTCTTTCCCCCTTAAACTTGAAAGGCCGAGCCAAAAATATTTTGCCAATACCGCACTGTTTCTTGTTTGGTCGGAGCTCTGAGAGCTGCATCAATAGCGTCACCGGCGTCTAATGCAGCATCCAAAATTAAATCCGCCTCCGCACGCGTATACAGACGGCTGACATTGTTTAATTCATTAACGGGATCAATAATCCGGACCGGTTCGGAAAATTTTCCGATTTTTGAAGCTGGATAGTAATCTGTGAAAGATATTTGCTCAGCCAGCTCCGAGCGCGATATATACGTAAAGAAATGCTGCAGAGCTTCCGGATAATCCGAAAAATCAACTCCCTGATCGCATAAGTGCGACAGGATCATTTCAATCATGAACGATTTAAATCGGAAACCTTGCCGCTCTGCTTTAGCACGCCGAGCCCAAAATTTCACAAGCCGCACTACCTGCGCAAAATGTTTCGGCGATTTATTTTTACGTGCGCGGGTAAATTCAATATGGCGTGGTATGCAAGTTTTAAGAAATGAACCATCTTCTTGGCTCACCAGATTTCCATACCAATCGGGATCGCCGTTATAAAGAATAGGGACAACGTCTACGTCCAATCCTGAGCCACGAAACGATACGGTAACGCTGTACGTTTGAGGCACAACTTGGTCAGGCGAGAAATTGGGATATGCTTTTCTCAGGCGGGCAGCTAAATATTCCAGCAGTGCGTTAATATCTTTTGGGGCGTCCGCTCCCGAGATGTAACAGGCCATATCAATGTCATTTAACGAGCGAAGAGCTGTCCCTTTTGCAAGGCTGCCGGAGAGCAGGATCTTTTTGAGCGTAAAATCCGGGTGCTCGCCAAGGTAGGACTCTAACTTTTCACGAACCCCGCGTGCCTGAGCTCTTAATTCATTCGCCTTATTTTTGGGCAAATTGACCTTGTCTTCGGCAAATTGAGCTATTTCTGTATGCGAAACGTGCTGCCTACCCATAAATCACCTCGTGTTATTGCACTTGTCGAGTAAGACATGTAATCCTTGTCGATATAGATACGCCTTTTATAAAAAGTAGTCAAGTTTAAGTTGTCGAGGTAGACATGAGTGATGAAACATCCCCTTCCGATGTATTTCCTGCGCGGTTGCGTAAGGCTAGGGATTTGAGGGGGTACAGTCAGGCAGAATTGGGCGAGCAAGCGGGCATGCCCGCCAGCTCAGTCGCACACTTTGAAACGGGCACTCGTAAGCCCTCGTTCGATACACTCCGTAAATTGGCAAATGCGTTGAACGTTACGACTGATTTTTTAATTGGGCGCGCAGATGATCCAGCCCAAGCAGATGCCGGTGACCCGCTATATCGGGATGTAGGCAATCTGACAGGGAAAGATAGAGAGCTTGCCGAAGAATTCATTAAGATGCTCGCTAAGCGAAACAAACAGGGAAGTGAAGAATGAATAGCTCAATCGCCTTTCGGTTAAAAATGGCAAAACAAAAAGCCGAGGCGTTTTTGCGTGAAGAGAAATTGCTAGAAACCTTTCCTATTGACCCTTTTGCTATTGCAGCTAGTCGTAACATTACAGTGCGGGCAAAACCGGATACCGAGCCTGGCGTTTCAGGGATGCTATTAAGGCATGGGAATAATTTCGGAATTTTGTTTGCCACACATATCGACAATATAGGTTTTCAGCGCTTCAGTATCGGTCATGAGCTGGCCCATTATTTTTTAGATGGTCACATGGATCACGTCATCAAAGATGGTCTTCATACATCGCAGGCCGGTTTTATTTCAGCAGATCCTTACGAACGTGAAGCTGATAGTTTCGCTGCCGGGCTATTATTACCGTCAAGCCCACTAAAAAAATTAATTAGACGACATGACCCCGGTATGGCTCTTATTGATAAGGCTGTAGATGATTTCAAGATGTCTATAACGGCCACGTCAATCAGGTATTCGGAGTTAACTGGCGACGCTGTAGCTGTAATTATGAGTACAGGCCAAGTAATTGATTATTGCTTTTTATCTGAGGCAATGAAAACGCTGCCGCAACTGAGCTGGTTGCGTAAAGGATCAGCGGTACCGAGTAAAACCGCAACAAGTATATTTAATAGCAAACCAGATAATGTTCGGCGCGGGGAGCGTACAGAAGCGGAAATAGATGTTCGTGATTGGTTAGGCGGAACAAAAAGAGCGATTGTACTTGAACAAATTGTAGGTCTTGGGACTTATGGGAAAACCCTGACTGTTCTTTCTTCGAAATATATCGGAAATGATATTGAGGATTCTGACGAGGATGAAGAAGAACAATTAATTGAAAGTTGGACGCCTCGATTTCACCGTTAGGCGAGTAAAATTAAGATCCATCGAAGATTTATATCCGCTACTTACTTCAAATTTTTAATATCGCTAAAATTTATTTTGTTCTCCAACATTGCTTTTTCACTCCAAATTTTTAAAAAATATTCGAGCGATTTCAACTCAAGTCCATTTCACAATTTAGAGTTTTTGGTTATTCCAGATTTACTCCAATCAACTGCGCGTAAACTTTATTGTCATACATTATGGTCACTCATAAAAAAACGGCCTTTCGGCCGTTTCATTTAATTTGAGATTTCATTTCACAAATTTGAGACGAAATTTCATTTTGGATGAGATTCGACACCAGATTAAACATCCAAATTCGCCACGCGCAGGGCGTTGTCTTCGATGAACTCACGGCGCGGTTCGACAGCATCGCCCATCAGACAGGTGAAAATCTGGTCGGCGGCGATGGCGTCTTCGATGCGGACTTGCAGCATTCGGCGCACGCTCGGGTCCATCGTTGTTTCCCATAGCTGCTCGGGGTTCATTTCCCCGAGGCCTTTGTAACGCTGGATGGAGTATCCACGTTCGGCCTGAGCCATGAGCCAGTTCAGCGCTTCCGCAAAACTTGAGATAGCGTGGGTTTTCTCACCGCGACGCACGTAAGCGCCTTCTTCGATGAGGCCATTCAGCCGGCCGCCCAATTTGCAGAGCATCTGGTAATCGGAAGAGGTGAAGAAGTCCTGGTTAAGGCGATAGTGTGTACTTACACCGTGAGAGATGGCGTGAATGGCAGGCACGAACAGCTGACGTTCGCCGTCTTCTTCGATGGTCACCTCATAGCGGCTGCCACGATCGTTTGCTGTAGCGATCGCGAGGCGCGCGCTCAACTGTACCACCCAGCCTTCGACCTTCTGCTTATCGGCAAGATCGGCTACCCCTAGCGGCGACATATAAATCAGTTGCTGCAGCGCCACCTCTGGATAGATGCGTGAAATACGCTCAATACGATGCTGCACCGCGCGGTATTCGTTGACCAGGTCTTCGAGCGCCGTACCGATGATGGGCGGTGCATCGGCATTGACATGCAGCGAAGCGTCTTCAAGGGCTGATTGTGTCAGATATTGCGCGAGCGCATCGTCATCCTTGAGGTATTGGTGTTGCTTGCCGCGTGCAATCTTGTAGAGCGGCGGCTGGGCGATGTAAACGTGTCCGCGCTCGATGAGAGCGGGCATCTGGCGGAAGAAAAAAGTGAGGAGCAGCGTGCGGATGTGTGAGCCGTCGACGTCCGCGTCGGTCATGATAATGATGCTGTGATAGCGCAGTTTATCGACGTTGAATTCGTCCTTACCGATGCCACAGCCCAGCGCGGTGACCAGCGTTCCCACTTCTGCGGAGGAAAGCATCTTGTCGAAACGCGCCTTTTCCACATTCAGGATTTTGCCCTTCAACGGCAGAATCGCCTGCGAACGACGGTCGCGACCCTGTTTGGCCGAGCCGCCCGCGGAATCACCCTCGACGAGATAGAGTTCGGAAAGCGCCGGATCCTTTTCCTGGCAGTCGGCAAGTTTACCGGGCAAACCTGCAATATCCAGGGCACCTTTGCGGCGCGTCATCTCGCGAGCCTTGCGCGCGGCTTCGCGGGCGCGCGCGGCATCGAGCATTTTGCCCACGATAATTTTCGCGTCCTGCGGGAGTTCGAGTAAGTAATCGTTGAAATATTGCGTCATCGCCTGCTCGACAGCGGTTTTCACTTCGGATGAAACCAGCTTGTCTTTGGTCTGCGAAGAAAACTTGGGGTCGGGGACTTTAACGGAGATGATGGCGGTCAGACCTTCACGTGCATCGTCGCCGCTGGTGGAGACCTTGGCCTTTTTCGCGAGTCCTTCGTTTTCGATGTAGGTATTCAGGCAGCGGGTGAGGGCAGCGCGAAAACCTGCCATGTGCGTCCCGCCGTCACGCTGTGGAATATTGTTGGTATAGCAATAAACGCCTTCCTGAAAGCCGTCATTCCATTGCATCGCCACCTCGACGCCAACGCCTTCGCTTTCCGCCGTGAAATGGAAGACGCGGTTTATCGGCGTCTTATTGTGATTGAGATATTCGACAAAGGCCCTTAAGCCGCCGTCGTAATTGAAGTTTTCCTTTTGACCGGTGCGTTCATCGATGAGATCGATATTCACTCCGGAATTCAGGAAGGCAAGCTCGCGGACCCGCTTGGCCAGGTAATCGAAATCAAATTCGATATTGGTAAAGGTTTCGGAAGAGGGCTTGAAGCGAATTTCGGTGCCGGTCGTAGCGCTATCGCCGATGGCCGTGAGCGGGGCCTGCGGTACGCCATGTCGATAGACTTGCTCGTGCAGTTTGCCTGCGCGACGAATCGTCAGCTTGAGCTCTTCCGACAGCGCATTGACCACGGAAACGCCCACACCATGCAGGCCTCCGGAAACCTTGTAGGTGTTGTCGTCGAATTTACCGCCGGCGTGTAGCACGGTCATGATGACCTCGGCGGCCGATACACCTTCCTCGTGCATATCGGTGGGAATTCCGCGACCGTTATCGGTGACGGTGACCGATTCATCGGCGTGAATGGAGATCACGATTTTCGAGCAGTATCCCGCCAGTGCCTCATCGATGGAGTTGTCGAGGACCTCAAACACCATATGGTGTAAGCCAGTGCCGTCGTCGGTATCGCCGATATACATTCCAGGGCGCTTGCGAACAGCGTCCAAACCCTTGAGAACGGTGATGGAAGAGGCATCGTAGTGCTTGTCGTTGCCCTTGTTCTCGCTGTTTTCGTTATCGCTCATTCACAAATCCCCGATTAAATAACCGTATTCATTGGAGTAATCGTCCCGCGTTCCACGTGGAACATTTGTATCTGCTCTGGCTGAGTCCAGCACTTGGCCAGCTCATCACTTCCGATGCTCGTAGCGCACACCTGAACCCGCAGTCGCTCCAGCTCGCCGCAGAGCCGCTTTCGATTGTCATCGTCCAGCTCGGCGGCCAGATCATCGACCAGAAAAATGCTGCGCCTATTGGCCTGCGACTGCAGCAGCTCGGTCTGTGCGAGATGAAGCGCCGCAGTCAGCAGCTTGAGCTGCCCTCGCGAAAGCACATCCGCAGCCGGATGCGCGCCCGTGTGCACCCGCAAGTCCGCGCGATGCGGCCCGACTCGCGTGTATCCCTGCTGCAAATCGCCTTCCTGACTCTGCTCCAGTGCTTCCAGCAGCGGTAGCTCTCTGGTCCAGCCTCGCACATAACTTGTCACGAGCGCATCCTTCATATGCGGAAGCAGGGTGGCGGCAATGGTCTGGCTAATGGGCAACAGCTTCTCCAGATAGGCCTGGCGCATCTGATCGACCAGCTCGCCGTACCGTCCGTATTCGCGCGTCCATAACAGCAATTGGTCGCGGGCGATTTTACCATGTCGGATCAGAGAGTTGCGCTGCTTTAATGCACGCTGGGCCTGACGCCACGCGGGGTAGAATTCCGGTTCCACGTGGAACAATCCCCAATCCAGAAAACTGCGGCGATTCGAAGGGCCGCCAACCAGAAGCTCAAACGAATCGGCACTCAATATCTGGATCGGCGCCACCTGCACGAGCTCCGCTAACGACTTGAGCGGCTCCCCGTTGAGCTTGATGGAAACCCTGGAGCCTTCGCGCTGCCTGCTCAACCCCAGTGAGAATTTTGCGCCGTCACCCGATATCAGCTCGGCAAACACCGTACTTTGATTTTCTCCATCGCTCAGCAGGGGACGCAGCTGCGTCTGCCGAAAGGAGCGGCCCATCAAGAGCAGATACACAGCCTCCAGCAGCGAGGTCTTACCACTGCCATTGGCACCATAAAAAATATTGATTGGCTGGAGAGGGAGAGAGACGCGGCTCAAGTTACGTATATTTGTGACTTGAAGCCGCCGAATTTGCATGAGAGGAGGAGGGTACGGGGTTTAAATTGGGACGACTACAACCGCATCGGCATTACGACGTACAGCGAATCGCCGCTTTCTGCCTCTTCCAGCAGCACGCTGCTGTTGGCATCCGACAACGACAGCTTCACATTGCGGTCCGACAAAACACCCAGCACATCGAGCAGATACGAGACATTGAAGCCGATTTCCAGGACCTCGCCCTGATAGTCGACCGATACTTCTTCTTCCGCTTCTTCCTGCTCGGGGTTATTGGCGACAATGCGCAGGCTCGCCGAACTGAGGTTCAGCCTTACACCGCGATACTTTTCATTGGATAGAATCGAGGCCCGCTGGAAGGCATGGCGCAGCTCTTCGCGATCGCCGTAAACGATTTTCGACGTGACGCGCGGCAACACTCTTTCATAATCGGGGAATTTTCCGTCGACCAGTTTCGAGGTGAACTGGAAGGCACCTGCATTCGCGCGAAAATGATTGGTACCGATGACCACGGTCACCGAGCCTTCGCCATCGGTGAGCAGTCTTGCCAGTTCAACCACGCCCTTGCGCGGCAGAATGACCTGCAGACCTTCGCCGCCGACGGCGTTATCCCGCTTGAGCGTGCACATCGCCAGGCGATGGCCATCGGTTGCAACGGATCGCAGGCTGTCGGGGCTGACTTCCCACAACATGCCGTTGAGGTAATAACGGACATCCTGCTGAGCCATCGCAAAACCGGTCCGATCGATCAGACGCTTGAGATCCGACTGCTTGAGCTCCAGCTCGACGCTCCCCGCACTGTTTTGAACGCTCGGGAAATCGGCAGCCGATAACGTCGATAAGGTAAAACGACTGCGGCCGGAGCGGATGATCAAGCGCTGCTCGTCCAGCGTGAATTCCAGCTGCGCGCCATCGGGTAGCGACTTGCAGATATCGACCAGCTTACGCGCCGGCACCGTGATCTCACCCTGCGCCTCGGGCTCCGCTTCCAGCTCGACGTGGCCGACCAGCTCGACCTCCAGATCGGTGCCGGTAATCGACAGCCGGCGGCCATTCAATGCCAACAACACATTCGCCAGAATGGGTAGCGTCTGGCGGCGCTCAACCACGCCGGCTGCCAAATTCAGGGGCTTCAATAACGCTTCGCGAGGAATAACAAATTTCATAGCGGCTCTTCTTAAAAACCTTGTCTACAAGTCTTATCGATAGGGGAGATGGGGAACTCCGGCGGTATGCGAATGTATCACGTGGTGAGCAGTCGCAACAGATTTTGATAATCTTCGCGAATATCCGCATCTATTTCCCGCATTTCCTTGATTTTCCGACAGGCATGCAGAACGGTGGTGTGATCGCGTCCGCCAAAACTGTCGCCGATCTCGGGCAGGCTGTGATTGGTCAATTCCTTCGCCAGGGCCATCGCCACCTGGCGCGGGCGCGCAACCGAGCGACTGCGTCGTTTCGACATAAGCTCGGCCATTTTGATCTTGTAGTACTCGGTCACCGTGCGCTGGATATTTTCGAGACTGACCTGCTTGTCCTGCAGCGCAAGCAGGTCCTTCAGCGAATCCTTGATAAGCGGAATATCGATGCTGCGGGCGGTAAAGTGAGCACTCGCAATTACACGCTTAAGCGCACCTTCCAGCTCGCGCACATTGGAACGAATGCGCTGGGCGAGAAAGAACGCCGCATCGGGCGGTAGCTCCATCTGTGTCTGTTCGGCTTTTTTCATCAGAATGGCGACGCGCGTTTCCAGCTCGGGTGGCTCGACCGCAACCGTGAGTCCCCAGCCAAAGCGCGATTTCAGTCTTTCCTCCACGCCGCTGATTTCCTTTGGATAGCGATCGCAGGTGAGAATCATCTGCTGACCACCTTCGAGCAATGCGTTGAACGTGTGGAAAAACTCTTCCTGCGAACGCTCCTTATTGGCGAAAAACTGAATGTCATCGATAAGCAGCGCATCGACCGATCGGTAGTAGCGCTTGAATTCGTTGATTGCGTTGAGCTGCAACGCTTTCACCATATCGGCGACAAAACGCTCGGAATGCAGATAAACGATTTTGGCGTTGGGGTTCTGTTTGAGCAGTGCGTTGCCGACCGCGTGCATCAGATGCGTTTTGCCGAGACCGACGCCGCCATATAAAAAGAGGGGATTGTAGGCTCCGCCCGGATTCTCAACGACCTGCATGGCAGCCGCGCGGGCGAGCTGGTTCGACTTGCCCTCGACAAAATTCGTGAACGTGTAATTCTCGATCAGATTGCTCTGGTGCTTGATGCTGCCCTCGACCTGTACCTGCCGCGCGCCCGACATGCGGTTCGTTGCGGCGGGCGGTGCTGTCACTGCTGCGGGTCTTTCGGGCGCGCGCGACATGGCCGGTATTGCAGCTGTCCGCGAACCTACATCCAGCACCACCAGAATCGGCTGTCGGGGTGAAAGCTCCGTAACGATCTCGCGAATGCGCGCCAGAAACTTATCGCTCACCCAATCCTTGACGAAACGGTTTGGCGCGAGCAGGCGCAATTCGGTGTCGTCGCCACTCGCCGCGAGCGGGCGAATCCAGGTGTTGAACTGCTGTGCCGGTAGCTCGTCTTGCAACAACTCAATACATTTCTGCCATGTTAATTCCGGCAAATCATTTCCCCACTCTTCCAGTTCTTTAGTGTTTGATCCAAACATTGGAGGTGCCTTTGTTCTTTTATATAAGTGCGGCGGCGCTGGCGGTTTACAGAGGGCGCATTTTACTCTTGCGGCAGCGAAGTTATCCACAAAAAAAGCGAAACTCAAGGCAAATTTTAAGAATTAATTTTTAATAATATTCAAGGAGTTGAGGCAAAAAATATATTGACATCGCAGCAGCCCGGGCGATGATTTGGCATCTGTGGATAACTATGCTTAAACGCTGTGAATAACCTCTGGGTTAGCTCTGATTAAGCTGATATTCGAGGCACCCCGGCCTTTATATGTTTTTCTCCATATCCATCGCGCGCCCGATACCCTCACGGATGCGGCGATATCGCAGGATCGCATCGTTGCGCGCGCGCAATGATTTCTATAGAATGCCGCGTTCATTTTTCCGGGTGCCGCGTCCGCTCTTCATGCAGAGCTGCGCGATAGCGCCGGCCGGCACATCGAATCTTTGGGGAACATCGCCATGAAAAGAACCTTCCAGCCAAGCAATCTGAAACGCGCCCGCGTCCATGGTTTCCGCGCTCGCATGGCCACTGCAAACGGCCGCAAAGTATTGTCGCGTCGCCGCGCGAAAGGCCGCCATCGGATCGCCATCTAATCTGCTCCAGCAGTGGCGGCGCCGTGGGCGAACTTGGTTTTCCCAAAGCTTTGCGTCTGCTGACGCCCGCCGACTTCAAGCAGGTATTCGACGCCGCAGATCTGCGCGTCTCCAGTAAGGAACTGCTGATTCTTGCCCGGGCCAATCTGTTCGAGCGGCCCCGGCTCGGTCTTGTCATCGCCAAGAAACACGTCCGGCTCGCCCATCAGCGCAATCGTATCAAACGCATCGTTCGCGAAAGTTTTCGCGCGCAACAGCATACATTGGCCGGTGTTCGCGGTATCGATGCCATCGTGCTCGCCCGCAGCGGACTCGACAGGCTCGATAATCCCGCATTGCATACGCTGATGCGCCAGCTCTGGCAGCAGTTGCAGCGCAAGGCGTGCAAACAGCAACCACCGCCCCACCCGGTATCGGCGAATTAATACCATGCTGCGCCGAATGCTTGTCGCTCTGATCTATTGCTACCGCTGGTGCATCAGTCCGCTGTTCGGCCAGCGTTGCCGCTTTTACCCGAGCTGTTCGCAATACGCGATCGACGCATTGCATTCACACTCTCTGCCACGCGCGCTGTGGCTGATCGTCTGGCGCCTGGGTCGCTGCCACCCCTGGCATCCCGGCGGATACGACCCGGTCCCGTGCAGCTGCGATGACTCCTCGCACCCGCATTCCATGCGCCTGTCGCAACCCAACACTTCAACCCATTTGCACAAGACTTCGTTGCATCGATGAAGTCTTCTTTCATTTATAAGGCATAGCGGTTATGGATTTTCAACGTTATCTGCTGATCGGTGCCATCGCCGTTCTCTCCTACATGCTCGTGGTGGAGTGGACGCAGTTTCAGCAAAAGCAGGCGGATGCGGCAGTTGCTACCACACCGGCGACGGCTACTCCCACGCTCGACAACGATGTTCCGGCGAATGTCGGCGCGGCTGCCGCGGTACCCGACAGCAATGCCGTGACGCCCGCCGCACCCGCCGCTGAGCAGAATCGTTTGATTCGCGTGCGCACCGATGTGCTCGATATCCAGATCGATCGCAAAGGCGGCGATATCGTTTATGCGGCATTGGCGAAATACAAGGCAAAACTCGAAACTCCCGACCAGCCATTCGTATTGCTGCAACAGGATGACAAGCGCACCTATATCGCACAAAGCGGTTTGATCGGCGTCGACAGCAACAGCGGGCGGCCGCTGTATCGAAGCGAAAGCAGCGATTATTCGCTTGCGAACGATGCCGACACTCTGACAGTTACGCTTAGCTTCGAAACCGAACAGCATGTCGTCGTGCAGAAAATATTTAAATTCCGCCGCGGCGATTATCTCGTCGATGTGAATTATCACGTAGCAAACAACGGGGAGGCGCCGTGGCAGGGAACCATGTACGGACGCCTCAAACGTGATGACAGTAAAGATCCGAGCGTAATCGCCGGCGCATTTGGCATTGCTTCATTTCTCGGCGCGGCCACCAACAAAGTTGATCCGGCCTCAACCAAAATCGATGGTTACCACAAGCTGCCATTCGATGAGATGGCGGAAAAGCCTCTCAAAGTCCAGCAGGAGGGCGGCTGGCTCGCGTTCGTGCAACATTATTTTATGAGCGCGTGGATTCCGGCAAAAAATCAGCAAAATAACTTCGAAACAACATCGCGCGACAATATGCATCTCGGCTGGTTTACCGGTTCGTCGCAAACTGTCGCGCCGAATGCTTCCGCAGATTTCGGTGCACAATTTTATGCCGGCCCGAAAGACCAGTATCGCCTGCGCGAGATTTCTCCGGGTCTGGATCTCACCGTCGATTACGGTTTTCTCTGGTGGATCGCGCAACCGCTATTTTTCTTTCTCACCAAAATACACGGCTGGCTCGGCAACTGGGGCTGGTCGATCATGGTGTTGACGCTCGGCGTCAAAATCGCGCTGTTCTGGCTCAATGCCAAAGCCTATGTGTCGATGGCGAATATGCGCCGCGTGCAGCCCAAGCTCGTCGAGATTCGCGAGCGCTACGCCGACGACAAACAAAAGCAATCGCTGGAGATGATGAATCTCTACAAAACCGAGAAGATCAATCCGCTCGGCGGCTGCTTTCCGATGTTGCTGCAGATGCCGGTATTTCTCGCGTTGTACTGGATGCTGCTCGAAAGCGTCGAGTTGCGTCACGCGCCGTGGATTCTCTGGATCAAGGATTTATCCGCGATGGATCCTTACTACGTGCTGCCCATCATCATGGGGGCCACCATGTTTTTCCAGCAGAAGCTGAATCCGCCGCCGCCCGATCCCATGCAGGCAAAAATGATGCAGTACATGCCGATCATGTTCACGTTCTTCTTTTTGTGGTTCCCGGCAGGTCTGGTGCTGTATTACATCGTCAACAATATTCTGTCGATGGCGCAGCAATACATCATCACTAAACGCATCGTGAAAAATTAATCGCCGTCAGCCGCAGCCATCATGCAACCCGTCGCCGACACCATCGCCGCCATCGCCACCCCGGCGGGCCGCGGTGGCGTCGGTATCGTGCGTATCTCGGGGCCAAAAACGCGCGACATCATGATGCGTGTTGTCAGCAAAGCCCTGCCGCCGCGCTTCGCTCACTACGGCGCCTTTTATGAAAACGCCGACGCCTCTCAGTCTTTAAAAAAAGATCCGCAAACGCTCGATCAGGGCATCGCGATTTTTTTTCCCGGCCCGAATTCGTTTACGGGCGAAGACGTGCTCGAACTTCAGGGGCACGGCGGGCCGATCATTCTCGATTGCCTGTTGCGCGAAGTGATTCGCCTCGGCGCACGTCTCGCCAGACCCGGTGAATTTTCCGAGCGCGCCTTTCTCAACGACAAACTCGATCTCGCGCAAGCCGAAGCCATCGCCGATTTAATCGATAGCACCTCCGAGCAGGCTGCGCGCTCTGCGTTGCGATCATTGCAGGGCGATTTCAGCCGCCGTATCGAAACGCTTATCGAAGCGCTCACCCAGCTGCGCATGTACGTCGAAGCGGCGATCGATTTTCCTGAAGAGGAAATTGATTTTCTCGGCGACGGCAAAATCGCCCGCGATATAGACGATCTGTTAGATGCGCTCGATGCCGTTATCGACAACGCGACGCAGGGCAGTTTACTGCGCGAGGGCATGACCATCGTTATCGCCGGCGCGCCCAACGCGGGCAAGTCGAGTCTGCTCAACGCGCTTGCCGGTGCCGATCGCGCGATCGTTACGTCGATTGCGGGAACCACGCGCGATGTTTTGCGCGAACAGATTCAAATCGACGGTTTGCCGCTGCATATCATCGACACCGCGGGTCTGCGCGATAGTCCCGATGAAGTCGAACGCGAAGGCATTCGCCGCGCGCTGCGCGAAATCGAACAGGCCGATCATATTCTGCTGGTAGTCGATGACGGCGATAGCAGTCACGATTTGCCTGAATTATTCATTGCCACGGGCTGGCCGGAAGAAACCCGCGTCGCCTTCGCCGATCGTCCCATCACTGTCATCCGCAATAAATGCGACCTCAGCGGCAATACGCCCGGCCTTCTGTCAGGATCGCCCAACCAGATTGCGCTGAGCGCAAAAACGGGCGAAGGCATCGATCTGTTGCGCACGCATCTCAAGGACTGCATCGGCTTTCACGGGACCGGCGAAGGCCTTTTTCTCGCACGCCGACGCCATCTCGATGCATTGCTGCGCGCTCGCGAACTATTAATGCACGGCCGGCAGCAGCTAACGCTGCATAACGCCGGCGAATTACTCGCGGAAGATTTGCGCCTGTGTCAGCAGGCGCTTGGCGAAATTACCGGCGCCGTCAGCCCCGATATGTTATTGGGCCGGATTTTTTCTAGCTTTTGCATTGGCAAATAACGCAGCGCTTCAGCTTGCCTGTCTGTCAGCCGATTGCCCCGTCTTCCATTATCTGTACAATCGACGGCCTCAGGGAGATGGTTTCAAGCGGATATTGTTTCGGTCCTATCCATAATGCAAAAACAAAAATTATCGCGATACTTTCTGCAATCTTCTTTCATCGTTTCCAGTATTTTTCTCCACTTTGTTTTCCCCGCCAATGCGGCCGATATCGATTCGCTCGAATCGATCCCGCTTCCTGAAGTTTTGACCCCGGTACGATTGAAACAACCGCGCACCGAAGTGCCGGCCAGCGTTTCCGTGATCGATGCCGCTACCATTGCCGCTTCGGGCATTCGCGAATTGCCGGAAATTTTTCGATTGATCCCCGGCATGGCGGTGGGTGCGCGTTCCGGTTGGGATTACATCGTGAGTTATCACGGTATGAATCGTTACAACAGCCATCGCATGCAGGTCATGATCGACGGTCGCTCGATCTACCAGGCCGGCCTTGCCAATATCGACTGGAGCGATATTCCGCTGGCGATGGAAGATATCGAACGCATCGAAGTGACCCGTGGCCCTAACACTGCCTCCTATGGCGCGAATTCATTTCTCGGCATCATCAACATCATCACCAGACATCCCGATGACAATCCGTCGTTGCGCCTGAAAACAACACAGGGAAATAACAGTACCAATGATTTTTACGCATCGGTTTCCGACAGTCTCGGCGCATCCAGCTATCGCCTGACACTTGCATCAAAGCGCGATTCCGGGTTCGATGAAAAAGAATTTGGACAGCCACGGCGCGATGGCAAACATACAAAATTCATCAATGGGCGCTGGGTGCTGACGCCGGCCGAAGACTGGCAACTCGATTTACAGGCCGGCTACAAGACCGGCTTCAAGCAGGACGACCAGAACGTATCCGACCGCTCGCCGCATGACCTCGACGTCGATAATTATTTCGTGAGTGCGCGTTCCCAGCATTTCCTGTCAGCCACCAATTCATTGAAATGGCAGCTCGACGCGATGCAGAGTTCGGTAAAAAAGGAATGGATCACCTGCGCACCACTGGCTGTCAGCAGCTACTACATACGCCTCGTTCAAAACAAACGAACGATTTTATGCGGCGACGTCAATGAAAACTCCCGCAGCGAGCGCGTCGATATCGATATTCAGGATACCTGGCTCAGCAAAGGTCCGTGGAAACTGGTCACGGGCGCTCACGTGCAATATCAGAATGTCGAATCGGAAACCTATTACAGCGGTGCCGAACAACGCGATACGTACCAACTGTTCGCCAACCTCGAATACCGCTTCTTCGAAAAATGGCGGGCAACCATCGGTGGCTCGCAGGAATATTTCGAACATGGCGAGGAGGAATTTTCACCCCGCGTGGCGCTGCTTTTTCTGCCCAATGAAAATCATTCGGTTCGCATCGTTTATTCGGAAGCCGTGCGTACGCCCGATTTATTCGAGCGTCATCTGCAATGGCACTATATCGCGGAGAATGCGTTTACCGTTCCCCATCAACCCGTCGTTCCCAACCGTGTGGTAACAGACACGGTTTATTCGCCGGCATCGATAAAGCCCGAACGGATCCGCTCGCGCGAACTGGGTTATTACAGCCTGTGGTGGAATCGTCGTCTGGAATGGGATATCAAATTATTCAGCGACGATATGGATGATCTCATCTCCGACAATATCAGCTACCCGACCTATCATCCGGTCAACAGCGGCGATGCCGAACAACGCGGCGGCGAAACCGAGGTCAATCTGCACGTCAGCGATATTTTTTCTCTGCATGTCAGCGGCGCGGTCATTGATTCTTCCACCAATACCTTCAGGGAAGAAAATATTACGCCACACACCTCCGGCAGCATCGGCGCCATTTACCAGCTGACGCCGGAATGGCAGTTATCCAGCTTTTATTATTATCAGAACAGGATCAACGATCAGCTATTCAGGCGCTGGGACAACCGTATCGCAAAATCCTGGAAAATCGATAAAAGCCGGTTAACCCTGAGCGCCGTGGTGCAACACTATTATCAAAACCATGACTTTACAGAAGACAATGTCTACGATGGCCTCAATCGCATTTATTTTTCAGCGGATATCTCCTTCTGAAAGATGTCGCCTTCTGAAAAATGAATTCATGATACTGATTGCGCCGCACGATTTCGCCAGACCAGCTTGTGTACACAATGGAATGCATTTTTGAAGCGATTACTGTGTTTATTATTGCTTTTATCGATACCGCTGCTCGCTGCTGCGGATCTGAATATTACACGTATCGATATCATCGCTTCTTCCGGTACAACCACCAGCGATCTTGCGAAAAAAATTCAGTACGCCATACAAAATGCCAATCCTGGTATTGACGCAAATATCCACAAACCCGAAGGCTACAGAAACACCAATGCCGCCACCACGCTTGCCATTACCATTGGCGATGGTTCGCTGCCGTGGCTGAATGAGAGAAAATCTTCCTATGCTGCGGCAATCGCATTTCATGTCGGATCATCCGCATTTTTAACCCGGAATAAAATGGGCCCGCAGATAACGGCGATCTATCGCGATCAGCCGTTGTCGCGACAGTTGCAGCTCGCCAAATTTTTATTGCCCCACCTCAAACGCGCCACCGTTCTGCACAGCTCAATAAATGCAGCACCCCTCAGCAGAGAAGCACAGAAACAATTACAGATCGATATCACAGCTATCGATATCAATAAAAATTCGGATTGGTTAAAGCTCGCGTCGTTATCGCTACGTGAAAGCGATGTACTGCTAGGAATCGACGATCCTGCGATTTATAACGGCGAAACCATTCGCGGCATTTTACTGACGACCTATCGGCAGGGAAAAAGCCTTATCGGACCGTCGCGAGCATTCGTCAACGCTGGAAGCCTCGCCTCCTGCTATACCTCCGCCGATCAGTATCTGCAACAGCTGATGGATATGATCGCCATAGTCATACGCGAACATCGTTTGCCCGATCCGCAGTTTCCGGAAAATTTCCGTATCGCCGTCAACAAGCAGGTTGCAATTTCATTGAACATCCCTATCCCGGACGAAAAGACGTTGTCTGCATGGCCGCAAATTTATTCTGGAGAATGCAGTAATGGCTGCTAGACAACGCTGGCGCAATCTGAAAATTTCGCATCAGATTTTTCTGCTGAGCATGATTCCGATGTTCGTGCTGTACATCGTCGTCTTCAGCTATTTACTCATTGCCCGACTGGAAGATCAGAATCGTCTGCAAAAGGAACACGGAGAATTGCTGGCAAAACAACTCGCGGTGGCCAGCGAGTTTTCAGTGGTGACAGGCAATCAGACGCAATTGCGCGACATGCTCAAGCAATCGTTGTCCGGCACCGTATCCGCGATCGATGTCTGGGATGCCGATGAAAATCTGCTGGTTTCCCTGCGCAGTGAAAAAATTTCGGAACATGTCGATGTATTCACGGCACCGATCGAAATGATACCGATCGCGATCGACGATCCGATCGATTCCGATAAGACAAAAATCAGCCGTTCACATCAGATCGGCCGCATCAAAATCACGCTGTCGCGCAATGCGATCATCGCCAACCGTCAGCGGACAATTTTTATCAGCGTCATCGTCGCCAACAGCATTTTATTATTCGGCCTGACCCTAGTCTGGTATCTGGGAAAACGCCTTGCCCGTCCCATCAGCGCGTTGACTCAGACCACCGTCGAATTGGCCGCAGGTAATCTGCATGTCCGCTGCGCTGAAAACGCACGCGGAGAAATTCGTACGCTGCAGACATCGGTCAATCGCATGGCGTCGGCACTGCAAAAAACGCACGACGAACTGCGCGAAAATCTCGCACATCTCGAAGAAGCGCGTATCGCCGCCGAGCAGGCCAACAATGCCAAAAGTGAATTTCTCGCGACGATGAGTCATGAATTGCGCACACCGATGAACGGTGCGCTGGGTATGCTCGAATTACTGAAGAATACCGATTTGAATCCGCAACAACTGCAATATGCCACCATCGCGATCGATTCCACCCAGCACTTGTTAACAGTGGTAAGCGATGTGCTGGATTTTTCACGTATCGAACGCGGACTCATGCAGCTCGAACCTATCCATACCGATGTGCATTCGCTATTCGGTCAGGTCGTGAATTCATTCCAGCTCACCGCCCGGCAAAAACATCTGCAGCTCATGTATGTCGCCGATCCTGCATTGAATGAAATGAGTTTGCTGATCGATCCAACGCGATTGCGACAGATCATCGTCAACCTGATCAGCAATGCCATCAAATTCACCTTCTCGGGTTCGGTGCAGACGATCGTGCATTGCCAGTGGATCGACCCCTCGAATGCGCGCATCGAAATTGCCGTTATCGATACCGGCATCGGTATCGCGCAGGAAAAACAGACATTGATTTTTCAACCGTTCAAACAGGCGGACGGTTCCACATTGAGACGTTTTGGCGGTTCCGGTCTCGGCCTGGCGATCGTGCAGAAACTCTGCGAATTGATGAACGCCACTATCGAGGTCAGCAGCAGCCCGGGACGAGGTTCCACCTTCACGGTTAAATTCGAAGCTCCGGCACGGCGCGCCATGCACGCGGAGCAGATTCCGCCCGCACTGACGCCGCTGCCGTCATCGCACGTGCTGATCGTCGAAGATAACGCCATCAATCAGCTGGTGGTGGCGAATATGCTCGAAGTGCTGGGGCTGGAAGCCAAAACCGCCGGAAACGGCATTGAAGCGCTCGATATGCTCGAGAAGCACGACTTCGATCTGATTCTGATGGATTGCCAGATGCCGGAAATGGATGGCTTTCAATGCACACAACGTATTCGCAAAGATCCACGGCAAGTATTTGCGAGCATTCCCATCATTGCGTTGACCGCGAACGCCATGGTGGAAGATCGCGATCAATGTATCGCGGCGGGTATGAACGACTATTTAAGTAAACCGATCACCATGCAGATCCTGCGCGACAAACTGAGCGGCTGGTTGCGGTCGAAACAATGATGCCAGCCCCGATACGGGGAAAAAAATTAGCGTTAATTCACGACTTATACGAAGTTTGTCCACAACCTTATGGCTTTACTTTTCGGGATTCTGTTTTTTACCCACAGCGATTCGCGCTTATTCACACGTCATTCCGCAATGTTTCCACACACTCGATGTGCTGAATAATTTCTGCGCCACTTTGCCGCGAAAGATCTGAGTAACTTCTCCGTTAACCTGTGTACCGATCGGCAGCGGAAGTCATTCGAGCCGATGTCCCCAATCCATCCCCGTCGAATACCGCTTTTGTACCGCTGTTTTCTATGTACTTATACTTATCTCAAGTAATTGATGGCGCTTTATTTAACTGACTTTTCAACACCGCGAGCGGCCCTAAATAACATCTATTACTTAAATATCTCTTTATCTATCTTCCTATTCATAAATAACTTTTATAAATCCTTATCTTTAAGGGCGGTGAAATTTTCAACAACTTCTTGCGTCCCGATTTGGCTACCGTATAATCGCCAGCCCCTTTCCAACAGTTTCGTCTCAGGTGCCTTGCGTGGATTACCCGGAGCGTTTTGACGTCATCGTCATCGGCGGCGGTCACGCCGGCACCGAAGCCTGCCTGGCTGCCGCCCGCATGGGCTGTAAAACCCTGTTGCTCACGCACAATGTCGAAACGCTGGGGCAGATGTCGTGCAACCCCGCGATCGGCGGTATCGGCAAAAGCCATCTCGTCAAGGAAGTCGATGCGCTCGGCGGTGCCATGGCCACCGCGACCGACCGCGGCGGCATTCAATTTCGTGTTCTCAACGCCAGCAAAGGTCCCGCTGTCCGCGCCACGCGCGCGCAGGCTGACCGCGTGCTGTACAAAGCCGCGATACGTTCGATTCTCGAAAATCAGCCCAATCTCACCATTTTTCAGCAGGCCGTCGACGATTTGATCGTCACCGGTGAGCGCGTCGAAGGCGTCGTCACCCAAACCGGTATCCGCTTTTTCGCGACCTCGGTGGTGCTCTGCACCGGCACGTTTCTGGGCGGCAAAATTCATATCGGTCTCGACAATCATTCGGGCGGCCGCGCCGGCGATCCACCGTCGATCGCGCTGGCGCAGCGTCTGCGCGAATTGCCGTTACGCGTCGACCGTCTGAAAACCGGTACGCCGCCGCGTATCGATGCGCGCTCGGTGAATTTCGACGGCCTGCAACAGCAGTGGGGCGACACGCCGATTCCGGTGATGAGTTTCATCGGTTCGGCGAATGAACATCCGCAGCAAACCTGCTGCTGGGTCACGCACACCAATGCACAGACGCACGAGATCATTCGCGGCGGTCTCGATCGTTCGCCGATGTATACCGGTGTGATCGAAGGTATCGGCCCGCGTTATTGCCCGTCGATCGAGGACAAGATTCATCGCTTCGCCGATAAGGGCACGCACCAGATTTTTATCGAACCCGAAGGTCTGCATACCCACGAGCTGTACCCGAACGGGATTTCGACGAGCCTGCCGTTCGATGTGCAGCTCGCGCTGGTGCGTTCGATCAAGGGTTTTGAAAACGCGCATATCACGCGCCCCGGTTACGCGATCGAATACGATTATTTCAATCCGCAGGATTTGCTGCATTCGCTGGAAACGCGTTACATCAAAAACCTGTTTTTCGCCGGGCAGATCAACGGCACGACGGGTTACGAAGAAGCCGCTGCACAGGGATTACTGGCAGGAATTAATGCCGGTCTGCGCGCGCAGGACAAGGATGCGTGGTCGCCGCGTCGCGATGAAGCGTATATCGGCGTGCTCGTCGATGATTTGATAACGCTCGGCACACGCGAGCCTTATCGCATGTTCACTTCGCGCGCCGAATATCGCCTGTTACTGCGCGAGGACAACGCCGATCTGCGTTTGACCGAGCAGGGCAGAACACTTGGTTTAATCGACGATGTGCGCTGGCAGCGTTTCTGCGAAAAGCGCGAAGCCATCGAACGCGAATCTCAGCGTTTGGCCACCACGTGGATTCAACCCAATAGCGCTGAAGCCGAGCAGATCAATCCGAAACTCGAACAGCCTATCGCGCGCGAATACAATCTGCGCGATTTACTGAAACGCCCCGGCATCGTTTACGCGGATATCGCTGCGCTCAAGGGCGAGGGCACGCGCGACGAACAGGTCGCCGAGCAGGTGGAAATCCAAATTAAATACGCCGGCTATATCGATCGTCAGGCCGAAGAGATCGAGCGTTTGCGCCACTACGAAAATATGCGCTTGCCGCAGGATCTGGATTTCAACGGCGTCGAAGGTTTGTCGAATGAAGTCAAACAAAAATTAAATACCGGAAAACCGGCAACGCTGGCGCAGGCCTCGCGTATCCCGGGTGTCACACCGGCAGCGGTTTCGCTGCTGCTGATTTATCTGAAAAAACGCGGGCTGCTCGATCGTGCTCACGCTAATCAAATCAGCGCTTGAGCCGTTAAAGCATCATCGATGTTACGTAAACAATTAGAAAACGGTATCGCCGGGCTGCAGCTTACGTTGCCCGATGCGGCAATCGCACAATTACTGCAATATCTGGAATTGCTGACCAAGTGGAATCGCGCGTATAACCTCACAGCGGTGCGCGATCCCGCTGAAATGGTGTCGCGGCATTTGCTCGACAGCCTGGCGGTGATGCCATACGTGCACGGCGATCATTGTGCGGATGTGGGCAGCGGCGCGGGTTTACCGGGTATTCCGCTGGCGATTGCGTTGCCGCAAAAGCAATTCACCCTGATCGATAGCAATGGCAAGAAAATTCGTTTCATTGCGCAGGCGATTGCCGAACTGGGGTTGAAAAACGTCAGGGCAGTACAGTGCCGGATCGAAAGCCTGCAGCCGGAACATGCGTACGATGTGGTGTTATCGCGCGCGTTTGCAACGCTCGCCGATATGGCGCAGGGCTGCGAACACGTGCTGACGGCGCAGGGCGTTATGCTTGCGATGAAAGGAATGTATCCACAGCAGGAATTGAGCGAACTGCCGGAACGTTTTAAAGTCGACGCGTGCCATGCGCTGAAAATTCCAAATGAGGAAGGACAGCGGCATCTAATCGAAATTCGCATCGGCTGATATCGAAATTTGTACGGGTCTTGCGCGAATACCAAGTCGAGACCTTTTTGGTGGGGAATAGATAAGTGGGCAAAATTCTCGCGATAACCAATCAGAAAGGCGGCGTCGGCAAGACGACCACCTGCGTGAATCTTGCTGCGTCACTGGTCGCCACGCGCAAAAAAGTCTTGCTGATCGATATGGACCCGCAGGGCAACGCCACCATGGGTTCGGGCATTGACAAGAACGCGGTCGCGAGCAGTGTCTACGATGTGCTTGTGCATCGTCAGCCGGTGGTCGAGGTTGCACTGCGTTCGGAAAATGCGGGCTACGACATCATTCCTGCCAATGGCGATCTCACCGCGGCCGAAGTGGAATTACTGAATGTCGATGAAAAGGAATTTCGTCTGCGCGATGCGCTCGCCATCGAACGTGCCGCTTACGATTACATCATCATCGATTGTCCGCCGTCGCTGAATATGCTGACGGTCAACGCGCTGGTCGCTGCCGACGGTGTCGTCATTCCGATGCAGTGCGAATACTACGCGCTCGAAGGATTGACCGCGTTGCTCGACACCGTGCAGCGCGTGCAGCAGGTGCTCAATCCACAACTGCAAATCGAAGGCCTGCTGCGCACGATGTACGATCCGCGCAACAGTCTGACCAACGATGTCTCGGCGCAATTGAGCGAACATTTTGGCGATCGTCTCTATCGCACGGTGATTCCGCGCAATATTCGTCTCGCCGAAGCGCCGAGCTTCGGCATGCCGGTACTGTCCTACGATAAACAATCGAAAGGCGCGATGGCGTATCTGGCGCTGGCGGGTGAAATGCTGCGCCGCAACGATAATTACAACGCCGGCGCGAATGCGCTGCCGGCGATCGGCTAGAACCATTATCGAGCGAAGAGCCGGTACGCTCTTCGAAAATCATTTGTCAAAACCTCTTCGCCCTGACGGTTTAATTTAGCGGCGAAGGTTTGTAAAAAAAAGAGTGCGGAAGAACAGATGAAAAAACGCGGATTGGGACGAGGGCTCGACGCCCTGCTCGGCAGTCACAATGCAGCCAAGCAGGTTGCCGCGGAAGCAGCCGCAGCGATCACCGGAACGACGCCCGAAACTGGCGAAATCAAAGACGGGCAGCTGCGGCATTTACCGGTCGAATTCATTCAGCGCGGCAAATATCAACCGCGCCGCGATATGAATCAGGAAGCGCTCGAAGAACTCGCCAATTCGATTCGTTCACAAGGGGTCATGCAACCGATCGTGGTACGCGTGGTCGGTACCGACAAATACGAAATCATCGCCGGTGAACGTCGCTGGCGCGCGAGTCAGCTCGCCGGTCTCGATAAAGTTCCCGTCGTGATTCGCGAAGTACCCGACGAAGCCGCCATTGCGATGGCGCTGATTGAAAACATTCAGCGCGAGGATTTGAATCCGATGGAAGAGGCGATTGCGCTGTCGCGTCTGCAAAAAGAATTCGAGCTCACGCATCAGCAAATCGCCGATGCGGTCGGCAAATCGCGCGCAACCGTCACCAATTTGTTGCGCCTGATGTCGCTGCGCGACGATGTGCAGAAATTGCTGGAGCACGGCGATATCGAAATGGGCCACGCGCGCGCGCTGTTGAGTTTGTCGCCGGAGTTGCAGGCGAGCACCGCGCACCAGGTGGTGAGCAAAAGCTTGTCGGTGCGGCAGACCGAATCGCTCGTGCGCAAATTGCTTGAAGAAAAACCCGAGCCGAAAACCAGCGATGCAATTACTGCCGACGCCGATATCAAGCGCCTGCAGGATTCGCTCGCGGAGAAAGTCGGCGCCCCCGTGTTGATTCAGCATACCGCCAAGGGTAAGGGCAAGCTGGTTTTCCATTACAACAGTCTCGACGAACTCGATGGCATCCTGAATCACATCCATTAAATCCGCCGGCCGATAAATCTGTCAGGAGATGATGGAAATAGACGGCTATTTAGTGGCGAAAAAATATTCGGCCCCCATATCCTGTGTTCGCTGGGGACAATCGATAAAAAGCGCCGCGAGGCCCGTTTTTCCGGCGCAATTTCGTCGAGCAAAGCGGTTGAACCGCTGTGTCAATCCCCCTATAATCGCGCCCGCTTTGCATCATCGACGATGAGTGAGCGGGCAGCGAAGAAGCTAACTCCGCAGAATTCCTCAGAGGACTTTGCCCATGGCACATCAGCCTGGCCTTCAGGCGGGCGCCAGCATCAAAGGACCGGCTCTGGGAAAGCTGTTCGCGACACAGATCGCGCTTCTGTCGGCAGCCAGTCTCTGCTTGCTCTGGGTGGACACAGTCACCGTGTATTCCGTGTTGCTCGGCGGCCTCACTTTCATAGTACCGGCAGGTTTCTTCGCGCGTCAGGCGTTCCGCTTTCGCGGCGCTCAATCGATGCGGCGTATCGCTCACGCGTTTTATCGGGGCGAAACCACCAAGTTCGTACTGACGGCGATGGCATTTGCACTGATTTTCACGCTGGTCAAACCGCTCAATCTAATAGCGTTCTGGCTGGCATATGTGATGGCGCTGATTGTCCATCACGTGTTGGCGGTACGCATGGGCGTGCGCTGACCACTGAGATTCGCAAAGACGATTACAAATAGACACCGACACATTAGGTAACACGAGATTCCCTATGTCAGGCGCCAGCAGTACCGACTACATCCAGCACCATTTAACCAACCTCACCTATGGCAAATTGCCAGCGGGTTATGAGCGTGAGCACGAAGGTCACGTCGAGAAGCTGGAGCACGATACCTGGACCATGGCGCACAACCCCGCTGAAGCGAAAGCGATGGGTTTCATGGCCATTCACGTCGACTCGATGGGCTGGTCGATCGTGCTCGGTTTGATTTTCGCAGCGCTGTTCGCGTCGGTTGCCCGCAAGATGCATGCAGGCGTGCCGCGCGGTTTGCAAAGCGCGATCGAGATGATCGTCGAATTCATCGATAACACCGTGCGCGAAGGTTTCCACTACAAGAATCCGACCATCGCTCCGCTCGCATTGACCATCTTCGTGTGGATCTTCCTCATGAACACGATGGATTTGCTGCCCGTCGACTGGTTGCCGCAACTGGCCGCGTTGATCACCGGCAATTCGCATCAGTACTTCAAAGTGGTACCGACCACCGATCCCAATATCACCATCGGCATGAGTATGACGGTGTTTCTGCTGATCATCGTATTCGGTATTGCAAAGAAAGGTCTGATCGGTTTTATCAAGGAACTGACTTTCCACCCGTTCCATCCGTCATTTCACGGTATCGGCATTCTGTTCGCGCCGATTCTCATCCTGATCAACCTCGTGCTCGAAACCATCGCTCTCGTTTCCAAGCCGATTTCGCTGGGTCTGCGGCTGTTCGGAAACATGTATGCGGGCGAAATGATCTTCATCCTGATCGCGCTCATGTTCGGCGCCGGTCTGTTGCTCGGTATCTTCGCGGGTGTATTGCAGTGGGCGTGGGCGGTGTTCCATATCCTCGTGATCACGCTGCAGGCATTCGTCTTCATGGTACTCACGATCGTTTACATGGCGAGCGCGCATCATGTGGAAGACGAAGATCAATTCGATCACTGATCAATTTCACCGATTATTTAAGTAAGCGGTTTCATTTCACTTCACTTTGATCCAACTGGGAGAAACAAAATGGGTTTGGCTCTGATCGCTGTTGCACTGTTGATTGGTCTGGGTGCTCTGGGTACTGCTCTGGGCTTCGCTCTGCTCGGCGGCAAACTGCTCGAAGGTTCGGCGCGTCAGCCTGAACTCGCGCCGATGCTGCAAGGCAAAATGTTCCTTATCGCCGGTCTGCTCGACGCTGTTCCGATGATCGGTGTCGGTATCGGCATGTACGTTCTGTTCGTTATCGTTCCGACGCTGGCTGGCTAATTCCGAATTGGACCAGCGAGTCGAAACCAACGAGTTGAAACCCCGAGGGGCAAACTCATTCCTGGAGCAGAGGTAACGGCGTGAACATCAATCTCACCCTTATCGGCCAGTCCATCACGTTCCTGATCTTCTGGTGGTTCTGCCACGCGTTTGTGTGGAAGTTCATTCGGAACATGATGGCCGAGCGCGAGAAAAAGATCGCTGACGGCCTGGAGGCCGCCGATCGCGCGAGCCGCGATCTCGAATTGGCACAAGACAAAGCCGCGCACCAATTGCGGCAAGCCAAAGAAGAGGCCGCCGGCATCGTTGAAGCCGCTAACAAGCGCGCTACGCAAATCGTCGAAGATGCCAAAGAGAAGGCGCGCGAAGAGGCGGGTCGTATCAAGACCGCTGCTGAGGCAGAGGTTGCCCTCGAAGCGAATCGCGCCAAAGAAGCGCTGCGCAAGCAGGTCGGCGCACTCGTGTTGGCCGGTGCCAGCAAAGTGCTCGAAGCTTCGATCGACGAAAATGCGCATAAAGCGCTGGTCGACAAACTGGCCGCTGGCCTGTGAGAGGAATGATCCATGGCTGAGTGGATTACCCTCGCGCGACCTTACGCCAATGCGGCGTTTACCTATGCCGCCGAGCAAAATGTGCTCGGCGACTGGCTGCGTCAGCTGCAACTGGCGGCGAGCGTTGCCGGTACCGACAAAGTTAAAAGCGTGATCGCATCGCCATCGCTTACCTCCGAGCAACAGGCGAACACCCTGATTGCGCTGTGCGGCGATGATCTGTCGGAAAAAGTGCGTAATTTCATTCGCGCACTGGCATCGAACAAACGTCTGCCGCTGCTGCCGGAAATTGCCGAACTGTTCGAGCAGCTGAAAACGCAACGCGAAAACAGCGTCAACGTTGAAATCGCATCGGCGTTCCCGCTCGACAATACGACGTCCGAGCGTTTAGCGCAGGCATTACGCGGCAAATTGCAACGCGAAGTCACGATTAATACGGTGGTCGACAAGACACTGCTCGGCGGTGTGCTGGTGCGTTCCGGTGACATCGTCATCGACGGCTCCGTGCGCGGTCGCCTGGAAAAACTTGCCAAGGCCATGAACTCCTGATTGACACAGGATTTGAGGAATTAACATGCAACAGCTGAATCCATCCGAGATTAGCGAAATCATCAAACAGCGCATCGACCAGCTCGATGTGACTTCGCAAGCGCGCAACGAGGGCACCGTCGTTTCCGTATCGGACGGTATCGTGCGTATTCATGGCCTCACCGACGTCATGTACGGTGAAATGATTGAATTCGAAGGCGGCCGTTACGGCATGGCGCTCAACCTCGAGCGCGACTCCGTCGGTGCGGTCGTTCTCGGCGACTATCTGTCAATCGCGGAAGGTCAAAAGTGCAAATGCACCGGCCGCATCCTCGAAGTGCCGGTCGGTCCGGAGCTCGAAGGCCGCGTACTCGACGCGCTCGGCAACCCGATCGACGGCAAGGGCCCGCTCAACAATAAACTCACCGACGCAATCGAAAAAGTTGCGCCGGGCGTAATCTGGCGTAAGTCGGTCGACCAGCCGGTACAGATCGGTCTGAAAGCGATCGACGCGATGGTGCCGATCGGCCGCGGTCAGCGCGAATTGATCATCGGCGACCGTCAGATCGGTAAAACCGCGATCGCGGTCGACGCCATCATCAACCAGAAAGGCTCCGGCATTAAGTGTGTCTACGTCGCGATCGGCCAGAAGGCTTCGTCGGTTGCGGCCGTTGTGCGCAAGCTCGAAGAGCACGGCGCGATGGGCCACACCGTCGTTATCGCTGCGACTGCGTCTGACCCCGCGTCGATGCAATATCTGGCTGCATTCGCCGGTTGCACAATCGGTGAGTACTACCGCGATCGTGGCCAAGACGCATTGATCATCTATGACGATCTCACCAAGCAAGCGTGGGCGTATCGTCAGATTTCGTTGCTGTTGCGCCGTCCACCCGGACGTGAAGCGTATCCCGGCGACGTGTTCTATCTCCACTCGCGTCTGCTCGAACGCGCCGCACGCGTATCGGAAGAGTATGTTGAGAAGTTCACCAATGGCGAAGTGAAAGGCAAAACGGGTTCGTTGACCGCGTTGCCGATGATCGAGACGCAGGCGGGCGACGTTTCCGCGTTCGTTCCGACCAACGTGATCTCGATCACCGACGGTCAGATCTTCCTGGAATCGAGCATGTTCAACGCCGGTATTCGCCCCGCGATGAACGCCGGTATTTCGGTATCTCGCGTCGGTGGTGCGGCTCAGACCAAGATCATCAAGAAGCTCGCGGGCGGTATCCGTACCGCGCTCGCGCAGTACCGCGAACTCGCTGCGTTCTCGCAGTTTGCGTCCGATCTCGACGATGCGACCAAGGCCCAGCTCGATCACGGTGCACGCGTTACCGAGTTGATGAAGCAGAAACAGTATTCGCCGCGCTCGGTCGCTGAAATGGGTCTCGTACTCTATGCAGCGAACGAAGGCTACCTGAAAGATATCGATGTGAAGAAAATTCTTCCGTTCGAAGATGCCCTGCTCGCGTACGCGCACAGCGAAATCGGCGACGTGATGAAGCACATCGTGGCGACTGGCGACTGGAGCGGCGACATCGAAGCCAAATTCAAGGCGACGATCGAGAAATTCAAATCGACCCAGACTTGGTAATAGAAAAGCTCCCCTCTCCCTTTTGTTTACGAAGAAGGGGAGACGGGTCAGGGGAGAGGGTGCTCGCAAATCGGGCCTCTCCCTAAATCCCTCCCCCCAGATGGGGGAGGGACTTAATTAAACCGTTTGAGGAAACCTCATGGCAGGCGCCAAAGAGATCCGCACACAGATATCCAGCATTAAGAGCACGCAGAAAATCACCAGTGCAATGGAAATGGTGGCTGCGAGCAAAATGCGTAAAGCGCAAGAGCGCATGCAAGTGGGCAAACCCTACTCGCAGCGCATTCGCGCGGTTATCGGCCACATCGCCAACGCCAATCCCGAGTACAAGCACCAGTTCATGGTCGAGCGCGAAGTCAAACGCGTCGGCTACATCATCGTATCGACTGATCGCGGTCTCTGCGGTGGCCTGAACATCAACCTGTTCAAAGCCGCATTGCGCTCGATGAAGGAGTGGGCTGATCAGGGCGTAGCGACCGATCTCTGTCTGATCGGCGGTAAAGCAGCATCATTTTTCCGCAGCATAGGCGGCAATGTCGTCGCGGCGGTGCGCGATCTCGGCGAAACACCGGCGATGAGCGATCTGATCGGCTCCGTCAAAGTGATGCTCGATGCCTACAACGAAGGCAAAATCGATCGCTTATATCTGGTCGGTAACGAATTCGTTAACACCATGACGCAGACGCCATACGTTAACCAATTGTTGCCGCTGGTTGCCGAAGACAACAAGAAATTGCAGCATCATTGGGATTACATCTACGAGCCCGATGCACAGGCATTGCTGGATGGTTTACTGACGCGCTACATCGAATCGCAATTGCATCAAGCAGTTGTTGAAAATGGTGCAGCGGAACAAGCAGCGCGAATGATTGCGATGAAAAACGCCACCGACAACGCCGGCGATTTGATCGGCGGTTTGCAGCTTGCATACAACAAAGCGCGTCAAGCGGCGATTACCCAAGAGCTCGCCGAAATTGTCAGCGGTGCGGCGGCGGTTTAAGCCTGCGCATCAGCGAATGAATTTTTGAATTTAAAGATTGAAAGTAGAGGAATCGGACATGAGTAGCGGACGTATCGTACAAATCATCGGCGCCGTTATCGACGTGGAATTTCCGCGCGATGCCGTACCGCAGGTGTATGACGCGCTGAAAGTCGAAGAAAGCGGTCTCACGCTTGAAGTGCAACAGCAATTGGGCGACGGCGTTGTGCGCACCATCGCGCTCGGCTCTTCCGAAGGTATCAAGCGCGGCCTGCAGGTTACCAACACGAAAGAAGGCATCAAAGTGCCGGTTGGTAAAGAAACGCTCGGCCGCATCATGGACGTTCTCGGCAACCCAATCGACGAAGCGGGCCCGATCGGCGAACAGGATCGCATGGTTATCCACCGCAAGGCACCGGCATACGAAGAGCTCTCCGCTTCTGCCGATCTGCTCGAAACCGGTATCAAAGTTATCGACCTGGTCTGCCCGTTCGCGAAGGGCGGTAAAGTCGGCCTGTTCGGCGGCGCCGGTGTCGGCAAGACCGTCAACATGATGGAGCTGA
>CAZWBA010000013.1:0-97928 GCA_964631955.1 uncultured Verrucomicrobiaceae bacterium | reverse complement strand
ACGGCACGCTGCTCGGCTTCTGGCTCTACCTGATGAGCGACTGCCTCATCTTCGCGAGCCTGTTTGCGACCTACGGCGTGCTCAGCCGCAGCTACGCGGCGGGCCCGACCGGCGCCGATCTGTTCGACCTGCCGCTGGTGGCGGTCAACACGGCGATGCTGTTGTTTTCGTCGATCACCTACGGCTTCGCCATGATCGCGATGCTGAATCAGAAAAAGTCGCAGGTGCTGCTGTGGCTCGGCATCACCGGACTATTCGGCCTCGCCTTCGTCAGCCTCGAACTCTATGAGTTCGCGCATCTGATCCATCAGGGCGCCGGCCCCTCGCGCAGCGCATTCCTGTCGGCGTTCTTCGCGCTGGTCGGCACGCACGGCCTGCACGTGTCGTTCGGCATCATCTGGCTCATCGTGCTGATGATTCAGGTCGGCAAGCTCGGCCTCACCCGCGAAAACCGCCGCCGCCTGCTCTGCCTGTCGATGTTCTGGCACTTCCTCGACGTGGTCTGGATCGGCGTCTTCACCTATGTCTACCTGATGGGAGTGCTGTAATGGCTGCCGCACACGATCATTCTCATGGCGAAGATCACGCCCACGACGACGGCGCGCCGCATATCACGCTGAAGGGCTATCTGATCGGTTTCGTGCTGTCGGTGATTCTCACCGCGATACCGTTCTGGCTGGTCATGGACAGAGCCATCGACTCGCCGGTGACGACGGCGTTCGTCGTACTCGCGTTCGCCGTGGTGCAGATCGTCGTGCACATGATTTACTTCCTCCACCTCGACGCCAAATCCGAAGGCGGCTGGAACATGCTCGCACTGATTTTCACCGCGGTGCTGCTCATCATCATGCTGGCCGGATCGCTGTGGGTCATGTACCACATGAACGCCAATATGATGCCGGTGCACGATATGAGTGGTATGGGTCACTGACGTAGTCAGTTAGATTCATAAAGAGAATTCCTGAATGCTGCAAGAAGATCAAAAGACAATTTCTCTGCGTGAAGCTTATGCTTTTGCAATTAGTAAAGGGCTATCCGAGAAAGTTGCCGAAATTAAAGAGATGGAAATTGAATGGGACAGAAGTTACACATCATCTGTTCGGCGAGGCTTTATTGTTCGTCTTTTACAAGAGCACAATATTTTTGACGAATTCATTGAGAAATACTGGCCTGTCGGAAAAAGCGGTTGGGGCGCCTCAAGAATACGTCGCGTTCTTGGTTTAGCCGCAGACTACGAAAACTATTTAGCGGGAGATTCTTCGGAAGAAGAAATTTCAACTCAAGAAGAAATTGACTCTTTTGAATTTGCCCTTGAATCACACCTTCGCGATTTTCTAGCCAAAGATTTAGGGCGCATTGAGCCGGGGTTAAAATTATATAAATCAGAAGAGAGAAGTGGCGTAGAGTTTCCAGTGGAGGGTGGCAGAATTGATATTCTAGCCACTGATAAAAATGGAAGATTCGTAGTCATTGAGTTAAAGCTCTCGCAAGGCAGAAACAAGGTTCTCGGGCAGCTGCTTTATTACATGGGCTGGGTGGATGTTAATTTGAGTAAAAGCCCTTGTAGAGGCATCGTTATTGCCAGTGAAATTTCTAAAGAGCTATTAACGGCAGTTTCAAGGGCTCCAGATGTACAGCTATTCAAATACAAAATGAGCTTTTCCGTTGAGTCCGTGCAGCAGTAGACCTAACAAGCAAAGGGATTGTTAGGCGTGGTCTGCATCACTAACTGCAAAATTCTTAGAAAGAAGATCATGGCAAAGTATCTGGTCTCATTTCCCAGTGCGGCAATGAATGTATCCGACAGTGAGTTGCTCGATGAATGACAACAATTCGGATCATCGAAAACAACCACTCTCCCCTTTAACACTTGTCGTTTTTTCACTCATCCTCGCACTCAGCTTCACCGGCTTTCTTTCGCTCGGCATTTGGCAGTTGCAACGACTCGCCTGGAAAGTCGATTTGATCGAGCGCGTCGAGGCACGAATTCATGCTGAACCCATCGCACCACCTGAAAAATCCGATTGGTCGAATATCACACGCGAGCGCGATGAATATCGGCGTGTGCGTTTGCAGGGTCATTATCTTTCCGACCGCGACACGCGCGTGCAGGCGGTCACTGAACTCGGCAGCGGCTTCTGGATTTTGTCGCCGCTGCAATTAACGAGCGGTGATATCGTGCTGATCAATCGCGGCTTTGCACCGGCTAATTGGGTTCCGGCGAATTGGAAAGGCGATGAGCTTTCGAATCATGACCATGCAAATACAGAAACCGAAATCATCGGTCTATTGCGATTATCCGAACCCGAAGGTGCGTTTCTGCGCAGTAATGTTCCTAGTGACGGCGATGCGACAAACGAACGCTGGTATTCACGCGATGTGAATGCCATCGCGAGTGCGCGCGGACTGAATAACGTCGCACCGTATTTTGTCGATGAGCAGGTCTCTAACGAGCCGTCTGAGTGGCCGCGCGCGGGGCTCACCGTCGTCAATTTTCGCAATTCGCATCTGAGTTACGCACTGACCTGGTTCGCGCTCGCACTGCTCGTTGCGTGGGCCGGCTGGCAACTTGCGGCGGAACAGCGGAAACTGCGCGCTCGTCATTCACTGTAAGCACGCCGATGTCCTCCGCAGCCAGTTCCCCTGCCGAAATCACCACCGCCCCGCTCGCCGGTTTCAATCTGCTGCGCATGCACCCGCTCATTCAGCTGCGCTGGTTTGCGGTGTGCGGGCAGATCGCGACGATCATTTTCGTCACCACCGTGTTCGATATGGCGCTGCCGCTGCAACCGATGGCGGTGGTGCTGGCGATACTGATCGGCGTCAATCTGGCGAGCATGTTCCTGTGGCGACGCGAAGAAGTACCGCAATCGTGGATTTTCATTTCGCTGCTCGTCGATGTGTTCACGCTCACCGCGCAGCTTTATCTAAGCGGCGGCGCGGGCAATCCCTTCGTCTATTTATATTTGCTGCAAGTGGTGCTCGGCGCGGTTTTATTGCGCACCTGGGCGAGCAGTGCGCTGGCATTGCTAACAAGTCTTTGCGTCGCGGCGCTGATCGAATGGCCCGGTCCCGTCGCCATTCCGGCCAATCATTATTTACAGGGCTTGTGGATTTGTTTTGCGCTCAACGCGGCGCTGCTGGTTGCTTTTATTGCGCGCATCAGTCGCATGTTGCGCGGGCGCGATGCGCGTCTCGCTGCGATGCGTCAGCGCGCGGCGGAGGAAGAACATATCGTGCGCATGGGTCTGCTCGCATCGGGCGCCGCACACGAACTCGGCACACCGCTCGCAACGTTATCGGTGATCCTCAACGATTGGCGTCATCTGCCGCAATTCGCCGCGCAACCGGAATTACTGCAGGAGTTATCCGATATGGAATTGCAGCTCGATCGCTGCAAAACCATCGTCAGCGGAATTCTATTGTCCGCTGGTGAAATGCGCGCCGAATCGCTCGAACGCACCACCGTCAATGAATTTCTCGATGAATTAATTGCGGATTGGCGCGCGACGCGACCCGTGAAAGATTTCGATTACCTCAAACGCTTCACCGACGATTTAAATATCGTGTTCGACGAAGGACTCAAGCAAACACTTTGCAATGTGCTCGACAACGCACTCGAAGCCTCACCCGATTGGGTGATGTTCGAAGCGACGCGTGACGGCGACGATTTACTGCTGCAAGTATTCGATCGCGGCCCCGGTTTCGCCGCACCGATGCTCGAACATTTCGGTCGCCCGTATCAATCGACTAAAGGCCGACCTGGCAGCGGTCTCGGATTATTTCTCGCGCTCAATGTATCGCGCGCACTCGGCGGCAATATCAGCGCGCATAATCGCGAACAGGGCGGTGCTGTCGTCACTTTACGACTGCCGCTCGCCATGCTCGCACTCGAACCGCCATTAGAGGAAAGTGTTGCCGATGAGCTCTGATTTGAAAAACGGAGATGTAAAAGATGGGGATGCGAACGACACATCACCTATAAATAACAAAACGCCGCGCGAATTATTAATTGTCGAAGACGACGCAATTTTTGCGCGCACGCTGCAACGCTCGTTCGAACGCCGCGGCTATACCGTGCACAACGCAACCAATCTCGCCGAAACACAAAATATTTTACAAACACTCTCGCCCACCCACGCCGTCGTCGATTTAAAACTCGCGGGCGGCGATTCCGGTCTGGCCTGTGTAAAAGCACTACATGCACACAACGCACAAATGCCCATCGTCGTGCTCACGGGCTACGCGAGCATTAACACCGCCGTCGAAGCCGTCAAACTCGGCGCTTGTCATTATTTAGTGAAACCGTCGAACAGCGACGATATCGAAGCGGCGTTCGCCCGCAGCGGCGGCGACGACACCGTCGAGCTCACCGAACGCACCACTTCGATAAAAACCCTTGAGTGGGAAAAAATTCACGAAGTGCTCGCCGCGTGTAACTTCAACATTTCCGAAGCCGCCCGCCGCCTCGGCATGCACCGGCGCACGCTGGCGAGGAAGTTGGAGAAGATGCGGGTGAAGTAGTTTATGCGACATGCTTGCCTCGGTAATACCGCGGTGATACCCTTTTGTTCATGAAAATCGCCATCTCAATTCCAGATCCCCTATTTAAAGCCGCCGAGCATTTGGCGCAGGAACTCCAGGTTCCTCGCAGTCAGCTCTATGCGGAAGCCTTGTCCGCCTATCTTGGCTCCCACGGAGGCGCCGTCATTACTGCAAAACTCAACGAGGTTTACGGTAATGAATCGTCCGAGATAGAGCCGGAGTTGGTCCAGGCTCAATTGCGAGTCCTGGGCGATGAAACGTGGTGAAATCTGGTGGGTCACATTGCCTGAGCCGGTAGGTTCAGGCCCCGGTTTGAGACGCCCCGTTCTCGTTATTCAATCAAATCCATTCAATGAAAGTCGCATCTCCACGGCTATTGTCGCCGTGGTCACTTCAAATATGGCGCTGGCTCAAGCGCCTGGAAATGTTCGGCTCAATAAAACCGAATCGGGTTTGCCAAAGCCTTCTGTGATTAATGTTTCTCAAGTGATTACCATCGATCGCTCTCTGCTTACGGAGCGTGTTCGTACGTTGAATGAAGTCGTGATGCAGAAAGTAAATGAAGGACTCAGGTTGGTATTAGGCTTGTAGCTAAATAACTTTATTCGATACCTGATCCCCATCCGACTTCAACAAGAAACCGTTGAGCACCGCAACATTCACCGAATTATTTACCGCTGCAACAAACGCCGCATGATGCAGACTCATTGACTGCGTGCTGCTCAGCAGCCTGGTGGTGCGGAATAATTAGTAGGATTTTTTCCGAACATAAAAAAACCGCGCCGAAGCGCGGTTTTGTGTGCGTCGCTATTTTTTTACTGCGGCTGATAACCCAGCAGCGATTTGATTTCCAGATATTCGTGGAAACCAAACTCGCCCCACTCGCGACCGTTACCCGATTTTTTGTAACCGCCGAATGCGGCGTGAAAATCAAAACCGTCGTTGATCGATACCCAGCCCGCGCGAATCTGCTTCGCCACATCGCGCGCTTTATTCAAGTCTGCGCCGGCGACATTACCTGCGAGTCCGAACGGCGAATCGTTGGCAATTTCAATCGCGTCTTCAACCGAGTCGTAACCGATAATCACGAGTACCGGTCCGAAAATTTCTTCGCGTGCGATCACCATTTGATTGGTGACATTGCCGAACACGGTCGGCTTCACGTAGAAACCTTTGGTTAAACCGTCGGGACGACCGGGACCGCCTGCAACGAGCGTGGCACCTTCTTCGATACCTTTGTTGATGTATTCCTGAATCGAATTGAATTGCGATTTCGACACCACAGGCCCCATCGCCACATCGGTATTCGGATCGCCGACCGTTACGGTTGCAGCCGCTTCTTTCGCGACGCGAATCGCTTCGTCCATACGCGCTTTCGGTACCAGCATGCGCGATGTCGCGGAGCAGGTTTGTCCCGAATTCACCATCATGCCGGTGACGCCTTTCGCGACATTTTTTGCGAAATCGGCATCGTCCAACACGATATTCGCGCTCTTGCCACCGAGCTCCTGACACACGCGTTTAACGGTATCCGCAGCCGCTTTCGCCACTTCGATGCCCGCGCCCTCGGAGCCCGTGATCGACACCATATCGATATCGGGATGACGCGCGATCGCATCGCCGACCACCGAGCCTTTGCCCTGGATCATGTTGAACACGCCGGCGGGTACTTTCGCTGCGTCGAAAATTTCCGCGAGGATTGCCGCGGAGTAATGCGATTCCTGCGACGGTTTCAGCACGACGGTGCAACCTGCGGCAATCGCGGGGAATACTTTCACGGTGACCTGGTTGATCGGCCAGTTCCACGGCGTGATCATGCCGACAACACCGATCGCATCTTTCACGATCATGGTGGCACCGCGCTGTTCCTCGAATTTGAAATCCTTCAGCACTTCGATCGCCGTCTGCAGATGGCCGGCGCCGAGGCCGATATGGAAACCGCCGGCCAAACCTTTCGGCGCGCCCATTTCCTCGGTGACGGCTTTCGCGAGATCGGCAGTGCGCTTTTGATATTCGGCGAGAACGCGCTCAAGCACACTGATGCGCTCGAAGCGGCTCGTTTTCGACCAGTTTTTAAAGGCCTTGCGCGCGGCTTTCACGGCGCGATCGACATCGGCGGCACCGCCGAGCGCGATCGTGCCCGACGGCTCTTCGGTCGCAGGGTTGATCGGATTGACGGTTTTGTATTCGATCGGATCGACCCACTGGCCATCGACGTAGAACTTGAGATATTCGCGCATGATTTCTCGTCCTTAACGTTTGACTTACTAAATCGGTTAAAAGAAGTCTTTTAAAAGAAGCCTTTTGAAAGTACGAAGCCGGCGGGATGCGCCGGCTTGTCGATTGATTTCAGAACACGTTTATATTTCTGCAGCGTGCCACGCATCTTAAAGATCAGCGTGGTTATTGCAACGTTTACCGTCAGTAACGTATCAGTAGGCGTCCTCTGCCTCGGCACCGTAGCCCGCTTTGAAATCCGTGTACCACGATTTGAATTCCTCGTAGTTCGGCGCGTGCATGGCATTGGCGTATGGCTCGACCGGCACCTGAATCACCACAGGCTTCTTGTTGGCGATGGCGAATTCGATAGCGGCGGCGACCGTCGAAGCGATATCTTCCTCGCGCTCGACGTAATGCCCCTGCGCACCGAAACCTTCGGCGATTTTGTCGAAACGCACCCAGTTACCCCAGTGTGCTTCGGTCTCCGGCGATTCCGGGCCGACCTGTTTCTTCCAGCAGCCGACTTCCAGACCCCACGCGTAATCGCAGGCCACGACGGTGACGATCGGCAGTTTCTTGCGCACGGCGGTTTCGAGTTCGTTCAGCGAGAACATGAACGAGGAATCGCCGGTCACGAAAACCACGGGACGCTTGCCGTCGGTCGCCAGCGCTGCACCGATGGCGTAAGGCAGACCGGTGCCGAGGTGACCGGTGTTCTGGTTCCACACCAGATCTTCCGGTTTGTATTGCGAGTAAGTCCAGCCGTAGATGGTGGTGGAGCCGCCGTCCGCCGCGTAAATTGCGTTGCCGGGAATGACTTTCGTCGCTTCAACGATCAGGCGCGCCGGATGCACCGGTGAGCCGCCGGTCGGAACTTCGGTCAGCAGCTTGGCGCGCCATTCTTTCTGCTGCACTTTCCAGCTTTCGAATTCGGCGCTGCCTTTGCGCTGGAAATCGCCCAGCGCTTCGATGAGCTGGGGAATGATGTCGCGCATGCAGCCGACCAGCGGCGCATCGATCGGACGGTTCACGCCGATGGCGGCAGCGTCGCGTTCGATATAAACCCACTTGCGCTTGGCATCGCCTTTTTCCCAGTGACGGCCGATACCCATGTGCACGGGCTCGCCGAGTTCGGTGCCGATGGCGATACACAGATCGGATTCGCTGGCCGCCGCACGACCAGCAGGCGAGAAGCCGTAGGCGAAGGTGCGGTCTTCCTGACCTTTGATGGTCATCGAGCAGCCGGAGGTTTGCAGAATCGGGCAGTCCAGTTTTTCCGCAAGCTGCGCGACCAACGCGTGCGAACGCGAGGTGAACATGCCCTGGCCGACCAGCAGCACCGGATTCTTCGCGGCTTTGATCAGCTCGACCGCTTTCCTGATCATGGTGCCGCTGGCCGCCTGTTCGACCATGCGGTATTTCTCGGGCGGCTGCACGGGTGGCCACTTGTAGGTTTCATGAATGACCGACAGCGGCAATTCGACGTAGACCGGGCCGGGCTTGCCGGTGGTGCACTGACGGATCGCTTCGCGAATGATTTCGTCGGCCTGATCGGGCTCTTCGATGATCGCCGCGTATTTCACCAGCGGCTTGAAGTGATCGAGCTGATTCATGTACTGGATACGACCGACACGTGCGCGTTGATTCGCGGTACGCGAACGGTTGCCGCCGAAGAAAATCGTCGGCGAGCCTTCCTTCTTCGCCACGATCATCGCGGTAGCCAGGTTGGAAACGCCGGGGCCCTGCGTGCCGAAGCAGACGCCGGGTTTGCCCGTCATGCGCGACCAGGCATCGGCCATGAAGGCGCCGTTCTGCTCGTGGTGCGGAGCGACGACTTTCCAGCCGCGCTTCTCGCACACCATCGCCATGTGAATGAAGCCTGGGTCGGGAATACCGAACAAAGCATTGATGCCTTCGGCTTCCAGCAGATGGATGATGCGCTCGTAGACGGGAACGTTGGCGGACATGAAGTTTCTCTCTGATGAATGACAAAAGTAGCGGTTCGTTACTTTTTATCTTGTTCGTTTTTGTCGAGCAGGCGCGGTGAGCCGCGGCCCATGAATTTCCCCAGCACGCGGTGGAAATTGGTGACTTTCTGTTCCTGGTGCGGGTTGGGCAGCGTGCCGCGGAAGCCGCGCGATTTCATGCCCTTCTGCACCCATTCCATATTCGCGAAATCCTGTGCCAGCACCATGCCCCATTTCTCGGCGGTCGGTTCCGCGTAAACCCATTCGGCCTGCGGCTCTTCGCCTTCGGGAAAGCGTTCGAGCGCATACGATTCGAAAATGCATTTATTCGGATCATCGCCGTAGGGGCGCGTGCGATAGCACAGCGCGAAGGTAATGCCCTGCAAAATCGTCTGATTCGGGAACAGGCTCCAGGCCAGGCCCGCTTCGGATTGCTGAGCCGGTGTGATATTCGGCCAGATCACGCCACGTTTCGCATCGTCGGCTTTTGCCGATTTCAACCAGTGCGCCATCACTTCCTGCACCGGCGTGCCTTCCGGCAGTTCATCGACCAGGCGTTTAGCGGCATTCACTAGCGTTTCGGTCGAGGCGGCGTAGTTGACCGTCTCGTAGTTTTCGCGCGCCAGTTCGTAGGTCGAAATGCGCGGATCGCCGAGACCTGCGCGCGTCACCGAGGTGCTCTGGCTGGTTTTCTGGCTCTTGTCGCGCTCGTCGAAACCGCTGACGCCGTGATAACCGTACGGTTTGCTGTAGGCGTAGAACTGACCGTATTTCAGCAGCTGGGAGTGAGTGCCCGCTACGTGGTAAGGCTCCATGAATGCTTCGATCGCGGTCTTCCAGTTGCACGGGTAGATCGCCCACTGGCGCCACTTGTAGCGCATTTTTTCGAACTGGAACGGGCTGAGAATACGGTCGACCTCGCCGAGAAACTCCAGCAGCGGTTCGCAGTTCGGATCCATGTTGATGTAGATCCAGCCGCCCCAGGTGTCGACTTTGACGGGAGACAGACAGGTGCGCTCCTTGTCATCGAGCGCGCCTTTCCAGTCCTGCTTGTCGAGGATGTAGGTGTTCTCGCCGTCGAGGTTGAAGTTCCAGCCGTGGAAGCCGCACACGAAATTCTTCTTCTTGCCCTTCACGCAATTGACGTTGTCGGGCGTGTTGACGAGCTGACGACCGCGATGCGGGCAGACGTTGTAAAACGCGTTGAGCTTGTCGGGGGCGACGCGAATGATGACGATCGATTCGTCTTTGATGTTGTAGGTGATGAAGTCGCCGATCTCGGGAACGTCTTCGAGGCGCGCAGCCATCTGCCACACCCTGCCCCACAGCAATTCGTCTTCGGCCTGGGCATATTCGCGCGAGACAAACGCCTCGGTGCCATAGGTCAGGGGTTCCGCCAAATCTTCGGGAGTGATCTCGATGTCTTTGCTCATGACCGTTCCTATTCGATATATCAACCGTGGGGGTGAAAGCGAGCGCTTACATAGCGCTCACTGTTTGCGGACGATAAGACCTTCCAGATCGCCTTTGTCGCGCCAGTTTTGCAGCAGCGTTTCGAATGCCGTCCAGCCCGGGCCATAGCCTTCGCCCAGGAACCAGCGGAATTTTTCCCTGCCGTCGGCGCCCTTCTGGATTTCACCTTCGTTGTTGTAATAGCTCGGCGTGCATTCCCGCTGGAAGTCGGTCAGATCGACCGCGGTGGCGCGGATATGATCGATCCACCCCTGCTGGGCTTCTTCGCTCGGCTCGACCGAAGCCACACCGCGCTTCAGCGCCTCGCTGATGATGTACGCGATGTGATGGCCCTGTCTGCCGTACTGTTCGGTGGTGGTCGCGTTCAAACCGCCCTGGTAATAGCCGATGAAGAACTGGTTGGGGAACTGCGTCGTCATCATGCCGTGCAGCGTCTTGTAGCCTTCGCCCCAGTGCTTGTAGATCGACAGACCGTTGCGGCCTTCGAAGGTTTCGAAGCCCCAGCGGCGATCGAGGTCGCTGGTGACCTCGAAGCCCGACGCGAAAATCATGCAGTCGATTTCGTATTCGACGCCGTGCGCGATGAAGCCCTTTTCGGTCATGCATTCGACGCCCTTCGTGGCCGAAACGTCGATGAGCTTCACGTTGGGCAGATTGAAGGTGTCGTAATAGTCATCGTTGGAAAGCGGGCGCTTACACAGGAAGCGGTAATACGGCTTCAGGGCTTCGGCGGTTTCCTTATCTTTCACAATCGATTCGACGCGGCGGCGCATGCGCTCCATGACGCGGAAATCCATCATTTCGCGACGCGCAAAAAACTCTTCCAGCGACACCGTTTCTTCCTTGCCTTCGGCGCGCAGTTCGGCGGCGAGGTTGCGGCTGATTTCGGTCCAGAAGTCACACACGAGATCGGGCTCGCCCGGCAGGAAGCGCTCCATCGCCGCGCGATGGAAATTGGCGTGGCGCTCGGCCTGCCAGCCCGGCTTCAGCGATTTCGCCCACTCGGGATCGGTCGGCGGGTTGATGCGCTGATCGACGGTCGACGGCGTGCGCTGCAGAACGTAGAGCTGCTTCGCGTATTTGCCGAGATGGGGAATCGCCTGCAGTGCGGTCGCGCCGGTGCCGATGATGGCGACGCGTTTGTCCTTCAGCTTGTCCAGTACCGGATTTTTCTGGGTGCCGCCGGTGTAGTCGTATTCCCAGCGCGCGGTGTGGAACATCTTGCCCTTGAATTCGTGGATGCCGGGAATGCCGGGCAGTTTCGGAATATTGAGCAGACCGTTCGCCATCACGACGAAGCGCGAGCGGATGTCGTCGCCGCGGTCGGTGGTGATGCGCCAGCGCTGAATTTCATCGTCCCAGCGCATGCCTTTGATGAGCGTATGGAACAGCGCCTGTTCGTACAGCTCGAAGCGCTTTGCGATGCTCTGGCAGTATTCGTAGATCTCCCAGCCATCGGCGAATTTCTTCGACGGCAGATAGCCCATCTCTTCGAGCAGCGGCAGATAACAGTACGCGTCGTTATCGCACTGCACGCCGGGGTAGCGGTTCCAGTACCAGACGCCGCCAAAATCGCCGCCGTGGTCGATGGTGCGGAAGTTTTTGACGCCGGCCTTGCGCAGATGCACCCCCGCGAGCAGGCCCGACAAGCCCGCCCCCAGCACCACCACATCCACATCCTCGACGACAGGTTCGCGCGGCACGACCGGCATGTGCGGGTCGCCTTCGTAGGTTTCGACGAACTCGCCGCCTTCCGAACGCAGATACTGCTTCTGCCCGGCGCGATTGATGCGTTTATCGCGCTCGTAGCGATATTTTTCCTTCAGCGCCGGGATATCGATTTCTGACGGTGGGGGGACATTGGTAGGTTTGCAGGTCGTCATGGATAAATCTCTTGGCGAGGGCCATTGATAAGGAATGAAACGAATTGTTATGCAGTGAGCCGGTAGGCTGAACGGGCTAAAAAATGTCGCGAGATGGTATTCTGAATCAACAGTGTTGTCTACTGGTTGAATTGTAGACAGTGCCGGCCGATCTGACTCACTGCGGCGGCAAGCGTGCCGCGATCGCAGCACGTTTGTCGAATGTGGCGGCTTACTGCATGTAGCGGCCGCCGTTCACGCTGAGCGTCAGCCCGGTGATATAGCCCGATGCTTCTGACGCCAGAAACGCCACGGCGTTCGCGATATCTTCAGGCTGGCCGACGCGTTTCACCGGAATCGTGCGGTTCACATAGCCTTCGATGCCGCCTTCGAGCCGGTCCTCGACCGACTGCAGACCGGCGGTATAGACCGTGCTCGGTGGAATATTGTTGACCGTGATGCCGAACGCGCCCATTTCCTGCGCCAGCGATTTGGTGAAGGCGATGACGCCGCCTTTGGTCGCCGCGTAATGCACCATGCGCTTCGCGCCCGACTGTGCGCTCGACGACGAGATATTGATGATGCGTCCCCATTTCGCGTCGATCATGTCGCCGATCACCGCCTGCGTGCACATGAACACGCCTTTCATGTTCACATCGAAAACCTTTGCCCAGTCATCGAGTGTAATGTCGACGAAATCCTTCTCGGGGGAAATTCCGGCGTTGTTGACGAGAATGCCGACACGGCCCAGCTTTTCGCGCACGGCTTTCACCGCGGCTTCGATGTCATTCTTATTCGATACATCGACTTTACTCACCACCACCTTGCGGCCCAGCGCCGTGATTTCATCGACGAGCGCCTGCGCGCCGTCGATATTCCAATCCCAAATTGCGATATCGACGCCGTCGCGCGCGAGAAAGCGACAAATTGCTGCACCGATACCCGCCGCGCCACCTGTTACTACCGCTACTCTGTTAGTCATTACGTTCACCAGTTCAAAAATATTTTCAGTTAAGAGTTAAAAATAAATTTGTAGATAAAAATTATGCAAATGCTTCAGTACCCATGATCGTCGTGCGATGCATGAGACGACCCGAATCTTCCGTGTACGGATACGCCTTGTGCAGCAGACCGCAGTTGTTCCAGATCACCATGTCGCCTTTTTTCCACTGATGGCGGTAGCAATATTTTTCCTGCGTGCACCATTCGAGTAATTCGTCGAGCAGCGCGCGGCTTTTTTCCGGCGCCATGCCGACGATGTAATCGGCAGTCGAACCGATCACCAGCGAGCGGCGGCCGTCGGATTGTTTCCACACCAGCGGTTGCTCGGTGGGCGGGCCGTCTTTTTGCCAGCGCTGAAAATCTTCTTCGGTGGGATCCGGATAATATTTTGAAACCGCTGCGGCGGCACTATGCACCACGCGCAAATTTCCCAGCGGCAATTTTTTCGAATCGGGAAGATCGCGATACGCAGCGAATAAATTCGCGAAACCGGTATCGCCACCGCTGCTCGGCGGCTGCTCGCATTTCAAATTCGTCGCCTTCGGTGGAATGGCGTATTTGGTGCCATCGATGTGCCAGTGCTCGTTCGAATAAATGTAATCGAGATTTCTGACACGGGTTTTGTCGAGCGTGACAGGATAAATACCCATTTGATCGGATTTGTTGGAAGACCCCGCGCTTACCAGCGAGCTGCGCATGGTTCCGAGGCGATTGCTGAATGCAATCTGCGTTTCATCGCTGGCGTTCACCTGCGGAAATACGATAACGCCGTGCTCATTGAGCAATTTCAGACATTGCTCGGGAACGCCGTCATCGAGCAGATGATCAGCGGCAACCAGAATGCGAACGCCCAGATTGGGGGTGATGGGTTCTATGGGAACGTCGGTCATTTAACTCGCCTCCACGCGGAATATTCGGAGTTTATTCAGAAGCCAGTGGCGATTAATGTTACTGGCTTCTGAATCGTTTCTTACGTTCGCATATGCGAACATATGTATGTATTTGCAAATGCGTGTTTTGATTGTACGACAGACAGAACAATTTTCAACTAACTGGCAATTTCAGCGGCGACGCCTTTGAGTGCCTGCGAATACGTTTTCAGATTTTTCTGCATGCGCGGAATCGGCCCCGCGATGCCGACGGCCAATTGATTTCCCTGAATTTTTACCGGCACCGCCAATGCCATCACATCGGCAAAATGTTCGCCGACGGTGGCGTAAATGCCCTGCTTCCCGCATTGCATTAAATTTTCCTTCAAATCCTTTTTGCGCGTGATCGTGTGTTCGCTATAACGCTTCAATTTCAATTCGCCGATCAGCTGATTTTGTGCGTCCTCATCGAGGCTGCCGAGCAGGGCCTTGCCGAGCGCACTCGCGTGGACCGCTTTCAGATCGCCCGAACTGGCGGTGAAACGCATCGCGTGCGTGCCATCGAATACTTCGGTATAGGCCACCTGATTGCCCTGCAGCCGGCCGATGAAAATCGTTTCGCCGGTGGCATCGCGCAAACCTTTTAATGCGTTCTGCACCTTTTCCTTGATCGGATTGAATCGATTGATCTGCTCCGCCATTTCATACAGACGGCGCGAAGGGTAATAACTTCTGCCGCCATCGATGCCGATGATGTAGCCCAGATGCATCAGCGTCTGGATCAATTCGAAGCAGCTGCTTTTCGGCGCCTTCATGCGCCCGGCAATTTCAGCCAGCGACAGCGGCTGCTTTTTCTCGGCGAAAACCGAAAACAATTGCACTGTGCGAATGGCCGATTTAACGAGCTTGTTTTTTGAGGTCGAGCTGACGGGCTCTGTGCTTTTCATATCGAATACTCAAACATCGTGAATGTTCACGCGTGCTGTTTCAGAAAGCGATTGACCGATTCGCGCAATAATTTTCCCAATTCATCGGTGCGTTTTTCGACGCGCGAAATCGGCGCGCCGATCACGATGGAATGGCGACGATTGCCCAGCGAAAATGGCACGCCGATACCCGCCAGGCCATCGGCATACACGCCGAAATTGATGAACCAGCCCTTCTTCGCATTTTTCTGAATTTCCTGTTCGATCGATTCGGGCGAGGAAAAGGTTTTATTGTCGTAACGATCGTAGGCGATGCGTTCGAGCGTGGCCGCGCGCTCCGCCGGTGAGTACAGCGACAGAATCGCCTTTCCCGCCGCAGTCAGGTGGAGCGGCATCTGCTGCCCGACACTCGCGGTGTAACGCACCACGGCGGACGATTCGACCACATCGAGCAACACCACATTCGTGCCTTCGGCCGCCGCGAGGCTCATCGTTTCGCCGGTTTTATTCATGAGCTCGACGAGCAGTTCGTGCACCGATTCCGGCAGCGGCTCCGCCACGGAAAGATCGCGCACCAGTTCCATCCAGCGCGCCGTGGGGAAATAGCCGCCCCGCGACACCGGCTGATACAGATACCCGCGCTCCACCATCGTGGACACGATATTGAACGCGCTCGATCGCGGCCAGGAAAACTCATCGACGATTTCGCGCACCGAAAGCGGCTTTTTGGCGCGCACGAAGAATTCCATCAAATCAAAAAGATTGCCGATCTGTTTGACATGCATGTGCAGGGTGTCCCAATATATCCAATATAGTGATTTATATGGTCCATGATATTGGACTATTCGTCAAGCCCGAATCCGAAAAAGCAAGCGTTTAAACATTCGAGTCAAGGCAGTTCAACCCGGCCGCGTCATCGCCGGCCCCTTGCGGGGTTAATCAATGAGGAGAACATCATGGCAGTAGGAAAAGTGCTGGAACCGACAGCGCTGCGCACCGACGACATCACGTCGCCCGGCCCCGATGCGGGTCCGCTGGCGGGCAAGACCATCGGCTTTCGTCTCGACGAAATCTGGCGCGCGTGGGACTGGGTTGCCGAAATCTGGGGCAATGAATTCGAGAAAGCCGGCGCCACGGTGAAGTACTGGCGCTCGAACCAGGCGCGTACCGGTGCCGAAGGCGAGCGCATTGCCAAAGCATTGGACGAGTTCCTCGATTCGATCGACATCGCTGTCGTTGGCTTAGGCAACTGCGGTTCGTGCACCGGCTGGACCATTCGCGACGCATTGGCCGCCGCTGAAAAAGGTCTGCCGACCACCGCTATTTGCACCGAAGTCTTCGAAGAGCTCGGCCACAACCTGGCAGCAGCCGGTGGTCGTTCGGGTCTGCGCATTCACATCCTGCCGTACCCGCTGAACGAGAAATTGAAAGCGGAAGTTGATCCGGTGGCCTACGAACACTTCCAACCGGTATTGAAAACCATGGGTGCCCTAATCGGAGCACAAGCGAAGACTGCGGAGCGCGCATAAATGAGCAGAACGATTAGAGCGGCAGCAACGACCGCACCGGCAGTAAAGAAAGAAGTCAATTTGCGCGACTGCGGTCCCGAAGGCTGCGCGATCGACTGGTTGTCGAGTCAGCGTCACGAAGCTGAAATCGACGACGTTATGGAATTCACGCGTTATGCGATGAAGAAAGGCTGGGGCGATGGACTGCCATTGATTCCACCGACCGAAACGCGCGTGCGCGAATTACTGGCGGCAAACAATCGCTATCCCGACGAAGTGATTTGCAAATTGCCACCGTCGGATGCCGATTGCACCGTCGAAAAAATCGCGATCAACGCGGTGATGGCGGGTGCGCCTGCGGAATCGTTGCCGTTGATCATCGCGTCGCTCGAAGCGATGTCCGATCCCAATTTCGAATTGTTCGGTTTGAACGCGACGACAGCGCCGGTGATTCCGCTCACGCTCGTCAACGGTTCGATTCGCGACAAATTAAATATTCCGTACAAGCACGGTTGTCTCGGCGGCGCGCCGTCGCAATCGGTGGCGATCGGTCGCGCGATTCGTCTGATCATCAAAAATGTCGCGGGCCAGGAAGTGAACGTCACCTGCCAGACCACGTTCGGCTCACCCGGTCGAATCCCCGGTATTTTATTTGCCGAATGGGAAGAGCGTTCGCCGTGGGCGCCGTTCGCGGAACGTCGCGGTGTGAAAGGCGATGCGGTTTCTGTTTACGGAACGATGGGCACACAAAACATTATCGACACCACTTCGCAAAAAGGCCCCGAGTTTCTGGAAATGATCGGCAAATCGCTCGCGTATCCAGGCGCGAACGGTTTTTCGCCGGCGATGCCTTATGCCGAAATGATGGTGGCGATCAATCCGGTATGGGGCGATATTCTCAAGCGCGATGTACCGAAAATCGAAGACGTGCAGGAGTTGATCTGGAAACACGCGAGCATCGACGCGAATCATTTGACGCCGAGACATCGCGAACAACTCGAAGCGCAAAATCGCGTGATTGGTGGCCGCGTTTATGTCGCGGTCGAGCCGAAGGATGTGCTCGTCGTCTGCTGCGGCGGCACCGGCGGTTTGCACGCGACAGGCTTCCACAGTTTCGGTAGCTGCCTGACGCAGACGCGCGCGATTCTGCAAGGCCCGAATGCGAAATAATTTGAATTTGCTGTTGGTAATTTAGGTCATCACTGTTTGAGGTTTAGCCGCGTATTTGGGTCACTCCACTACGCGGCTTTTTTAACTGCAAACAACTATTACCGTAACAATACCGTTCGAGAAATTAATTATGTCCATTTATGTTTACGAACGCGTTTTACAACTCATGGAAGCCGAAGGCATCAACACCCTGTTCGGTATTCCCGATCCCAGTTTCTTTCATATGTTCACCGTCGCGGAAAAACGCGGCTGGCAAGTGATCGCACCGCATCACGAAGAAGCCGGTGCATTCATGGCGGAAGGTTTGTGGCGCATGACGGGCAAGCCCGGTGTTATCGTCGGCAATCAGGGCCCCGGCGTTGCGAATTTAGTACCCGCAGTCATTAATGCGGCAAAAGAAAATGCGCCCGTTATTTTTATCGGCGGACAGCGCGCACAAATCGCCGCGCAACGTGTAAAACGCGGCCGCATTCAATACACCCATCAATACCGTTATTTCGAAGAAGCGGTGAAATACGTTGGCATCATTCAATATCCGGAACAGACCGACGAAATTATTCGCGAAGCATTTCGTCGCGCGTTATCGGGAACGCCAGGTCCTGTGTATATCGAAATTCCGATGAATGCGATGCAGGCGCAGGTCGAAGAGACTCCGCCGCGCGCGCCCGAAACCTATCGTTTAATGCATTTACCTGCGCCCGCACCTGCGATCAATGCAGCGACCGATTTAATTCGCAAAGCGAAATCGCCAATTATGTTGGTAGGACAAGGTGCATTCACCGCGCGTGCGCACGATTCACTTGCAGCGCTCGCAAGTATTTTGCAATGCCCCGTTATTCACACCTATCCAGTGAGTTCGTATTTGGAGGGCGCGGAAGATCGCACGTTTCCGTGCGGATTTTCTCCCGCAGGCGCGCAGGCGGTGGCGGATTCCGATGTCGTCATCGCCATCGGTACCGAGCTTGGCGAAACCGTGCATCACGGTGTCGGTGGCCGCTGGGCGAAAGGCAATGTCGATCGCAAATGGATTTATATCGAAATCGATCCGATGGCGATTGGCGTAAACCGTCCTATCGACGTGCCATTGATCGGCGATTTGCGCGACATCGTTCCACAATTAGTCGACGCATTGAAAAATGAACCGCGTGCACGCACAGCGTATGTCGACGAGCTGACTAAACAGCACGCGGAATATAAAGCGAGCTTCGTGAAATCTGCGCCGTCAAATCAACCGCTTATTCATCCAGGTAAATTAATGGTTGAAGCGACGAGCGCGATTCCGAGAGATTCGGTGTTCGTGCGCGATGGCGGTGCTACCAGTATTTACACGTGGACGTATTCACAAATCGCACCGCGCGATTCGATTTGGAATCAAAACTTCGGTCATCTCGGCACCGGCCTGCCCTATGCCATCGGCGCCCAACTCGCGGTCGGCAATAAACGCCGCGTGGTGCTCGTCTCTGGCGATTCGGCATTTTTATTCCACACGTCCGAACTCGAAACCGCGGTGCGAAAAAATCTGCCTATTATTTGCATCGTCGCTTCCGACTTCGCATGGGGTGTGGAGGTGCGCGGCTATAGAGGCATGTTAGGCGAAGGCAGCACAGAAACCGAAGCGCACTGGGGAAAACAGGTTCGCCTCGATAAAGTCGCCGAAGGTTACGGTGCGCACGGTGAATATGTCGAACGCGAAGAAGATATTCGCCCCGCAATCGAGCGCGCATTGGCAAGCGGCAAACCCGCAGTGGTGCAAGTGCGTATCGATCCCGATGCAAATGCGCGCGATGTGCCGGGTCATGAAGAATATTCAACGTGGTATAACGACTTCTGGTACTAACTTGCTAGCTCCCCTCTCCCCAAATGGGAGAGGAAACGAAACAAATAGATTGAGGACCGAATGATGAAATTAAAAGATCAGGTCGCCATCGTCACCGGTGGCAGTCGCGGTATCGGTCGCGGCATTTCGCTTAAGTTCGCCGAAGAAGGCGCGCACGTTGTCATCGCCGTCACCACAATGGAACCTGCGTTAGAGGTTGTGAAAGAAATCGAAGCGATGGGTCGCAAAGCACTCGCGATTCAAACTGACGTCAGCAACTTCGACAATGTGAAAAGCATGGTGGCGAAAGTTGTCGCTGAATTCGGTCGCGTCGATATTCTCGTCAATAATGCCGGCGGCAGCGCGCGCGAAAAAATGTCGCTGTTTAGCGACTCCGAGCAAAGCACATGGGATTATGTACTCGGCACCAATGTAAACGGTGTGTTCTATGCGACGCGCGCGGTCATCAATCATATGCTCGAACAGGGTCACGGCAGCATTATCAATATTGGTTCGGTTGCGGGCATGATCGGCCTTGCCAGTCAGGTCGATTACTCCGCAGCAAAAGGCGCAGTGATCGCATTCACCAAAGCGCTGGCGAAAGAAACGTCGATGCGCGGTGTGCGCGTGAATTGTGTTTCACCGGGACCGATCACCAGCGCGGCGGGCCGCAATTTCACGCCCGAGCAGCGCGCGAAGCTGGCGCAGAATTCCATCGCGAAATCGACCGGCTTCGGCCACTTCGGCGAACCCGAAGATATCGCCAATCTCGTTGCGTTTCTCGCGTCGAGTGATTCGAAATTCATCACCGGACAAAATTATCCGGTGTGCGGCGTGATGAATCTGGGGCTGGCCGAGCCGCTTGGCGGCTAATCTAAATCGTTAGGCGCGCTGGCGTTTACGATGCCTTGTAGGAATTCAGATACGCAATGGAGGCGCCTTCCACCTGGCAGGTCTGATACACCACACGATTGCGCCCCTGCGCTTTCGCGGCATAGAGACCTTTATCGGCGCAATCGACCAGATCGTCGGAGCACATCGATTCGACCGGAACCACCGCACTGGCGCCGATGCTGACGGTGACGTGGCTGGCGACATCCGAGTGGCCGTGCTCGATCAGAAGCTTTTCCACGGCTTCCCGATAGCGCTCCGCCACTTCGGCAATTTCGGAGCCGGTATTCGGCAATATCACCGCGAATTCTTCGCCGCCATAACGCGCCACCAGATCGCCCGAGCGCTGAAATCCGCTGCCGAGCGCTCTGGCCACCATGATCAGGCATTCGTCGCCGCGCAAATGGCCGTAGTGATCGTTGAAGTTTTTGAAAAAATCGACATCGATCACTAACAAGGCGATCGATGTCCGCTCTCGCACTGCGCGTTTCCATTCCCTTTCCAGCACTTCATTGAATTGACGCCGATTGGCAATTCCCGTGAGCGAATCGATACGCGAAAGCTGCTCCAGCTTTTCGTTCGCGCATTTGAGTTCCTGTGTCCTTTCTTCCACCAGTGCCTTGACCACACGCGTCTGCCGCCGCGTCACATTGGCGTAAAGCAGCAGCAGTCCGGTGAAAACAAATCCGCCGAAGAAGGAAAAGGCCGGCACCATCGAGCGCCGCGTCGCGATGTAATTGTCCGAGGGCGACGCCACCACCAGCCATTGCCGACCCAGCACGTCGATCACCGGACGCTGGAAAGTCATCCGGCTTTGAACTGCCTCGCCGTAGCGATAGAGAACTTTCAGGCCGCCGTCATCGGTAATATCCCGCAATTCGAAATTGACATCCTTCGGCTGATCCGACAGCACGGCATCGTGCACCAGATCGTTGGCGGAAAATATCGTGGCGATAAAACCGTGCAGCTTCGGCTCCTGATTGGGTGACGCGGTGCTGCCCAGATAGACCGGCACCAGCGCCACGATGATGGGTTCGTGAGCGGGCGAGAACGGCGACACCAGCCCTGGCAGCCCGATGATGTCGCTGCTGCCGCTATGACGGACCTGCGCGATATATGTCGAAACGCTCACCGAATTGACGCTGGCCATATCGAGGCCGGTGAGAAATCCCGCGCGTTCCTTCGGTTCCAGCACCGCTACGGGAAAATAATTATCCTGCGCAGCGGACGGCGAGAAAAATAGACGCGGATCAAATGCTCTGGGGCTGCGGATTAACTTCTCGTCCACATGCGTGGTATTCATTTCCGGACGTATCGTGAAAATGGAGAAGTGCGGATTGATGCGTCTGAACTGCTGCTCGAACGATTTCCGCTGCGCCTGAGAAATCAGCGGCGCCCAGCCAATCACTTGTACCGAGGGGTAGGTCTTCAACACATCTTTCGCAATGGTGCGAAATTGATTCGGCTCGATGGGGGCGTTTGAGACTTCGTAGAATTTCCGCCAGTAGCGCATGGTCGCGCGCAGCTTGACGAGCTCATTGTCGAGCTGGAACGCCCGCCGGCTGATATCGCGCTGGAACTCCGCCTCGATCTGCTGGGTCTCGTTGTTGTACAGATAGCGCGAGAGCAGCGCCGTTCCGCCGAAGGACAGGATACAAATCGCGATTAATGTCAGCCAGCTACGCATAAGCGCCACGCTTTAAAACAATCAATTGGAATAAGTTGGACTATAGCCCACTCGCGGGAAGGCGCGGATATCAATATTTCAGGGTTCGGACGATTTTTATAACTGGACAGCCGGCGGTGCGGCGGCTCCAGCTCATCCGCCACTTCCTCTTTCCACATTCAAAGCGTGGGGCGGCAAAATGTGGACAAGGTCACATTTTTTCACCCTGTGACGACATGCCTTGCGTTATTTGGGGGTGCTGGTTTTTCCTGAATAGCCGGGCTGTGCCGGTTCGCCGAATGCCGCGAGAATTTTCCGGAATCGTTCGTCGACCTGTGCGCGATGATCTGGATGACTGATGATGTACAAATTGTTTTCCATGATGGCTTTAACCACCGCGCGGCCGAGCCAGACCGGTTCCATCATTCGCGATTCGATCACCTCGCGCGGAATGAATCCGGCATCCGCATCGCCCAGTGACATAAAACTACGCGTCAGTCCGGGAAATAGAATCGATACGCCAACATCGAACGGCGCCAGTTCCTGTTGCAGGGCTTCCGACATGCCGGTAACGGCGAATTTACTCGCCGAATAAACGCCGAAGGTCCCGTGCGCCAGCAGGCCATTCATCGACGAGACATTGACGATATGTCCGCTACGGCGCTGACGCATGGCATCGGCGAATGTCACCAGGCCGTTGTACACGCCCGCCACATTGATCGCCATGATCGTTTCAAAACTTTCCGGAGGCACTTTATCGACGGACTCGCGCGGCTGCGAAATACCGGCGTTATTGACGAGCACATCGACCTGGCCGAAACGCGCATAAGCGGCAGCTTTTGCCGCGCTCCAACTGTCGAGCGAGGTCACATCTAACTGCACGGCCATGGCGCGATCAGCGAATTGCCCGGCCTGTTCCTGCGCGCGCTCGTAGTCGATATCGGCGAGCACGAGGCGCATATTTTTTTCGGCGAAGGCCTGCGCGATACCGCCGCCGATACCGCCACCGCCACCGGTGATGAACGCAACTTTCCCGTTTAATTCCATCGTCATGTTTCTCACCTCTATTTAAGCAGCCCGTCATGTTTGAGCACGCGCTGGTGTTCGTGCCGAAAACGTTTTATCACCGTATCAATCTCGCTGGCGGGAGCGACGCTATTCATGAATACCAGCGGCCCGATAATGGCGCTGGTCAACATCATCACGCAGTAAACCTCGGTATCCACTTGTTCATCGGGCGCCCGCTTGGCAAAGGTTGCCGCTGTGGCTTTCACCAAAGTATCCCATTGCGGATAACGCTCACGAATGTCACCCGGAGAAATGAAATCGTTGATCCATAGTTTGATCAGCTCGGGATTTTCCAGCACAAAACGCGTAATGAAATCGGCGCGCTCCTGCTGGGGTACCGACAGTTGCAAGCCCTTCGTCAATTGTTCCAGCGACCACACCTTCACTTCTTCGAGCAATGCGTCGCGCGTTTCAAAGTGGTAATACGCCGTCGTGCGGTTAATACCCATCGCACGCGTCAGCGAAGCAATCGAAAGCGCATTGATGCCCTTCTCCGCAATAAGCCGGACGGCGGTCTCGATCATCTCGCGATGGGTATCGTCGAAACCTTTATTGCGGCGCGGGTTGGGCTGGTCGGCGGTTGATGCGGCCATGAGCTGGCGATTCCTTAATGTCTTCGCTGTATCGACGGCCATTGTGGCCCGAAGCGGCAATCTTTTTCAACACGTGTGTTGAAATTTAGACGCTTGTGTCGTATAAATCCATCATTGCCGGCTAAGAGGAATGGGTCATGAGCGCAGAACATCAATATCAGCAGCCCGAAAGTGCGGAAGCGTTAGCGCTGGGCACCGGGCCCATTCCCGCAGGTCCCTACTATCGCGACGATTATTTCGAGCTGGAGCGCGACGCCATTTTCCGGCGCACCTGGCTGAACGTGGGTCATGTCTGCGAATTGCCCGAGAGCGATAGTTTTATCGTGCGCCAGCTCGATTTTGCCGATGTCTCGGTGTTGATTACGCGCGACAAGAGCGATCGCATCCAGGCGTTTCACAATGTGTGCACGCACCGCGGCACGCAACTGGTGAGCGAGGCCGCAGGCAAGCGCGCCACATTCACCTGTCCGTATCACGCGTGGACGTTCAGCAATAAAGGCGAGCTGCGTTCGGCACCGGATTTCGAACGCTTTTATGTCGAGAAAGAAGCGTGCGCGCTGCCGAAAATTTCCATCGATGTCTGCGCGGGTCTGATTTTCGTGAATCTCGATCCATCGCCGCCACAAAGTCTGCGCGAATATCTGGGCGACCTCGCGGAGCAACTGGAAAAGCAGCCCGTCGCCAGTGCGACCACATTTTCCGAATACGTTTATGAAATCGATGCGAACTGGAAACTGACCTACGACAATTTTCAGGAAAATTATCATCTGCGCTTCATTCATCCGCGCTCGGGCGGCGGTGGCGCAGTGGGACAGGACAATCCTTTCGGTTATCCGACGCGCTATGGTTTTCACGGTGAACATCGCACCCAAACGATCTGGACCAATCCCAATCCGCAATTAAGCGCCACCCAAAAACTGGCGTTTGGAAAATTAATTCCAGCGCTCATGCAAAGAGGCATGATGAACAGCGAATACGCGCGCGAATACTACGCACTATTCCCCAACTTCTTCCTCATCGGCACGCCCACGCAACATTTCGCACATTTCGTCATGCCGATCAATGCACGAAAATCGCGCGGTGTCATCCGCATCTATTGGGTCGGCGACGATATGAACGCGAGCGAATGTTTCGGTCGCGAGTTTTCAATGGCGATGGCGCGCGATGTTCACTCCGAAGATCGCGCGGTTATCGAAGCGGGACAACGCGGTTTAAATAGCGGCGCGATTAAACATCTGCATCTGCAATCGCAGGAAGTATTGCTGAGACATTTAATGCATCACGTCGATGCAAAAGTACAGGCTTATAAAAAAGAACAGGCGAAAGCACAACGCGGAGATACAGCATGAGCAATCAGTCGTTGCTTCCACCAGGTTTCGAAACACTGGCGCCATTCGTTGCGTTCTGGGCGGTGGACTCGGCAGCCGAACGCGCACACTGCCGGGATATCAGCAGCGAGGAAAGCCGTGCTAAGTTTTACAACGCAATCTCCGAGCTTGCGCCGAAAGCGCTGGCTTATCTCGATGAAAAACCGCTGACTCAACTCGACGACAGTGAAAAACGTTTGCTGAAATTACTGCTGAGCTTCGGCCATGCTTCGATGGCGGTTGAATTGCAGCGCGATGCCGAGCCGCTACATGCGAAGAATCGCCCGTATATGCGAATCACGAAAGCGACGGCGGATGGTTTCTTAAAAGAAGAGCCCGCTAATTAACGGGCTCCGAAAATATTCAGGCGCAACCTTTCTCCTTAAGTACGCGCTGTGTGGATGCCGGAAATCGAGAAAGCGCTGCTATGGGCCGAACGAGTCTTTGAACGATATCCATCTATTGAACTGGTGCTCTACGCGTCAGCGTCGGCTCATCAGCACCCGGCACATTCGGCGGCGGACCATAATCCGGGCTTGGTACTAATTCGGCGGAAAGATCGACCGGGCCGCGATAATGCAAGCTGAAATGCCGCCATTGAAAACGCCAGCGTCCTCCTTCCTCAACGTAACGATCGTAATAAACACCGAGCGTCATCGCCGAGCTGCCGTCGGTCATCTTTGCCAGTTCGGTGACATTCACGCGCCCGATGACGGAGTCTTGTTCAATATCAAGAACAGGTGTACCCATGATGATTTGTATGCGTGCGCAAATCGCGAGCAGTTTTTCGAACAGCCCGCCGATCTCGTTACGACCGCGGATATGCATACCCGCGATTTTCCATTCGGCCTTTTCGGCAAAACATTGGGCGAAGGCTTCGGCATCTTTACGGAACACGGCGTCGATGAAACGCGCATGCAATTGACGAATGCCGTAATCAGCGGCGATTAAATCAGTCATATTCTTCACTCCTCGCTTATTTACGCAGCTGCGATTCTATGTGTCATTGTGAGCGTGTCGCAAGACAAGTGCGCTGGTGTAGGGGCAGACCCATGTGTCTGCCCTGAATTCGATAGGCTGGAAATCAAGGCGTAAAACAAAAAGGGCGAACACGCAGGTTCGCCTCTACCGTATACGACGTTTGAGATTCAGCTGGACTTAAACAGCGGCAACGCAGCGGCTTCGACATCGCTGAAATTCAACCCGAAAATATCGCGCAGACACTGTGCATAGGCTGCCGCGTCATCCAGCAGCTGTGTCTCCCTGCTGCTTCTGCTGCGAAGCGTTAGCTCACGATCGGATAATGTCGCTAACCCATCCTTACGCGAAATGCTAACGACATGTTTAACCATCAAAGGAGTTCCTGCGCGTGTGGAAGTCCAGTGGCTTGCCTGTTCTATATCTTCCGGAGCGATTTCTGCCAAGTCGAAACTATATTGTTTGAGAGAGCCGCCGATGCCGTTGGGAGAGCTGGCAGCTGGCAGCGTGAATTCAATCATCCACTCTCCAGATACAGAGCCCATTGCGCCGACACGATGTATCGTGTGTCCAGAAACGGCCTTGGCACCATCGATCAAAGGTAAAGGTGCAATATAAAGCCCGCCGAAACCGGCATCGAGCACCCACGGTGCGCCGTCTACTTGCGCGAGAAGGCAAACATGATTGCGCGGTGAAATTTCATTGGGCTGCAATTTCAACAGTCCTCGTGCCAATAGCGGCCGGTTACTTATCCCAAGCGCAGTGAGAACATCCGAGAACAATCGATTCTGTTCGAAACAATAACCTCCACGACGACGGCGAACGAGTTTATCGAATACATTTTCGCTATCAACGTAAATTGGACGCGAGAGACGAACATCAAGATTCTCGAAGGCAATGGCCTGTGTGTGCGCTTGTTGCAACAGATCCAGCCCGGCGATGTCCATGTTTGGGAGAGTCGCAAGACCGATCCTTTCGAGATATTGGGAAAGCTTTGCCTGATCCATTTATACGGCTCCTCCGTTAAATAATTTTTATTTTCGCGCTGAAAAACGCTGCGACCTGACGCGTAATGTGACAATAAATTTTAAGATAGCCGCCTTACACGTATCACGTTATTGAGAATCGAACATAAATTCAATGTAAATAAATGATTTCCAACTTCAGCCTCTATCTCCAGCCGTTATATAGCGAGCCAGCCAGCATCGAAATATAGTGCTCATTGCAGACCGGTTTCCCCTAATGCCGTCATGCAGTTTTCCAATTGCAGTTGAAGTTGCTTTTTCTCGCTCATCGAAAAGTCGCTGAGCATCCGCTTCTCAACGCTCATCACCGCTGCATCCGCTGCGAGTAGCGCTTTTTCGCCCCGTTGAGTGATGCCGAGCAACACAATTCTTTGATGCGCAGGGTGTTGCTCGCGCGCAATCCAATTTTTGGACTCCAGTAATTTGACTACCTGATTGGCCGATTGCGGTGTCATCTGCGAAATGCGGGCGAGATCGGCATTGGAGGTGGCACCGCGTCGAGCAAGAATCATCAGCGCAATATATTGCTGAAAGGTCATATCCAGAGGGTTGAGCACTTCGGTGATCTGCTTAAGCATCGTTCGCTGCAACAGACCAACGAGATGGCCCACCCTGACGCCGGAATCCAATGTGCGATTGCGTTTGGTATTTCCCATGATTCTCCTCTGAATACATTTTATTGCGAACTTTTAATTTGCATAGAGTATCAGTCTGCCTGATACTGCGCGCGACTTTCGAGCAATCCGCCAAAATCTGTTCGACACTTGATAATTCTATTAATAGGTGGCGATTCATGCTTAAAAAACGTTTTCTCTATGCGCTTGCAATTGCCGCCATCGGTTTTGGTGTGTGGGCTCTATTTAATCGAATCAATGATACGCCTACCGATAAACCAAGATTCGGCATCACGGGTACCGTGCACGTGCCGGCATTCGAATTGCCGCCTTCGCGATACATGAGTTCGGATTCGGCAAAAATGCTGAGCCTGCGCGCGCTCATGCCGGGTATGGATTTTCCGCCGAAAGGTGAGATTTCGAAAATCCGCCAGGATATGGAAAAGATGGTGTCCCCGCTCGTGCAGAAAATGCAGGACAAATATCCCGCCGATATCGTCGAGCAAACCATTGCCGGCGTGCGCACTCGCGTGATTACACCGAAAGGCATCGATACCGATCCGGAGCAGTTATTAATTAATTTACACGGCGGTGCATTTTCGATGTGTGCAGATGGTTGCGCATTGTTGGAATCGTTGCCGATCGCAGCGCTCGGAAAATACAAGGTCGTGTCCATCGATTATCGAATGGCGCCAGAAGCGGTTTTTCCTGCGGCAAATGAAGATGTCGCCGCTGTCTATCAGGAATTATTGAAACAATACCAGCCGAATAAAATCGGCATCTACGGTTGTTCGGCGGGCGGTGTTCTCACCGGTGAAGTGGCAGCGTGGCTGCCCAGACATAATCTTCCGCAACCGGGCGCAATCGGTATATTCGGCGCGGGTGCCGGCGGCATGGGCACGGGAGATTCCGCCTACATTGCCGGTTATATCGACGGTTCATTTCCGCCGCCGGATGCGTCCGGCGAAATGCCGCCGTTTTCGTATCGCTCGTATTTCGATGGTGTGGATTTAAAAGATCCGCTGGTTACACCGATGCTGCATCTCGATGCATTGGCGAAATTTCCGCCGACACTCATCATCACCGGCACGCGCGCGATGGATATGAGCCCTGCCGTTTTCACGCATTCGCAATTGCTGAAAGCCGGCGTCAAATCCCATTTGATCGTCGGCGAAGGCATGGGGCATTGCTACATGTATTTATCGATGCTTCCCGAAGCGCAGGATGCTTACGATGTCATCGTGCGCTTCTTTCAGGAAAATTTGCGTTAGCAGCGTCTGCGTGCGAACGCGGTTCCGGCAAATGTCATGAGTCCCGAAATAAACAATACCGCGGTCGTCGGCAGCGGCACTTCGGGAAGAGCGATCAGTGTGGGGTCGGAAAGAAAATTGGTATTTCCCGCACTCAAGGTATAGCCGTCGGGCAGCAGGATATTGAACAGGTTGGAATGATCCGCCGTTATGTTGATTACCCCCAATGCATTCAGGTGCACATTCGCGCCCAGGGCGCCGGTGAAACGCAGGTTTTGCCCAAGAATGGTGGAAGCGTCAAAGGTGATGCTGCCCATATTGGTATCGGGATCGAACAAAACAATGCTTCCGGTGCTGTTCAAACCCTGGGTGGTCAGCGAAGTATTCCAGTCGGAAATCACCCCGTTGTGCATTATGCGCCCGCTCGCTGCCCGCAAATTCAAACCAGCCGCCTGCAGTTGACTGGAGAAATTCAAATCCGCGTCGCAATTACTGCAATTGGTGGCGATCGATCCAGCGAATGAAAAAATCAGGTTAACGGGAAGCTGTGCGGAAGAAGCGGGTCCGTTGATAGTGAAGTCCACCAGCATATTCGAATAAAACTGCGCATCGCCCGTGCCGTCGAGGGAGATATGTCCATTCATCGCACCCTTGGCAAGAACCGTGTGGGCAGCGCCCTCGATATAGATACCGGACTCACCGACGTTATACGACACATGCGCGCCGTACTTATTCAAGCCACAAGAATCTCCAGAACCCGCGCCGGCGATAAAGCCAGCCGCTGCATCGCAGCTATAGATGGCGTAGCTCGGTGCGCTCCAGCCCAGCGCCAGCAAAATCAAACCGAATAAAAAAAACTGGTAAAAACCGCAGTAATTTTTTGTCAGGGTAGACATCGCTAATCCTCCGTGTTGTTAAATTGATTGAAGCGTTCGATCGATAGATGTCGATAGAATCGATAAATCAAAGCGAAGCTACAGCGTGAACAGCCTCCGGTAGAAACAGCTTTAAAGGGAAAGGTCGAGCCCCGAAACATACAGCAATAAAAAATGACGGGCTACGACAAAAAAATACCAAAAACTCCCAACCATAATTACTAAAGTTTGCGCGGTGTGCCCATCTGCATGTAATCGGCGAGATTGCGATGCAGGTTGCTGACTTTTCGCTCCTGCCACGGATTCGGCAGAATGCCGGGAAAGCCGCGCGATTTCATGCCCTTCTGCACTTCGACCATATTGGAAATGTCCTGGCCGATAACGTAAGGCCACTTTTCCGGATCCTGCGGCAGAAAAGTCCACTCGGTTTTCGGTTCCTGTCCCTCCGGAAAACGGTCGAGCGCAATCGCTTCGTAGATACATTGATCCGGATTATTTTTGTAAGGACGCACACGGTAATACAGCAGAAATGTCGGCCCCGGCAGGAAATTCATGTTCGGGAAAATACTCTGCGCGAGCCCTGCAGCGGACATCTGTTTATCGGAAATATCCGGCCACGTCACACCGCGCGCCGCATCGTCGCGTTTGGCCGATTCGAGCCAGTGATGATGCACGTCGGCCGCAGGCGTGCTCTCGGGTAATTCATCGACCAGCCGCTGCGCCGCTTTCACTAACGTTTCCGATGTGGCGGCGCCGATGGTGTCCCAGAATTCCTGCTGCATTTGCGCAATCGACACGCGCGCATCATTGCCTTTCGCAGCGCGATGCACACTCGTATCGACCGATGCGCCCTCTCCTTCCGATTTATGTGTTTTGGTGTCGTAACCGTCGTGACCGTGTTTGCCGAGCGCGCGGCTCCACGCGTAAAAATCGCCGTACTTGGTCAATTGCGGATGCGTACCGGCGACGTGATACGGTTCGAGAAATGCTTCGAGCGCGACTTTCCAGTTGCAGTCGAAAATGCCCCACGCGCGAAAGCGGTAACGCATTTTTTCGAATTCGAACGGATCGAGCAGCGCGGCGACGGGTTCGAGATAATCGCGCAGCGGTTCGCAATCCAAATCCATGTTGATAAAAATCCAGCCGGCCCAGGTGTCGACTTTCACTTCGCGCAGACTCGTGCACAGATCGGTGAGCGCGCCTTTCCAGTCGTCTTTGTCGAGAATGTAAGTGGCCTTGCCGTCGAGATCGAAATTCCACGCGTGATAACCGCAGACGAATTTCATTTTTTTACCGCTGGCACTGTGCGCGCCGTCGGGCGTGCTCACCAGACGGCGGCCGCGGTGCGTGCACACATTGTGATACGCCTTGATGGTGTCGGGCGCGGTACGCACGATGAGAATCGAGTCGTTGCAGATTTCGTAGGTGATGAAATTGCCGACTTCGGGAATTTCCTCGACACGTCCCGCCTGCTGCCACACTTTCGCCCACAGGCGATCGGCTTCGGCGTTCGCGTATTCCTGCGAAATAAATGCGTCGACGGGAATGATCAGCGGCTCGGCTAAATCTTCAGCGCGAATATTGTTTGAGTTAATAGTGATTGATTTATTCATGGTGCGACCTCGAATGAGTCTGCCTGCTGTTCTGCGGCCGGCATGCTCGATTTCTACATAACCACTCCGTCCTGCGGGCACACTCAATTTCTACATAACCACCCGGGGCACCCCTCCAAAGGAGGGGAATTATTCGTGCCTCGTCAATTCCCCTCCTTTGGAGGGGTGGCAGGTGCAGCCTGACGGGGTGGTGCCCTACGCAGGTTCGAGAGCAACGAAATTTTTAACGTTTGGTCAATTGCAATCCGGCCAGTTCGCCTTCGCTGCGCCATTTCTCCAGCATGTCTTCGAACGCGTAATAGCCTTCGCCCCACGGCTCGCCGAAAATAAAACGCTTCTTGGTCTGATCGCCTTCGTTGTTGAAATAACTCGGCGTGCATTCGGTGAGAAAGGTTGAATTGTCGACCGCCACCGCGCGCAGTTTTTTCAGATAGGCGTCCTGTGCTTCCTGCGTGGGTTCGACGACTGCGGCACCGCGCTTCAAGGCTTCACTGGCGACATAACCGATATGAAAACCCTGATCGATAAATGTTTTCGAGTTGGTCGCGTTGGCGCCGGCCTGTGTGAATCCTGTGAAAAACATATTCGGAAAGTTGTGCGCCATCATGCCCTGAAAGGTTTTGAAACCTTCTTTCCAATATTCGTAAATCGATAAACCATCGCGGCCCTCGATTTTGTCGATGCCCCAGCGGCGATCGAGATCGTTCGTCACTTCGTAACCCGACGCGAGAATCAGGCAGTCGATTTCGTATTCCTTACCCTGATGCACGAAACCTTTTTCGGTGAGGCGTTCGACGCCCTGCGTTTCCGCGACATCGATGAGTTTTACGCCGGGACGATTGAACGTCGGCAAATAATCATCGTTCGATGTCGGGCGTTTGCAGAGAAAGCGGTAATACGGTTTCAGCGCTTCCGCAGTCGCAGGATCCTTGACGATTTCATCGACGCGCCGACGCAGGCGCTCCATCACGCGATAATCCATCACTTCGCGCCGCTTCATGAATTCTTCAGGCGTTTGCGGCCAGCCGGTGTCGGCAAATTCGGCGGACAGATTGCGGCTGATTTCGGTCCAGATATCGCAGATATTGTCGGCTTCACCCGGCGCGAGCATTTCCATCGCCGCGTGATGGAAATTTTTGATGCGCTCGTTCTGCCAGCCCGGCTGCAATGATTTGTACCATTCGGGATCGGTCGGGCGATTCGCACGCACATCGACCGACGAGGGCGTGCGTTGAATGACGTAAAGTTCTTTTGCGTATTTGCCGAGATGCGGCACGACTTGAATCGCGGTGGCACCGGTGCCGATGATCGCAACTTTTTTATCGTGCAATTTATCGAGCACGGGATTTTTCCATTCGCCGCCGGTGTAAGCGTAATCCCAGCGCGCGGTGTGAAAAATCTTGCCCTTGAATTGATCGATGCCGGCGATGCCGGGCAATTTCGGTTTGTTGAGCGGACCCATCGCGAGCACGACGAAACGCGCCTTGATGTCGTCGCCGCGATTGGTGCCGACGCGCCAGCGATTCAGTGACGGGTCCCACTTCAGGGTTTTGATCAGCGTGTGAAATAACGCGTTCGGATACAGATCGAATGTGTCGGCGATGATGCGGCAGTGATTCTGGATTTCGTAGCCGTCGGTGAATTTTTTCGACGGCATGTAGTTGGTTTCTTCGAGCAGCGGCATGTAGCAGTACGCATCGTTGTCGCACTGGATGCCGGGATAGCGGTTCCAGTACCAGGTGCCGCCGAAATCGCCGCCGTGATCGATGTTGTAGAAATTATTGAGTCCGGCTTTTTTCAATTGAATCGCGGCCATCATGCCGCAATAACCCGCGCCGAGAATGACGACGTCGGTTTCTCCCGTGATCGCTGCGCGCGGCGTTACCGGTGTGTACGGATCGTGTTCATAAATTCCGGCCCATTTTCCGCTCGCGGCGATGTACTGATCGTTGTGATTTTTCTTGATGCGTCGATCGCGCTCGTGCAGATATTTCGCGCGCGTTGCGGGAATATCGATTTCCGAAGCGGGTGGGCAATTGGTCGGTTGGCAGGTCATTGCGAGCTCCTGGTCGGGCGTGAGCCAGAGTGAGGTGAGGGCACGCAATCAGTGAACAACGCTGTTGATTTTGTGTAAATCGCAATCTCGACTGTCGTTGATTCAAGTCAAATCGTGTACATCAATGCAGGGGCGGATCATGTGCCGCCCTGATCGGGCAGGCGGTTTTAATGCCAAAAAAAAGGGCGGACACACAGGTCCGCCCCTACAGATCAACGCTGGATCACTCAGGGAAAGTCGATTCCCAGACCGATCTGCAGATACGACTCGTCATCGTTGACGCTGGCTTCGGTGACATAGCCCGCCACCGGCACCGACGGGAACTTCGCTTTCAGCCACGAGTTCAGCAGCTGGCCGATATCGAGTTCGAGACGCGGTGCATTGAGCAGTTCAGCGATCATCGGCTCGTATTCGGAAACCACCTGCGGCAACAGACCGGGAATGAGCGCCTGCAGCAGGTTGGGCGGGAACAGTTCCGCGAATTTTCCGCCGTTGATGGCGACATTTTCCATCTTCAGCAGATTGGCGAATTGCAGATGGAGCTGACCCGTCGTTTCCGCGCCGAGCGAGGTCGCAACGAGATAATCACCCGTCATATCCAGAATCACTTCTTCGCCATTGGCGGTGACGGCGGACATGACCATCTGCATGTTCGGCAGAATCATTTCCAGTCCCAGCGGATACTGGCTGTCGGCGTTCACCTGCAGTTCCGGCGAGGCGCCGAACTTCAGGCGGATGTTGAGCTGGTCGTTCAGACCGTAGCCGAACAGCGGCAGGTAGCTGCCGAAACTGCCCAGATCCGACACCTTCAGCGGAATCGCCAGCTTCTGATCGATACCGCTCTGATAAACCGCGGTGAGAACTTCGTTGACCAGATTGGTGGAGATCGCTGCGGTGAGATCGGTCGGTGCAGTCACGCCCTGAGCCGCCGGCGGCAGGCTGGCGATGCGGCGGGTGCCCAGCACAGCTCTACCCTCTGCGACTTCCGCTGCACTGATCGAGCCTTTCAGCGTGGCCTGACCATCGCCGCTCGACAGCACCGCGAGCTTCTCGGCGCCCATCTTGATCGCGAATTTCGCATCGGCAACCGAGTCGCCATCGATATCCAGCGGCAGGGTCAGCGGAATCGCGGGAATCGGCAGTTTCGCCAGCAGCGGACCGGCCAGATTGGCCAGATGCGTGTTGACGAATGCAGTAAGGCCGTCCTTGATCAGCGGCAGCAGATACGCAGCGAGGTTGTTCGACTGAATCTTCATCGTGCCCAGTCGCAGCTGGACATCGCTCGCCTGATCGAGCACCAGTTTGATCGACTGGTTGGCGGTTGCCTTCACGCCGATCTGGAACGCCACCTGAATGTTGTCGGTGGTCACGGTGGTGACGTCATGGCCGAACCAGAGCGCACGCTTCAGTTTGGTGGAGATCACGGCGCGCGGAATATCCATCTGGATATTGATGGTGAGCGCCTGGGTCTTGCTCTGGGAGAAGAACATCCGCACGTTCGGCGTGCCCTGGATCGCCAGCTTGTTGATATACAAATCACAGCCGGCGAGGAACAGGGTGTCGACCGCGCACTTGTTGGGGTCGAGGCCGAGCAGCGCGTTGATATCCAGATTGGCCAGCAATTTTGCGAGCGCGGGTCCAACGTCCTGCAACAGCTGGTTGCCGACCACGACCTGCACCGCCGAATCCACCGGTGTATTCGGCGCGACATAGTCGAGCAGCTGATAGCTGCCATCGGCGCCGTAAAGGTGAATCTGGTACGCCTGCGCCGGCGGCATCTGCAGACTGAAGTTCTGACCGTCGAAGCTGCTGGGGGCATAACCGTTGATGTTCAGCGAAGCGATGCCATCGGTGCTCGGCACGCGCCCGTTGATGACCAGATTATTGCTGCCATCCGTTGCCGGAGTAATTCCGGTGATGACGACAGGAGAAAGACTTTCTGCGGAGGCCGTAAATGGCGCTACGGACATCGCGGCGGCAAATAAACAACTGGCTAATCGATGAGTTTTCATAATGAATCTCTTCTGCAATTTTTATTGTTAAGTCCCGGATTCCTACCACGCCAGCAGCTTTTTGCACTTTTATCGTGCTGCATTTATCAGCCATCGCGGCCTGACCCAGACTTGGCCTTTTTAGCCTCTGGCTTCCCGTCTGGCCGTGGCGTTGCGCGACGACGAGGGGATCCTTTGGCGTCTGAACACTGACAGCAATGCCCGGATACCGTCAACAAGAGGGGTGATTGGTGGACTGTGTCGATATTTTCGCGGGGGAATTGACGAGCGCTATAACGGGGGAACGGAGCGGCGGCGAGGGAATTGGCGGAACGGGCGGATTCGCGAATCCGCCCTAACGGATCGTGTCAGGCGCGCTATTGAATCGGTTCCTCGCCGGCGGTTTTGGTGCGGTGCAATAAGCGGCCGCAATCCGGATCGTACGGCATGGCGCGATGCATGGTACCGGTGTTGTCCCACATCACCGCATCGCCGACGGCCCATTTATGGCTGTAGACGAATTTCGGCTGCGTTGCCCAGGCGCGCAGACGCACCAGTAATTTCGTGCTCTCGGTGGGATTCATATCGAGCACATGATGCGCGGTGCAGCCGAGCACGAGCGATTTGCGTCCGGTTTTATGTTTCCACACGAGCGGCAATTCGACTTCGCCGATACGAATCATTTCGAGCAGTTTTTCGTAGCTCGGCTCGGGGTCGTAATAAAACAGCGAGGTCCACGCCGAATGCATCGCCCTGAGATTGGCGATGAGCTGTTTGTCTTCATCGGGTAAATGCTCATAGGCGGCATAGGTATTACAGAATTCGGTATTGCCGCCCCACGTCGACAACACGTGGCTGGTGAGAATCGCGACACCGATAGGCACTTTGTTCATGGTGCCGTCGGCGTGCCAGTACAGGGAGCCTTTCAGATAATCGGATTTTTTATTGAGCTTCTGATCGAGCGTGATGTTGTAAACCTCCTGCCCTTCCATTTCCGGCAGAAATTTTCCCATCGTTTTTGTGAAAGCGACCTGTTCGGCATCGCTGAAATGAATTTTTGGAAATACCAGCACGCCGCGACGTTCGAGTAATTCGCGCAGATCGCTCGCGTATTCGCCACTCAACAAATCCGCTTTTTCGAGATGCACCCGGCTGGCGATCAGCGGAGAAATATCAGTGGCCTTCAATCTCTGTTCCAGGCTTTCGATGGCTTCCAAAGTGGCGGCTGTCATTTTTTTCCTCCGACGTGGCAACGTCTCAAAAAAATATCGGTACAGGCATGGTGTAACGATGGACGCAGCCGCCCACTCCGGCATTGATTTCGATCAACGACGTTGCTGATTCCCTCGCCTAGCATAGGAAGCACTGAAGCGATGCAGACGTTTGCACATCGCGTTGCAGACAAGCGAGGAAAATCCTATGAGCGCCCTGATTGCAAAAAGCACTGCCACCGATGATGCGAGCTGGCCGAAACGCTGGCAGGTATTTGGACAGGGCCTCGGCGTGGGGCGTTACACCGATGCCGGATTCGCAAAACTGGAATTCGACAAACTGTGGAATCGTGTCTGGCAGGTCGCGGCGCGCGTCGATGAAATTCCGGCGGTCGGCGATTACACGACCTACAAAATCGGCGACCAATCGATTCTGTTAGTGCGCGCGGATGAAAACTCGATCAAGGCGTATTACAACTTCTGTCCGCATCGCGGCACCACGCTCGGCGACGGTTGCGGTCATTTCAAGGAAGGCAAAATCATCTGTCCGTATCATGGCTGGCGCTGGGATCTCGACGGCAATATCAAAATGGTGCTGGAGCGCAAGGAATTCAATAATGGCAATCTGCAGGACGGCGATGTCGCGATGCGCGAAGTGCATTCGGCCGTTTACGGCGGATTCGTTTTCATCAATCTGAGCGACAAGCCGGAACCCTTCGACGATTTCATCGCACCGATGCGTACGTTCCTCGACGATTTCGTGATCGGCGATATGCACCACATGTGGTGGAAGCGCACCGAAATTCCGTGCAACTGGAAAGTGGCGCAGGAGGCGTTTTACGAGGCCTATCACGTTTCGGCCACGCATCCGCAACTGGAAAAGGTCGGCAGCGAAGTGGTGTACGGCGATCTCGAAGACGGCGATATGTTTTTCCGTCATCTCACGTACACCGCGCTGGAAAACGGTCACGGCTATTTCTACGGCGGCGAAAAAACCCCGATCGCCGGCCACGTGCAGGAGAAGGTCGTCGATATCAACGGCCTGATCGATGCGATGGCCACGCGCATGAATCTGACCGCCGAAGGTCTGGGCGCAATGATCATCGGAGACGATATCGAGCTGCTGCGCTCGCTCAAAGATAAAAATCTGCCGCCCGATGCGAACATCGGCGCCGAATATGTGAAATTGCAATACGCGACGGCGGCTGCATCGAAACGTCCGCTGCCGAAGCTGACGCCCGAACATCTCGCGCGCTGGGGCGGCGTGAACATCATTTTCCCGAATATTCTCGTGCTCGTGCAGGCGGGCAGCGCGGCGATTTACCGGGTGCTGCCGCATCCCACCGATGTCGATAAATGCATTTTCGAAATCCGTTCGGTGCGCACGTATCCCGAAGCCGTGACATGGGAGCGCGCAACGGTGGAGGAAATCACCGATCCGATGCAGGTTGGACTGATTCCGCGCCAGGATCTCGGCAATCTGCCGCGTGTGCAGGTCGGTCTGCATTCGCAGGGAATGAAGCAGGTGTGGCTCGCCCAAAATCAGGAGAAACTGATTTTGAACATGCACCGCGAGCTCGACCGCTACCTGCGTTCGTAGATTTTCGTTGCGGTGTCCCTGCGCAAACTGCCGTGGCATTCCGGCCGGCGGCAGTGACATTGCCACTGCCCGGGTTTTAGACTCACGTTTCCTCTCGAAACGATGAAAGCCGGCATGCCGATCCCGACGATCCCTGGACATTTTACGCTGACGGTGGCGGCACCATCCCGCGCCGCCGCGCCGCTTCATGGCGGGACCGGTGTCCGCGCCGATGGAAACGGCATCGATGACTGAGCGCGTGGTGAATTCGTCCGACTCCCCGAACTGGCACGCACAGAGCCCTGAAGATGTCGCGCAGGCATTGCAGAGCGGCGCGGACGGGCTGACGGCGGCGGAAGTGGCCCGGCGGCTCGCGCGGCATGGTGCGAACCGGCTGGCACCGCCGAAGCGGCGCGGGCCGCTGCTGCGTCTGCTGATGCAGTTTCACAACGTTCTGCTCTACGTCATTCTGGCCGCCGCCGCGATCACGGCCATGCTCGGTCACTGGGTCGATACCGGTGTGCTGCTCGTCGCCGTCGTCATCAATGCCGTCATCGGTTTCATTCAGGAGGGCAAGGCCGAGGCGGCGCTCGACGGTATCCGCGCCATGCTGTCGCCGCACGCGACGGTCATCCGCGACGGCCGTCGCGCCGAGATCGACGCCGCCGATCTGGTGCCGGGCGACCGCGTGCTGCTCGCCTCCGGCGATCGGGTGCCGGCGGATCTGCGGCTGGTATCGGTGAAGGCGCTGCGCGTCGAAGAGGCGGCGCTGACGGGCGAGTCGCTGCCCGCCGAGAAGGATGTCGAGGCTGTCGACATCGACGCCCCGCTGGGCGACCGCTTCAGCATGGCGTATTCCGGCGCGCTGGTCGTCTACGGGCAGGCCACCGGCATCGTGGTTGCCACCGGCGCCGCGACCGAGCTGGGCAGAATCAATCAGCTGCTCACCGGCATCCGCAGCCTGTCGACGCCGCTTTTGCGCCAGATCGACCGCTTCGGCCGGCGGCTGGCGCTGGCCATTCTGGCGATGTGCGCCGCCACGTTCGCGCTCGGCACGTTCTGGCGCGGCCATGCGCCCGCCGACATGTTCATGATGGTGGTGGCGCTCGCGGCCTCCGCCATTCCCGAAGGCCTGCCCGCCATCATGACCGTCACGCTCGCGCTGGGGGTGCAGCGCATGGCGCGGCGCAACGCCATCGTCCGCAATCTTCCCGCCGTCGAGACGCTGGGCTCGGTGACGGTCATCTGCTCCGACAAGACCGGCACGCTGACGCGCAACGAAATGACCGTGCAGCGCGTGGTCTGCGCCGATCGTGTGTTCGAAGTCGGCGGTGTCGGCTACGCGCCGGCGGGCGATTTCAGCAGCGCCGGCCATCTCGTCGATGTCGAACACTATCCCGAACTGTCGCTGGCGATTCGCGCCGGCGTGCTCTGCAACGACGCGCGCCTGTGTGAGGAAAACGGTCAGTGGCGCGTCGAGGGCGATCCCACCGAGGGCGCGCTGCTGGCGATGGGCGGCAAGGCCGGCTTCACCCAGCATCTCGCCCACGAGGCCTGGCCCCGCGTCGATTCGATCCCGTTCGAATCGCAGCACCGCTTCATGGCGACACACCACCTCGACAGCGACGGTGAGTCCTGGATTTTCGTGAAAGGCGCGCCCGAACGCATCCTCGACATGTGCGCCGCGCAGCTGACCGCCGCCGGCGAGCACCCGGTCGACGCCGATTACTGGCGGCGCGCGGCGACCGATATCGCCGCCCGCGGTCTGCGTTTGCTGGCGCTCGCTTACCGCCGGGCCACTCCGGCCAGCGGACATCTGCAGTTCAGCGACGTGGAAAGCGGCTACACCCTGCTGGCGCTGGTCGGCATCATCGACCCGCCGCGCGAGGAGTCGATGCGGGCGGTGAGCGACTGTCACGCGGCCGGCATCCACGTGAAGATGATCACCGGGGATCATGCGGAAACGGCGCGGGCCATCGGCAGCCAGCTCGCCATCGGCGCCGGCAAACCGGCGATCACCGGCGCGGAAATCGCTTTCATGGATGATGCCGCGCTGCGCCGGGTGGTCGCCGAGGTCGATGTCTTCGCGCGCGCCAATCCCGAACACAAACTGCGGCTGGTGCAGGCGCTGCAGGCGAACGGCGAGATCGTCGCGATGACCGGCGATGGCGTCAACGATGCGCCCGCGCTCAAGCGCGCCGATGTCGGTGTGGCGATGGGGCTCAAGGGTACCGAGGCCGCGAAGGAAGCGGCGGACATGGTGCTGGCGGACGACAACTTCGCCACCATCGCCGCCGCCGTGCGGGAGGGCCGGGCGGTCTACGACAATCTGAAAAAATTCATCCTGTTCATGCTGCCCACCAACGGCGGCGAATCGCTGGTGGTGATCGCGGCCATCCTGTTCGAGCTGGCGCTGCCGCTGACGCCGGTGCAGGTGCTGTGGATCAACATGGTCACCTCCAGCACGCTCGGGCTGGCGCTGGCGTTCGAGCCGGCGGAGCGCGGCATCATGGACCGGCGTCCGCGGCCACCGGCGGAGGCGCTGCTGTCCGGCTTCTTCCTCTGGCGCATCCTGCTCGTTTCCACGCTGATGATGATCGGCGCGCTCGGCCTGTTTCTGTGGGAACTCGACCACGGCGCCAGCCTCGAAACCGCACGCACGATGGCGGTCAATGCCGTCGTCGCGGCGGAAATCTGCTATCTGCTGAACAGCCGCTATCTCTTCGCCTCCGTCCTCACCCGCCGGGGGCTGACCGGTAATCGCTACATCCTCTGGTCGATAGCTGCCTGCATACTGCTGCAGATCGTCTTTACCAACCTGCCGGCCGCGCAGGCCATCTTCGATTCGACGGCGCTGTCCGCGCTGGAGTGGGTCAAGGTGATCGGCGCCGGGCTGCTGGTATTCTTTATCGCCGAGCTGGAGAAGTGGGTGGTGCGGCGGGCCCGCCCTCCCGCACACTCCGCACCGGCCTGAACGAATTCAACGCGCAACGGGAAGCAAGCTCATGACGACACCAACCATCGTTCCACCGGCACGGCTGCTGCTGGCCACCGATCTCAGCGCCCGCTCCGATCGTGCCCTGGACCGGGCCGCGCAGCTCGCGAAGGAATGGAGCGCCGAACTGATCGCGCTGAATGTGCTCGACGCCGGCGCCTCGCCCGCCACCGCACTGGCCTGGGCGGTGGGCGAAAGCGACGAGCAGGTGGTGCAGCTGGCGCGCCGGCAGCTCACCCGCGACCTCGCCGGGCTGGATCTTCCAGCGACCATGCGGATCGTCAGCGCCAGCGATCCGGCGCGCTGCATTGCGGAGACGGCGACCAGCGCCGACTGCGGACTGGTGGTGACCGGCGTGGCGCGGAACGAACTGCTGGGCCGCTTCCTGCTCGGGTCGATGGTCGAGCGCCTGGCGCGCGCGCTGTCGCAGCCTCTGCTGGTGGTGCGCAACCGGCCGCACGGTGCATACCGGCAGATAGTGGTCGCCACGGACTTTTCCGAAACCTCGCGGCACGCGCTGTCGACGGCGGCGCACCTGTTTCCCGGGCGCGAGCTGGTTCTGTATCACGCCTGCGAACAGCAAGTGCAGAGACGCGCCGACTATCTGCCCGATACCGGCGTCGACTTCGCCGCCGAACTGCATCAATGCGCCGAGTTTATTGCCGCCACGCGGCTTCCCGAGGGCGCGGTGGTCCGGCCGGTGATCGCGGCTGGCGCGCTGGAAGTGTCGCTGACCGATTACGTCCGCCGCCATGAAGTCGATCTGGTGGCGCTGGGAGCCTACGGCCGCAACCGCCTGCTCAGCACGGTGCTCGGCGGTTCGGCGATCAAGCTGCTCGACTGGCTGCCCTGCGACGAACTGCTCGTGCGCGAACCGCCAGCCGGCGGCCGCTGACGTGGAGTTCCACCCCGCCGCCGTTTTTCTCGCCGGCCTCGTGGTCGTCGTCATCGGCGCCGAAATGCTGCTGCGCGGCGCTTCCCGCTTTGCGGCGATGCTCGGCATCAGACCCATCGTCATCGGCCTCACCATCGTTTCGGTCGGCACCAGCACGCCCGAGCTGGCGGTGGGCATCACCGCTGCCGCCGAGGGCAAGGGCCCGCTGGCGGTCGGCAATATCGCCGGCACCAATATCTTCAACATCCTGTTCATTCTCGGCCTGAGTGCGCTGCTGCGGCCGCTGCCGGTCCGGCTGATGAGCATCAAGCTCGACGTGCCGGTCATGATCGGCTCGGCGCTGGTGCTCATCGTCATGGCCTGGGATGGCGTGCTCAGCCGCTTCGAGGGCGTCGGGCTGCTGCTGGCGGCGTTCGTCTACACGGTGGCGATGGTGCAGCTCAGCCGGCTGGAAGTGCGGGCCATGCAGCGGGAGTTTTCGGAGGAGTACAGTGCTGCGGCGGTGGGCGCCGGACGCGGTATCGGCGATGGCATCCGCAATGTGACGCTACTGGCGGCGGGTATCGCGGCGGCCATTGTCGGCGCCCAGTGGCTGGTGGCCGGCGCCACCGATATCGCCGAGACCTACGGCGTGTCGGACGCGCTGATCGGGCTGACCATCGTCGCCATGGGCACTTCGGCACCGGAGCTGGCGACGACGCTGATGGCGACGTACAAGAACGACCGCGACGTCGCCATCGGCAACCTGATCGGGAGCAGCACCTACAACATCCTGGTCATTCTCGGCATCACCTGCGTGGTCGCACCGGGGGGTGTAAATGTCAGCGATGAAATCCTGTGGATCGATCTGCCGCTGGCGGCGGCGGTGGCGCTGGTGTGCCTGCCGGTCTTCAAAAGCGAACGGCTGGTTTCCCGGCGTGAGGGCGGCGTCTTCGTCGCGGCCTATCTGGCCTACCTGTCGGTGCTGCTGTTCGCGCGCAGCTGAAGCCGGTCACGAGCGGGCGGGTCACAACCCGAAGCGGCTGCCGAAGCCGAGCAAGGTCGCCACGCCGAGCAGCGCGAATATCGCCGCCGCGACCGCATGCACTAGCTTCATCGGGATGCGGGCGGCCAGCCTGTCGCCGACAAAGACGGCGGGCACATCGGCGATCAGCATCCCCAGCGTGGTGCCGATGACGACCAGCAGTGCCGTCGCGTAATGCGCGGACATCGCAATCGTCGCGATCTGGGTCTTGTCGCCCATTTCGGCAAAAAAGAAGGTGATGAGGGTCGCGCCGAAGACACCGAATTTCTGCGCGATGCGGGTTTCCTCCTCGTCGATCTTGTCGGGAATCAGCGTCCATATCGCCATGCCGATGAAGGACGCGCCCAGAATCCAGCGCAGTATGTCCGGCCTGACGGTGGCGGTGATCCACGCGCCCAGCGCGCCGGCGAGACCGTGATTGACGATGGTGGCGCAGAGGATGCCGAGAATGATGGGAAGCGGCTTTTTGAAGCGGGCGGCGAGAAGAAACGCGAGCAGCTGGGTTTTGTCGCCGATTTCCGCAAGCGCGACGACACCGGTCGAAACGAACAGCGATTCCATGGGAACTCCGGAAGAATGGGCGGCGAGCGATTGATGGTTACGCGGTCGGGTTCGGCGCGCGGGCAATGCTCCACACGCCGGTCGCTTCCATGACATCGACGCCATCGACGCGCAGGGTGCCGCGCGCGAAGGCGGTGCTTTTCCCCTGCTGCAAAATTTTTCCATCGAGCTCGACGAAAGCCGGCGCGCGCACCGCTTTCAGAAAATGCGAATCGAGGTGCACGGTCGAGCACATCGCGCGGCCCGATGCCTCCCAGATCATCAGCGACAGCGCGTGATCGGCGAACGTCATCAGCACGCCGCCGTGAACCATGCCCTGCGCATTGCAGTGACTGGCATCGAGCTGCAGCGCGTAACGCCAGCTATCGCCGTCGCGCTTGGTCCACAGCGCCTCGATGGCGCCGGGCAGGCCCTTCATCGCCTTGCGCGTCCAGCCTTCGGGCGCGCTGGTGTTTACAACCTCGGTCATCGATAACTCCGATCAATTAATTATTTCAAGCGATAAAAGTTAACGCGAACGCAGCGCGATCACGCTGCCTTCGGCATCGGCGGAAACATAGATGGTGCCGCCTGCATCGGTGGCGATTCCGGCGAAATTGCCCATCGATCCCGATAACGGTGGAAACGGCTTGAGGAATTTCGGCGTCACACCTTCAGGAGCGCCGAGCGGCAGACCCGATGCGATGGTGCGACGCGATTTGTTGACGAGGTTGTATTCGATGACTTCCTTGCTGCCCGCATCGACGATATACAGCGAATCGCCGTGCACGAGCAGGCCCTGCGGCTGTTGCAGATTATCGACGACAGTATCGACGCCGCCGCGTCCTATGTTCACCACTCTGCCGGCAGTTTCTTCGCTGACGAAGCAGGTGCCATCGGCGCCGATCGCAACGCCTTTCGGCTCCTGCAAATCGCTCGCAAGCACTTCGACGCCGCCCGCTTGAATCGCAAGCACACGGCCCGTTCCCGCATCGGCAAATACCACGGCGCCGCTCGCGGTCGCTGCAATGCCATAGGGGCGATCGAAGCCTTCGGCGAGCACTTCGTGTTTCTGTTGCGCGGGCCACCAGCGCGAAACCTGCCCCGCCGATGTGGTGACGACGAATTCTCCCGCGCCGGTATTCACGACGCCGCGCACATAACCCGGATAACCCGGCGTGAAGAACATGCCGAGCGTTTGCCGCGTGCCGTCTTTCAACGAATAAGAAAAACCGCCATCGGCAATCAGCAGGGCGCCATCGGTATCGACGGCCAGCCCGAGCGGGAACAGCAGGCAATCGGGAATGACCGAGCGCGAGCTGCCATCGGCGAGCACTTCATCGACGCGCCCGCTGATGTTCGACACGAATAAACGGTCGCCGACGAAGACGAGATTATCGAGACCCGGCGAGAGTTGCGCGAGCGTGGTTTTTTCGCCCGTACGCGGATCGATGCGCAATACCTGCCCGCTCGCCACCTGCGTCGACACGATGAAACCTTTCGCGTCGAATTTGACGGAATCGGGTACGCCGAGATCGCCCGCGACTTTTTCGATGGCGCCGCCATCGAGACTCACGCGGCAGATTTCATTGGTGCCCATCTGCGGAAAATACAATTTGCCGTCGGGACCGACTTCCATTGCATTCGGCATCATTAAATTGTCAGCGATGATGCGCGCAGGCCCGCCGTTCAAATCCAGTTCCATGATGCGCCCGCCGGGACGGCATTCACCCGCGAACAGACGGCCCTGATAAAACGTAATCGGATTCGCGCACGGGATATCGCCGTACACGACGCGGTAATTGCCTTTGGTATCGAGCGCGCCGACGCGGCCCTCGGAAATTTCGGTGACGTACAGATTGCCCTGCGGATCGAACACCAGATCGTCGGGCGCAATGATGTCGCCGCCGAGCGGGCTGATCGTTTCGATCTCGCCGGTATTCACATCGATCGCGCTGACCTGACTGCCGGAAACCTGCGCCACATACACGCGACCATCCGTGCCTAAGCGCATACCGTTAGAGCCGAATAAACGGCTCGGTTTAGTGAGCCTTTCTAGCGACCAACCTTCAGCGACTTTTTCGGAAATTGACGATGTGTAGCGGCTGGTTTGTTCTGACATGAAATTATTCCCCGCGTTATTTTTAATTGATATTCCCTCCCCCAAATGGGAGAGGGGAACCAAATCAGCGCTTCATCGCCATCGCGAAACCGTATTTCAGATGATCGAGCTGACCCGACGGCACCGGCTCGAATAACACCGGCGTGTCGGTGCCGCGAATCGGATCGATTTGCGCTGCGATATCTTCAATGCTCCACTCGGGACGATAAACGCCGTGCGTTTCGGCGACATACGCGCGCGCCACGCGACCGGCTGCCGAAATCAGCATTTCGCCGGAAACCGAACACGATTCATGCGCCAGCCAGCCGACCGCGGCTGCAACCATTTCCGGCGGCATCGGTGGAAACTGCGAGGTATCGACGCCTTCCGACATGCGAGTCACCGCCGCCGGCAAAATCACATTGCTCTTCACATTGTGCGCAGCGCCTTCGAGTGCGACGACATTCGACAACGCATGCGTGCCGCCTTTCGCAGCGCTGTAATTCGCATTTTGATAATTGCCGTATAAACCGTTGATCGAACCCGTCAGCACCACGCGCCCGTAACCGGCGCTGCACATGAGGGGAAATGCGGCGCGCACGACATGAAACGCGCCGCGCAGATGCACATCGAGCACGAATTCGAAATCTTCGTACGACATTTCCGTGAGCGGCGCGCGACGCACCACACCGGCGTTGTGAATGAGAATATCGATGCGGCCGTAATGATCGAGCGCCGATTGAATGATCGCTTTGCCGCCTTCGGGAGTGGCGACGGAATCTCTATTCGCTACGGCTTCGCCACCGGCGGCTTTAATCGCAGCGACGGTTTCGGCAGCGGGATCTTCGGTGAGGCCGTCACCTTTCAAACTGACGCCGGGATCGTTGATGACGACCTTTGCACCGCGCGCTGCGAGCAGTTCGGCGTAAGCGCGGCCCAGGCCTCTGCCGCCTCCGGTGATAACGGCGACACGGTCGTCGAATCTGAGCTGTGACATCGAAATTCTCCCGGCTTTATTCACGTCGTTGAATGAATGCGACCGATTTTTTCCCGTCCGCTTCGCAGCGGCGATGATGAAATCCGGTCGATCGAAAGGCCGGTCATTATCGGTGTTTTAACCCGAATGTCACCAGTTAAAAACAGCTCATGTTCATCGACCTCCGCAACGCGTGCCATCGACAGTTCATGCGGTGCGATTGTGTCATTCATCGGTGTTTTTGATAATGAAGCGCACTGCGCTTGTTACGAAAACGCAAGCATCGCGAATAACAACAGACGGCGAATGATGACAGACATCCACGCCACGCATCGGGGGAAATCATGAGCAGCCTTGCGGACAGTCTCGATCATTTTCATCTGAATATGTCCGACGATCCGTACTGGACCGAAAGCTCGTGGTTTTCCTGGGCGATTCCCGAACGGGGCATCAACGGTTTTTTCTACAACCATTTTCGGCCCAATATGAATTGCATGCTGGGCGGGCCCGCGATGTGGGATCGCTCGGGTCGGCATGTATGGGATTTTCGTTTTTTCGACTGGCAATCGATGCGCGTGTTGCCGCAGGGCCGTTTTGGAGTCGATTACGACAAATACGATTTCGTCACGCCGTGGTCGATGTCGATCCGCGTGCTCGAACCGCTGCAAAAATACCGGCTCGGTTACGATCGCGAAGGGTTCAGGCTCAATCTGGTTTTCACCGCCGTCGCGCCGCCGCACATGATGCACGCAATGAATCCCGAACAATTGAAAGGTGCCTTCAAAACGCATTTCGAACAACCTGGCCGCATTCAGGGCACGGTGGAACTCGATGGCGAACAATTCGCTGTCGATTGTTTCGGTATTCGCGATGGCGGGCACGGTCCGCGTTTTCTCGAAAAATCGCCGCCGGGCGGTTACGCATGGTCGACCGCCGACGACAAAAACGGCTTTCATATTCTCGCGCCCAACGCGACCACGGGCCACACCACCAAAGTGCTCGCGGGATATATTCTTCGCGATGGCGAAATGTCATCGATCGTCGAAGGCCATCGCCGCGTGCTCGAACGCCACGGCCCGCGTCCGTGCGCCGTCGAAATCAGGGCGCGCGATAAACTCGGTCGCGAATTGCACGCCATCGGTCGCGAAATGGCGCCCGCCGAATTCATGCTGTTTCCCGATCGCGGCCAGTGGTGGTCGTTGTATCAATGGGAATACGACGGGTTCAAGAATGCCGCCGGCGAGGATCAGGAATATTACGGTATTCAGGAATTCCGGCGCTGGCATCGCGCGGGACCGGAGGCGTGGAGCAAACGCTGATTTTCAGTGCGTCACTCCCGCGCAGGCGGGAGTCCATGTCTTTAAGCATGTCATTCCCGCCTGCGCGGGAATGACATGAATAAAAAAATAGTTAGCGCGAGAAAAATATGACAACGGGAAAATTGCTACTCATCACCGGCACCACAGGCAGCGGAAAAACCACGACCTGCAAGGAATTCGTCGCGCGTCAGGACGCGTTGTGGCTGCACTTCGGTGCCGACCAGTTTCTCGGCGGCGTCATGCCGCGCAAATTTGTCGACGGCGGACCGCGTGCGCACGAAGGTTTGCAAAAAGTGCTCGACGATCCGGCGAATCCCGACGGCCAGCGCCATTTGAAGCTCGGACGCTACGGCCTGGATATGTTCAGCGCATTTCACGCGATGATCGCTGCGGGTGTGCGTTCGGGTCAGAACTACATTGTGGATCACATCACCACGATCGAACCGCCGCTGTTGCAAAGCTGCATCGCACATTTTCGCGATCTGCCGGTATTTTTTGTCGCGCTGAAACCGCCACTCGATGTCGTTCCTGATCGCATCGATGGGCGCCTCGATAAAATCGTTAGTTCGCTCGATCGCAATCAGGCGACAATCGCCAATCAAAATACCAAACGCCTGGCAGATTTTTTATATCAACAAATTTTTGCGCACGAGCATTTCGATCTGATCGTCGATTCGAATGCGAATAGTCCGAGCCAGGTCGCCGATATTATTTCGGCGGCGCTCAATAAAGAATCGGGCGCTGCCTTTGCTGAATTGACACGACGGTTTTATGCGGGAGAGGCGCCATTCGTTTAACGATAAGCGCCCCGTAAAATCATTGAGTCATTCAATCATGATTTCATCGAGCGCAGCATCGATGGCGTCGGCAATTGCCTGCATCCCTTTTTCATTCGGATGATATGCCATCGGTCCCCAGCCGTAAGTCGATGACGCAAATTCCCAGCTAAATACCCACGGTTCCTTTGAGCACACATCGTGCCCGCGCGATATCTCTGCCGGAATCAATATGGCGCCGCTTTGCCGGGCAACTTCTGCCGTGACGCGGTGCAATTGCGCAGCGACATTTCGGGTGCGCTCAAGTGCTTCGTCGGAAATCGGCATGCGCTCAGGACAATTTCCGGTTTCCGGCAATACCGTTATGTAATCGATAAAAAACAGCTGAGCATTGGGTGAACGCTCGCGCACCGCATCGGCAATCTTTCGCAACGATGTCGCAAGTTCCACCAGGTTTTGATCGAGATTGTTATCGGGTTGTAGCGAGCAGACACCTTGCCGCAATAGAAAAGGTAATTTATCTGCACCACTACTGCATGACCACAACAATAAATCGGCCATGTATGAAATGTCGTTGCCGCCAATCGTCAGGGTAACGAGTCGCGTATTGACATCGAGCGCATCGATTTGCGGCCCCTGCAAAAACTGTCCGCCGAACAAAACATGTTTGGTCGTGGCGGCGCTACAGGTCATATCGTGCAGTTGCAGATTGCGTTTGCGCGCCAGCAGATGCGGGTAGTCATCGAGGGAGCGCAAACACAGATGAGGGCTGTCGGGGTCCTGCCGGCCGACACCGGGGCCGGATGCAAACGAGCTGCCCAGCGCCACGTACTCCGCAGCTTCTTTTGGTGTGCGATGCGTGTCGCGATAAAGCCAGATGAATCCAATCAATGCCACTACGACAATCAGTGCGAGCAGTGAGCCGATAATTTTTAAGAAAGTTTTCAAGTTCGCCGTCTCCGGGGTGGCGGAAAAGGCGATTGTATCCGCGTCTGCTCCTTATTGGCAGCGCACAGAAACCGGCAGTGATTCAGCTAATGATTTTTAATGCACGCAATTGTGCGATCTGTTCGGACGAAAGACCGACTACATCGCTGAGAATTTCATCGGTGTGCTGGCCGAGCACGGGCGGCGCGCTCGGAATCGGTTGCGGCGCATCGACATATTTAATCGAGCGATTCACGATCGGAATCTTGCCGAGCGTTTGGTGCTCGGTTTCCACCACCATGTCGCGCGCGACGGCCTGCGGCTGCGCGAGCGCTTCTTTCACGCCGAGAATCGGCGCGTGCGGCACCTCAAATTGCGTAAAAATCTCGGCGAGTTCAGCCACGGTTTTTTGCCGCGTGAATTCGGCAATCATATCGTTCACCTGCGCGCGGCGATCGCGGCGTTTTTCGATCATGTCGAATTGCGGATCGCTGATCCATTCGGGATGTTCGAGCGCTCTGCAGATACGTTCCCAGAAACTGTTGGTCAGACACGCGACAATGATCGAGCCATCCTTCGCGGGAAACGCGCCATAGGGCACCAGGTTAGGATGCTGCGAACCCTGCGGCTGCGGATCTTCGCCCGTGAAAAACGCGAGCTGCGCGATGTAGCCCAGCATGCCGAGCATGCCATCCATCAAACTGATATCGATTAAACGACCGCGTCCCGTGGCATTGCGTTCGTGCAACGCGGCGAGAATTCCGATCGGCCCGTTGATGCCGCCGATCAGATCGCCGAGCGGAATGCCGAGTTTCGTCGGTAGACCGCCGGGTTCACCATTCACACTCAATGCGCCCGACAATGCCTGCAGCACAATATCGAACGACGGCAAATCTTTAAGCGGGCCACTCATGCCGAAGCCTGAAATTGCGCAATAAATCAAACGTGGATTGATCGCCGACAAGGTTTCGTAACCGAGTCCCAAACGATCCATTACGCCGGGACGATAATTCTCGATGACGATATCGCATTTCGCCGCGAGATCTTTCACGAGCGCGACGCCCGCGGCGGATTTCAAATCGATAACGATACTTTTCTTGCCGCGATTGATGGCGAGGTAATAATGACTTTCACCATCGCGAAACGGCGGAAACGAACGCGTTTCATCACCGGTTCCCGGCGGTTCGATTTTAATGACTTCGGCGCCGAGATCGGCGAGCGCAAGCGCAGCGGACGGTCCCGCCAGCACGCGCGTGAAATCGAGAACGCGAATACCTTGCAGTGGACCTGCCCACGTCGAGTTTTTATTTTCCGCCATGCGAATGACCTTTATCGAAACCACCGTCATGTTCCCTCTCCCTTTGGGGAGAGGGAATATATCGCGGATAAAAAAATGGCCCCTGCAATGAGGAGCCATTTCGTATTGCTTACATCAATTACCCATTAGCCACGGCTCGGCAACTGGACGATCGATACGCCCGATGCCGACAATTCGCCGCGATGCGTTTCGGCTTTCTGCGCGATTTCGACGTAGTGCTTGCCATTCTCGACGAATTTGCGAGTGACGGTGCCGTTGATCACGATCACGTCGCCATCCGGATTGTGGCGGCGGATCTGGCACTTGCTCTTGTGCAGGAAGCCTTCGTCGCCCGCCCAGTTGGTGGCGTGGTGAGTCAGCCACGAGCAGCGCTCGGGACCGTAGTCGTACGCACCGGGCGCGCCGACTTCGAGGGCGAACGCTTCGTCCCAGTGCACGCGCTCAGGACAATCGGGCACATTGAAGCGGTTTTTGATGCCGGTACCGGGATGCTTCTGCTGCATTTCCCACGCGAGTTTGTTGGCGCGAATATACAGACCGCCCCAGCCTTGCGCGTAGCAGATGAAGCCGGTCACGGTCATCGGGCCTTTCAGCATCGCCGGCAACGCTTCGCCTTCTTTCACGTCTTCCCAGTAACGGGTTTTCTCGCCGCGAATTTCTTCGTTCTCGTAGAGTTTGTAGAACTCGGCGAGCTGCTCGTCGGTGAACGGCACCACTTTGCCTTTCACATCGGTGTACTTGGTGCCGCGCTCGCGCGCTTCGTCGCGATCGGTACGGAATACCCAGCTGTCGGCTTCGGCAACCATTTCACCGTTCTGGTTGTAGAAATCGACGTGATAAATCTGCTGGAACGCGCGGCCCGCGAAACGGGTCTGGTGTTCGACGAGATCTTTCAGATACGCCTGCGTGGTGATGGTGTCGTTGCGCAGAACCGGCTTGTGCCAGGTCCAGTCCGCACCGGCCCACATCGCATGAACGCCGGAGAGGCCGCCGCAATAGCCGGAGATGATACGGCTGGTGGTGAACAGGAAGCTTGGCAATGCCACGAGCGAACCGTACTTGGTCTTCGCCGCGTATTCGGGATCACACCACAGCGGGTTGTTGTCGCCGATGCCGTGCGCGTAATGGCGGATCGCATCGCGCGTGGCTTCATAGTTCCACGGCTCAATCGTGTTGGTGATCTTGACGCCGATGCGCTTGCGCAGATCGTCGAGCCCTTCTTCGGTGATTTTCGGGAATTTTGCATTAGACATAGCGTCTCTCCTCTAACGGATTCAATTAGCGGTAGCAGCGGCTACGAATTGTTGATAGACAACAGTTTCGCAGCTTCGCGATCGCGTAATACTTTGCGATGAACTTTGCCGGCCGGAGTCTTGGGCAATTCATTCACAAATTCGACATGGCGCGGAAATTCATGCTGACTCAATTTTTCGCGCGTAAAGTTCTGCAGCTCGGTGACGAATTCATCGCCGGGTGCACGGTCGCTGACGACGAATGCCTTCACGACCTGGCCGCGTGTTGCATCGGGCACGCCGATCACGCCGACTTCTTTCACATCCGGATGCTTGAGCATCGTATGTTCGATTTCCACCGCGCTCATGGTCCAGCCGGCGGAAATGATCACATCGTCGGCACGGCCGCAGTGATACAGATAACCTTCGGCGTCGACGCGTGCGCGATCTTTCGTCGTTTCCCAGTGATCTTTTTTCCATAGCATCAGCTCGCCGACTTCTTCCGGGCCGGTCTGCGTGCCGTCGGGACGATGCACTTCGAGCTTGAGGCCGGGAATCGGTTTGCCGAGCGAGCCGGGTTTGACGACGTAATCTTCCGCGCCCGGATAATTCACGAGTACCACACCGATTTCGGTGGTGCCGTACATGCTGCACGCGGGCACGTGGAAAGTCTGATCGATGAATTCGAGCGTGGCCGGATCGATCGGCTCGCCCGTAAACGATAATTTTTTGAAGAAGAAATTAAATTCGCCAGCCTTACCGGTGTTTTTCATCATGCGGTAATGCGTAGCGGCGGCAGACATATTGGTGATTTTGAAATCCTGCAGGCCTTTCATCAAACGCACTGCATCGAATTTCCCCGCGAAGGTGCCGGTGGATACACCGAGCGCGAGCGGCGCCAGCGTGCCGTGCCACAAACCGTGACCCCATGCCGGCGATGACGGACAGAAAAACTCATCGCCCGGACGAATACCCGAACCGTACAGCGCGGCGAACATCAGCGTCATCACCGCTTTGTGCGTGTGTTTCACCGCAGCGGGTAATTCGCGCGTCGTGCCCGACGTGTACTGGAATACCGCGAGATCGCTCGCCGAGGTTTTCGGCTGGTATGTCGCGGGATACTTCGCGATTTCATCGAGCAGGCTTTGATCGGCGACGATTACGCGCAGACCTTCGCGGCCTTGCACGAGTTCGGCTTTCTCGGCATTCGTAATCAGAATCGATGGTTTGCAATCGTCGATACGCAGACGCAAGGCATCGGGTCCGAACAACGTAAACAGCGGCACTGAAATCGCGCCTGTCTGCATCGCACCGAATAAGCACACATAAAACGGTAGGGATGGCTCAAGCATGAACGCGATGCGTTCGCCCTTCTGCACACCCTCGGCATCGAGCCAGTGCGCGAAACGCGCGGAGCCAGCGGAGAGCGTATCGAAACTCAGAATTTCATCGGTGCCGTCGGCGCGCGCAATGCGTACCGCAGCGCGGCCCGAGCCATCGGCATGGCGCGTAATACATTCGTGCGCGATGTTGAAGTGTTCTTGATCGCCATCGAACAGATCCCACAGCGCTTCGCGCTTCGCGTATTTCTGGGCATCTGCGTAGGACGTGTAATCGGTGAGCTTTGCCATCAAACCACCACCAGGCTTTCCACTAATTTGCCATTGATTCGGCCCGGCTGATCGGGCCATTGATTTTGAATTTTTCGCGAGGCGCCGAGCTATCGAGGCACCTTGATTAAGCGGACGCCCATCATGCCGCAAAAGATTTTTGTTGTAAATATAGAATGGCATTCTATATATTGAACGAAAGCACAGTGCACCCCAATAAACGGAGCCGATATGGATACCGCCATAGAACAGAACCCGATCAGGGAAAACAAAGCCCCCGCCATCGCCCGCGCCGCCGCGATTCTGCGTTTGCTCGGCAAAAGTGACACACCGCTCGGCCTGCAACCGATTGCACGCACCCTTAATCTCGTGCCGAGCACCTGTTTGTATGTGCTGCGTGCGCTGGTCACGGAAGAACTGGTCGCATTCGATCCCGATACGAAACGTTATTCGCTCGAAGCCGGCGTGCTCACGCTCGCGCGCCACTGGTTGCGCCGCAATGACTTCACCGACGTCGCACAACCGGTGCTCGATCGCATCAGCCAGAATTTCGAAGTGTCGATGCTCGGTGTGCAAATCGTCGGCCTCGAACACATGGTCGTCGTCGCCACGTCGCAACTCGGCAACAATTTTCAGATCAGCGCGCAGGTCGGCAGCCGCTTCCCCGCGTTGATCAGCGCAACGGGCCGCTGCCTTGCCGCGTTCGGAAATTTTTCGGAAAAAGAAATCGAACAGCGTTTTAAAACCTTGCGCTGGGACGAGCCGCCGACCTTCGAAGAATGGAAAGAGCAAATCGCACAAACGCGTGCGCAGGGCTTTGCAGTCGATGTTGGAAATTATATTTCCGGCGTCACCGTTGTCGCTGTACCCGTGTGGAAAACACGCGCGAAATTAAGTCACGCACTCGTTGCGATTGGCATAGGCAGCGCGCTGAAAAGAAATGGCCTGCCGCAATTGCAGGAAGCGCTGCTGGTGTCGGCGAAGAATTTGTCGAATCAGTTGAGTGGGGATGTTTCGTTATAATTATATTCAAAGTAATTTGTGAATAACGTTAGAGTGTGAGAGGCGGCAGAAATCTTTTAACGGAACAATTATTTTAACTGCAAATATATTTTTGTGAGCTATTTATCCGTGTGGAATTTGGTGTTCAAGTAATCTGCTTCGACACTCAATTATTTCAAGGAAGACGAAATGACTTGGCAATACAGTCAAAGCACCGGTCGTTTAACACAGAATGGACAGCCGATAGCAATGGGATACTCGGGAGCTGGGGTGGGAAAAAATAATCCAGGGGCTGAGCAACAACGAAATGTTGGACCTATACCTCGCGGAGCTTACACCATCGGTATTCCGGGAGATCACCCTGAAAAAGGTCCAATTACGATGCGCTTAACACCAGTTGGACATAATGCCAGAGGGCGTAATGGTTTTTTAATTCATGGCGATAGCATCAAAAACCCGGGCAATGCATCGCAGGGCTGCATCATTTTAAATCGCGCCATTCGTAATCGCATTTCCGCAAGTGGGGATAGAGCATTGGAGGTCATTCAATGATGTGTGGCGAGATGATCTTCGTTAGAAAATCGTTATTTATCGTTATGACGAGTGTTTCGATGCAAGTCATGGCCTTTACGCCAGATTGTGCGAGAAGCGATGCCTGGCCGGCATCAATGGCATTTGCATTTTTGAAAAATGAAAAATTATTGAATGGCGATACTACGGATTTCCCGAAAACTACAGTATCAAGAATTGCATCGGAGAAAATTGCAAAAGATCTGTATCGACAGGTTCATCTGGTTAAATATGTTAAAAATGATGGAGGCCATATTTTAACAATTACCGTAAATGAAGCATCGAGTCAGGAGTGCTCAATGTCGGGTGTAGATGTATATATTGTCGAAAAGAAGATTGGAGAATATACGAAATGATAAATCAGAAAAAATATATTCTTTCCAATACATAATGGCGCGAGCGCTATCTGCGCCAAACACATGGATTTTCGAGAGCGATTTACATAAGTTATTAAATTATGCCGGAACCATATGCGCATGATCGATTCTGCGGCAGTATCGCCGCAGAATCATTGCGTACCATTCAATTAAAACGGCAGGTTGTACAACTGCGCTGCATTGTGTTCGAGAACACGCTTGCGCACGTCATAATCGTAACCGCCCAGTGTATCCACAATATGTTCCTGCACACCGGGATACAGCGAAGTCGGGTGCGGAAAATCGGTTTCGAATAACACCTTGTCGACACCGATCGTATCGAGCAGCATTTTCGGAGCGATTTTTTCGAACCAGAAAGTCACCCAGAATTGATCGCGAAAATAATCCCACGGACGACGTTTCAACATACCGATTTTGCTCGGCAGCATTTCATCGAATTGATGTTCGAGCGCTTCGAGTGCGAAGGGAATCCAGCCCATGCCGCTTTCGACGAGCGCAATTTTCAATTTCGGAAATTGATCGAGACGGCCGCTGACGATCCAGTTGCCGAGCGTTGCGGCATTGCCGATTGAAAACATCGTCGCGACAACCGATAGCGTTTGCTCGAATGAAAAACCTTCCCACGTCAACGTGTTCGGGTCCATCGCCGCGTTCAAATGAAAATTCAGCGGGGTGCCGGTTGCGTCGCACATTTCGAGAAACGGCGTCCAGTAGTCGTGAACATACGAAGGCACGCCGACGCGCTCGGGCGTATCTGGCAGTACAAAACCTTTCAATCCCATATCGATACAGCGACGCGCTTCCGCTTCCATCGCCTTCTTATCCCAGATCGGCAAATGCGCCATCGTGAATAAACGATCGCCCGATTCTTTTTGTCGCTCGATGGCTGCATCGTTGAATAATTTAATGACGGTGATGGCGAGATCGTTGTCGCCGATCGTCATCAGCGCGCCGGCCTGCGTCACGCCCGAGTTGTGATAGCAAATCTGCGCCCACACACCCATGTCGTCCATCGCCTGCAGGCGCGGTTTGACCAGATGGCCGCCGGGATGGGCATCTTCCAGTTCGGGAAATGCGAGTCGGCCGAGCAGTTTGTTGTTGTCATTGCGAATGACATTGCCGCCGAGCGTGCCGAAATCGCGATCGCCCATGAACCAGCGGTCGACGCCGTCGACGCGACGCACCTGCGGCATTTTGTCTTTCAATGCAGCCGGCGCGCGCGAGGTGAACAGATCGGGCGCTTCGGTGAAATGTGTATCGCAGTCGACGATTTTGATGCCCTGCAGGCTTGGATGCAGACCCTTCGAGGCGGCCGCGTAATCGACCTCGCGCACCACGCCGCCCGGCGTATAGCCTTCCGCCGACCAGTATTTGCGCGCCGAATTGCTCATTTCTGCGGTGGATTGTTTCGACTCTGCGGTGGATTGTTTCGACATGCAGTCACCTTTTCGCTGTGGGGTTTTTTGCGGGGCTTTGACCTGGATCAAATTAACGCGCCGCGATTTGGCCTGCGCGCCGAGAAGGGCCATACTTTCCACTTTGACGGCCAATGTGGAGCAAGGTCATACGTGGACATGCCGGTGGATTTCTCTCCGATGCGCACAGCGGGCAGCACCATTCGCGCGGGTGCCTATAACAGCGATGGTCTGGAAATCGAAACACCGTGGCATTTTCACGACCTGCACCAGCTGATGTATGCCTTCGAGGGCTCGGTGGAGGTGGAGGATCAGTCCGCGCGCTACAAGGTTCCGCATCAATTCGCCGCGTGGATTCCCGCCGGCCATGTGCATCGCACCGCGATCCAGAACGTGCGCTCGGGTTCGATTTTTTTCAGCACCGATATGATCGACTGGCCCGCCGTCGGTTTGCGCGTCGTTCCGGTCACGAATCTGATGCGCGAAATGATCATGCATTCGATGCGCTGGCCCATTCGCGGCGAGGAGGACGACACCGGCATCGCGTATTTCAATTGCGTCGCGCGTCTGTGCCGCGAGTGGATTGCGCATGAAGTCACGCTGGTATTGCCGTCGAGCGACGATGCGCGCATCAACGCCATCGTCGATTTCACACGCAGAAATCTCGCGCACGTCACGCTGCACGATGTCTGCAAAACCATCGGCATGTCCGAGCGTTCATTGCGGCGACATTTTTTAAAAGCGATGGGAATCAGCTGGGAGGATTTCCGCCTGCGCCTACGAATTTATCGCGCCATCGACGATCTCGATAACACCCGAAAGGCGATCGGCGATATCGCGGCGGATATCGGTTACACCAGTCAGACGGCGTTCGCGAAAACCTTCAAGGCGATCATGGGAATCGGGCCTGCGGCGTATCGGCAGGCTAGACATTAACTACCTGCATATGTACAGTTATTTGTACATATTAAAGAGGTGCCCTATGGACGCCATTACCTATACCACCGCCCGCGCCAAACTCGCCGAAACCATGGATCGCGTTTGCGATGATCATGAAGCCATCATCATCACGCGCAACGGCGAGCAGGCTGTGGTGATGATGTCGCTCGACGATTACAAAGCGCTCGAGGAAACCTCCTATTTACTGCGCAGCCCGAAAAATGCTCGCCGCTTGCTCGAAGCGATTTCCGAACTGGAAGAGGGGCGCGGTAACGAAAGGACGCTGGCGAAGTGAAATTGATTTTTGCCGAACAGGCCTGGGACGACTATTTGTATTGGCAAAAAACCGACAAAAAATTACTCGAACGCATCAACACCCTCATCAAAGAAATCACGCGCTCGCCGTTTGCCGGCATCGGCAAGCCGGAACCACTCAAAAATGCGTTATCGGGTTATTGGTCGCGACGAATTAATGATGAGCATCGGATTGTTTATAAAGTTGCAGATGGATCGTTGTTGATTGCGCAGTTGCGGTATCACTATTAACCTCGGCTATATGAGTCGGGCGGGGGTATGCAGAAATTCTCAAACAGTATTTAGTCTATGACGTATCAGTGGCCTAGACACTGAAAAAATACATGGTGTGAGAAGGATATTCCTTAAGCGGTTTAAATTAGTCGTTCCTAACACAGTAATTTGCAGCGAAGAAATAGTCCCGAACTTTAATGGATAAATATCAAAACAAGGAAACTCCCGATGAAAATCAATGAAGTGTTTACCCCTGGAAGATTCCCCACATGGACATTTGTAGATGACCATTTGAGAGACAAAGAACAGCAGCTAATTGATACTTTGCAAGACGGATCAATGCTTGTTTCTATATCCGGTCCATCAAAATCTGGAAAAACAGTATTTGTTGAAAAAATTCTAGGCAAAGAAAACTTAATCCAAGTTACAGGCGCAGGCGTCAAGTCTCCCACCGATCTTTGGCTTCGAGTATTCAATATTATCGGCACCCCAATTGATAAAAAAAGCACCAGTAGTTCTTCAGTATCAGGAACTCTCGGCGGAAAAGCACAGGCTGAGGGCGGTATATTGATCGCCAAAGTAAAGGGAGAGGCATCAGTATCCGGCACTTATGGAACACAAAATACGGAAACGGACAGTTTTGCAATTGATCACTTGCAGTTATTAATTACGGAGCTTTCGGGAACAGATTTTGTTGTATTTATCGATGATTTCCATTATGTCGAGCGCCCAATTCAATCTGATTTGGCTCAGCAAATAAAGGAAGCAATTCGACAAGGAGTAAAATTTATTTGCGCATCGGTCCCGTATAGATCAGATGACGTCATTCGAAGTAATCCAGATCTGCGAGGCAGATTTTTTGCAATTGATTTTGATTATTGGGGCAACGATGTTCTGAAAAAGATTGCCTATAAGGGTTTTGGTAAGGCAAATGTGATTTACACGGAAGCACTAGTTGATAGCTTAGTTGCAGAAGCTGCTGGATCTCCTCAGCTTATGCAGTATCTATGTTTAAATGCGTGTTATGAAAAAGGAATTAGAGAGGCTGCTGACTCGAACAATAAGGTTGACTTGGTTTACGAAAAAGCATTTTTTGAGTCAGTTTGTAGAAGAACAGTTGCCTCTACTGACTACAGTTCAACCGCAGAAAAAATGCTAGAGGGGCCAAAGACGCGAGGGTCAGATAGAAAAGTTTATATATCAACGTTTGGCTGGCAAGGAGATGTTTATCGCTTTTTGCTAAAGGCAATTTCCCTAGATCCACCGCGGCTAAATTTTAGATATCAACCGCTGCTTGAAAGAATTTCCTCGATATGTAATGGAGAATCACCCAGCGGATCAAGCATTACTAATGCTTGTTATCACTGTGCAACTATTGCTAATGCATCTGCCAACAACAGTATCATCGAATGGGATAGTGAAAATGACGTTTTGGATATAAGAGATCCTTATCTGTTGTTCTATCTAAGATGGTCCGATATTGCAGATATTTGATAGGTTGGGGCGCAATGCGTTTCACTTATTGCGCCCCAAAACTACAACCCCTTCGCACAAGCGACCCTTGATGCAGGCCTACGATTCAAAAACTCACTGATATAGCGCGAAGCATCGAGCAAGCCGTTCATGTTCACGCCGGTTTCAATACCCAGACCGTTGAGCATGTACAGCACATCTTCCGTCGCGACATTTCCCGTCGCGCCTTTCGCGTAAGGGCAGCCGCCGAGTCCTGCGACTGAGCTATCGACAACGCCGATACCGCATTCGAGCGCGGCGTAAATATTCGCGAGCGCCTGGCCGTACGTATCGTGAAAATGCACGGCGAGTGCTTCGAGTGGAACCACGTTCGCGACGGCTTCGATTACCGATTTCACTTTGCCCGGTGTGGCGACGCCGATGGTGTCGCAGATAACGATTTCGTAGCAGCCCATGTCGTATAACTGTTTCGACACTTCGACGACTTTCGCGACCGATACATCGCCTTCGTACGGACAACCCAACGCTGTCGATACGTACATGCGCACTTTTAAATTGTTTTTCTTCGCTTCATCGAGCACGGGCGTAAAGCGCTCGATGCTTTCGGCGATCGAGCAGTTGATATTTTTTTGCGTGAAACTTTCCGATGCGGCACCGAAAACGGCGACTTCGCTCACCTTCGCAGCGATCGCCGCTTCGAGTCCTTTCATGTTCGGTGTGAGCGCGGAATAAATGACGCCGGGTTTGCGCCTGATACCTTGCATGACGTCGGTCGAGGTCGCCATTTGCGGCACCCATTTCGGCGACACGAAGCTCGCCGATTCGATCACGGGAATTCCCGCGTCGGCGAGTCTTTCGATCAAACCGATTTTGATTTCTGCAGGCACCTGCTGCGCTTCGTTTTGCAAGCCGTCGCGCGGACCGACTTCGAAAATTTTGACGTGTTTCGGCAGTGCCATTTATTCACTCTCCGCCTTCTCGAAGTTGAGGAGTTCGGCGCCGCCAGCGACGAGATTACCTTTCGCGTAATAGAACTCGACGACTTTGCCATCCTGCGGTGCGCGAATCGTATGTTCCATTTTCATCGCTTCCATCACGAGTAATGCATCGCCTTTTTTCACGTCGCTGCCCGCTTCCACTAACAGCGTAACAATGGTGCCATTCATCGGTGCCGTAAGTGCGCCTTCGCCATGACCTGCATCTTCTTCGCCGAGATCAATCGCGACACGGCTAAATTGCAGCGCACTGTTCTGCGTGTACAAGCTGTAAGCGCCATCGTGTTCGGCGACGATGACGCGCGAACGATAGCCGTCGATATCGGCGTACAACTCATTCCCGGAAGACGGTGTGCTCAATAATTTTCCTTGAGCGCGCACGGTTTTATCGAGCGCCGTGATGTTGTAGCTCGTCGCATTGCCCTGGCCGATTTGCTCGACCGAAACCGAATAGTTTTGTCCACCGAACGTTAAATTAAATTGATGCACATGCGCTTCATTGAGGCGCCAGGCACTCGTGAAATTCCATGGCGAATGTGGGTCGGAAGCCGCTGCGTTCGACAATGCGTTACGCGCTTGCGACAACACGAGATATAGCGCGCCGAGCGCAACGCCCTGCGCAATATCCTGTTCGCTTTCATGAAATATTTTCTCGCGATGTTTCTCGATAAATCCGGTATCGAGATCGGCTTGTTTGAACGGCTCGCAGGTAGCGAGGTTATAGAGAAAATCGACGTTGGTTTTCATGCCGCTGATGCGATATTCGCTCAACGCATTACCTAAACGACGCAGTGCCGTATCGCGGTCTTCGCCCCACACGATTAATTTCGCGATCATCGGGTCGTAAAATACCGATACTTCGTCGCCTTGCAATACACCGGTATCGACACGCACGTGTTCGGTTTCCAGCGGCGGCTGCAAGAACGACAGTGTGCCGGTGACGGGCAGGAAATCGTTGTTCGGATCTTCGGCGTAAATACGCGCTTCGAAGGCGTGACCGCTGATTTGAATTTGTTCCTGTGTGAGCGGCAATTTTTCGCCGAACGCGACGCGCAATTGCCACTCGACCAGATCCTGCCCGGTGATCATTTCAGTGACGGGATGCTCGACCTGCAAACGCGTATTCATTTCCATGAAATAGAACGAGCCATCGAAATCCAGTAAAAATTCGACGGTGCCCGCGCCTTCATAATTGATCGCCTGCGCCGCTTTAATTGCAGCTTCGCCCATTTGCTTGCGCAACTCGGGTGTCATTCCCGGCGCTGGAGCTTCTTCGATCACTTTCTGGTGACGACGCTGCACCGAGCAATCGCGCTCGGCGAGATAAACGGCATTGCCGTGCGAATCGCAGAACACCTGAATTTCGACGTGGCGCGGGCGCGTCAGATATTTCTCGACGAGCATGCGGTCGTCGCCGAAACTGTTCATCGCTTCGCGCTTTGCTGCAGCGAGTGCTTCATCGAATTCGCCAGCTGACCACACCTGACGCATACCCTTACCACCGCCGCCAGCTGTCGCTTTCAGCAGCACGGGATAACCCATATCGTTCGCAGCTTTGCGCAAAATTTCTGGGTTTTGATCTTCGCCGTGATAGCCCGGCACGAGCGGCACTTTCGCGGCCTCCATGATGCGTTTGGCGGCGGATTTCGAACCCATCGCTTCGATCGCAGGGACCGGTGGGCCAATGAAAACGATATTGGCTTCTTTACACGCGAAACAAAAATCGGAATTTTCGGAGAGAAAACCGTAGCCGGGATGAATCGCTTCCGCGCCGGTTTTTTTCGCAGCTTCGATCACGCGGTCGATACGCAGATACGATTCGCGCGTCGGTGCCGCACCGATATAAACGGCTTCGTCCGCCATCGCGACGTGCAATGCGTTCACGTCGGCGTCGGAATAAACGGCGACGGTGCGAATGCCGAGTTTGCGCGCGGTTTTAATCACGCGACAGGCAATTTCACCACGGTTTGCGATGAGAATTTTGTTGAACATAATTTGACTCCGTTAGGAAGCTGCTCTGCTCCCATCTCCCGTGAAAACGGGAACCTATGTTTTGCCGGGCTTTCTGGATTCCCGCCTGCGCGGGAATGACGAAATCACATTCGGAACACGCCGAATTGCGTGTCCTCGATAGGCTTATTGAGTGATGCGGATAACGCGAGGCCGAGAGTCATACGCGTTTCGGCCGGATCGATTACGCCGTCATCCCACAAGCGCGCTGAGGCGTAATACGGATGGCCCTGCTTGTCGTACGTATCGAGAATCGGCTCTTTGATCGCCGCTTCTTCTTCCGCGCTCAACGTGCCGCCTTTTTTCTCCAGTTGTTCGCGGCGCAATTGCGCCATGACGCCCGCTGCCTGTTCCCCGCCCATTACCGAGATGCGCGCATTCGGCCACATGAACATAAAACGCGGATCGTACGCGCGACCGCACATGCCGTAATTGCCTGCGCCGAATGAACCGCCAATCAATACCGTTAATTTCGGCACTTGCGCGCACGCAACCGCGGTTACCATTTTTGCGCCGTGTTTCGCGATGCCGCCCGCTTCGTATTGCTGGCCGACCATAAAGCCGGTGATGTTCTGCAAAAAGATCAGCGGAATTTTTCGCTGCGCGCACAGTTCGATAAAGTGCGCGCCCTTCTGCGCGGATTCGGAAAATAAAATGCCGTTGTTGGCGACGATGCCGACCGGATAACCAAATAAACGCGCGAAGCCTGTAACCAGCGTGGTACCGAACAAGGCTTTGAATTCGTGAAATTCGGAGCCATCGACGATGCGCGCGATAACTTCGCGCACGTCGTACGGTTTGCGCGAATCTTTCGGCACGATGCCGTAAATTTCTTCGGACGCATAAAGCGGTTCAACGGATTCCTTGATATCCATATGTATGGGCTTCACACGATTCAGGCGTGCGATACATTCGCGCGTTAATTGCAGCGCGTGATTGTCGTTTTGCGCATAGTGATCGGATACGCCCGATGTTCTGCAATGCACATCGGCGCCGCCCAGATCTTCCGCGCTCACCACTTCGCCGGTCGCTGCTTTAACCAGCGGCGGGCCGGCGAGGAAAATCGTGCCCTGATTTTTCACGATGATCGATTCATCGGCCATCGCGGGCACATACGCACCGCCCGCCGTACACGAGCCCATCACGCAGGCGATTTGCGGAATGCCTTTCGCCGACATATTCGCCTGATTGAAGAAAATGCGCCCGAAATGTTCGCGATCGGGAAATACATCGTCCTGGCGCGGCAAGTTCGCACCGCCTGAATCGACGAGATAAATGCACGGCAGATTGTTTTGTTCGGCGATGGTTTGCGCGCGCAAATGTTTTTTCACCGTGAGCGGATAGTACGAGCCGCCTTTCACCGTCGCATCGTTACAGACAATCAAACATTCCTGTCCGGAAACGCGGCCGATACCGGTGATAATTCCCGCTGCGGGCACATCTTCGTCGTACACCTTGTACGCCGCGAGTTGCGAAAACTCCAGAAATGGCGAACCTGGATCGAGCAGCGCATTGATGCGCTCGCGCGGTAATAGTTTTCCGCGTGATGTGTGGCGTTCCTGATAGGTTTTACCGCCACCGAGTTTGATGGTTTCGAGTTTGTCGCGCAGATCGTCGACCAGCGATTGCATGTAGGTTGCGTTCGTCGAAAATTCTTCGCTGCGCGTGTTAATTTTGGATTTGATTGTGGCCATAGTAATGTCCGTAAAAAATAGTATTTCCGCAAAAATTCAATTGAATAAAAATCTAACGAATTTATTGAGCCGCCTGAATATCAGCTCGCTTTGCTGTTCGCCATCGCCTCTAAACATTTTTCTTCCGCGCCGCGCAGGTCGAGCATCATGGCTTCGATATCGTGCAGTTGATCCTGCAGCTGCGCCTGCTTCTCGCGAATTTTCGCAACCAGCGATTTCATCTGCTCGGTATTGCCGTGCTCGGGATCGTACATCTCGATGATCGAACGGCTTTCGTCGAGAGTAAAACCCAGGCGATTGCCGCGCAGAATCAATTTCAATTTGGTGCGATCGGCGGCGCTGTAGATACGCGAATTACTCTCGCGCCGGGGTGTGAGCAGGCCCTTCTCTTCGTAGAAGCGAATGGTGCGCGTGGTGATATCGAACTCCGCCGCGAGGTCGGAGATGGTGTATTCGGTGGGCTTGATCATGATTCGCGTGGGCCCGACAGATGAAAGTGGCGCGAATCTTAGGTGACGTTGACGTTAACGTCAATCTGGGGGTGTTCAGGTGCGAAAGTCATCGGCTCAACCGATCTGATCGAGCAATGTTCTGGTTCTGGCGGCGGCGTTTTCGAGGCGTGCCATCGGCGATACACCGGCCTGTGCGTGCTTCAGTTTCGGAATTTCAAGGCCGACCACCACATTGCGTGGGGCCGCGGCGAGAAACTCCTTTAGCGGAAGCTCGCCCTCACCCGGGCCGAGACGCTCGTAACGTGCTTCGTACATGTAATGCTCGTACGGACATTCCTTCGGCACATCGCACAATTGCAGATAGCCGATCTTATTGGGATCGAGCTTTTTCAAATCATCCACCGTCGAACCCGAGCGGAAGAAATGCATGGCGTCGAGTACCAATCGGAAATTTGAATTATTCACCGCCTGCAAAATATCCAGCGCATTTTGCAAATTGGAGGCCGCGCCTAAATACGGACCGAATTCGAGCGTGGTTTCCATGCCTAACGCAGTGGCTTTTTCAACGAGCACACCGCACTGATCGATATTGCGCGCGATATCGGCGTCGATACTGACGATGTTGACACGCGGAATATTCAATTCGCGCATGATTTCGAGATCGGCCTGCGCGGTGTCGCGAAAATCCGCATCGGGTCGAATCATGAAGCACTCGCCCATCGAAATAGCCACGTTGTAATCCTGCATCGCGTTTAATAAATCATTGCGCAATTTTTTATCACCGCGCAGCGACCAGGGCGCATAGGCGATATGTTTTGTGTGCATCGGTTCGAGGGCGAGGCTGATATGACGGCAGCTCAGCTGCGATACGATTTTCACCATATCGATCGGGTTGTCATTGAAGAAACTGATAAATTCAATACCGACACGATCGCAGTGCGTACTCATATATCAACCTCGCAATTCCGGAGAGCTTTGAAAATTTCGACAAAGCTTTAATGAAACAATTGTAAGTCCGATTCGCTTTTCTCGGGAAGAGCGCGACGAGGTGGGCGTGCCGTTGTACATGACCGCGTACCGGTTTCAATCCACGCGCTCGTGAAGAGCGCGACCACGTCGCCGCGCTCAACCTCTCCTCTCTCTTGTAGAGAGAAGCTTTCTCGTAGTTCACACCACCACACTCGCCAAAAAATACAACGGCTCCCAGCTTTTCTCATCGACGCGCTTCACTTCGCCCACCACCATCTCGCCCGCATCCATCAATTTATAAAGAGCGCGGTTGTGCGATCGCGGCACGTAGCCCAATTTCCTTTCGTTCCAGAAAATTTCGATGGCGCGGTGATCGTGCGTATTGGTCGGTTCGCGGCGGAATGTCAGTGGATCGGCCGGTTTGATCTGCGTAATCCATTGGCTTCCTTCGTAGTAGGCAAAGCCGGCAATGCGTGAATCGAGCACGAGCAGCGAACGCGATATGGGTTTGATATTTTTGCTTGCGGCCAATCCAGCAATGGGCAGCGCGCCCGCCAGGCTGCTCAATAATTGAAAGAATTTCCGGCGTTTCACATTGACTCCCTCATCCCGGCCTTCTCCCTTGAGGGGGAAGGTGGACAGCATCCTAACCACCCTGCCCCGCCAAAAGCTGTCCTGGCGATTTATCCAGTAGCGCCCGTCAAGGCCGGCGCACACGCTGTCCCGAAAATAGTTCCAAGCCACGACGGAGTCTTTCCTGTACGGTCTTGCGCAATTTCACCGGCGATTCCACATAAACATTGGGCGCATGGCGCATGATGTCGCCGATCAGTTCGCGCTCGTCGCTGTAGGGAAAACTCAGTAGGTAATCGTCGCCATCCCACTCGCCGATCTGATCGGGATGCCATTGCTGCATCGAGATTTCGCGTGCGATTTCTGGAAAGAACCGCAGTTTGGCTGTGTGCCGGGCCTTGCCGGCGAAGATGCCGTAGCTCTCACTGAAGTGCGTGTGCATTTGTTCGGCAGGAATTTTTTTCGCAACGTCGCTTTGCGGCGTTGCTGCGATGATCCGCGCCAGCGAGAAAGTCCGTAGTTCGTCGCGCAAATGACACCATGCATCGAGGTACCAGTTTTCCCGGTAATAGACCAGCGTTTGCGGGCTTATGATGCGTTCGGTCTGTTTATGTGTGTAGCTCTTGTAACGAATGTTGATCCGCCGTCGCTGCAGCAGCGCTTCTCCGACCTGCTGAAAAACTTTTCCCGGCACGTGACGACTTGCCAGTGGCAGCACTTTGATATGTTCGACGAAGGCGCTGTGATCGATATTGCGAGCGGTGAGCAGGCGCTGAATTTCCTTGTCGAAGGTCGTCAGCTCCTGATTGAGTAATCCATTGCCGAAACTTTCGAGCACATGCAGCAACAATGTGAGCGATTGCAGCTCTCGGCTCGTTAGCCAGAGGCCGGGTAATTCGAATTGATCTTCAGACGCCGCATATTGCCAGCCATTGCCATCGGGAAAATATTCGATGGGCGCCTCAAAAAAATTGCGCATGTCTTCGATGGCGCGGCGTACGGTTTTTTCCGTGCACTCCATGCGTTCGGCGAGTCTGGCCAGCGGCACCGGCCTGCGATGAGACTTCAGCAGCCGATGCAGTTGCTGAAGACGGTCGATGGTTGTCATTGCGTACCCTGAGGTCCCGGCAAATAAATTTTGTTTTCTACTTTTTATATTGAGCCCCAAAACTGTCGCTGCAATGCGGCATGAGGCGAGCCTCATTATAGTACGCGCGCCGTTATGAGGACGTTACAGGCCGGGATCGGGAGTTTGCAGGATTCTTGCGAGGGAAAATGAATGCGGTGACGTTCTTGTTACGAGAATCGTTCCGCTACGGTGGGGCGATGTTTGGAATTCATCGCGCGCTCACTGCATTAAGGAGTCTCTGATCAAGTCATTCCCGTCTTCACGGGAGTGACGAATTCGGGGCTGAATCAGAGCTCCTTAATTGTTTAATCAGTTGAAGTAGCGACCGCCGTTCACGCTGAGAGTGTGGCCGGTGATATAGCCCGCGTCGTCGGAAGCGAGGAATGCACACGCGGCGGCGATGTCTTCGGGTTTGCCGGCGCGTTTCATCGGTGAGCTTTGAATTTGCGCTTCCACTGCAGCGTCGCTCAAAGTTGCGCGCAGCAATGGTGTGTCGACGAATCCGGGCGGCACGTTGTTGAAGGTGATGCCTTGTTCCGAATATTCACGGGCGAGTGCTTTGGTGAAACCGATGACGCCGCCTTTCGATGCAACGTAATGCGCCATTTTCGGCGAGCCGGTTTGTGTGCTCGACGACGAAATATTTACCACGCGGCCCCAGCCAGCGGCGAGCATGTCGGGCAGCACCACTTGCGTGACAAGAAATACACTTTTTAGATTGATGTTGATCATGCGGTCCCATTGTTCCTCGGTCATGTCGAGGAAGGGGATGTAATTCGAAATGCCCGCGTTGTTGACGAGAATATTGATCGGACCGAATTGCTGGCGAATGCTGTTGGTCGCCGCTTCGATTTGCGCGCGATTCGAAACGTCGACACCGAAACCAACCGCTTTGCCGCCCGCTGCGACTAATTCGGCAGCGGCTTTTTGCGCGCCCGCTTCGTTGATATCCCACACGGCAACGACAGCGCCTTCCTGTGCAAAGCGTTGACTGATGGCGAGGCCGATACCTGAAGCGCCGCCGGTGACGATTGCAATTTTGCCAGCCAGTTTCATAAATGATCTCCGCGGTTGAATGCTGCAAATCGATCGCTTGAGCCGAATGGACAGAACGCGATTCGTAGAATTTGATTTGAGTGGCAGCGGCAGTGATGGCTGCCGCCGGGCAGGTATTTGGTGTAACGATTCTTTTAGCTCAGGAAATGTAGCGCGCCGTCGTTTTCGCAGCGATTTCTTCCGCGGTAACGCCGGGTGCGAGTTCGATCAATTTGAATTCGCTGTTGTGATCGGGGCGCGCGAATACGCATAAATCGGTGATGATCATATCGACCACATTTTTTCCGGTCAGCGGCAGCGTGCACGCGGGAATGAATTTCGGCGAGCCGTCCTTCGCGTTGTGCTCCATTACCACGATGATTTTTTTCACGCCTGCGACCAGATCCATCGCGCCGCCCATGCCTTTGATCATCTTGCCGGGAATCATCCAGTTGGCGATGTCGCCTTTTTCTGAAATTTCCATCGCGCCGAGTACAGTCAGATCGATGTGACCGCCGCGAATCATCGCGAAGCTATCGGATGAACTGAAATAACACGATTGCGGTAATTCGCCGATGGTTTGTTTGCCGGCGTTGATGAGATCGGGATCGACTTCGTCGTCGTACGGAAACGGGCCGATGCCGAGCATGCCGTTTTCACTCTGCAGTGTGACTTCGACGCCGGCGGGAATGAAATTTGCCACCAGCGTTGGAATGCCGATACCGAGGTTGACATAAAAACCATCTTTCAATTCTTTTGCCGCACGCGCGGCCATTTCATCGCGAGTCCAGGCCATGTCATGCAGCTCCTTTTGGGCGCGTGGTGCGGAATTCGATTTGCTTCTCGTACGGCGCGCCGCAGATCAGCCGCTTGACGTAGATGCCGGGTAAATGAATCTGATCGGGATTGAGCGAGCCGACCGGCACGATTTCCTCGACTTCGGCAACACAGATTTTTCCCGCCGTCGCCATCGGTTGATTGAAGTTGCGCGCGGTCTTGCGAAAGATCAGGTTGCCGGATTCATCGGCTTTGTAACCTTTGATGATGCAGAGATCGGCGTAGATACCGCGTTCGAGAATGTATTCCTGGCCGTCGAACACTTTCACTTCCTTGCCTTCGGCGACTTTCGTACCCACGCCGGTTTTGGTGTAGAAACCGGGAATGCCGGCACCGCCGGCGCGGCAGCGTTCCGCGAGAGTGCCCTGCGGACAGAATTCGACTTCGAGTTCGCCCGACAAATACTGGCGCTCGAACTCCTTGTTCTCGCCGACGTACGAACTCATCATCTTTTTGATCTGACGCGAACGCAGCAGCTTGCCGAGACCGGCGCCGTCGATGCCGGCGTTGTTCGAGGCGACGGTCAGACCTTTCACGCCGCTGGCGAGCAGCGCGTCGATCAGGCGTTCAGGAATTCCGCAGAGGCCGAAACCGCCCGCGCAGATCATCATGTTGTCGAAGAGCAGTCCGTCGAGCGCCGCTTCGGCATTGGGATAGATTTTTTTACTCACTGCGTTCCTCGATCTTATTAAAGGAAGGGGCCTGGGGCGGGCAGCCTTCTTTCAGGTTCGTGTCTTCGAGTGCCGACTTGTACCGGCCGGCAAGAATAATTGTCTGGACAGGAAGGGTCAAATACCCTTCCCAATCCGGCGTTTCAGGTTTTATGCACCAGAGGGTTTCATGTACCGATCCATTTCCTGGTGCATGTTCAGGATCAGCTTTTCGTAGTAATCGGCCAGCCAGATCTGTTTGCAGCCTTTGGTGTGCAGCCCTTTCTGAATGCGCGGCACGTTGCCGAAATCCTGCCGCGGAATCTGGCGGAACTGTTCGGGGTCGGTGACATCGTTCATCGGCTCGACCACGGCGCGCGGAATGGGTTGCGCTGCCGGGTAGCTCTTGGTCGAGAAGATTTCGAAGATGCACGAGTCGGGATCGAAACCGTGCGGGCGCACGCGGTAGATCATGCAGTTGCCGGCCTGCGGCAGAATCAGCAGGTTGGGGAAAACGAAGATTTCGCCGCCCCACTGATTCAAAATTTCGCGTTCGAGTCTGGGCATCGGCCGGTTCTGCGCGGCCGCGGTGGCGTACAGCGCTTTCACGTATTCGCCGCCGAGCGACGAGCCTTCGGGAATCGGTTTGCCCTTCAGCGAGCGCACGAGCTCGACATCCTCCTTGAGCACCATCGCATCCATGCCTTCGACCAGCAGATTCAGGCGCGCCGCCATGGCGTCGACCGGATCACCCTGCAGTTTGGTCTGGCCCTGCATCGGCGTTTTTTCACCGCCGAGAAAACGCCCGTGGCCATTGGGAAAGGTTTCGTAGAGATGGTCGAGGTGCGCGTATTGCGGGGTCTGCCCCGACACATCGTCGCCGTAGATGAAGTCGGCCGAAGGCGGCTCCAGTTGCGGATGCGTCGCCGGAACGTGATAGCCCTCGAGGAAGGCCTCGACCGCCACTTTCCAGTTGCACGGCGCCGTAACCGATTTCCACCAGTAATGATGCATCTGATCGACGGCCAGCCCTTCGAGCAGCGCTCTGACCGGCGCGATAAAGTCGGCGAAGGGCTGCGGGTCTTTATCGAAATTGATGAAAATGAAACCGCCGAAAACTTCGTGTTTCACTTCGCGCAGCGCAACGTCCGAATCCTTGAGATGGCCGCCGTGGAATTGATGGCGTTCGAGCACGTACTGGCTGTTGCCTTCGAGATCCCAGCGCCAGCCGTGGAACGGGCAGATGATGCGGCATTTTTCGAAGGTGCCCTGATCGCCCTCAGCCAATGCGGTGCCGCGATGCGGGCAGAAATTGTGGTAGGCCTTGATCGTATTCTCGTCGACGCGGACGACCATTACTGACTCGTGGCCGATTTCGTAAACCGTGTAATCGCCTTTCTGCGGCACTTCATCGAGGCGCGCGGCCATTTGCCACGCCTTGCTCCACAGCTTCTGATGTTCCAGCTTCGCAAATTCGGGATCTGTATAGCGGCCGGATCGGATGCCGTGCTCCAGGGTTTTCCAGCTTTCTGGCCAGTTTTCCATACAGATCTCCTCGATTGGCAGATGCGCGGCCGTGGGGTTCGCGCTCATTGATTTATGAAATCGCAGGTATTGTCCATCGGCGCGCCCGGAAGTTGAAGGGCGGAAGCCTTTTTGTCGCCGATTATTGAAATTGTTCGGACAAATTAGCGGTGGTTATTGCCCGGAGCTCAAAGCTGCGTCACGGCTGCATCGAGCAAAGGGTTACTAATATAGAGGTTTATCTGGGTCTGTAACGTTAACAGCAAATTACAGCCATGTTATTTGTCTGGACATGACTAAAGCGGCTGTCGATAATATCAATACACAACTATGTTGTATACCGGCCGGGCCGTGCTGTAACTAGAATTGATGTACGAGGAATTGATAAATGGCACTAGCAACAAAAGATATCAAGCCGCGAATCGGCACCGAAATTCGCGCTGACAAAAAAGTTCTGCTGGGCGGCGAACACGCTGCGCAGATTCGCGAGCTGCTCGAGCTGCGCGGTGTACTGGTATTTCCGCAAATCAATTTCACCGACGAAGAACAGGTCGAATTTACCAAGACGCTCGGCAATTACGCGCCGGAAGCCAAAGACGGTTCGGTGACCAAGATCACGCTCGACACCAAGGAAAACCCATCGTCGGCGGAGTATCTGAAAGGTTCGCTGTACTGGCACATCGACGGCACGCGCAACGACGTACCCATTCTGGCGTCGCTGCTGTCATGCAAGAAGCCAAGCCCGAAAGGCACCGGCAACACCGGCTTTTCCAACACCTATGCGGCTTATGAAGATCTGCCGGACGACAAGAAGGCCGAGTACGAGAAACTGCGCGTACTGCACGCGCCGTGGGCGTCGCTTTTTTATTACGAGCCGGAGCCGAGCCTGGCCAAGCTCAAGGGCATGATGTCGATCGGCGAAAAGGAGCTGCCGCTGGTGTGGAAGCACAAGTCGGGGCGCAAATCGCTCGTCATCGGCTGCACCGCGCATCATGTCGCCGGTGTCGATTACGCCACCAGTGCGGAAATCATCGTCGGCCTGCGCGAGTGGGCAACCAGCGAACAGTTCACTTACAGCCACGAGTGGACCGCCGGCGATCTGGTGATCTGGGATAACACGGGTACCATGCATCGCGCGGAATGGTACGACCCGACCTGCGGACGCATGATGCACCGCACCAAACTCGAAGGCGAAGAAGCATTCGCTTACGCGTAACGTAAATGGTGTCGTGAAAATAAAACGCCTCGCATTGCGAGGCGTTTTTGTTTGAGCGTCACGGTTCGATTTCCGTCAATTCTTCACGCGTCGCATCGTCATCGAGTGTTGAAACAATTCCGCAGGATGCGTGTTGATCGTCACCTGCGCAATTTTCCCGTCGGCAGTTTTATAGCTGCGCAACATTTCCAGCGCGGCAGAGCCGGTTTTCACCTTGAGAGTTGTCGCCAGCGCGGGCGAAATCAATGTCGCCGAAATTTGCTGATGCACCTCGGTGATGCTCTGGCCGAACATATCTTCGATCAGCGAAAAAATCGGCCCGGTGTGGCGTTGCAGCAAGCGACCGACCGCGGCGTAGGCGCGATTGATGTAGTACTCGGCCCAGCACAGCGGCGACCCGGCATCTTCGGCGTGGCGATAGCCGCGCACTTCCAGCCATTCCTCGCCGGCCATCAAGCCCGTGCGCGCGGCGAGCTTGTCATCGACCGATACCATCTTGATCGACTCGATAGCGAAGCGTGTATCCGTTCCGAATGCCGCCAGGTCGTTGATCGACATGACCTGTTGAACATCGGAATCCGATGCGCGCGGCGGAATGACGACCGTGCCCGCCCCCTGGCGCGATGAAACCAGGCCGTCGTCGCGCAACAGACGCAGCGCTTCGCGAACGGTGTAGCGACTGACGTCGAAACGTTTGCACAGCTCGTCCTCGCTCGGTAACTGCGAGCCGACGGGATAGATGCCGCTGACGATTTCGTCCCGCAGTGCGTTTGCGACCTGAAGGTAAAGCGGTGACCCGGACCTGGCTTTGGTTTTCTGAGCGCTTCTGCTCATCGTTATGCTGCCTATTTGCCGTGTAGGTGAACTCTAAAGCGGGTTATTCGGGCGCAACAATACGCTATATTTGTCCGTACAACAATGACAAAAAGCGCAAATTTATTGATATATCCGTCTGACTATGACATCGTTTATGTACGGACATTTGAATTTCCCCTAAATCCCTGACCATCGAATGGAGGATGCCATGACCCATGCTGCCGATTCCGAAAAGGACCTCCTGTCAGACGCCATTACCTACTCGGTGGATGCGTATATCTCCGAGGATTACGCGCGCGCCGAGCGCGACAGATTGTGGCGCAAGGTATGGCTGCAGGTCGGGCGCGTCGAAGAGCTGCCGGAAGCCGGTGATTTCCTCACCTACGACATCCTCGACGATTCGATCGTCATCGTGCGCACCGGTCCGGACGGGCAGGGGGCCGATCAATTCCGTGCCTATCACAATGTCTGCCCGCACCGCGGCCGCCGTCTCGTCGACACACCCAAAGGCCAGCGCAACGCGAGAGGCAAGCGCAATCAGTTCATTTGCGGTTTTCACGGCTGGCGTTTCGACCTCGAAGGCAACAACACACATATTCCACACAAAGACGACTGGAACGATGCGCTGAGCAGCGAGTGCGCCGGTCTCAGCAAGATCAGGCTCGATACCTGGGGCGGCTGGATCTGGATCAACATGGATCCGAACAGCGAATCGCTGCAATCGTATCTCGGCGTCATTCCCGAAATGCTCGACCCGTTCCAGTTGCAGAACATGCGTTTTCGCTGGCGCAAATGGGGCATTTTCGATTGCAACTGGAAGGTCGCGCTCGAAGCCTTCAACGAGACCTATCACGTTCAGCAGACGCATCCTGAATTCAATAAATTCGGCGAGTTTCGCGGCTGGGCTCGCGTGCAGGGCAGGCATAGCCATATCGGTTATGAAGCGCCGAAAAATGTCGACGGCAATCAGGCGGGTAAATTGCGTATCGGTACCGGCGACGCGCGTATTTCCACAGCGGAAATGCAGGTTTATACCTGGGAAAAAGCCAATACCAACACCACGCAAACGATGGTCGATGCGGCGTTGCGCCTGAAAGATGAATTACCGGAAAACACGCCGCCGGGCGAAGTGCTGCAGCACTGGATTGCACAGGCGCGTCGCGACGACGAGGCGCGCGGTGTGTTCTGGCCGAATGTCGATCCCGCGCATGTCGGCAAAAGCGGTACGGCTTGGCAGATATTTCCGAATTTCCAGATCGGTCACGCCGTCAACAACATGCTTTGCTACAGCGCACGTCCGCACGGTTACAACCCGGATCAATGTATTTTCGAGGCGGCGGTTTATCAGTTGTATCCAGCCGGCGAAGAGCCAAATACCGAATGGGAATTCTGTCCGCCCACCGAAGAAGCCTGGTGTTACGTGTTAGGGCAGGATTTCGGCAATATGGCCGCCGTGCAGCAGGGTATGAAATCGTTTGGCTTTAGCGGCCCGAAACCGAATCCGTACATGGAGCGCGCCACCGCCAATCTGCATTTCAATCTTGCGAAATATATGGGCGCGGGTGCGCCGAAAAAACTCAAATGATTTTCATCGCGCAATTCATTGAGTCGATTGCGCGTCCCGAAAAAATCTAACGCCTCCGCTCAGCCGGAGGCTTTTCTGACGAGCCAATTTTCCTCCATGAAAACAGATCAGGCAGGTAATACGAATAAATCCGGGCCGCTCAAGGGCGTGCGCGTCATCGATCTCACCGCGATGGTGATGGGCCCTTATTCCACGCAGATCATGGCTGACATGGGCGCGGAAGTTATCAAGGTCGAGCCGCCCGCCGGCGACAACACGCGCTATATTTCGGCGGGCCCGGTGATCGGCATGAGCGGCGTGTTCGTCAACGTCAATCGCGGCAAACGCAGCATTGTGCTCGATCTGCAAAGCGAAGAAGGCAAGAGCGCGTTGCGCGAATTAATTAAGCACGGCGATGTATTCATTCATTCGATGCGCGGCAAGGCGATCGACAAACTCGGTTTCAGTTACGAGAAAGTCGCTGAAATAAATCCATCGATCATTTACACGAATTGTTATGGCTACAGTCGTCGTGGTCCCGATGGCGATTTGCCGGCGTACGACGATACGATTCAGGCCGAATGCGGTTTGCCGATCGTGCAACAAATGCTGACCGGCGAGGCGAATTACATCGGCACCATCATGGCCGATAAAGTTGCCGGCCTCACCGTTTTATACGCGACGCTCGCAGCGCTGTTTCATCGCGCGCAAACCGGCGAAGGTCAGGAAGTCGAAGTCGGTATGTTCGAAACGATGGCGTCGTTCATGCTCGTCGAGCACGCGAATGGCGCGTTGTTCCAGCCGCCGCTCGGCCCGGCGAATTATCACCGCGCGGTCGCGCCGAATCGTCGCCCGTACAAAACCAAAGACGGCCAGATTTCCGCACTCATTTACAACGACAAACACTGGAAGGCATTTGTCGATGCAGTCAAACCCGCCTGGAATAGCGACGAATTCAACACGCTGGAACAGCGCGCGAAACAAATCAATAAAGTGTACGGGTTGCTCGGTGAAACGATTGCTGAGCGCACCACGCAGGAATGGCTCGATCTGTTCCGCAAACTGAATATTCCCGCCGCGCCGCTGCGCACGCCCGATGAATTATTCGAAAACGAGCATTTAAACGCGGTCGGCTTTTTCGAAGAGGTCGATTCGTCCTACGGCAAAGTGCGTTTCCCCGGCATTCCGACCTGGTTCTCGCGCACGCCGGGAAAAATCGCCGGCCCCACGCCTGAGCTCGGCGCCGATACGCACGCGGTATTCGAGGAATTCGGTTTGCATGGTCGCGAGGAAGAAGGTCACCCGAGCGGCGTGCAACCGACCGACGTGGTTTAAATCGTTCGCCGTTTTAAAAAATATTGAGGTTCAACATCGTGGATTTTTCACTCACCGAAGACCAGCAAAATATTCGCGACGCAGTTCTGAAAATCTGTTCGCAATTCACCGACGAATATTGGCTCGATATCGATCACAAAGCCGAGTGGCCGTTCGAATTTCACAAGACCATGGCCGAAGCCGGCTGGCTCGGTGTGGCGATGCCGGAATCGGTAGGCGGTTCGGGCCTCGGCATCACCGAAGCGGCGATCATGATGCAGGCCGTTTCCGAATCGGGCGGCGGCATGACGGCGGCATCGGCAATTCACGGCCCGGTATTTAGCTTGGAGCCGATCGCGCTGTTCGGTACTGAAGAACAACAGCAACGCATGATTCCGAAAATTTTGTCGGGCGAACAGAAAATGTGTTTCGCCGTGACCGAGCCAAATGTTGGTCTCGACACGACTAAATTAAAAACGCGCGCGGAAAAAGTCGAAGGCGGCTATCGCGTCAACGGCGAAAAAATCTGGATCACCAACGCGCACGTCGCCGACAAAATGATGCTGCTCGCGCGCACCACACCGCTCGAAGAATGCAAACGCAAAACCGATGGCTTGTCGCTGTTCTTCACCGATCTCAATCGCGAACATATCGAGCATCAGTTGATTCCGAAAATGGGTCGACATGCAGTCGGTTCGAACATGCTCTTCATCGAAGATTTATTTATTCCTGAAGAGGATCGCATCGGCGGTGAAGGCGACGGGTTCAAAATTATCCTCAAAGGCCTTAACCCAGAGCGTATTTTGCTGGGTGCGGAAGCGGTCGGTCTGGGCCGCGTCGCGATCCAAAAAGCCGCGCGCTATGCGCGCGAGCGCGTGGTGTTCGATCGTCCGATCGGCATGAACCAGGGTATTCAGCATCCGCTCGCAAAATGCTGGGCACAAGTTGAAGCTGCGAATCTCATGGTGATGAAAGCCGCAACATTGTTTGATAAAGGTGTTGATTGCGGTGTTGAAGCAAATACCGGTAAATATCTCGCCGCTGAAGCAGGTTTCGAAGCGTGTCACACCGCGATGCTGACATTGGGCGGCATGGGTTACGCGCAGGAATATCACGTCGAGCGTTACTTGCGCGAAGTATTAATTCCGCGCACCGCTCCAGTCAGCCCGCATATGATTTTGAATTTCATTGCGGAAAGAGTTTTGGAATTGCCGAAATCTTATTAATCGTCGGGGACGCAGCCCATGCCGGAAGTATTTCCAGCACCGGTGCAAGTACATCCCTGTAACCTGCGTCGGCGACATCGTGTCGCCGGCGCTGCTGGAAATACTTCCGGCACGTGCTGCTAGCACTCCGTAGAAAATTTGTTGAGAGCAAAAATATGACAAACGAAGTCTTCAACGCGCGTTCATGGTTATTCGCGCCAGGCGACAGCGAAAAGAAAATGGCGAAAGCCACAGGCACCGCAGCGGACATTGTTATTTTCGATCTCGAAGATGCAGTTGCTCCGGAAAATAAACCGCTCGCACGCACGATGATTTCCGGTTTTCTTAAAACCCAAACCAGCGGTCGCGATCGTTTGTGGGTGCGTGTGAATCCGCTCGACGGTCTGCACACACTCGCCGATCTCGCTGCGGTTATGCCGGCTAAGCCCGGTGGAATTATGCTGCCGAAGTCGAACGGTCGCGCTGATGTCGAATTACTCGATCATTATCTTTCTGCATTCGAAGTCGCGAACGGTATCGAGCAAGGTTCAACAAAAGTGCTCGTACTTGTTACTGAGACCGCCGAAGGCATGCTTAACACCGGCGTTTACAAAAATGCACCGCGCGTTGTTGCATTGAGCTGGGGTGCGGAAGATCTCGCCGATGATTTAGGTGCGAGTGAAAATCGCAATCCCGACGGCAGTTATGGTTTTACCTACGAACTCGCGCGCAGTTTATGTCTACTCGGCGCCGCAACGGCTGGTGTGCTTGCGATCGAAACGATTCAAGGCGATTTCAAAGATACCGAAGGTCTGCGCAAGCGTGCGGAAATGGTTCGTCGCGCCGGTTATCGCGGCATGTTGGCGATTCATCCGGCGCAAGTCGATGTTATCAATGCGGCATTTACACCGACCGCAGAAGAGATCGCAGCGGCGCAGGAAATTATCGATGTGTTCGCGGCGAATCCCGGCGTCGGCACCATCGGTCACAAAGGTGCGATGCTCGATCGTCCGCATCTCGCACGCGCGCAAGCCCTTTTGAAATTGGTAAATAAATAATGACCGCTACGACCGACGCCGCTGGACTCGATCTCACCAAATTTTTGCGCAAAGGCGATCGCATCGTTATCGGTCAGGCGTGCGGCGAGCCGACCACATTAATCGAAGCCTTGATTAAACAGGGCCGCGATATCGGCGAATTATCCGCATTCGTCGCGACGAATTTCTCGGGAATATTCACGCCAGAAAGCGCGGCGAGTTTTTCGCTGTCGAGCATGGGCGCAATCGGCGCACTGCGTGCGATGGCAAAAGCGAACAAGCTCAATATCATTCCCTGTCATGTCAGTCTTATCGGTCGCATGATCGAAGCCGGCACCATCGGTTGCGATGTTGCCTTCATTCAGGTCAGTCCCGCCGATGAAAATGGCAATCACAGTTTTGGCTTGATCAGCGATCACGTAAAAATCGCCGCAGAAAAAGCCTGTGTGGTGATTGCCGAAGTAAACGACCAAGTGCCGTTCACGTATGGCGAATCGATTCACGCATCGAAAATTCATGTCGCGGTGCATGTATCGCGCGCACCGGTGCAGGTGCCCGCCGCAAAAATCGGCGAGAACGACGAGGCCATCGCGCGCTTCGCCGCGAAATACATCGAAGACGGTTCGGTCATTCAAACCGGTGTCGGCGCAGTGCCCGATGCGATCTTGCGTTTGCTCGGCGATCGCAAGGATCTCGGTGTGCATTCGGGCATGCTCGGCGATGGTCTCGTCGATTTATTCGAGGCCGGCGTCATTACCAACGCGCGCAAGGAAATCGATAAAGGCATTTCGATCAACGGCGCGTTGATCGGCACCAGAAAACTTTACGATTTTGCGCACAGAAATTATTCCATCCGTATGTGCACGACCTCGTACACGCACGATGCCGCCGTACTCGCACAACTGAGCAAGCTCGTCACCATCAACTCCGCGCTCGAAGTCGATCTCACCGGGCAGGTAAATGCCGAGCAAAGCGGTTCGTCCTATATGGGCGGCACCGGAGGCCAGGTCGATTTCGTGCGCGCGGGCAATCGCTCGAAAGGCGGCCATTCGATTATCGCGCTGCCTGCCACCGCAAAAGAGCATTCAATTAGTCGAATCTGCGTGAATTTATCGGGCCCCGTTACCACTGCGCGCTCCGATGTGGATATTATTGTCACCGAATTCGGCGCCGCCGAACTTCGAGGGCAATCGCTCGCTGAACGCACGCGTCGTTTGATTGCCATTGCCCATCCGAATTTCCGCGAGGAACTCGATCGAGCCGCTCATGCGATTCAACAGCGTGGGTTCTGAGATTTTTTAAACGAGGTTTTTCCATGAGCGACGCACTGTCCTCAACCGATGCCGTAATTTTCGATGCGCGCGATGACGGCATCGCGATCATCACCATCAATCGTCCCGATACGCGCAATTGTCTGAGCCGCGAGGTGCGTGAAGGTTTGCGCGCCGCGTGGGAACGTTTTGAAAAAGATGCCGCGTTGCGCGTGGCGATTCTGACCGGGTCGGGCGAGAAAGCCTTTTGTGCGGGCGGCGATTTGAAAGAAATGGTCGAGCGCAAATTGAAAGTGCCGCCGCGCGATATGTTTCCGCTGCCCTACGACAATATCGAATTATCGAAACCGACCATCGCCGCAGTGAACGGCGTTGCCTTCGCGGGCGGCTGGATGATCGCGCAGGCGTGCGATTTGTGTGTGGCGAGCACCGCTGCAAAATTCGCGATCACCGAAGTGAAAGTGGGCCGCGGTTCGCCGTGGGCCGCGCCGCTCATTCATATGATTCCGCAGCGCATCATGATGGAAATCATTCTGACGGGTAAACCGATCACCGCGCAGCGCGCGTATGAAATCGGTCTCGTCAATCGCATCGCCGAGCCCGCCGCGTTGATGGACGCCGCGCTCGAACTTGCCAGAGAAATTCTCGATGGCGCACCGCTGTCGGTAAAAGCGGGACGCGAAACCGTCATGCTCGCCACCGAAATGGGTCGCACTGCGGCATTGCAGGCCGCGCGTGCCGCGCACGAGTACACGTATAACAGCGAAGATGCGCAGGAAGGCCCGCGCGCATTTGCCGAGAAGCGTCGACCCGAGTGGAAAAATCGCTGATATAAGTTTCCCGTAAAGGACACGATGATGAACGAGCAGCTCGATATCGAAATTCACAATCACGTTGCACTGCTCGTTTTTCAAAACCCGCCAAATAATTTCGCCACGGTGGGTTTGTTGCGGCTCATTGCCGATGCGCTCGACAATCTCGATGCCGATCCCCGGATTCGCGCCATAGTTATCGCGTCAGAGGGAAAATCATTTTGCGCGGGCGCTGATCTGGTTTCGCCCAATGGTTTCGGCGCGCAGGGCAATGATCCATTGCGCGAGTTTTACGATCAGGCATTGCGGATTTTCGCGGCGCGCAAACCCACCGTTGCCGCAGTGCAAGGCGCTGCCATCGGCGCCGGTTTGGGTTTGGCTGTCGCTGCCGATTTTCGTATCGCTTCGACCGAAGCGCGCTTCTCCGCCAATTTCACCAAGCTCGGTTTTCATCCCGGCTTCGGTCTCACCTGCACATTGCCGCGCCTTATCGGTCAGCAGCGCGCAGCGGAAATGTTTTTAACCGCTGAACGTTACAAGGCGGAAGATGTCATTGCCTGGGGCTTGGTCGATCGCATCGCCGGTGTCGATAGTCTGCGCGCCAGAGCGCTTGCCTTTGCGCATGATATTGCCGCGAACGCACCGCTCTCATTGCTAGCCACGCGCGCGACCCTGCGCGGCGATCTGGGCGAGCGCGTGCGTGCGGCACTCGTGCATGAACATCGCGAGCAGGTGCAATTACTCAATACCGAGGATTTTGCGGAAGGCATTCGCTCCGTGAGCGAGCGCAGGCCGGGCAATTTCGTCGGTCGCTGATGGCTTTTGATTTCAAATACAATCGATTTCAAATAGCTATCGATTTCAAATAGCTATCAATTTCAAAAAAATTACGATTTCAAATGGCCGTCCATTTCAAATAACTACGATTTCAAATAACGGTCCATTTCAAATAATTATTTTTCGGAAGTCACACATTGTTTTTTCGATAACAACATTTTTTGAGAAAAACAGGGTCATCGCACAATGAATTCATCGCATCGTTTTATCGAGGAGCGGGGCGCTCTCGCGGAATGGCGCAGCTTCTGGTTTTTGCCGCTGGCGGCAGCGCTGGGTTATGCCACCTCCGTCATTCACGTGTATTCGCTCGGTCCGTTTATCCAGCCGCTGCAGGAAACCTTCGGCTGGTCGCGCGCGCAGATTTCCTTCGGTCTCACCGTGCAGTGCATTGTCAGTGCGATTTTCTGTATTCCCATCGGCATGGTGATCGATCGGATCGGGCCGCGCCGGGTTGCGCTGGTCGGTGTGCTGACGATGTCGGGCGCATTTGCATTGGTCGGCACCGCGACCGGATCGACGGGTAACTGGCTGCTGCTGTGGATCGGCATTGCCATAGGCGGTCTCGGCGTGCAGGCGCCGATCTGGACCAGCGCGGTGGCGACGCGCTTTGAAGTGTCGCGCGGGCTCGCTTTCGCGATCACGCTGTGCGGCGCTTCCGTGGCGGCGGCCATCTTTCCCGTGATGGCGACCTGGCTTATCGAGCTCTACGGCTGGCGGCAGGCGTTCAGCATGCTGGGAGGCGTGTGGGCTGCGCTGGTATTTCCGCTGATGTTTTTATTTTTCCGCAGCGCGCGCGATGGCAGTGCGAAGCCCGCCGATACCGCATCGGCACCGACCGCCGCGCGCCCGCTGACAGGCGTCACCCTGGCCGAAGGTCTGCGTTCGCCGACGCTGTATAAGCTGCTGCTCGCGGGCGGTCTGGTCGCATTCACCGTGATCGGCGCGATGGTGCATTTTGTGCCGATCCTCAAAGGCGCCGGCGCTTCGCCGCTCGCCGCGGCAGGGGTGGCGTCGCTGATCGGGTTGTTCTCGATCGCCGGCCGGCTCGGTACCGGCTTTCTGCTCGATCGCTTTCCCGGACATCTGGTCGGCGGCACGGTGGTGTTGCTGCCGATCATCGCTGCCTTGCTGCTGCTGTTCGATGGCGCCAATCCCGCCAGTCAGATGGTCGCGGCGGCCGCGCTGGGATTCACTGTCGGCTCGGAGGTGGATGTCGTCGCCTTCCTCGCCTCCAAGCATTTCGGTCTGAAGAATTTTGGCGCGTTGTACGGTGCGCTCGTCGCCGCGCTGACGCTGGGTACGGCATTCGGTCCGCTGACGGCGGGCGCGGTGTTCGACCGTTTCGGCAATTACGAGCAGTTCCTGTGGGGAACGATCGCGCTCATGCTGATGGGCGCGCTCGCGCTGTTCAGTCTCGGTCATCCTCCAGTCCTGGAAGCGGCCGAACCGGCGACGGAATAAATGCAGCTGCGACAGCTCGCGCTCTGCGGCGTGAGGTCGCTGACGAATCGGGCAGTCATTTAGGGCGTTCCTGTCATTGCGGCGGGCAGCGGGCGCCGACACTCTCTTCCCCGGCAGGCCGCGCCCGGCTGCCGACTCTCCCCCTACTGCCGACTCCCCCTATTGCCAGAGTGAGTGAGCCCGATGTCGATAACAAAAAATGCACGCGCTGAATGGCGAAATTTCTGGTTTTTGCCGATCGCCGCTGCGCTGGGATATTCCAACTCGATCATTCACGTCTACGCGCTCGGTCCCTTCATCCAGCCGCTGCAGCAGGAGTTCGGCTGGTCGCGCGCGCAGATCACTGCCGGCCTGACCATCACCGCCTGCCTGGCCGCGCTGTTCTGCGTGCCGGTTGGCATGCTGGTCGACAGGGTCGGGCCGCGCCGTGTCGGCCTGATCGGCGCGCTGCTGATGACGGCGGCCTCGGCGATGCTGGGAACGGCCACCGGCAGCATGCTCAACTGGATCCTGCTCTGGGCGCTGATCGCCTTCGGCTGCATCTGGGTGCAGGCGACGGTCTGGACCAGCGCAGTGGCGACTCGATTCGAAGCCTCGCGCGGGCTCGCCTTCGCGGTGACGCTCTCCGGTGCATCGATCGCCGCCATCGTGCTTCCGCTGCTCGCGACCTGGCTGATCGGCGCGTTCGGCTGGCGCGTGGGTTTCGTGGCATTGCCGCTGATCTGGGGTGCGCTGGTGTTTCCGGCGCTGTTCTTCGGTTTTCGCGGTGCGCGCGACGATGGTGGACGAACCGTGAAAGCCGCGCAGCCCGCCCCGGCGCGAGCACTGACCGGGCTGACGCTGGCGGAAGGGTTCCGGTCGGCCGCGCTTTACAAACTGCTGCTGGCCGGCGGTCTGTTTGCCTTCACCGCGTTCGGCGCCGTCGTCCATTTCGTCCCCATCCTCACCGGCAGCGGTGCCACGGCACTGGCCGCCGCCAGCATCGCCGCGCTGGTCGGCATTTTTTCGATCATCGGCCGGCTCGGTACCGGCCTGCTGCTGGACCGCTTTCCCGGCCATGTCGTCGGCGGTATTGCCTTTATCCTGCCGAGTATCGCCCTCGCACTGCTGTTGTTCGACGGCGGCAATCCGGTCTGCCAGATGGCGGCGGCGGCCGCGCTGGGTCTGACCGTCGGCTCGGAAGTCGATGTCATCGCCTATCTCGCGGCGAAACATTTCGGCCTGAAGAATTTCGGCGCGCTGTACGGTGTGCTGGTGATGGCGCTCGCCGTCGGCATTGCGGGCGGACCACTGGCCGCTGGCGCGGTATTCGATCACTACCACAGCTACGAGCCATTCCTGAAGCTGGCCATTCTGCTGATGATCGGCGGCGCGCTGGCGCTGTTCAGCCTGGGGCTGCCGCCCGCGCTGCTGGAAAGGGCCGTGCCCGAGTCCTGATTACGCGAGCGGCGGGGCGCCGGATGACGAGGTCTGACCGCGTAAATCGCCCGCTGCAATCACGGGCGACACCACGACGCGATCGAGAATGTCGGCGATATGTTCGATCGGAATCGGATCGGACTGGCGCAACCACCAGATCAATAATTCGAGCGTGCCGCTGACGATGAGCGCGACCCCCGCTTCGGGCGCCAGCCAGCTCTTCGGATTACCGAGCGACGTCGCTACCTGCCGCGCCAGATTCAAAAATTCCCCGCGTATCGTTGCGGCCGCGCCGCCCGTCAGCAGCGTGCGCCACAACGCGCGATGGGCATCCACATACGCGAATAACGCCCGCGATCCTGAATGCACGTCGTACACATCCGCCACCGGCAACGCCAGCTTGAATAAATGGTGAATCTGCTCGGCGGCGATACTGTCGAGCAATTCTTCCTTGCTGGCGTGATGGCGAAAAAACGTCGTATAACCGATGCCCGCCTCGGCGACGATATCGCGGATGCTGATCTGATCGAGCGGTCTGCTTTCGAGCAGTTTCAGAAAAGCCTGATGCAATGCCTCGCGCGAACGCGCCGCGCGCGGATCCTGATTCGACGGTAAAACGCTGGGTTTCGGGTCGGACGTTGCCATGTCGATCTCGTAAGGACTTCTCAACTCAGGACTTCACATCAACCGGTTCATGATGTTGCGAATGAGCACAATCGTGAATTTCGGATTCAGCCAGTACAAAAAGCTCAATATCTTTGCGTCGATCCCGATAATCAATCGAAACTTTTTTCGCTCCATGCCGCGAATGATCTTGCGGGCGACGGTTTGCGGCGATGTGCCGCGAAAATATTTCGCCAGCTCATCGATCCGGTCGCTGTGCGCACCGCAATTCTTCGTGATGTCGGTATCGATCGCCCCCGGAAAAACCACGGTCACCCCCACGGGCGTGTCGGCCAGCTCCGCATACAGCCCTTCGCTGACGAGTTTGATCGCCGCCTTGCTCGCGCCGTAAAACGATTGATTGGGAAAGGCGAACAGCCCGCCCATGCTGGAGACATTGACGATGTGGCTCTGCGGGCGCTGCAACAGAAAAGGCAGGAACGCGCGAGTGATATTGAGCGTTCCGTATAAATTGATATTGATCATGCGCTCCAGCACGCTGTCGTCGAGTTCGCTGATGGGTTTGAACGGATGGATGACGCCGGCGTTATTGATGATGGCGTCGATAGTGCCGAAGCGGGCGATCACCGCGTCCGCAAGCTGCCCGACCGCTTCCCGACTGGAAATATCGACGCCGTGCAGCGAAAGATTGTGCGCCGAATCGCCGGCGAGAGTGCGGGTTTGCGCCAGCGCGGTGACATTGATATCGACGGCGGCCACAGCAGCACCCTTGCCGAGCAGTTGCAGAACCAGTTGCCGGCCTACACCGCCACCGCCGCCCGTCACCAGCACGATTTTATTTTTCAATTCCATAACTGTTTTTCGCGACCTGTTGCGTGTCGATGAATTATCGCGCTGTCGATGAATTTGCTTCGCGCGCCAGACGCTCTTCCTTGCGCTTGACGAATTCGCGAAATTCAACGGCTTTATACAGCGGGCGCGGCTGCACGCCCCAGATATCCTGCGCGGTTTTCTGTCCCGCGCCTTCGGCCGGTGCAAACAGCGGATAGGGGTATCTGCATTCGCGGGTTTCATCGGCGAAGCGCACGCGTTCGAATTCGGTGCAGATTTCGTGCAGCGATAACTGCGGCCAGCCATACCACAGCGCCAGCAATGGAAATGTAAATGCACCTTCGAGCACGAGCGCCGTCAGGCAGACGAACAGGCCGCGCTCGATCCATTTGTGCATGCCGGCAAAATACGACGTGGTGCCGGGCGGCAATTTTTCCGATGCTTTATTCATGGCATTTCTCCGAAATTTTTTTATTTCAATAATCGTTATTTATTTCAATCGGAAAAAATCTCGCGATTGACGGTGTGCAGATAGGGAATGGCGAGAAATGGCGTGATGTAGAAAATGTCGTACAGCCACCAGCCGATGACGGGAAATACCACGCCGGCATAACGCACATCGGCGAAGATCGTCATGTTCGCGACGTAGCCCGTCCATGCCACGACGCCGAACCAGCACGTCACCACCAGCCACTGATGCCCCCAGCGCTTCATTTGCAGAAAGCCGATCGCCGCCGCCATGCGCATGCAGAATACGATCGGCAATAACGCGATCTCCCACGATTTTTCGCCGGGCGCCGTGGCGCCGCCTATCCACAATTCGTTGTAATGCCAGAAATAGCCGGCATCGAACATATTGCCCCACGCCATGAGAAACACGCGTGCGAGCAGCGTGTGGTTGGCGATCATGTCGAGCGCCCAGCCGAAACTGTTCAGCGCGGCATCGATGATGACGAGATAGCCGATCAGCGTGACGATGGTGGGGCGCACGGAAAGCCCGGCTTTCTGCGCGCGCATCTGCAATGACAATCCATACGCAAACAATGGCAGGCCGATGAGGCCGAGAATCGCCGTGCCCATGAAAAACGAACCCGCCATCAGCCATTTATCGGCCTGCCATTGCGCGAGCCGGCTCTGCTGCTGATGCGTGTCGTAGGTGTTGTTATTGCTGCGCAAAATCGTTGTCGACATTTTTATTCTCCCTACCAGTTTCGCACTGAAGCCATGTGCAGCTGAATGAGAAACATCGTCAGCAGATAGCCGTAGCAGAGAATCTGGAAAACGATCATCGCGCGCTTGCGGCGGCGATCCTGTTGACTGACCGGTGCTTCTTTCATGAGGAAAACTCCTTTTGGATTTATTTGCGTATTCAATTCGTCGATAAACTCGCGCTGGCCAGTTCTCTCAAGCCGGCACTGATGGCATCTTCGCTGCTCAGCGGCGCCAGCATGCAGATTTCGGCGGCTTCCATTTCGCCGGCGCCGGCGACAATCATTTTTGCCGCGCTGATCAATACGCGCGTCGAGGGCGGTTCGAAATGAAAAATGGCGTCGGCGTTGCGAATGCTCGCCGCGCATTTCACCAGCCGCTGCGCGATGGAAATATCGATACCGGTTTCCTTCACGAGCACGTCGGTTTCGCGTTCGGGCGTCAGATAATTCATCGCCAGTGTCACAAAGCGCTGCCGGAACGACGGCTTCAGTTCTTTCAGTGAACTGCGATACGCGGGGTTGTAGGAACACACCAGCATGAAGCTGTCGGGCGCGTGCAGCACAGCGCCCGAGCGGTCGAGAAATAACGCGCGGCGGTGGTCGGTGAGCGAGTGCAGAATCGCGAGCGAATCGTGGCGCGCTTCCACCACCTCATCGAGATAGCAGATGGCGCCCTCCTTCACGGCGCGCGTGAGCGGACCGTCGTTCCACACCACATCACCCCCGGTCACCATGAAGCGGCCGACCAGATCGGAGCTGGTCAGGTCGTCGTGACAGCTGATGGTGATGACGGGGCGGTCGAGCAGCGCGCCGATGTGTTCGACGAGTCGCGTTTTGCCGCAGCCGGTGGGGCCGGTCAGCATCACGGGCAGCTGCTGTGCATACGCCTGTTGAAATAAGCGCACTTCGCTGCCGTGCGCGTGATAGAAAAACGTCATCCAGAGGCTCCCTAACGGAAAATCTAAGCCGCGATCAGTTCGCGATGCACATGCGCCAGCACGCGCGGCAATTCCTCGATGCGTCCGATGCGCGTCGAGCGCCTGTCGCCAAAGACATCGGGCAGGGGATCGACGCGCGCCGGACCGACACCGATGTAATAAACCGAAACGCCGGCAGCGGCCGCTTCCTCGACGGCGTGGGCGACATCGGCCCATGCGTATTTGCCTTCGTAGCCTTCGTCCGATATCAGGCCGTCGCCGATCACGATCAGCAGCCGGCGTTCGCTGCGCTGTTCCAGCAGGCGCTCGGTCAGATGCCGCAGCGGCGCACCCAGCCGCGTGTAGCCGGCGGCGACCAGGCCCAGTTCGCCCGGCGCGACGAAGCGCAGATCGGCGAAATCCTTCAGGCACAGCACATCGACGCGATGTCGCGTGTTGCCGCTGAACACAAAAATGCCGTGACGTTCGCGCGCCCGCACCATCGCCTGCGAGAGCGCGTCGGCGCAGGCGAGTTCGAGCTGGAAGATGCGTCCGTGCTGCGCGCCGAGCGATGAGCTGCCGTCTAACAGAATGGCGGTGGCGACATCGCGCGAGGCCGGCAGCAAATCACGAAACACGCGCGCCTGCGTCGCGCTGCCGATGCGCAGATTCACGTAGTGATCGATGTACTGATCGATATCGAGATCGGCACCGTCTTCGAGCCGGTTACGCATCGCGCGATGCGTGTGCTGTTCGAACCAGCGGCGCAAGTCCACCGCGACCGGCTGCGCGCGGGTCGTCCGCGAGGCGTGCCGGCGTTCGAGCACGGCGACATGCGCGGGCAGAAACTGCTGTGTCCACGCGTTCCACTCGGGATAGGGAATGCCCGCGCGCTGATCGGCGCGGATTTCCGGATCGTCTTCCTCGGGGCGGCTCGGGGGTGGCAGATTCGGATTTTTCACGCCGCCCTGACCGCCGACCGGAATGGTATGCAGCGTCTGCGACAGCGGGCGCTGCGCCGACCACGGCATCTGTCCGTAAATACGCCGCAGCGAATCGAGCACCCCGCGGGAGGCGGCAGCCGCGAGTGGCAGCTGGCCGAGCAGGGGATCGCAATGCAGGGTTTGAGAGGACTGCGCGAGCCGCTGCGCGCGGTCGAGCATGGCCGGCGCGTCGGGTTCGTCGCGAATGATGGCGAGCGCGGGCAGCAGGCGGGCAAATTCGGACAGCAGGCCGGGCCAGCACGCGGCGATCCAGCCCAGCGCGACGCCGGCTTCGATCAGCGTCAGCGCCTGCAACTGGCGCGGCGACAACCGGTGCAGCGGGTAGCGCGCGAGCAGATCCTTCGATGGCGCGCACTGCAGCGCGACACCGCAGGTCAGGCTGTGCAGCGTCCAGTCGGGCGCCAGCACCGGATAAGGCACATGTACCCGATTGCCCTGCGGGCTCAGCCCGAAACAGCGGCGTTCGCCCGAGAGCAGGCGCACGCCCTGCCGCCGTCCGCCCGACAAGGCATTGGCGAGCAGCGTACACGTGCGCTCGATGTGGCCGGCGCCGGCGATGTCCCGCTGCGATATCGACACGGCCGCTGACCTAGAACGTGCCGATCGAATCCATCAGCCAGTACCAGAACGCCACGATCAGCGCGACCGAACCGAAGGCGAGCGCGAGGCGCAGAATATCCAGAAGCATGACGAATCCCCTTAGCGAGTTGTGGAACACTGTATTTCATAGCGGCTATGGTACACAGTGTTCCACAGGGATCAATCTGCCCGTCGGGATTGTGGACGCGGTAAAAATTCAGGCGGCGGCAGAATTAACCTTAGATCCGTATTAACTTGGATCCGTCGGGCTTTTTTACGGAAAAACTCGATTACCGCGAGCGCATTTCGCAACACCTTCATTCCCATCTTGAAATTTTGGTGGCATGACGTTTGCTTTCATGGGCAGGGTTTTAATTATTTGTGGCCCCTGCCGCGTTGGAACTGCGGTGAAGTCCAGCGCACTTTTTCGTATAAAAAATCACGGATCAGGAGTTTTATCTATGCAAATCACATCCACAAAAATGGGTTTCGGTCTCAGTCTGGCTCTGTTGGCAATGCAGGTTGGCGCTGCACCGGTTTATTTGAATATCGACAATATCAGCGTCGCGGTCGGTGCCGGTACGTCGCCAGGTACGTTCAATAATACTTTCAGTGGCGGTGAGACCATCAGCAAGGTCATCGACGCACCGTCTGCCGCCGCAGAAGAGTTCCACAACCAGGAAACGCATATCTGGTACACCGCCGATGCGGTCGGGGGCGGTCTCGAATTAGTGTTCGATTTCGGTCGCGCTTACGATATCTCCACACTGCATTTTTGGAACTACACGAGCGAAGCCTACGATGTCGATAACATCAACTTCACGTTTTACGATGGTGCCCATGGCTTCCAGGGTTCTCTCTCGGTGTCGCCCGATCTAGGCAGTAGTCCAGGAATCCGTGCCCAGGATATCGAACTCGCCGCTCCGCTAAACGTGCAATACGTCACCGCTATTCTCTCCGGCAGCAATCGTCAGGTTGATTTCCAGAATATTGGTTTTACTGCCGAAGTAAGTCAGGTGCCGGTACCTGCAGCTTTCTGGTTGTTTGGCAGCGCTGTGGCTGGCTTGCTGGTTTCGCGCCGCAAATCTTGAAGCTTTGTTTTATGAAGCCCTCCTGAAAGGGGGGCTGGTTTTTCGTTGAAAGGGATTTAGCTGGGGATGAGAGGCGAGCGCTTATTAACCAGTGGGCGCTGATACGACGGATCGTCTTTACTGCGTGACGGCGATCCATTGAGATTTATACCCGGCACATCGGCGAACGGAATCGGCAGCGTCGGCACCAGCCCCGACCATTCGATGGCGTTGGTGCGCAGCGCGATTTTCCACTCCCCATCGCGCTTTTCGAGACGGTCGATATAACGCCCGCCGGCGATCCAGTTGCTGTCGTCGCGGTTGCGGCCGACGAACAGGTAGTACGTTTCCGTATGCGCGGTATCGCCGTCGATATCGCAGGTGTGGTTGAGCAGATTGTGGTGCGTGGCGATCTGTCCCTGCTCGTGCAGTTTCGAGGCCCAGTCGTAAAGCGCCGCCGGGCCGCCGACGAATTCACCCGCCGCGATGGTCGCATCGCTGTGAAAAGCCGAAAGGAAAGTTTCGCGATCGAAACGGTCCATGCCGCGGCTGAAGCGTACCTGACAGTCGAGAATGTCCTGGCGGTCGATCAGGTTCTGCAGTTTTGCCGGGGATACGCTCATCGCGGGCCTCTTATTTTTTCGCGGCCATGCCGAAGGTGTATTTGAGGTGGTCGACGTGGCCGTGCAGGCCGAAGTCGATGATCTCGCTCTTGTCGCGAATGTCAGCTATCCGCTCGCCCACCTGCGCCATCGTCCAGGCCGGCTGATAGACGCCCGGCACTTCGGCGATGTAAGCCCTCGCTATGCGTCCGGCTCCCGCCGCCAGCATCTCGCCCGTGATCGAGCAGCTTTCGTGGGCGAGCCAGCCAACCGTCGGCGCGACCAGTTCGGGGTCCATCGGCGGGTACATCGAGGTGTCGAGACCGTCGGCCATGCGCGTCACCGCCGCCGGCAGGATGATGTTGCTCTTCACGCCCTCGGCTTCGCCTTCGAGCGCGATGATGTTGTTCAGCCCGACCATGCCCGACTTCGACATGCCGTAGTTCACGCAGCGCTCGTTGCCGTAAAGTCCGCCAATCGACGACGTCAGCACCACGCGGCCGTATTTCTGTGCGCACATCAGCGGGAACGCCGGACGCACGACGTTGAACGCCCCCATGAAATGTACGTCGATGACCGCCTTGAAATCCTCGAAGCTGATGTCCTTCAGCGAGCCGTAGCGCACGTTGCCGGCATTGTGGATGAGGATGTCGATCCTGCCGAAATGATCGAGCGCCGCTTGAATGATGGCCTTGCCGCCTTCGGGCGTGGCGACCGAATCGTTGTTGGCGACCGCTTCGCCGCCGGCCGCTTTGATTTCTGCGACGACTTCTGCCGCCGGATCGCCGATGACCGCATCGCCCTTGATGCTCCCGCCGACGTCGTTGACCACGACTTTGGCGCCATTGGCAGCCAGCAGCAGCGCGTAGGCGCGGCCGAGGCCGCGGCCGGCTCCGGTGATGACGGCGACGCGATTATCGAATCTGAGTTCGGACATGGTGATTCCTCTGCGTAGGGGCGCTGCTTGCTGCGCCCTTGTATCTAACGATTGATTATGGTTTTACGGGGCGCAGCAAGCGGCGCCCCTACGTAATGTTATATCGGCGACCAGATCGGTGAGCCGCGCGTGGCGCGCAGCGATGGAATCGTCTTGCCGTCGATGTCCTTGATGCCGTATTCCTGCGCCAGCTCGGCGGTGATGAAGGTGCCGCCGCTGTGGCGCATGACGTTCGGATCGGCGGCCAGCGCGGCGATGACCAGCCCCGGAAATTCCGGCGTGCAGCCATCCTCGGGGCGCGTCGCCGAGCGCCCTTTGAGACCGGCGATATTGGCGAGATTGTGCTCGGCGCGCTCGGTCATGGTCAGGCCCTGCCACAGCGAAATCGAGGCGACGTTGTGCGGCTTCAGCTCGACCGCCATGTCGCGCGCCATGCGGTCCGCCGCCGATTTCGCGGTGCCGAACACCACGCCGTAGGTGTAGGTCACGCCGGTATAGCCCGAAATGCAGGCGATCAAACCGGATTTCTGCGGCGCCATGATTTTTGCGGCATGCCAGGCGGCGACGTAATTCGAGCGCACGCCGACATCGATCATTTCCCAGTTGCTGAGCGGCTTTTCCCAGAACGGCTTCGGCGCGGTCAGATCGTCGGACAGGGAAAATGCGTTGTTGACGAGAATGTCGAGGCGGCCCTGTTCGCGGCCGACCTGCTCGAACAGCGCGGCGACCTGCGCATCATCCGCATGATCGACCTGCACCGCGATGCCTTTTCCTCCCTGTGGGCCGCCGCGCTTATCGCACTCGGCAGCGGTTTCGCCGACGGTGCCCGGCAATGGATAGGAACCGGGAGTGACGGTCCGTCCCGTCACATACACCGTCGCGCCCTGCGCCGCGAGCGCGAGTGCGATGCCCTTGCCGATGCCGCGGCTGGCGCCGGTCACCACGGCGACCTTTCCCGATAAGGCATGGCTGGAAGGTGTCTGGCTGGAAGGTGAACCCATCTCTTGCTCCTCGCATCTGGCTCGCAGCGGCCGGTTCAGGCTCGCTTGACCTGGATCAACGCAGTCTCGTCGACGACGGTTCAGGATGGTTGCATCCTGAAATGTCCAGATAGGTTGGCCCGAACTATATCACAGCGGTCTCAGCAGAATTACCCGTATTACAAACGTTTAAATAAATATGTCCGTACAAATTATGAAAGTCGACGGAGAGAATCCATGAACAATCCGACAGTCCGCCCCGAAACCCTCATCGCCACCGACGACGCGCCCGAGCCCGTGATCTGCCCGGTGGAGGCCTACATTTCCGAAGACTATGCGCGCGCCGAGCGCGACCGGCTGTGGCGCAAGGTCTGGCTGCAGGCCGGTCGCGTCGAGGACATTCCCGAGCCCGGCAACTACATCACCTATGACATCCTCGACGACTCGGTGCTGATCGTGCGCACCGCCGCCGGCGAGATCAGGGCGCATCACAATGTCTGCACCCATCGCGGCCGCCGCCTCGTCGATACGCCGCCGGGCGCCCGCAACGCGCACGGCAAGAAAATGAAATTCGTCTGCGGCTTCCACGCCTGGAATTTCGATCTCGACGGCCACTGCACCGGCATCGCGCAGAAGGACGACTGGCAGGGCACGCTGACCGACGAGCGCACGCAGCTCGGCAAGGTCAGCGTCGATACCTGGGGCGGCTTCATCTGGATCAATCTCGATCCCGACTGCGAGCCGCTGCGCTCGTACCTCGAACCCGCCGCCACCATGCTCGACCCGTTCGAGCTGGAGAACATGCGCCCGCGCTGGCGCTTCTGGACCGTGTTCGACTGCAACTGGAAAGTCGCGCTCGAAGCCTTCAACGAAACCTACCACGTGCCCGGCACCCATCCCGAATTCACCCCGTTCGGCGATTTTCGCGGCTGGGGCAGGGCGCAGGGCAGACACAGCTTCATCGGTTACGACACCGGCGAAGGCCCGAAAGAGAACGCCTCCAAGTTGCGCCTCGGCAAGGGCGATGCGCGCATCACCACCGCCCAGCTGCAGAAGTACACCTGGGAGGGCGTCAACACCAACACCACGCAGACGCTGGTCGATGTCGCCCAGACCCTGCCCGACGTGCTGCCCGAAGGCACGCCGGCCGGCGAGGTGCTCAAATACTGGCTCGATACCGCCCGCGCCGTCGACGCGCAGCGCGGCGTCGTCTGGCCGGAGGTCGATCCGGCGCATGTCGCCAGAAGCGGCACCGCCTGGCAGATATTTCCCAATCAGCAGATCGGCCACGCCGTCAACAACATGCTCTGCTATCAGGCGCGGCCCTTCGACTACAACCCCGACAAATGCTATTTCGAAGTTGCGGTATACGAACTCTATCCCGAAGGCGAAGCGCCCGCGACCGAGTGGACCTATGCCGAGCCGGAGAACTTCCCGCACGTGCTCAAGCAGGATTTTTCCAACATGGCCGCCGTACAGCGCGGCATGAAGAACGTCGGCTACAAGGGCAATATCCCCAACCCGAAGGCCGAGGGTGCGGTCGTCAGCCTGCACCGCAACCTCGCCCGCTACATGGGCACGGGCGCGCCGCAAAAGATCGACGACTAGCGGCGGCCGGTTTTAGCGACGCGGGTTAGCGACGACTGGTTTTAGCTACGATTGGTTTTAGCTGCGACCAGGCTGCGCCATCATGCGTGCCCTGAGCGCGGGATCGAGCGGCTCCAGATCCTTGTCGAAGGGCACTTTGAAGGTGTTGAACACCATCGCCATCATTTCGTAGCAGCCGACCGAATACACCAGATCGAGCAGCTGCTGCGTGCTGAAGTGCGCCGACAGCCGCGCCCAGGTGTCGTCCTTGATGAAGGCTTCGGCATTGAGCTCATCGACCGCGCGCAGCAGATCCGCATCGACCGGATCCCAGCCCGGCGCGTCGGGGCCGTCGGGAATGCGATCGACTTCTTCATCGGTAAGCCCCGCGCGTTTGCCCAGAATGATGTGCTGCGCGAACTCATATTCGGATTTGCGCAGCCAGCCGATGCGCAGGATCAGCATTTCGCAGATGCGTTTGGACAGCGAGTTGGTCGCGGCGACGTGGTTGTTGAAAGTCAGAAACGCTTTCGCCAGCGTCGGGTTATTCAGCATGACCGCGACGCCGTTGAGGCCGCGCGAAATGCCGTCGGGCCAGTTGCCCAGCACGAAATTCTTCACGTGCGGAAAGGCGGCAATGGCCTCGTGCTCGGCGTCGGTCCAGGCCGGCGGGTACACCATCGGCGCGCGTGCAGCGGGTTTGTCAGTCATCGGGATCGGCCCTGTTCTTCATGAGAGTGGAGTTGAGCACACCGCGGTGTGCCGTGAATGCGTCGGTTCAGCGCGCCAATGATACGGGCACGACCGTTTTCGGTGGCAGCGCGTTATCGCGGTGAGCCGAAAAAAGTTTCGCTGTAATCGCCCACCGCGCGGCCGCTGAAATGTTCGGCGCTGAAGGGCATGCCCATCACGCCCTGCGACCAGTCGATCGACACGCCCCAGTCCTGGAACCAGTCGTACAGCATCGTGCGCTGTGCGATGCGCCATTCGCCGCCGCGCTTTTCCAGCCGGTCGAGATAGCGGCCACCGATCACGGTGTCGCGCTCATCCGCGCCCATGTTCACGCGGTGATAAGAGGTGACGTGCGTTTCGGCGAGCGCGACTTCGCCCCGCAGGTCGATGAATGTCTGCCCGAGAATATGCTGCGTGTTGGCGATGGCGGCCGAGCCCGGCACCACCCAGGCGAGATAGTCGTCGAACGAGCCCTTGAACACGCCGTAATCGGTGGTCGAATCGGGCCAGTACGATGCGCTGATAAGCTCCGCGCTGCGCCGGTCCTCGCCGCGCGCGAGATTGATGATGCAGCTGCGAATTTTGTCGCGCGCGATCAGCGCCTGCAGGTCGTCGGTGATATCGGTCATCGCAAAAATCTCTCGTTATCGTGTTATTGCACAGGCGCCCAAATAGGCGCGCCGCGTTCGGCTCGCAGTGAAGGAATCGTGCGGCCATCGATATCCGTAATGCCATATTCCTGCGCCAATTCCGCGCTGATAAATGTGCCGCCGCTGCGCTGCATGATATTCGGGTCGGCGGCGAGCGCGGCGATCACGCGGCCCGGAAATTCCACCGAACTGCCGACCGCGCTGTTGAGCTGATTCGCCATGCCGGCGACGTTCCTGAGATTTTCCTGCGCGCGCTCGGTGTAGGTGAAACCCTGCCACAGCGAAATCGAAGCGACATTGTGCGGCTTCAATTCGACCGCCATATCGCGCGCCATGCGGTCGGCCGCGGTTTTGCAGGTGCCGAAAATCACGTTGTAGGTGTAGGTGACGCCGACGTAACCGGAGATCGCCACGACCAAACCGGATTTCTGCGGCGCCATGATCTTCGCCGCGCAGCGCGCCGCGACGAAATTCGAGCGCAGGCCGACATCGATCATCTCCCAGTTGGAGAGGGGTTTCTGCCAGAACGGGCCCGGTTCGGTCAGCTCTCTGGGAATGGCGATGGCATTGTTGACGAGGATATCGAGGCGCCCCTGTTCGCGTTCGATACGTTCGAACAGGGCCTCGACTTCGGCATCGTTGAAGTGATCGACCTGAACGGCGATGCCTTTTCCTCCGTGTGGGCCGCCACGACGATCGCATTCGGCAGCGGTTTCACCGACGGTGCCGGGCAGCGGATTCACGCCGGCGGTGACGGTGCGCCCGGTGACGTAAACCGTGGCGCCCTGTTCGGCGAGCGCCAGCGCAATGCCTTTACCCATGCCGCGACTGGCGCCGGTGACGACGGCGACGCGCCCAACGAGTCTGCGTTCGGTCATCGGTTATTTCTCTGCGTAGGGGCGCCGCTTGCTGCGCCCACCGTTAATCAGGCCACAGCAAAGCAGCGCCCGCCGTTAATCAGGGCGCAGCAAGCGGCGCCCCTACGTTAATCCGCGCGCGGCAGAATTACTTCTTCGGCAGTTCGATTTCGGCCTTGGCGGTGGCGCCGGTGACGCCCAGCTGGTTGGTCATTTTGAAGTCCACATGCACCAGATGACGGCCTTCGGAGTCGATCGATTTCTCGGTCACAGTGGCGTTCATGATGGTGATATCGCCGGTGAACGATGGGCCGCGATACGCGCAGTTGGAGTGCACGATCTGACCCCACTCGCCGGCCCAGCCGCCGAAGTAGT
>CAZWBA010000012.1:0-115380 GCA_964631955.1 uncultured Verrucomicrobiaceae bacterium | reverse complement strand
CCGATGCCATCGCTCGCCCCCGTCGGGATGACGAATGGAATACGGCCGGCACGGCGCAATTCGTCCGCGGCTTCACCGAGTAATTTCAGAAGATTTTTTTGATAGAAGTCGGCAGGAAACGTCCGCACATCAGCGCCGACCAGATGATCGAGCAGGAGATTGCCGTCATACGGCGGCTCGGATTCGCCGCGCAAAATCAAATGGCACCGCAGACCCAATTGTGCGCACAGCACAGCCGTGGCACGGCAGTGATTCGACTGCAATCCACCGCACGTGATGATGGCGTCACAGCCCTGCTCAAGCGCATGAGCGAGTACAAATTCCAGTTTGCGGACTTTATTGCCGCTGAGCAGCGCACCGGTCAAATCGTCGCGCTTGATCCAGATGCGCGGACCACCGACTTCCCTGGACAATCGTCCGAGCAGTTGCAGCGGTGTCGGGGTTTGCGCGAGCTGGAGGCGAGCTGGGTAATTGACCATCTATCAACTGCCTCCTTTTACTGACTAACAAAAGGTACGCGAGAGGAACGCGCCGGACTTATCAAATCGATTTCAGCGTGCCTTTCGGCAAAACCGCATGAATGGCGACTTTCTGGAATTTAAGCTCGACGTTATCGGCCACCTGCAGCACCACATAACCCTCGTCCACTTTATTGACCTTGCCCAAAATACCGCTGGTGGTGACGACTTCGTCGCCTTTGGCCAGCGCTGCCACCATGTCCGTATGCTCTTTCTGGCGCTTGCGCTGGGGGCGAATCGCCAGGAAATAAAACACCGCAAAGAGCCCGCCCAGAAACAGGATCTGAAACAGCGAGCTCGTCGGAGATGGCGCCTGTGCAGCGGTTTGGGCATAAGCTTCGGAAATAAAAAAACTCATCGTAAAAGTCCTGGCGATTGCAGATAGTTGTGGGATTTAGTGCATGAAACGGCGTCAAAACGCCAGCGGGCCGGTACTGTACCCGGGAATGTGTCCTCGCCGCAAACAACGCGCCGCGTCGATGATCAGAGAGGTTACAAATTCGTCATTCGACAGCCTCCGGCAGCCGTTCTAACGTTCCCAATGTGGTTGGTGGTGGTATCAAATCAAAAAAACAATAACTCGGGACGCCGCATCATGAATTTCGAACAGACTGTTCAATGGCGCACTGCGCGCCCCGCTCCACGCATACCTCCCGAAATTCCCCAGCATCTCGGGCAGCTATTACACACACTCTCCGAAGCCTTCGAACTGCGGACGCTTGCAAAATGCCGCGAGCGCGGGCATCGCAAATTTCGCTGCTCGCAAAGTCCGGTCATTCTCCATCTGGATACCGAAGGCCTGTGCCTGGGAGATCTGGCCGAACGTATCGGCATCAGCCAGCAGGCGACCGGCAAGCTGGTGCGGGACCTGGAGCGGGATGGCTATATCTATAGCCATCCCGATATTCGCGACAAGCGCTCGCGCATCATTCAATTGACGCTGACAGGCATAAAACTGAAGAACGATATTGAAGAAGTGCTGCACGAAGTGCGTCGGGAACTCCAGACGATACTGGGAGGCGGCAACCTCGATAGTTTCGAGCAGCAGCTGCGCGATGCAGCAAGTGCTTTCAGCGCGCCGGCAGCGTCGACAGAATCAGGCGACTAGCGCCACGGCAGCGCGCGCTCTCTTCTCTACCTCGGCCCAATTGCCCGAGCGAATCAGGTCGGGGTCAACCATCCAGCTGCCGCCGCAGGCAATCACGCCAGGCAGTGCAAGATAATCGCGAATATTCTGCGGGGTAATGCCCCCGGTGGGCATGAACTGCACCTGGCCGTACGGCCCCGTCAATGCCTTCACCATCTTCACGCCACCCGAAGCCTCCGCAGGAAAAAACTTCAATGTGGTCAAACCCAGTTCGAGGGCCAGCTCGATATCGCTCGGATTGTTCACGCCCGGAATGATCGGGATCCCCAAATTTGCGGCGGCGCGCGCATTGGTTGTATTCAGACCGGGACTGACGATAAACGTGGCGCCCGCGCGCTGAGCCTCCTCCATCTGCCGTTGATTCAGCACCGTTCCCGCCCCGATCAGCATCTGCGGCTGCGCCTCCCGCAACAGGCGGATCGCCTCCGCAGCGGCTGGCGTGCGAAAGGTGATTTCAGCGACGGGCAAGCCGCTTCGAACCAGCGTATCACCGAGTTCAAGGATGTCCTGCGCCCGCTCCACGACAATGACCGGAACGATCTTGAATGCCTTGATTTTCGAAATTATCAAAGACAAAGACATGGCTCCGCCCTCCTCATGAATTAAAAACTCGACCACTACGGCTCTTGCGCCATCCCGTCAATTCGCACGGCGGGAAGACAGACTGAGAGCCAGTTATAAAAACCGGAAAACCATTACATAAAATTATGTTACACGTGTTGCATTGACGGCAGCATTCAGGTATTTCTATACACGTGTCTCGTAACCCATATTCAACCGGGGCACGGTGGAAGTATTAACTCTAATAACCACTGGGAAAGCTGCCAAAGCCAAACCCGATGTGAATCGGGGACGGAAAGCTACGAGTCTTGCAATAACCATAAAAGCCGTGGTCGATGTTTGAGTGCTTTTTTCACGCAGTCTGCAAGATAGTCGGGTCACCAACACTTTCTCGAGCAACCTCGAGGAATTTTCAATGAAAGCTATCAAAACTCTGCTGGCCGCATCTGCTCTGGCAACTATCACCGGCGCTGCCAATGCGACGGTCTGGAATCTCGAAATGTCCGCCACCAATTTCTTTGCCGGCGTAAACGGCAATTTGATTATGGAAGACTTTGCCGGGACTTGGGACGACAGCTCCAATGCGGGCTCTTGGTCCGGCCGCATTTACTCAGCCGGCACAGTGGCTCTCGACGTCAACATCCAGCAAACCTTCAGCATGGACGAATCGAATGGTAAAGGCACCCTGAACCCGTTTGATATTGCAACCTGCGTCGATAACCTCAACAGCGGAAGCGCATGTGCGGGATTCTCCGGTCCACTCTCAGGCCCGCTCAGAAACACCGTTGGCACCACTGAGACGAACTATAAAACCGGCTTGCCATTCACACCGACAAATGGCGCCACTTATACCTGGACTCTTCAAATCAACAAAGCAGCATTCGACGAAGAAGGTAATCCCATATTCGTCTACATCCCCGTTCCGATGAACGTCACTCTCGAAGCCCAGGCAGCAGTTCCCGTGCCTGCAGCAGCATGGCTGTTCGGTTCCGGCCTGCTCGGCCTGGCAGGCACTGCTCGCCGTCGCCGTTCGTAATCGAAAGCTGGAGCTTTCCGACAAGGATGTCGTCGATCGACCAACGCGGGGCATCCACCCCGCGTTTCGATGAAGACAATATCCATCAGCTGATTATTTCCCCGCCCCGCTGGTATTCCATCACCATCAAAAAAACCATGCTTTGACTCTAGCCCGATAAGGGCGTAAATTAATTCTAATAACGTTTTAAAAATAAAAAGGCAGGAGCTAATAATCAGTTCCCGGCCCGCTCCCCAGGACATCGCGACTCAATTCAATCAAAATTGTTGTAATAGTTTCGCAGTAATTGCAAGGCACCCTATGCAATCTTTCATTTCTATAGTAAAAAAATCTTTTTTACATTCAGCAGCCTGCATTGGCCATGGTGATTTTATGTCATTGATTCGGAGTCTTCTGACCGGATTTTTATTGCTCACTTCGACATTATCAATAGCAGATACCGCATCTTATCGAATCAACCCGGGTGACATCCTGATCGTCTACGTCTGGAACGAAAAAGATATATCCCAGGAGGTGCTCGTACGCCCCGATGGAACAATTAGCATTCCGCTTGCCGGCCAGGTGCAGGCAGGTGGCCTGAGCGTACCCGAGGTCGAAAAGAATTTGACAACAGCGCTAACCAAATTCATGAAGGACCAGCCCACCGTTACCATAATGATCAAGCAAACAGCCGGTAATATTATTTACGTTCTCGGCAAGGTTAATCGTCCCGGCCAATTTCCAATCAACCAGCCTACAGACGTGATGCAGGCGCTCGCAATGGCGGGTGGATTGAACGCATTTGCCGCAGAAAGCAGCATCAACGTTCTTCGCCGCGATAAAGACGGAAATCAGAAAGCCATTCGCTTCCGTTATAGCGATGTAAAAAGCGGCGATGAATTGCAGACCAACATAGTGCTGCAAAGTGGCGATGTTGTCGTTGTGCCTTGAAGAGTTTCAATATGCTGCGTTACTCAAACCTTCCAGCCGCCCTCATCCTCTTGAGTACCTGTGGCCACGTTGTGGCGGCCGATTATTCAACTGGCTTTGATTTTGGCCTTAACGCAATCTACGACGACAACTTCCGCCTGACTGAGGATGACGAAATCACAATCAGTGGCGCGGAAGCCAATTCAAAAATATTTTTCGATGTAAATACCGAAATACATAAGCTGAATCTGAACGGGCGACTGCGCTCCCAGCGCTTTGATGAAAATCAATTCAATACAGATGATCAATTCGCCTCCGCGTCTTATCGCTACCAGCTCGAACGAAGCGCCATAGGCCTCAACGCAGACTTCGTACACGACTCAACCAATACCAGTGAAATTGAAAGTAGCGGTCGCATCAGTAATAAAGCAGAAAGACACGATCGGTACACCCTGCTCCCTTCGTGGACATACCAGTTGACTGAAAATGACTCCGTCAGCCTCAATGGCCGTTATAGCAAGGACGAGTACGACAACGATGCGTACACGGGATACGAATATTGGGATACCAATATCGATTGGAGCCATTTGATAAACGAGCGCTGGAGTTTGCTGGCACGCGTGAGCCTGACAAATTTCGAAACGGAAGACCGAACCTTATCGCTTCCCTATTTCCTTGAAATCAACTTTTTCGGAAGTCCACTGCTGGTTCAGGCTGGCGTCGCCGAGCAAACGACTGTAACTAAAACGCGCTCTCATGGATTTCTGGTGGGAACCAAATATGCCTGGACCGAGCAACAGAGCATCAGCCTGATGGTCGGTAATTCACGGCAGGAAACAAATTACTCCCTGACCGACCCCGAAAATATCTGCGGGCAATATATTTCCGCGCTTTGCGCACGGGAAGATCAGCGTGGTCGGGAATTCACCAGTGACATCAGCTGGCAATGGAAAAATGAACGCCAGCAATTTGAACTTTCGTTGCGTAAAGCCACCCAACCTACCAGCAATGGGCAGGCCGTCGATCAGACACAGTTAACCGGCAGCTGGTCGTATGCACTGACAGAACTACAAAAAATCCGGTTCATCATTCAAGGAGTGCGTAACCGTGAGCTGGACGACTCCGAAGCGCAGACCGCATCGTTCTCGCAACTCAACCGTAACTACGGTAGCGCGGCTCTTGAATACAATTACAGACTGACCGAGGAATGGCTCCTCACCAGCAACTACAGATATCGCTTCCAGGAATACCCGGACTACGAAATCAAGGCTAATGCCCAGACCATTACGTTAGGAATAAGATACCAGCCCCAATCATGGCACTGGTCTAGATAACTTATTGCAGTACTCACGGAACTTAATATGAATATGGCCAATTCAATAACAGAGCTCGAAGAAGGCGGGAAATCGCTGGCAGATTATTTGAGCATTCTCAAGCGCCGTAAAAACCACATGCAGAAAGTGGCGTTACTGGTATTGGGGCTGACTGTACTTGCCGTTTTATTCTGGCCGCCCAGCTATCGTGCAACCGCGACCATTCTTATCGAAGAACAGGAAATTCCGCAGGACCTGGTTCGCTCCACCATCACCGGCTTTGCCAACCAGGAGCTGCAGGTTATTTCGCAACGTGCCTTGACGCTCAATACCATCATGGGCATCGTCCAAAAGTACCAGTTATGGGACGAGGACGAACTGCGTCGCATGCCAAGAACGGAAATCGTGAAGAAGTTTCAGAAGAAAATGAAACTTGATGTGGTCAGTGCAGAAGTCATGGACCCGCGATTTGGACGCCCGATGGAAGCCACTATCGCTTTCACACTTTCATTTGATCATCGCAAGCCGGCTCTCGCGCAAAAAGTAACAAATGAGCTTGTCGATATCTACATGAACGAGAATCTCAAGAGTCGCACTACCAAATCATCGACGACTTCGGAATTCCTGAAAAACGAAGCAGACCAACTTAGCAACCACATTAAAGAGCTTGAACAGAAAATTGCCGAATTCAAGGCAAAAAATGAAGGGGCACTGCCAGAGCTGTATCAATACAACCTGAATGTTATTGAGCGCTCCGATATGGAATTAAACGAATCCAAGGTACGGCTTTCCGAACTTCAGAAACATCGCGTCCAGCTGCAAGCCAATATGACGCAGATAAGTCCTTATGCCGCTACCGATTTACCGGATGGACAAAAGGCCCTGAGCGACCCCGATCGACTTAAAGCACTGCAATCCGAATACCGCAACAAGTCCGCACTTTATAACGCCGAACATCCCGATGTACTCAGACTGCAACGGGAAATCAGTCATCTCGAGGAAAAATTAGGAAAAGGTGGCAGCAGCAAGGATTTTGCCGCGCAGTTACGTACCGAACAGGATAAATTAAATGAACTCAAACAAACCTACACGCCAGACCATCCAGAGGTTCTCAAGCAGCAGCGTGTGGTAGAGGCACTGCTCAATGAGAGCACATCCTCCCTGCGTCAGGATACGACGCACGCAGACAATCCAGCCTATGTATTGCTCGATACACAACTGAAGGCAACTGATGCCGACATTCAGACATTAACGGCTCGCATTGGAGAATTATCAGGAAAAATCCAGAAGTTTGAGGATTATGTTTCCAAGGCGCCGGACGTGGAGAAAGCTTATGTCGAAATGTCACGCGATCTGCAAACCACCACGCTCAAATACCAGGAAATAAAAGCCAAGCAGATGGAAGCCGAACTTGCTCAAAGTTTGGAAACCGAGCGAAAGGGTGAACGCTATACGTTAATTCAGCCCCCTATTCTTCCAGACAGCCCAGTGAGCCCCAATCGGATAGCCATACTTATCATTGGTGTTATTTTGGCGGGTCTTGCGGCAGTCGCGGTGGCGGGTGCTGTAGAAATGCTCGACGATAGCGTGAAGGGACGTCTGGAGTTAACCGAGCTTATAGGCATCGCTCCGCTGGCAAGTATTCCTTATGTAATGATTGCAGAGGAAGAAAAGAGAGTCGATAAACAGGCGCGTTTAATGTGGGCCGGGATTGTCATCGCGGGACTGGTGGTGCTGGCTCTCATACATTTCTTTTACAGACCTCTCGATGTACTTTGGTTCATAGTTCTGCGCAAGCTGGGTCTTGGCTATTAATTCCTGAGGTAACTATTGTGGATTTTATTCAACAAGCGATAGATAAGGCGCGCGAACAAAGGCAATCCGGGGCCGCCATTGAAGCCAGCGAAGCACCAAGCCAAACCTTTACGCCAGACACTGCTGCAAAAAAAATTGAGTACACGCAGACCCGTGTTGTAGAACTCGACCCCCATCACTTGCGTCGCGAACGTATTATTGCAGCCTCCGGGGATGACAAGCGCGCGGAAAGTTATCGTCAGCTTCGCACGCAGATCCTCCGTAAATTTCGCGAAAATAGCTGGCATACGCTGGCGATCACCAGCCCCAATAGTCAGGCTGGAAAAACACTGACTGCTCTCAATCTCGCTATCAGTCTTTCATTGGAAGTTAACCAGACGGTCATGCTCGTCGAGCTCGACTTGCGTAGCCCGAGCATTCTCAACAAATTAGGTATTCACAGTGAATATGGCCTGATCGATGTCGTGGAAGGAAAAGTAGAACTGAGTCAGGCGCTCGTAAATCCCGGCTTTGAACGGCTTGTGATTTTACCCAACAGTGGTGATACGAAGCGTCGCTCCGAACTACTTTCATCGCCACAGATGGGAGCACTACTTAACGATATCGTAAATCGCTATGAATCCCGTTTAATTATTTTCGATCTTCCTGCCCTGCTTGATGACGACGACGCGCTGGTCTTTGCACCCTATGCGGATGCAACGCTTCTCGTTGTCGAAGACTGCGTCAGCAAACGTGCAGATATCGAGCGCTCCCTACAATTATTACAAGGCACCCATCTGCTAGGCACCGTGCTCAATAAGGTACGCTGAGGCCAACATGTATCTTGAGCATTATCATTTCACTCATGCCCCTTTCAGTCTGGCTCCCGATCCTGACAGCTTATATCTATCGGAGAAACACAGTTTAGGCTTGAGCCTGCTCAAATATGGCCTTTCCGATTCCGTCGGTGGACTCACTGTAATCACCGGTGCAGTAGGAGCGGGAAAAACCACTTTATTGCGCAAATTACTGCAACAGCTCGATTATCAACGCCTTACAATCGGTGTCATCAATAATACGCTGGGCTTTGAGGACAAACTCATTCACTGGGTGGTATCCGCCTTTAATCTGCCTTATGAGGGCCGCGATAGCATCGCCCTCTTTCGGGAATTTCAGCAATTCCTCATTAATCAATACGCGCAGGGCAAAATTACTGTTCTGATTGTCGACGAAGCTCAAAATCTTAATGATAAAGCACTCGAAGAATTGCGCATGCTAACCAACATCAATGCAGAGCGTGATCAGCTTTTAAAAATTGTTCTGCTTGGCCAACCTGAATTATTGGAACTTCTTTCGCAACCTCGGCTGGCGCAAATCGCGCAACGAGTTTCTGTCGAGTATCACCTTGAGCCTCTCAGCTGTATTGATACCCGTAAATATATACAGCATCGCCTCGAAGCCGCCGGTGGTAATCGCGAGATTTTTTCCGATAAAGCCTGCGATATTGTTTATTGCCTGAGCGGTGGCGTTCCACGACTCATTAATACTCTTTGCGATTATGCGCTGGTATATGGATTCGCGCGCGGGCTCGATAAAATCGGATTTAACGCCGTGCTCGAATCCGCCAAAGGTCGCCGCCTCGGTGGTATCAATTATCACGACCGCAACAATCCAGCTGTAAAAGAAATCAGTGATGAAATTGCAACACAGCATGGCATTAACATCGAGACATTGTTCCCACGTCCATCTTTAGCATCCACGCAATAACTACGTGGCACTTCGTAAAATACGCGGTTTGAAGTAGCGAAAATAAAATGAAAAAGCGAGTAATGACAGTTTTTGGGACACGCCCCGAGGCGATCAAGATGGCACCCGTTGCTCTCGCTCTCGCTGCCGAACCGGAATTGGAGTCGCTCGTTTGCGTCACTGCGCAACATCGACAAATGCTCGATCAGGTGATGCGAATTTTTGACCTGAAAGCTGATATCGATCTCAATGTCATGCAACCAGGGCAGGATCTTTACGATGTCACCAGCCGGGTACTGCTTGGCATGCGCGATGTATTAAAACAAGAGAAACCCTATCTCGTTTTAGTACATGGAGATACAACCACGTGCTTTGCTGCAGCCCTGGCTGCGTTTTATCAAGGCATCCCCGTGGGGCATGTTGAGGCGGGACTCCGCACGGGTAATTTACTGGCGCCCTTCCCCGAAGAAGCAAACCGCTCTCTGGTCGGTCGCATTACCGCTATGCATTTCGCGCCTACTGAGCGGGCATTTCGCAACCTTCTCGCAGAAAACGTCGCACCGGAAAAAATCATTGTCACGGGTAATACGGTCATCGATGCATTGTTAATCGCACGCGATAAAGTCAAAACCATGCCTATTACCGCCTGGCATCACGCAATCGGAAGACCACTCTGCGAACGGATTGTGACCCGCAATGGACGTTTCGTATTAATTACCGGCCATCGCCGCGAAAATTTCGGCCAGGGTTTTATCGACTTATGTAATGCGATACGCACGCTTGCGCTCTCGCACCCGGATTGGCTGCTGGTCTATCCCGTACATCTGAATCCAAATGTACAAAAACCCGTCCTCGAAATTCTTAGCGATCTTCAAAATGTGCATTTGATTGAGCCGCTTGAATATTTACCTTTCGTTTGGCTCATGGATCAATCCGATTTAATTCTGACTGACTCCGGCGGTATTCAGGAAGAAGGCCCCTCTCTCGGAAAGCCGGTCCTCGTCATGCGTGAAGTAACCGAGCGCCCCGAGGCATTGGAAGCAGGCACTGTAAAACTCGTGGGCACCGATAAACAACGAATTATCGACGCCGTGGAATTACTCCTGACCGACAAAGATGCCTATCGCGCCATGGCAAATGCCTCTAATCCGTTCGGCAATGGAACCGCCGCCAAACAAATCGTTTCCTATATCAAACAAAATTTGTCACTGGTCGATCGATAATCGCCAGCAGGAGATTTTTGCATGAGCGCTGCATCAAAAAAGATTTGCGTCATCGGTCTGGGCTATATAGGGTTACCCACAGCTTCGCTGTTAGGCACTAAAGGCTACCAGGTCCACGGAGTCGACGTTTCCACGAAGGTGGTAGAAACCATCAACAGCGGTGGCATTCATATCGTTGAACCCGATCTCGATATTCTCGTCAAATCCGCCGTACAAGCCGGCAATTTAATTGCTTCACAGCAGCCGACCGAAGCAGATATTTTTATCATCGCAGTACCCACCCCGTTTGCAGATGGCAAAAAGCCCGACCTCACCTATGTAGAGAAAGCCACACAGGCGATCTGCCCATACGTAAAACCCGGAAACCTCGTCATTCTTGAGTCGACAAGCCCGGTTGGTACGACGGATGAAATTGTCGCGCGCATTCTCACCGAGCATGGCCATCACGTCGGCACCGATGTGTTCGTTGCCCATTGCCCGGAACGCGTTTTACCGGGTCGCATTTTAGTAGAGCTTGTTGAAAATGATCGTGTTGTCGGCGGGATTAATGAAGCCTCAACACAGGTTGCTGTCGCGTTCTATGAGGAATTCGTACGTGGAGAAGTACTGGCAACCACGGCTAAGACGGCGGAAATGGTAAAACTGACCGAAAACTCATTTCGTGATGTGAACATCGCTTTCGCAAATGAAATCTCGATGATCGCCGAAGCCGAAGGCATTAACACTTGGGAAGTTATTGCTCTTGCCAACCGTCACCCACGTGTCAATATTCTGCAACCCGGCCCTGGCGTCGGCGGTCACTGTATCGCTGTGGACCCGTGGTTTATCGTACATCGCTCGCCGGAATATGCCCGCCTAATTCGTACGGCGCGTGAGGTGAATGATCATAAGCCCGAATGGGTTTTAGAACGCGTTAGAAAAAAAGCAGAAAAATTTAAAAACCCAATTATCGCGTGCTTGGGCCTTGCATTTAAAGCTGACGTTGATGATCTGCGCGAAAGCCCGGCAATGGACATTGTTCACCATTTGCGAAAAGAAAATATTGGCCAGTTGTTGATTTGCGAACCAAACTTGAAATCGCATCCGGAGTTTAATTTGATGCAGGTGGAAGAAGTGATCAAAGAGGCCGATATTATTTTGTTGCTGGTCGATCACAAGCCGTTCAAAAAGCTATCTGCCTCAGACCTAAAAGAGAAGGTGGTTATAGACACCCGAGGAGTCGTGAAATGAACAAAACTCAAACGCGTTCTTTTCGTGTCTCAATCGGTGCGGCCCTCGCTGTTGCAGCAACTTCTTCGATTGCGTGCAACATTGGCACAGCCCCCGTCAACGCAACTGCAGAAATTCCGATCATTACTTGGCTAGATGCCCTAAGAGCCTACTTAGGTCCCCAGATCAAACTTGCTGTTGCGCGCGGAAGCTATACATCGGCGAGTTTTGTCATGACCACTCAGAACGGCTCCTCTTGCAATAAGCTGGAAATTTCTGTAACCAACCTCAGCCACATTAGCCAACAGGAAAAAAGTATCTCCAGCTCTGACATTAAAATAAATTACGTCCAGCGCTGGTTCCAAGGCGGCTCTGCATGGACTGGAATAGCGCCAGACAAGTCGAAAAAACTAACCCCCGAACTTCTGGTTAACGACCCCACTTTGGTAAAACTCGATATAACGCACCAAAAAAACTTCTTGAAAATTTCAAAAAATCAAAAGGCCACTTACGTCGATACCTCCAAACCGAATACCCTCTCCGGAGGATCTCTGATGCCAGCGGTTGCCGACTTCAACGTCAAGGATAGCGATACGCTGCAACCTTTATCTCTCAGTAACGATATTCAGCAAGTGTGGCTCAAAGTTAAACCTCCAGCAGATACAGAAGCTGGAGAATATCGGGGGAAAATACGGATTCATAACGCTGGAGCCCTTGTCTCCGAAGTCCCTATTGTTGTTACGATTTATCCATTTAACCTGCCAGCACCTAGTATCGAATATTCGATTTATTATCGCGGAAAGCTATTTAGTCGGGGGGCAACAATCTCATCCGATTATAAAGACGATACCCAATTTATGGCTGAGCTCCTCGATATGAAGGAGCACGGCATTACCAACCCAACCATGTATCAGGAAACCAGCAACTGGGCGCTGGTTGATCGCGCTTTAAGCTTACGAAAAAAAGCTGGCTTCAACAGCCCAAACCTTTACTACGTTGGCCTTTCTGCAGCCTCATCCGTTCAGAGCCTGACCGAAAGCGAATTCGCGAGTAAAATCGAAAAGTTGCAAGCCCTCGCTTCTAACTATGGCTATAACTCACTGCATCTCTATGGAATTGATGAGGCTAAAGGAGAGGAGCAGCGAAAGCAGCTTCCCTCATGGCAAGTCGTGCGCAAAAAAAGCGCTAAGGTTTTTGCTGCAGGAAAGACCGGAACCTTTGACAATGTTGGCTCGAATCTGGATTTGTTGATTTTGGCTTACAAGCCGGATAGCGCTGAAGTCTCGAAATTTCACAAAGCGTCAAAGCGGATATTCACTTACGCATTTCCACAAACCGGACCAGAAAACCCCTATATTTTTCGACGGAACTACGGCATTGAGCTATGGAAAAGCGGCGTCGATGGCGCAATGCCTTATGCGTACATGCACTCCTTCGGATCAAGCTGGAATGACTTCGACTCGGCCAAATATCGCGACCATCATTTTGTCTATCCAACAGCTAATGGCGTAATCGATACTATTGCATGGGAAGGATTTCATGAAGGCATTGAAGATGTTCGCTATTTAACAGCACTGGAAGAGACTATTAAAAAGGTAAAAACTATCTGCTCCAACAATTCTGGGTGTCAAGGCACGATAAGCAACGCGGAGAATACGCTCGAAGATCTCAGAGCAGAAAAAAATACGAATGATTTGAATGCAATGCGTGAAAATATCGCCGCACATATCTTAGCACTCCAAAAATATACGGGCGCGCTCGAACCGCCAAGCGCCCCCACCATCAGAACCCAAGGAAATAATTAGCTTGATCTAAATATTTCATCAATCTGTATTAAACGAATCTTACGACAATAATTGCTTCATGTGACTGATCAATCATCAGTCACACAGTACAGCGCACCGGAATCCGCATAGAGCCAATTATGCCAATAAGAATTTTGCATGCCCACAACTATGGACACAAAAACATCGGCGACGATGCCATGGCAGAAAATGTCTTCAGCAAGCTGTCCAAAATCGCAAATAGCGAAGTGATTACAATCTCCACCTATGCGCCACCGCAGCGAGGCGGCAATGATATTCGCTCGCTGAGCGGGATGATTAACAATTACAAATCTTTTTCTCTTAAAGTATTTTTGGTCGGAGTACATCGCCTCAAACTCAAACCGATATACACCGTCTACTCTTGGCTCTGTTGCGAGTTGAGCTTCTTGCTTGCTTTGATTTATAAGCGAACCCACCTATTACTGCTGCCACCAAGCCATTGCAGAACGCTAATCAAGACTATCGCTCATGCCGATTATTACGTCCGCAGTGGCTCCGGCTCATTAAACGATATCTGGTTCTGGAGTTCGATGTATCCACAGTATACGGAAGCCAGACTGTGCAAACTTTTTGGCGTAAAAGTTTTTTTCACCGGACAAGGTATCGGCCCGCTGAGCACCGCTTACAGAGTCAAAACGCTCAAGAAGTTTGCTGAATGCTGTACTCGAATAACATACAGAGATGTTACCGAATCGGAACAATTGGTTAACTCAACAAGACCGGCGCATTTGAGTCATGAAAGTGTGGGGGATGATGCTTTCGACTATCCAAAGGCATCACTCCCTGATTCCATAGCACACTTACTTGCCGGGAAAAAGGCACTGGTATGCCAATTCAGGCCAACCAATTATGAGGCTGAGCTAAGCGACGTCTACTGGCAAAGCGTAGCTTCCGCACTCGAACGATTTGTTGATCAAACCGATTCGCACGCCGTAGTTCTCGTTTCGTTTTCCAATGGACGTGTAAACGATTTGGAGATTGCACGCAAAATCAACGCTTACGCTCACGACAAGTTAATAGTGCTAGATAACGTGTTTACGCCTGGAGAAGCAAAAGCGCTTCTCGCGAAAGCATTTGCCGCCATAGGCCAAAGCTATCACTTCGCCGTCTTCGCACTTGCGGAAGATGTGCCTACAATTGCTCTTTACACAAATCAATATTATAAACAAAAACACGAGGGCTTGCTGGCCTGGTATCAGATGGAGAAGTACGCCATTGCCGAAAGCAATGTCAACTCGCTGGAGCAGGCCATAAACGAATTGACCGGCGAACATGAACAGCTTAAAGAAAAACTGAAAGCCGTTAACTCTACTATGACTGAGCACATCAACAAAGTGTTCAATGAAATCATGGGCCTATCATAAGCCCATGCTCAAGAAACTAGCGCTCGGAGCAGCCTCCGGCTACGTATTGAAGCTGGTTCAGATCCTGTCCAATCTAATTTTGGTACCATTTCTAATATCAAGCAAAGCTCTCGGACTTGCCGGCTATGGAACCCTTGTCGCGCTGCTGGCCGCTGTTGCCTTGATTAGCACCGGTCTCGATGGTTGGCGGCTGTCCACAGCCCGACGCTTTGGGCTAAGCAAATCCACTGCAATCCCCGTTTACATTCCGCTACTCATCGTCTCATTGATACCCATTGGACTCTTTGCTCTACTGTTGATCTTTGGCGGTAAATCGGCTCTTGACCTGATTGGACTGGAGGAAATCTCCCCGAATGTAGTCAGGCTCCTCATCCTGTATTGTGCCCTCGAACAATTAATCCCTCTGGCTGAGCAATATTTTCACTCCATCGCCAAAACTGCGATTGTCAACATTGTGTCCATGGTCGAAGTGCTGCTGCGCACGCCAGCACTACTGCTTTTACTTAAGCATGCCCCAAGTATTGAAATGTACTTCGCTACATTCACAATATCTATGGCAATAAAATTCACGATCTACAACTATTTTCTTTATAAAGCAGGACAGATCAAGGCGTTTTCGTCGCATGCCGTCAAACAAGAATGGCCGACGCTGTTCGAGAGCCTACCGTTATCAGTAAAGGGCTTGTCTTCATATGTGGTGTTCCGGGGAAGCGTCGTTATTATTAACAAGATATTCTCACCAGAAATAGCCGCTATATTCTCCATTTTAATATTTACAATTCGGGGGTACATTAATCAGCTTTTTGTCGCCGTGCTGCGCCCGATGATTATTCCTGTTATGGCAACCATCGATTTGAAAAATGCCTACGAGCCGATTCAGCTGCTATTTTGCTCAGGATGCAATCTGTTTAAATTCTGCGTGATGCTTTTTAATGTGGTATTGGTATTTTCCGCACCATGGTGGGTTCCATTGTGGCTTGGCCCTCAACTCACGCCACACACCCCCCTGCTTATGATCGGTATGATTTTTCTGGGACTTGAAGCCTCGACCTCCGTGCAGTACCTAGTACTCGTTTCGCAAGGTCACGGAGGCTCACTGACTCGCTTGACACTGATCACCTCTTTGCTTTACGTGGGCTACTTGATCATTCTTACGCGTTTCGCGAATACAAACTCACTGATTTGGTTTATCGTTGGTGTCTTTGTTTATATATTCATCACATCAGGCTTACTGGTGCCTCGATTATTTGAACAGAAAATCATAAAAATGGGTAACCTCACCATTACAAAACAAACACTTTTCTCTGCCGCCTGTATCCTCAGCGCATGGTTGCTAACGGCGAATTCCGGCTCCCTCGCCGCCCATGCCTCAGTTGTCACTGCACTGATTGCAGCATATACCCTCTTGATTTATAACCCTCTCGGCGACCAGCAACTTCGTACCAAGCTTAGATTCTTGAGGAAGCAATAATTATGTGGTTTCTCGCCGCGCTCCTCATACTCTCCGTTTTTTTGACACCGGCATCCATGCTCATACGGCCAGACTATTTTCTGGGCGTGCTGCTTTGCCTTTTAGGAATGAGTAAGCGTAGCAGCACCATGTTTCGTTTGGCTGCGCGAGAAACCTGGCTATTAATACTGCTCGCTATTTTTTCTGTTTTCTCGATCGCGGTTCAGTTGACTGGAAAAGGTTTCGCGCTTCGCGATCTGATGATTCTGGTGCGCTATGTCGTCTACATTGCCACGCTTTTTGCGGGCATCGCTGTCGGTCTATCCTCAACCAGAATCAATATTTTGTGGTATGTCGCGCTGGGGCTGATCATCCTGATCATAGCGATCAGCTTTGCTCAGTATTTCAATATCGGCCGCATCAACACGATCATGATTCCAATCTATACCGTCGCCGATCGCTACAGTGTTCTCGAAGAAGGGCTTAGCTGGCGCCGTATTATCGGCACCATGGGCAACCCAAACTACTGGGGCTTTTTCATCGGCAGCGGTTTGATCCTGAGCGCGTACATGTGCCTACAAAAGCGCCTGCTCTTCGCGGCACCTACACTGCTGCTATTCGTGTGCATCATCATGACCGGCTCCAGAACAAGTCTGCTAGCCGCGTTGCTTGCCATTATTACCAGCGCGCTCGTGATCGCCAGTACAGGCAAGCGACTCAACCTGAAAACCTTCACGCCCGTTCTGCTGACTGCAGCTATTCTCGGCGGCATGTACATCGCCTATTCGTACTTCACAGCCGACTATTACGAATCACATGATCGCTTCTCCACTAATAATCTGGGGACACTAGAGCTGCGTATGAAATGGTGGGGGCAGGTGCTGAGCACCATGCTAGCCGAGCCCTATACCTTCGTGCTCGGTCGCGGCCCCAACAAGCTGGAGAACGTGCGTTATGGAGACAACATATATATCTTGTATCTGCGCGATTTTGGTCTGATCGGCCTCGGTCTCTACCTGATGTTCCTTAGGCTCGTCACTAGAACATTGCTGCAGCTGACCCGACAATTAGCTAGGAATAACCCCGCTCTTAGCCAGCTTGCAGCAGTCACCCTGCTACTTTTTGTTCAACTAGCCACTTTCGATATGGCTGCTGACGGCTGGTTCAATGTGCGTATTGCGGAGCTATTGCTGTTCTGCTACGGATTCACTCTCGGACTTGCCCATAAGCATCGACAACGCAGAAAGCTGCATGAAAGCATCCATCGTAATTCTTAACTGGAACGGCGGCGAAACCAATTGTGCGGAAGCCATCGAGTCTGCCCTGGCGCAAACCTATGGAAATAAGGAAATCGTCTTTGTCGACAATGGCTCGTCTGACGGTTCCGGCGAGGCCATTCGGCAACGCTTTCCCGAACTCACGTATATTGCTCTGCCTAAGAATATCGGCTGTCCACGAGGTAGAAATGAAGGTGCAGAGCACGCAGCAGGCGATCTATTGTTCTTTCTCGAAAACGACGGAGTTTGGGATAATCCACATCTTGTAGCGAGTGCCGTCGATCTTTTCAAGTGCCACCCCTCTCTAGGAGCAGTTTATACTCGCGTTGAAGGTTATGAGACCGGCTCTCTAGATGCTCCGCTAGATCCACATCCTCCCAAAGATACACGCGATGGGTTATATCTGTCATCGTCTTTCCGCGGTGGCGCAAGCATTGTGCGAGCCAGTCTATTTGCCAAATTCGGCGGCTTTCCAAACGACTTTTTTCGGCAATGCGAAGAGCGCTTTCTATCACTGTTAATTTACGACCGAGGGTACAAAGTTGCCTATTGGCCTAGCTTTTCATTACGACATAAAGGTTCTGACTACGCAGGCAAAGCAGCAGCTGTTTCCAGCTTCAACATAGAAAACAATCTTAAAATCATTCTCCGGCTTTACCCGATAATCCCTGCTTTGCTGATTGGCCCGTCCAAATGGATAGTCGGCATGCTGGGCTTGTTAAAGCACGGACGAATCAAAGATGCTTTGATAATTACCGCTAACCTTTCAAAAGACTTCAGCTCGAAAAGGCAATACAAGCGCATTTCGTCACTCACCTTCCGACTGGTTGAGTCTTTAAGGCAAGATGCATTAGATGACCGGAGTATTGAAACCGCATCAAAGGCGAAGCCGCTCTCTACGCTACTCATTAAGCGCCTTCTATGCGGAGCCTAGTAAGAAATGATTGTCACAATGCTAATGCCAGTCAAAAGCCAGCCTAGATATCGAAAGCGTATCAAAGCACTTCTGTCGGAGGGATTCGACGTTTCTTCATTATTTTTCGAGCGCAATTATTTCAAAGGCGAAGAAATACCATGCCCATCGATATGCATTGGAAACCTGAGTCACGGAGGGTATCTCGGAAGATTTTTCACCCTATTGAAGGCGGCATACAAAGTCCGGAAACACACTGACAATACCCAAACACTTTACTGCTTCGGAATGGATATGCTCTTTCTGGCATTTCTTGCTGGCAGATCAAACAGAAAAGTTGTTTATGAAATTGCTGATATAAGACCTGTTGTATTAGAAAAGAGCCTTCGCGGAATAGCCACGCGCACAATCGAAAGACTGTTATTGAGAACAGTTGACATCTTGGTAGTAACTGCTCCGGGTTACATTAGCGGCTACTACAGTAATCTTTTAAGTACGAAAGCTATGCCTGAGTGCTTAGTTATTGAAAATAAAATCGGAGGTCAGGAACTTCCCCCAGTAAAAGACTATGTCGCCGCAAACGAGCAAGACAGAATTAACATTGGCTACTTCGGACTGTTGCGCTGCCCACGATCATGGGCCGTCTTAAAACAATTGGTTTCGCAGCATCCCGAAAAATTCAGCATCGCCGTATACGGCCGCCCTATTGCCCCTCCCGATTTGGCCAAACAAGCAGAGGAAATAAAAGAGATTTCGTACCATGGGGAATATTTATGGCCAACAGATCTGCAGAAAATGTACGACTCTGTCGATGTAGTTTGGGCATGTTATCCATTTGGCCAGAAGATACCCGGAAACTGGCAATGGGCAATGACCAACCGATTTTACGAGTCCTGTTATTTTAAAAAGCCATTAATCGCGCTGCGAGACAGCGCCGACGCAACCAGGGTAAAGAGTTTTGACATCGGTGAGATAATCGATTTATCGGATACGGATAATGCGGTTGCGTGGATTGTGGAGAACATCACCAAGGAAAGGCTCAGTTATTTCTCCAAGAACCTCGAATCTCTGTCACCAAGCTCATTTTTATACATCGATGAACACGGTAACCTGGCAAATCTGATTCGCTGTCCCCTCCTCTAATTAGTGAGGCAGCGCTAGATTAAAGTTTTCCACTTTCGCGCCATACACCGCAGGCGGTAAATCAATCAAACTTTCATGCGGTCGCTCGTCGTTGTAATCAAACATCCACACCTTGTCGCACAACGACAAGGCTACGGCGTAAGGTGCATTGGAGCAGGCGCTGATTGCGCGTTTGGCTCCAGTCTGCTCAGCTTCGCTGGTATGCAAAGATGTAGTAAAGTTTCACACCTCTCTCAATAACATGATGATTACATGAAACAAATACTGCAAAACCTCAAAGACGGCACCACTCAGGTCGCTGACATCCCTGTTCCGCAAGCGCCGCGCAGCGGCCTGCTGATTCGCACCTCGCGCACGCTGGTTTCCGCCGGTACTGAACGCATGCTGGTTGATTTTGGAAAAGGTAATTTATTACAGAAAGCGCGCTCGCAACCCGACAAGGTCAAGCAGGTTTTGGAGAAGATCAAAACCGACGGGTTGATGGCAACTATCAATACTGTACTAAATAAGCTCGATACGCCGTTACCGCTTGGTTATTGCAATGTCGGTCGTGTGATCGAAGTCGGCAGTTCGATCACAGCATTTTCTATTGGCGACCGTGTGGTATCGAATGGCAAGCACGCCGAATATGTTGCTGTACCGCAAAACCTCTGCGCGAAAATTCCCGACTCTGTCGATGATGAATCGGCCTCGTTCACCGTAATCGGTGCAATCGCGTTACAAGGTATCCGTCTATTGCAACCGACACTCGGTGAGACTGTCGTCGTCACGGGTCTCGGTCTAATCGGCTTGGTCGCAGTGCAATTACTGCGCGCTCATGGCTGTCGTGTACTCGGTGTGGATTTCGATGCGTCCAAACTTGCACTGGCCCGCGAATTTGGTGCTGAAACAGTCAATCTGGCTGCCGGTGAAGATCCTATTGCAGCGGCTCAACTATATTCGCGCGGTCGTGGTGTTGATGCTGTGTTAATCACCGCCTCAACCAAGAGTAACGAGCCAATTCATCAGGCTGCCACGATGTGTCGTAAACGTGGACGCATCGTTCTTGTCGGTGTCGTCGGCATGCAAATGTCGAGAGCTGATTTTTATGAGAAGGAATTGTCATTCCAGGTATCCTGCTCTTATGGGCCCGGACGCTACGATCCAGAATACGAAGAGCGAGGACATGATTATCCTTTCGGCTATGTTCGCTGGACCGAACAGCGTAATTTCGAAGCTATTCTGGATATGCTTGCGGATGGACGGCTAAATTTCAAACCACTTGTTACAAATCGCTTCCCACTCGATGAAGCGGAAGCAGCCTATAAACTTATCAGCGAAGGAAATCCGCTTGGCGTACTTCTCGAATATGCAAATGGTGAAGCACTACCCATTCAACGCAATATTCAGATTACAGCGCCTGCCTCTTCTGTCTCCAAAAAAGCTGTTTTAGGGTTTATCGGTGCCGGTAATTATGCCACCGCCGTACTAATTCCTGCGTTTGCAAAAACTGAGGCACGACTTGCCTCTGTAGCATCGGCCAGCGGTGTCAGCAGCGTTCACGTTGCAAAAAAACTCGGTATCGAAACCGCAGCCACGGATAGCGACGCGTTAATTGCGGATAAAAATATTAATACTGTTGTCATCACAACTCGTCACGACAGCCATGCTGCGTGGATATGCAAGGCACTCAGCTCCGGCAAGCATGTATTTGTTGAAAAACCACTCGCACTTTCTCGCGAGCAATTAGCACAGATTACGAGCGCGCACACCGCCAATCCTCAGCAATTATTAATGGTCGGTTTCAATCGTCGTTATGCGCCACATATTGAAGTGGCAAAACAAGCGCTTAAAACAAAAACCGGCCCTAAAAGTTTTATTGTGACCGTGAATGCCGGAGCAATTCCTCGGGAACATTGGACACAAAATATGGAAATCGGCGGCGGTCGTATTATCGGAGAGGGCTGTCATTTTATCGATCTTTTACGTTTTCTGGCCGGCTCACCCATTGTTTCAACCAATGCAATCGGGATGGGCAGTACTGTCCCACACGATACGGTGGTCATTTCGCTGAAATTTGCCGATGGATCGATTGGCACCGTGAATTATTTTGCAAACGGCTCCAAATCGTTCCCCAAAGAGCGCCTTGAAATTTTTGCCCAGGGCTCAATCCTGCAGATCGATAACTTTCGCTCTTTGCGCGCCTTCAATTGGCCAGGTATCGGCAACTCTCGAAGCTGGAAGCAGGATAAAGGCCAGCAACAATGCGCAAAAAAATTCATTCAGGCAATTGAAAGCGGCAATTCGTCCGAGCTGATAAGCTTCGATGAGTTACATGAAGTCATGCAGTCGTGCTTCGATGTAGCCGAACAGCTGGCTTAATTAAAAACATAATACCAAAAAGAATTTATGTGATATGTCAAAAAAAATAAGACGTTGGCTACGGACATTTCATACGGTAAGACATTTAAAGCTGCTTCAGATTTGGTATTTTTTTTTAAGGCGAATTATTGGACCCACCAGAATTACCTCCTTCCCGGAGGAACTCACTTTAAGAAAAATTTCAATACATTCAGTTTTGCAGCTCAAGCATACGGACGACGCATTTTCAGATTACTCTTTCGATTTTTTGAACAGCACTCTGACCTTCCCGAAAGACGGGATGAACTGGTGCCCAGCTGACGCGCAGCGATTATGGCGTTACAACCTCCACTATTTTGATTTTCTACGCGATGCAGAACGGCCGTTATCTCAAAAAATCGCATTGCTCGACGACTGGATTGCAAATAATCCACAAGGTTCGGAGCCCGCCTGGGAGCCCTACACCGCCAGCTTACGCATTGTTAATTGGTGCTTATTTTTCTGGTCACTACCCCCGGAAAAAATTCGCTCTGAATGGCTGAGCAGTTTGTATTTGCAGGCAAGATGGCTCGAACGAAATCTGGAGCTGCATATCCTTGCCAATCATTATTTTGAGAATGTAAAGGCAATGCTGTTTTCTGCGATTTTTTTCGATACGAGTAATAGCTCACACTGGTTGGCGCATTTTCAAAACGAGCTCGCTGCACAGCTCCATGAACAGACGCTATCCGATGGGGGACATTACGAGCGCAGCCCGCAATATCATTGCATACTGCTTGAAGATTACCTCGACCTTTACGCCCTGATCAGCCAAAACAATAATCTCGTAAAGACTGAAACGATAAACAGCCTCACATGCACGATCGTCGCTGGATTGAAATTTTTGGCCATGATTGTCACACCCGATGACGACATTCCTCTCTTTAATGATTCTGCGAGCGGCACAGCATCACGCCCAAGCATGATCTTTGCAAAAGCCCAGGAGCTAGGCTTCGATATAAAAATACATAAAGCAGCATTGATCGATTTACCGGATAGTGGTTTATTCGGCTGGAAATCTGGAGGGGATTATTTTCTCATCGACTGCGGCAACATTGGTCCCGCCTATCAGCCAGGCCATACGCACTGTGATTTCTTAAGCTTTGTATTAATGCTGAATCATCAATGGATAGTGGTCGACAGCGGTGTTTACGAATACGAACCCGGTCCGATGCGCCACTACGTACGCAGTACAGCAGCCCACAATACGATAACCATTGATAACTACGAACAATCGGAAATATGGGGAGAGTTTCGTGTCGGCCGTCGTGCAAACCGACTCCATGCCTCGATTAGTAAGGACGGCAATAAAGTTATTTTTGAAGGAGCGTACCAAGGGTTTCCTGCATCAAAAGCACGAATCACTCATCGTCGTACCGTTTCCATTACACTGGATGATGCCGGGGATATTCTTGAAGTCGAGGTCATAGATGACGTCAATGGAAAGAGCACGGCTACACATCAAATTAAAAGCCTGCTGCACCTGCATCCATCAACTGATTGCTTGACTCAAGGCGAGGCGATAATTATCGGTCTGGGTACACAATCCATTGCATCAATTGATGCGATGTCCTTGTCGCAATCTTCCGAAAGTTGGTTTTGCCCACAATTCGGGGTGAAGCTTGCCAACCAGCAACTTCAAACCTTCTCACATTCGACCCTTCCTGAAAAATTGTCATATAAATTAAAGCGAATTTGATTTGAACCTATAAACCGGTACTGTTTTTACAAGCTCCCGGGGTGTCGAGCACTCAATTGTTTATCAGTAATCTGGAAAAACAAAACCTAAGGTGGTAGCTTAGCTCCCGTCCTCGCAACTATGAACAGGCATCAGTGTTCCTTGAGGGCCGCTTGTAACTTGGCGTACAAAATAACTTAATAAGATGCCAGCAAAGGTCAGATGTAGCGCCACTCACGAATGAAAATACTCTTCTTATCACATTACTTCCCGCCAGAAGTGAACGCTCCTGCTACCCGCACATACGAGCATTGCCGCCGCTGGGTCGAGCTTGGCCACGAGGTGACCGTCATAAGCTGTGTACCTCATCACCCCATGGGTAAGGCTTACCCCGGTTATAGCAACAAGCTGATCCACACTGAATACAAAGACGGTATCAAGGCGATCAAGATACTGACCTACATTACTGCCAATGAAGGCTTTCTCAAACGCACATTCAATTATGTGTTCTACATGCTGATGGCTATTGTAGCGGCCCCCTTTCTGCCAAAGGCCGATATTGTTATTTCCACATCACCCCAGTTTTTCAACGGCCTGGCTGGCTACTTCGTATCTCGGCTCAAAAGATGCCCCTGGATACTGGAAATTCGAGATTTGTGGCCGGAATCCATCCTTGCGGTGGGTGCGATCAAAAACCCTCTTATCATTCGCACCCTTGAGGCCATCGAACGCTTCGTATACCGCAAAGCTGACCATATAGTCCCGGTGACCTATGCATTTGAGCGGCATATCGCCGCGCGCGGGGGCAGCCCGGATCGAATCACGGTAATCCGCAATGGCGTCGATCTTAAATTTTTTGAGCCTTGCGAAAAGAATCATGAATTTGCACGACAACTTGGTGTCGAAGGCAAGTTCGTGGCGGCCTATGTCGGTACTCATGGCATGGCCCACGGGCTAGACCTCTTGATCGATGCGGCGCAGGAGCTCAAAAAACGGGATGACATAGTTATTTTGCTGGCCGGCGATGGCGCAGAGCGCGCTCGCCTGGTGGCAGAAGTCGAGCGCCGCGGACTCAAGAACATAAAACTTCTGGGGCAGCTACCTAAAACAGAAATGCCCAAATTATGGTCAGTTACGGACGTCAGCCTGGTGGTGTTGAAAAAGCTCGATTTATTTTTAACAGTTATTCCGTCCAAGATTTTTGAAAGCATGGCAATGCGCCAGCCCATCATCCTTGGAGTTGCAGGCGAAAGCGCTGAGCTGATCCAGGAAAGCGGGGCTGGCATCGTGATCGAGCCTGAAAATGTAGAACAATTAACAGCCGCCCTCTTAACGCTGGCCGACTCAACGGCTTTAAGGGAGGAAATCGGAGATCATGGAAGAGCTTATGTAGCGGCAAATTTTGACCGCACCGTTCTCGCTGGCCGGTTCGAGAAATTACTGATAAACACTGCATCCAAAAAACGCTAAATACATTTTCTACTACGGATAACAGCAATGAACCAACTCTCCGAAGTATCTTCTGAGCTACCAGTAAAAGACAAGAACGTTTGGCTGTGGGGTTTATTGCTGATAGCTCTGGGGGGGCTCTTTTTCATTTACCGCGACGGACTGCAGTTAATGGTGAAGTGGTGGGAAAATGAAGAATATAGTCATGGTTATATGATTCCCCTGGTTGCCCTTTTTTTACTGTGGCAACAAATAAACGCCCTACCCGAGGCGACCCGAAAAGGATCATGGGCAGGATTTGCTCTGGTTGCGATTGGTTTATTTTTATTTTTTGTTGGTGAGTTGAGCGCCCTATACACCCTGATTCAATATGGTTTTCTCGTGTCATTCACCGGTGTGGCACTGGCCTTTTTTGGCACGAAAAGCTTCAGGCTGACATGGGCTGCCTTCATCTATCTGATCTTCATGATCCCTCTTCCCAATTTTCTTTACTTCAACTTATCGAGCCAGCTGCAACTCTGGTCATCAGTGATAGGAGTAGCAGTAATCCGGCTTTTCGGTATAAGCGTGCATCTGGAAGGGAACGTAATCGATCTCGGAGCAATGCAATTACAAGTTGCCGAAGCCTGCTCTGGCCTACGTTATCTTTTCCCGTTAATGAGCTTTGGCTTCTTAATCGGATATCTCTACCGTGGCCCAATCTGGCAACGAATTGCTATTTTTCTGACAACGATTCCAATAACAATTTTCATGAATAGCTTCCGTATCGGCGTCATTGGCGTAACGGTCGATAAGTGGGGCATCGAAATGGCGGAGGGTTTCCTTCATGACTTCGAGGGCTGGATTGTATTCATGGGCTGTGTTGGCATTCTATTCCTTGAAATTGCAGCTTTTCAGCTATTTACCGCGCGGCGGCATGGTGTATTGGATCTCGTTAATCTCGACACCCCTAAAATCTCCATCGGTCTCAAGGATTTTAATCTTTCGTCTGATAAGCAACGTCCGTTCCTCGCCGTTTGCCTATTGCTGCTAATCAGCACGCCTTTCCTGGTGACGCTCGGCGAGCGCGATGAGATTACGCCATCCAGAGAACGATTCAACCATTTCCCACTCAATCACAACGGTTGGACCGGGCAAGAAGCCGGTATGGAACAGAACATTATCGACACTTTGAAATTTAGCGATTACATCATCGCGGATTACCATTCGGGGGTTAACTCCATACCCGTCAACTTTTATGTCGCCTGGTATGAATCACAGAAAAAGGGAGCTTCAATTCACTCACCGCGCTCATGTATTCCGGGCGGAGGCTGGCGTATTACCGAACTCGCGCAGCCTCGACTTGAAGAAATTCAGCGAGCCAACGGCAAGTCTCTGCAGGTTAATAGAGCTGTGATTCAAAAGGGCGATTACACCAATATCGTCTATTACTGGTTCGATGGTCGCGACCGAAATATTACGAATGAGTACCTCGCGAAATGGTTTATTTTCTGGGACTCATTGACTCGTTCACGCTCAGACGGTGCGTTAGTTCGGGTAGTGACCGCAGTACCAAGTGGCCACTCTGTAGAAGAAGCGGATCAACGGCTGAAACAATTTCTAACAGACTTCTATCCGCTGCTCCCGGCATATGTACCATAAGCGATGCGCATGACATATCCAGTTACCCGTGACGGATCTAACTCATGAGCTTCGCTTTCATGCAGCTGCTTTACAGCTTCACCATCGCAATGTTGCTTACTGCGGTGTTGATGCCTTTGGCAATTCGCTTTGCCCCCGCTCTCGGCTTGGTCGATTATCCCGATTCACGCAAGGTGCATACCCGGATAATACCGCGCTGTGGCGGGTTGGCGATGGTGCTGGGAGTGGCCATACCTTTACTATGGTATTTGCCCTCCACACCGCCGCTGCTTTACTTGTTTATTGCCAGCCTCATTATCATCATTTTCGGCGCACTCGATGACCGCAACAATCTCGATTACCGGTGGAAATTTCTAGGGCAGATTTTTGCGGTCCTCATTGTGATGAAAAGCGGCATCCTGATTCAGCGTATTCCGATGATGGATTTCGAGACTGCCCCGCAATGGCTATCTTATGGCTTAACGTTTATTTTTATACTGGGCGTAACCAATGCGGTCAATCTGACCGACGGACTCGATGGACTTGCTGCGGGAACGACGCTTCTAGCTCTGGCGGTTTTATTTGCACTCACGCAACTCAGTGAAAATAGTAATGCCGCGTTCATTTCCTTGACCGTCATTGGCGGCATTCTTGGCTTTCTTCGTTATAACACCTTCCCCGCCCGCGTATTTATGGGCGATGCGGGTAGTCAGTTTCTTGGATTTATCACTGCCTGCCTGAGTATTCTCATCACGCAATCGGCCACCTGCGCTGTAAGCCCTGTTCTACCTTTATTGATACTTGGACTCCCGGTTCTGGATACGATTACGGTGATGGTTATCCGCATCGCACAAGGACGATCTCCTTTCTCGCCTGATCGAAATCATCTGCATCATAAAATTATGGCGTTGGGTTTTTACCACAATGAAGCCGTCGCTATTATTTACCTGCTGCAAATTCTCCTGCTCGCTCTTGCATTTGTTCTCCGCTTTTCTCCGGATGCGCTGCTGCTTGCCATTTATGCGGTATTCTCCATCAGCTTGATATCGATATTATCCCTGGCTCAACGAAGTAACTGGCGAATCCGGGTTGATAACAAAAGCGAAGGTTTCATCGAGCGGCGGAATTTTCTGCTTCGAAAATTCGAATGGTTTTACAAAAATTCAGGCCTCATCATACAGGCGTTAGCCGCGATACTTTTGATTTTTCCGACTGCCTATCCGCGATCAGACGACCTGGGCATTCGCCCCATAACCGCTGCCCTGCTCGCGGTTGGAGGCCTCACTCTCCTCTGCTATCGCCGGTATCCCATCTGGGCCATTCGTGCCAGCGTTTATTCCGCCAGCGTATTAAGCGTATATCTGATGATGGTCAATCCACTCATTCAGGAATGGCGACAATGGGGCAATGCCATATATATCTGTCTGGTGATCGTTCTTGGAATCGCAATACGCATGACACGGCGCGAGCATTTCCGCCTTGACACGCAAGACCTTCTGATTCTCGTAATGATCGTGGTCATTCCGATACTTCCATTCGAGTCGATTAATCGCTATTCAATTGGCGAATTCGCCCTGAGGCTCGGAGTGCTCATGTACTGCTGTGAATTCGTTGTTGGCAAGTCTCAAGGCAAATCATCCATTTTTATAGTAAGCGCAGCCCTTATATCGATGCTTATCGCGGTAGCGAGAGCATGGAATTTGATTATTTAATTCATACTGGAGGACATCATGTCGCGGCAAACAAATTCAAAACGCGCAGCACATAGAAAAATATTACCGTTAGCTCTGGTCCTGACATTGTCGAACACATTTCTCGCGGGCTGCAGCGGAAAAGAAGAGCGGGAAGCGAAATATCTCCAGCGTGCGGAAGAGTATCTTGCGAAAAAAGATTACGACAAGGCTCGTATCGAAGCGAAAAACGTTTTGCAGATAAACGCAAACAATGCTCAGGCGCATTATGTCGTTGCACAAATTGCCGAATCCGAAAAAAACTGGCAGCAAATGTATGGAGAGCTGAGCGCAGCCATCCAGAATGATCCAAAGCTTTTGAAAGCGCACGTCAAACTTGCGCAATTCCTCGTTGCAGCGAATCAGCTTGAAAAAGCTGGCGAAGAAGCTGAGAAAATCAAAGAACTCGACCCCAACAATGCCGATTATTACGCCGTCCTGGCAAGCATTGCCGCGCGCCAGAAGAGAACTGAAGAAGCCATTCAGCACGCCGAAAAATCGCTTTCGATTCAAGCGGGGAACTTAGGCTCATCCGCTCTTTTAGCAGCAATCTATGCCGATAGTGATCCCGCAAAGGCTGTAGAGGTATTGACTGAAAGTATCAAAGCAAACCCTGAAGAATATGATTTGCTCACCATGCTGGCGAGTCTGTACGCGAAACAGAATCAATCCGAAAAAGCTATCGGGGTGATGAAGGATCTGATCAAGGCTCAGCCAAAGACGGTAGCCTACATTGGCCAGCTGGCCAGTTATTATCTTTCGTTAAATAGAGCTGGAGACGCCGAAGCGCTATTGCAGCAAGCCATCAAGGATCAGCCCGATAATACCGAGCTCAAACTTACCTTCGTAGAATTTATCGCCAAACAGCGCAACTCCGAAGAAGCCATTAAGCAGCTTGAGGAATACAATAAGGCGGAACCTGATAATTACAAATTGCGAGCTACGCTCGCGCGTTTTTATTTGGCGGTAAATACTCCGGATAAAGCTATCGCCACTTATCAATACACCATCAATAAAGATGTTAAGGGCGAAGGTATCGATGCACGCAATCGCGTCGTTGAAATTTTGCTGGCGCAGAAAAAGCGGTCCGAAGCGGACACCTTGCTGAAAGACATTTTAAAACTGGAGCCCGAGAATCCCGATGGCTTGCTCACACGTGCGCGGCTGGCATTGGCGGATAACCAGCCCGATACCGCCATTGCAGATCTTCGCGTCATTTTGAAAAACACCCCGGATGCCTCTCAAGCGCTGAATCTTCTTGCAGCCGCACAGGAGCGCACCGGATCTCTGGATCTCGCACTGGATAATTATAAAAAATCGCTCGATAAAAATGGTAACGACGTTGCTGCACTAGCCGGTGCAGCACGCCTGGAAATTCGTCGAAATCAAATTGATGAGGCGAAAAAGAAACTCGAACATGCCCGTTCTATCGCAGGCACGAATGCCGAGATCGCAAGTCTTCTCGTCGACATTTACGTCCGAAAACAACAGTGGCAGCAGGCATTTGAAATTTGCGATCAATTAATCCTGAACAGCAATACTGCAGCGCTCGGGTTCCATCTGAAAGGTTTAACCCACCTTCAGAAAAAGGACACTACTGCCGCCATTGATTCATTTAAAAAATCTCTGGAAAAAGAACCTCGTGCGGTTGAGCCGCTACAAATGCTGATTTCCAGCTATGCCAATACCAAGCAGGTTGATGTGGCAACAACCTTTCTGGAAGGGCATGTCAAAGCTCACCCGGAACTTATTCACGCGCAGGAAATTCTCGGTTCCGTTTACCGCCAGACAGGTAAACTCTCACAGGCACAACAGATACTCGAAGACGCCCTTAAAAAGGAGCCCACTCGCATCCCCGCATATCGCGAACTTCTGGCTGTTTATTTAGCGCAGAAGCAGCCTGAGAAAGTTTCTGCGTTGTTCAACGAAGGTCTGCAGAAGAATCCTGACAACTTCGATTTACTCGTTCTGCAAGCTCAGTATGCTCAGAGTATCGGCAACAATGATTTAGCATTGAGCAATTACGAAAAAGCGCACAAACTGAAACCTAACGCCGAGGTCATCAAGAATAACCTGGCGGTGCTGCTCATCGAGAAATACCCCACCGATGAAAATTTACGTCGCGCACAAAGTCTGACTGCCGGTTTTGCCGAAAGCAAGAATCCGCTGCTTATCGACACGCTGGCCTGGCTGCAATACAAAATGCAAAACTATCAGCAGACGATTTCGTTGCTGAATAGCGTTTTAAAGGATGACATTCCTGCCCCTGAGCTACGCTATCACCTCGGCATGGCTTATCTAAAAAGCGGGGCAACGGATAAGGCAAAAGCTGAATTGACGAAAGCCACCTCCTCGCCTCATCAATATCCGGGACGAGAAGAGGCAGAGGCGGAATTGAAAAAGCTTTAAGAGAATTCAACTGATACAAAAAGAGGAGCTTGAGCTCCTCTTTTTTTTGTGAATAAACCCTGGAATATTCGCCATGTGGCAACGGATTAATTTGGCTGACGAATGGTGCCCGGGACCGGAATCGAACCGGTACGGCCGTTTCCAGCCGAGGGATTTTAAGTCCCTTGTGTCTACCTATTTCACCACCCGGGCGGGTGCGGGGTTGAAGCAGATCGAGTAGTACGTTTTTATCTATCGACTACTCAATTTGCTCTGGAAATGGAGGCGCGGGTCGGAATCGAACCGGCGTTCACGGATTTGCAATCCGGTGCATAACCACTCTGCTACCGCGCCGTTAATCGTTTGAAAATTACTCAGATATTGATCTTAGAGTTGTGGTCTACTCCAACATCTTGTCGCCGCTGACTTTTCTTCAACTGACCCGGCAACAGCGGGCGCAATTATGTACTTTTTTATTACGTTCTCGCAAGCACACCATCGCCTTTCATGACAGTTTTTTAATCCCGCTATTCGACCTTCAGCAGATAGACTTGCGGCCTGCCTATCATTTGAAGTTATTGCAATCAATCGCCTGGCAATTATCGCCATTCTCCGAATTCTGCTGCTGAGGAAAAACACATGATTGGAAACGATCCTTTAGACCTGAGCGGTCAAATCGCCTTCGTTACTGGCGGCGGACAAGGCGCCGGCAGGGCGATTGCGCTCGCTCTCGCACGCCACAATGCAGGCGGCGTTGCCGTCAACGATTATGTTGCAGAACGCGCCGATGCCGTAGCCGCTGAAATACGCGCACTGGGTATTCCCGCCATCGGCGTACAAGCGGATGTCGGCGATTACGATTCGGTAAAAACCGCTGTGTCGCGGGCAGAAAAGGAACTCGGTCCCGCTACCATTCTTGTCAACAATGCGGGCAATGCGGGACCGAATGTCCAGATGCGCCCTTCCCCGCTATTCTGGGAAGCCGATCCGCAAGAGTGGGACCGCTACTTCCGCACCAATCTCCAGGGCGTCATGAACTGCTGTCATATCGCTTTACCCGGAATGGTCAAGCAAGGCAAAGGGCGCATCGTCACTATCGTTTCGGATTCGGGGCGTGTCGGCGAAGCGAGACTGGCTGCTTATTCAGCTGCAAAAGCGGGCGCGAATGGCTTTATACGTTCGATAGCGAAAGAAGCCGGTCGTTTCGGCATTACATCGAATGCAATATCGTTATCGACACTGGAGCCGCCGCTCGAAGGTGCTGCGAAAGAAGAATTTCTGGCGAGCGAACAGGCGAAAGCCCATGTCTCTCGCTATGTGATTCGCCGCTTCGGTAAACCCGACGATGTCGCCAACCTAACACTGTTTCTATGTTCTGATGCGGCATCATGGATTACCGGGCAAACCTATCCGCTCAATGGCGGTTATTCGTTCGCGCAGTAAGGTAGATCGATAGAAATCAGGAGACCCAATCGTGCCCGCACCTTCCGATATGAAAAATAAAACCGCGCTGGTAACTGGTGCTGCCGCAGGTCTGGGCAAGGCGACTGCGCTGCGCCTGGCGCGTGCAGGTGCAAATATCTGCCTGGTCGATATCAATGCCGATGCACTTGATGCTGCAGCAAATGAAGTGCGAGCGCTCGGCGTTCAGGTAATTACGCAGGCGATCGATCTGGCGGTTACAGAAAACTGTCACAACGCTGTCGAGGCTGCAGTGAAGGCATTTAATCGGCTCGACGCGTTGTGCAATGTCGCTGCGGTTTTCATCCCTTGTCATGCTGATCAAATGAGTGCAGCCGATTGGGATAAAACCCTGGCGGTCAATCTGAGTGCGCCGTTTCATTTGATTCAGGCCGCAATTCCGCATTTACTGAAAGCAAACGGTGCCGTCGTCAATGTGACTTCGTGCGCGGCGCATGCGGGGCAGGCTTACACTGTCGCTTATTGCGCGACGAAAGCCGGACTGACGCACATGACCAAGTCGCTCGCCATGGAATACATGCACAAGCCCATTCGCTTCAACGCAGTCGCACCCGGCGGCATGATGACAGCGTTAGCCGCAGGTCTGCGCAATCTGCAAAATCCTGATCCCAGCCTGCTTGCGCGTTATTCTCCATTGCGCGGTCTGGTCGAGATCGACGATGTCGCCGAAATGGTTGCATTTCTTTCTTCGGATGCGGCGCGTGGTTATCACGGCGCCGTTATCAATATCGATAATGGAATCACCGCAGGTTAATTTACCGGAAAAAATTATGAGTACCGATCAAAAAGCACTGGAAATATTGATTGCCAAAGAAGAAATCCGCGAACTCGCACTGCTTTATTCACGTGGAGTCGATCGCAAGGATGGTCCGTTGTTGCGAACGCTTTATACCGAAGATGCGACCGATACGCATGGTGATACATTCGATGGCGGCGCAAAGGAGTATGTTGATTTTCTGGAGCGTTCGTTTCCCTACATGCCTTACAGCGGGCATCACGTCTGCAATCATTTAATTTCCGTGAACGGCAATGAAGGCAATGGCGAAGTTTATGCCATCGCCTATCACATCATTCCCGATGGCAAAGGTGGCTGGCTCGAAGACTTGATGACCGTGCGCTACATCGACAATTATCGCAAGGAAGCCGATGGTCGCTGGCGCTTTGCAAAACGCGTGGTCACCTACGATATGCGCAACCGGCGCCCCATTGCAGCGCCCGAGACCGGTAAAACTCCGAGCGCTGATCCAAGTTATGCGGAGCTGAAAAATCGCCTCTTTGCTCGTGGAGAGCGTGCGTGATTCGTCCGCCACGATGAATAATCTTTCGCCCATTACTGTTGAACAGCTTTGTGATATCGCGCGTACACCGCATGCGCGCGAAGATTACTCACCGTTTGGCGATCAGCATTTTCTCCTGGTTGATCTGCAGCAATCAGCACCGACAATAACCTCTACCGATCAACAGAATATTCGAGCTTTTTTATCGCAATTACCCTGCCCCAGCATTGCAATCGTCGACAGGCATGCGCTTCAGGATAGTTTTGATATTGCAGTGTCGTCGATCGACGAAACCAGAACACTGTGCAGTAACATTACGCACTCACCTATCGCAGCGATGACACTGGTGCAGGTCATACGCAGTACGATGATGCTGCCGCTGGCCGAGGGTCTGCTTGTGGAATCGCTCGCTTATGCGACGTTGCAGGCAGGACCGGAATTTCTGGCATGGAGCAGCAACAATCCTCCGACCACAATTCCGATTGCTGACACAGGTCCGCCGTTATTGATCGAACACGGAAACGGCAATTTAAACGTGCGGCTCAACCGGCCCAGTCGCCGTAACGCGATCTCACTGGAAATTCGTGATGCGTTAACCGAATTGTTTCAATTGGTCATTACCGATCGAACGATTGAACACGTGACGATTGGCGGCAATGGTGGCTGTTTCAGTATCGGTGGTGATCTCGATGAATTCGGTACAGCACCAAGCCCGGCTGGAGCACACACCATTCGCTCGGTGCGCCTGCCCGCCCGCTATTTAATTGACTGTGCCGACCGCGTCGCATTTCACGTGCATAGCGCATGCATTGGCGCGGGCGCGGAAATACCCGCTTTTGGTGGATATATCAGCGCAACGCGAAACGCGTTTTTTCAACTGCCGGAAATTCAATTTGGATTAATTCCGGGGGCCGGTGGCTGCGTGAGCATTCCGAAGCGGATCGGCAAGCAACGTGCGATTTATATGGCGTTGAGCGGAAAAAAAATAAACGCAAAAACCGCACTCGAATGGGGACTCATCGACAAAATCGTCGATTAGTCCACTTCTATCGTTCTGTTTATTTTTTTAACGGCTCCACACCATTGCGCCATCGATGAGGGTTTTATGAGGCGTGATTGTCGATAAATCCGCACGCGCATATTCCCACGCACGGTCGAGCACGCACAATGTCGCAGGCATGCCGACATCGAGATAATTTTTTCCGCTACCCGGCTGCAATGGATCACCCAGAAATAACTCGAGCGCACGCTCTGGCGTGATTGCTTCGTTAGAACCAATTAGCGCGCCACCTGCTGTGCGCCGCGAAACCGCCGCCTGCATCGCTAGCCAGGGATTCAAATTCCCGTAAGGCGCGTCGGTACCCGCAGCCAATGGGATATTCGCTTCGCGAAACCCTTCCAATCGATAGAGCCAGAGCTGATCCTGCGGATCGACATCCTGCAAATAGGCATCGCCGCGCTCGCCAATAAAATTAGGTTGCGTCACGACAATGAGTTTCAGCTGCGCTATTTTTTCGACGAGATCAGGCGGTGCAATCGATGCATGTTCGATACGGTCGCCGAGAATCGTCCCCGCCATCTGAAAAGCATTGAGCGTAAAAACAAGGTCTACCAGAGACACACAATGCACAGCGACCGGGCGCGATGCCGCATGACTTTCCGCGATGAGCGTACACATGGCATCGAATTCCGGCAATTCATTTTCATGCAGATGGATTTTCAATGCGCCGCGTTTTATGCGTGCCGAATCAATACAGGAAAGCAGCGATGCATCTCCCATCATCACTACGCGCTGCAATAATTCACCGCTCGCCTGCCACTGTGAAAATTGCGCAAATGATTCCTCGGAATTGGATACAGACGTATCGGTAAATCCGCTGACACCGTAACGTGCAAGCCGGGTACTGGCGGTGCGAATGTCGGGCAGCTGCCTGCCGATTTTTTTTCGCAGCCACATATCGGCATCGAACAGGCGGCCCGTATATTCGCCATCGCGCCTTTCAAGCGGCGAATCATCGAGATTGCCCAGAGCTCCAAGTGCTCGCGAATTTAAAACCCACAATCTGCCGCTGCGATGCTGGATGCGCGCAGGTATATGAGGAATGACTCGATCAAGCCAGTGACGATCGATATCGCCTGCAACGGATTCGTGGTACCCCACGCCGCGAAGCCATTTATCCGATAAATTTTCTGCTTTTTTACGCAATTCTGCGCACAGTGCTTCCGCATCGCTGATCCGTGGGGGGCCGCAAAAAACTGATTCGCGCGCGGCGGCACTTGCGAGAAAATGCATGTGATGATCGTGCAGACCGGGAATTACCGCATTGCCGAATGCATCGGTGATCTGCTCGCCGTCGTGCGGTTCCAGAATGTCCGCAATCTGCACAATCGTACCGTTGGCAATACGAATATCGACGAGCTTCGAGAAATTGATCTGCGCGCGACGGATCAGCATGCGATGCCGAACTCCGCAAGTATCGACTGCGTGTCGGCACCCAGCGCTGGAGCCGCTGCGGTCACTGATCGTGCGCGAGGTTCGGCATTTTTTTCGCCGCTCCGCTGCAACACCGCCCTCCAGTCGAGATAACGTTTGCCGATCGATCCTGCATCCCGCGCATTGCCGAATTGAACGCAGTGAGCAACGACATCGCGTAGCGATAATGAAAGCAATTCACCACCACCGCGCAAATAGCTTGTCCATGCCGCTAGCGCAGCGTGCATTCCTGTCAGCGGGTCGGCAATCGCATCACCGCAAAACATAATTTCGCGTGTTGCGTCGAACAACAACTGGGAAAGCCCGGCAGCAACACCTGCGTCGTCGCCGAATGCGATCCAGTTCTCTTCAGGTTCGTCGCGGCCGTAGCCGGTAATACTCAGCCAGGTGAGGCCGGCATTCTGCGCAAGAATCTCTTCCGCAACGATATTCATCTGGCGCAGGGCGCGTGGTCGCGAAGCCTCGATGACGATATCAGCGCGCAGAAGCAGCTGCCGCAATTGCTCGCGACCCGTCGGTGAGTTCAATTGCAATGCAACGCTTTCTTTATTGGCATTGAGCAAATCAAAAAAGTTTTTCGCGCCGTAACGTGCGCCGTCGGGCCGTTCGATGCTTTCGATCTTGATAACTCGCGCACCGAGCACCTGTAGCAGACTGCCGCACAACGGCCCTGCCCACAATGCGGACAGGTCGACGACGAGCGGCATCCTGTTTTTTCGCGCCTGCACAACGTTAGAGGAGTTAATGCATGAACGTGCAAACCAGGATTTTTCCGCGGAGGAAGGTGACATTGCACTCACCGCAAGCCCCAGCGAACGCCCACGTGCAATTGCCTCATCAACAGCAATGTTCCGCAGCACCGCTGCAAGTGACTGCCAGTCACTTGCAGCATTCACCTCCAGCCACGCGGGAAACAATTCCCAATCGGATTCGCGCGCCAGATTAATCGCAAGATAACCGTCTTTGGCCGATAGTAGTCGGCAACTGCCGCCAGCTGAAATGGCGCCTGCGCGCGAATAGCCAAAACAGGCCGCACGCTCGCCGAGCAAAGCCGCACCATCGAGCGTCATCAATTCGGAACGATTGCCAACCGCATGCAATGCGGCAATCACGCCATCGGCGCAGGCAGCCACGGGCGCTGGACACAGTTGCGCGGGGCCATCGGCTCGACCGGTAAGCGCGTTCAGGCCACATTGCGCCGCACGAAGTGCTGGATGTACGGACGCACATCGTGCGGACATCGGCACACCGAGATCGCGCAACAAAGTATTCGCGTAACATTCCGCGATGTCGTTATCGGATTCTGCAATGTGATGCGTGTCGGTAGTCATGCAACTCAACTGGCCGGTCATATACGCTGGCCGCGGCGGGAGTTGGCATTCTACCTCAGTAGATCGATTTCAAAAGGCGGGTTAAAAAGATCGCAAAAAAAATAAGGAGCTTTACGCTCCCTATTCTTTCTTCTTACATACTGCAGCGCTTATCCAAAAACTTTTTGCAGTGCCATCGCAGCCATCATGTCGCCTTGCAATTTGACTTTACCGGACATGAACGCCATTTGCGGATTCAATTGTTTGTTCATCAGTTTTTCAAACACATCGAGCGATGCGCTGATCGTGGCATCCGCTGCGTCGTCGGATAAGGAAACCGTCGGCGGCGTAGCGGTGCCGTCGAGAAACACATTATTTCCATCCAGCACGAATTTGATTTTTTTACCGAAGGGTTTGACATCGGACAGCTTTCCAGCCAATGCACTTACAATTTCATCGATCGACGCCATAGTTTTCTCCTCGCAATGGAAACATTATCGATATTTTCTTATTGACTACATCGCTGCACGAAACGAGGTTCTACCATCGACGCGAACAGCACTAACTGAGCAGGCGCGATATTAACAGAAAAATAAATTGATGTCGGTCAACTGCAATCAATCTTCTTTTCAAAATGACGGCGCAACGCGTGCCACTCGCCGATCGCAACCCTGGCTCCGCACTCGGACAAATACGCGGCCAGATCCAGCAAATAAGCCATATCGGCATCGCCGCTGCAAAGCTGGAAGATTTGTTTGCCGGTGGCCGTCAATCGCAACACCGGTAAATGGACACCGTCCACATTCAATCCGGATATTTGCAGCGCACGCCGATGATTGATCAGCAACAGCGGTTCCTGCTCGTCGCCGGACTGGCTGTGCAAATGGACATTGCGCTGTGTATCGATCGGATGCAGCAGACCTAGCGCTTCGGCATTCTGCAACCAGATACCGTGCAGCTGCGATTGAAAATAACGGCTGCGCGCATCGAAAATGAATTCGCCGAAAATATAACGCGCCAGCAATTGAATCCCGGCAATCTCGTGCTCGCCTATCATTCCCAGCGTTTCGACCGTCGCCAGGCTATAGCGCCCCGGCGCTGCAATTTCGCGTACGAGAAGGCGCGCCCATAACTTCTGCAATTCAGGGTGATGAACGTCCTGAGCCCAGTGCCGCCAGCGTTGTAACCATTGCGCACCGAGCTCGCGTTCAGATAGTGGCTGCAGGGTGTGGCTATGGAGAATCTCTTCTTCAGCAAGCAGGGCGATGCGGCGAATATTCAATGAATGCTCGACATCCCGGTTACCGGGTTCACCCGCGGCCGAGCCGGCGAGGTTCTGCGATTTTGTAAAGCGCGCGAAAATCTGATCTTCATCGATCGCGGGCTGTTCGATGAAGCCGTACATCGGCACGTCGCCAACTGCGATTGCATCGACGACCTTGCCGCCGTATCCCATCATTTTCCTGCCGCTGCGCAGATCAGCGATTTCCAGCCCGGTCGCTTCAATGGCCTCCAGTTCGGCCTGACGCACGCGAGTGCGATCGAGTCCCTCGCAGCGAATTTGTCGGGGACTGGTAAGACCATCGCCTTCACCAAACAAATACATCCAGACTCTGTCCAGCCAAAGCTCCTGCGTCTGCTGGTTCCTCAACATAAATGATGTGCTCCGGTCGACCGTTGTCGAAAGCAAGCCCTGTTGATGATCGTTATCGGTAATTTTTATGGGCGAATCATGGCTACCGAGTGTGCACGCTTTCTGATGAAGTCGGCAAGTGGCGCGGCTATGTGAACCGACGCGCGTAACGCATAAGAAAGCCGCCCAAAACTGGAAATCTCTTTAACTTGTGTCGATAATACCGCGAGGAGAATCAGAGATTTATGCCAGTGGAACGGATACGTGCGACGTTTTTGCAGCGTCTTCGAAATAAGTGCATGACTTCATCACCCAGAATGCAATTAACGGATTCCGATGCCTTCAGCGGCCCTCTGCGCACTGCCCTCTCCCTTCGATTTTCGGATGCGCTCCGATCATCTCGCTCTCGCTTCCTGTCCGCTTTTTTTTTATTTGACTCCCGCGCCCGACTCAGCGGAAATACGCTGCGTTGCAGTTCTTCGCGCTGAGACGCTTATGCGAAGCCTTGACACAATGGGACCCAAAGGATTAATCGCGCGAATTCTGTTTTCGCTGTTGGCCGTTGCGCTCGTTTCGCGAACACAAGCGGACGACATTTCGCGCGAGTATCGGATCAAGGCCGCGTATCTCTATAACCTGGGCAAATTCATTATCTGGCCCAATGAAAACGATATGCCCAAGGAGGCACCAATCACCTTGTGTGTGTATGGATACAACCCTTTCGAACGTTATCTGGATAAATTGCAGGAACGGCAAATTCGCGGCCGCCCGATCGCAGTCCGTTATCTCGGCAAACACGATGCCATCGAAAGCTGCCAGCTGCTTTTCATTTCCCAGCTCAATACCACGCGACCGAAGCTGCTGTCGGCGCCACCGCCCTATCCACCGATTTTAACGATTAGCGACGATCAGGACTTTCTGAACCAGGGAGGTCACGTCAGCCTCGTCGCGGCCAACAACAATGTGCAACTGGATATCGATCTGACCCGCGCCAAACAGACCGGCTTCAACGTCAGCGCCAGTCTTCTCGAAATCGCACACAGGATCCAATAAATGGCGGCCGATCCTGCTCCAACCCACGCATCGCCCAAGCCTGCTCATCCGGCTATCGCCAGAGGTGCATCGGCGTGGCTGCAGAACTGGTCGATCGGCAGCAAACTGGTTCTACTGTCGCTGGCGACGAGTCTGATAGGACTGCTCGCCGCCATCACCGCCATCGCAGCCTACGATCAGTACAGCCTGCGCTCGCTCCTGCGCGAAGAGTTCGGCGTACTCGGCAGCGTTATCGCCAGCCGATCCAGTGCCGCAGCGGTATTTGAAGATGAGGCCCTGGCGCAGAATAATCTCAGCTCCTTGCAATACCGCAGCAGCGTCACGCTCGGTTGTATCTATCGTCTGAGCGGGGCCGAAAGCGGAGAACCGGGGTCCGAGCTGATTCCGCTGGCGAACTATCACAGCGGCAACGACGACCAGTGCCCGCAAGTGAATGTCCCGGCACGGCAGCAGATCATCATCGGCCAGCGCTATCTGGACGTGCTTCAGCCCATCGTGCTCGACGATTCCACCGTCGGGGTTTTGTATCTGCGCGCATCGCTCGACGAAACCTACAGCCGCCTGCAGCACAAATTACTCATCATGGTTCCCGTGGTGATTGTCGCAGCGGCGATCGCCGTATTGATCGGCGCACTGCTGTCCCGCCATATTTCGCATCCCCTGAAAATGCTCGGCAAAGCCGCATCGCTTGTCGCCGAGCACGACAACTATTCGATTCGCGCCGACAAATACAGCAACGATGAAGTGGGCAGCGTGGTCGATTCGTTCAACCACATGCTGTCGGTCATCGAACACGAAAACGAACGCCTGCGTGAGAGCGAGGAAAAATTCCGTCTCATCAGCGAATCGTCGAAGGTTGGCATTTTCCAGCTCGACCGCCACGGCCATCTGATTTACGCCAACGAAGAGATGTCCACCATTTCCGGTGTTTCAAGCGACGATTTACTCGCCAATGGCTGGCTGCATGTCGTGCACCCCGATGACAAACGCCGCATCAGCGAACAGTTTCAATTGCTCGTTCAGAAAAACGCACCGCACATCAATATCGATTGCTGCCTGATGCTCCCGGATGGCGTGTTGAAATGGGTTACCGGCAATATCGCACCGATGTTCGACGCCAACGGGCAACAGATCGGTTTCCTCGGCACGTTATCGAATATTTCCGAACTCAAGGAAGCCTATGATCAACTCGAACAAATGGCGTTCTACGATACGCTGACAGGCCTTGCCAATCGCCGGCTCTTCCGCAATCGCCTGGAGCACATGCTCAGCAATATTCCACGCAGCGGCAATGGCGTTGCATTGATACTCATCGATCTCGATCACTTCAAGCACGTCAATGATTCGATGGGGCACGATTCCGGCGATTCGCTGCTGACGGTAATTTCCGAGCGCCTGAAACACTGCGTACGCTTCACTGATACCGTCGCGCGGCTGGGCGGTGATGAATTTGCGGTGATTCTGCCGAATGTGCCCGACACGCTGACCGTTTCCGCCATCTCCGAAAAAATCATGCTGGCAATCAGCAAACCGGTCCTGCTCAGCGATCAGGAAATTACGGTCAGCGCGAGCATGGGAATTTCGATGGCGCCGGAGGATTGCAATACAGCAGAAGTACTTATCAAAAATGCCGACCTTGCGCTCTACAAGGCAAAAGACGAAGGCCGCAACAATTTCAAATTCTTCACCACTGAAATGAATACGTTGCTGGTGCGGCATTTGAATCTGGTGCAGCAGTTGCGTCATGCCATCGATAATCAGGCTTTCCTGCTGCAGTATCAGCCGCAAGTCGATCTCAGCAATGGCCAGCTGGTCGGTTTCGAGGCGCTGGTGCGCTGGCACCAGCCCGATCGCAGCGTCATCAGCCCCGCCGAGTTCATTCCCATCGCCGAAGAAACAGGATTGATCATTCCTCTGGGCCGCTGGATTTTGCGCACCGCTTGTCAACAGATGCGCGCGTTGGTCGATGCGAAACTCGTCAACAACCGCGCCGTCATGGCAGTGAATTTATCGGTAAAACAATTCGAAGATTTCCAGCTCGTGAAATTCATCGGCGAAACACTTATCGAATTCGGTTTGCGGCCATCGCAACTCGAACTCGAGCTCACCGAAAGCATGCTGATGGAAAATATCGAAGACACCGTCGAAGCGCTCAAGAATTTGAAAGCGCTCGGCATCGGTTTATCCATCGACGATTTCGGAACCGGCTACTCGTCGCTCAGCTATCTGAAACGATTGCCCGTCAACGTGATTAAAGTCGATCGTTCGTTCGTGATGGATATTCCAACCGATGTCGACGATATGGAAATTACTGCCGCAGTCATCGCGATGGCTCACAAGCTTCGCTACAAGGTGGTCGCCGAAGGTATCGAGACCGACGAGCAATATCATTTTCTACGTGAATCGGGCTGCGACTACGGCCAGGGTTATTTCTTCAGCCGTCCCCTTGCCCCCGATTTGCTGATCGATTTCTGTCGTCACTACCAGGCAGAAATCGAAAACGAAATGTCGAAACGACCAAGCTAAGTCGTATCTCAAGCGGCATTGCGGGTATGCGCTGGAACTACCGCCCGCTCACTGCCGGAAATAGAAAAATCCACACCACATTAATCAGAAAGTGACTGAGAATACTCAGCGACAACACACCCGTGCGTCGATAAACGAAGCCGTGCAGCAAACCGGAAAGTATCGCGAGCATGACGAATTCCCAACCGCGATTCATATGCACGATGCCAAACAACACCGCTGCAATCGCAATCGCGGGAATGGGCGCCAGATACAACATCAACTCGCGCTGCAAGGCACCGCGAAAAAACAACTCCTCCGCAAAACAGGTTTCCAGCAAATTCACGAACAGAAATGCAGCGGCATATTGCGGCACGGTGTAGTGCATGGGGTAACCAAGCAGACTGACAAGCAATACCATTCCCGCGACGCCCGCTGGCACCAGCCATACATTGCGCAGATTGCGTTTCTGCGGATGAAATTGCGCGGCAATCAGCGCCAGCAGTAAACCGGCATAAGCTTTATCGATTGGGAAATCGAACGCGAGCAATTTACTCCCGTGCTCCCACCAGCGCGAATATAGCGGCACGGTTTCAATACCGGGGACCTCGTGGAATCCCGCGAGCAACCCCAATGCCATCCCGCCATAACGCACCTGACGCTTCCATCGTTCCGAAAGTTTCGAATACACCGTTGCGACAAGCGTAAATGAAATCATCGCGATGATCGCAGTGGGATATGCAACAAAACCTGCTGCGGTAAAACCCAACAGACTGACAATGATGACAGTCGCAAGATACGGCACCCATTCGCGGCGACCGGTATCGATGATAACCAGCGACATCACCACCGCTACCGCATAAAACGCCTGCGACGCGGCGAGCATGATGAGCTTCACTTGTTCCGGCGTCATGCAAAACCCTTTTTTATCAGGTTAATTAGGGGTGTGTGTCTTATCAGGTTGATGAGTGGTGCGAGCAGCCAGCAACTGCTGTTCGATGAGCGACCAGTCAATGCCCAAATCGGCAATACATTCGATCACGCTATCGACATTGCCGGTAATTTCATTCACCGACAGTACGCCATCGTCGGCATTAAAAACGAAATTACCACGTTCGGTTTGCATCACCGCTTTCAGGCGCTGCACATTCAAACCGCTCACCAGGCTCATCAAACGCAGAAAATCGAACCGCGTTTCATCGCGAAACAACCAGCCGCAACTGGCAAAATCGTCGTCCCGATGCTCACGCCGCGCAAACTCAGTGCCCGGCATCAGGACGATCGGCAGCGGCATCTCGGGACTCGATAACAAAAGATTATCCTGCGTCATCGAATACTGCGTCGATATGGCAGCCGTCGCGCGCGCGCCATTCAACCATTCAATCTGCAATCGTCCCCGCTCGCTCCAGCCTATTCGTTGTGCCTGCGCGGAAAGCTTGGCGACAAAACTCTTCACCAATTCCCGCTCTTCATCGCCGCACAAATCCATTTTGTTGGCGACGATAATATCGGCGACGCGCAGCTGATCGTTGAAGATCGGATGTTCCAGATAGCGCTCGTCGCGCAACTTGCGTGGATCGATCAGACACAGCACGGCGCGCAGATCGAGCACATCCGCATATTGAACACCGCTCAGAATATCGATGATCTCCTGCGGATGCCCCAGGCCGCTGGGCTCGACCAGCAGGCGATCCGGTCGCACTTTGCCGATTAAATTATTGAGTGCGACCTGCATTGGCAAATTGCCCACGCAACACATACAACCGCCGGCCACTTCGCGAATCTCGGCGCCGCTGCTCGCCAGAATGGTGCCATCGATGCCGATTTCGCCGAATTCATTGACGAGTACAGCCCATTTTTCGCCAGCGGATTTGCGTTGCAGAATATCGAGAATCGCGGTGGTTTTACCCGCGCCGAGAAAGCCGGTGATAACGTTGACTGGAATTCGTTTCGACATATTTTAAACCAGACAAAGATTCACGATTATCGCTATGCCGATCGAGGCACTGCAAGCACCACCTTTTAATATCCAGCTCAAGCAGACATAAAAAAAGCGGCTTTGCCGCTTTTGTGTTGATTCAACTTTTTTGTTTCAGATTCATCTCAGGATTCAATCGCATCGATTACGCATAGGCATGCGAACGATCGGTATGGTCGGTAATATCGCGCACACCTTTGAGCTCAGGAATACTTTCCATCAGCGTTTTCTCGATGCCCTGCTTCAATGTCACATCGACCATGCCGCAACCCTGACAGCCGCCGCCGAATTTCAGAACGGCGATATCGTCCGGCGTGATTTCGACGAGACTCACCTCTCCGCCATGCGACGCCAGCGACGGATTCACTTCGTTGTAGAGCAGATAATTGATGCGATCCTCAAGCGGGCTGTCCTCGCCCACTTTCGGCAGCTTCGCACTCGGCGCCTTGATCGTGAGCTGTCCGCCCATGCGATCCTTGGCGAAATCGACCAGCGCATCCTCGAGAAACGGAATGCTGCGACGCTCGATATACGCGGTGAACTTAGGATACTCGACGACGAAATCGTCGCCCCGCTTATCGTCGGCACGACAATAGGCAATACAGGTTTCCGCCTTCGGCGTACCCGGTTGATTGATAAACATCCGCACGCCAAGCACTTCGGAATCCTGCTTGGCGAGTAACTCGGCAAGGTAATCCTGAGCGCTTTCAGTGATCGTGAGTTTCAGCTCGGCGACAGTATCGGTCATTGCACAATCCGGTCAGATATAAAGGAGGGCTGCGGTGGGCGGCGCAGTATAACGCTGAGGATCATAAATGCCAGCTGCGTATTGAACGCCCGCACCTTGTAGAATCCGCAATCTATCACAAGCGATAACCTAGCTCTATAGTCGGATATTGATGAGGTACCCGGATATCGATGAGATCGCCGGCTATTGACGAGCCCGAGATCTGCAAACCAAATCTATATCAAAATTTTTTGATATAGATTACCAAGCCCCCTATACTGGCGCCCCACGCCACCCATCATTTCTTTACGGAGTCTCGATGAATACCGATCGCGCCCAACGCATTGCCACTCTCAAGCAAGCCTTGCAGGACCGCATTTTGATCCTCGACGGTGCGATGGGCACGATGATTCAGACCTATAAATTGCAGGAGGCCGATTACCGTGGCGAACGCTTCAAGCATTATCACCGCGATATCAAGGGCAACAACGACCTGCTCGTGCTGACCAGACCCGAAGTCATCGCGGCGATTCATACCGCGTATCTCGACGCAGGGGCCGATATTCTCGAAACCAATACATTCAATTCGACGCGAGTGTCGCAGGCCGACTACGGGCTGGAAGAGCTGGTTTACGAACTCAACGTCGAAGGCGCCAGACTCGCGCGCCAGTGCGCCGATGCAATCACCGCGAAAACGCCGCACAAACCCCGCTATGTGGCGGGTGTACTCGGCCCCACCTCGCGCACCGCGACCATATCGCCCGATGTGAACGATCCGGGCTATCGCAACATCACCTTCGACGAACTCGTGAAGGATTATCGCGAAGCCGCGCTGGGTCTCATCGAAGGCGGCGTCGATATTCTCATGATCGAAACCATTTTCGACACACTCAATGCAAAAGCCGCGATTTTTGCCGTACAGGGCGTCTATGACGAACTCGGCTTCGAATTGCCGATCATGATTTCAGGCACGATTACCGACGCTTCGGGCCGCACCTTGTCGGGCCAGACCACCGAGGCGTTCTGGTATTCGGTCGCACATGCAAAACCCGTCAGCGTGGGCCTGAACTGCGCGCTCGGCGCCGATGCCCTGCGCGCCTATGTGTATGCGTTAGCCAATTGCGCGGAAACGTTCATCTCCGCGCACCCCAACGCAGGTTTGCCGAATGAATTCGGTGAATACGATCAGACGCCAGCGGAAATGGCGACGATCGTGGCCGAATATGCACAAAGCGGACTCGTTAACATTGTCGGCGGCTGCTGCGGATCGACACCTGCGCACATCGAAGCGATTGCCGATGCCGTCGTGAATTTATCACCACGCAAAATTCCTGCTTTACCGAAAGCGTGCCGCCTGAGCGGACTCGAACCTTTCGTGATCGACGAAAAGTCCTTGTTCGTCAACGTCGGCGAACGCACCAATATCACGGGCTCGGCAAAATTCGCGAAATTGATTCGCGAGGAAAACTACACCGAAGCGCTCGAAGTCGCTCTGCAACAAGTCCAGAACGGGGCGCAGATCATCGATATCAACATGGATGAGGGGATGCTCGATTCACAGAAAGCCATGGTGCGCTTTCTGAATCTGATCGCAGGCGAACCCGATATCGCACGCGTGCCGATCATGATCGACTCCTCGAAATGGGAGGTGATCGAAGCCGGACTCAAATGCGTGCAGGGAAAAAGTATTGTCAATTCGATTTCGATGAAAGAAGGCGAAGCCGATTTCGTCGCAAAAGCAACGCTATGCAAACGTTACGGTGCGGCAGTTATCGTGATGGCCTTCGACGAAAAGGGCCAGGCCGATACCCAGGCGCGCAAGGAAGAAATCTGCAAGCGCAGCTACGACATTCTCGTCCACAAAGTCGGCTTGCCGCCCGAAGATATCATTTTCGATCCGAATGTATTCGCGGTCGCCACAGGTATCGACGATCACAATAATTACGGCGTCGATTTCATTAACGCGTGTAAATTCATCCGTAGCGAATTGCCGTACGCGAAAATCTCCGGCGGTATCTCCAATGTGTCGTTTTCATTCCGCGGCAATAATCCCGTGCGCGAAGCGATTCATGCGGTGTTTTTGTATCACGCGATTCGCAACGGTCTCACGATGGGCATCGTCAATGCGGGCCAGCTCGCGATTTACGAAGATATCCCGCTCGAACTGCGCGACGCCGTCGAAGATGTGATTTTGAACCGGCGCAATGATGCGACCGAGCGTCTACTCGATATCGCAGCGAAATACGCTGGCGATGGCGCGAAAAAAATCGAGGAAAATCTCGAATGGCGTGAATGGCCTGTCAATAAACGCATCGAACACGCGCTCGTCAAAGGCATTACCGCATTTATCGAAGAGGATGCCGAAGCTGCACGTCAGGCTGCGGCAAAACCCATTGACGTGATCGAAGGCCCGCTCATGGACGGCATGAATGTCGTCGGTGATTTATTCGGCCAGGGTAAAATGTTTTTGCCGCAAGTCGTTAAAAGCGCGCGCGTGATGAAGCAGGCTGTCGCCTATCTCACGCCCTATATCGAAGCTGCGAAAGACGTTGGCGCGAAAACGAACGGTCGCATTTTGATGGCAACAGTAAAAGGCGATGTGCATGACATCGGTAAAAATATCGTCGGTGTTGTATTGCAATGCAACAATTACGAAGTCATCGATCTGGGTGTCATGGTGTCCTGTGAAGAAATCTTGCGCGTGGCGAAAGAAAAAAATGTCGACATCATCGGCCTCAGTGGCCTGATCACGCCGTCACTCGACGAAATGGTACATGTTGCGCGCGAAATGCAGCGACTCGACTTCAGATTACCGCTCATGATCGGTGGCGCGACCACCTCGAAAGCGCACACGGCGGTGAAAATCGAACCGCAGTACAAAAACGACGCTGTCGTCTACGTGCCCGATGCATCGCGCTCAGTTTCGGTCGCAACCAATTTATTGAGCGATGAATTGAAACCGGACTTTATCGCCGAACGCCGCAGCGAATACGCGACTGTGCGCGAGCGCAATGCGAACCGCCAGCCGAAATCGATACCGGTTTCTTATGAGGAGGCGTTAAAACGCGGTGCGCAGTTCGATTGGGATAATTATGTGCCGCCGAAGCCCACCTTCCTGGGCACGAAAATATTCGACGATTATCCGCTCGCGGATCTGATCGAAACGATCGACTGGACGCCATTTTTTATAAGCTGGGATTTGGCCGGTAAATATCCTGACATTCTCCAGGATAAAAAAGTCGGCGAAGCCGCGCGCAATTTATTCGCCGATGCGCAGATCTTGCTGAAGCGCATCATTGACGAAAAACTGATTCGTGCGCGCGTGGCGCTGGGCTTCTGGCCCGCAGCGCGCGTGCACGGTGACGATATCGAGCTGTACGCAGATGATTCGCGCTCGCAGCCCATGGCGACTCTGCATCATTTGCGTCAGCAGATCGACAAGCCGAACAAGGAGCCGAACGCCAGTCTGGCCGACTTCATCGCGCCGAAAGGCACGCAGGCGCATGACTACGTAGGCGGTTTCATAGTAACCGCTGGCATCGGTGCCGATGCGCTCGCGCGTCAATTTATCGCCAGCCACGATGATTACAGCAGCATCATGGTGAAAGCGCTGGCGGACCGCCTGGCCGAATCGTTAGCCGAGCATATGCATCTGCGCGTGCGCAAGGAATTTTGGGGCTACGCTACCGATGAACGACTCGACAATAGCGATCTGATTCGCGAACGGTATCGCGGCATTCGTCCCGCGCCGGGTTATCCGGCCTGTCCCGATCACACCGAAAAGGCAACTTTGTTTAAACTATTGGGGGCCGATCGCATCGAAGTCGAACTGACCGAGCATTACGCGATGACGCCCGCAGCGAGCGTGAGCGGCTTCTATTACTCGCACCCTGAATCACATTATTTTGCGGTGGGTAAAATTCAGCGTGATCAGGTCGAAGCACTCGCCGCGCGCAAACAGATGAGTATCGCCGAGTTAGAGCGCTGGCTCACGCCCGTGCTGGGTTACGAGCCGGAATTACCGCAAGCAGCCAATCGTTAGCAAAGCAGACATGCCAGAGGTGAACATGAACACAACGAACGAGGAAAAGGAAAAATCGCCGGGGTTTGCCCAAGTGGCAGGCAGCGTGTTCGCTGCAGCATTTGGCGTGCAGAGCAGCAAAAATCAGCAGCGGGACTTTAAACACGGCAAGGCGCGCGTGTTCATCATTTGCGGGATAGTTTTTACGCTGGTCTTTATGGGTACGGTTTTTAGCGTAGTAAGACTGGTATTGAAGCAGGCGGGATATTAATCCCGCCGGGCACCAGTGTCTTTACGAGGGCATGCCATGAAGCCAGTAAGCAGCGACACCCACGAGGAGCGCAATGATTGCGATCGTAGCGAATGCATCGGCGCAGCCGTCGCCCTGATCGGCCTGATTCGAGTAGGAAGGTTCGTGATTCGACATGACGGACACCTGCTGGGTTGATGGAAACTGATCGGATGAAGCCGGTGAAAAACTTTCGGGTCGGCATTATGCAACATGTCCTCCATCCCAGCCAGCTCCTCACCGGCATCCACTTTCGTCTCGCCAGCTGATCGATGCCATAGAGTCTCCAATCATTGCCAGGCTGGCTCAATTACCACTATTCCTTACCCATAAAGCCGCATAGATTGTTCGCTAATTTGGTTATAGAAATCAGTTAGTTTTGCTTAATATATGAATCTGGTAAGGTGCGCACGGCTTTGCCGTCCCCACCCAGCCCTGAATTCAAGCCTGAACGGTAATCATCGACAAATGTATCAATACAACGAGCACGACCGGCAAATTATTCGTGAGCGCGTGGCGCAATTTCGCGGCCAGGCCGAACGCTTCATTGCCGGTGAACTGGAATCCCACCACTTCTTGCCGCTGCGCCTTCAAAACGGTCTCTACAGGCAGCGCCTGGCTTATATGCTGCGCATTGCAATTCCCTATGGCACGCTGAACACACGTCAGTTGCGCAAACTCGCTGAAATTACGCGCAAATACGACAAGGGGTTCGGCCATTTCAGCACGCGCCAGAATATGCAATTGAATTGGCCCGAGCTCGAGGATGTACCGACGATTCTCGCCGAACTCGCCAGCGTCGAAATGCACGCGATTCAAACCAGTGGCAACTGTATTCGCAACACTACCGCCGATCATTTCTCCGGCGTTGCCGCCGACGAAATCGAAGATGCCCGACCCTATTGCGAAATCATTCGCCAGTGGTCGACTTTCCATCCCGAATTCGCATTCCTGCCGCGTAAATTCAAAATTGCGGTGTGCGGTTCGGAAAGCGATCGCGCCGCGATGCATATGCACGATATCGGCATCGAAATCGTACGCAATGAACAGGGTGAAACCGGCTTCAAGATTCTCGTTGGCGGAGGTCTTGGCCGCACACCGGTCATCGCCGAAGTCATCAATGAATTTTTACCGAAACACCATTTGCTGACTTATCTCGAAGCAATTTTGCGCGTTTACAATCAGCTCGGGCGCCGCGACAACAAATTCAAGGCACGCATCAAGATTCTCGTGCGCGCAATGGGCGCCGATGCCTTCCGTGAGAAAGTCGAAGCCGAATGGGTGCATCTGAAAGACGGCCCCAATACCCTGACCGACGAAGTCATCGCGCACGCGAAAAGTTTTTTCCAGCCGCCTGCGTATGAAAAATTCGACGGCGAAAAGGAATTGGCCGAACTCAGTAAAATTGCAGCGGATAATTTTGCATTTGCACGCTGGCTTAAATACAACACGGCAAAACACAAACAGCCCGGTTATTCGATTGTTACCCTGACGCTGAAAACCACCGGCATTCCGCCGGGTGATGCGACTTCCGAACAAATGGAAGCCGTGGCCAATCTCGCCGATCAATACGGTTTCGGCGAATTGCGTTCGAGTCATAACCAGAATTTGATTCTGCCCGATATTCGCCAGCGCGACTTGTTCGAAGTATGGAAAACCGCGACACAAATCGGCTTTGCGACTCCGAATACAGGACATCTCACCGATATCATTTGCTGCCCCGGCGGCGACTACTGCTCACTGGCCAATGCGAAATCGATTCCTGTTGCCGAAGCGATTCAGCGCAAGTTCGACGATCTTGATTACATCTACGATCTCGGCGAACTCGAGCTGAATATCTCGGGTTGCATGAATGCATGCGGCCATCATCACGTCGGCCACATCGGTATTCTCGGCGTCGACAAAAAAGGTTCGGAGTTCTATCAGATTTCGCTCGGCGGCAATCAGGGCAAAGACGCATCGCTCGGAGAGATTCTCGGCCCATCGTTTTCACAAGCCGATGTGCCTGATGTGATCGAAAAAATTCTGCAAACCTATCTCGATAATCGCCAGGAAAGCGAATTGTTTCTCGGCACCTTCCGCCGAATTGGCCTGGAGCCGTTCAAGGAGCGCGTGTATGCCTAAATTAATTAAACATGGCGCTGTCATCGACGATGTGTGGCAGGTGTTGCGCGAAATCCCCGGGAGTGGATTACCTGGCGGAAAAATTGTCGTACCGCTGAATTATTGGCTTGAGCATCGCGAGACATTACTCGCGCGCAGCCAGAACGATGAAGAAAAAGTCGGTGTATGGCTCGCGAGCGATCAACCTCCAGCGCCGCTCGCGGACGATCTCGCACAATTGCCGGTGATTGCCATCGACTTTCCGCTTTTTACTGATGGTCGCGGCTTTTCGTATGGCCGTGCTCTGCGTGAGCAATTCAAGTACAAAGGCGAAGTGCGGGCTATCGGTCAATTTATTCGCGACCAGCTTTATTATTTGAGCCGTTGCGGTTTCGATGCCTATGCGATTGAAACGACCGATCCTGAAAAAGCGCTGGGTAGTCTGAACGATTTCAGCACGAGTTATTCGGCAGCCATCGATCAACCCTTACCCTGGTTCCGACGCCACTGACTGAATCGCAGCAATATCGAAGCCCCGAAAAATGATCATGCAGCGGCCCGGCGGCGATCGAATCGCCGCCGCTCAAGACCTGTCTGATTATGAAATCGATTGCTGATGCCGTACTGAACGCGCCTGTCCTCTGCGCGTCGATCTGCGAAATGAACGTAGCGGCACTGACACGGTGCCACCGAGCAGCCCGCCACTGGCAGTTTGGGCGCGTCCCTGCCCAGAAAACGCCTTCCCTCGAAACTGCGAACAGCCCTGCAAGCCCGTGCCGGAACACGAATACCCACCGCGTTAAACGATTTGGACTTTTCGCCTGCGCGGTTATTGCTGCGAGCACGCTGCTGGAAACGCCAGATCGCTGCGGTCGCTATAAGAATGATTGAAAGTATTAACAGTGCCGTCATCGCTTCATCCTATCCCCGATGTATGAGCCCGCATTAAAAGCAACTCTGATTCAATCCTCAACATGCAGCCGATTAAATGTGACGAATTTCACAGCAGCACCAGTCACCTCACGCCGGATGACATTGGCATAGCTCAGCTTGAGTCTGTTCGACCACTCCATTTCAAATGCGCATCCCAATCAAGCATTAAGGCCAGATGGCGCGCAGCGATTATTTCCTGAAATTTTCGCCCATAAAAAAAGCCGGCGATTGCCGGCTCTTTTCACTTAAGCGCTTAAACAGCCTTTTCAAGCTCCGGTATCGCTTCGAAGAGATCAGCAACGAGACCGTAATCGGCAACCTGGAAAATCGGTGCTTCCGGATCCTTGTTGATTGCAACGATCGTTTTCGAATCCTTCATACCCGCCAAATGCTGAATCGCACCGGAAATACCGACCGCAATATAAAGTTGCGGCGCCACGATTTTACCAGTCTGACCAACCTGCATATCGTTCGGTACGAAACCGGCATCAACCGCTGCGCGCGATGCCCCGACTGCCGCACCGAGCTTGTCGGCCAGGGTATAGAGCAATTTGAAGTTGTCGCCGTTCTGCATGCCACGACCACCGGATACAACGATTTTCGCTGCGGTGAGTTCGGGGCGATCACTTTTCGCGAGTTCTTCTTTCACGAATGCCGATACGCCAGCATCGGTTGCACTGCCGATTGCTTCAACCGCTGCACTGCCGCCCGTCGCTGCAACAGCGTCGAAACCGGTGGTACGTACGGTGATAACTTTGATCGAGTCGCTCGATTGCACGGTGGCGATGATGTTGCCTGCGTAAATCGGACGCTTGAACGTATCCGCTGAAATTACGTCGATGATGTCGGAGATTTGCGCAACATCGAGCAATGCAGCAACGCGTGGCAGGAAGTTTTTACCAGTGGTGGTTGCAGGCGCAAGAATGTGCGAAAAACCTTTACCAATTTCAGCAACGAGCAAGCCCAGGTTTTCAGCGAGCTGGTGCGCGTACGCTGCATTATCCGCAACGAGCACTTTGCTCACACCAGCGATTTTCGATGCAGCTTCAGCAGCAGCACCGCAACCCTGACCCGCGACGAGTACGGTGATGTCTCCACCGATTTTCTGTGCGGCAGCGACGGTGTTTAACGTAGCGACTTTGACGCTGGCGTTGTCGTGTTCGGCAATGACTAAAATGCTCATCAGATCACCTTCGCTTCGTTTTTCAGTTTGTCGACCAGCTCGGCCACAGTTTTCACAACGATGCCCGCCTTACGTTCTGCAGGCGGCTCGACTTTGAGGGTTTTCACGCGCGAGGTGACATCGACGCCAAGATCGGCGGGAGTCAGCGTCTCAAGCGGCTTTTTCTTCGCCTTCATGATGTTCGGCAACGATGCGTAACGCGGCTCGTTCAGACGCAGGTCGGTAGTCACGATTGCCGGCAGCTTCAGCTCGACCGTTTGCAGACCGCCATCGACCTCGCGAATCACGCTCGCCTTGCCGCCATCGACAGTCACTTGCGAGGCGAACGTGCCTTGCGGATAGCCAGTCAGCGCACCGAGCATCTGACCGGTCTGGTTGTTGTCGCCGTCGATCGATTGCTTGCCGAGGATGATGATTTGCGGTTGTTCTTTATCGACCACGGCTTTGAGCAGCTTGGCGATAGCGAGTGGCTGTAATTCTTCGCCAGTCTCGATGGAAATACCGCGATCGGCGCCGAGCGCCAGCGCGGTACGAATCTGCTCCTGGCAGGATTTGTCGCCGATCGATACGACCACGATCTCGCTGCCCACGCCTTTCTCTTTGAGGCGCACGGCTTCTTCAACAGCGATTTCGCAGAACGGATTGATCGCCATTTTGACATTGTTCAGATCAACGCCTGAGCCATCGGCTTTAGGACGCACTTTGACGTTGTAGTCAACGACGCGTTTAACAGCAACCAGAATCTTCATGGATTCCCCATTTAGCTAGTGGTAGTTCAGATATGAATTCAGTGATAACCGAGAGGTTCGGGTTCGGGCCGACGCTGCAGATGGCCTGCCCCGCAAAAAAAGCGGTGCATATGTTGACGTTTATTACCCGACAGGTCAACAACCGGGCGGCTTTCTCTCAATGAAATGCAGCTCTCGCGGCCGCCAAAAACATGGTCTTTTGACCCCGTAACTTTTATACTGCACGCCTTTTTTACACCACAAAATCAGGGGGAGTCTATCCGTGGAACGCGAATCGATGGAGTTTGACGTAGTCATTGTCGGCGCTGGCCCTTCGGGTCTCGCCACTGCCTGCCGTCTGCGCCAGCTGAGCATGCAAACCGGCAACGATGTCAGCGTCTGCGTCGTCGAGAAAGGCTCCGAAGTCGGTGCACACATCCTCTCCGGCGCCGTCTTCGAACCCACCGCCATCAACGAACTGTTCCCCGACTGGAAAGAAAAAGGCGCACCGCTTCATACCCCCGTTAGCGATGATCACATTTTCTTCATGCCGAGCGGAAACAGCGGTATCCGCGTGCCCGGTATTTTCGCGCCAAAAACCATGCACAACGAAGGCAACTACATCGTTAGCCTTGGAAATGTCTGTCGCTGGCTTGCGGAACAGGCTGAATCGTTGGGCGCCGAAATTTTCCCTGGCTTTGCTGCCGCTGAAGTGTTGTTTCATGAAGACGGTCGCGTCAAAGGTATCGCCACCGGTGACATGGGCATCAGCCACACCGGCGAGCACAAGGACAGCTATCAGCCCGGCATGGAGCTGCATGCGAAGTACACGATTTTCGCGGAAGGCTGCCGCGGTCATCTCGGCAAGCAACTGATCAAGCATTTCAAGCTCGATGAAGGCCGCGATCCGCAACATTACGGTATCGGCATCAAGGAAATCTGGGAGGCCGCGCCGGGCAAGCACGTTCCGGGACTGGTTGTGCACAGCGCAGGCTGGCCGCTTAGCGAAAGCGGCTCCGCAGGCGGCGGCTTTCTCTATCACGCCGACGACAATCAGATTTACGTCGGCCTCATTACCGACCTTGGGTATTCGAACCCGCATGTCAGCCCATTCGAGGAATTCCAGCGCTACAAGCACCACCCGGAAATCGCCAAATATCTCGATGGCGGCAAGCGCCTGGTCTATGGCGCGCGTGCAATCGCCAAAGGCGGACCGCAATCGCTGCCGAAAATGACCTTCCCCGGCGGCCTGCTTGTCGGCTGTGATGCCGGCACGTTGAATTTTGCCAAAATCAAAGGCAGCCATACCGCAATGAAATCAGGAATGGTTGCTGCGGAGGTCTTACACAATGCGATAACCACTCAGCAGAAAACGGGCGAAGAATTGACCGAATACACATCCGCGTTCGAACAGAGCTGGGTATATAAAGAACTGCATGCGCAACGCAATTTCGGTCCTGCGCAGCACAAGTTCGGCAACCTGGTGGGCTCAGCGTATGCGTTTATCGATATCAATTTATTCAACGGCGGCTTGCCGTGGACGATGCGCGACACCGTCCCCGATTACGCCCAGTTAAAACCCGCCGCATCGTGCGCAAAAATCGATTATCCGAAACCCGATGGAAAATTGAGCTTCGATCGTCTGTCATCGGTGTTCCTGTCGAACACCAACCACGAAGAAGATCAGCCGTGCCATTTAAAGCTCAAAGATCCCGGCGTGCCCATCAAGAACAATTTGCCGCTTTACGATGAGCCTGCACAACGCTACTGCCCTGCCGGTGTTTACGAAATCGTGCAGGATGCGAATGGGCCGCGCTTCCAGATCAACGGACAGAATTGCGTGCACTGTAAAACCTGCGACATCAAGGATCCCGCGCAGAATATCGAGTGGGTTACACCGGAAGGCGCCGGTGGTCCGAACTATCCTAATATGTAAAAAAATCATTTCAATTAAAAAGCCGCATGAGCGGCTTTTTAATTGAAAAAAATAAAATTAAAGTACGTATAAGCATACTGGGCGGTCAGATTTTTTTCATATGCTCACATCTCTATTCTTAGGTTAAATTAACCCCCACCTACGGAAAGATGCCATGGATATAGAAAAACAAATTCCGCGCAGATTTGCGTTAACCATCCTGCTGCCCATTATTTTCTGGCTGTTTCACGCTGTGCTGGCACTGGCCAAAATTGTTGATGTTTACGAGCGTGTCGAAAAATTTTTCCCTGCTATAAAAAATGTGCCGATGTGGTTTTGGAGCTCGCTGCTTGCTTCATTCTCATTGTTTTTCTGTTTTGTATTAGACCGCCTGTTTCGCCTGCTACGTATTCGTGCTCTCAAGATTCGACACGACGAGAAGCGTATCGCTGAATTTCAAATCAACAATGCGATTGCACAAAAAAGACGCAGAATTTACGCAGATCTGACAACAATTTCGATATTCTTTTTGGTATTCAGTGTGTTCGGAATATTGTCGGATATCTCGCAGATTGCAACAGCATATACTTCACTGCAAAGGCGTACCGCAGCCTTCTCGCATATTCCTGTATACATTTGGCTTGGCTTCGCCGCTGGCTGTATTTTCTATCTGTGTGCTGCCGTCAGCATTGCTTTTTTGAAACGCCGCGCGCGCACGATAGAGTTGCCGCGCGAAAGCGATGCGGGACTTAGCACTTTTGCAAACATCGACGGTTCGCGACTACGTTTTCGACCAGCCAACAGCCGCAGCGACGTGATCGATCTCGCAAAAACTGAAAATTATGGGGACATGGGAGAAACTGACATCGATCAGGTTTTTCGCTGGTTAAAACGTTATCCACGCGGTAATTGGCTTGCAATCTACGACAATAAAATCATCGGCGGTATCGATATATGGCCATTGAAAAAAACGGCATATGAGGCACTACTGAATGGCAGCATCGGTGAGGAAGAAATCGATGAGAACAGCCTCGACCCCCGCCGCCACACTGCACATGGAAGCTATTGGTATATCGCCTCGATATCACTCGCGCAAGTATGGCGCAAATCGAGGCATCGGCGCGAAATTCTCGGCCGCCTCGTAGTTGATGCATTCGAGCAGAATTTAAAACCGGCGATATTGCGTTATCCGGCGAGAATCATTGCATTGACCTGGACTGCTGAGGGAGCAAATATTGCGCAGAAAAATGGCTTCATACGTCGTGGCACACGTAAAAGCGAATTACACCATCAGGAGGAGCCTATTTATGAAGCGGTATTTGAAACCGCCGATGATTTCGATCGATTCATTGTCGCCGTCAAATCCCGTTTAATTTTTAAACGAGACACCACTCCTTCGATTAACTGAATCCGCAGAACGGTATCGTGAAAGATAGCATCGCCCGCCTTAAACTATGTCGGTACTTTCGCCAGCACCAACCAACGGCCATGACTATAAATACCGAGATCGCTTTCACGCTGCACGGCGACATCGATTAAACGATAAAATAAAGCCGAAGTCAGGCGTGCCGACAATCCATGTTCCAAATCGAGTATCGGATGAGGTTGTTGCGTTGCATTTTCAACGTGCAATCGATGGGAATCATCCAGAGGGATCAATTCATCGGTATTCAAACGAAAAATCACTCTTTGTTGCTTGCCCGACTCAATAATATCCATATCGACTGCAAGCAGCGGTGTATCGTCGACGCGAATACGCCATTTTTCAACAGGCGTCACCAGATAATAATGACCGTCATGCTCGCGACGCAGAATCGATGCGAATAAATTAACCAAAGGCTGACGTTTTATCTGCGTACCTTCGTGATACCAATCGCCGCGCGAGTCGATGTGGATATCGATGTCACCCGATAATGGTGGATGCCATTTCTCGATGGGTGGCTTGCGCGGCTGATCCCGCAGCAGCTGCTCGATGTTATCCAGCGACGGCATGGTTACCTGCCCCCGATCAACGCAATGGCCAATTGCTCGAACGCCTTCTGTCGACGCTCGCGCTCGCTCGACGCAGCGGGTAAAAAACTATCGTTAATTGAAAACTGGATACGATCGACAAGACTTTGATCGCCGATACTGACAACCGAAAAAACAAACTGCGACGCGATACTTTGACAGGCATTTTCACTGCTGTCGGAACAGCTCGGTGTCTGATTAGGCTGCACATAAAATAAAAACGATGCGCCTGGGCACGGCGGTTCGGCCACTGCCCGGAGATAGTCGATCGATTCTCCGGCAACACTCACCGCGTAAAAATAGCCGCTGAAACCCGCCTGTATCGTGCGTAGCAACTCTCCACCGCTTGCGGACCCACCGTCGGCGCTTATCAGACAGACATACGCCTGTCGCGCCAATAAACGATCGGTATTACGCTCGACTCGAATCGAATCGCTCAGGCGTACCGTTTCGGCTAACGCTTCGCTCTGCTGTCGAAAGTATTCAGGCGTACATCCAGCCAGAGAAAACAACAAGAATGCAGCGATAATTCTCAGCCGACCCATTGCTGCCTCCTTCGTTAGCAAAACTTAACGAATCAAACGGACGTTAACCACACCTTCGACAGCGCGCATGCGTTGCAGAAACTCGGTACTCGGCTCCGACGCGACGTCGATGAGATTGTACGCAACATCGTCGCGGCTTTTATTGAGCATATCGATCACGTTGATATTGGCATCGGCCAACACAGCGAGCAACTGGCTCAGCATTTTAGGTATGTTGCGATTGGTAATCGCGAGCCTCACACCATTGGCATTGCGATCCAGCGAGAGTGAAGGAAAATTGACCGCATTGGTGATATTGCCGTTTTCAAGAAAATCTCGCAGCTGATTCGCTGCCATGATGGCGCAATTTTCCTCAGCCTCATCGGTACTCGCGCCAATATGCGGCATCAATACGACATCATCGCGACCGATAAGGCCCGGTGCTGGGAAATCGGTGATGTAACGATGCAGGCGCTTCTCGTTCAGCGATTCGATCAAGCCGGTCAGATCGACAATTTCCTCTCGCGAGAAATTCAGCAGGCGCAATTCCGGTTTAGCATTTTTCAACAGCTCGCGATTGATAAGGCCGCGCGTTGAATCAAGTACCGGCAAATGCAAGGTAATGAAATCAGCTTTTGCAAAGAGCGAAACGAGATTATCGATTTTGCGTACTTCGCGCGGCAGGCGCCAGGCAGCGTCAACGGAAATCGCCGGATCGTAACCGATAACATCCATGCCCAATTTAAGCGCCATGTCAGCGACGAGGGAGCCAATTGCACCTAGTCCCACGACGCCCAGCGTTTTGCCGAGCAGCTCATTGCCCTTGAAGCGCGCCTTTTCCTTTTCTAGCAGTTTGCTCATCTCCGCAGCATCGTTCATGTGCGATAAGGTTTGCACATAGTGAATGCCTTCGAGAATTCCGCGTGAGCCCAATGTCAACGCCGACAGGATGAGCTCCTTGACTGCATTGGCATTGGCCCCCGGTGTGTTGAACACGGGAATGCCGCGCTCCGTGCACGCCAGCACCGGAATGTTATTGACTCCCGCGCCGGCGCGCGCGATTGCTTTCACCGACTCGCCAATATCGCCGGCCTGCAATTTGTGGCTCCGCAACAAAATTGCATCCGGACTGCTGAACTCGCTGGCGATTTCATAAATATCGCGCGGCAAGCGCTCAAGACCTTTCACGGAAATCTGGTTCAGTGTGAGTACCTTGAACATAACGCTTTCCTCGCATTTATTATCGGTCTGATTATCTCGATTTTTAACGGCGCTCAATCTCGGCCTGTGCACGTAGGTTTTCCATGAACACAGCGAAATCCTCCGACCCGAATCCCTGTCGTAATTGCGCGATGATCGCTCCACGCTGCACATCGTTGAGACTGTCTGGCTGCCCCTCGATCACCTCGCTCAGTTGCAACAAAGCCAAATCACCAGCGGCGGTATTGACGGTATCGATCGGCAACGGTTTACCGGTATCAGGACGCGGCAGCGCAAAGACACTGCGCGCCAATTCCGGCACAGCATTGCTGCCGCCATTACGTGTCGTTTTTTCCACAGCTCTTGCCGTGTAGCCAGCCTCTGCGACAACTTTTTTGAAATCATCGCCCTGCGTCAAACGTTTTCCGATATCGGCCGCAATTTGCCGGGCCTGTTCTAATGCCCGCTCCTGCTTGAGAGCCTTCACAATATCGTTCGTGACATCGGCCAATGGTTTTGGCTGCGCTTCCTGATGCTCTTTAACTCGGACGACGATGTAATGATCTGCGTTCAATTCGATCACATCGCTGTTATTGCGCTCCTTCAACACTTCAGGGCTAAAGACAGCTGCAACAACCTTTTCACTACCGAGTAATGGATCCTTGCTGTTGCGCTCGATCCAGTCGCTGGTCCTAACCGATAATTTGAGTTCGGACGCAGGCACATTCAAACCATCGGAATTGAAAACGAGATCGCGCAGCCTCTCGACTGTCTTCAACAAGGCCGGCTGGGCTTTATCGCGCAATAAGCGCTGTGCGATTTCATCCTTTCTTTCCGCGAAAGTCGGCAATGGTCTGGTGTTCGCCTCGATCAATTTGAGCAGCTCGATACCATCGGCAGTTTTAATTGGCGCGGATATTTCGCCCGTGTTTAATTTGGCGAGATTTTCCTCGAATATGGGCGGAAATACCGTACCATCACTGACGCCAATGTCACCGCCGCTATTTTTCGAACCGATATCGTCAGAATATTGCGCAGCCAGTTTCGCAAAATCTTCACCGGCAGCAACTTTCTTCACGATGGAGCCAGCCAGCTCAAGAGCCTGCTGCTCATCGCGTTCCTTATTGATTTCTATCAGAATGTGCGCGGCGCGGCGCTCAGTTACAGGTTTCATATTTGCAATTTCGCGATCGTACTCGGCCTGCAGTGCCTTATCGTCAACCGGCGGCGCAAAATCTTCGATACGCAAATCGATATAGTCGAGTTTTACTTTCTCGGGACTCAAAAACTGTTCTTTATTTGCCAGATAGTAAGATTCGATGCTCTTATCATCGGGCGTGACTTTATCGGCAAGTGCTGCAAGAGGAATTGTCACGTAGTTAAAAGAGCGCTGCTGCTGCAACATGCCCGCAACTTTTTCCAACTCCTTACTGGTAACAAATTCCGATTCGGATAAACCGCTATGCAGTTGGTTGACGATGAGCTCCTGCTGGATCATGTGCTTGAAATATGCGGGCGTATAACCCTGATTTTGAAGCAGTATCTGGTAGCGCTCGGGTGAGAATTTACCGTTGTCCTGAAAAGCCGCAATGGAAAGAATCGTCTGATCGACAAGTTGGGCAGATATCGAAAGCTTCATGTCAGCAGCGCGCTGCTGCAGCAGACGCTGGGTAATCAGGCCATCCAGCGCAGGCCCACGCAAAGTGGCGTCATCCAGCATTTCCGGTTGAATCCTGTCGCCCATTCTCGCGAGCAATTGCTGCTTCTGCACATTGATCGCCTGCTGTAGCTCCAGCTCGGAAATTTTGTCGTCATTAACCGTTGCGACTTCGACTGGCCCACCGCCACCCACCAGACTATCGATACCGAAAATTGCGAACGGAACAATAATGAGGCCGATGATGACTTTCGCCACGGTTCCCTGAATATTCTCTCGAATATTTTGCAGCATGATTTCCTCTGATTTTATTCTGACATTCGTAACGAACGCTGCGCAGATGTTTGCAGCACTGAACTCGACGCGAAATTAGCCAGTAAAAAAAAAGGCACACCAATCGATGCGCCCTTTAAACGTTGCCAGTTCTACGATAGAAACTTGGCGATAGCATTTACACGGATAAAACTTAATTGACCGCGTCTTTCAACGCTTTACCGGGGCGAAAGCTTGGAATTTTTGCCGCAGCGATCTCGATCGGCTTACCGGTTTGTGGATTGCGGCCAGTGCGCGCAGCGCGCTCTTTGACCGCAAAAGTACCAAAACCCACCAGCACAACCTGATCATCTTTTTTCAACGCACCAGTGATGGCATCGAGCACTGCATCCAGTGCGCGGCCAGCAGAGGCTTTTGGTAAATCGGCTGCTGCGGCAATCGCTTCAATAAGCTCGGTCTTATTCACACTGTTCCCCTTAAAAATAAAAACAATTCAAAACTGCGTGCTGGCTTGTGAACCAGCCGACGTATTACTCATTTTAGATTGATCGCGAACTGGTGATGGCGCCGCGGAACGGGGATTCTACACCAACTGCTCCGCGGCGGGTCAAGGAATGCGGCAGAATTGCTCGCACATACGCATAAGCGCGCAAGTGATTAATGCGCGCTTATGCGATTTTGCTCACCCTTTTCGCCCTGTGCCTCCACCTTCGAAGCAGACTCCTTTTCCAGATATGCTTCGTCGGATAACGCTTCAGGCATACGCTCCAGGGCAATTTGCAGTACTTCATCAATCCATTTGACCGGCTTGATTTGCAAATCGCTTTTTATATTATCCGGAATCTCTTTGAGATCCGGTTCGTTTTCCTCGGGGATAACAACCGTTTTAATACCACCGCGATGCGCAGCGAGTAATTTTTCCTTGAGGCCCCCGATGCGCAGCACCTGTCCGCGCAAGGTGATTTCACCCGTCATCGCCACATCGGAGCGAACCGGAATACCGGTCATTACAGACACCAGCGCCGTACACATGCCGACACCCGCGCTCGGACCATCTTTCGGCGTCGCGCCTTCGGGTACGTGAATATGAAGATCGTGTTTTTCATGATAGCTCGCGGGAATGCCGAGCTTCTGCGAGCGGCTGCGAACAACGGTCAAGGCTGCCTGTATCGATTCCTGCATGACGTCGCCCAGCGAGCCGGTTTTAACTTGCCGCCCTTTACCAACGACTGCAACAGTTTCAATAGTCAACAGCTCGCCACCAACCTGAGTCCATGCCAAACCGGTAACCTGGCCGATCTGATTTTTCTCTTCGGCGACACCAAATGAAAATTTACGCACACCGCAGTAGTGTTCCAAATTATCCGCACTAACGACGATTGGCTGAGACGTCTTATTGAGCGAAGACTCTTTCACCACCTTGCGGCAGATTTTCGCCACTTCGCGCTCCAGTCCGCGCACACCTGCTTCACGCGTGTAGTAGCGAATCAAATCACGAATGGCGGATTCTTCGATTACCAACTCATTTTCGCGCAAGCCGTTATTGCGCATTTGCTTCGGCTTCAGATAACGCTCCGCTATGTTGATTTTTTCGTCTTCGGTATAACCCGGAATCCGAATGATCTCCATGCGATCGAGCAACGGGCCTGGGATATTCAACGAGTTCGACGTGCATATGAACATCACATCCGACAAGTCATAATCAACTTCGAGGTAGTGATCGTTGAATGTGCTGTTTTGTTCGGGATCGAGCACCTCAAGCAGCGCGGATGCCGGATCGCCGCGATGGTCCATTCCCATCTTATCGATTTCATCGAGCAAAAATAGCGGATTGCGCACCTCCGCCTTCGCCATTTTCTGCACGATTTTTCCTGGCAGAGATCCGATATAGGTACGACGATGGCCGCGAATTTCGGCCTCGTCCCGCACCCCGCCAAGCGCCATCCGCACGAATTTGCGGTTGGTGGCTTTCGCAATCGATTCGCCGAGCGAGGTTTTACCAACACCGGGCGGACCGACCAAACAGAGCACGGGACCCTTGATTTTCTTCACGCGCTTCTGCACCGCGAGATATTCGAGAATGCGGTCTTTCACTTCGTCGAGACCATAGTGATCGCGATCGAGTACTTCCTCGGCGAATGCCAGATCCTGTTTGACCTTCGAGCGCTTTTTCCAGGGAACATTGACCATCCAGTCGATATAGCTGCGCACGACAGACGCCTCGGCCGACATGGGCGACATCATTTTCAATTTATTTAATTCGGCACGTACCTTGTCTTCAGCCTCTTTGGTCATGCCCGCTTGCTTGATTTTTTTCTCAAGCTCTTCAGCCTCGTTTGGCGCTGCTTCGTCGAGCTCGCCCAGTTCTTTCTGAATTGCTTTCATCTGCTCATTCAGATAGTACTCGCGCTGACTTTTTTCCATTTGCTTTTTGACACGGCCGCGAATGCGCTTTTCAACCTGCAGCAGATCAATCTCCGCTTCCATCAAGGCCATGAGATGTTCGAGGCGTTCGCGCACGTCGGGAATTTCGAGCACATTCTGCTTTTGCACGAGATCCATCGTCATATGTGCCGCAATGGTATCCGCCAATCGATCTGGCTCCTCGATACCCGATAACGAAGTGAGAACCTCCGATGGAATTTTTTTGCTTAAATTGACGTATTTTTCAAACTGCGTGAGTGTCGAACGCACGAGCGCTTCGCCTTCGCGTGCATCGATATTTTCTCCAGCCAGTTCCTGTGCGGTCGCCGTTAAATATTCATCCCCATCCTGAATATTATCGAGCCTCGCGCGATAGCCACCTTCAACCAGCACTTTGACAGTACCGTCCGGCAACCGTAGCAACTGAAGAATGGTGGAAACTGTGCCAACACGATAAACATCATCGCGGCCAGGCTCATCGACAGCCGCACTTTTCTGCGCCACCAATAGCACCTGCTTGTCGGCAGCCATCGCAGCCTCAAGCGCACGAATCGATTTATCGCGGCCGACGAAAAGAGGAATCACCATGTGCGGATATACAACAACATCGCGCAGTGGCAACAAGGGTAGTTCAACTGATTCCAGCAGATCCGCCATGGAATACCTCAGATAAAAATTGGAAACTCAAAGACCGGGAAGGGGGAGTCAATGTTTATATTAGGCCTTTTGAGCCTTTAATCCAGAACTGTGTAGGAGTTTGGGGACATTTTTGAAAAAACAAGCCCAGTCCGTCAGTTTTTCATAAATAACACGCGTTTTTATAAACAATACGGGATTTTTAATAAATCCATACAAACAAAAAAGGGGCTCAAGGCCCCTCTATTTGCATGCACTTTAATGGAACGGATCAGTCTTCAGGAACGACCTTACGCTGCTGCTCGATATTTTTATAAACAAGCAGCGGTTCCGACTCACCTTTGATCACGGACGCATCGACCACGACCTTGCTCACATTATCCATCGATGGAATGTTATACATCGTTTCGAGCAAAACCGACTCAAGAATCGAACGCAATCCACGCGCGCCGGTTTTACGCTCCATGGCTTTTTCGGCTATGGTCTGCAAACCATCTTCACGGAAATCGATCTCGACATTTTCCATCTCGAACAACTTCGAATATTGCTTGGTGAGCGCATTTTTCGGCTCGGTCAAAATGCTCACAAGCGCTTTGATGTCCAGCTCTTCAAGCGTCGCGATAATTGGCAGGCGACCGACAAACTCCGGAATCAGACCGTAGCGGATCAAATCCTCCGGTTCGACATCGGCCAGAATTTCACCGACATTGCGCCGCTCATCTTTACTTTTGACCTCGGCGCTGAAGCCGATACCGCCCTTTTCCGAACGATCGCGAATAACCTTATCGAGACCCGCAAACGCGCCACCGCATATGAACAGGATATTGGACGTATCGACCTGCAAAAACTCCTGTTGTGGATGCTTGCGTCCGCCCTGCGGCGGTACCGATGCGATGGTGCCCTCGATAAGCTTCAGCAAGGCCTGCTGTACACCCTCGCCCGAAACATCGCGAGTGATCGAAGGGTTATCAGACTTGCGCGAAATCTTGTCGATTTCATCGATGTAAACGATGCCCATCTGTGCCTTTTCGACATCGTAATCGCATTTCTGCAACAGTTTCTGAATGATATTTTCGACGTCCTCGCCAACGTAACCGGCTTCAGTCAGCGTCGTCGCATCAGCGATAGTGAACGGTACGTCAAGCAATCGTGCCAGAGTTTCTGCCAACAGGGTTTTACCCGAGCCGGTAGGTCCAACCAGCAAGATGTTGCTCTTGCCAAGTTCGACGTCTTCTTTTTTACCTTCGCCGACGCGCAGGCGTTTGTAATGGTTGTACACCGCGACTGCCAGTACTTTTTTGGCGTGCTGCTGACCGATCACATATTGATCGAGAATATCTTTGATTTCGTGTGGCGTAGGCAGGCGATCGCGCGCCTTATCACCGCCACTCTCCTGGACTTCTTCACGGATAATGTCGTTGCAAAGATCCACGCACTCGTCACAAATGAACACGGATGGGCCCGCGATCAGTTTGCGAACCTCATGCTGGCTCTTGCCACAGAAAGAGCAGTAGAGCAACTTGCCGTTGTCGCCGCCGCTGTCCTTGGTGTGATCACTCATCGAAATTCGACCTCTCGGTGGGAGGAGGGACCGTTTCCGCAGTAGCTGCCGGAATGCCTCCTCCGCTAAAGATGCTGTCTTTTGTCCGGTTTTGCAAGCCGCGCCAATACGAAGCTTGCACTGGGCGACGTTTTAAACGGTTTACTTACCAGCAGATGGACGCTGCGTAAGAACCTGATCGACCAGCCCATAATTTTTCGATTGCTCGGCATTCATGAAATTATCGCGTTCGGTGTCGCGCTCGATAGTTTCCAGAGACTGGCCGGTATGTTTTGCCATCAGCTCGTTAAGCCGCTGACGAATAATCAGAATTTCACGCGCATGGATATCGATATCCGTCGCCTGGCCCTGTGCCCCACCGCTTGGCTGGTGGATCATCGTACGGGCATTCGGCAGGATGAAGCGCTTGCCGGGAGCGCCGCCGGACAGCAGGAACGATCCCATACTCGCAGCCTGACCGATGCACATGGTGCTGACATCGGGCTTGATGAACTGCATCGTGTCGTAAATGGCCAGGCCGGCAGTAACGGAGCCGCCCGGCGAATTGATATAAAGATGAATATCCTTGTCCGGATTTTCCGATTCAAGGAACAACAATTGAGCCACGATCAGATTGGCCATGTGGTCTTCGACGGGGCCCACACAGAACACCACACGTTCTTTCAGAAGACGCGAATAGATGTCGTATGAGCGCTCACCCCGTGCCGTCTGCTCGACGACCATCGGGATAAGACCAAGGTTGTTGATGGTGTTTTTGTTTCTTGCATCGAACGAATAATTCGACATGCTCTACTCTCTTCTCGCCACTAATGCCTGGTATGTTCGTGCTTTGTATGTTCGTAGTGATACTGCGTTGCTATCAGCTTTCACGTGAGCAAAACAGCCTCGAAGAATCATTCGTGCTCAATCGAACTTCCCGAAGCTGTACAGCCAAAACTAGTGTAGCGGCTCGAATACACAACGTCTGCTTTTTCGCTCTGCAGGGGCTTATTTGCCCTCGGGTTTCAGCACTTCTTCGTAGGAGGCCACCTTTTCCGATACTTTCGCATGCGAGAGCAACTGATCGACGACCTTATCTTCGGCAACCATAGCCTCAATACCTTGCAGCTGCTGACGATTAGAGTAATACCAGTCGATAACTTCCTTCGGATCCTCGTAGGTCGAAGCTAGCTCCTCGATGGCACTGCGCACATCGGCCGCTTCGGGGCGGACATTTTCCTTGATAATGATTTCGTTAAGAATCAAACCGAGCTTCACGCGACGCTGACTTTGCTCGCGGAACATATCGTCGGGAAGAATCGAGGAGAAATCCATATCGTTATTGGCACCGCCAAACTGCTGCACCATCTGACCACGCAGCACCTTGATCTCTTCGGCAACGAGCGCTGCGGGAACCGACAGATCCTCGTGCACCTTCAACAGCCCGTCCATTACCTGACTCTTGATTTTATTCTTGGTTGCGTTTTTCAACTCACGCGTCATGTTCTGGGCGACTTCTTTACGGAATGCGGCCTCACCACCTTCCTTAACACCAAATCTGGCGAAAAACTCATCGCTCAATTCGGCAGGCTTCTGCTCTTTTACTGCGTTCAGCTTGATGGTGAATTCGACCGCAGCGCCTTTGAGCGCCTCGCTGTGATAATCCTCTGGGAAAGTCAGGGGAACCACTTTTTCTTCACCAGCACCCATACCGACGATGGCATCTTCAAATCCGGGAATCATGCGCTTCGAGCCCAGCACGAGCGTGCTGCCCTGTGCGGTGCCGCCTTCGAAAGCCTCACCGTCTTTGCGTCCGGTGAAATCGATATTGACCTCATCTCCGCTCTTGGCGGTGCGCGATACTGCCTCCCAGGTGCCCTGCTGGTTGCGCAGCGTCTCGATCATCTTGTCGATGTCCTGATCGGTGACTTCGGCAACGGGCTTGACGACTTCGATGACGCTGTAATCGCCGAGAACAATCTCGGGGAAAACTTCGAACGTCGCGATGTACTCGAGATCCTTGCCCTCTTCCAGCGTCTTGGGCTGAATCGACGGCCGACCGGCCGGCTTCAATTGCTGCTGCTGAACGGCTTCTGCGAACGTCTGGTTCAGCACTTCGCCGAGCACCTCCTGACGCACCCCTTCTCCGAAACGCTGACGGACAATCTTCATGGGCACTTTACCGGGGCGAAAACCGGGAATACGCACTTGCTGTGCGGCACGCTGCAACCGTGCGTTGATTTCGCTTTCCACACGCTCGGCCGGTACGCCAATCGTCAGCCGGCGTTCAAGGGCCGAAGTTGTCTCTAATGAAACCTGCATGGTCTTTCCCCAATAATTGTTCTGGAACAGGGACGCGCCCCGGAAATTTAAATAACGGATATGGTGCGAAAGGAGAGACTCGAACTCTCACGCCTTGCGGCGCTGGAACCTAAATCCAGTGCGTCTACCAATTTCGCCACTTTCGCTTTTAATTCGAACCGTCTGCACATCAGTGACACGCATATCCTGTCGCGACGCTCACATCTCGCAACACTCACAACAACTTTAATCAGTCGCTTCAATTCATTGATTTTTAGAGAAATTCAACGATTCGATAACGTGGCAAGCTGCAGCAGCGGGCGCTGATTGTGCCACACCCTCCATCGCAGCGGCAACCGCTCCCGGGGGCAGACGAGACCCGCATTCAAGAAAGCGGCAGAGCGAGCAAAAAATAGCCCGTATTGTCATTCCCATTGCGAAGGAGCTGCGCTCGCAACCCCGCGGGCAACAGCACCGCATCATCGGGCTTGAGCACACGATCCCCCAACCGTAATGCCTGTCCCACCACCATCCCCAAGCCGTAGCGGCTGCCGGGCTCGATACGCATTTGCGCATGCGGTTGCAGGGTGATGCGGCGCACTTCGAAATCGTCGAACCGGACGATCTGTTCTTCCTTCCAGCCCTCACCCTGAGCGAGGAGTGGAAACTCTGCCGGCGGCTCCGGATCGAGCTGCAATACGCCGGCCGCCTCCTCGGTATCCCATTCCGATTGAGTCAACACCTTTTGCGCAAAAGATAAAATCAGCCGCTCGTATACGGGAGTCTGGAACTCGACCGTCCGCACGCCATGCTGCAATGAATGGGGCAGCAAACACGGAACCCTGACCACATCGCCGATACGCAAGGGCTTCAGCGCCGTGAATGATTCCATCTGCGCACGCAGCTTCGTCTCGCCCTCCCGCAAGGCAGGTTCAATTTCTTCCAGCCATTGCGCCAGCGTTGCCGCGGCAACGGGTTCGTCCAATCCAATGCCATCGCGCACACGAAATTCATCGACCTGAATATCGATTTGTTTACGCACGTCCCGATAGTCGCGCACTGCTCTCAGATATGCATCGATGAATGCCGAATCGTCCGCATACGCCTTACGAAGGGCTGTATCGAAACCAAATCGAATCGCACCGACCCCGTCGGGCCAGGCGGCTCGATCCACTGCGGTGACGACATACACTTCCTGCTTTTCACGATGCAATTCGAAATACAAATCGCCGAACACCGGCGCCGGCAATGGATCGAGAATCTTTAACAGAATCGGCTGCTGCGCACCCCGCGTTAAACGTTGTGGAGCCACCGCGAGCAACCACGGCAACGGCACGCCACGACCTGCTTCGCCAATTTCAGCCACACCGCGTTTTTCGATACCCGTGTACCAAATTTCCTGGCCCCACGGCTTTGGGATCGCGATCGGCTGCAATGGCATCGCGTCATCGAGCGAAAGCAGTGCGACAGGTAACCCTGCGATTAAACCGGACAGCGATTCCGAATGAATGTCCTTACATTGATCGAATAGCTCGGTGCGCAGCACTGCAATCGAAACGCCTCCGCCCTTCGCATAAAACAGCGCAGTCAAGGCGATGCTATTTTTTTGCTCGCGCCAGTATTCGTGAAAATTGAAATCGACCGCGAGCAGAAACTCGCGACCAGCTTCAGATTGCATTTTTTCAAGCAATGCTTCGAATTCAGCTTCGGGATTTTCTGCTGCGACACGAATCAATCGTGCCGCAGCAGCTACATCGGATGTCATCGATCTGTTTACCGCGACTCTTCAAAGGCGCTCGATAATGGTGGAAATACCCTGTCCCAAACCGATGCACATCGTCGCGAGACCGAAATGGCCGTCGCGCGCCTCCATGATATGCAGCAGCGTGGTGGTGATACGCGTGCCCGAACAACCGAACGGGTGGCCGAGCGCGATCGCACCGCCATTCAAATTCACTTTCTCATCCATTTTGTCGCGCAGATTCAAATCGTTTAGCACAGGCAATGCCTGGCCCGCGAACGCTTCGTTCAATTCGACGAAATCCATATCTTCAATTTTCAAACCCGCACGCTGCAAGGCCTTCTGCGTCGACGGCACAGGACCATAACCCATGATCGATGGATCGACGCCCGCCACGGCCATGCTGACAATTTTTGCGCGCGGTTTCAAACCTAACGCTTTTGCTTTGGCGCTCGACATTATCAGCATCACCGATGCGCCATCGGCGACCTGCGAACTCGTGCCCGCTGTCACCGTGCCGCCTTTCGGATTGAATGCCGGCGGCAAATCACGCAGCGCTTCGATCGTGGTATCGCCGCGAATCGTGGTGTCGTGGCGAACCAATTGTTTCAAACCATCTTCGTCGTGGCCTTCGATCGATACGATTTCGCGGTCGAATGCGCCGGATTGTTGTGCCGCATACGCGCGCAATTGCGAACGCAAACCGAACTGATCCTGATCTTCGCGCGAAATGCCGTGCAGCATCGCCAGCGCTTCAGCCGTTAATCCCATCATGCCCGCGGCTTTCGCAACATGTTTACTCAGGCGCGGATTGGGATCGACACCATGATCCATTGGCAAATGTCCCATATGCTCGACACCGCCGACGACAAATACATCGCCATTACCGGTTTGAATCGCCTGTGTCGCCGTATGCAATGCCGCCATCGACGAACCGCACAAACGGCTCACGGTTTGCGCGGCAACGGTGTGCGGAATTCGCGTGAGCAACATCATCATGCGCGCGACATTCCAGCCCTGCTCTTTGGTTTGATTCACGCAACCCCAAATCACGTCTTCGATATCGGCAGGGTCGAGCGCTTCGTTACGCGCCAGCACTGCTTCAATCAAATCGGCGGACATATCTTCCGCACGTGTAAAACGAAACACACCATTTTTCGAACGGCCCATCGGCGTACGTGCGCAATCGACAATCACTGCATCGTTATCTCGCAAAGTCATGATCGTCTCTCCTTATGCCGACTGTGTTGAATTAAATGGTGCTGAATTAACAGCGCCATAGAATTTACGTTTTTCCGCCGCCATCTTGCGCAGATTTTCGGTCGGCTGATAAATCGGGCCGAGCGATGCGTACTTGTCGGCGAGCGCGCAAAACTCCGCTTCACCAACTTGATCGATATAGCGTAACGCTCCGCCGCGGAATGGGGGGAAACCGATACCGAGTACAAGCCCCATATCTGCTTCAGCCGCTGTACCGACAATGCCTTCTTCAAGGCAGCGAACAGTTTCGTTACACATCGGAATCATCATGCGCGCAATAATTTCCTCGTCGCTGAATTCGCGCTGCTCTTTCTGCAACGATTTCACCAAATCAATTGCGACGGGATCTTCGACTTTTTTCTGTTTGCCTTTTTTATCGAGCTCATAGCGATAAAAACCGGAACCGTTTTTCTGACCGAAACGTTTATTCTCGAACATCACCGTCAGCGCCGGCTTATCCGCGAAAGAGAAGCGCTCGGGAATACCTTGCGACATCACCGCGCTTGCATGATGCGCAGTGTCGATACCGACTACATCGAGCAAATACGCCGGCCCCATCGGCCAACCGAATTTCTCCATGACTTTATCGATCTTGCGGAAATCCGCGCCGTCGCGAAGCAATAATGTGAATCCCGCAAAATATGTGAACAGAATGCGATTGACGAGAAAGCCCGGGCAATCGTTAACAACGATCGGCGTCTTACCCATTTTTTTCGCAAAATCGACGATGCGTGCAACCGTTGCATCGCTCGTCTGCTTACCGCGAATGACTTCAACGAGTGGCATGCGATGCACCGGATTGAAAAAGTGCATGCCACAAAACTGTTGCGGACGCTTCAACCCCGAAGCCAGATCAGTAATCGAAATCGTCGATGTATTCGATGTCAGTACTGCATTCTCTGCCATCTGCGCCTCGCATTCGGCGAGCACGACCTTTTTCACTTTGGCATTTTCAACGACGGCTTCGACAACGGCATCGACTTCATCGAATCCCTGATAATCGAGCGTCGGACGAATTGCCGCGAGCACACCCGCCATTTCCTCGGCCTTCATACGGCCGCGCTCAACGCGCTGTGACAATAAGCCGCCCGCTTCCTTCATACCTGCGGCGAGCCCGGCTTCGGCGATATCCTTCATTAACACCGGCACACCTTTGAGAGCCGACTGGAAAGAAATACCGCCGCCCATGATGCCGGCACCCAACACACCGGCCTTCCCTACAGGCGCTGCATTTTTATCGAAGCGACGATTTAATTTCGCAACAGTCTGATTATTGATGAAGATGCCGATCAACGCTGCGGCCTGCGGGGTTTTCGCAATTTTCACGAAATCGTTCAACTCGATGGCCAATGCCTCGTCGCGCGTCGAGTCGACATTTTTTTCCATCGATTTCACTGCGGCCATCGGCGCAGGCATATTCGGTCCGGCCTGTGCTGCAACGACGGCTTTTGCTGTCATGAATGCCATCATTTTTTCAATGCCATTCAATTTGATCGGCGAATCTTTTTCGATCCGGCGCGCACGATAATCGAAATCGCCATCCGCGCATTTTTTTAACAGCGATAACGCCGCGTCGCGCAATTGCTCCTTCGGCACCACCGCATCGACCGCGCCAACCGCCAATGCGACGTTCGATTTATTTTCAGCACCTGATGCAATCCACTCAACCGCGTTATCGCAGCCGATTAAACGCGGCAAGCGCACGGTGCCGCCGAAGCCTGGGAAAATACCGAGTTTGACTTCGGGAAGCCCGACCACGCCATCGGCGGCGAGCACGCGGTAATCGCACGCGAGACATAATTCGAAACCGCCGCCAAATGCCTGGCCATTGATGGCGGCGACGGTAGGCACGGGCAGATCGGCAATTCCATTGATCACCGAAACGGCATTTTTCAGATTCGCGATAAGTTCGTCTTCGGGGCTCGCGAACAGCGTCAAAAATTCCATGATATCGGCGCCGGCGATAAAGCCGTCTTTCGCGCTGGTGATCAGCACGCCGCGCAGCCCTGCATGCGTCTGAATTTTTTGCGCCGCCTCACCGAGCTCACGCATTACCTGCATGCCCAATGTGTTGACGACCGCACCAGGCTGATCGAAACACAATTCAACGAATCCCGGTTCGATCGCCTTGACGGTGATCACGTTCCCTTTATACAGGGCGCCTGAAGAAATCATGGCTTTTCTCCGCGTTATGAAATGGTGTCGCTGCCAGCAAGTTAGACGCTTTGCATCGCTGTGACAACTGGCAAAACGACCGTGTCCGGTATGATAAACGCCCGACAATACCTCATCGAAAAGCGACTTCGCAGATCGATACACCTCTACTATGAGGTCAGGCAGGCGGGATCGAAACGATAGCCCTCCCGCAACCAGTCGATCACTTCTGCCGCGGCCGGATGCGCGATGCGCCCATACTCCGCAATCAGCGTTTGGCGATCATGTTCATCGATGGTATCGAGTCCCAGATCCTGAAAACGTTCGACATCGCGCCGCAACAGCGCAGCCAGATCGTTTCCGACAAATGACTCCAATGCGTCGCGCCAGAAAATATCGGCATCGTAATGTTTATCGAGCAAACTTTGCGCAAGACTGGCCAGCGGTAATTGCGACAGCAGCGGTTGATTCATCGGATTCGCCAGATGTCCGCTGCACCACTGCTGCAATTCATGTGGACGATTACGCACAGGCTTGAGAAACAAGAAACGGCTGATACGTTTGCCGTCATTGACGGGATAATTATCCCACAACGTCGGTTTGCGACCGAGACGCGCTGTGATCGCCACAATATCTTCTTTCGAATAACCCGGTGATAGCACCAGCGGTCCCGTCCAGAAAATATCGACTTCTTCAGGCAGCATGTCGCCGAGCGTTTCCCAATAACGTGGAGGCATCGCACCGAAAATCTGTTCGAGCACAGGATCAAAACTGTAATACGAAGGACACATCACGAAACGCCGCGCCGATGACATCGTCATAATGTCTCTGATGATTGCGGCCTGACGCTCCGCTAAATCAGTGATCGCACCGGGCATGTCGTCGAACAGAATACACAGCACATCGCTATCGAGCTGATTCAACTGTCTGAATTTTCGTTCGAGTGCAGCGCGGTGCTGTGCCGTGTAGGCCTCCTGCAGACCGCTCGGACTCAGACCGATACCGAACCGGATCGATTGAGCGGAACAATGCGTGCGTAAAGCCAGCAGTTCATCGAAGCCGGCAACATCGTGCAAGTGACGCCAGTCGCCACGCAGATAACGATCCGCCTTAGGCGCGTAGACATAGGTATTGAAGCGCTGCTGGCGCAGAAAATCGATCATCATGCGGCGCGCAGGCCATGACCAGGTTCGGCCATAAAAACCTTCGATTACTCCGCGCAAAAAATCCGCCATCGAGTCGATCCCGGAATCAACGATAATAACGTGGCGCCACGAATGGAGCGGCTTGCAATGCGAGCGGTATTTTCTTGTCGCGCACGAGCGCAAACAGCGCATCCTGAGGTGCGGAAGTCGACACATACCCCATCGCGATGGGCGCACCGACGCTCGGACCAAAGCCGCCGCTGGTGATAACACCGACATTGTTACCGGACGCATCGACAATCACCGCGCCCTCGCGCACGGGCTGTTTACCCTGCGGACGCAGTAATACGCGTTTTTGCGCGACACCGTTCGCCAATTGATTTTCGATTTTCTGCGCACCGAAATAATGACCTGCGCGCTCGCCACCCGGGCGACGCACTTTCGATAAAGACCAGACCAGATTCGCTTCGACCGGCGTGGTGGTGCGATCGATATCGTGACCGTATAAACACAAACCCGCTTCCAGGCGCAGCGAATCGCGCGCGCCGAGACCGATCAACGCGACTTCACTTTCCGCCAGCAGGCGCGTCGCGAGTTTTTCGACATATTCATCGGCAACGGAAATTTCGTAACCGTCCTCACCGGTATAACCCGAACATGAAATCCAGCAGGGAATTCCTGCGATATCCATCGCTGCTGCCTGCATGAATTTCAATTCGCCGGCCGCAGGCGCCAGGCGTGCAAGTACCGCGCGCGCAGACGGCCCCTGCAGCGCCAGCAAACTGTGTTGCAGCAACGGTTCGACTGCGACGGATGCCGGCAAATGCGCACGCAGATGCGCGATGTCTTCAGTTTTGCAACCGGCGTTGACGACGAGAAATAAATGATCGCCGCAATTCGTCACCATCAAATCATCGAGAATACCGCCATCATCGCTGGTGAAAATCGCGTAGCGCTGACGATTGCGTGGCAGATCGATCACATCGACCGGCACCAATTTTTCCAATGCCTTCGCCGCATCGACGCCGCACAATTTCACCTGTCCCATATGCGATACATCGAACAAGCCGGCCGCTGCGCGCGTGTGCAAATGTTCCTTCAAGATTCCATCCTGATATTGCACGGGCATCGAATATCCCGCGAATGGCACCATGCGCGCCCCCGCCTTCACATGCAGATCGTGCAACGCTGTTCTTGCCAAATTCTCTTCTTGCATTTTTTTCTCGCTCAGCTGTTCGTATGAAGTCCTGTCTCCATTGAGAACAGGATGAGGAAGGGGTCAGTTCTTCATATTTTTTTTCGTGGTCGCAGTGGCTGTCGCCGACCACGGTTGTTCGGGCCAGAAATGCTTCGGATAACGGCCCTTCATTTCCTTGCGCACGTCCGGATAGGCGCTGCGCCAGAAATTCGGTAAATCGCCGGTCAATTGTAACGGTTGTCGCGCCGGAGATAATAATTCGAGCAGCACAGACTCACCCGCCACCTGTGGGTGAACAGCCAGTCCATAAAACTCGGTTAATCGCGCCGCCAGCTTTGGCGCGCCTTGTTCGCGATATTCGAGCGGATGCCGATTGCCCGTCGGCAATACAAAATGCGTCGGCGCTTCCTTATCGAGTTGATGCTGCTGTGAGAACGTCAAACGTGCGCGCAGCATCGCGCCGAAATCCAGCGCACGCAGGTCGGACAATCTGCGCACGCCATTCAGATAAGGCAGCAGCCAGTTTTCCAGCCCGGCAAGCAATGCGCCATCGGAAAAATCCGGCCAATCACTCATCCGCGACTGCAACCAGCGCGCACGCTGCAACCACTGCTTTACCGGATCGGGCCACTGCAGCCAATCGAAACCTTTTTCGCGCAGCAATTGCAACCACATTGCACTCGCGCTTTCTTCATCGAGCATGAGCGAACTTTCATCGAGCACGATAGCGCCGAGCCTGCGCTGCCGCCGTGCCATGAGCATCGATTTCTCTTCATTCCACTCCGCAGAATCACCCACGGTTATCTGATCACTCAACGCCTGCCCGATTGATTGAGCATCGATTGCGGCGGCGAGGCGAATGCGCGCGCCCGAACGATTGCCATCGTGCTCGGCGATCACCAGCCATTCGTGACTGCGCAACGGGTCGCATTCATCGAGTATCGCCTCAGCACCATCGACGCAGAGATAACGTGTAGCGCTCTCGCCGCGGCGCCGCGCAATGCGATCGGGAAATGCGGCCAGTAATAATTCACCCGCACTTGCGTCATTTTCGTTTTTATTTTTTTCAACCTTCCCGGATTTATGGAGGGCGCGTTTCTGCAATTGCCGCGCGAGCTGCCCAATGCGCTGCATGATACCGCGCTGCAGCGATGTCGATGTTTCCGCACGCGCGTCGTCATTAGCCAGAATATGCAATCGCCAATCGATATCTACCGGCAGATTCATACCCGTTAAAAAATCCCCCTCGGATAATAATGCAGCCAGCCAGCTCGCCGCTTCGATTCGACGGTGCTCTGCAGCATGCAGCACCAGACGCGCCAGGCGCGGATGCAATCCGAGCGCGACCATCGCGCGCCCCACCGCAGTAATGCGCAAATTTTCATCGAGCGCATGCAATCGTTGCAGCAGCGCGCGTGCATCCTGCAATCGCTGCGGTGGTGGCATTTCCGGTAACACCTGCGCGACATCGTCACCACCCCACTGCGCAAGCTCCAGTGCTAACGGCGCGAGATCGACAATGTGAATTTCTGCGGGATCGTACGCCAGCAGACGCCCCTGCTGTTCGCGACTCCATAAACGAATGCTGCGGCCCGGCCCCAGACGTCCGGCGCGACCTGCGCGCTGCTCTGCCGACGCGCGCGAAATCCAGCCCGTTTCCAGACGATCCATACCGCGCCTGGGATCAAAATACGCACGCCGCACCTGCCCGCTATCGATGACCGTATCGACGCCTGGAATAGTCAGACTCGTCTCGGCGATATTGGTCGCGAGCACGACACTCTGCGTCGAATCATCTGACAGCGCGAGCACGCGCTGCTGCTGATCGGGCGGGACGCTCGAATGTAAAACGGCTATCTCGCAGCCCAGCTTTTCAATTCGCTGTTTGACTTTTTGAATCTGGCCCCAGCCCGCGAGAAATACCAGTACGCGCCGCGACCCCTGCGCCAGCGCCTTGCGAATTTCCGTCGCGATGTGATCGATGCTGTCGGCGCGGCCAGGCGGGCTGTATTCGATCGTCACGGGATACGAACGGCCTTCCGCGCGCACCACCTGCGCGTCGAGCCAGCACGCGACTTTTTCGGTCGGCATCGTCGCCGACATGATGATTAGCTGCAGCGGCGAATCGCTGTCGCGCCATTGCTGCTGACTTTCAATCGCCAGCCCGACACCGAGATCGGCCTGCCAGCTACGCTCGTGATATTCATCGAACAACACATAACGCACACCTTTTAATTCGGGATCACGCTGAATCTGTCGCAGAAAAATTCCTTCGGTGACAACTTCGATCACGGTCCGATCGGACACCTTGTTTTCGAACCGCGTGCGCAGACCGATGCGATCGCCGACTGCGCTGCCGCTCTGACGCGCCAGATAAGCGGCGATGCTGGCTGCGGCGATTCGACGCGGCTGAATAACGATAATGCGCCTTGCCGGATCCGCGTCCCGATTCAGTAACCAGAGGGGCAAATAGGTACTTTTACCCGCGCCAGGCGGGGCTTCGAGAATTACACGCGCAGAATTTTCCAGAGCGCTGGCCAGCTCCGGCAGCACAGCGGTAATGGGTAAATCGATCGGCATTCGCGACAATGAAATTCTCACTGATACGCCTTTCAGCGCCTAATTAAAAACAGGCTTTTGCAATTTTCAGCTAATTACGAAACAGTTTAAAAAAAATGTCACCCGCGCAGGGATATTGACCAATACTTTCAGCGAGATGTCATTCCCCTTTTGTTCTCCGGCATCTCGGGGCGATTCGTCGTCCCAGTTGAGGAACCCTTCCTCAACGTTCACTCCTAATGGTCTTGACCCGGAATCCCCCCAGATTTCGGGTTCTTTTTATGCGGTCGGCATCTGCAACCGAAATAACCGATCGAAATTCGCTGTGGTGATTTCTGCAATTTCTTCAAGCGCCACACCTTTCAAATCGGCCACACACTGAGCAACCTCGCGCGTGTATTTGGGTTCGTTGGATTTTCCGCGAAAGGGAATCGGCGCGAGATAGGGCGAATCGGTTTCCACGAGAATACGATCGAGCGGCACCTGCCTGACCACATCGCGCAATTCGGCGGCGTTTTTGAACGTAATGATTCCTGAAAAGGAAATGTAATAGTTCAGATCGAGTGCCGCGCGCGCCATTTCCCAGCTTTCGGTGAAGCAATGCAGCACGCCGCCAGTGTCCGGATCACCGGCTTCGCGAATGATCGACAAGGTATCCTCGCGCGCTTCCCGACTGTGAACGATGACAGGCTTGTGCAACCTGGCCGCGGCGCGCAGATGTGTGCGGAAACTTTCGTGCTGTGCCTCCATGCTCTCCCGACTGTAGTGATAGTCGAGCCCGGTTTCGCCAATCGCGATGACTTCGGGACGATCGGCCAGCGCGACCAGGCTCTCGACACTTTCCAGTTCTTCTTTCAGATCGAGCGGATGCACCCCGACCGACGCATAGACGCCGGGATAACTGCGTGCGATTTCGCACACCGCCGCGGCGTTTTCCCGTTCAACGCTGATACAGAGCATGCGCGTAATGCCGCGCTCATTGGCGGCGGCGATGGCGGCACCGAGATCGCCGTTGTACGGCGCGAGATCGATTCGATCGAGATGGCAGTGGGAGTCGACCAGCATAGCGCAGATGTCCGGAGCGGATTTCAGAAAGCAGGTTTGCAAAAAGATAACGGCCCGGATTTACCGGGCCGTCAGGATATCGGTTCGCCGTGAATTTTACATCGTGTGCGTGGGTCGGTCCGATTCGAGCGAGCCGGCCAGATACGCTTCGATTTTCTTGTTGGCCGTGTCGTCCTGGGCATTGAACTGCACGCCGATACCCGCGGCGCGATTGCCCTGCGCGCGCTTTGGCGTGACCCAGACGACACGTCCGGCAACGGGAATTTTTTCGGGCTCGTCCATCAGACTGAGCAGCATGAAGACTTCGTCGCCGATGCGATACGGCTTGTTGGTGGGAATGAACAGACCACCATGCTCAAGGAAGGGCATGTAAGCCGCATACAGAACTGCCTTGTCCTTGATCGTCAGCGACAGGATCCCGTTACGGGCGCCTTGGGGTGCACTCGCACTATTCATCGAACTCAACGAACTCCGTAAAACTCAGACTGCAACAGGCGACAAAGACCGGATATTTTTTGTCGGAATTTTTTCCACCGCTCAAGAATAGCTCGCTTTAAGAACGAGGACAAAGCAGTTATCGGCCCACGCAGTGTTTAATCAAAGGGATTTTCTGTTAAACGCGTCACAGGTATTGAAGAGGAAGCTTTCGAGCGCGAGCTGTTGATTGGGGTTGGTGCCCGCCAGCGTCTGGTTCAGCAAGGCACGCAGCTGATCGAGTAATCCGAACAGCGCAATCGATGGCACGCTGGCCAGCTGTGTCACCACCTGACCGGCATCGACTTGCGGTGCCACTTGCGCGCGCAACGCGCGAACGAAACGTGACTCCAGCCAGTAAAGCAAGGCGGCCCAGTCGCGCTGCTTCCATCGCTCCGCCGCCGCCGGAACCGATAACTGGCGATTGAGCACCGCCGCCAGTTCAGCGTCGAGTTCGCGGCGAATCACGGCACCCTCGCCGGTGAGCAGATCGCGCGCCTGCATGGGCCGCCCTTCGGTTTCCGACAGAGCCTGCTCCAGCTTTTCCATGGATGCCGCTTGCGGCTGTAGCCAGTCGTGCACTTCGCTCCGCACAGGAATCGGAAAATCAAGCCGCTGGCAGCGCGAACGTATGGTCGGCAACAACCGCCCCGGCGCATCGCTGACCAGAATCAGCAGCGTCGAGCCCGCCGGCTCCTCCAGCGTTTTCAACAGCGCATTCGCCGCGCTGCGATTCATGGCCTCGGCCGGCGCAATAACCGCAACTTTGCGGCCGCCCTGCTGCGCGGTCTGCGCCATGCGCTCGACCAGATCGCGCACCTGATCGATTTTCACGGCCTTTCCACTTTCTTCGGGAGCCAGCCAGTAAAAATCAGGATGCGACTGCGCCAGCAGTAACTGACAGCTTTTACATGCGCCGCACGCGGCACCGTATTGCGGTGCGGTGCAAAGCAGGCTTGCGGCGAGCGCTCGCGCGAAGGTTCGCTTACCGACCGCCTGCGGTCCCGCCAGCAATATTGCGTGCGGTAAGCGCCCGCCTTCGAGCTGCTGCTGAATGCGTTGCCATTGCGTCTGCTGCCAGGGCAATGATTGAGCAATAAAATCCGTCACGATCAATTTCCACGATCGAGAAAGGGTTGCAACAACGCTTGCAATTGGGCCTGTACCGGCGCCAGCGGTTGCGCTGCATCGACGATACGAAAACGCTGCGGTTCATTCTGCGCACGCTGCAGATAACAATCGCGCACCCGCTGAAAGAAAATTTTCTGCTCGCTTTCGAGGCGATCGCTCGCACCGCGCTCCGCCACGCGTGCCGCGCCGATTTCCACAGGCGCATCGAGCAGAAACGTTACATCGGGACGCAATCCGGCCTGCACCAGATTTTCGAGCACGGCAATGGTGTTTTTATCGAGTTCACGACCTGCTCCCTGATACGCATACGTCGCATCGGTAAAGCGATCGCACAAAACCCACTTCCCCGCCGCTAACGCCGGCTCGATGACGCGTTCGATATGTTGCGCGCGTGCAGCGAAGACCAGTAGCAGCTCGGTCATTTCCGTCATGGGCTCATCGCTGTGTTCGAGAAATAAACGCCGAATCGATTCGGCAATCGCGGTACCGCCAGGCTCGCGCGTGGTAACGAGTTCGCGCCCGCTCGCGCGAATCTGCCCGGCAATGAACGCGAGATTGGTCGACTTGCCGACGCCTTCTCCGCCTTCCACCGTGATAAATAAACCGCGCGCTCGTGACATAGTTTTCCCATTCAGATAGCTGCTCTGCGATGGACAGCTCATTTATCGTCCTGCTTCTTTCATTTCACCGGTTTCGATCGGTAATCCGCACGTCGCTGTTCGATTTGAAATTGTCTGACCGCTTTTTCGTGCTCGGCCAGTGTCGCAGAAAACTGGTGGCTGCCATCGCCCTTCGCAACGAAATACAACGCATCGCCCGCTTCCGGTTGCAGTGCCGCGCGAATGGCTGCACGGCCGGGCACAGCGATTGGCGAAGGCGGCAAGCCGCGGCGCTGATACGTGTTGTACGGGTTATCTGCATTTTCCAGATCGCGACGACGCAGATTGCCATCGAACTGTGGGCCCACGCCGTAGATCACCACCGGATCGGTTTGCAGCAGCATATCGCGTTGCAGGCGACGCACGAAGACACCGGCGATCGCCGGGCGCTCGCTCGCGAGCCCCGTCTCGCGCTCGACGATCGATGCCATAATCAGTGCCTCGTACGAATTTTTATACGGTAAATTCGCAGCGCGCTGCTGCCATTCCTCCTCGATCACTTTCTCCATGCGCTTGTACGCCTGCCGCAAGATATCGCGATCGGAAGTCGCGCCGGAAAATACATAGGTGTCGGGAAAAAACAGACCCTCGGCATTGCGGCCCGGCCGGGCATCGATACCGAGTGCCACCAGCAGTTCGTTATCGCTGACCTTATCGAGCGATTTCTGCAGAAAATTATCTTTGGCAATTTGTGCGCGTAATTGTGCGAGCGTGCGCCCTTCGACCAGGGTAATGGCATGCGTGCGCACATGCCCCTGTTCGAGCATATCGATCAAATCCAGCGGCGTCGTTCCGCGTCCCAATAAATATTCGCCTGCATGAATGCGATTGCCGCGTTTGGTCACACGAATATACATCTGCAACAGCGATGGGTAGTCGAGCAGTCCGCGCGCTGCCAATTCACGCATGACCACACCGAAGGTGCTGCCCTTTGCGATAACCAGCTCTTGCGACTCACCGATATTCAGAGGCGTACGCAAATAGTGTTGAAATTGAACCGAGCCGCTCCATACCAGAACGGCAGTCAATAAAACGATAACGATGTGAAAACGTCGAACCAGTTTCATCGGTCAGTAAAATGCTTATCCACTAAATGCGCCAGCGCGGTTTGAAAAGCGATAGTCATATCGCCGACGGATTTTCGAATGCATTCGATTTTTTGCACCGGCAAAATTCCGACAATGCTGTTACTCAGAAAAATCTCGTCTGCACGATAGACATCGTCGAGCGTTAAATCGTCTTCCACGACCGGCGCACAATGCGCGGCCAACCGATTCAGGATGATATCGCGGGTAATGCCCGCCACGCCGCAACGATGCAGCCGCGGCGTCAGTGCGCGACCTGCCTGCACCAGGAACACATTGCTCATCGTACCTTCGACGAGTCGACCCCGTGTATCGAGCATCAAACCTTCAGCGATGGCACTGTCGGACCATTCCGCTCGCGCCAGAACCTGTTCGAGGCGATTCAGATGCTTCATTCCCGCCAGTGCGGGCTGCTCGCTCAAACGCTGGCGACAGATGCGCACTGCAACGCCCTCGGCAGCACGTGCATCATCGATGAATTCTTGCGGATGAAATTGCAGGAAACGTTCGGCAGCCGCATGCGACGGTGCGGCGTATCCGCGCAACGCAGAACTGCGCGCAATAATAATTTTTAAAACGCCGGTTCGTTGCGCTGCGAGAAACGACGCAATTTCGCTTTCCAGCGCTTCGCTATCCATAGCGATATCCAGACGCGTGCAATCGCGTTTCAGCCGCTGCAGATGCTCATTTAAAAACTGCGCGCGCCCTTCGATAACTTTTATGGTTTCGAACAAACCGTCGCCGTATGCAAGACCGCGATTCGCAATAGGCACAACAGCGGTCGGCTTGCCGTTGTGCAGGGCGAAAACTTTCACGGGACCCGGCTCAGGTTAAACGGCTAAACAATAAACTGCCGTTGGTGCCGCCGAAACCGAATGAATTACTCAGCGCGTGATCGATTTTCATCGACTGCGCGGTGTGCGGCACGTAATTCAATGTGCAGCCGTCATCCGGATTATCAAGGTTGATCGTCGGCGGCGCGACCTGATCGCGAATCGCGAGCACGGCAAAGATCGCTTCGATGGCGCCGGCTGCACCGAGCAGATGGCCTGTCATCGATTTGGTCGAGCTCACGGCAACGTTTTTTGCGGCGGCCCCCATCAGCATTTCGACGGCACGGCTTTCGGCGATATCGCCCGCAGGCGTCGAGGTGCCATGCGCATTGATGTAATCGATTGCATCGACGGAAATATTCGCATCGCGCAGGGTATTGCGCATCGCCGCGAGCGCACCGCTGCCATCGTCGGGTGGAGAGGTCATGTGATAGGCATCGGCGCTCATGCCAAAGCCCGTGAGCTCGGCATAAATGCGCGCGCCCCGACGCCTGGCGAATTCGTATTCCTCGAGCACCAGCACGCCGGCGCCCTCACCCAGCACGAAACCGTCGCGGTCGCGGTCCCACGGCCGGCTCGCGCGTTGCGGGTCATCATTACGCTGCGACAATGCGCGCGCTGCAGCAAAACCACCGAGCCCGACCGGCGTTGTCGACATCTCTGCGCCACCGACGATCATGGCATCGGCATCGCCATAGGCAATCATGCGCGCGGCAAGGCCGATGCAATGGGTACCGGTTGTGCACGCAGTAACGAGCGCGATATTCGGCCCCTTGAAACCGTATCTGATCGAAATGTTTCCGGCGATCATGTTGATGATCGAGCCGGGGACGAAAAACGGGGAAATGCGCCGCGGACTGCTATTCAAAATAATATCGTGACATTTTTCGATATTATTGAGTCCGCCAATACCCGAGCCAATTGCCGCACCGATACGGTCCGCAGTCTCTTCAGTCGCCTGTAAACCACTATCTTCTATCGCCTGAATCGCGGCAGCCATGCCGTACTGAATGAACGTATCCATCTTGCGCGCTTCTTTTACATCGAAATATCGCGCGATATCGAAATCCTTGACGGCACCGCTGAAACGCGTGCTGTAGGCGGAGGCATCGAAGGTTTCGATGGGACCGATGCCACTGCGGCCATTAAGAATACTGTCCCATGTTGAGACGACATCGTTACCGACAGGGGTCAGCATACCCAGTCCGGTGACCACGATTCTTTTTTTCGACACGCTTTCCCCCCAATCGCTCGCTGCCCAATGAATGTTTGAATGAGTCAGGAACAGAGCAAAAATACGGATCCCGAAAAAACAAAAGCCGTTCTACATGACATAGAAACGGCTTTTGCTAGTACCTTCACTGCGAAAATCGTTTTACTGCAGCACCAATCTCACAAGGACATGTCACTGCAGAAAAGCGGCGCCAGGCGCCGACGACTTTTATTGCAGATTGTTTTTGATGTAGTCGACAGCCAATTGAACAGTGGTGATTTTCTCGGCCTCTTCGTCGGGAATTTCGGTCTCGAATTCCTCTTCGAGAGCCATCACCAGCTCTACCGTGTCAAGAGAATCCGCGCCGAGATCTTCGACGAAGGAAGCTGACGGCTGCACGTCTTCTTCCTTAACGCCCAACTGCTCGGCAACGATTTTCTTAACGCGTTCTTCGATGCTACTCATGGTCTTTATCGACTCCTAGGTTCAAAAAAAACTGGACATCTGCGACACAATTATCGAGCCCGGCAGCGGAATACCGGATTAATAATGAACGCAGCATGCGTTTCAAGCGGCGTTTCACCGCATCGTTGAATACATCGCTGAAGATGATCGATGTATTCGACATAAACTATTCGTGGCAAAAAAACGATGTGACCTATTGCTTCCGACAAGTCACGGCGTTTCCGCTAACTCACCGTGCTGAGAAGGCCCGCATTTTACCCGTTTTTCCCGACAAGAAAACACAGCGCCGGCCAAATTACCCAAAGTAAGCATAAAAAGCAATCCAAATCAGCAACTTAAGGGTCTGGCAAAATAAATCTCAAGCCATATAGAGACCGCCATTGACATGCAATGTTTCGCCGGTGATATAACCTGCGGCGTCGCTGACCAAAAACGCTACCGCTGCTGCAATCTCTTCTGCGCCGCCCAGGCGGCCGAGCGGAATTTGTTTTGCGAGCATGTCGCGCTGCTCCTGCGGCAGTTCGCGCGTCATATCGGTATCGATGAAACCCGGCGCGATGCTATTGACGGTGACCGCGCGTGAACCGAGCTCGCGCGCCAGTGCGCGTGTAAAACCCTCTGCCCCGGCTTTGGTCGCCGCGTAATTCGCCTGACCTGCATTGCCCATCGAACCGACCACCGACGTGATGTTCACCACGCGACCCCAACGCGCTTTCGTCATGCCGCGCAGGCATGCCTTGGTGACGCGATACAGCGCGTTGAGATTGGTATCGATAACGTCGTTCCACTCTTCGTCCTTCATGCGCATCATGAGGTTGTCGCGCGTAATGCCCGCGTTGTTGACGAGAATGAGCGGCGTGCCGAAACGCTCGGTAATATCCTTGATCGCCGCATCGACGGCAGCACTATCAGTAACATTGAGCGAGATGCCCGCGCCATTGATACCCGCTTCATGCAGGCGCGCATCGATGGCCTGCGCGCCGGATTCCGTCGTCGCCGTACCGATAACCGTCAGGCCTTGCCTGCCTAACTCCTCAGCTATGGCGCGACCGATGCCGCGACTAGCGCCGGTAACGAGAGCCACTTTTTTTATTTCTTCACTCATGAATCATCTCCTGAACATTCTCACGATAAAGCGCCAACACACCTTAAACCGCAGCGAGCGCTGCATCGAGACCGGCAATATCTTCAATACCGAGACTGCTGACATTTTTATCGATGCGCTTGACGAGCCCGCACAATACCTTGCCCGGTCCACATTCAACGGCGGTGGTAATGCCTTTCGCTGCGAGCGTCTGCACGCACCGGGTCCACTGGACCGGGCTAAAAATCTGCTCGAACAAGATCGCTTTGATTTTTTCGGGATCGGCTTCGGTTTGTGCATGAACGTTGTGCACGACGGGAATTTTCGGCGCGGAGAATTTCAAATCCGCCATCGCCTCGCGCAATCTGTCGCCAGCAGGACGCATCAATGATGTGTGGAAAGGCGCGCTGACCGGCAATGGCAAAGCGCGTTTCGAGCCGGCGGCCTTGCATAATTCGATCGCCCTGCCGACGCCTTCGACGGTCCCTGCAATAACGATCTGCCCCGGCGAATTGAAATTCACCGCTTCGACAATTTCTTTACCCGTCGTCGCCGCACGGCAGATATTCACGATTTGCTCGTCTTCCAGACCAAGCACCGCAGCCATCGCGCCCATTCCAACGGGAACGGCAGTTTGCATGAACTGACCGCGTGCGCGAACCAGCTTCACCGCATCGCGAAACTCGATAGTGCCCGCACACACCAGCGCGGAAAATTCGCCGAGGCTATGACCTGCCAGCAAACCGGGTTGAGCACCGTCGCGCTGCTGCCATACGCGCCACAAGGCGACGCTCGCTGTCAGCAATATCGGCTGCGTCTTTTCAGTGAGATTCAATTCCTCCTGCGGACCTTGTTGAACCATCTCCCACATGTCATAACCGAGCGCTTCGGACGCCTCGGCAAATGTTTCCCCGACGACGGGATACGCCGCAGCAACATCGGCCAGCATGCCGACTTTCTGCGATCCCTGCCCAGGAAATACAAATGCCAATTGTTGGTTATTCATCGCCTCTCCCCGTTTTTGTAAGCGGTACGCCATCGATGCTCGCACCGACTGCTACACGCGCAAGCTGTTGCGAAATTAATTCGATCAGATTTTTCTCGACGGCATTTACTGCTCGTGCGATGGTATTTTCAAATCCGGCCACCGTGCTGCTGCCGTGGCTTTTAAATACGAGCCCCTGCAAACCGAGCAGGCAGGCGCCATTGTATTGCTGGGGATCGAGCTCGCGATATATCGCTTTCAATACCGGGCGCGCCATCCATCCCGCCATTTTTGTCCATGTATTTCTAAAAAACTGTCGACGCACTTTCTCCGCAATTAATTGTGCGGTGCCTTCGCTCACCTTCAATGCCACATTACCCGTAAAGCCATCGCAGACCACTACGTCGACATCGCCGCGAAATAATGTATCGCCCTCGATGAAACCGCAGTAATTCAACCGCGAATCGTGCAATAACAATTCGGCCGCACGCTTGACCTGCTCGTTACCCTTGCCATTTTCCGAGCCGATATTGAGCAATGCCACGCGCGGGCTGATGACTCCATTGCTCTGCGCCAGCGCACTCCCCAATAGCGCGAACTGCTGCAATTGTTCCGCAGTGCAATCGGCGTTGGCGCCCAGATCGAGCAGCAAACAATGCCCGCGCTGCGTAGGAACCGCCGTGCATATGGCGGGCCGCTCGATTTCCGGCAACGTTTTCAGCACCAGCAAACCCATCGCCATCAGCGCACCGGTGTTGCCCGCGCTGACGACGGCATCGACCTCGCCCTGCGCCAGCAGATCGATCGCGATACGCATCGACGACTGCGTTTTTCGGCGCAGCGCATGGGCGGGACGATCGTCCATTTCAACGGTTTGCACAGCATCGATGATCGTCGCGCGCGGATGAATTGCGGGCAGCTCTGCGCGAATCTGCGCGGCATTGCCGATCAGGGAGAGGGTTAATTGCGGAAATCGTTCGAGGCTATTTATTGCGGCGGGAAGCGAAGAGCGGAGACCGAAGTCTCCGCCCATTGTGTCGATTGCTAATCGCAGTGGCCTGGTCAATTTGCAGAGGCCTGATCAATTGTTTATCAGGTCAATCGAAAGGCCGACCCAGTGGCCCGCGTTATTCGTCGTCGCCAGTCTGGATCACTTTGCGACCGCGATAAAATCCATCGGCAGTCACGTGGTGACGACGATGGGTTTCACCGCTGGTGGCGTCTACCGACAGCGTCGGTCCGGTCAATGCATCGTGCGAACGACGCATATCGCGACGCGAACGGGTTTTGCGATTCTGTTGTACGGCCATGCTGGCATTCCTCTATTTCAAACAGCTTGAATCAATAAATAAAACTTGAATCGATAAATTCAGACGCTTTCGCCCTAGTGCTTTTTCGGCTTCAACTGCTCAAGCACCTGAAACGGATTCGGCTTTTCTTCCCTTTCCGTCTCGACGATTTCTTCCGCAACTTCCTGCCGATATTCGCCGGCGCAATTTTCATCGTCGTGATACGCCGCGTAAGGAACGCACAGTATCAATTCATCTTCGATCAGATCGCGAATATCCTGCGGACCTTCATCGACGATGTACGGCTCCAGATATTTCGGCAGCCGATTCGATTCCTCGTCTGACCACACCACCCCAACCGAAAAGGTCGAGTCGATCGGTAGCGGCATCGGTTGCAGGCAGCGCTGACACAACACCATGACATCGGCGTGCACATTTCCATCGATACGCTTGTTACCGGCTTCGTCGACGTAGAGATGCAGTTTCAACTCGACATCGTTAGCCTCGGCCCCATCGGTTTTTGCTAACATCGTCGCCAGTCGCGCAAACTTCTGCAGCGGCTCCCGCGCTGAAATTTCAGCATCGGCCGCGATCAATTTGCGGATATCGACCTGTTTGGGCAGGGGGGTACTTGACATAGGCGCGCAATCATAGGGCCGACCTCTCCGCCTGTCAAAACAATTTTCGTCCAAAACGCGCCCGGAATTCCTGCTTTTACAGGCACTTCCTCACGCTCGCTCCCTGGAATCGTCCGCACATGCTTCCGATCATTCTCGCCTCCGGCTCCCCCTATCGACGTCGGCTGCTTGAGCAGCTGGGACTCGCTTTCGAATGGGCCAGTCCCGATACCGACGAAACAGCGCTGCCTGCCGAAACACCGGAGATGCTCGTGCAACGGCTGGCTCATGCAAAGGCGAAAGCGCTGGCGTTGCGGTACCCGCAGCATTTGATCATCGGCTCCGACCAGGCTGCGAGTTTCGATAGCCGAATTCTGGGCAAGCCCGGCCATATCGATAACGCCAGGAGGCAATTACAGGCCTGCCGCGGACAGCGCGTCGAATTCGTTACAGGTCTTTGCCTGCTCAACAGCCACACCAAACAGCACGACACGGTCGTCGAGCGATTCAGCGTGGTGTTTCGCGATTTGACCGATGAACAGATCGAGCGCTATCTCGAACGCGAACAGCCCTTCGATTGTGCGGGAAGCTTCAAGGTTGAGGGGCTGGGAATAGCACTGTTCGAACGGCTGGAGGGCGATGATCCCAATGCACTGATCGGGTTGCCGCTCATTCGCCTGGTGACACTACTGGAGCGCGCCGGCGCCGCCGTTATCTGAGCCCGCGCCATTGCAGCAACTGGGGAAAATCGCTCAACAGCATATCCGGCTCGTAGCGCAGTAAACGGTCAGCTTCGTGCGCGCCATAATCGACCCCGATGCGCGGCATGTCCGCCTGTTGGGCCATTGCCATATCGTATTCGGTGTCGCCGATCATAACCGCCCGCTCAGCCGGCGCCTTCAGCTCGACCAACAGCTCGTGCAGCATTTGCGGATGCGGCTTCGACCGCGTTTCATCCGCACAACGCGTCGCGTGGAAATAATCGAGCATATCGAGCTGGCCGAGCACACGCTGCAATCCACGCCGGCTCTTACCGGTCGCCACCGCCAGGTGATGCCCTTCTATTTTCAGCCGATCGAGCGTATCTGCCACGCCGCCGAACAACCCGGGCGGCTCCTCATTGAGCGCGATGTAATGTTTCGCATAACCGAGCCTGAGCTCATGCCGCGCCGCGTCGTCGAGTTCGGGATAGAGGGCGAGGATCGCTTCGGGTAAACCGAGCCCGATGATGTTCTGTACGGCCGCATCGGCAAGGACCGGAAAACCCAGCTCCCGGGCAGCCTGCTGCATGGCAGCAACAATGTGCCCTGTAGAATCGATCAGCGTACCATCCCAGTCAAATATAAACAGCATAAGCAAATAATTAGACCTGACCTCTAAAGCTTTTTGTGTGGTTCACGCAAGAACTTACATTAACTTTTGTCGTGTGCCCGCATGAAAAACAAAAGCCTTAAATCACAAGGTGTTACGGCAGACTTTCAAAAACGACCCCAACTCTTCAGGTAATTCCGCCCTTAGCTGCAAAGACCGTCCCTGCCAGTCAAAGGTCAGCGTATGTGCGTGCAAAAACAACCGCTTCAACCCCAGCTCACGAAAGCGCGCATTGGTGGCGTTATCGCCATACTTTTCGTCCCCCGCCAGCGGATGCCCGGCATATTGCGCATGCACCCGAATCTGATGCGTCCGCCCGGTGATCGGTGCTGCCTCTATTAATGTGGCAAGTGGAAACGATTCGATCACCGCAAACCCGGTCGACGCCGGCTTACCCTCCGCCGATACCCTCACCACCCGCTCCCCGGACCGCAGCGTGTTTTTTTCGAGCGGCGCTTCGACCCGCGTTCGATGACGCGGCCATGCGCCCGCCGTCAGCGCGAGATAGCGCTTATCGACACCGTCACCGCGCAGGGCTGCATGTAAGGTGAGCAGCGCGCTGCGCTTTTTCGCGACCATGATGCAGCCCGAGGTATCGCGATCGAGCCGATGTACCAGCTCCAGAAATTTCGCCTGGGGTCGCATCGCACGCAGCGCCTCGATAAGACCGAGATTCACGCCGCTGCCGCCGTGGACAGCCAGCCCCGAGGGCTTGTCGATGACGATCAAGCCGTCATCCTCGAACAGGATTGCGGCGGCCAATCGATCCGACAGCGACTGCGACACCACAGGCGCGGCGGTTTCAGTCACCGCACGTACCGGCGGAATTCTCACCACATCGCCGAGACACAGACGATGCTCGGCCTTTACACGGCCTTTATTGACCCGCACTTCACCGCGGCGCAGCAGATTGTAGATGCGCGATTTCGGTACGCCTTTAAGTTCGCGCATCAGAAAGTTATCGACACGCTGGCCATCGCTGCCCGCGTCGATCTCGACGATGCGCACGCTGGCGTGATCGGGTTTACTGGGGGACTTCTCGGACAATTGCGCTGTTCGCCCTGGTTATCGCAATCGGGGATTGCGGTGTCTGGTTCATAGGTAATTGTAACTAATTGAATGAGCTACAAATCGCTGATATATTGCCGCGGCACCGTAGCACTGGCCGCACTCATAGCCCCCACGGCTCGAGGATCATCATCGGCCTCATGGATGCAAACAGTGTCTGGTGCTACGAAGTATGAGTACACCTTGATCGGCATGGGTACGAAACTGTTGAATGCCGCTCGAGTCTGTACCAAGGGACAGTGAAATGAAAACATCGCTGTCCGCAAATTTAACGGGCGCCTACTCTACCAGCTTACGCTGCCTTATATCAGCAGCACGGTCTCGATGATCAACTCTCTCGATGACCCCACCCTGAAAAGTACGCGCCATTTTTAACTGTGCAGCGGTCGATCGTTGCACCGTTTTTGCAAGTAATGTTTGCGACACTCGCGAAGCAATTTGGGCTGCTGTTTCTTTTTATAGAGATTGGGCGACTGGTTTACCGGACACTCCCTTGGGTCAGAGATTAGGGATGTCGAGGATAGAGACCAGAACACTCGCCTGCTGAAGCCGCCCCGGAGTCGACTTCGCCGGTGCTGTAATCGATAACGAATCAAAAAGACTGCATCCTGTCTCGATCAATCACCAATATTGGTCCCTGAACATGCAGTCTGCACTGCCCCACAAACGCAGTGCATTGGTATGGAAATCCGCCGGCACGACGCGGTTAAAAGGCTCGATTCTGCCAATCCTCGTTATCGATATCATCCAGCACTGCGTATCCAGACATCATTGCGCATCGATGGTGTAGCGATTAATCCGCGCTAATGTGGATTATCGTCAAAATGAAAAGAATGCTTATCAACGCAACTCAAACCGAGGAGTTGCGTGTCGCGCTCGTCGAAGGACAGCGCCTCTACGATCTGGATATCGAAAATACCAACCGTCAGCAAAAAAAATCCAATATTTATAAAGGCGTCATCACACGCGTCGAACCGAGCCTCGAAGCCGCGTTCGTGGATTTCGGCGCCGAGCGCCACGGTTTTCTCCCTCTCAAGGAAATTTCACGCGAATATTTTTATCGCCAGCCCGGCGATATCGGCGCACGTTTGAAAATCAAGGATGTCGTCAAGGAAGGTACGGAAGTTATCGTGCAGGTCGACAAGGAAGAGCGCGGCAATAAAGGCGCTGCCTTAACCACCTTCATTTCGCTCGCAGGCCGCTACCTGGTACTGATGCCGAACAATCCGCGCGCGGGCGGTATTTCGCGCCGCATCGAAGGCGATGAGCGCAACGAGCTGAAAGAAGCCCTGTCGTCGATCGATGTTCCCGATGGCATGGGCGTCATCGTGCGCACTGCCGGCGTCGGTCGCAGCCCCGAAGAATTGCAGTGGGATCTCAGTTATCTGAAGCAGCTGTGGGAAGCCGTTACCAAAGCCGCTGAAGAAAAATCTGCACCGTTTTTAATTCTGCAGGAAAGCAATGTCATCATCCGCGCGATTCGCGATTATCTGCGCGACGATATCGATCAGGTGCTCATCGATACACCCGAAGCTTACGATCACGCACTGAGCTTTGTGAAACAGATCATGCCGCACTACCAGAACAAGGTGCGCCTGTATCAGGATCCCGTTCCGCTGTTCAATCGTTATCAAATCGAAGCGCAGATCGAAACGGCGTATCAGCGCGTCGTGCAATTGCCATCGGGCGGCTCGATCGTTATCGACCCCACCGAAGCGCTCGTGTCGATCGATATCAACTCGGCGCGCGCCACCAAAGGTGGCGATATCGAAGAAACCGCGCTGCAAACCAATCTTGAAGCAGCCGACGAAATCGCGCGCCAGCTGCGTCTGCGTGATATCGGCGGTCTGATCGTTATCGACTTCATCGATATGACCTCGCCGAAATCGCAGCGCGAAGTGGAAAACCGCGTTCGCGATGCGCTGCAACCCGATCGTGCGCGCGTACAGGTCGGCCGTATTTCGCGTTTTGGCCTGCTTGAAATGTCACGTCAGCGTCTGCGCCCATCGCTCGAAGAAACCAATGCCAGCGTGTGTCCGCGGTGCTCGGGTCAGGGCACGATTCGCGATACGAAATCGCTGGCGCTTTCAATATTGCGTCTCGTCGAAGAGGAAGCGAATAAAGACCGCAGTGCGGAAATCCGCGCCATCGTTCCAGTCGATGTCGCAAGCTATCTGCTAAACGAGAAGCGCGCTGCGATCGCCGCCGCCGAAACACGCACCGGCGCGCGCATTTTGATCGTGCCGTCTGCACATCTCGAAACACCGCATTTCGAAGTGAAGCGCTTGCGCGATGACGAAATCGATGACGATTCCAAGCTGAGTTTCGAGATTCAGCCGGAAAACATCGCGGAAGCCGAGAGCACCGAAACCGAAGCCATACCGGTTCCCGTGCAAAAAGCCGCGGTGCAGTTTATTGCGCCCGCTGCGCCGGCACCGACTCCACTCGAACCTCCGAAAGAAGAGAAAAAACAGGTCGGCCTGTTCTCGAAATTCATCAACATGCTGTTTGGCGAAGGCGAAGCACCGGCGGAAGTGGTGAAAACCGAAACCAAACCGGCTGGGCGATCCGAGCAGCGCCGCGGCGGTCAACGCTCGCGTGGCGGTCGCGGCCGTGGCCGCAACGATCGCAATCGCGGCGAACGTCAGGAGCGCGACGAACAGCGTCTCGATCAACCGCGCGAACAACGCCAGGAGCGCGAGCGCACACCTCATCAGGGCACAAGGCCACAACAGGAGCGCCCGGAACAGGCCGCCCCTGCGCAGGCGGAGGCCGGAAGCGAGGAGAATCGTCCGCAGCGCCGTCCGAACAATCGTCGCTCGCGCGGCCCGAATGAGCGCAATCGTCAGCCGTTGCCCGCAGAAGGCTTTATCGAAAATGCTGCGGAGATAGAAGAATCGCCGGCGGCGGAAGCTCAGGAAGGCGCATCGCAACGCCGCGATGGCGAACGTTCACGTCGTGAGCGCCCGCGTCGTCAGCGCGGCGAACGCGGTGAGCGCCGCCAGCAGGAGCCGACATCTAACGAAGTCACTGCCGACGACGCAGCACCTGCGGAGCCGGTAATCGCTCCCGCTCCTTCCACTGTTGAAGCTGTCGCTGCGCCAGAAGTGGTTGTGAAGCCAGAAGCAGTGGCGGAACAGGCCATTGCGACATCCTTTGTGGAACCGCAGGCGTCTCAGCAGAGTCTGGATTTCGTGTCTCAACCGCCGGTCGATGCGGAAGCACCTTCAGCGGCCGAGCCTACGGAGCCCGCACCAGCGCCTGTGATTTCCGCTGCTGCTCCGGCGCCAGAGGCGACACCGGCCCCGGCTGTCACGAAGACACCGGCACGAGCAGGCGGCGAACGCGCAACCAACGACCCGCGCGTGAATCGCCGTGAAATCGGCCCCGTCGAGGTGCAGACACAGGCAGTGCAAGTTCAATTCGGTACGAGCGCAGCCGCGCAGCCGGATTCGAACCGCGCCAGGCCGCAACGTGCAAACAATGATCCGCGCCTGCGCCGTGAAACATCGGTGTAAGGAAATTCCTGATTAACTGTTGAGCGAGCCGGGCAATGCCCGGCTTTTTTCTTATGAGCGAAACCCGAGCATTACTGACAGCATTGAATTACATCCCCGCAGAAATTCTCTGCGCACAGGATTACGAAATCGCCGCACGACAATTCATCGCCGCACCCGGTTATGAATATATTGCCGGCGGCAGCGCCGGCGATATCACGCTCGTAGCCAACCGTGCAGCGTTCGCCGAATATTCGCTGTGTCCGCGTCTGCTTGTTGATGTCACTCATGCCAGCACGCACTGCCAGCTCGACAAATTGCAATTGCCGCATCCCATCCTGCTCGCGCCCCTCGCCTTTCAGACGCTTGCGCATCCGCACGGTGAAATTGAAACTGCACGCGGTGCCGGAGCGATGAACGCGCCTTTAATTGCGAGCACACTGTCGTCGCATTCGCTCGAGGAAATCGCAGCCGCGGCAACTTCACCACTGTGGTTTCAGCTGTATTTTCAGCAAGACCGCGCGGTGACGCTCGATCTCGTGCGTCGCGCGGAAACTTCGGGATATCGCGCGCTGGTCGTCACGCTCGATGCCGCAATCCAGTTACCGAGTCAGCGTGCGATACGTGCAGGCTTTCAAATGCCCGCTGATTGTGTGGCCGCGAATTTACGCGACTATCCGACACCCGCCGCCGTTTCTCTCGATGCGACCGACAGCCGGATTTTTCGCGGCGCAATGCGTCATGCGCCGACATGGAGCGATCTCGAATGGTTGCAACAGCAAACCTCATTGCCAATCTGGATCAAGGGTGTGCTGCACCCGGATGACGCGCATGCACTGCAACAGCGCGGTGTACACGGGTTGATTGTTTCAAATCATGGTGGACGCACGCTCGATGGCGCACTATCACCACTGCGGGCACTGCCTGCAATTCGCGCAATGGTCGGCGATAATTTTCCGGTGTTAATGGATAGCGGTATTCGTTCAGGCAGCGATATTTTTAAAGCGATTGCCCTCGGTGCCGACGCAGTTCTGATCGGACGCCTGCAGGTTTTTTCGCTCAGCGTGGCGGGCGCTCTCGGCGTTGCGCACATGCTCAAGTTATTGCGGGAAGAACTCGAAATCTGTATGGCAATGACCGGCTGCGCATCGCTTGCTGATATTCGGCGCACAACGTTATACAAGCGCGAACATTAAAATTCGAACGACGGAGATGGCTCATGCTGATTCCCATTCATAATTTATTGAGCAAGGATGAAGTCAGACAATTCCGCGCGCTGCTCGATAAGGCCGATTGGCAGGATGGTGCAAAAACCGCAGGCAATCTCAGTCTCTCAATCAAGCAAAATCAACAGCTCGACGAAAACGGCGAATTGGCGATTTCACTCGGCAATCATATTCTGCATAAATTGAGCAATCATCCACTGTTCATTTCCGCTGCTCTGCCGAACCGCATCTATCCGCCGAAATTCAATCGCTACGCCGACGGAGGCACATACGGCGCGCATGTCGACGCCGCGCTGATGCAGGTGCCAGGCGTGAACGTCAAGGTGCGCAGCGATCTTTCCGCCACCGTTTTTTTGTGCGAGCCGAACGAATACGACGGCGGTGAACTGGAAATTGAAGGGCCATTCGGCGCGCAAACCGTCAAACTCGAAGCGGGCGACATGGTGCTATATCCATCGAGCAGTCTGCATCGCGTCACCCCCGTCACGCGCGGCGCACGCGTCTGCTCCTTCTTCTGGATTCAAAGCGTCATCTCCGACGATGGGGCACGCACTCTGTTATTCGATCTCGACCAATCCGTACAAGGATTGACCTCCAGCGTCGATGGTGACAATCCGCATCTGCTCAGACTGATCGGCGTTTACCACAACCTGGTACGGCGCTGGGCAACCCCCTGAGCGATCCCGCTATTTTTATCGCATTACGCTTTAAGACTTGTGTAATCGTTCGCGCCCGATATAATTCGCGCTCCGCACTACTGCAGCAGAAATCGCGGCGCAATCAGCCTCGAAATACCGGAAGAGTGGCAGAGCGGTTGAATGCACCGGTCTTGAAAACCGGCGGCCCTTCGCGGGGCTCGTGAGTTCGAATCTCACCTCTTCCGCCATTTCCTGCCTCATAACTTTTCCCACACCACCATACTCATCGGATAAGCGACGATAATTTCGCCGTTCTCCATGCGTGCATTGAATCCCAGCGCATTCACGCCACTTTCCGCATCGATGCGAAACAATTGGCGTACGCGATCGAGTACACCCGCTTCAGGATGCGATGTCTGCAGAATCGGCTCGAGCGGCATGTGGGTGTCGTACGCATGCACCGCAATTTCCAGAAGCCCTAACCCGCAGCCAAGCTCGCGTAATTCGTCATGCGTTAAAACATGGGCGTGCGAAGGATCGCGCAAAATTTCGATCGCATCGAACGCCGCAATTTTTTCGCGCGGGGGCGTTAAATCCATCACCATAATGCGGCCGCCGGCAGCGCACACGCGATGCATTTCTGCAATTACACGCGAGGGCTCAATCACGTGATGCAGCATCGCACGTGAAGTTACGATGGTGAATTCGCCATCGTCAAATGGCAGGTTAGCAACATCGTCCTGATACCATGTGATATTGTCGATATTCGCATCAACTTGTAATTGTTTCGCCTGACGCAGCATTTCAGCGGTGAGATCGATGCCGATGACATTCGACACCAGCGGTGCCATCGAAACGGCAAAACGCCCGGTGCCGCAACCGACATCGAGTAAACGATCGGACGGCATCGGTTTTATTGCATCCAATAACCAGGGCAGCGTGGTGTCTTTGCTGCGATTGATCAGTGCCGCATAACTTTCGGCCTGCCTGGCAAATTGATCGAGCACCCGCGCTTTGTGATCGGCATCGTTCGGCATGATTGGACTCCCTCATGAAGATCGTCATTGCATGCTAAGCAATCGACGTTTGAGGCGCGCGTGCGCAACGGCCAATGATGGCGCCGTGCCGGACATAAATCTGAAACTTCTCTTGTTAAATCAGTCTAACTCAACGTCATTCCTTGCTTTTTGGGGGTCGATCGGTATGATTCCCCGCAATTGCCGGCTTAATCTTGGAGAGAAATTATGCAAGAGCGCGTGTTGACATCGAACCGGTACGCAGACAGTGCCGTCAGCGTTAACAAGGTTCTCAAAAACACTTATTTCCTGTTGTCGATGACGCTGGCGTTCAGTGCGTTCACTGCATTTTTAGCGCGCGATTTCGGGCCGATGAATATCTGGATGATGATCGGAGGCATGTACGGTCTGTTGTTCCTCACACACATGCTCGCCAATAGCGTCTGGGGGCTTGCAGCGGTATTCGCTTTCACTGGCTTTCTGGGTTTTAGCATCGGCCCGGTATTGGGCATGGTGATGAAAACCGCGAATGGCGCGGAAATTGTGTCTCAGGCGCTCGGCGGTACCGCGATTATTTTCCTGGCGCTGTCCGGCTATACGCTCGTATCCCGCAAGAACTTCGCATTCCTGCAAGGCTTTCTCTTCGCTGGTGCAATCGTGTTGTTGATTGCGATGGTCGCCGGTATTTTCCTGCAGATGCCCGCCTTGCATCTGGCCATCAACGCCGGCTTCATGTTGTTTTCGAGCGCGATGATTCTGTATCAGACCAGCGAAATCATTCATGGTGGAGAACGCAATTACATTCGTGCGACAGTCACCCTGTTCGTTTCCATCTACAATCTGTTCATGAGCCTGCTGAGCCTGCTCTCGGCCTTCACTGGTGGCGACGATCGATAAGCCGTCTGGTCCACCGCGAAAAGCCTCGGCATGTTCCGGGGCTTTTTTATTTACAGCACTTCGTCACTCGATTCTTATAGCCAATGACAACGTTTGCACTGATGGTGCTCGGCGCACCGAACTCCACGCAAAGCCCCGCTACCGCGCTCGCTTTCGCGCGTGCAGCGGTCGCTGCAGGTCATCGCGTTATTCGCGTGTTCTTTTTTCATGATGGCGTCCATTGCGGCAGCGATTTCGCAGTTCCTGCCGCTGGCCAGCCGTCGATGGCAACGCAATGGGCCGAGCTCGCGCATCAATACAATATCGACCTGGTGATCTGCGTTGCCAGCGCGCTCAAACGCGGCATACTCAACGACAGCGAAGCCAAACGCTATGCCCGAAGCGGCGGCAATCTTCATCCGCAGTTTGATTTATCGGGGCTTGGGCAATGGGTCGAAGCCTGCGCGCTGGCCGACCGCGTCGTCATGTTTGGAGCCTGACCAGAGATGTCCGGCGTATCAATGTCGAATACAAAATCATGAAGACCGTATCATGAAGACCAAACGACACCTCATCATTTGCCGGCGGCCACCTTATGGCGAGTCGTATGCGCGCGAAGCGCTCGACGCCGCGCTCGCGACCGCAGCATTCGATCAGCCGATTACCCTGTTGTTTCTCGGTGATGGCGTGACGCAGTTATTGAGCGGGCACGCCAGTGTCGAAATAAGCGAGAAGTCATTTGAAAAGCAACTCGGCGCGCTGCCGTTTTACGATATCGATACACTGTATGTCGATGTCGATGCTCTGCAGCAACGCGGTTTGACGACCGCGGATTTATCGCTGCCCGTGCAAACCGTCAGCCATATTGAAATCGCCGCATTGCTCGAACAACACGATGTCGTTTTAAATTTTTAAGAACCGCTTGAGCCTTAAGAACCGCCATGCTGCATACCATCAACAAATCGCCGTATTCCCATCAGCATATCGCCGACTGTCTGCGTATCTGCGACGCCGACGATATCATTCTGCTGATTGAAGATGGTGTGTATGCCGCTCTCACCAATAGCGAATGGATAAAATTATTATCCGAAAAAGTGGCTTCGATTTATGTGCTGCAACCCGATGTCGATGCGCGGGGGCTCACCCAGCGCATTGCGCGAGAAGTTCATGGTATCGATTACGAAGGCTTCGTCCAGCTCTGCATCAGCCAGCCCAAAATGCTGGCCTGGTATTGAATCGATGCTGCATATCGATGGCCGCGACATCGCCACCGATGGCGATGGATTTCTGGAGCACTACGACGAGTGGGATGCTGTTATCGCCAGCACCATCGCGACTCGGGAAAGTATCGTGCTGACTGATGCACACTGGGAAATTCTGAATTTATTGCGCGAGTTTTATCAGCAGTTCGAGCAATCGCCCGCCATGCGCGCGCTGGTAAAATATGTCGGCCAGCAACTGGGCAAGGAAAAAGGCAGCAGCATTTATCTGCTGAAATTATTTCCGGGCAGCCCCGCGAAAATCGCGAGCAAAATTGCAGGCTTGCCGCGTCCTGAAAATTGTCTGTAGTTCAACGCTCAAGCCTGGCAATGCCCTCATCCGCGAGGAATCGCTCATGTCACCGCAACACCTCGATCTCATCGCTAAACCGAACGAACATGCATTCGCACCATTCGTACGCATTCTCGGCAAAGGCAAAACCGGTTCGCGCTCGTTGACCCGCGACGAAGCGCGCACAGCGATGCGCATGATCCTGCAGGGTCGCGTCAAAGACGTGCAGCTCGGTGCATTTCTCATGCTGCTGCGGGTAAAAGAAGAGAGTGCCGATGAACTGACAGGATTCGTCGAAGCAGCTCGCGATGTCATCGCCGCACCGCTCGACATTCCCGTCGATATCGACTGGTCAAGCTACGCGGGAAAACGCAAACATTTGCCGTGGTTTCTGCTGAGCGCGCTGACGCTCGCCGATAATGGCCTGCGCATCTTTATACACGGCGCTTCCGGCCACACCAAAGGCCGCGTTTACACCGAAGACGTCCTGAATGCGCTGGGCATCCCGTCAGCGAGTACCTGGGCCGATGTCGGCGCCGCACTCGATCGAACCCGCTTTGCCTTTATGCCACTGCGAAATTTCTGTACGCCGTTGCAATCGATGATCGATTTACGCAACGACCTCGGTTTGCGCTCGCCAGTGCATACGCTGGTGCGTTTATTGAATCCCTTGCGCGCGCCCTGTTCGCTGCACAGCATTTTTCATCCCGCGTATGCAGTGCATCATCAGCAAGCCGCTGCCAACTTGGGACAACCGCATTCCAGTGTATTCAAGGGCGAAGGTGGCGAAATCGAACGTAAACCCGAAGCATTGTGCAGGATTTACCACGTACACGAAGGCGCTCTCGGCGAAGACATCTGGCCGAAATTAATCGATGGCCGTCAGGAGCAGTCAGATACACTCGATGTGGAACATTTGCGAAATGTGTGGCGCGGTAAAGCCGACGACAATTACGGCGAACTGGCTATCAAAGGAACGATCGCGATTGCACTGCACCTGCTCGGAAGGGCGTCGAAGCATGACGATGCAATGCAATTGGCCGAGAAATATTGGGATAAACGCGACCGCAACCGTTTGTCATGAAATCAACGGCGGACACGCAGGTCCGCCCGTGCATTATTGTTCGTATCCCTGCGGATTATTCTTCTGCCAATTCCATCCATCGCGCGTCATTTCCTCAATACCACGCTCGGCGCGCCAGTTCAATTCACGCGCGGCAAATTCCGGCGCTGCAAAACATGTCGCGATATCACCGGGACGACGTGGCGCGAACTTGAAATTGATTTTTCTATCGCTCGCTTTTTCAAACGCGGCAATCATGTCGAGAACGGAATATCCCTGTCCCGTGCCGAGGTTATACGCCACCACACGCGGATTGCTCGCAAGTTTTTCGAGTGCCTTCAGATGGCCGATGGCAAGATCGACGACGTGAATGAAATCGCGCACGCCAGTGCCATCCTGCGTGGGATAGTCGTTGCCGAATACCGATAAGCATTCGAGCTTGCCCACTGCCACCTGCGAAATATAGGGCAGCAGATTATTGGGAATGCCATTGGGATCTTCGCCGATCAGGCCGCTGGCATGCGCGCCGACAGGATTGAAATAACGCAATAAAATGCAATTCCAGCGCGTATCGGATTTCCCAAGATCACGCAGGATTTCCTCAACCATCAATTTCGAGCGGCCATAGGGATTGGTCGCCGAGAGCGGAAAATCTTCCGTGATTGGCACGGTATGGGGATCGCCATACACCGTCGCCGATGAACTGAAAACAAGATTGAAAACATGATGACGTGCCATGACTTCGCACAAAGTCAGCGTGCCCTGCACATTGTTCTGGTAATAATGCAGCGGCTGGCTTACCGATTCACCGACTGCCTTCAGCCCGGCGAAATGGATGACCGCATCGATTGCATCTGCGGAAAAAATGCGATCGAGCGCTTGCGCATCGCGAATATCGATGATTTCCAGCCGGATTCTTTTCCCCGTGATTTTCTCGACGCGTCGCAACGATTCGGGGCTGCTATTGCTGAGATTATCGATCACCACGATTTCGTGACCTGCATTTAACAGTTCGACACAGGTGTGACTGCCGATATAGCCCGCGCCACCCGTCACCAAAACCTTCATATTTCACTCCGTTCGTTGAAGTAATCACCGGGGTATTGTAGCTGATGAAGAATGCTTCGAGACTCGCTGCTGCCGGGGACATGCATGCGGCGTATAATGCCGGCCTCCGAGCATCAGCGGTTTACCCATGCCTCTACCTGTCGTCGATCCCGCGCGCTATGCAGCGCAACTTGAAAGCAAAACGCAGCAGTTTCTCGCGGATTTTGCGTCACTGAATATTCCCGTGCCACAGGTGTTTGCATCGCCGCCACTGCACTACCGGCTGCGTGCGGAATTTCGCATCTGGCACGAAGGCGACCACATCGATTACGTGATGTTCGATCCCGATGCACCGCGCACACCGATCACCATCTCCGGGTTCCCGGCCGGTTCACAACGCATCAATCAGCTGATGCCTGCGCTGCACGCGAAATTGCTCGCCGATCCCGCTTTGAAACGCCGTTTGTATACGGTGGAATTTCTCACCACATTGAGCGGCGATGCACTGATTACGCTCGTCTATCACCGCTCACTCGACGATGAGTGGCAGCGTGCGGCAACCCGACTGCAGACACAGCTCGATGTCGGCATCATCGGTCGCAGCCGTGGCCAGAAAATCGTATTGAGCCGCGATTATGTGACAGAGAAATTAACGCTTCACGAACGAACTCTGGAATACCGCCAGATCGAAGGCAGCTTCACGCAACCTAACGGTCACATCAATCAGCACATGCTCAACTGGGCGTGCGCACAAATTAATAATGCCGGCGGCGATCTGATCGAGCTGTACTGCGGCAACGGCAACTTCACGATTGCACTTGCACCGTATTTCAAGCGCGTGCTCGCAACCGAGATATCGAAGATATCGATCCAGGCGGCACAGCATAACCTTGCAGTCAACCGTATCGATAACGTCGCATTTGCCCGCTTGTCGAGCGATGAAATCAGCACCGCGCTGGCCGGCGAGCGTGAATTCCGTCGTCTGCGCGATATTCCGCTCAGCGACTATCGCTTCAGCACGCTGCTCGTCGATCCGCCACGCGCAGGTCTGGACCGGCGCACGCTCACTCTCGCGCAGCGCTTCGACCATATTTTGTATATCTCGTGCAATCCGATTACCCTGCGTGACAATCTCAGCGAGCTGATCAACACGCATCACATCGACGCGGTCGCGCTGTTCGATCAATTTCCATATACACATCATCTGGAATGCGGCGTTTTGCTTAAAAAGCGTTAAGGGAGAATGACTATGTCAACCAGACTTGCACTCGAAGATATTCAACAGCGTCTGCAGACGCGCATCAGTGACTGGTCGCTGCGCGACGGCAAACTTTATCGCAGCATTCAGTTTCCCGATTTCGCTACAGCGTTTGGTTTCATGACGCAGATTGCATTCGTCGCCGAGCGCATGGATCACCACCCGGAATGGCTGAATATTTATAACCGCGTGGATATCTGGCTGAGCACGCACGACGCGAATGGGATCAGTGAGAAAGATTTCGCTCTTGCAGCGAGAATCAATGCGGTGCTGGGCTAGCCGGCACCGCATTAATGTTAAACGTCAGACCGGCCTCTGGTTCAAAATTACAATCCCGTCGCGATCCGACACCAGCCAGTCGCCGGGGCGAATCCAGCATCCATGCAGCAACACGGGAACATCGCTCTGGCCTTCATTGCGCTTGATCGTTGGCATCGGCATCGATGCGAGCGCCTTGATGCCGACATTGAATGTCATCAATTCATCGACATCGCGCACGCAGCCATCGACGACAATGCCGGCCCAGCCATTTTCCGCAGCGGCGCGCGCGAGGTTTCCGCCGACCAGTGCCTTGCGCAGGGAGCCGCCGCCGTCGACAACCAGAACACGGCCATTACCAGGGCTTTCGACCACGGCTTTTACCAGCGTGTTGTCCTCAAAACATTTCACCGTTGCCACAGAACCTGCAAAACGCTCGATCGCGCCGAAATTCCTGTAAAGCGGCGGCAGCACGCGAAAGCCGCCGCTCTCGTCGGATTTATATTCGTCGCACAAATCGCAGGTGCTCAAAATTTCGGACATGAAACAACTCCCGGCATAACTGTCTTTACTTGAGATTCGCTGTCTTTACTTGAGATTCGCTTTCTTTTCAGACCAGTGCGCATACAGCACGGCAACTGCGCACGACGCCAGACGATCTTCGGCCGAATCGGCGCGGCTCGTCAAAATGATCGGCACACTCGCGCCGAGAACGATGCCGGCATTTTTCGCACCGCCCAGATATTCGAGTTGTTTTGCAAGCATGTTGCCGGATTCAAGATCGGGCACGAGCAGAATATCGACGTCCCCCGCCACGTTCGACTGCAAACCTTTTATACGGGCTGCCTCCGCACTGATCGCGGTATCGAATGCCAGCGGCCCGTCAACCACCGCGCCTTCAATCTGCTTGCGATCGACCATTTTGCACAGCGCGGCGGCATCGGTGGTCGATGCGATTTTTGCGTTGACTGTTTCGACTGCCGACAGAATCGCCACTTTCGGCATGACAATATTCAATGCCTGCGCGAGATCGATCGCATTTTTCAGAATATCGACTTTATCGTCGAGCGTGGGCTGGATATTGACGGCGGCATCGGTAATCAACAACGGCTTTGCATACGCGGGCGCGTCCATGACAAATACATGGCTGATACGACGTTTGCCGCGCAAGCCCTGCGCCTGCGCACCCACAGCCCCCTTCATGACCGCGTGCATCATCACATCGGTGTGCAGACTGCCTTTCATGAGCGCGCGCGCAGCGCCGTTTCGACATAATTCGACACAGTGTTGCGCCGCCGCTTCATCATCCGGAATGTCGATGATCGTCAGCTTGCTGATGTCGAATCGACTCTGCAGCGCAATGGCTTCGATAACCGCGCGATTGCCGACACAGATCGGTGCAATCAATTTTGCCGCGACGGCTTCGATCACACCGCCCAGTGCAACTTCGCTGGCCGGCTGACACACGGCTACCGGCAGGGGCTCCAGCGCGGCGCATTGCCGGATCAGTGATGGAAACACATCGGGCGCGTCATTCGCGCATTTAAGGGGCGTATGCACTGCAACGATATCGACCATACATTCCTCTGCAACCTCTACAATATTTGCACGCCGAATTCACGCAATGTACGCGTGAGATGATCGTCGAGATGCTCGAAATGTCCGGCGCTGACCTCGACAAATTTCCACTGATGCCTGCGATAGATTTCGACTCGCTCCAGTGCGCTTGCAATATCCGCGGCGTCTTGTTCATCGCCGCCAACTTCGATATACACCTGCGCCGCCGGCAGCCAGAAATCCGCATGATGCTCGTGAGCGAGCGGCAGACGATAGTGACACGCGTGCGCCACGCCCGAAAAATACAGCCAGTCGCATACGATTAATTGATTGCGGCTGTGAAAATGATGACCGTCGCGCGCATCGAATTCACTGATACCCGCAAACAGATCGGCCTCCGGTCGATCGCCCTCCTGAGCGTCTCCCGCATGATGTATACGCTGCAGATATTCGAATTGTGCGACGACAATAGTGTTTTCGAGCAGGCTTTCGGGCCAGGTGATATCGCCGCTATCATTGTTTGACGTGGCGCTATCGATAACCACACCGCCGAGACGTTCGCCCTCGCGTGTCAGCTCCCAGCCATTGAAGGTGCGATGCAGTAAACCGATATCGCCCAGTAACCGGCGAACCTCGCGCGCGCTGATCTGGTATTTGCGCGCGATCTGCGCACTGTTGAGAAGGCGATTGCTCTCGATGCCGCGCAACAACTGATGTTCGAGCAGCGCTTCCGGCCATACGATGTAACGACCGTAGCGTTTGCTGTGAATATATTCGCCACCCTCGAATTCGCCTTTGGCAGTGAGCACCCAGCCATCTTCGATTTTTTTAATCCAGCCGCAATCGCGCAGTGTGCCGAATAATTGCTGCAGCGGAATATCGAGCGCCTTCGCGAGTGCGGACGTCGACAGTTTATGTCCCGAATCACTCATGCCAACGCCGCCCCTGTCTGGCCTTTCCATTCACCCGATAACTTGCTGGTAGCGGCGCTGCAATTCCGCGTAGAGATTGTCCGCAAAGGCATCGCTGCCGCTATCGAGCTCCCTGAGCAATTCCATCAAGTGCTCGTTATCTTCGCGACCGTGCCATTGCTTTTGATAGGTACCGTCCTTGTAGCCATTGTCCTGACGGAAAAAATTGAGCACGTTCTTGCCGACATAGTGACGATAGAGTTCGTCGAAATTCAATTCGCAGGCGTGCATCAGATCCGCGAACAGCGACACCGAAAACTGGTGGTGATTGAGCGCGAATGCGGCGAGTGCTTCGGTGGCTGTGCGCACATCCTGCCCGCCGTATTTATGCTTTTGCAATTCTGCAGCGACGTTATCGGCGATTTTATCGATGCCGTCGGTCACCGGTTCAGCGTTGTCGACAAACAGCGCGCTTAAACCGAAATGCCAGATATCGATGGCTTCCAGACGCACCTGCTCGATATCGGGCGTCTGTTTTTTCCACCATTTGTATCCGTAATGTTCGATAAGCTCGCCACATTCGATCCAGATTGCGCGATACCATTCGTAGCGCTGGCTGATCCATTGCGGATGAACTTTGGTATTCATGCGATGCTGCAATGTCAGCATCGTGATCAGTGCCTGTTTCATGTTGCTCCATACCCGTCGCGGAATTGCGAAAACGCCGCTCAGGATACCGCAATTGCATGAGCGCGGACGACACGCGAAATACTAAAAAACTAGCCCAGAAAGTCGCCGAAAACGGTTGCGCCGGTCGCCGCAGTGGAAACATTGCGCCGAAACAGACCGAATAAATTGCGGCCCAGATCGCTATCCTCGAACAGCGCTTTCTGCGCGGCAGGCTGACGCTGCGACAAAACCTGTGTATCGACCAGAATGTCGAGCGAACCGCTTTTGACATCGAGGCGAATGTGATCGCCGCTCTGGATGAAGGCAATGGCACCCTTGTCGAGCGCTTCCGGTGTCAGATGAATCGCCGCGGGAACCTTGCCGGACGCGCCCGACATGCGGCCATCGGTGACCAGTGCGACGTTGTAACCCTTGTCGAGCAGCACACCCAGCGAAGGCGTCAGCTTGTGCAGTTCGGGCATGCCATTCGCTCTGGGGCCCTGGAAACGCACGACCGCAATGAAATCGCGATCGAGCTGGCCGGCCTCGAATGCTTCGAGAAATTCATCCTGTGTTTCGAACACGATGGCGGGCGCTTCGATCAGCCAATGCTCTTTTTTCATCGCCGAGGTTTTAATCACGGCTTCGCCCAGATTGCCGTGCAGGACCTTGATGCCGCTATCGCTCTGAAATGGCTCGCTGTAGCCACGCAAAACCGAATAATCTCCGCTGCGCGTTTCGCCTTCGCGCCACTGCAATGTATCGCCGTCCAGGTCGGCCGTAGTTTTATATTCGGCCAGTGCGCCGCTCGGCGCCATCGTCTGCACGTCGTCGTGCAGCAGACCCGCATCCAGCAATTCGTGGACGAGAAACTGAATGCCGCCCGCCTGATGAAATTGATTGATATCGGCGTTGCCGTTCGGATAGACGCGGGCGAGCAACGGCACCACATCGGCCAGCTCGGAAAAATCGCCCCAGTTGATCTGAATTCCTGCAGCGGCAGCGACGGCGATCAGATGAATCGTTAAATTGGTCGAGCCTCCTGTCGCCAGCAGCGCCACCATGCCATTGACGATGGCTTTCTCATCGATAACTTTGCCGAACGGACGGTAATCGCGCCATTTGACGCGCCTGACGATCTCGTGCGCGGTCGCTCGCGTGTACGCATCGCGCAGCGGCGATTGCGGATTGACGAATGTCGAACCTGGCAATTGCAGGCCCATGATTTCGTTGATGAGCTGATTGGAATTCGCCGTGCCATAAAACGTGCACGTACCGGGGCTGTGATACGACGCCATTTCCGCCGCCAGCAATTCATTGCGGCCGATTTTTTTCTCGGCATATTGCTGACGCACGCGTGCCTTTTCCGAATTCGGCAAGCCCGAAGGCATCGGACCACCGGGCGCAAAAATAACGGGTAAATGGCCGAATGCGAGCGCGCCGATGAGCAGGCCGGGAACGATTTTGTCGCAGGTGCCGAGCAGAATGACGCCGTCGAACACATCGTGCGACAGCGCAACTGCTGTCGCCATCGCGATAACTTCACGGCTGAACAATCCGATTTCCATGCCGGGGCGACCCTGCGTGACGCCATCGCACATCGCCGGCACGCCGCCTGCCACCTGAGCGGTAGCGCCAACCTCCGCGAGTGCAGCCTTGATCTGTTCGGGAAACCCGGCAAACGGCACATGCGCGGAAAGCATATCGTTGTATGACGTAACAATTGCGATATGCGGGCTATTGGTATCGATGACCGCGTTTTTTTCACTCACCGGACACCCGGCAGCGACGTGTGCAATATTGCCACAGCCGGCCGTTGCACGCGGATTGGGACGCTTCGCAGTGAACCCGATGATATCGAGATAGCGCTTGCGGCTGTCGCGGCTGCGCTCGATGACACGCTCGGTCACTTCGGCAATTCGTTCATGGAGTGCCATAACAGGAACCTCCTCAAATACTTCGCAGCTGATTAAATTCGTTAGGCTCTGGAATCTGTTTTTCCGGCATTCCACTCAGCGCATCGATCAGCAACAATTCAATACGATAACCATTCGCGATTATCCATATGCAGCAAGGTATCGGCCTTCGTCGGCCCTGCACTGCCTGCCGGATAGGGAGACACAGCATAACCTGAACGACTCCACAAATTGCGTACGGCATCGATCCACGCCCACGATGCCTCGACCTCATCCTGGCGCACGAACAGCGTCTGGTCACCGCGCAATGCGCTCGCGAGCAAACGCTCGTATGCACTGTACGCACGCGCAATTTTTCGCTGATCGAGATGCAGATTGAGCGAAGTTTTTTCGAGCTCGATGCCTTCGCTCAATCGCGATTTTGTGGCGATGCCCAGACGAATCCATTCCTCGGGCTGCAGTTTGATCATCAGCCGATTGGGAATTGGCGGCGCTTCGCGATTGCGTGAAAACATCGAATACAGCTGCGGCTTGAACTCGATCGTAATCGTCGCTGTCTGCTCATGCATGCGCTTGCCTGTACGCAAATAAAACGGCACGCCGCCCCAGCGCTGGTTTTGCACATACGTTCTTATCGCGACGAAAGTTTCCGCCCGCCCATCGGCAACCTCCTCGCGATAACCCGGCACTTTCGCACCAGCGACGAAACCTGTTTCGTACTGGCCGGCAACAATACGTGTCGAATGAAACTGATCGGGTTGCGCGAGCGCCCGCAATACTTTGACTTTTTCATCGCGAATATCTTCCGCGCTCAAACTGAACGGATGCTCCATGGCGACGAACGCCAGCATCTGCAGCATGTGATTCTGCACCATATCGCGCAATGCGCCGGTCTCTTCATAAAACGCGCCGCGCTTTTCCACACCAATCGTTTCGGTCACACAAATCTGCACATGATCGATACAGGTGGAATTCCAGAGATGATCGAAAAAATAATTGCCAAAACGCAATGCCAGTAAATTCTGGACCGTTTCCTTGCCAAGATAATGATCGATACGATAAATGCGGCGCTCATCGAACGCCTGCAGCATCACACGATTGATTTTTCGCCCCGAAGCCAGATCCGAACCAAGCGGCTTTTCCACAATGAGGCGTGCATCGTTTGCAGCAAGCCCGCAGGCGCCGAGTTTTTCCGTGATGGGGATGAACATCGATGGCGGCGTCGCGATGTAAAACAAACGCAAACGCGGCTCTGGTGTCGTCAATAACGAATGCAATGCGTTCCAGTCATCTTCGGATGTCAGATCGCATTCGAACGGCACGATGCTGTGGAGAAACTGTGGCAGCCGTTCGGCATCGGTGGCATCGCCGCCCGAGGAAAGCGCAGCATGAACGCGCTCGCGAAATGCATTATCGTCAGTTGATTTCCGCGAAACGGAAATGATCCGATCGTCGGGCGTCAATTCACCGTTGCGGAAAAGGCTCCAGAGTGCGGGATATAACTTACGAAAGGCGAGATCACCGGAGCCGCCGAACAACACAAAATCCCGTTGCGGAGTATTCATCGGATTGCTCACAGCCAGCTGAGAATAAATTCATTATCGTGCAAGCGGATCGGTTGTCAATTTGCGGTTTCATGCAAAGAAAAAGGCCGTGCTTGATGACACACACGGCCTTGTCGGGACGAACGTTGCTGGCGATTCGTGTTAGCGCAGTTTACAAACCGAATTAGCGCAGATCACAAACCAAAATTGTATTTGATCTTTGCGCCATACATACGTGGCTCACCGACAACGCCATATTCGGCTCCAGCGGAGTTATACAGGCCCGAGACGTAGGCGTTGTATTCTTCATTCAGCGCATTGGTAACGAAGAAGGATGCATCGAATGGACTACCGAAAATCGCTTTCCAGCCAATATTCATATTGAGCAATTGGCGAACCGGCAATTCACCGTAAGGCGACCCTTTTACCTCAATGTCATTAGTCGGATCGGCATCTTCACCATTGAATTTCGCGTAGTGAGAATTCGTGCTGTTCTGGGAGGAGATAAAGGAGTAGGTGATTCCGGCAGAGACATCTCCCACCTCAAGCGGTAACGGGAACCGGTAATTCAAACCGGTGGTGACCGCATGACGGGGAGAAAATGTCAGGTGCTGCCCCTCGATCGCGCTCGGTATGGCAGTCCAGCCATCGATGTCCAAGGGCGGATCCATGCTGTCGAGATGAGTCTCAAGATAGGTATAGGAAATATTGAGCGTTAAACCATCCAGCAGGCGCAGAGTCGTCTCGGCCTCGACACCCTGAATGGTCGATTCATTGGCATTTTGAATGGTGGTAGTCGCAGAGCCGCCGGCCTGAGGCGTCAGCCCCAGTTGCAGCTGCTGATCCTTGAGTGTGTTGTAAAAAAGCGCGATGTTGAAAGTCCCCGACACCACACCCTGGAAACTGGTCTTGGCGCCCAGCTCATACGCGTCCACCTGTTCAGGTTCATAGCTGTCGTTACCGCCGGGCGCAGGTAACACCACACTACCCTGACGATAGCCGCGGGTGTATTTCGCGTAAGCCATGACGTCTTCGGCGGGAAAATACTCCAGACCCAGCGTCCAGGTTGGCGCCTCGCTTCTGCTCTTGACGCGATAGAGGCAATCGTTTGCCAGCGAAGCAAGGGCCCCCACCGAGCATTTCACCAGAGTCGGAGCGCTGAAATTCACTTCCAGCGTGTCGGGGAACTGATAGGTGATACGCTTCGATTGACCGCGGGTTTCATCGATCGTATAACGAGCGCCGAGCGTCACTTTGAGCTCTGGAGTCAGCTCATAGGTGCCCTGACCATAAATCGCCTGATTGTTGTAAAACATTTTCCCTATTTGACGTTCGATGCTGCCCTTGAAGGCGGATTGTTGGGTGATAGGGTCATACGAAGAGCGACCAACGCGGTCATAACATAAAAAATTCGCCGGATTGGCATCCTCATAAGAGGTCGTGCTATCGCAGATCAGCATGCCCGCCGACTGACTGCCAGACCACCCGTCCGGTCTGCTGTCCTCGTAATAGAGCCCTGCCTGCCAGTGCAGTTTTTCTTCAAACGCTTTACCCGAAAAGCGGAGCTCTTCGGAAAAAGTCGTCTGGCTATTGCTCGGCACACCCTGGGCCTGTCCAGCAGGGAAAGTTCTCAACTGCGCCGGACCTCCGCTCGGTGTTTCGATGCCGCTCAGGAAATAACGCGAACCAAAAATTGAACCGCGCATTACTTGTAAAAGATCGGCATAGCCAACGATATTCGTCACCTGGAAGTTATCGTTTACATCCCATGTCGTCGTGTTGATAAATTGCCATTGCTTGAGGCTTGCTTTCGGATCGGTATGATCGGCGCTCATCCCGCTGTAAAAATCATCCCCCTGTAACCCAAATGCTTCGTTACATACAGTGGCGAATCCAACCGAAAGATCTGTATGACAACCAATGATTCGCTGGAGAGAACCCTTATTTTCCGAGCGAGTGTACTGAGTGACGAAATAATTCTGCACGCTGTCGCCGAGATCGAGCAGCAAGCTTGCCCTACCCGCAATGTAATGCACGTCGGAAAGAAGCTCCGGTCCGACACCGCTTTTATTTTTGATATAGCCCTCGCGGTCCATCGAATCAACGCCAAAGCGGGCGCGGGCAATGTCGGTTAGCGGAAGATTAAACACGCCCTGAACACGGCGCATATCGTAATTACCGCCCGACAATTCCAGATAGCCTTCAAGTTTGTCCGTTGGCTGCTGCGGAACCAGTTGAATGGCGCCACCGGTGGTATTGCGGCCGAACAAAGTACCCTGCGGCCCCTTTAAAACCTGGACGTTTTGTAAATCGAAAAAAGCGCCGGGGCCGGCACCGTCGCCAGCCGTCACTGAACCGCTCGAGCGGGGCGCGACCACATCGGCGAAATAAACCGCCACCGACGCCGTTGTGCGCAAATCCTGCGAAAAACCGCGAATTGCGAAAGATGCCTGATCGGAACCGAAACGCTGGTTAACGTTCAGCGACGGCGTATAAGCAACGAGGTCTGCACCATTCGTTACGTTACGCTCCGACAATGTTTCCTGATCGAACACGGTCATGGAAATTGGAACCTTCTGCAGCTCCTCCTTTTCACGCCGCGCGGTAACGATGATCTCGGCTGGGTCGACAGCTGTCGCCGAATGAGCGACAGGTACTGGAATCGTCAAGCCAACACCCAGCATTGCGGTCGGCAAAATAGCCGCTGTATGAAATGCCCGCCTTTTCATTTTTCCAATTTTTTTCATTGTGCTCCCCTCTGGTTGTTATTACTGGAATTTCGGTAGCTAATTTTTAGTATTCCCATCTCGAAACCCGCTCCATTGCTCCGACGTGCGCGAGCTACGCGGCGGCAGCTAAAACCCGGACAGGGGCACGGATAAAGGTGTTCCTTCGCAGATGTAACCCATTGGATGAATGGCTTTTTCATGCAGTTGAAACAGTGCTGTCAGTGTTTTGATTTTTATAAGTCGGAGCGCCGTACCTTTTGGATCGGCCCGAGTTTTCCAGACACAAACGCGTATTTATGTTGTTAGCGCGTTTCAGTCCTGCATTAATGAGACACGTGTAAACTTGCAGCCATATTGAATGCACTCTCGTGCAGCGTCAAGTGTTCTGAGTCTGGGATGGTAAAAATTAACCGAGGGGAATAGAGCTGCGGCGTAGATGAAAGGCGCGGAACCCGTTAAGCAAAAATGGCGCTGGAAGATGAAAAGCCGGATCAGGTAAGGGTATCTGTTTTCGAGACACCACCAAATCCGCGGTATTGAATAAATCTCATGCGCCTGGCCTTTTCCTGCAGGTTTGCAGGCGATTTAAGGCCGAATTTGCTGACCTCCAATTTCCGCAAATTTGCCTGCCAATCGATATCGGCATGAAGAAAAGCGCTGGCAATAATTTCGTCATCGATACCCCGTTCCCTCATTTCCGCCCTGATTCGGCTGGGGCCGTACAGGCGTTGCGCACGGCTGTACAGGTAGGCTTCTGCATAGCGAGAATCGCTTTGCAAATGCTCCTCGCAAAGACGTTCGATTTCCTGATCGATCAGATGGGAATTAGAAAAACGGAGCAACAGTTTCTGTCTCAGCTCGCGTTTGGAATGCTCGCGGCGTGCCAGCAAATCCATTGCTGCACGCCGGATATCAGAACTTTTTACCTCATCCATCTCAAGGCTGCGTATCAGTCTTCGACTTCCACTGCCTCGGACTTCCCGGTGACAGGCAACGAGGCGCTGAGCAGTTCAGTGCGAATATCGGTTTCGATAATTTCGCTGATCTGCGGATTCTCTTCGAGGAATTTCGAGGCATTGGCTTTGCCCTGGCCAATTTTGTCGCCCTTGTACGAATACCAGGCGCCCGATTTTTCGATCAGATTAAGCTTCACGCCAAGATCGATGACCTCCCCCATACGATAGATGCCTTTGCCATAAAGAATCTGGAACTCGGCCTGGCGGAAGGGTGGCGCGACTTTATTTTTGACGACCTTGACGCGCGTTTCCGAACCGACCACCTCTTCGCCCTCCTTCACCGCACCCGTACGGCGAATATCGAGACGTACCGATGCGTAGAACTTGAGCGCATTGCCGCCCG
>CAZWBA010000011.1:0-118162 GCA_964631955.1 uncultured Verrucomicrobiaceae bacterium | reverse complement strand
GGGTCAAAAGCCTGATCGAGGGTTCGAATCCCTCCCTCTCCGCCATAAATAAAAATCCCGGCCTTGCGCCGGGTTTTTTATTTATCGAAGTGATTCGACAAAATTGCAAAGCAATTTTGGACGTCCGGAGCAAAGCGACGGCGCCCCGAAGGGGTGAGCCGGCAGGCGAATCAATCCCTCCCTCTCCGCCATTTATTTTCTCTTCCTTTCAATGAAAATCCCTCGACACCAATTCGATGTCGCGTAAATAGTGACTGCAGTCGATCAGCTCGCCGGCGACGACATGAATCACACCCTGGTTCATTTCAAGGACGCCTTTTACCAGTAATACCGTTGCACTCAGCAGCGCTTCGCGGCAGCGCAGCTGCACTTCCCTGCGCACGATGACATTGCTGTTACCTGTTTCATCCTCGAGCGTGACGAAAACGATTTCGGTTTTAGTGCCCGGTCGCTGCCGGCCGGTAACGATGCCGGCGATGCGAACGAAGCGGTGCTGAGAGAGAGCGATTAAATCGCTGTGTTTTCTACATTGTCGAAATACGTCATAACGTTCGCGCAGCCATTGCAGCGGATGTTTCTTCAGTGTGAGCGATGCGCTGTTGTAATCGGCGCGAATGTCCTGAATTTCGCTGGGAGCACGCAGTTGAATTCCGTCGTTATAGAGATGATTGTCATCGTCGTGATTGCCGCGGCTGCCGGCATGGCGATGATTTTTTTCAGTGCTCGCATTGACTAACGCCAGCGGTTTTTCGATAGCCTGCGCCTGCCAGTGACTTTGATGTCGATGGCCGCTCAATCTCCGTAAAGCATCGGCGGCAATCAGACTTCGCATATGCAAACGGTTTAGACCGGTACGTCGCTGTAAATCGCCGATATCGCCGAATGGTGTTTGATGGCGTTCGCGAATCAGCAGTTCCGCGATGGTTTTGCCCAGGCCCTTGACCAGACAAAAGCCCAAACGCAAGGCGTGACGCGAGCCATTGCCCGGTTCGAGCGTATGCTCCCACTGACTGCAATGGATATCGATCGGGCGTATTTCGATAGCGTGACGGCGCGCGTCCTGCACGAGCTGCGAAGGCGAATAAAATCCCATCGGCTGGCTGTTCAGCAGTCCGCAATAAAACGCCGCCGGATGATGACATTTGAGCCATGCGGAAACATAAACCAGCAAGGCAAAACTGGCGGCGTGTGATTCGGGAAAACCGTAAGCACCAAACCCCTGCATTTGACTGAAAATACGTTTGGCATATTCCTCCGCATAACCATTTTTGAGCATGCCATTGATCAGTTTTTCCTTGAATTGCAGCAGATCGCCATTTTTTCCCCAGCTTGCCATGGCGCGCCTCAACCGATCGGCTTCACCACCGGTGAAATCTGCCGCGACCATCGCAATCTTGATGACCTGTTCCTGGAAAATGGGAATGCCGAATGTGCGTTTGGTGATTTCCCATATTTCGGGACGAATATCGTCTTCGATCTTTTCAATTTCCTGCTTGCGCCGCAGATAGGGGTGAACCATTTCCCCCTGAATCGGGCCCGGCCGCACGATCGCAACCTGCACTACAAGATCGTAATAATTTTGCGGGCACAGGCGCGGCAGCATCGACATCTGCGCACGCGATTCGACCTGAAATACACCGACGCTATCGGCGCGTTGCAGCATTTTGTAAGTGGCTGGATCGCCCGGTTTGATATCGGCCATGCAGGCAGGACGAATATGTTCCGGAATCAACTGAAATGTTTTGCGAATCGCCGTGAGCATGCCGAGCGCGAGCACATCGACCTTCATCAGGCCCACCGCTTCGAGATCCTCCTTATCCCATTGAATGACGGTGCGATCCTTCATGCTCGCGTTTTCGACGGGAACCAGCGTGCTGATCGGAACATCATTGAGAACGAAACCGCCGACATGCTGCGATAAATGCCGGGGAAAGCCGCGCAATTGCTGCACTAGACCGAAAAATAATTCGACCATACGGGTGCTGGTCGAAAACCCCAGTGCTTCGAAGCGCGCGAGCAAATCGAGCCGGCTATCCCACCACGCCATCGATTTTGCGAGCTGGTCGATAAACAGAGAATCGAAGCCGAGGGCCTTGCCAATATCGCGAATTGCGCTGCGCATGCGATAACAGATGACAGTCGCTGCCAGCGCGGCACGTTCGCGCCCGTATTTTTGGTAAATATGCTGGATGACTTCTTCGCGCCGTTCGTGTTCGAAATCGACATCGATATCGGGTGGTTCATTGCGTTCCTCGGAAATGAAACGCTCGAACAATAATCCGGTTTCTTCGGGGGAAGCTTCGGTGATGCCGAGGCAGAAGCACACCACCGAATTGGCTGCCGATCCGCGCCCCTGGCAGTAAATGCCTTTTTCTCTGGCAAACTGCACGATGTTGTATACGGTCAGAAAATAATATTCGTAATTTTTTCGGTTGATGAGTGCGAGTTCTTTAATGATTGTGTGTCGAACGGGAAGAGGTAAGCCGCCTGGCCAGCGTCTCGCGACACCCTTCTCGACTTCCTGCTTTAGGTATTCAGCCGGGGTGAAATTTTCCGGAACGACTTCGCGTGGATATTCGTATTTCAATTCGTCGAGAGAGAAATGGCAGCGCTCGGCAATACGCAATGTTTCTTCCAGTAACTCTCCCGGATAAAGTGCTTCAAGAGTATCTGGCGGGCGTAAATAGCGTTCGCCGTTGCCATTGCGACGGAAGCCCAGTTTTTCGATCGAGGTGTTGTGATGAATGGCAGTGACGGCATCGAGCAACATTTTTCGCTCATGGTTATGCATGGCGACATCACCGCAGGCGACGATCGGAAGCTGCCAGCGCTCGCCCAAAACTGTGCAATGAGCGAGGCGCTCGGGTTCATCGCTGCGCAGTAAATTGCTGTAGCCGATCCAGAGCCGATTACCGAAATATTTTTTCAATTGTTCGGCGATGGCATGGTTTCGCGAACTTTCGTGCTGTGGCTTCCATATCCATAAATTATTCGGTAAACCGCATTCGAGATCATTGAAGCTGAGCTTGTACTCGCCTTTGAGATTGCTTCGACGTGCCAGCGTGATAAGCGTGGATAATTCGCTATAGCCGGTACGATTCATCGCGAGTGCTACGATATGTGCACCGTCGATTAAAAACTCTGCCCCGATCAGTAGCTGCAAATTTAATTCTTTCGCGGCGACATGGGCTTTGACGATGCCTGCGAACGAACATTCATCGGTAATGGCTAACGCTTTGTAGCCGAGGTTTTTAGCTTCCTCGACCAGTTCGTGTGCATGCGATGCACCGCGTAAAAAGCTGAAATTGGTGAGGCAGTGCAGTTCGGCATACATGCGATTGGCTCATCAGGCAAATAGCCCATGTAAAAACCAGCACCGTGTCGAACGTTCGCAATAAATCCAGCAGATGACGCCGTGGGCATGGCGCGCGATGTAATAATCGCGCTCGTTTTCTTCCTCTTGCCACCAGTGATTGCCGATACGCTCGGGGCCGCGTAGCAGTGTGAGCGGTGAATGCCAGAAAGGTTTGTTGTCGCGATGAGTTAATGGTTTTGGTTGTGGTAGTAACCACAGCGGACGCAGCTTTTTGGCTCCCCCTATTTCATAGGAACCTAAAGATCCTAAAGGGGAGTGCCCGTAGGGCGAGGGGGTTGTGTTTGAAGATGACCCCTCCGTCTCGCTTTGCGAGCCACCTCCCCTACTGCGCAGGGGAGGCCTGTTCTTAAAATCAGACCGCACAGCCAACTCAGGCCAATGCGACTCCTGCACTTCAATCCTCTGCAACGCATCACCTCCCAGCCGCGCCTGCAACCGATCAATCAATGCGGCCGATGCCTCACGCTCATCGTTCTCATCGGGAAATAATTGCTGTGCATTCGGTGCAGCCGCAAAAAAATCCTCACACATTAAATGAATGCTGAAAACCGCTGCGGTCAGCGCGACCTGATCGAGTTTAATGCGACTCAATTCGAGCAGGCTCTGCCAGCGATTGTGCGTGCGCGATAATTCGATCGAAAACTCGGCCTGTAAATGATGCGCATCGAACAGCTGCCATTGCAGCGTGTGGCAGAGCAATTGCCGTGCACGCAAATAATCGTCGAGCGATTGCAGCAGGCGCTTCATCGGGAATAACAGCATCTGACGGCTGGGAATGCCGTCGATAAATGTCAGTCCATGCTGAAAACGCGCGGCAGGTGCGAAAAATAATTGCGGATCGGGAATGGAGCCAATCACTTTTTGCAGATAGTCGATGAATACGGTGCCAAAACGCCTGCCGAGCGCTGCCGAAGGCAAATCGCATAAGGCACCGAGGGTAGTGAGCCCCATCTGTTCGAGAGCCTGCTGCGATTCCCCGGCAATTTCCAGCAGATCGACAGGAATATTCGCGAGCTGGCGCGCGAGTAAATTGTCGTCGATACAGTCATTGTGCAAGGCCGGTTTGCCATCGCATTGCGCCAATAGCCAGGCTGCTTTCGGCGTGCGGGCAAACCCGAATTCGGCATGCTGGTCGCGCTGCTGCAATGCGCGCTGAATTTTTTTCAGCAAATTGTGCGTGCCGCGATACAGCTGACGGCAACTGCCAATTTCGAGTAAGAGTGAATTGCGGTCAGCGATGACAACGCCGGGCGTAAATTGATAGGCCCAATGCGCGAGCTGCTGCAAATACGCCTGTTCGGTTTCCGGTTTGCGATCGAGCGCAAGTAAATCCGGATACAGCGCATGTGCAGTGGCGAGCGCGAGCCCTGCGGGTAAATTTTCGCGATTGGCGCAGTGCACGCGGCGCTGTTCGATGACGGCTATCGGCCGTGAAATAACGGCAGCGTCTTCGCCTGTCGATGATTCGCTGGTTAATTCCGCAGTTTGGTCGAACACATCGAGCGCGAGCCGCGAAAAATACAGGCAGAGCCAGCGCGGGTCATGATTCGGAATCGTCGCCATCATGCATCACGCACAACTTATAGCAGCGCTGCTGCAGACAATTCCGGCGTCTGCGTCTGCGTGAGCCTTTTGCGTGTCGATGTCGTGACGATTTTCAACATTGCGCGCGGAGCCTGCGACGAAGGCGCGGGTCCGTCTGGCAGGATAAAAGTCGGCGCTGGCCGCAAGACATTTTCGCGCGGCAGCAATACCGTTTGCCCGCCGGTATATCCGCGCTGTTTGACGATATGAATCGCCAGTTGCGCGGTTGCGGATGAATCGATGGCATGCAGTTGCATGCGCAATACCGCGGGCGATGGCTGCTGCGCGGTGCGTGTGTCGCGAAATAAAAATCCCATCGTATTTTCTGTGGCTGCCGCGACCTGCAATTTGCGCAGCTCGGGATAACGCAATGGCCTGGCGGGCCAGTACAGCACTGCGCCACAGCCGGCGCTGCGCAGTGCCTGCTCACACGCCCAGAGGTGATGCTGCGGGTTGCCGCGTACGATCAGTAGTGATTCCAGCGCTATGCCGCGCTGAACCAGCGCCGGACCGTAAGGAATGAACGGCGGATTGATCCAGATCTGCAGCCGTTGCGCACGACCCAAGCCGGCCAATATCGGCGTCAGCAAAAACAATTCGCCGATGCCGGGCCGCGCGACCAGCAGCTCGGTCAGCGCGCTGCGCGGCCAGCCGCCATGCAGTTCCCTGTCGAGTGCGGTAAATCCCGTGGATTCATGGCGCGTTGCGGGCGTGAGTGGGCGCCGGTCGCGCGGTCGCCATACATCCGACCGCTGTAAAAGCTGTTCCAGAGAGGGGTTCATAGAGATACCGATAACGCAAAAATGCTGTATATAAAAACAGTATATTGGCCGCGACTAAAAATACAAGGCCTGCGTTTCGCGCCGGCAGTGTGGTCCTCGTCAGCGAACATGGGGAGATCAGACGACAAAAAATATAGGAGATGGGGGGGCGCTCCATTATTCTTGAGCGCCGACCACTTGAGTGAATGAAGGAGCCAGCATGCCCGCTTACATCATCGTTACCCGCGAAGGTCCGGTCCGCGATCAGGAAGCCTACGACACCTACTCGAAAATGAATCGATCGGGACCGCGTGATCCGAATTTGACGCCGCTCGTGATTTATGGCGCGGTGGATGGTCTGGAGGGCACGGCGCCCGATGGTGTCATCATCATGCAATTTCCGACGATGGAAGCTGCGCGGGCGTGGTACAGCAGCCCGGCTTATCAGGCGTCGTTGCCGTATCGCAAAAAAGCGGCGGATTATCGTGTTTTCATTGTCGAGGGGCTTTGATCGGTGACTGCGAAACTCAGCTTCGGCTATCTCTACGATTTCAGAAATCCCGCGCAATGGCAGCGACCATCGACAGAACTCTACGCCGATATCCTGGATGTGGTGGCGTGGAGCGAAGCGGCGGGTTTTGCGGGTGCCTGGGTGCCCGAACATCACGGTGCTGAAGATGCCTACATGCCATCGCCGCTCGTCGCGCTATCGGCGATGGCCGCACGCACGAAAAAAATCAGACTCGGCTCTGCAGTGGGTCTGGCGCCGCTGTATCACCCCGTGCGTTTTGCGGAGGATTGTGCGGTGCTCGATATCATCGCCAGCGGCCGTCTGGAAATGGCGCTGGCTATCGGTTATCGCCGCAGGGAAACCGATGCGTATGGCGTCGATTTCACCAGGCGTGGCAGCCGCTTCGATGAGTTTCTGCATATCGTTCGCCAATTATGGGCGGGCGAAACAGTCACCTTCGAGGGCAAGCATTTTTCCGTGAAAAACGCGGCAATCATGCCGCAGGCGCCGCGTGGCCAGATACCGCTGTATATCGGCGGATTTGCCGAGAAAGCGCTCGAACGCGTGGCGAAATTTGGCGATGGCTATTTCGGTAATGAAGAGGTATTTGGCATCTACGCCGATAAAGTGCGTGAGCAGGGCAACGATCCGGACACGGCGCGCATCCGCATTCCCGGCCTGTTTTTCGTGGTTGCGAACGATCCGGAAAAAGCCATGCACGAGCTGGCGCCGTATTATCACCACGTCAATAACACCTATGGTCAATGGCTCAACGAAGATAAGGCGATCGGTATCGACGATCCCATGCTCAAGCCAATGAACCTTGAAACATTCAAGCAGAGCGGGATTTTGCAAATTCTTACGCCCGATCAGGCGATCGCCTATTTCAAAGCGATGCAGCAGCGGGTTCCGGTCGAACATTTTATGATGATGATGCCGCCGGGTTTGCCCGCCGCGAAATTCATCGAATATGCGGAAGTTTTTGCCAGTAAGGTGATCCCCGCATTTCGCTGACAGTATTTCAATAATCGATGACGAAGCCTGGCCGGATCGTAAACATACGGCCTGGCTTCAAATCAAAAACAAATCATTCAGGCGCGTGTCTGGCATAACGAACGCAGTACGCTATTACCGACGTCATCTAACGGTAATGTGCGTCCGGACCATTTGGGTCAAAATGCCACACATATTCAATTTTCTCTGCATCGATTCGAGCGAAACTGCAATGACAAAACCTGTTCTCTCAATAGTGGGCGGCACTGGTGATCTCGGCACGGGACTGGCGCGGCGCTGGGCGCAAGCGGGCTACACCGTGGTGATCGGATCGCGCACGGCCGATAAAGCCGAAATCGCCGCCGCCGAATTGAAAACATGGATGCAGCAGCGCGGTATCGGTGCGGTCGATGTGCGCGGCACCGACAATGTGGCGGCAGCGCAGGCCGGCGATATCGTTGCGCTCACCGTGCCATTCAGTCATCAGATGCCCACGCTCGAACAGATAAAGCCGGCGCTTGAGGGAAAGATTCTTATCGACGTAACCGTGCCGCTCGTGCCGCCGAAAGTGATGCGCGTGCAGCTGCCTGCGGAAGGTTCGGCAGGGCAGATCGCGCAGAAAATTCTCGGCGATAGTGTGAAAGTGGTGTCGGCCTTTCAAAATGTCGCTGCGCATCATTTACAGGAGGGCCACGCGCTCGATTGCGATGTGCTCGTATGTGGCGACGACAAGGAGGCGCGTGCGCAGGTCATTACGCTGGTCGAAGCTGCCGGCATGCGTGGATTTCACGCCGGGTCGATCGCCAATGCCGCCGCGGCCGAAGCATTGACGTCGCTGCTCATCTTTATCAACAAACAGTACAGTTGCCACGCAGGTATTCGTATTACCGGTCTCAACGATCATTAAATATCTAAGTCGCGGGTAAATCGCACGTGGCGCGTGAACAATTACAGTTGACCGCATTGCCGGGTATTCCGCTTGTCGAGCCCGGCGATGATTTATGCGCGCTGATTATTGCAGCGCTGGATCGCGCGCAGGAAAAATTGCGGTCCGGCGATGTGCTTGTGCTTGCGCAGAAAATCGTTTCCAAATCCGAAAATCGTTATGCGTATTTAAATTCGATCACACCGGGTAAGCGCGCGCTTGAATTGGCCGCACAGGCCGATAAGGATCCGCGTATCGTTGAGTTGATTCTGCGCGAATCGGTCGAGGTATTGCGTGTGCGCAAGGGTGCGATTATCGTCGAGCATCGCAATGGTTATGTGCACGCGCATGCGGGCATCGATCAATCGAATATTGCATCGCAATCCGATAATCCTCGCGTTTTATTATTACCTGAAAATCCCGATGCCAGTGCGTTTGAATTGCGCGAGCAATTGCATGCAGCTACCGGTGTCGAAGCCGCAATTATTATCAACGACAGTGCAGGTCGTGCGTGGCGCAATGGTGTGATTGGTTTTGCGCTGGGTACGGCGGGATTTAATCCCGTGGAAAATCGTATCGGTACGCGCGATTTGTTCGGGCGTGCGCTGGAAATCACCGAGATTGCTGTGGCCGATGAGCTTGCGGCAGCCGCTTCGTTTTTGATGGGGCAGGCTGCGGAAGGTGCGCCGGTCGTATTGATTCGTGGTGCCAATATCACTCGCAGCGAGGCGAATTCGAAATCGCTTATTCGCGCGCGTAATCAGGATATGTTTCGGTGATTGTTGATTTGAACGTGCCATTAGCACGCCGCTTGCCGTGGTTGTTTGCGACGACAAATCATCAGGAGATGATTTGCACAGCGAAGATGCCCGGAGGGCGAGCCCCATGGGTGGGGCGAGTGACCCGCCGTGAATATGTCCCTATAGGCTCGGTGTCGGCATCCGTGCCGACAACGGTCGCTGCAAACGACAGCGCTAAGCGACTTAGTTCGTGGTGAATCAGGGTGAGTGATTTTATTAATAAGAAATATCTCGCACTTTCGGGTGGCGTTGGGGGTGCGAAATTAGCCGTCGGCCTCGCGCATATTCTTACACCCGAACAATTAACCATTGTTTGTAATACCGGTGATGATTTCGATCATTACGGTCTGCGTATTTGCCCCGATCTCGATAGCGTGATGTACGCCCTCGCAGGCCGAAATAACGAGCAGCAGGGTTGGGGTTTGACCGATGAATCGTGGCGTGTGCTCGATCAGCTCGGTGCTGTCGGTGGTGAAACCTGGTTTCGGCTCGGCGACCTCGATATCGCTACGCATTTGTTGCGCAGTGAGTTGTTGCGGCGCGGCGAATCGCTGAGCGAAGCGACGCGAAAATTATGCGAAGGTTTTGGTATCAAGCATCGACTCGTACCGATGAGCGATGATGCTGTTTCTACGATTGTCGAAACCGTCAGTGAAGACAACAAGAATAGCGATCTGAGTTTTCAGCATTATTTCGTGCGCGAGCAATGTAAACCTGTCGTGCGCGGTTTTTATTTTGAAGGCATCGAGCGCGCTACGCCGCATCCCGAATTGTTGCAGCCGCTGATCAATAACAGTATCGATGCCGTGATTATTTGTCCGTCGAATCCTTTCGTCAGCGTCGATCCCATTCTGCAACTGCCGGGTGTGCGCGCTGCGCTGCGTAATACATCGGCGCCTGTCATCGCGGTCTCGCCGATTGTCGGCGGCAATGCCGTCAAAGGTCCGGCGGCAAAAATGCTGCGTGAATTGAATTACGCGAGCAGTGCATTTTCGGTGGCTGAATATTACCGCGATATTCTCGATGGCTTCGTCATCGATCACGCCGATGCCGATCATATTGAAGCGATATCGGAGTTAGGCATCGCAGTGCACGCGACGGCGAGCATCATGAAAACTCTTGATGACAGGGCACAGCTTGCACAAACGGTGTTGCAATTTGCCAGTGCGGTCGCGGGCGATTAATACGCGTAGATAGGTAGGAAAAAAGGATGCAGGTTTTACTGCCGCTCAAAGAGTTCGCCGCCGCTAAACAGAGGCTCGCCGGTGTATTGTCGGCGGCTGAGCGTGCGCAATTATTCGAGGCGATGGTCGAGGACGTGTTGTTGGTTCTCACTCAGTATTCCGGTATCGAAAAAATTGCTATCTGCTCGCGCGATCAAGCAGCCCGATGGCTGGCTAATTACTACGATGTCGAATTTATCGATGAGGCGAAATTGCCGGCCAGCGATTTGAATCAAGCCGTGAATGTAGCGGCGAGCGAAATATTCATGCGTGGTGAAGATGATCTGTTAGTTGTGCACGGCGATTTACCGTTATTGAGTGCGGATGACTTAACTGCATTTTTGCGAACCCATCGAAACAAAAAATCATCGGCAGTGACTATTGCGCCCGATCGCCGCGGCACGGGAACCAATCTGCTCGCCTGGCGCGGATTGCCTGATTTTTTGACGGGCTATGGTGAAAATAGCTTTCAGTATCATTGCGAGCAGGCGCGCGCTTTGAATATCGAACCAGCGATTTGCAATCTCGCGGGTGCACGTTGCGATATTGATAACCCCGACGATTTATATTTACTGATCGCCCAGCCGGTAGTTGGCAGCGCTGAAAAAAGTCTGCGATTTTTGCGCAATAGCGGCATCGCCGAGCGGTTGTTGGCCATGCAAAGCAGCGCCAATGTGATTAATTCCGGAGATGGTCGTGAGCGCGCCTGAATTCGAAGCATTGGCTGAACAAGTGTTGGCGGGAACTCCACTCAGCGACAGTCAAGCATTGCAGTTAGCCGATATCGACGATACGCCAGCGTTAATGAATGTCGCCGCTGTATTGCGCGATCGCGGCTTTCGCAATGTCGTCACCTATTCGCGTAAAGTATTTCTGCCGCTGACGCAGCTCTGTCGCGATGTATGTCATTACTGCACGTTCGCGCAGACGCCGCGCCATCTCGCCGCGCCGTACATGGCGATCGATGAAGTTATCGAGCAGGTCAAAGCCGCGGAAAAACTGGGTTGTAAAGAAGCGCTGCTCACGCTCGGCGAAAAACCCGAGTTGCGTTATCGCGTCGCACGCGAAGCACTCGATGCGATGGGGTTTGCGAGTACGCTCGATTATGTCGTGCATGTCGCCGAGCGTATCGTGCAAGAAACATCGGTGTTGCCGCATATCAATGCGGGCACGATGACGCGTGAAGAAATTGAAAAATTACGCTCTGTTTCGGCGTCGATGGGCATCATGCTCGAATCGGCGTCGACACGTTTATGTGAAAAAGGTCAGCCGCATTACGGTTCGCCCGACAAAGATCCGGGCGTGCGTTTGGAAACCATGCGCCTGGCCGGTGAATTATCGGTGCCATTCACCAGCGGCATTTTGATCGGCATCGGCGAAACGCGGCGCGAGCGTATCGAAAGTTTATTGGCGCTGCGTGAAATTCATGGGCAGCACGATCATCTGCAGGAAATCATTGTGCAGAATTTTCGTGCGAAGCCCGATACGTTGATGGCGCAGGCGCCGGAGCCCGATCTCAACGAATTGCTGTGGACGATTGCAATTTCGCGTTTGATTTTCGGCGCGCAGATGAGCATTCAGGCGCCGCCGAATTTAAGCCCTGGCGTGTTGCCGAAATTGATTGCTGCGGGTATCAACGATTGGGGCGGCGTCAGTCCTGTCACGCCCGATTATGTGAATCCCGAAGCGCCGTGGCCGCATCTCGATCATCTCGCGTGCGAAACGGAGAATGCCGGAAAATTGTTGCAGGAGCGGCTGACGATTTATCCTCGCTATGTTCTGGAAAAAGATCGCTGGCTCGATACTTCTTTGCATTCGAATGTATTGCAAAAAATCGATGCAGAAGGTTTTGCGCGAATCGATGAATGGATGCCGGGTAACTCGACGCAGCCGCCACAATTCGATTTGCAGCTGCTGACAAAAATTCCCGTTGGTGTCAGCAGTGATATTGCGCGGATTGTAGCGCGCGCACGCGATGGCGAGCGTTTGCACGAGGACGAGGTTGTGCGACTGTTTCAGGCGCGCGGCGATGATTTTGCTTTCGTCACTCAGGCCGCCAATGCGCTGCGTGAGCAGGTGAATGGCAGTTGCGTCGGTTATGTCGTCAATCGCAATATCAATTACACCAATATCTGTTATTTCAAATGCCAGTTCTGCGCCTTTTCGAAAGGCAAGCTCAGCGAAAATCTGCGCGGGCGTCCCTACGATTTATCGCCCGAAGAGATTCAGCGTCGCGTGCGTGAGGCGTGGGATCGCGGCGCCACGGAAGTGTGTATGCAGGGAGGTATTCATCCCGATTACACCGGGCAGACGTATCTCGATATTGTCGCCACCGTTAAGGCGGCGGTACCCGAAATACATGTGCATGCATTTTCGCCGCTCGAAGTGTGGCAGGGCGCGAAGACGCTCGGCATCGATCTCGAAACATTTTTACGCAAGCTGAAAGACGCGGGTCTGGGCACATTGCCAGGTACTGCGGCGGAAATTCTCGACGATGAAGTGCGCGCAATCATTTGTCCTGACAAAATCAAAACCTGCGAATGGCTGCAGGTCATCGAGACGGCGCATCGCGTCGGTTTGAAAACAACCTCGACGATCATGTATGGCCACGTCGAAAAGATCGAACACTGGGCGCGACATTTATTGCGTGTGCGCGATCTGCAGACGCGCACTGGCGGCATCACGGAATTCGTTCCCTTGCCCTTCGTGGCCATGGAGGCGCCGATTTATCTGAAGGGGCGTGCGCGGCGCGGGCCCACATTCCGCGAAGCGGTGTTGATGCATGCCGTAGCAAGGCTGGCATTGCATCCGCTGATTGCGAATATTCAGGCGTCGTGGGTGAAAATGGGTGCGGACGGTGTCACTGCATGCCTGCATGCCGGTGCGAATGATGTCGGCGGCACGCTCATGAATGAATCGATCACGCGCGCGGCGGGTGCCAGTCATGGCGAGGAGATGCCGCCCGAGGCGATGGATGCGCTCATCCGGAAAAGTCATCGCGAATCGCATCAGCGCACAACCCTCTACGGCGAGGTCGACGCGGTGCAGCTGAAAAAATCATACGATGCGCCTGCCGTCGTTCGAATCGTGAATACCCCCGTACGTAAAATCGGGCGGGGGTTGACTTAAATCAACCTTCCATTGCGTTGTTGCCAGAGTTGCGTGACAGACACCTCGCCAAATTATTTAATAAATAAGAACAGTGTTCTCAAGCTTTATTTTGCACCGCGAGGGGAAACGTTATGGACGCATCCATATGGGCTTCGATTCAGGAGCAGTATCACTGGCAATTATCGCTTTATGCATTTATCGCCATCATGGCGATTCCCTTTCTTGCCAAATTCGTTCTGACGCTGGTTCCCGCTTTCAGGGAGGCACAACAGCTGAATAGGGAAATGGCCGAGAAAAAAATGCAGCGTGAATTCTATGCGGCCAATCAACGGAAAAATCGTTTCTGGGGAATTATCGATCAGCTGATTATTTTCGGTTTGGTTCTGCCGTTCTGTTTGACGCTGGAACCGCAGCCATGGTGGAAAATTCTGCTCGATACCGTGGTGATTCTGATGTTTTACGACTTCTTCTATTACCTCGTTCATCGTTTTCTGTTTCACGATGGCGGTTTTATGGGTGGGCCACTGATCTGGGTGCATGCGGTGCATCATCAGCAGAATAATCCCTGCCGTCAGGATTCGAGCTACATCCATCCGCTCGAAGTTGCGATGGGATTGGGTCTGTATGCAGCGAGCATTTTTGTTCTCTCGCGTTTAATGGGTAATTTCCACGTAGCGACCATCATCATCACCTGGATCGCGTTTTCGGAAATCAATTTGCACAATCACGATTTATGGAAGAGTGATAAATTTCCGTTCAAATATCTGAACTATATGTCGGTGATGCATCACCATCACCATTCAAAATTCACCAGCGGTAATTTTGCGACGATCTCGCTGTTATACGACTGGCTGTTCGGGACTTACGATACCGGTGAGGGCTATAAAAAAGCGGAAGTCGCCAAAGCGCAGAGATAAGCGCGGTGGGAATAGATTGGCGGCGACTTTCGCCGCCAGTCGAATTGACGGAATTACAGTTTGGCGATGATTTCCGTACCGAAGCGCTCGGCGTTGTCGCACCATTCCGCACGCGTGTTGCCATCGATGCTTGCGCCAACACCGATGACGCCCATTTCCCTGAACCTGCCGAGCTTGTCGAGAATGGCCTGTGCATTCCATTCTTCGCCGGGTTTGGTGATGCTGGCGAGAAAAATATCGGGCAATTTTTCGCGACCGATTTTTTCGCAATGCTCCTTCATATAAGCGATACCCTGCGCGAGATCCAGATCGCTCGACATGCTGGTGGTGCGTGCGGTTGAAGAAACGCCTTCGCTGGTGAAGAAGGGGTTCCAGCCATCGGCCAGCTCGACGACGCGACGAATGGCACGTTTCGAATTACCGCCGATATAAAGCGGAGGATGCGGTGTCTGCACCGGGCGCGGGCGGATACGATTGCCGCGCGCGCTGTAGCCAGTCCCGACAAAATCGAATTCCTCGCCGGTCCATGCCGCTTTCATCGCCTGAATATATTCGTCCATGGTTTCATTGCGCAGATCGAAATTGGCGCCGAGCGCATGGTATTCGCCCTTGAGATAACCTGCGCCGAAACTCAGCGTCAGGCGGCCGTTCGAAAAAACATCGAGTGTCGCCGCGGCGCGCGCAACGATGAACGGATTGCGATAAGGCAATACCAGTATTCCTGTTTGCAGGCGAAGTTTTTTGGTAACTGCAGCGACCAGGCTCAGCATCACAAACGGATCTTGCGCATCGTGTCCGCCGGCCTCCACCCAGCGTGCCGTGGGGCAGGGGTGGTCGGTGACATTGCCGCCGCTGAAACCCACGCGCTCGGCGGTCTGGCAAATGTCGGTAACGGCATCCATGGTGATAAATTCCTGCGGCGCGAAGGTGTGATCGAACGGCAGCGTTACGTTAATTTTCATGATGACGGAGTCTCTTCGTTGAAAATAAAATTCGATAATCTATTTAAAATTTAGGAACCTCTGATTAAGTCATTCCCGCGCAGGCGGGAATCCAAAAGGTTTCGGTAAATATGGACTCCCGTCCATGCGGGAGTGACGAACAGAGGCTGAGCTAAAAATAACAGATGGATTTCCGCAATAATCAAGAGCCGGTTTCGCCCACCAGCGTCCACTTGCCGGCTTTATTGCGAATCCAGCCGCTCGATGCCCAGGCGCCGCCGTCGACAGGAATGACGGCGCCGGTGACGTATTCGCTCATTTTCGACGCGAGAAACAGGGCGACGTCGCCACACTCGGTATCGATACCGGTGCGGCCGAGAGGAATGCGACGCGCGGTGGCGTCGGCCTGCGCGGGTGTTGGCTTGATCCATGTCGATGGATCGACAGGGCCTTTGATATTGCCGCTCAATCCCGGCGTAACCGTGTAATCGGGTGCGATCGCATTGACGCGAATGCCGTGCTCGCCGAGTTCCAGCGCGAGCGAGCGTGTGAAATTCAGCATGCCCGCCTTGCACGCTGCGTACACCGAGTAATACGGCGCTGCGCGCGATGCTTCGATGCTCGCGATATTGATGATGGCACCGCCGCGTTTGCCTTCGATGATATAGGGCGTTGCATACGACGTTGCGGCGAGCATGCTCACCAGATTCAAATCGATTGCGCGGCGCCATGCGCGTTCGGATTGTTCGATAAACGGTTTCGGCGCAACACCGCCGGCGTTGTTGACGAGAATATCGATACGGCCGAAATGGCTATGCGCGTTGTCGATCATTGCGCGAATCTGTTCGGTGTCGGTGACATCGGTGATTGCCGGCAGCGCTTCACGCCCCAGTTCGCGGACGCGCGCAGCGGTTTCTTCGCAGCGTTCGGGAATGATATCGGCGATGACGATATTGGCGCCCGCCGATGCGAATGCGAGTGCGATGGCTCGACCGATGCCACCGCCGCCACCCGTGATGACGGCGACCTGATCGTCGAGAGAGAGTTTATTGAGCGGTGAGTTTTCCGTGTGCAGCAAAACGAACTCCTTTAAATCCCGATAATGGTCAGGAAATCTCAGTGGTCAGGAAATCCCAGTGGTTAGGAAATCTCAGCGGTCAGGAAATTTCTATAGTGGTCAGACTTTCGTGTGCCGAGCGTTCGATCATGCCATACGCGGTTTGATTGTCCCACGTGTAGCGCACGCCACCCTGCTGCAGATTGAGCCCGCCGATATCGGGATTGCCGACGCGAAATGTCGATAACGCTGTGACACCCTGAATGCGCGTGATGCCGAGTTCGGATTCGAGTTCCAGCGAAACGTCATCGCCTTCCGGCACGATGCGCCGCAGCCACGGAATTTTTATCGCGCGCGCGGGATACATTTTTCCATCCTGAAAAATATAACCCTCATTCAATGCAGTGCCATCTTCGCGCGGTGGATAGGTGATGTAGCCGAAAGCGCGGCCATCGGGAAATACGGCGGATTGCCAGCAGTGGCCGCGAAAACCACCGAGCGGTCGCACACTCTGCCGTTTGATACGCAAACCGCTGCCGCGAAATTCGCGATCTTTTCCGTCCAGATGAAAAGTACCGCGCGCGCGAAATAAATGTTCAAAACGCCAGCCGATGCCCATGTACTTGGCTTCGTCGGCATCGCGCTGTGACATCTTTGCGACTTTTTCCGGCGAGAAATCCTGCACCCACGCCGGTGTCACCATTTCGAGTTCGACATCGAAGCGCACGGGTATGCGTTTATTCGGATCGAGCGTTTTGCGAATCTGTTGTTCGATGGTGCCATCGATGACCGTGCCATCGAATGTCATCCGCCATTTGCGAAACGGTTCGAGACAGGTAAATGCGATGGGGCCGGCACCGAGCGTTCGCGGCTTTCCATCCGGACCACACACGGGGTGAGCGGCACCCATTCCCGCGCCATTTAAAATGCGTCCACTCGCGACGGCAAAATTCCCCTGCACGCGGCGATTGCTCCAGGAAGATGCTTCGGCCTCGATGCCGACGCGGGGAAATCCAAACGCGCCATTTTCCTCGTAAAGCCATACCGATGTGCTTTCGCGCATTTCCGGATTTTCGGGTTTTTCCGCAAAAAATAAATCGTGCTCCGGTGTAAGTCCGACAGATAATTGTTCGAGCGTTAACGCCATTTCAATTTCCTCGTGGTTGGGCTCGCCTTATTCGCTGCGCTGCGTCCATTTCGTCATGCGTTCGACATAATCCGCGAATAGCGGCCGCACTTGATTGAGATCGACACCGTATGTTGCGGGATCCTTGCGCGAACTCGGTTCGCGATTTTCCGAATTTTCCTTCCACCAGCGCGCCATGCCGGCTTCGAATTCGGCGGTGACGGGTTCATCTAACCATTGATATAAACCGCGCACCTCGCCGATCGGATCGTTGTGCATTGCGCGGAAATGAATGTCGTAAAAACGTGCATCGTTCTTTTTACCGAAAGAGTCAGTGGCATCTCTAAATTTCAGTGCGCGCTGCATGCCTCTGGACCACTGTTCGATATTGAGTTCGGCCTGATAGTGCATGTCGAGATGATCGGTAAACTTGCTGACGATATCGGCGTAGACATCGATGACCGACAGCATGACATCGGATGGATCGCGATGCGTCATCACGAAACGCGCGTCGGGAAATGCGTTGTTGAGATGTTCGAGATAAATCAGATGCGTCGGACATTTCAGTCGCCACGGTTTGTTCGGCATGCGCCATTGCAATAATTTCAATGCACGGCGCTCGTAGAGATACGTCGACGTCAAATCCGCATCCATCAGCCAATCCATATACGAGGGAATTTGCGCGAAGGCGGGAAATATCTGCGACTTGAAATCGAGCGCCATCAGATCCTGACATTCGGCAGGCGCGTTTTCACCCGATGGCGTATGCGCTTTCCATCCCGCTTCGTGCTGCATCGCGGCATCGAGATCGACCTTCGCCTCCAGCAGTGCGCCCGGCGGCGGGCAGGGCTGTGCGGCTTCGAGTCGGCGCAGCGAGCGCGCCTGCGGATCTTCGGCGAGCAGAAATGAAAGCGCGGTCGAGCCTGTGCGCGGCAGGCTGATGCCGATGAGTGGCGCCTTGATGTTTTCCTCGTCGATTTCCGGATGACGGCGATACCAGTCTTCGATTTGCAGGCGCTGTTTCAAATGATTGAGGATGCGTTCGCGAATGAATTTTTCGCCGATGGCGTTGAGCCTGGCCTCATCGTTCAGCGCATCGACCAGACGTTTCAGGCCTTCGAGAAAGCTATCGGTCCCGAAATCGTCGAGTCCCGTTTCGGTTCTGGCGATATCGAGCAGCGCCTTATGTCCTTCCACAATTGATTCCTCGCATTGACAACATTCGAAACAGCTGGCTGCAGCATCGTCTCAGTATAGGTTTGGGTGGCGTGCTTCGAAACGCCATTCGCCTATGCGGATGAGCCAAAGGTTTGGAGCCGGGACGCTTGCTCATGACGCCTTCGCGGGGGAAACTGTCGTCTGTTTTTTGTGTATTGCCGATCGCGTCCGCGTCCGATGGTGTGGGCGACCGGCGACGAAACTTGATGAGGTGATGCGTTGCGACAGGCCAATAAACTCCATGTCGGGCGGGCTGAAATCGAGCGGCAATTTCCGCTCGGGCGTGCACGCATTCTGCATTTCGTCGATCAGACCGTCGATGTCTCCGGCTGTCCGAGCGGCTATCGTGTCGACATGACGCTGAATGCGCGCCCGCGCAGTGGCGGCGTGTGTTTCAGCGAGCGCTGGAGCGTGCATCAATTCAAGCCGATCGGCTCGCTCTATGTATTGCCGCCGGGACAAACCGTGCGCGCGCGCGGCGACTGCAGCAGTCACTCATCGATCGTTTGCGATTTCGAATCGCACGCCATCGATGCCTGGTTCGATGGCGATGTGCGCTGGACCGATCGTCGTCTCGAAGCGATGCTCAATATCGCCAGCCCGGGCATGCGCACGACACTGCACAAACTCAGCGAGGAAATGCGCAATCCCGGGTTTGCCGGTGAAGCGATGTGTGAGTTACTGCTCGCCCAGGTGGCCATCGAAAGCGCGCGTTACTGCAATGCGATCGATAACGTTCGGGAGCGCGGCGGCTTGTCGCCGGTGAAGCTGAAATTGATCGATGAACGGCTTGCCGAAATGGGTTCGCTGCCTTCACTGAATGACCTGGCGAAATTGTGCAATTTGTCGATAAGACAATTGACGCGCGGTTTCCGTGTCAGCCGCGGCTGTTCGATCGGCGAATATCTCGCGCAAAATCGTCTTGCGCACGCGAAACGTTTATTGACGAATAATGCCAGCGTCAAGGAAGTTGCGTTATCGCTGGGCTTCACTTCTCCGGCCAATTTTTCCACCACATTCCGGCGCGCGACCGGTGAAACGCCGCGTCAGTTTCGGGAGCGGGCCAATCGCTAGAATGCTTGGTCGAATCTCCTGCGGTTCGCATTGAAACCGCAATGCACTCCGGTAAATCCGCCGAAAAAAATCAACGCCGGCAAGGGAGTTGAGCATGACAGATGCAAAGCGGGATGTGATGGTGGGGGCGAATGGCAAAGTCAGGCATCGCCCGATGGTGGGCTGGTACGACCCGCGGCAATTGATTCGAACGGCGATGTCGGTCGCCGTGTCTTCGCTGTTCGGCCGTCACGCCGATTTTCGTCTCATGGAAGCGCTCACCGTTAAAAGCGAGGTGCATTATTTCGACAGGCATGACGGTCCGTTCTGGCTGGATTATGCGGCCGATACCGGCGATGGCTGGAATTCGAGTTATGCCGTTGCCTACTGGCTGGCGCAGCCGGCGCTGAAGTTGCTCGACGAAAGCGGCACGGCACACGATACCGCGCGCGGACAATTGCTCGTGTTCGGCGGCGATCAGGTCTATCCCGTGGCGAGTCGCGCGGCCTATCGACAAAAGCTGGTGCAATGTTACGAAGCGGCCCTGAGTGAAACGCTGCCGCCTGAAAACGCGCCGAAGGTATTCGCCATTCCCGGTAATCACGACTGGTACGACGGACTGGCATCGTTCATGCGCCTTTTCTGCTCGGGGCGCTGGTTCGGCGGCTGGAAGACCGAGCAGAAAGCGAGTTATTTCGCCGTCAAACTGCCGCACGGCTGGTGGCTGATCGGCACCGATATTCAGCTCGATTCCGATATCGACGATGCGCAGGTCAGGTTTTTGTGTTCGGTAGCGGAACAGATGCAGGATACCGATCGCATCATTCTCTGCGTGGCGGAACCGCACTGGATTTTTGCGAAAGCGTACGGCAACAGCGATGCCGATTACAGCGAAAACAATCTGGCATTTCTGGAAAGCAAAATATTCGATAAGAAAATTTCGGCGTTCATCGCGGGCGATCTGCATCATTACCGACGCCACGCATCGCCCGATGGCGTGCAGAAAATCACATCGGGCGGAGCCGGCGCCTTTCTGCATCCGACGCATGGTATCGATGTGCAGCAGCTCGACGATCATTTCACGCTGCAGCAGACATTTCCCGATCAGAAAATTTCCCGCCGGCTCGCGTGGCGAAATGTATTTTTCACGGCGCTCAATCCCGCTTTCGGCCTCGTCACCGGTATTTTGTATTTGCTGACGGGATGGGCAATGCATCTGGATCTGTCTGCACACGCGTTCAGCGAATTCTGGTTCGTTCTCGCCAGAACGACGAATCACGCGCTCAACGAGCCGCTCGCCGCCTTCTGGATCACGTTTATTTTTCTCAGTTTTTATTTATTCACCGATACGCATTCAAGGTCGTATCGTTTTATCGCCGGCACGTTGCACGGCCTGAGTCATCTGCTCGCGGTATTCGGCATCGGCTGGTTCAGCAGTTATCTGACCATTCAGCAATTCGGTTTGCCGTTCGCTTCGACCGGCCAGATGCTGGCTGCGGGCGCCTCGATGGTTGTCGGTGGCTGGCTGCTCGGTTCGATCATCATGGGACTGTATCTGCTGATTTCGCTCAATGGTTTTGGCCGCCATACCAATGAGGCTTTCTCGTCATTGAAAATCCAGGACTGGAAAAATTTTCTGCGACTGAAAATCGATGCGGATGGCAGTCTGACCATTTTCACCGTGGGCCTGCGCCGCGTTCCGCGCAAGTGGAAAAGAATCGGCCCGGGCGGCGAACGCAGTTGCATCGTTCCCGATGATGCGCGGGCGAGCGCGCCGCAGATCATCGACAGAGTGATACTTACCCGACCCGCGAAGAAAAAATAGGAAAGCTGCCATGCGTTATGTACTGGCGTTGGATCAGGGCACGACCAGTTCGCGAGCGATCGTGTTCGACCGCGATGCGCGAATCTGCGGCGCTGCCCAGCAGGAATACCGGCAAATCTATCCGCAGCCGGGCTGGGTCGAGCACGATCCGCGCGATATCTGGCGCAGTCAGCTCGCCGTGGCGCGGCAGGCGCTCGTGAATGCGGGAATTCATGCGCGCGATGTCGCTGCGCTCGGCATCACCAATCAGCGCGAAACCACTTTGTTGTGGGATCGCAAAACCGGTGAGCCGATCGGTAACGCGATTGTCTGGCAGGATCGGCGCACCGCTGATCGTTGCGGGCAGTTGAAGACGCACGAAAAACTATTTCGCGAGCGCACGGGGCTGATGCTCGATCCGTATTTTTCCGGAACCAAGCTCGCGTGGCTGCTCGACCATCATGAGGGCGCACGCGAACTGGCGATAAAAGGTGAAATTGCCTTCGGCACCGCCGATTCCTGGCTGCTGTTCAATTTAACGAATGGGCGACTGCACGCGACCGACGTGACGAATGCTTCGCGCACGCTGCTGTTCGATATTCATCGCAATCGCTGGGATGACGAGCTGCTCGATATTCTCGATATTCCTGCAGAAATTTTGCCGCAGGTTTTTGCATCGAGCGCGGATTACGGTTTCACTTCGCCGGATTTATTCGGGGCGCCGATAAAAATTGGCGGCGTCGCCGGCGATCAGCAGGCGGCGTTATTCGGGCAGGCCTGCCATGTACCGGGCATGGTCAAAAACACCTACGGTACCGGCTGCTTCATGCTCATGCAGACCGGCAAAAATGCGTGCGTATCGCAGCATGGGTTATTGACGACGAGCGCGGCGCAAATCGATGGCGCGCCGATGTATGCGCTCGAAGGCAGCGTGTTCATTGCCGGCGCGGTGGTGCAATGGTTGCGCGACGGTTTGGGCATCATTAAAAGTTCGAGCGAAATCGAAGCGCTGGCGATATCGGTGCCCGACAGCGGCGGTGTCTATTTCGTTCCGGCGTTCACGGGGCTGGGTTCGCCGCACTGGAATCCACGCGCGCGCGGCGCCATGTTCGGTCTGACGCGGGGCAGCACGCGAGCCCATATCGCGCGTGCGGCACTCGAAGCGATCGGCTATCAATCCGCCGAACTGTTACTGGCGATGCAGCAGGACGCGGCGACGCCGATCAGCGAACTGCGTGTCGATGGCGGCGCGAGCGTGAACAATTTATTGATGCAACATCAGGCCGATTTGCTCGGCGTCCCCGTCGTTCGCCCGCGCATTATCGAAACGACCGCACTCGGTGCTGCCTATCTGGCGGGATTGAATGCCGGCGTCTGGGGCAGTCTCGAAGAAATCGCGGAGCAATGGCAGGTCGATCGCGTATTCGAGCCGATGATTTCGCGGGATGAGGCAGCGCTGAGAATGGCCGGATGGCGTAACGCTATTGCCGCGTGTAACCGGGAATTCTAAGGGCGCATCAGGCCAGCGCCTTCCAGAGATTCAGCGAGCTCAAAAAGCTGATCAGCAGGCCGACCACGATCAACAGCGTGCGTGTCGGCAGCCGGCTGCATAGCCACGCCGCAAATGGTGCCGCGAACAGGCCGCCGACGATCAGGCCGGCGATAACCGTCCAGTGCGTGAAGCCGCCGAAGATCGCAAACATGGCCCCGCCGACCATCGTCAGAAAGAATTCGGCCGCATTGACCGAACCGATGGTTTTGCGCGGGTCCTGACCGCTGCCGATCAGCGAAGTCGTTACCACCGGCCCCCAGCCGCCACCGCCGACGGCATCGACGAAGCCGCCCGTGAGGGCGAGGCCGGCGACATGTTTTGGCGGCTCGTGCTTCACGCTGATTCTGCGAAACGCCTTCATCAGAACGTACAAGCCCATGATCAGCAGATAGGCGGAAATGAAAGGCTTGATCGCGTTGCCGTCGACCGTCGTGATGAAGTACGCGCCGATCACCGCACCGATGATGCCTGGAATGAGCAGACGCTTGAACAGGGTCTTGTTGATGTTGCCGAATTTCCAGTGGGAAAACGCGGAGAAGCCCGTAGTGAAAACTTCGGCGAGATGCACCGAGGCCGTTGCTGCCGCTGGCGAGACGCCCGATGACAGTAAAAAGGTGGTCGCCGTGATGCCATACGCCATACCGAGTGCGCCATCGACGATCTGCGCGAGCAGCCCGACCAGCGCCGCAGTCCAGAACGAACCGCCAGCGATTCCTGCTGCCAGCTCGTTCAGCAGCGGTTGCCAGCCCGCAGGCAATAACCATGAGCCGAGCACATAGGTGAAGAATGCCGCAGCGGGCAGTGCGAACAGCAAAACCAGATCGTGGCGGAAAGGGTGGGCGCCGGGATGTGTGATGTCTTCTTCGAGAGGCGGCAGTCCCAGCGCCTGATGTTCGAGGCTGATCGGTGCGTCTGGATCGAGGTTGCGGATTTTCATGCAAGGCTTTCCGGGCAAAAACGCCGTGCATGCTATAGCCATCAATTTGGCGGAGGAAAGACGAAAAAGCTATGTGCTTATAACCGGGGCGTCATTCATCGATATTCGCGGCGGTCGCCCATACGACTCGTCGCGCCCGGTCTGCTGCTGGAAATGCCCCGTCTACTTACGGCGGGTATTGCGCGAACTTTTTCCGACATTTCGTTTCGGCGAATCCTTTTTCGGTAAGCCATCGGCACGCGGTGGCAAACCCGTGTGTTGCGTCAAAATTCGGTTACCGTTTTTTTCAATTTTTGCGGATGTTGTTCTTTGCGGCGGTGTGCCCGATGGCCGCCCTTTAGGTGAGGACGTTTTCGACGACTGCCAATTGGCAGGCTGTCTCGGTGGAATCAATTGCTTTTTTCCATAGCCAATCAAATCGGCACGGCCCATTTGCTGCAACGTTTCGCGCAACAATGGCCAGTTTTCCGGATCGTGATAGCGCAGAAACGCTTTGTGCAAACGGCGTTGTCTCAAACCTTTCGCGGTAAACACTTTCGCGCTGTTGCGATTGACGTGATGCAGCGGATCTTTTTCCGAGTAATACATCGCAGTGGCATTCGCCATCGGCGATGGATAAAAAGCCTGCACCTGATCTGCGCGAAAACCGTTGTGCTTCAGCCACAGCGCGAGATTCAACATATCTTCATCGGTCGTACCTGGATGCGCTGCGATGAAATAAGGAATCAGGAATTGTTCCTTGCCCGCCTGCTTCGAGAATTTATCAAACATCGCCTTGAAGCGATCGTAGGTGCCGATACCGGGCTTCATCATTTTCGAGAGCGGACCGTTCTCGGTGTGCTCGGGCGCGATTTTCAGATAGCCGCCGACATGATGCGTGACGAGTTCGCGCACATATTCGGGTGTTTCCACCGCGAGATCGTAGCGAAGGCCCGAAGCGATCAATACGCGTTTAATGCCCGGCAATTCGCGTACGGCACGATACAGATGAATCAGCGGGGTTTGATCGGTGTCGAGATTTTTGCAGATGCCGGGATAAACGCACGATAAGCGTCGGCAATTCTCTTCAATTTTTTTGCTCTTGCAATTGAGGCGCCACATATTCGCGGTGGGGCCGCCGAGATCGGAAATCGCGCCGGTAAAGCCCGGTGTTTTGTCGCGAATATTTTCCACTTCGCGCACGATCGATTCGTGCGAGCGACTTTGAATGATGCGGCCTTCGTGTTCGGTGATCGAACAAAAACTGCAACCGCCGAAACAGCCACGCATGATATTCACCGAGAAGCGAATCATTTCATACGCAGGAATTTTTGCATTGCCGTACGCGGGATGCGGAATACGCTGATACGGCAATTCGAAAACGTTATCGAGCTCGTCGGTTTCGAGCGGTAGCGGCGGAGGGTTCAACCACACGTCGCGCTCACCATGTTTTTGCACCAGTGCGCGCGCATTACCGGGATTGGTTTCCAGATGCAGAACGCGCGCGGTGTGCGCGTAATACACGGGATCATTTTTCACTTGCTCGTAACTCGGCAAACGAATCACGGTTTTATTCGGGTCGAGTTTCGCCTTGCGCGCGCTCAGGGGATCGAGAATACGCACCACTTGCGTCTGTTCCACATCTGGCATCTTTCTGGTCGCGCATACAGATGGCTCTTCGACCATTTCATACGGATTTTTGTGATGATCGACGGGGCCGGGCTGATCGAATTCGGTCGAATCGATGACGGTCCAGCTCGCGGGAATTTCATTCGTCGCGAATGCAGTGCCGCGCACATCGCGAATATTTTCTATCGCTTCGCCATTTGCAATGCGGTGAGTAACTTCGACAATTGCGCGCTCGGCGTTTCCGTACAGCAATAAATCCGCTTTGCTATCGAGCAGAATCGAGCGCCGGACTTTATCGCTCCAGTAATCGTAATGCGCGATGCGACGCAAACTCGCCTCGATCGAACCGATCACGACAGGCACATCGGGATACGCTTCCTGACAGCGCTGCGAATAAACAATGACTGCGCGGTCGGGACGTTTGCCGCCGACATCGCCCGGCGTGTAAGCATCGTCGTGACGCAGACGGCGGTCGGCGGTGTAGCGGTTGATCATTGAATCCATATTGCCCGCGGCGACGCCGAAATACAGATTCGGTTTGCCGAGTGCCATGAACGCGTCTTTCGACTGCCAATCGGGCTGCGCGATGATGCCGACGCGAAAGCCTTGCGCTTCTAAAGTGCGGCCGATGACGGCCATGCCGAAACTCGGATGATCCACATACGCATCGCCGGTGACGATGATGACATCGCACGAATCCCAGCCGAGTACATCCATCTCCTCCCGCGACATGGGCAGAAATGGCGCCGGACCGAAACATTCGGCCCAGTATTTACGATAGGAAAAGAGCGGTGTGGCTTGGGGCATGGCTGAGTACGGCAGATCGGATAAGGCCGGCATTATACGGGAGATGGCCATGCGGTGGAGTTGGTACAAACCGCATGGCGATGATATGGCAAGGCCCCCGTTTGCGCAGTGGCGAAAAGCTTCGGATTATTGCCAATGGCGCGTCAGCGCAGTATGCAGGGCCTGGTGATTACCTTTTTCGATGCAATCGAAAACGTTGGCTGGCATGGGGATATTTTGCAGGTTTGTCACTGAACCGCTGAGAACGATACAGGGTGTTTCCGCATGGGCCGCTGCGATGGTATTCAGCAGCTCATTCTCCTCAATATCGGGTAAATGGAAATCGGTAATGATCAAATGCCAGTCCTGGGTTAGCGCTTGCTGTAATTCGGCGCGATTTTCGGCGCGAGCGCAGGTGACGTCGATGAGAGCCAACTTCACCTGACGCAATAACAAAAGATAATCCGTTTCATTGTCTTCAACGATTAAAATATTCAGCAATTTATACCCTGCGTTATCTCGTGTTTTGGCCATGGCGATGATCGCATGCGCGATCGCGAAATTCGGGTTAAAACCGTTCTTTGTGCGCTAGATTTTTGTCGGTAATTCGTTCATTAATAACCAGTAAACACCCAGCTGGCTCACAGCACTGACAAATTCATTGAAGTCGATGGGCTTGCGCACATAGCTGTTGGCGCCGAAATTATATCCCTGCACCATGTCCTGCTCTTCTTTCGATGACGTCAGAATGACCACAGGTAATATTTTTGTTGCGTCGTGTTCGCGAATACGGCGCAACACTTCCAGGCCATCAATTTTTGGCAGCTTGAGATCGAGCAGCACCACGGATGGATGTTCCGATAAGTCGCGCTCGGTATAAATGCCGCTACAAAATAGATAATCGAGCGCTTCGACGCCGTCGCGCGCAACGATGATTTTATTGCTGATGTTAATTTTCGTGAAGGCGCGTAATGCCAATGCTTCATCATCGGGGTTGTCTTCCACTAATAAAATGGGGCGGGTGTTCATTTAGATCTCCTGCGCAGTGGGTAGCGTGAAATAAAAAACTGAGCCCCGATCTACAGCGGCTTCCGCCCAGATATGGCCGCCATGTCGATGAATGATGCGCTGCACGGTGGCCAGGCCGACACCCGTTCCAGGGAAATCCTTGGCATCATGTAAGCGCTGAAAGGCCCCGAATAATTTGCTGGCGTACGCCATATCAAAGCCCGCACCGTTGTCCTCTATGAAATAACAAGCCTCACCATTGTGCGTTCGCATACCGAACTCGATATGGGCCTCGGTACGTTTTCCTGTATATTTCCAGGCATTGTTGAGCAGGTTCTCCAGGGCGATACGCAATAATTGCGCGTCCCCATGACTCGTCAGGCCAGAAGTGATATTCACCACCACATTACGTTGCGGATTATTCTCGCGTAATTCATCCACAATATTTTTTGCGATGGCGCTCAAATCGACCTGGTCCGGATGCAGTTCGGCGCGACTGACCCGCGCGAGCTTGAGAAGGTCGTCTATGAGGTGGCCCATACGCTGCGCGCCGGCACGTACACGCGCCAGATAATCGCGCCCGGTCTCGTCGAGTTTTTCCGCGTAATCTTCCAGTAGCGCCTGACTGAAACCATCGATGGCGCGCAGCGGTGTGCGCAAATCGTGCGAGACCGAATAACTGAAGGCTTCCAGTTCTTTATTCGCGCGTTCCAATTCTATGGTCCGCTCCGTTACGCGTTGCTCAAGCTGAATATTAAGTCGCTGAATCTCCGCTGATGCTATTTCTCTTTCGGCGGCTTGTTGCCTGAGCTTTTCGTTAGAGGATTCCAGCGCGGCACTGCGGGATTCGACTTCGGAAAGAAGATCGTTGAACGCGGCGGTGAGAAAGCCGATCTCATCATCGCTGCTTGTGGTTGCGCGCAAGCTGAAGTTTCGTTCCTCGATAATTTTTCGTGCGAGATCGGTGATTTGTAGTAGCGGCTTCGCTACCCGAGCCTGCAGCCAGAGCGATAACAACATTGCAATGAAAAGAGCTATCAAGGCTACGCCGAGAACGATACTCGCGTATTGCCATGCGCGCTGATAGACCGGGTAATCCGCCTTTAAATAGATCGTGCCTAAGATTTCGTTCTGATCGATAACCCGGCGAAATATCATTACACGATCACCGGCGATGCGGTGGCTGTCCGTTTCCGCCAGTTCTGGAAAAGTTTCCTCGATATCGGCGCTATTGTAGGTTGCGAACAATTTACCCTTTGTATCGTAAATCGCCGCCGCCAATATCTGCGGACGGGCTTTTAGAGAGGCCAGGCTATCGGTAGCCACTTTTGCATCGTTAAACTGCAGTGCTGCAGCGCTAGCCAGCCCGAGCAAATCACTTTGAGTGGTCAAATCCTCGATCAGGCGTCCGCGATAATCGCGTAAATCATAAATGATCATGATCAGGCCGGAGGTTATCAGCGCTGACACCGTGGTCAGCAATACGCCGGCGAATAATTTATGTCGAATTGAGCGCATGTGCAGTAGCGATATCATGGGGAATCGCCTCTCCGAACCGTGCGCGCGACCTGTAGTAGCTGCGCGCTCAATTTCAACTCCTGTCGCTGTGCTGTGGCGAGGTCGATATCGAATCGCACGCGATTTTCCTGTAGTGCGAAGTTGATGCTGCTGCCTGCATCGAGACCGTCGGGTATTTCCGTTACCACCAGTAAGCCGCGCCCTTGCGCGCGATTTATCCAGTGCGCGAGCTTGTTCTGTTGTGTGCGTGCAATAAACAGCATTTGCAGATTATCGAGATTCGACTTGTCGTCGAGGCGACGTACAGCTAATGGTCTGCCGGCGATGGTGCGGCTGTTCGATAACGCCTCCAGTTCCGAGGCAATCTGATCGGCATCGGCGACACCGATCGTTAGCGGGCTGTGACGCTCGACAAAAGTTTTCGGCGGCCATTCGACGTAGAGACAGAACTTATAAAGAAAAACAGCTTTCACCTGATATTCGGATGGCGTAGTCGTCTGCGCTAATGCCGGCGTGGAAAAAAGATATGTTATTCCGATCAAAAACAACAAGCGCAGCAGCGACAGCGTACGCAAACCAAAGATATTTCTGAAGACTAAAAGTGCCACTGAATTTTTCCATAAATACTGCGTTCGATTTCTTGCCCTTGTACAGAGCCGAATTCGAGATGTGTTGGATCATTCAGGTTTTGGCCGGTGATCGATAATTGCAAATAACTCAGCGGGCTCCAAATGAGGCTGGCATCGACCGCGGTATAACTTGGGTTTTTCAGGTTTTTCAGGCCATCGACATGTCGAACACCGGTATACAGGCTCAATCGATATGGCAGATCCAGAAAGGAGTACACGGCGTACTGATTATGCGGGCTATTATCCTCTTCAGCTTTCGAGTCGATATCGTTGCTGCCAGGTTTATTTTTCAAATGCATATCGAATAGCGCGTATTGAAAGCGCAGCTGCCAGTTTGCCAGTGGCCGCCAGCTCATGGTGAAGGTGCCGCCGTAGGCTTTGCCTTCGATGCCGCTTTCAAGCGTTTTTGGCAGGATGGCATAAACGAGCGGCGGGTTTACCACGATGATCGGTGCGCCAGTTTCGGCGGTTTGAATATCGTCGTAATCGTTATAGAAGGCGGCCATATCGATGGAAACTGCGGATGTGAGCTGGGCCCGATATCCGGCTTCATAAGCAATTAATTTTTCTGTTTCGATGTGTTTATTGCCCTGCACTGTAACGTAGGCGGGGATTCCGATATCGAGCGGAATTGCGAGCTGCAAATCGGTATCGAGCCGGGCCGGAATGCGCACGGCGCGCGACACGGCTGCCCATGCCGTCTGTCGATTATTGATCTGCCAGCTCAAACGCGCATTAGGCTGGTACTCGAAACCCGAGTAGTCGTTATGTTCGAATTTGGAGCCGAGCGTCAGAAAAACCCGCTTCTGCCAGAGATCGATTTTGTCTTGCAGAAAAGCGCTGAAAGTCTCATCGGTGCGGCTGTCGGGAATAAAGCTGGAAAATGTCGTGTTATCGATGTGATCGCTAGTCCAGCGATAACCCAGCCCCCACAACACATCGTTGCGTTCGCCCACGGTGAAGTGATGTTGAAAATCGAGATCGGCGGTGTCGCGTTTTTCCTGGTAAACGCCCGGAATATCGCGCTGCGTGCGATCGTAATAAACCTGCAATGTGAAATCCGAAGCGGTGTCGAGCTGGCGGGTCCAGCGACCGAGCAAATTGCCGCCGGCGAGATTTATGTCATCTTTGAAGCTCGCACCTGGAAGCGTGCCAAATGTAAACGCGCCAGGAAAAACTCCGTCTTCACTGCCGCGATACAGGTCACCTTGCAAAGTGAGTTGATCGGCTTTGGTGGGTTGCCAGTCGAGTCGGAACCCTCCCTGGGTCATATGCCAATCATCGTCGCCGCCATTTCCGTCGATTTTTTCCGAGGCGTCGCGATCGAATCGTTTAAGGTATGCACGCACGGCGGCATCGCCGAGCTGACCGCCGTAACGCACTCCACCGAAATTGCGTTCTTCGTTACCGTTGCCTATTGCCAGCAGGCCTCCCTGTGTGTCTTTTGCTGAGCGGGTAATGATATTGATAACGCCGTTGACCGCGTTCGCGCCCCACAGCGTACCGCCAGGACCGGAAATGATTTCGATTCGATCGATGTCTTCGAGAAAGACATCCTGCACATCCCAGAATACGCCAGCGTACAAAGGGGAGTAGACGCTGCGGCCATCGATCAGCACCAGCAATTTATTGGTGATATCGCTGTTGAAGCCGCGAATCGAGATGGCCCACTGATGGGCATTGATACGCGCCACCTCGACGCCGGGAGCCAGCCGCAGCGCTTCAGGAAGACTATTGACGCCGGAGCGACGAATATCGTCAGCGGTGATGACGAATACGGCGGCGGGCGCATCTAATAACTTTTCAGGTTGCTTGGAGACAGAAGTAATTTCTATTTCTGATAATTGTTCGAGGCTGAGCTCATCAAGCGCAATGCCTGGGGATACCGACGCTATGGTTGCGAGAGATTGGAATTGCAGCGTAAATGCAACAAGGATCAATGTTTGCCGCAACTGTATTGTTTTGCGGCGAACCAGCTTGAAGTATTGGGTGTCTGTAGCGCGCCGTCGCATAGGGCATCCCCGACCTGATTGGACAATGAAAGCAACACAGGTGGAGGAAAGTGTAGTCAATAAATTTTGTGGTTGTGCGACACAGGTGATGAATAAACATCGCACAAACTCCTTGCAGGTAGCATGGATATTATCGAAATGCGCTTGCTGTGTACTGTGTAATGCAGCGCTCACTGGATCTTGAGGATGCAGTTTTCATCGCGTTGTGCAATAGTTGCAGTTTCGTCATTTAGTCGTTGATTTACCTATGGAACATACCTACCGCCTAGTCATTTCGTGCCCCGATCGCGTCGGCATCGTCGCGCGCGTGAGTCAGTTCGTCGCCGAGTACGGCGGCTGGCTGACCGAGGCGAATTACCATTCCGATCGCGATAACGACTGGTTCTTCATGCGCAATGAAATTCGCGCGGATTCGCTCAAGATCGGCGCGCGTGAGTTTTCTGCTGCATTCGCACGCATTGCCGATGAATACAAAATGCAGTGGTACCTGCGCGATTCGACCGTGCGTCAGCGCGTGGTGCTGCTCGCGAGCCACGCCTCGCACTGCCTCGCCGATTTATTGCATCGCTGGCATTCCGATGAATTGTTCTGCGATATTCCCGCAGTGATTTCCAATCACGAAAATCTGCGCAGTATGGTCGAGTGGCACAACATTCCATTTCACTATGTGCCAGTCCCGAAAGAAAAGGATGGCAAGGCGCAGGCGTTTGCTGAAATCGAAAAACTGGTCGATCAGTATCGCGCCGATACCATTGTGTTAGCGCGTTACATGCAGATCGTTCCGCCCGATCTGTGCACGAAATATCCGGGCAGTATCATCAATATTCACCACAGTTTTCTGCCTTCCTTTATCGGTGCGAATCCGTATCAAAAAGCCTACGACCGCGGCGTGAAGCTGATCGGTGCGACCAGTCATTATGTGACGACGGAATTGGATGAAGGTCCGATCATCGAGCAGGATGTGATTCGCGTGAATCATCGTCATGCTGTCGAGGATCTGGTTCGGCTCGGCAAGGATGTCGAAGTGGCGGTGCTGGCGAGGGCGCTGCGCAATCATCTGGAGGACCGTGTCATCGTGCACGGTAACAAGACGGTCGTTTTTGGCTGAGTTTTGTTTTGACGATGCGCGGATCAATTGTCATCGTAACGCCATGCAGTTGTCATATTTCCTTCACATTGATTCTCTTTAATAGCCACCAAACTGTCATGCCGCCGTTATATCGATGCAGTGCGGCACTCACTAAGGGTAGCTGTTAGGCAATTATGGATAACAAGTGCGTATTGATTGTCGATGATGAATCCGCGATTCGCGAGATGATTCGCGTCGCGCTCGAAATGTCCGAGTTCGATTGCATGGAGGCCGCGAGCGCACAGGAAGCGCACGGCCGCATCATCGATCACAAGCCCGATCTGGTATTGCTCGACTGGATGTTGCCGGGAGCGAGCGGCATCGAATTGTTGCGTCGCCTCAAGCGCGATGAGCTCACTAAGGATGTCCCTGTCATCATGCTCACCGCGAAAGGTGAGGAGGACAATAAAATTCAGGGTCTTGAAGTCGGCGCCGACGATTACATCACCAAACCCTTTGCGCCGCGCGAATTGATTGCGCGCATCAAGGCGGTGATGCGTCGCACCGGTCAGCTCGAAGATGAAAACGCCATCGAAGTCGAGGGGCTCGTGCTCGATCCGGCGAGCCATCGCGTATTTATTCGACAAAAACCGGTCGATATGGGGCCGACCGAATTCAAGCTGTTAAAATTTTTCATGACGCACCGCGAGCGCGCGTATTCGCGTGGTCAGTTGCTCGATCATGTCTGGGGCGGTAATGTTTACGTCGAAGAGCGTACCGTCGATGTGCATATCCGTCGTCTGCGTAAAGCATTGCAGACCGATGCTGCGGATTATGGCGAGCTGATTCAGACGGTGCGCGGTACGGGATATCGATTCTCCACCACGGGTGTAACGGTCTGACATTGGCCAGCAGGCTCGTGTTCTGATTCTTGCAGTGCGCATTGGCAATATGCCGCAAGCCCGTGAGCCATCTGACCGCCTGATGTTGACCACCTGATGCTTACAAATACGTGGAAGTCCGAACTCTATCGTCTGTTGTTGTGGTTGAGCGGCGCTTTATTGATCGGTTGGCTGCTCGGTCTTACGGCGTGGGCGCTTGCCATTGCCGCCTGCATATTTGCCGCGCGCTCGATTTATCATCTCCATCAATTGCAGCAGTGGCTGTCGCATCGCCCCGGTATCGAGCCGCCCGAAGCGGGTGGTTTGTGGGGCGAGGTGATGGACAGTCTTTACCGCATACAACAAAAGGATCGGCGCGAGCGCGTGCGTCTGCGGGCGTTGATCGGTTATCTGCGCGAGTCGTTTACATCGCTGCCCTACGGTGCGGTGATGATCGATCCCGAAAATAATATCGAGTGGAGCAACAAGGCGGCGGAAACATTGCTCGGTCTGCGCTTTCCGGAAGATACGGGACAGCAGATATTGAATCTCGTGCGCAGTCCCGATTTCGTGACGTATTTCGAAGCCGAGGATTACAACCGCCCGCTCGAAATGCTGTCGCCGTTACGCGGCGATGTGCATCTGCAGATTCACGTAACTTTTTTCGGCAAGCGCAGTCGCCTGTTGTTTATTCGCGATGTCACGCAAACCGCTCGTCTCGAACGCATCCGCAAAGATTTCATCGCTAACGTTTCGCATGAGCTGCGCACGCCGCTTACGGTGATTAACGGTTATCTCGAAACATTTGCCGATAGCCCGTTTTCCGATAAGTCGGGAGCAAAAGATCCGCGCTGGGTGCGCGCGCTCGATCAGATGTTGATTCAGTCGCGTCGCATGCAGACGTTGATCAATGATTTATTGTTGCTGTCTCGGCTCGAAGCCTTGCCCCAGCATGACAAGCAGGAATCGTTTGCGCCGCGGCCGATGCTCGAAATGATTCGCGAGGAGGCGCTGGCATCGGTCGGCGGCAAGCGTGAAATCACCATCGAGAGCGACGATGCCCTGGCGCTGATCGGCGAGCGCGAGGAATTGCGTTCTGCCTTCGCCAATATTGTTTTCAATGCGACGCGCTATACGGAAGCGAATGGAAAAATCACCATTCGCTGGTTCGCCGATCGCGATCGTGCGTATCTGCAGGTGGAAGACAATGGCGTGGGAATCGAGGCCGAACATATTCCGCGGCTGACCGAACGTTTTTATCGAGTCGATAAGAGCCGCTCGATGGATACGGGCGGGACCGGGCTGGGCCTCGCCATCGTCAAGCACGTGCTGCTGCGCCATCAGGCACAATTGCGCATAACTTCCAGGCCCGGCGAAGGCAGCTGTTTTTCGTGCGTATTCCCGCTCGTACGCACGGAAAGGGCGGCAATCGTAGCGCAACGCTGAGGTGGTTATTTTGTCTTGCGTTCGCATTACGCGGTTTTTAATTCATCTTCATATAACTGTCACAATCGCGCTTTAGAGTGCGCAGTGTCCGCAGTGAATCTGCTGTCAATACGGTTGAAAAATCGATAAATCGCGGCAGACACTGTTCATACGATGAGGAGATTTGGATGAAGATCAAAACGATTCTGCGCGGCGCCGCTCTGGTCGCAGCCATGAGTTCGGCGGCGATGGTTCACGCCAAAGGTGTGGATCCCGCATTGCCTTCCTATACCAAAGCCAGCGGCGTTTCGGGCAATTTGTCCTCGGTCGGTTCGGATACCCTGGCCAACCTCATGACCTTGTGGGCGGAAGAATACAAACGCCAGTATCCCAGTGTGAATATTCAGATTCAGGCTGCCGGTTCGTCGACCGCTCCGCCCGCGCTGACCGAAGGCACGGCGAATCTCGGGCCGATGAGCCGCAAGATGAAGGACGAGGAAATCGGTTCGTTCGAAAAGAAATTCGGTTACAAGCCGACGGCCGTTCCCGTGGCGATCGATGCGCTCGCCGTGTTCGTGCATAAGGACAACCCGATCAAGGGGCTGACCGTGCAGCAGGTCGATGCCATTTTCTCGAATAACCGCACCTGCGGTGCCGCGAAGGGCATCGGTCGGTGGGGTGATGCGGGTCTGACGGGGGCGTGGGCAGCGCGCGATCTGCAGTTGTTCGGCCGCAACTCGGTATCGGGCACCTACGGTTACTTCAAGGAGCACGCGCTCTGCAAAGGCGATTTCAAGAGCACCGTGAACGAGCAGCCGGGTTCGGCATCGGTGGTGCAATCGGTATCGACTTCGGTCAACGCCGTGGGCTATTCCGGTATCGGTTATGTGACATCGAGCGTGAAGGCGGTACCGCTGGCGAAGAAGGACGGCGAGCCGTTCGTCGACGCCACCCCCGATAATGCAGTCGCCGGCAAATATCCGTTGTCACGTTATCTGTACGTGTATGTCAACAAGGCGCCGAACAAACCGTTGCCGCCGCTTGAGAAGGAATTCATCAGGATGGTGCTGAGCAGGCAGGGTCAGGAGGTCGTGGTGAAGGATGGTTACATTCCGCTGCCTGCGAAGGTGGTTGAGCGAGTGCTGAAGGATCTGGAGTAACACCTGGCACTCTGCGAAATGGCTGCGTCATGCAGCCATTTTTTTTGGTAATCCACCGATCGACTGGCGATTTCGAAATGGCCGCAACTGGCGATTTCGGGATCGCCGCGACTTCGATGACGGTTGTTATCCGGTGTAACAAAACTGTCATAATCCGCGCCTACCATACGCCGATGAACGAGATCACGATGTCCCCCGAACTCTCCGCCGGTACTGCCGAACCCCGCCGCCTGTCAGCGAGCAACCGCCGTCAGCGGTGGCGTGCGTTGAAGGACCGCTTCGCTGCCTGGTCGATCACCGCCGGCGGTATGAGCGTTTTATTCGCCATCCTGCTGATTTTCTTTTACCTTTTTTATGAAATCCTGCCGTTGTTTCGCTCGGCTTCCGCGCATGCAGCGGGGAGTTATTCGGTCGGCACGCTCGGTGAGGTAGGGCCGCCTCTCTATCTCACGGTCGAGGAGCAGAACGAGCTTGGCATGCGTGTCGATCGTCAGGGGCGCATCGTGTTTTTCCGGGCGACCGATGGCGAGCTGCTCGAACGCGTACAGCTGGCATTGCCGCAAGATGCGCAGATCACCAGCTTTGCCGTCGAGTCCGAGCAGAATCAGCTGCTGGCATTCGGCTTGAGTGATGGATCGGTGTTGCTGGGTCATGACGATTACAAAGTCACCATCAGCGATGACGGCAAGCGGAAAATTATTCCAAGCTGGCGCTATCCCTATGGTGAACAGCCGCTCGTCCTGGCGCAGGGCGAGCCGCTCAGCGCCATCGCGGCGCGCAGCAGCGATTCAGGTCTGGTGCTGATCGGGGCAACCGCGAACGGTCGCATGGTCGCGCGCAAATGGGAAAAGAAGGAAGACTTTCTTTCCGGCGAAACCGTGAACGAAGAAGCTGCGCTCGACGTTCCCGAAGTCGATATCAAACCATCCCGTCTGTTGATTTCCTCTGATCAGCGCTGGCTCTTTGTGATCGCGGGCGATGGCAGCTATCGCGTCGTCGATTTAGCCGCGAACAGTGTGGTCGATAGCGGCCGTCTTTTCTCCAGCGGTGCGCTCAGCGATGCGCGCTTCCTGCTCGGCGCAGTATCACTGCTGGTCGCGAGCGACCACGGCGAGCTGAGCCAGTGGTTTCTCGTGCGCAGACCCGAAGCATCGCCGCAACTCACGCGTATCCGCAGTTTCGGTGATGGCAAAACATCGGTGACACATCTGGCCAGCGAGCATCGCCGCAAGGGTTTTGCCACGATCGATGCGAAGCAGCAATTGCATATCTATCATTCGACGTCACAACGCGAGTTATTGACGATGCCCGCGAGCACAGGCGCGGTATCGCTATTTGGTTTCAGCCCGCGTGCGAATGGTTTGATTCTCGAAAGTGCCAGCGGCGAAATGCGCTTCTGGACCATCGATAATGAACATCCCGAAGTGTCGTGGTCGGCGCTGTGGAACAAGGTCTGGTACGAGAATTATCCCGAGCCCGATTATGTGTGGCAGTCGTCCTCGGCCAATTCGGATTTCGAGGCGAAATACAGTCTGATGCCGTTGGCGTTCGGTACCTTGAAGGCCGCGTTTTACGCGATGATCGTTGCGGCCCCGCTGGCGATTTGCGGCGCGTTGTACACCGCCTATTTCATGGCTCCCGAATTGCGCCGCAAAGTGAAGCCGCTCATTGAACTGATGGCGGCAATGCCGACGGTGATTCTCGGTTTTCTCGCCGGCCTGTGGCTCGCCCCGGTGGTCGAGCGCAATTTGCCCGGTGTGTTCTTCACATTATTGCTCACGCCTATCGTCGTGCTGCTATTTGCGTATGTGTGGAACTGGATTCCGCTCAACTGGCGCAGAGGGATACCCGAGGGGTGGCAGCCATTGATTCTGGTGCCCGTCGTCGTCGTATTCGTATGGGCATGTTTTAAATTCAGCCTGCCGGTGGAACATGCGTTTTTCGGCGGTGATCTGCGCGCCTGGTTGCGCAGCGAATGGGATGTCGATTATTCGCAGCGCAACGCGCTGGTCGTCGGAATTGCCATGGGTTTCGCGGTGATTCCGAATATTTTTTCGATCGCCGAGGATGCCATTTTCTCTGTCCCGAAACATTTGAGTTACGGCTCGCTCGCACTCGGCGCGACGCAGTGGCAAACCTTGATCGGCGTAGTCCTGCCGACGGCATCGCCCGGTATTTTTTCTGCACTCATGATCGGTTTGGGACGCGCGGTGGGTGAGACCATGATCGTGCTCATGGCAGCGGGTAACACACCGATCATGGATGCGAATATTTTTGAAGGCATGCGCACGCTCTCTGCGAATATCGCCGTGGAAATCGGCGAGACCGCCGTAAACAGCACGCATTACCGCGTACTGTTTTTAGCGGCATTCGTACTGTTTATGTTCACATTCGTGTTGAACACGGTGGCGGAAGTCATTCGTCAGCGTCTGCGCGGTCGCTACAGCGTCATTTAAGGGGTTGATTGAATGCCATTGGCACAACAAAGCCGACTTTCATTTCGTGCATGGGTGAAAAGCGGCGAGCCATTTATCTGGTTCAACGCTGCAGCGGTTACGATCAGCTCAGTCGCCGTTATCGCGCTGCTGATATTACTGGCGGTGCGAGGGCTCGGTCATTTCTGGCCGGGCACGGTTTATCAGGTCACCTACACCCAGCCGGGTACGGAGGCCGTGCAATTGCTAGGCGAGCGTGTCGAATCCGAATCGGTGCCGATCGAGCAATTACACAATTCGGGTGTGCAGTACGAAACCCGGGCAGCGAAGGTGCGCCGCGATCTTCTCAAGCTTGGCAATCGCGATGTCACCGGCCGCGATTTCAACTGGTTCGTTCATCCCTGGTTGAGCGATGAAAAAAAGCCCATCACCGCAATGGTGCTGGAGCGTCGCGAATGGGGGAATTTTTACGGATTCTTACGCCAGGTCAAGGAAAGTGGAGCCGTCGTTGCCGATAGCGTGAACGATGACGGCGTTGCCTGGCAGGTTATGCAACAGCGCTTGCAGCATGTGGCTGACCTGTATGACGAAATTTATCGGATCGAGAAAAAGCAGATCGGCGCGATCAATTACAGGATCGACGATCTGCGTTTGCGCATGCGCGGACTTGAGCTGAATACCGAAAAATATTCCGCCGACACCGTTGCGCGCGAACAGGAAGCCATCGAAGCCGAGCGTGCCGAGTTGCAGGCAGAATACGGAGAGCTGCAAGCGCAGCTCAATGGTTTGTATGAGCAAATCAATCGCGACAGCATAACCGCCGAAGTAGCTGGCGGCGCGCTGGTGGAAATTCCGCTCGCGAAAATCGTGCATGCGTATCGCCCGAATGCGATGAATTTGCTGCAGAAGATTCAATTTTATTTCGCCAAGCTCTGGGAGTTTCTGTCCGACGAGCCGCGCGAGGCAAATACCGAAGGCGGCATTTTCCCGGCAATTTTCGGCACCGTTGTCATGGTGATGATCATGTCCATTATCGTCACGCCGTTCGGGGTCATCGCTGCGGTGTATTTGCGTGAATACGCGAAGCAGGGACCGATCACGCAGATCGTGCGTATCGCCGTGAATAATCTCGCCGGTGTACCGTCGATCGTATACGGTGTTTTCGGTCTCGGATTTTTTGTCTATTTCGTCGGTGCGAATATCGACAGGGCGTTTTTTGCCGAAGCGCTACCGGCACCGACATTCGGCACACCGGGTCTGATGTGGGCATCGCTCACGCTCGCCTTGCTGACGTTGCCGGTCGTTATCGTCGCCACCGAAGAAGGCCTCGCGCGAATTCCGCGTTCGCTGCGCGAAGGCTCGCTCGCGCTCGGTGCCACCAAGTTCGAAACGTTATGGCGTGTGGTATTGCCGATGGCGAGCCCCGCAATGATGACGGGTTTGATTCTCGCCGTTGCGCGTGCCGCGGGTGAAGTGGCGCCACTCATGCTGGTGGGGGTGGTGAAGCTGGCTCCGGCATTACCGCTCGATACGAATTTCCCCTATATCCATCTCGACCGAAAATTCATGCATCTGGGCTTTCATATCAATGATGTCGGCTTTCAAAGCCCGAATGTTGAAGCGGCGCGCCCGCTGGTTTATGCCACGGCATTGTTGCTCGTGGTCATCATCGCGCTGCTGAATTTCAGCGCGGTGTCGTTGCGCAACCATTTACGTGAAAAATACCGCGCGCTTGAAATGTAATCAGGTAAATGTAATTGCATGCCAATGTAAGCGTACGGCGCGCATATGAGAATTGAGGAATGTTAAATGTCCGAAACGCCAACGGTTAGATCACACGCGATCGATATCGCGCAGCTTGGCCGCAGCAACACGTCGCGTTCGATCGAAAACGAAGAGATCTGTTTGTCGGTGCGCAACGCCAATTTATTTTACGGCCAGAAGCAGGCGCTTTTCGATGTGAACATGGAGATTCCGCGCAAACGCGTGACTGCATTCATCGGTCCGAGCGGTTGTGGCAAATCGACATTGCTGCGCTGTTTCAATCGCATGAACGATCTCGTCGACGGTTGCCGTATCGAGGGGCAGATGCTGCTCGATGGCACCGATATTTATGCGAAGTCGGTCGATGTCGCCTCGCTGCGTCGTCGCGTCGGCATGGTGTTTCAAAAGCCGAATCCTTTTCCGAAAACGATTTACGAAAATGTTGCCTACGGTCTGCGCATTCAGGGTATCAATAAAAAGCGCACGCTCGATGAGGTCGTGGAGCGCTCGTTGCGCTCGGCTGCGCTGTGGGATGAGGTGAAGGATCGTCTGCACGATAATGCACTCGGCATGTCGGGCGGTCAGCAGCAGCGTCTCGTTATTGCGCGCACGATTGCTGTCGAACCCGAAGTGGTATTGCTCGACGAACCGGCGTCGGCGCTCGATCCGATTTCGACACTGAAGATCGAGGAATTGATTTACGAATTGAAAGCGAAGTACACGCTCGTGATCGTCACGCACAACATGCAGCAGGCTGCGCGCGTTTCCGACTATACTGCGTTCATGTATATGGGTAAGTTGATCGAGTTCGATAGCACCGATCGCTTGTTCACGAATCCGAAACAGCGACAAACCGAAGATTACATCACCGGTCGCTACGGTTAATGATTGGTTTTGATATCGCTTCCTCGCGGGACTGATTTTTATTGAAGGTGCAATGGCAATGGTCGACAAGGATACGCACTCGCATCACATTTCCCAGCAATTCAACGCTGAGCTCGATGACATCAAAACGCGCATGCTGGAAATGGGCGGTCTGGTTGAGCGTCAGGTTGCGGAAGCCATCAACGCGGTCATGAATGCCGACGGCGGTCTCGCCGAGCGCGTGCTCAAAGGCGATGCGCGCATCAACGCAATGGAAGTGTCAATCGACGAAGAATGCGCGCTGATTCTCGCGCGTCGTCATCCGGCAGCGAGCGATCTGCGCCTTGTTCTCGCAATCACCCGGGCCCTGCACGATCTCGAGCGCATGGGCGATGAGGCGACGAAAATTGCCGATCAGGCATTGCGGTTGATCGAGCACGGTGAAATGCCGCGCTGCGTGCAGGAGATTCGCCATCTCGGCAATCACGTCTGCATGATGGTGCGTGATGCGCTCGATTGTTTCGCGCGTCTCGATACCGAGCAGGCGCTGCGTATTGCGCAGGAGGACAAGGCGGTCGATGTCGAATATTCGACGGCGCTGCGTACTCTCATGACTTACATGATGGAGGATCCGCGCAGCATTTCTGCCGTGCTGAATATTATGTGGAGTCTGCGCTCGCTGGAGCGTATCGGCGATCACGCGCTCAATATTGCCGAGCACGTCGTTTATATGGTGAAAGGACAGGATGTGCGACACGTCGGTCTCAGCGAGCTGGAGGCCCGTATTCACGACGGGAATTGACTGAGCTCACACAAATAATGATTCACACAATAACAAGGCAGTGACAGCTGCCGGTTTAACCCGGTTTTCGCTCTGGCGATACATCCGCGTGATTTCTGCCCCCTCAGACCGGCTCCCGGAGCCGCTGTTGATCCGTTATTTTTTTCGATGCAAAGGCTTCATGCATGGAGCTTTCGTATTTTTGTGTGTTTGTTAAACATAGTGATTCCGTTAGGAGTCACGTTTCTGGTGTGAGTGCGATCACGTCTTGAGGGTAGTTGAAGAATTTGGTTGAAGTGGCTCACAAATGCGGACTTCACCTACAGCGCCTGCAACGCATGGCCTCTAGGATTACGCCCAGGATTCATCACCAACTCACCGCAAGACCAATGGATTGTGCGTGTTCTCAGAGGTCAAGTCATGCGCAAAACTATTTTTGCAACCTTAGCACTAACGGCATTTATTAGCGGCGAGTCAGCGGCTGCGACAACCTGGTCCACCGTTGCCAGTGAGTATCAACAGTTTTCCCTGAGCGGCGCCAAAGTCGTGCGCTATGGCGCAGGCTCCAGCTGGATTGAGAAAACCCTTTCGGGAACTCAGTCCTGCACAAACGAAACATTCGGTCGCGATCCTGCATATGGAAAGACCAAGACGTGCCAGGTAGGGACCACAACATCGACAGCAACTTCGGGTACCACCACGACCACCACCTGGTCCACGGTGGCCAGCGAATATGCCAATTTCTCGCTGAGCGGCACTAAAACTGTCCGTTATGGCACGGGTTCGAGCTGGATAACGAAATCGTTGTCGGGAACCCAGTCCTGCTCGAATCAAACTTTCGGCAGCGACCCTGCGTATGGTCTGGCGAAAATCTGCCAGGTCGCCTCGACAACCACGGCGTCCACTTCGGGAGGCACGTCGGGTTCAACATCGGGTTCAACGTCGGGAAGTACGGCAGGCACTTCTTCGGGAAGTACCACCACGACTACCTGGTCAACGATCGCAAATGAGTACGCGAACTTTTCCCTGAGCGGCACCAAAACGGTTCGCTATGGCGCGGGCTCGAGCTGGATAACGAAATCATTGTCGGGAACACAATCCTGCTCAAATCAGACATTTGGCGACGACCCGGCGTATGGCCTGGCTAAAATCTGCCAGGTGGCTTCGACCACGGCGTCTACCTCCGACAGCACTGCGGGCACCACGACGGGTAACACGGGCTCGACGACTGGCTCCACCGGTGGTACCGGGTCCACTACGGGCTCGACCGGCGGCACTGCGGTAGCTAAATCGTACAACGCCAGTTTGTCGTGGACGATTCCGACTGCGCGTACCGACGGCAAGGCTCTGACCGTGAGCGAGTTAAAAGGCTATGAGGTGTACTACACCAATGAAAGCGGCAGCGTCAGCGTCTCCTTACCGATCTCCGGCGCCACCACCGTTAACACCGTCGTGAGCAATCTGCCATCGGGAAAATATCACTTCTCGATATCGGCGGTAGATGTTGCAGGATTGAAGAGCCCGCTCTCGACCGTCGCATCGATCAACTTCCCATAATCGATACGCCAGAAAAAACGCGCCTTATGGCGCGTTTTTTTTGAATACGGGAAACGACAATCAACGCATATTCGTGACAATGGCATCGCCGAATGCCGAGCACGTCACCAGTTTTGCGTCGGGAATAACCCGGCCGAGATCGTACGTAACGGTTTTTGCGGTGATGGTCCGATTCAATCCCTCCCTGATCACATCGGCCGCCTCGCACCATCGCAGGTAACGCAGCATCATTTCCGCTGCCAGAATCAACGCGCTCGGATTCACCTTGTCCTGCCCTGCATATTGCGGTGCGGTGCCGTGAATGGCTTCGAATACCGCCACTTCATCGCCAATATTGGCAACTGGCGAGCGCCCGATCGCGCCCGCCTGTGCGCACAGCGCATCGGCCAGATAGTCGCCGTTCAAATTCATCGTGGCGATCACGCTGAATTGTTCGGGGCGTGTGAGCATCTGCTGAAACATCGCATCCGCGATGATGTCATTGATGATGATCGGCTGCTGCGTGCGCGGATTGCTGAACGCCAGCCAGGGCGCATCATCGATCGGCTTCGCGCCGAACTCCTCCCGGGCAATGTCATAACCCCACTGGCGAAACGCACCTTCGGTGAATTTCATCGAATCGCCTTTGTGCACGAGAGTGACCGTCGGCAAATCGTGATCGATCGCGTATTGAATGGCGCGACGAATCAAACGCTTGGAACCCTCGGCGGAAATATTCTTGATGCCGATGGCGCAATCATCGCCGAAGCGAATTTTTTTAACGCCCATGTCCTCGCGTAGAAATTGCAGAACCTTTTCGGCCTGCGGTGAGCCGGCTTTCCATTCGATGCCCGAATAAATGTCTTCGGAATTTTCGCGAAAAATCACCATGTCGATTTTTTGCGGATCGCGCACGGGCGATGGCGAGCCCTGCAGCCAGCGCACATGTCGTTGTGAAACGTAGAGATCAAACTCCTGACGCAGCGCGATATTGAGCGAGCGAAAGCCTTCGCCGATCGGCGTGGTGAGTGGGCCCTTGATGACGACGCCGTACTCCTTGATGGCATCGAGCGTCGCCGTGGGATACCACTCGCCCGCAAACATATCCGCGGCTTTTTCGCCGCTGTAAATTTCCAGCCAGGCGATTCTGCGTTTACCGCCGTACGCGCGCTCAACCGCGGCATCGACCACTTTGCGCATCACGGGTGTAATGTCGGCACCGATACCATCGCCTTCAATGAATGGCACGATCGGGTGATCGGGCACGTTCAACGAGTGATCGTCATTGATTGCGATTTTTTCGCCAGTGATTTTATTTGTCAAAGCAAGCTCTCTCGATAGCACGAATGGCTCCCCCTATTTTATAGGGGGAGTGCTCCGCAGGGGCGAGGGGGTCTTTTTTAAAGATGACCCCTCCGTCTCGCTATGCGAGCCACCTCCCCTACTTCGCAGGGGAGGCCATTTATTTATCTACTTCGCAACGGAATTCAACTGCGCTTTGCGTTCGCGGCGGCGCGCATGCAGCACGGGCTCGGTGTAGCCATTCGGCTGCTCGCGGCCCTTGAATATCAGATCGCAGGCGGCCTGGAAGGCGATGCCATCGAAATTCGGTGCCATCTTCGCATACAGGGGATCGCTGGCATTCTGCTCGTCGACGATAACAGCCATGCGCTTGAGCGTTTCCAGTACCTGCGCCTGTGTGCAAATGCCGTGATGCAGCCAGTTGGCGATATGCTGGCTCGAAATGCGCAATGTCGCGCGATCTTCCATCAGACCAATATTGTTGATGTCGGGTACTTTTGAACAGCCGACACCCTGGTCGATCCAGCGCACGACATAACCGAGAATGCCCTGCGCATTGTTATCGAGTTCCTGCTGGATATCCTGCGCCGATAATTTCGTATCTTTCAGCAAGGGCAGCGTAAGAATATCGTCGAGCGCGGCGCGTTGACGCGAAAGTAATTCTTCCTGACGCTGCGCCACATTCACCTGGTGATAATGCATCGCGTGCAATGTCGCCGCAGTCGGCGAAGGAACCCACGCGGTGTTTGCGCCCGCTTGCGGATGTCCGATTTTTTGCTTGAGCATTTCCGCCATCAAATCGGGCATTGCCCACATGCCTTTACCGATTTGCGCACGCTGGCGCAAGCCGCATTGCAGGCCGTTATCGACGTTCCATTGCTCGTACGCCTGAATCCATTTTTCCTGCTTCATCGCATTTTTGCGCACGACGGCGCCGGCTTCCATGCTGGTATGAATTTCATCGCCAGTGCGATCGAGGAAGCCGGTGTTGATAAAGACGACACGCTCTCTGGCGGCGCGAATACATTCCTTCAAATTCACCGTGGTACGGCGTTCTTCATCCATGATGCCGATCTTCAATGTATTGCGTGCAAGGCCGAGTCTATTTTCGATGGCACCAAATAAATCGCAGGTGAACTGGACTTCTTCGGGGCCGTGCATTTTCGGCTTGACGATATAGATCGAACCCGTGCGCGAATTTTGTTTGCGTTTCAGATCGTGCATGGAAATCAGAGCGGTAACCGCGCCATCGAGAATACCCTCGGGCACTTCGCTGCCCTGCGCATCGAGCACGGCGCTCGTTGTCATCAAATGACCCACATTGCGCACGAACAGCAAGCTGCGCCCTGGTAGCGTGAGCGTGCTGCCATCGAGTGCGGTGAATTTGCGATCGGGGTTCAGCGTACGCGTCTGGGTTTTCCCATCTTTTGCAAACGATTCGGCCAGATCGCCCTGCATTAAACCGAGCCAGTTGCCGTAAGCCAATGCCTTGTCTTCGCCGTCGACAGCCGCGATCGAATCTTCCAGATCCTGAATTGTGGTGAGTGCGGATTCGAGCACGATATCTTTGATGCCGGCCGCATCGGTGCTGCCAATCGAATGCGTGCGATCGATCTGGATTTCGATATGCAAACCATTGTGACGCAGCAGAATCGACGATGGATTTTTTTGATCGCCGTTGTAGCCGACCAATGCATTGCGCTGTTGCAGCGTTGCGGTACTGCCGTTTTTGAGCGTGACTTTTAATTCGCCGCCGTCGATGCCGTATTGCGTTGCATCGCTGTGGCTCGCGTCTTTCAATGGCGCGGTGCGATCGAGAAAATCGCGCGCAGATGCAATGACGCGCGCGCCGCGTTTTGGATCATAGCCCTTCGCGCTTTCGGATGGATCGCGAGCGATCGCATCGGTGCCGTAGAGCGCATCGTACAGACTTCCCCAGCGTGCATTTGCCGCGTTGAGCGCATAGCGTGCATTCATCACCGGAACGACCAGCTGCGGGCCCGCGAGAGTGGCGATTTCGGGATCGACATTTTGTGTTTCGATCTGAAAATCGGGGCCTTCCGGTAATAAATAGCCGATTTCTGTCAGAAGTTTTTTGTATGTGACAGGCTCGAATTTATTCGACTGATGCCAGCTATCGATTTTGACCTGCAAGGCGTCGCGTCTGGCGAGCAGGGCGCGATTGCGCGGTGCGAACTCAGCGAGCAGCGATGAGAAACCGCGCCAGAATTGTTCGGCGGAGATTCCCGTGCCCTGCGCGGCCTTTTGCACCAGTGCGTGCAATGGTGTGGAAATTTGCAGACCTTCGAGTTGAATGTAGTTGCTCATGATCGTGTTCCTGGTTCCAGATCGTTGTGTCGAAATGATTAAACGTGGGTATTGGTGCAATGGTATTGAATTCTTTTAAAAACCTACATCGCTTGCATGTTGTGCGAAGCGTTGTGCTTTGCGATACGGAAACACGTCGTGCACGACGCCCGCATTGAGCTGGCTTTGCATGTCGAGCCAGAAATCGGGATCATAAATTTCCGGATGCAGACGATCGAGCGCCTGTCTTGCGCGCGCGCTGCCGGCCAGAAATCGGCGAAACTCCTCCGGAAATGTATCGTTGGCGCCAACTCCATATGTCGGCGTGCTTGCCAATATGTCGTCATCGTCGCGCGGCGGCGGAATGCGACGAAATGTGCACTCCGTGAGCGGAAGCAGTTCGTCGTAATCGTAAAATACCACGCGGCCGTGGCGTGTCACGCCAAAATTTTTCAACAGCATGTCGCCTGGAAAAATATTGGCGGCGGCGAGCTGCTTTATCGCATTGCCGTATTCGTCCATCGCACTTTCGATCTGTTCGTCGCTGGCATTCTGCACATACAGATTGAGAGGAATCATGCGGCGTTCGATATAAACGTGTTTGATAATGAGCGCGCGCCCGCGAATCACTATTTGCGATGCGCATTCGCGCTGCAGTTCTTCGAGTAGTTCAACGGAGAATCGCGCGAGCGGAAACGCGAGATTGCGAAATTCATGCATGTCGGCCATGCGGCCTGCGCGCTCGGAGCGCTTCACGAAATCGTATTTCTGTTTGACTTGTTCGCGGGTGGTTTCCTTTGGCGGTGCGAAGCGATCCTTGATGATTTTATAAACGTAATCGAACGAGGGCAGTGTGAAAACCTCCATCACCATGCCTTTCGTGCCGGGCGCAATCACGTATTGATCGGTGGAGTTGTGCGTGTGCGCAACCGCGGCGCGATAAAACTCGCTTTTGGCATGCTTGACGAAACCGAGGGCCGTGTAGAGTTCGAAGATTTCCTTGTTCGGCATCAGGCTCTTGAGAAATCGCACATATTGCGATGGCACCGGAATGTCCACCATGAAATACGTGCGCGTGAAGCTGAATAAAATGGAAAGATCGTCGGTGCTGAATAATGCCGTGTCGACAAAAATGCCGCCGTGCTCGTTATTGAGCATTGCCAGCACAAACGGACAGCTGCGCTCGGCGCAATAGATTTTTCCGATGAGGTAGCCGGCCTTGTTGCGATAAAACACCGAATCGAGCACTTCGATTTGCGTGTGCTCGGGTACGAGCATGCCGAAGGCTTCCGTGCTGCGATTGGCGGCATCGATGATGTATCGAATATCGCGTTCGATATCCTCGAAGCCGATGCAGAAATCGATATCGGTGAGAATCTCGCGCAGTGTGGCCGCAATGTTTTCCGCGCATTGATAATTTTTCAGTACGCGTTCGAAGCTCGCCGGGGTCGATAGCGGTTCTTCCAGGGCGAAAGAATTCAGCCCCGATACCTTTTCGTGACCGAATACAAAGCAATAACACGAGTTGAAAAACGTCTGAGCGATTTCCGCATTGCTGTGCGTGAGAACGATATCGGCGTATTCGCGTTTGGCTTCACGCCACAGATAGCGATCATGCAGTTGTGGCCCGGCAATGGCGCCGATCGCGGTGGCGGTGTGATGCACTTTGCGGCGATAAATGGTGAGGCGATCGGCCATCGCGGTCTGAATCGCCTGCCATTCGCAGCGTTCGAAACGCGCCTGTGCGCCCAGCGTAATGTTCTGCCATTCAGCGAACATGCTGTCGAAACCGTTGAGGATGGCGCGGGCGAAGCGGCGGGCGATGGACATGTTTCACCCGACGCAATGCGATAAGCGAGAGCCAGCTGGTGAAAAGCCCGGGCAATACCCATAATCACTGCGTTTATTCACACTGCGCTTTCCATTCTTTTAGTGAATTTCGTTCTGGCTTCAAAGCTATGAATCTTGCCCGCGTCGATCTCAATCTGCTCGTTTATCTTGATGAGCTGGGCGCGAATGCAGCGTCACGCGTGCAGCGGAGCAGCTTAACATCACGCAGCCCGCATATCTGGTTATGCCGCAAAATTCAGGAAGTGGCGCGCGAACTGCTCGCGAAAAACGAGCAGGCCGTCAAAAGCGAATCGATCATGAAAAATAAATCGGGTGCGAAAAATAAATCCTGAATTTAAAAGTTACGCAGCCATTTCCGCGCACTCGCGCACCGTTGCCGGCGCGATGAACTGATAGCCCAGCGCGGCGAGTTCTGCTTGCGGCAATTGCGCTGCGTTTCGGCTGGATGCGCTGCACGCGAGCAATTGATCGGGGTATTCGCGGCGAATCGCTTCGGCGAATTGACGCGCGTCTTCCAAATTCTCCGAAGCAATTTCCAGCCAGAGCACATCGGCATACGGCGCGTAAGCAAGTCCGCGCGCGATCGCCTGTTCGATGCCGCCGCGTACCGTGTGAAAGCCTTCTTCGCTGCGCTCGCCCGTGATAAAGGCTCGATCGGCGGTGTCGCAATCCGAGCTTAATAACTCAGTGGTGTTCGCCGTAGTGCGCGCGATGATGAGTGTCGATACATCTTCCGCGTCGGCAGCAAGGCGCGCGGCCGATAATTTCTGCACGACTTCGCTGGTTGGCATCAACACGTTATTCAGGTGATTGCGCTGTTTTGCCGGCGTGAATTGATCGTCGAAATGCACGCCGGCAGCGCCTGCGCGAATCATATTCTTGGTGAGTTCGAAAGCATTCAGCGCACTGCCGCTATGCGCTTCGGCATCGGCGACGATCGGCGCGAAATAATCGATGAGGCTGGTATCGTTCGAGCCGGCCTTCCATTGAATCTGATCGGCGCGCTCGAACGCATTGTTGATGCGGCGAACGAGCGAGGGAATCGAGTTGATCGCATAGAGCGATTGATCGGGGCGAATGGTTTCCGCCGTGGTCTGGTCGGCGCTGGCGTGAAAGCCTGACAGGTAGATAGCCGGAGTGCCGGTTTTTACCTGCTGGACGGCCTGGCTGCCGGTCAGCGCCGTTTGTGCGCTGATACAGGCTTGCCGGGCTGCGAGCAGCTCCCACAATTTTTCCGCGCCGAGCTTGGCGATGGTGTTATCGCGCTTGATCGAGCCGCGCAGCCGCACGACATCCGCCGCGCTATACGTGCGAGAAATGCCGCACCAGCGTGAATTTTCGGCCCAGTCGGCTTCGATGCGGGCGGTTTCGGTGCGGCGGTCGTATTTTCCAGGGGCGCGTTCGGTAGTGTTCATGGCACTTCTCCAACCGTAGGTCCAGCGGCACAGGGCTGCGTTCAAGACGATATTAGGGGTGGATCCTGCCATTATCCGAATTTATTGTTTTTATCTCCCATATTTTCTGCGTGAATGAGGATGGCTAATCATTGATTTAAATCAATGGAATGGCTGTTTGCTGCGAGTGGTCGGTTCGGCTGCTCCGGCGGCTGATCACAGTAGATATGAAAGCAAGTAGACTGCCCGTCGCCCGTTTCAACTCTCCAATCCTTGTTGCCCGTATGTCTATCGATTGGAAACAGGTCTCCGAGCAAGCGAATTGGGGAATTGTCATCGGCAGCGCCGATGGCCAATGCATGGAGCAGATGAACCCCGCTTTCGCACGCATGCATGGCTACACCGTCGCCGAGCTCGTCGGCGCGCCGATTCTTACTGTATTCGCTCCCGAAGTGCGTCCGGAGGTGGCTGGTCATATCGAGCGCGCTCACCGACTGGGCCATTACCGTTTCGAGTCGCTGCACCTGCATCGCGATGGATATGACTTCCCGGTCCTGATCGATGTCACAACCGTGAAGGGTGCTGAGGGAGCGGTGCTTTATCGTATCGTCAACGTGCAGGATCTTTCCGCGCAGAAAAAATCAGAACAAGTGCTGCGTGCAGCGCAGGCCGAATATGCCGTCAAGGATACGTTTTTAAAGAGTCTGTACGAAAATGCACCGGTAGCGAAGGCGGTGTGCGCGCTCGATGGTCGCTACATCAGTGTCAACAGGGCCATGTGCGAGATACTCGGCTACAGCGAAGCTGAATTGCTGAGCATGACTTATGTCGATGTCAGCCATCCCGACGATGCTTCCGGCAAAGTGGCATTTCGCCAGCGTATGCTCGAAAGACAGGAGCCGTGCTTTGAGATGCGCAAGCGTTATGTGCGCAAGGATGGCAGCGTGTTATGGGCGCATATGGTGGTGTCGCTGGTGACCGACAGCGCGGGCAGGCCGCTGTATACTATCGGGCAGATGATGAATATCAGCAACGAAAAATTTATGGAGGAACAGCTGGCCGAAGCGCGTGCGCAGCGCGATACGCTGGTGCGTGAGGTACACCACCGCATCAAGAATAATCTGCAGTCGGTCACGGGTTTGCTCTATCGTCAGAAACTCGCCCATCCCGAGGTGGGCGCCGCGTTGTCGAATGCCATACAGCAGGTTGAAACCATCGCGATTATCCATGGCTTGCAAAGCGGCGAGCAGCGCGGGCATCTGCGCCTGTGCGACATGCTGGCCGAAATTGTTGCGGCGACCAGAGCGCTCAACGCGGAAGCGGCTGCGATCGTGCTGTACAACGAGCTGCAGCGGCCCTTATTGATTGTCGACGATGAAACCGTACCGCTGGCGCTGGTGCTGAACGAGCTCATCACGAATGCCACCAAATATGTTGATCCGGCGCATCCGGCCGGTATCAATGTCACGATGAGCAGGGTGGGGGCGGATGGCGCGTTGGTGACCGTGAGCAATCCCGTGCCTGTGCGTTCGCCGATATTCGATTTCGAGAGCGGTGCCGGTGTCGGCATGGGGCTCAAGCTCGTGCGTTTGTTGTTGCCGCCTGCGGGCGCGCGCATTCAGTTCAGGCAGGATGCCGAAATGCTGACGGCTCAGATTTATCTGGAACCACCGGTGGTCCAGCGAGCGGACAAGCATTAATTTTCAATGGGCATTATTGATGTGAGTGGTAAAACTATGACCGAGACGCATGTGCTGATCGCGGATGACGATCGCGTTATTCTGGTCATGCTTGCCGAGGATCTCATCGCCCACGGTTATCGCGTGCAAACGGCAGCGAATGGTGAAGAGGTCGTTGCCGCCTGCCGATGCAAGGCGCCCGATCTGGCCATTCTCGATATCCGCATGCCGGTGGTGAACGGCATCGATGCCGCGCGCGTGATTCGCGAGGAATGCGGCGTGCCGGCCCTGTTTTTATCGGCCTACAGCGATAAGGAGCTGGTCGAGCAGGCCGTGGCCGAGGGCGCTCTCGGCTATCTCGTGAAGCCGATCCACACAGAAAAACTGCTGCCCGCAATCAGCGCGGCGCTCGCACGCGCGCGCGATCTGCGCTCCTCTCTGGAAATGCAGCGACACCTCTCGCAGGCGATGCAAGCCAAGCGCGAAATCGATATCGCCATCGGCGTGTTGCTGGAGCGGTTCAATTTGAATCGCGATCAGTCGTTTCACGTTCTGCGCCGTCTGGCGCGGTCGCACAACCGCAAGCTCGAAGACGTCGCCAGCGACCTGATCGGTTGCAGCGAATTGCTCAGTGCGGCGCAGCGCTACGCCAACGAAGCGGCCGGCGGCGCCGGCAAAACGGTCTGACGCGGGGGACTCTGGCGGATTAACGCGTATCCATGGCCAGCATGGTTGCGCCGGGCTTGCCTAAATAATACCCCTGCGCGTAATCGACGCCGATTTTCTGCAGGGCGATCAGAATGTCGGCGGATTCGACGAACTCTGCGATGGTCCTGGTGCCGATGTCCTGGCAGAGTCGCGTGAGATTATTGACGAGCGCATAATCGATGCGCGAATGCAGAATATTTTTCACGAACGCGCCATCGATTTTCACATAGTCGAAAGTCAGCTCGCGCAGATAGTGGAACGAGTTGTAACCGCTGCCAAAATCGTCCAGCGCAAACAGGAATCCTTTCTGGCGCAATTTGTCGAGAAACTTGCGCATCTGCGCGATATCGCTGATCGCATCGCGTTCCATGATTTCGAAAACGATCGTGTCGGGCGCTATGTTCAAATCGGTGCATAACGTTTCGGCATAGGCGAGAACGTCGCGGTTCTGGATTTCCTGGGCGGACAAATTGATGAAAAGTCGCAGCAGGTTTTCCGGTTGCGCGGTGCGGACGGCGAGACTCTTCAGCGATTGCGCGATGATGGTCTGGTCGAGTTCGCGTGAAAGTCCGTATTTTTCGATGGTGTCGACAAAGGCGCCGGCGGGGAGCGTTTTGCCGGAAGTGTCGATCATGCGCGCCAGTGTTTCATGCGCGTACAGGCGCCCCGTGCGGCAATCGAAAATCGGTTGATAGTGCGCGACGATGCGGTCGTCCCTGAGCGCGGAGCGCACCTGTTCGACGAAGGCGCGCGCATTGCGATTGACATCGAGCACCTCCTGCAGGGAGTCGGAGTGGGCGACGCCATCTTTACCCTGCGCTTTGGCCTGATAGAGGCCGATATCGACTCCCGCCATCAGATCGATCGCCGTCATGGCATTGTCGGGGTAGGTGACGAAGCCGATCGAGACGGTGAGCTGAAATTGCTTGCCGTCGCCGCATTCGAAAACGTGTGCGCGAATTTTCTTGCGCAATTTCTCCGCTACGCGATGCGCGCCGTCGGCGGTGGTTTCGGGCAGCAGAATGGTGAATTCATCGCCGCCGATACGCGTGGCGAAATCGCCCTGGCGAATCGTTTTCTGCAAAATGTCGGCGATGGTTCTCAGCACGAGATCGCCGCAGAGATGGCCGTAGGTGTCGTTGATATCCTTGAAGTCATCGAGATCGAGCATGAGCAGCGCGAGCGAGTGTTCGTGCCGGGCCGAGCGGGCGATTTCATCGTTGAGAATGTCGGTGAACGCGCGCCGGTTGTACAGACCGGTCAGCGCGTCGTGCGCGGAGCGATATTCGAGTTCCGACAGGCTGTGGTTCAAGGCTCTGCTGGAGCCGATCACCATCGCCATCACCGCCATGATCGAGCGGATCAGGCTGAGCTGCTGCGCGCTGGCGCCCTGTGCATTCGAGTAGCCGACGCCCAGGATACCGCCGCTATTCGATTCATCGAGACTTGGCAGCAGCGCGGTGACGACCTGCCGATGGTCGGGGCACGGCTGCGGAGACTGCTTCAAATCGGAGACAGCAATATATTGCTCGATCGCGACGGGTGTTTCAGCCGGCAGGTTGAGTTCGTTCAGCAGCTTTTTGCAAAAGTGCGAGACGGCTTCGTTTCCGGTGTCCAGCAGCTTGAGCGAAAAGAGCGTCAGCGACAGTTCGCCGTTTTCCGAGAGCGCGACAAAGAAATAGTCGAACGCGAGAATCTCGCCGAATTCCGCGAGAATGTCGTGCACGTGCCGCTTCCAATGCCGAATGTTTTCGCGCGACAGAAATATTTTTTCCAGCATCTGGCTGTGGCGCTCAAAGAGCTCCTTTTCGATCAGGGTCGCCTGCAGGTGCCGGGCGGTACGATTGGTTTCCAGCATGACGTGTTTCAAATCCGTGTCGTCATGCTTTTGTTGCTTGATGTGTTCGCGCAACAGCAGCGCCAGCGTCGCATCGAGACGCTTGAGGCGCGCCACGTTATTGTTTAACAGGGTGCTGATGGCGACCCGCTCCGTGGCCTCGAGGCGGGAGTCCCCGATGTGTTGGAGCGAGTCGAGCAGACATTGGCCCACTTCTTCGTGCGTGGTGCGCACCAGATCGGAAATGCTGTTGAGATAGCGGTACATGCGCGTCTGGCGCTCGAACAACAGCGCGAAGCGCTCCAGCACACGCTTGTGCATCTGTACCTGCGTTTGCGGCTCGATGGTCTGCAGGCTGCTCACGGGTTATTGCTCCGCCAGTGGTCTCAAGGGCAGGCCAGAAGGTCGATACCGCAGTTGAGCTCGCTGATCCAGGCGAGAAAATCCTGCACGGCGCGCCCGCGGTAAATCGGACCGTGTTGCGGCGCCAGATAGTCGATGTCGAGCGTTGAAATCGTATTGAGCCAGACTTTGATCGCGCGACTGCTGCACATGTAGCGGCGATGGAATTCTTCGATATGGCGCCGGTGCGCGGCGAAGTCGTCGACGAAAACGTAATCCTCGTCGCTCGGCAGCATGGCGGCGCCGATATCGCCCGTGAATAAAACCCTGGTCAGCGGATCGTAGACGTTGAGCTGCCCCTCCGAATGCAGGAAATGGGCGGGCAGTAATTGCAGGAAAAATTCCTCGGCGATTTTGAGCGGCATGCCTTCATCGGGCACGCCGATAAAACGGTGCATGGATTTGATGCCGTAGTGCGGCAGGAATCGTGTCCAGATGCGCGACACGTAAACCGTGGCTTCTGTCAGCTCCAGCCATGTCGCGAGACCGCCGACGATATCGGGGTCCTGGTGCGACAGCACGATGGCTTTGATGCGGTCCGGCTCCAGATGGCTCAACAATTCGGCGAGCGCGCGCGGCATGACGCCGAATCCGCCCGGATCGAGCAGCACGCCCTGGTTGTCGTGCAGCACGAGGTATTGGTTCGAGCGGATGCCGTCCTCTTCACCGGGGTCGCTTTCGTTGAGCAGAATAAATTTGTGGTTGTCCGTTTCCGCGATCACAACATTGCGCATACAAACCTCCTCATTGTCAGCGTTTCGACCAGAACTGCTCGGTCAGTACGTGCAGACTTTTCGAAACTCCGCTCATGCGGATGCTGGCAGCGGCGCCCAGATTGGCCATGACGGCACTTTTATTGGCGAGATCGCGAATCGAACTGATATTGCGGCTGACCTGCTCGGCGACGACGCTCTGCTGTTCGACGGCGGTGGCAATCTGCGTGTTCATCTGATCGATCATGTTGATGGCCTGACGAATCGATTCGAGCGCGGTCGCCGATTGTTCGCCGAGCGTAGCGCAGCGCCCGGCGCGCTGATCGGCCATCGCCATGGCGGAGACCGTTTGGCGCGTGCCGTGCTGCAGACGCTCGATCATCGCCTGAATTTCGCTGGTCGACTGCTGCGTGCGTGTGGCGAGCATGCGCACCTCGTCGGCGACCACGGAAAAACCACGACCGGCCTCGCCGGCGCGCGCGGCTTCGATGGCGGCATTGAGCGCGAGCAGGTTGGTCTGGTCGGCGATACTGCGGATCACTTCGATCACCTGGCTGATACTGTTGCTTTCCGCTTCGAGCGCTTCGATGACTTCGCTGGCCGTATTCAAACCGTTCTGCAATTCGATGATTGCGTGCAGGCTGGCGTCGACCTGCTGTTTGCCGGTGTTGACTTCGCGCGAGCCGTGGTTGGCCGTTTCCGAGGCGGTCAAGGCGCTGCGCGCCACTTCCTGGATGGTGGTCGCCATTTCGTGCATCGCGGTGGCGACCTGCTCGGCTTCCATCTGCTGATGATCGACGGCCTGTTTGGTTTCGCCCACTGCGCTGTCGACCTGCGCCGAGGCTTCGGCAGTGCCGGCGGCGCTATCGGCAATGCGGCCGATCAGGCCGGCGGTTTCCGATTCGAGCATTTTGATGCGCAGCAGGATTTCACCGGCTTCGTCCATGCGTCCCGTGTAGACATATTGCGCGACGGTATTGCCCGGTTTTTGGCGCACGGCATTCAATACCGTGTGCATCTGTCGCAGCGCGAAATAATTGCCTGCGATGGCGAGCGAGCCGCTGGCGAGCACGGCGATGGCCGCGAGCAGCTTGCTGGAAATAAAACAGGTGGCGAATACGGCAGCTAAAATGCCGCCGAGAATCGGCAGCAGCGATCGCCATGTCAGCGACAGCCGCGGTGCGCGCAGCAGGCGTGTGCCTTTTTCCTTGTGCAGTTCTGTGTAGAGTTTTTCCGCGCGTGCAATGAATTCGCGGTTGGGCAGGCAGCGTACCGATTGATATTCGACGGTGGCGCCATCGTGCTGAATCGGTGTGACGAAGGCATCGACCCAGTAGTGATCGCCGTTCTTGCAGCGATTCTTCACCATGCCCATCCATGACCGTCCGCTTTGCAGCGTCTGCCATAAATCGGCAAACGCAGCCGTCGGCATATCGGGATGGCGCACGAGGTTATGGTTTTTTCCCATCAGCTCATCGCGCTCAAAGCCGCTGATGCGAATGAAATCGGTGTTTACGTAAGTGATCGCACCTTTGAGATTGGTGGTGGAAAGAATATTCGCATCGACTTCATAAATTTGTTCGCGACCGCTGACCGGCATATTGATCTTCATTGCGCACTACTCTCCTTATTAGCGACATGGATTCGTAAGGCAGCAAAACTCAATTGCATCGCAAGCGTTCGACGCGCGACAGGCGAAGCGTAAATTAGGCGAGGGTCTGGCCGGAGGTGTTGTCGGTGCGCGAGGGTCGGGCGACACCGGAGGGTAGAGCTAGATCAATTGCTGCTCACACGTCAGAGAATAGAAGAATGGGCAGGCCTGTCAAGACGGCGGCTGGCGGCGCGACGGGTGATGGACATGTTTCACCCGACGCAATGCGATAAGCGAGAGCCAACTGGCGAAAAGCCCGGGCGATACGCATAATCACTGCGTTGATTCACACTGCGCTTTCCATTCTTTTAGTGAATTTCGTTCTGACTACAAAACTATGAATCTTGCCCGCGTCGATCTCAATCTGCTCGTTTATCTCGATGTGTTGTTGCGCGAATGCAGCGTCACGCGTGCAGCGGAGCAGCTTAATATCACGCAGCCCGCGATGAGTAACGGCCTGCGCCGGCTGCGCGATCTGTTCGACGATCCGCTGCTGATTCGCACCAGCGAGGGCATGCGTCCGACCGCGCGTGCGCTCGAATTGCAGCCGCAATTGCGCGAGGTGCTGAGCAAACTCGAAGTCGTCGTGCAGTCGAGCAGTTTCGAGCCACAAAACAGCGAGCAGCTGTTTCGTATCATGGCGAGCGATTACGCCGAATCGACGTTGCTGCCGCATCTGCTCGATGCGATTCGCGATGAAGCGCCCGGGATTGCGTTCGATATTCTGACGCCGTCCGATGTGACCTTTCTCGATCTCGAAAAAGGCAAAATCGATCTTGCCATCAACCGCTTTGATCATCTGCCCAAATCGTTGCATCACACGACGTTGTGGCGCGACACGTTTTCCTGTCTGCTCGGCGCGGACAACCCGATACTCGATAATTTTACGCTCGATACTTATTTGCAGGCATCGCATATCTGGGTGAGCAAAACCGGTATGGGCGTGGGTACTGGAATGACGCCGCGCGACACATTGAGGCTCGGCTGGGTCGACGAGGCACTCGCTGAAATCGGCCGGCAGCGCCGCATTCGCATTTTTACGCGTCATTACCAGGTCGCTGCACTGCTCGCGCAACAGCCCGATCTGATTGCGACGCTGCCGACACAGGCTGCACTGTTACAGGCACACAATACGCGTCTTGCGATTCGTCGTCCGCCGTTCCCCATCGTGCCGATTGAATTGAAAATGGCATGGAGCGCACTACTGCAGCACAACAACGCGCATATCTGGTTGCGCCGCAAAATTCAGGAAGTTGCGCGCGAGCTGCTGGTGAAAAATGAGCAGGCCGTCAAAAGCGAATCGATCATGAAAAATAAATCGGGTGTGAAAAAGAAATCCTGAATTTAAAAGTTACGCAGCCATGTGATCCAGGGAGAGACGACAGAGGAGGATGGCTGCTTCTTATCGAAGTCATGTGGCGAGCGGTTATGCCAACCGGAATGTCGCATTTTCGAGAGATTTGTTGCTGCTGGATTTGGTGCGTCTGGATCAGCGATCCAGATTAAATGGTGCCCAGGAAAGGACTTGAACCTTCACGGCCGCAAAGCCACCAACACCTGAAGCTGGCGTGTCTACCAATTTCACCACCTGGGCAAGGGGGTAAGGCCGCGCAATTTACTGATCGCTACGCCCCTTGTCAATCCTGCGTATAATGCGGCGACCCTTCGAAGCCGAAATAAGCCTCCCTTCATGCCCAAGCGCAAGTCATTGCCAGATCCCCATGCCGCCCGCGAGGCGGAAAATTACGAACGACCCATCGCGAGTCGCGAATATATTCTCGAAGTGCTCGAGCGCGACGGTCCTCTCAATCATTCGCGTTTGTGCGAGCTGCTCGATCTTCATGATTTAGAGCAGGTTGAAGCGCTGCGGCGGCGTTTGCGTGCGATGGAGCGTGACGGGCAGATCATGCGCAATCGCAGGGATGCGTTTTGCGCGGTGTCGAAACTCGATCTGATTCGCGGCCGCGTGCAGGGCCATCGCGATGGCTACGGCTTCGTCATTCCGGAAAGAAAAGCTGGCGAGAAAACCGGCGGCGCGGCTGGCAAGGGCGACGATCTGTATTTGAGTAATCGCCAGATGGCGATGGTATTCGATGGCGACGAAGTGCTGGTGCGTGAATCGGGTGTCGATGCCCGCGGTCGGCGCGAAGCGACGATCGTCGAAGTCCTGCAGCGCAATACGCAACAGCTCGTCGGTCGTTTTCATTCGAGGGGAGAGCGTGGCGAACGCGGCGGTGTGATACCCGAGAACCCGCGTATCAATCAGACGATAGTGATCGGCGGCGAGGATAGTCTGAACGCGCGCGATGGCCAGTACGTGATGATCGCAATCACGCAGCAGCCGGATTTTCGCTCGCCCGCGCGTGGCCGCGTGGTCGAGGTGCTGGGCGAGCATATGGCGCCGGGCATGGAAATCGAAGTGGCGATTCGTTCATACGGCATTCCATTCGTATGGCCCGAGGCGGCGGTCGCCGAGGCGCAGACGTTTGCGCCCGAGCCCGCCGAAGACGATAAAGAACAGCGCATCGATCTGCGTCATTTACCGCTGGTAACCATCGACGGCGAGGATGCTCGCGATTTTGACGATGCAGTTTATTGCGAGGTGAAGAAAGGCGGCGGCTGGCGTTTGTGGGTGGCGATTGCCGATGTGTCGCATTATGTGAAAGTCGGCAGCGCGCTCGATCGCGAGGCGCAGGTGCGCGGTAATTCGGTGTATTTCCCTGATCGCGTGGTGCCGATGTTGCCAGAAGCGCTATCGAATGGTTTGTGCTCGCTCAAGCCGAATGTCGATCGTCTCTGCATGGCGTGCGAAATGACGATTAGCGCCGACGGTAAACTCACGGGTTATCGCTTTTCCGAGTCAGTGATGCATTCGCAAGCGCGACTGACATATACGAAAGTTGCGGCGATGCTCGATGCGGAAAATGCCGATCACTACAAATTGCGTTCCGAATATAAAAAACTGGTGCCGCATATCGAAGAGTTGCACCGTTTATATCAGGCGTTGCGCGCGGCGCGCGATGTGCGCGGTGCAATCGACTTTGAAACGGTCGAAACGAAAGTGGAGTTCACGCGTGATCGCAAAATCAGCCGCATCGTGCCGGTCATTCGCAACGATGCGCACAAAATCATCGAAGAGTGCATGCTGGCGGCAAACGTCGCCACGGCTGAGCTGTTAGGAAAGCTGAAGTTGCCCGCGCTTTATCGGGTGCACGAAGGTCCGCCCGATCAGCGCTTGCTATCGTTGCGACAATTCCTCGGTGAGTTGGGTTTGAATCTGGGTGGTGGCGAAAAGCCGACACCGATCGATTATCAGAAATTACTGGATGAAGTGCAGGAGCGCTCCGATCTGAATGTCATCCAGACGGTCATGTTGCGTTCGCTGAGTCAGGCGCGTTATCAGGCTGAAAATGAAGGTCACTTCGGCTTGAACTATGCGGCGTATACGCATTTCACTTCGCCCATTCGCCGCTACCCGGATTTGCTGATTCATCGCGCCATTCGTTTTTTGTTGCGAGGCGGCGGCGAAGGCAAAGGTCTGGTCGGCAAGTTGCGCGGTACGCGCAAAGGCCTGCTGCCTGCCGAAGGTGCCCAGCCCTTAACGAAAGCGCAAATCTATCCCTACGAACTCAGGGAGCTGAGCGCACTCGGTGAGCAGTGCTCGATGACAGAGCGCCGCGCCGACGAAGCCACGCGCGATGTGATGGCGTGGCTTAAATGCGAATATCTGCAGGATCGCGTCGGCGAACAATTCGAAGGGGTCGTCACGGCGGTGACGAATTTCGGTTTGTTCGTCGAGTTGAGGGATCTATATGTCGAAGGGCTCGTACATATCAGTGCGCTCGAAAGCGATTACTACCATTTCGATGCAGTGAAGCATCGGTTGATCGGCGAAAAGAGCGGGCGTTTTTATCAGCTCGGCGATAACGTCACCGTGCAGGTGGCGCGTGTAAATCTCGACGATCGCAAAGTTGATCTCGAATTGATAGCAGGTGTTACGCGTGCGCAGCGGCGATCCCAAAAGGCGGGAAAGTCTGAAGTTGCTCCTTCGCCTGTCTCGCATAAAGAGCCGGGTAAAAAGTCAGGCAAAAATGTGAAGGCAGCCGGCAATAAAAGCGGCGCGCAAAAATCGGATAAAAGAAAAGTTGATAGCCCGGCAGCAGGCGATAAGAAGAGTCGCAGCGAAAAGCCGAGTGCCTCTGCGACAACTTCTGGATTGAGCGAGCGCGAAAAAATCGCGCGCATGAGTGGCAGCGAATTGCGCCAGAAAACCAGGGTGCCTTCGAAGCGTCCTCCTCGAAAGTAATTTGTATTTATGAAAAATGATTTTGTTTATGGAATACATGCGGTCGCTGCATTGATCGAACGCTCGCCCGAGCGTATCGAAAGTTTGCAGGTGCTAGAAGGTCGCAGCGACCAGCGCATGCAAAAGTTATTGCATACCGCTGAAAAGACACAGATGCGCATCGCGCGTGTCAGTCGCGATGCGCTTGATAAATATGAAGTGAAGCATCAGGGCATCGTTGCGCTGCTCGCGAATAATTTCGAGTATCGCGAAACCGATTTGAAGCAGCTGATCGGGCGCGCGGAAAAGCCATTGATATTAATTCTCGATGGCGTCACCGATCCGCATAATCTCGGCGCCTGTCTGCGCAGTGCCGATGCTGCGGGTGTCGATGTGGTGATTGCGCCGAAGGATAACGCCGCCAGTCTCACGCCCGTCGTGCGCAAGGTGGCGTGTGGCGCTGCCGAAGTCGTACCGTTCGTGCAGGTGACCAATCTCGCGCGCACGTTGCGCGAGCTGAAGGAGTGGGGCGTGTGGATTGTCGGTACCGCGGGCGAGGCCGACACGCTCATATACGATCAGGATCTGGCAGGTCCGATCGCGATTGCGATGGGCGCAGAGGGCAGCGGTTTGCGCCGGCTCACTCGCGAGCATTGCGATTTTCTCGTCAAATTGCCGATGGCGGGTAGTGTCAGCAGTCTCAACGTCTCGGTCGCCACAGGCATCTGTTTATTTGAAGCCGTCCGGCAGCGTCAGCCGAAAGCGTAATAAACGAACGGCGAGCTTGCATCCGTTGCGCCACTTGCCTAAAATCGCGCCTCTTTTTCCGCGGACCGACCCAGCATCGATCCGTTAACTCCTTGTCACACCACTTTCGAGTGGGTGACTACAACCCGTAAGGAGCAGCAATGCGTCACTACGAAGTAGTGTTCCTGGTCCATCCCGACCAAAGCGAACAAGTGCCGGCCATGGTCGAGCGCTACAAACAAGGCATCGAGAAAGACGGCGGCAAAATTCACCGTCTCGAAGATTGGGGTCGCCGTCAACTGGCGTACTCGATCGACAAGGTGCACAAAGCCCATTACATCCTGATGAACATCGAAGCCTCGCAAGCGGCTGTCGATGAGTTGTCGACCAACTTCCGTTACAACGACGCCGTTCTGCGCAACATGATCATTCAGCGCGATGAAGCCGTGCTCGACGAATCGCCGATCATGAAGGCTGAAAAAGAGAGCCGTGAACGCCGCGGTCGTCCAGAGCGTCGCGATGATGGCGAAGGCCGTCGCGCAGATGCTGGCGATGAGCTGGAAGACGGCGACGATGCCGATGGCGAAGAAGGCGAAGAGTAAGACTCTTCCTCTTTCATAACGAATTCTCAGGAGTTAGATCATGGCACAACGTTTTTTCCGTCGCCGTAAGTTCTGCCGGTTTACCGCTGAAGGCACCAAAGAGATCGATTACAAAGATCTCGAAACTCTGAAAGCGTACGTATCTGAAACTGGCAAGATCGTGCCGAGCCGTATCACCGGCACCAAAGCACGCTATCAGCGCCAACTCGCGACCGCTATCAAGCGCGCGCGTTATCTGGCTTTGTTGCCGTATTCGGACCAGCACGAATAAGTCATTGCGCGAATAAGTAACTGATGGTGTTTGGGGGCGCGTTATCCAGAGAGCGCCCTTGTAAGATGCGCTTATGTGGGAATCGATAGGCCATGCGCGCGTTAGCTGAATTTGTCATGCGTGGACGCGTGCAGGCGATAAGCGTAGCGATAGCCGGGGTTGTCCTCCCGTTTTTTGCATGGGTCAGCGCGGCGGTGGTGGGGTTGATCGCCCTGCGTCGCTCGGGCACGGATGCGTTCGTGGTGCTCGGCTGGAGTGCGTTGGCCGCTGTTGCCATGATGCTCTGGCAAGGCGATCCGGGTCCTGTTATCGGCCTGATCGGTACGGCCGCAGCGGCGTGGATATTGCGGTTGACGCGTGCGTGGCCGTATGCGCTGGTTATCGTTGTCACTGCGGGGTTGGTAGCCGCAGCGATATTGAGTGTGAGCGACAGCCATTTTGTAGCGATGCTCACCGACAAGCTCAATGAGTTTTTGACGGCATTTCGCGCGCGGATACCCGCCGAACAGGCGGCTCTGCTGGGTCAGATGAGCACCACGCAAGTCAGCGGTTTGCTCGGTGCGCGCAGCGCCAGCATGATGGTAATCGCCCTACTGGTGGCGCGCTGGTGGCAGGCGATGCTGTACAACCCGGGCGGTTTTCGCGAGGAGTTCCATCGCTTGCGGCTGCCGGTTGCGATTGTCATTGGTTCGATTGTCGCCGGTTTGCTCATCGCACAGCTCGGTCACGACTATCAGGTTTGGGGCGTGCTGTTTGCAATACCGTTCATCGTGGCCGGGTTTGCGCTGGTGCACGGCATGGTCGGGATCAGACGCTGGGGGCGCGGCCCATTGATCGTGCTCTACGTTGCCTGGCTGATAGCGTGGGAATTGGTAACAGGCGTGCTGCTATTGCTCGCCGTAGTCGATAGCTGGTGGGATTTTCGCGGACGCCTGATAGCAAAACAGCAGCGTCAGCAATAGAAGATTTTGTTTTTGCAGTACCGCTACGCGGTGCGGCTGGAGAGGGTAAAGTCATGCAAGTCATTCTGTTGGAAAAAGTGGGTCGCCTCGGCAACCTCGGCGATCAGGTCAATGTGAAATCGGGTTATGGCCGCAACTTCCTGATCCCGTTCGGCAAGGCCGTCGCAGCGACGAAAACGAATATCGCTGAATTCGAACAGCGTCGTGCCGAGCTGGAAGCGGCTGCTTCAGCGCGTCGCTCCGCTGCCGAAACACGTGCCGCACAACTCGCCGAGAAGGTGATAACGATCGCCGCCAACGCTGGTGACGAAGGCAAATTGTTCGGTTCGATCGGCACGCGCGATATCGCTGATGCAGTCACTGCTGCCGGCGTGGCTGTCGAGAAGAGCGAAGTGCGTCTGCCCAACGGCGTTATCCGCGAAACGGGCGAGTTCCAGGTCGACGTGCAATTGCATTCGGACGTTACTCAGACCTTTACGCTGCGCGTTGTCGCGGAATAAAGCCTCCGAGTAAGCAGCCGGATAAGCGTTTGCCGGTAATTTGATTCGAATTACGCACGCGAAATTCGGCGACAGAAAGCATCCGGCGCATGGCGCGACGGGTGCTTTTTTTTTATTGCTGAATCACAATGCTCGTCCTGCATAGCTTCGACAGGCGCAGGTAGCCGCAGCCAATGCCGCAACGATATAAAGACGCAAGCACGTACGTAACAGCAACAGACGCCGGTAAATAATTTCGTGGACGCCACCGAGATCGACGAATCCTACGCGGCCAACCTGCCGCCGGATCTTCTGCAGCACCGGGATGACATCGCTCAGCTCAAGCTGCCTCCGCACTCGCTCGAAGCCGAGCAGTCGGTGCTGGGCGGTCTGATGATTGCGAACGATGCGTGGGACAAGGTTGCCGACATGGTGACCGACGCCGATTTTTACCGCCCCGAACATCGCCTGATTTTCCGCCGCATGGCGCAACTGGTCGAAGCCTCGCAGCCCATCGATATCGTCACGCTCGCCGATGCACTCACGCATGCGGACGAGCTCGATCGCGCCGGCGGGTTCGCCTATCTTGCAGAAGTTGCGCGCAATACACCGAGTGCCGCAAATATTCGCGCTTACGCCATCGCCGTGCGTGAACGTTCGAGTCTGCGCGCCCTGATCGCAGCGGCACAGACAATCGCCGACAGTGGTTTTCACCCGGAAGGGCGCAGCAGCGCGGAATTGCTCGATGACGCCGAGCGACGCATTGCGCAGATCAGCGAGGACCGACCGAAAGTCGGTGGCCCTGAGGCGATCAACCCCCTGTTGAAAAAAGCGGTCGATCGCATCGATGAGTTATTCAACAGCGATTCGGCGATCACGGGTATCAGCACGGGCTTTACCGATCTCGATGATATGACGTCGGGTTTGCAGCGCGGCGACATGGTGGTCGTCGCGGCGCGACCGTCCATGGGCAAGACCACGTTCGCCATGAATCTGGTTGAGCACGCTGTGCTTAACGGCAGCAAACCCGTCATTGTGTTTTCGATGGAAATGCCCGCTGAACAATTGATTCTGCGGATGCTGTCTTCGATCGGGCGAATCAATCAGACGAAAGTGCGTACCGGCAAACTCGAAGATGAGGACTGGCCGAAACTCAGCGCCGCCATTACAAAATTAAAGGATCGCCCGCTGTTCATCGACGACACGCCGGCGTTGTCGCCGATCGAAGTGCGTGCGCGTACCCGTCGCATCGCGCGCGAGCACGGCACGCCGGGCATGATCATGATCGATTACCTGCAGCTGATGCAGATAGCGGGCAGCACCGAAGGCCGCACTGCAGAAATTTCCGAAATCTCACGCTCGATGAAGGCGATGGCAAAGGAATTCGAATGCCCCGTCGTGGCGCTGTCGCAGCTGAACCGCGGTGTCGAGCAGCGCCCGAACAAGCGACCGGTGAATTCCGATCTGCGCGAATCGGGCGCTATCGAACAGGATGCCGACGTCATCATGTTCATCTATCGCGACGAGGTCTATAACGAGGAATCGCCCGACAAGGGCATCGCGGAAATTATCATCGGCAAACAGCGTAATGGCCCCATCGGCACCGCGCGTCTCACCTTTATCGGGCAATTCACACGATTCGAAAATCTCGCCCAGAATTACAGCAGTCGCGACGAATATTAATTATTTTTTTCCGGGCAGACGCGTTATCGCGATCGCAATTATTTTATTGAGCGGGCTCTTCTGCCTTCTCTCCACGCGGCCGGATCAGATGGCTCGCGAGAATTCCCGCTTCAAATAACAGCCACATCGGCAGGGCCATCAGCGTCTGCGACAACACATCGGGCGGTGAAAGCAGCGCACCGACAATAAAACAGCCGACGATAACGTAGGGACGTTTTTTCTTTAATGCATCGCTGGTCGTGATGCCGGACCAGACAAGCAGCAATGTGGCGATGGGTACTTCGAAAATAAAACCGAACGCGAACAACATTTTCAATGCCATATCGAGAAAGCTCGAAATATCGGGCGTGTAAGCGACGCCCTCAGGCGCGGTTTGACTGAAAAAACCAAAAATCAGGGGAAAGGTGACGTAATACGCGAACGCCATGCCGAGATAAAACAGTGCGATGCTCGACGCCAGCAGCGGAATTGCAAAGCGCTTTTCGTGTTGATACAAGCCGGGCGCAATGAAGCTCCACACTTGATACAGAATGTAGGGCATCGCCAACAGCAGCGAAGCGACCAGCGTCAATTTAAATGGCGCAAAAAAGGTGCTGGTGACCTCGGTTGCAATCATGGTGCTGCCCTCGGGCAGTAATTCGCGTAGCGGTTCGGAAAAAAACGCGTAAATATCATTACTGAAATACAGCAGCGATAACAGAATTACCGCAACCACCAGCAGGCTATGCAGCAGGCGCGAACGTAACTCCGTGAGATGGGACACCAGCGGCATCGCCGGATCGTTAATATCGGGCTCGGTCATTTTTGGGCGGAATGATTGTCGGAGGAAATGTCGTGTTCCGGAATTGGTTCTTCAGGTTTCGATTCAGCATCAGCTGTTAATGCAGGTTTATGACTTGGTTCGCTGGTATTCGGATTGAAGTGAATCGTTGGGTCGTCAAAGCTTGAGTTCGCGTTTGCGGCTGAATCCGTATTGGCTGCGAGTTCGGAACTATTGGCGCGCTGCACGACGTCTTTCACGTCGTAAGGAAGATTCCGCAATTCCTGATGCGTGTTTTGCAAATCGTTTTGCACATCGCGAAGGTTTTGCATGAGCGCATTATTGTGCAGGTCGCGTTTCAACTCATCGACACCCATTTCGCGTTCGATTTCCGAACGCATCTGGGTGAAGGAACGCTTGATTTTTGCGATCCACAGACTGGTCGTGCGAATGACTTCCGGCAATTTTTCCGGGCCGAACACCAGCAGGCCGACCACGAGGATCAGCAATAATTCGGAAAAACTGACGTCGAACATAACTGCTGGCGCGAATCAGGATTTGTTTTGCGTATTCGATTGCGATGCGTCCTGCTGCACCGTTTCCGCCTTGCCATCGATGACAGTGCCCTGCGGCTGCTGCTCGATCGGCTTCGGTGGATCGTCGGAAACATTTTTCTTGAAGCCCTTGATCGCAGCGCCGAGATCGCCGCCAAAGTCCTTCAGGCGTTTCGTGCCAAACAATAAAAATACGATCGCAAGAATGACTAGTAATTCGCCTAATCTGCCCATGGTTCACTTCTCCAGAAATAAAACGCAATCTTCACATTGAACGAAAGGATTGTGCGGCGCACATTCATCGATTAATCACCGGCGGGTCGCGCTGCTTTTTCTTCCAGTCCCGATAAATTGAAACGCCGCGCCAGCTCCTGCAGTATCGCGTTGTGGTCGAGCCCCAGATGCGAGAGCATCACCAGGCTGTGAAACCACAGATCCGCAGTTTCATACACCACTGACTGTCTGTCGCCCTGCGTTTCTGCATTCTTTGCGGCGATCAGCGTTTCCGCGCACTCTTCGCCGACTTTTTTCAGAATTTTATCGAGTCCGTCCTGGTGAAGTTTTGCGACATAGGAATTATCCGGCTGCGCCTCGCGCTTACGCTGCTCGAGCACAGCCATGAGCGCCGGCAAAACCCTGTCGGTTTCGTTCATGATGGATTTATCACCCATTTATTCACTCGTCTTTTGATCGCGATAAATGTTGATCGCGGTAAATGTCGTCGGGATTTTTCAGCACGGGGTCGACCGTCTGCCATTGCCCGGCGCGCAGCACGCGGAAAAAACAACTGCGTCTACCGGTATGACAGGCAATACCGCCGCGCTGTTCAACCTTGAGCACGATCACATCGTTGTCGCAATCGAGTCGCACCTCGTGCACATCCTGCTGATGACCCGACTCCTCGCCTTTACGCCAGAGCTTTTTGCGCGAGCGCGACCAGTAGACGGCTCGACCTTCGTGCGCGGTGAGCGATAGCGATTCGCGATTCATCCACGCCACCATAAGAATGTCGCCCGTAACTGCATCCTGCGCAATCGCGGGTATCAAGCCATCGGCGTTCCAGTTCACTTCATCGAGCCAGTGCGTTGTGTTGAAAGTAGCGTCAGACATGAATGGGCTATCGGGCAGTCGAACCAGGGAGTAACAGCGGGCGGTATTATGGCACAGCCGCTTTTCAAAACCTCAAGAACCGTCGCAGATATGCGCGCGTGCCAAAGAGAGTTTTTGCGAAATACGCGTGAAGTGATGGATAAAGACAGCAGTTCAGTCGCGAGTGGATAGATAAATCGCGGGCGGGTGAATAACGGACGGGTGAATAAACAGAATCGCTGCGACCGCGCGCTAGCGGCTGAGTACTATCAGCGCGGCTGCCGCCAGACCGATCCAGCTCAGTGCGGGAAGCTGTAGCGCAGGCGCCAATGCAAATAGCAGGCTCGCGACGATCAGCACTCCCGCAAATCGGTCCTTGCGGCGGCGATTTTTATGTCGCGATTTAATTTCAGGTGCCGGTGGGGCCGTGGGCGGCATCTGCAATTGATTGAGAATGTAGTCGGGTACATCCGGCAGTTGCTCCAGCCAGCGCGGCAGCCGGTGCTGCAGTTTTTTCATCAGACTGCGCGGCGAATAGCGTTCGCGCAACCATTTTTCCACCAGCGGCGACGCTGTGTTCCAGATATCGAGTTGCGGATAGAGTTCGCGCCCGAGCCCCTCGATATTGAGCAGGGTTTTTTGCAGCAGCACGAGCGATGGCTGCACCTGCATATCGAATCGGCGCGCGGTCTGGAATAAATACACGAGCAACTGCCCGAAGGAGATTTCGCCGAGCGGCTTGTGGAAGACCGGTTCGCAGACGGTGCGAATCGCGGATTCGAATTCGTGCACGCGCGTATGTGGCGGCACCCAGCCGCATTCGACATGCAGCTGAGCAACTTCGTGATAATCGCGGCGGAAAATCGCATGCAGATTGCGCGCGAGGTAATACTGATCGAATTCGGTCAGTGTGCCCATGATCGCGCAATCGATGCCGATGTATTGCGGATTATCGGGATGCTCGTACGACACGAAAATATTGCCCGGATGCATGTCGGCATGAAAAAAACTGTCGCGTAGCACCTGCGTGAAAAATATTTCCACGCCGCGCTCGGCCAGCAATTTCATATCGGTACCGTTCGCGCGCAGAGCGGCGACATCGGTCACGGGAATGCCGCGAATGCGTTCGAGCACCAGCACGTTGGTGCGCGTGTAATCCCAGAATACTTCGGGCACATAAAGTAAATCCGAAAATTGCCAGTTGCGGCGTAATTGCGCGGTGTTGGCGCCTTCGTGTTTGAGATCGAGCTCGTCGAGCACGGTGTATTCGTATTCTTCGACAATTTCCACGGGGCGCAAACGCTTCCCGTCCGGTAGATAACGTTCGGCGAAGCGCGCGATTGAATACAGCAGTGCAATATCCTGCTTGATGATTTTGGCGATGCCGGGTCGAAGCACTTTAACCACGACCTCGCGCCCCGGTTCGCCGCCGGTGCCATGCAGTCTGGCCGGGTGAACCTGTGCGACGGATGCCGACGCCATCGGCTGCGCATCGAACTCGGCGAAAATCGTGGTGACGGGAGCGCCGAGCGCTTCTTCGATAATGCTGACCGCGACCTCGCTTGAAAACGGGGGCACCTGATCCTGCAGTTTTGCGAGTTCGTCGGCGATATCGGGTGGCAACAAATCGCGCCGTGTCGAAAGAATCTGACCGAATTTGACGAAGATGGGGCCGAGCGATTCGAGCGTTAAACGCAGACGTTCCGCGCGCGATCGTTTTGGCTGCGGCAGCAGGCGCAGCGGCGAGTAGCGCACAAAAAAATTCAACGGTGCGGGCAGCGTATCGGCATCGAACAATAAGTCGAGTCGATAACGTGCGGTGGCGGCGATAATGGTGAAGGCGCGGCTGATTCTGCTCACTGCTTGGTTTCGCTTTTACACTGCAATCATTTTGAATAATGGTTTTGGTTTTATGGACGATTCGATGGTAACTGCTCAACGCGCTGTACAAGCTGCCGCGTGCGTGCATCGAGATTTGTAACATCATTTTTGAAGTGCTCGAATTGCCAGCGCTTCGCCAGAAACGGGTTTTCTTCCTGCATGTAATCGCGGACCTGCCGTTGCAGGCTGTTCGCTGCATCGAAAAATAATCGCGAGCCGAAACGCAGCGAGCGCGCCATTTGATGGCCGACGATATCGCCGAATGCGCGCGTCAGCGGTGCTTCCCAGTCGAGATCGAGATGGGCGGCGATATCGCGCAAACGCAGCAGCGCCTTGCTATCGCCAAGCACGCGCATATTGCCGTTGATGAGAGTGGCCGCGGGGTCCTTGCTGCGCAGCAGTTCGACATAATCTTCACGCGTGCCGGTGAGACCGGTAGTGACCTGGCCTTCCCACTGCGCCGCGAGCTGCACGCCAGCGTGCTTGTGCCCTTCGGAGCCCTGGGGCAATAAATAAATATCGATTTCGGGATTGGTGCATTCGAGATGGAAAACATTGCCTTCGAGTTCGGCGAGTTTCGCAGAACTTGCGGCATCGAGTTTCAGCGCGGTGTTGATCGCGGTTTCGAGCGCCGCCAGGCTGATGCCTTTGAGTGTAGGAAACGTTTTTTTCATCCGATTATTTGCTCAGGGTTTAACATCGCGACTTATTCTTTTGGTGTACATCACGGTTTGATGCCGCGATGCAGCGCGACGATGCCGCCGGTCATATTGAAATATTCGCTGCGCACAAAGCCCGCTGCTTCCATCATGCCTTTCAGCGTTTCCTGATCGGGATGCATGCGAATGCTTTCGGCGAGGTAGCGATAACTTTCGCTATCGTTCGCAATTATCTTGCCGAGCACTGGCAATGCGCTGAACGAATAAATATCGTAGAGCTTGCTCAGCGCCTTGCTGGGCGGTTTCGAAAATTCGAGTACGAGTAAACGCCCACCCGGCTTCAGGACGCGCAGCATCGAGCGCAGTGCGGCGTCTTTGTCAGTGACGTTGCGCAGGCCGAAGGCGATGCTCACGCAATCGAAATAATTATCGGGAAACGGCAGGCACTCCGCATTGGCCTGTACGTATTCAACATTGCCGACAATGCCGTTATCGATCAATTTGTCGCGGCCAACTTTGAGCATGGAATCGTTGATATCGGCGAGTACCACTTGGCCTGTTGCACCCACTATGCGGCTGAATTTTTGCGTGAGATCACCTGTGCCGCCGGCGATATCGAGCACTTTATTGCCGGGTCGAACGCCGGACAATTCGATGGTGAAACGTTTCCATACGCGATGGACGCCGGCCGACATCAAGTCGTTCATGACATCGTATTTGGCGGCGACGGAGTGAAACACTCCCGCAACAAGACCGGCTTTTTCTCCGGCCTTCACCGTTTTATAGCCGAAGTGCGTGCTTTCTTGTTCGTTCATTTCAGCTCAACTTTAAATTAATAAAAAATATCGTGCCACGAATTCGCCGCTTGCCGTATTGTCAGATTTTGAGCTCATCGCGCAACGCCTTTAAACGACGCTGATTTTCTTCACGCGGTAACGGCGTCGAAATTTCTTCAGGCAGCGCTTTCGGAATTGGTACATCGAGATTTTCGCCGTCGAGTAAGCGTGCGATCAATAATTCGTAATTGCGCTTGAATACGGGAAACGCAACGTTCTCGGGATTGTTCGCGAGAAAAAACCAGTCCGATTCGACACCGGCGCGATACACGATAGGATGCGACCAGCACGCCTCTCGTTTCGGGCTCGGTGCACGGCACGCTTCGATATAGGCGGCGTGCGCTTCGGGCAGGCCCAGTTCGCCCAGATCGGGATCGCAGAACTCGCGCAGCGAATGCAGGCTGGGGAGGAATTCCGATTGTTGTATCGCGCGCCTAACGCCTGAACGCAGGCGCGCGGGCGTCAGATCGCACAATGCGTGCAGCCATAGCTGCTTGGCCATGCCGAGTTGCGTCGCATCGGGAAAGGCGCGCCGGAACTGATTGTGATACGCGAGTTCGAGCTCGGTAAAAACCTGATTGATGGCATCGATATGCGCGGCGGTCGGCTCAGTTTTTTTTCGGGTGTCTCGTGAATCAGGGTTCATGCCATCGATCTTCACAGTGTTTGTATCAGACGCCGTCGACGATGCCGCTTGCCCAGCTGCGGTCGGTGAGGCGTTCGAACGCATTGGCCGGCGCTGCGCGACCGGAGCCAGCAGCGATTGCAGATCCCGCACGATTCAATCCTCCGCTCAGGCTTCCGTTCATGTGATGCCGTGTCGCCCATTGATATTTGACGTGCTGCAGAAATTTGGTATTCCACGAGCGCTGCGGCGTGCCTGCATCGCGCCAGAACAAAATAAATTCCGGCAGCATTTCGCAGGCGAAAGCGATATCGATATTGGCCATGCGCAAAATATCGTAAACATCTTCGTTCGGCTGCCAGTTCGACGAAATCGGGCGCGGTTCCTGTTCATGCGCGAGCGCATTTTCAAATCGCGCCCATTGTTTGCGCACGTGAGCGATGAATTTCGAATTCCATGTGCCATCGCTGTGGCCGCGTTCGCGCCAGTACAGCACGAATTCAGGAATCGCGTCTTCGATGAAATCGCGACTGATGCCAGCGCGTTCGAGAATCTGCAACGCATCGAAGCTCGGTTGCCAGGTATTTTCGGGTTCGCGTGGCGCCCGGGTTTTCTGGCTTTGCTGTTGCTGCTCCAGACGCCATATGCGCAATACGTGTTGGCGGAAACGGCTCGACCACGCATGACTGACTTCGCCGCGCTCGCGCCAATACAACACGAAATCCTCGACCTGTCTCAGTGCGAAATCGCGCGAAATGCCGTGGTTGAGCGCAAGCAGCTGCAATAAATCCTCTTCCGGCCGCCAATTATTGGCGAGCTGCGCCGCGCTGCCGGGCCGCGATGCGATGGGTGTCGAAGTCGCGCGCGATTCGCTGCCTGTTTCCGTACGCGCGGTTTGCGTTTCCGCGCTGAAACAGAAGCGCAAGGTATCGCTGTGTCCGATGGGAGCGGAGTCGATGCGAATAACACCTTTATCGGAAAGATTTTTACACACGCGCTGCAATTCGCGTCGATCCCAGAACGGCAGTAAACCTTCGAGGGTGGCGACTTCGACGTCGACCCAGTGGCTGGTATAGCTGTGCGAATTCGCGCGCTGTTTGGGCTGCGTCACGCTGAGATCGTGCAGGACATGCAGCAGCACCGCTTCCTCGAGGCCGATGGTGGCGGCGAGGGCGGGTGAAAAAACCAGCATGCGCTCAGGGACCAGCAGTGTCATGCGCGGATCGAAACCGTAAGAAAGGAATGGAGGGTGATTGTACGGGGGGCGAGGAGTGGGTGCCAGCGAATCTAATTACCACCGATGTGGGTGGGCGAGGTACCGAAGTCTTGCTGAGACCGTGGAGCGACAGGACGTCGCGAACGAGCCTATAGGGATATATTTACGGCGTGTCTCAGCAAGACTTCGGTATCTCGACCTATCTCGTTCTAGTAGCATTACCACTGAATATTTTTTGTTTTTCTGGGTATCTATGGCCAAACGCAAAACCGCTTTTGTCTGCAATGAGTGCGGCTCCGAATTCAGCAAATGGCTCGGTCAGTGCACCGATTGCAGCGCATGGAATTCGATCGTCGAATTTCGCATACCGAATGAATCGCGCGGCGAACGCAGCGTCGGCTATGCCGGTACGACCGCCAGCGAAGTAAAAACACTCGGCGAAATCGAGCTCGCCGAATTGCCGCGCATCAGCACCGGCGCGGAAGAATTCGATCGCGTACTCGGCGGCGGACTCGTGCCCGGTTCTGCAATTTTGATCGGCGGCGAACCGGGCGCAGGCAAAAGTACGTTATTGCTGCAAACGCTGTGTCATCTCGCCGCATCATTGCCCGCGCTTTACGTCACCGGCGAAGAATCGTTGCAGCAAGTCGCGATGCGCGCGCAGCGACTGCAATTGCCGACCGACAAATTGAAACTGCTCGCCGAAACCGATGTGCACACCTTGCTCGATCGCGTGCGCGACATCGCGCCGAAGGTGCTCGTCGTCGATTCGATACAAGTCCTCTACGACCCCGAACTCACCGCCGCGCCGGGCAGCGTTTCGCAGGTGCGCGATTGCGCGGCGATGCTCACGCGCTACGCCAAACAGTCGGGCACCGTGCTGTTTCTCGTCGGCCACGTCACCAAGGACGGCAGCCTCGCCGGGCCGAAAGTGCTCGAACACATGATCGATTGCTCGATCATGCTCGAAGGCTCGAACGACAGCCGCCTGCGCACCTTGCGCGGTCATAAAAACCGGTTTGGCGCGGTCAACGAGCTCGGCGTCTTCGCCATGACCGAGCAGGGTTTGCGCGAAGTGAAAAATCCCTCGGCGATTTTTTTGACGCGCGGGATGGCCCAAGCCGCGGGCAGCGTCGTCATGGTGGTGTGGGAAGGCACGAGGCCCCTGCTCGTCGAGATTCAGGCGCTGGTCGATACCTCGCAGATGAGTAACCCGCGCCGGCTCGCGGTCGGTGTCGAGCAAAATCGCCTGGCGATGTTGCTCGCAGTGCTGCACCGGCACGGCGGCCTGCAGATCGGCGATCAGGATGTCTTCGTCAACGTCGTCGGCGGTGTGAAAGTGCTGGAGACGAGCGCGGATCTGGCGTTGCTGCTCGCGATCGTTTCGAGCTTTCGCGATCGCGTCCTGCCGCAGGATCTGGTCGTCTTCGGCGAAGTCGGTCTGGCCGGAGAGATCCGCCCCGTACCGAGCGGTCAGGAGCGTTTACAGGAAGCGGCCAAACATGGCTTCAAACGCGCGATCGTGCCGCGCTCCAATCGTCCCAGGCAGCTGCCCGATGGCATGGAAGTGATCGGTGTGAATACGCTGGCCGAAGCGCTCGAAGCGATTTGATCAGCGAGTCTTGGATCACGTCATTCCCGCGCAGGCGGGAATGGCGAACAGCGGCGCGATCAGAATAAATCATGCTCGGAGACGCCGTTCACCGGGGCGGGCGCGCTGCCATCGTCCGGCATGAAGCCGGGGATGCCCTGACCTGGGAGATTGTCCTCGGTGAAGTATTCGAACACCGCATCGGGCTGATCGGGCGAGGCTTCCAGTCCCGTGTGCGGATCGATGCGCAGACTGACCACGCCTTGCGGCTGTTTGAAAGGGCGCTCGGGCTTGCCGGCCAGGGCAGCGCGCATGTATTCGATCCAGATCGGCAGCGCGACGGTCGAACCGTATTCGTTTTTGCCCATCGGTTTATTGCTGTCGAAACCCGCCCAGACGGTGGTGACGATGCCGCCCGAATAACCGTTGAACCAGGTGTCGACGGGACCGCTGGTGGTGCCGGTCTTGCCCGCCATATCGCTGCGGCCGAGCACGCGCGCGGCGGTGGCGGTACCGCGTACAACGACATCTTTTAACATCGAATCCATGATGAACGCGTAGCGCTTGTCGAGCACCTGCGGCGCAATCGGCCCTTTCGGTTCGGCGTCGGTTGCCGGCGTGTCGTACCGGGTGGCATTCGGGTCGTCGGCAGTGGCCGTCAGCGTGTCGCAATCCGGGCAGGCGCGTACGGGATTTGCTTCGTACACCACGGTGCCGTTGCGGTCGACCACGCGCTGCAATAAATACGGCTCGATGAGATAGCCCGTATTCGCAAACACGGCAAAACCGCGCGCCATCTGCATCGGTGTCGCTGACAGCGTGCCGAGCGCGAGCGACAGATTGCGCGGAAGCTGATTCTTGCTGAAGCCGAAGCGGGGCACATAATCGATGACGGTATCGATGCCGATCTGCTGCAGCACACGAACCGAAACCACGTTGCGCGATTTATACAACGCCTGGCGGAGTGGCGTCGGCCCGTAGAATTCACCGGTATCGTTTTCCGGCCGCCATGCTTCCTCCATTCCCGCTTCGTGATAGACGATCGGTGCATCGTTCATGATGGTCGCAGGGGTGAGGCCGCTTTCCAGCGCGGCGCTATAGACAAAGGGCTTGAAGCCGGAGCCTGGTTGCCGTTGCGCCTGAGTGACCCGGTTGAATTTGCTTTGGCGAAAATCGAAGCCGCCGACGATGCTTTTGATGGCGCCATCGTCGGCGTCGAGACTGATCAGCGCGCTTTGCAACGCGGGAGCCTGGCTGAGTTCCCATTCGCCTTTTGCATTCTTGCGTAAACGAATCATGTCGCCGCTGGCCGCGACATCGGCTGCGCTTTTTGGCGAGGCGCCGCGATGGTCCTCGTCGATCAGCCGACGGGCTTTGCTCAGACCGTGCTCCCAGTCGATCTGGACCACTTCGTCAGTTGCAAGCAACACATTCAGCGCTTTCGGCTCGACACTGAACACCACGCCCGGGGTAAGACCGCCGACGACGGGGATGGATTGCAGCGCACGCCGCCAGGCCTTGCGCGTCTTGTCGTCAACAGGGGAAAGGGCGCCGTCCTCGGCGGGTTTGAATTTGCGCTCGGCGCCGCGATAGCCGTGGCGGGTGTCATAGCCGAGAAGCCCCTCGACAACGGTTCTGGTCGCGACGCGCTGCAGATTGCCATCGAGCGTGGTGTAGGCAATGTAGCCTTCGGTGTATGCCTGCATGCCGAAGCGTTCGATCATTTCCTGGCGGATCATTTCGGCCGCATGGCTCGCTTCGACACCGAGTATCGAACCGTGATAACTCGCATTCAGCGGTTCGTTCACGGCGCTTTCATATTGCGCGCCGTCGATGTAGCCGAGATAGCGCATGCGTCCGAGAATCCAGTTGCGCCGCTCCATCGCCCGTTTGGGATTGGTGATCGGATTATTCGAGGATGGCGCTTTCGGCAGGCCCGCGATCATCGCCCATTGCGCAATCGACAATTCCTGAATCGACTGGCCGTAATAAACCTGCGCGGCGGCTTCGACACCGTACGCGCGATTGCCGAGAAAAATCTTGTTGAGATAAAGCTCAAGGATTTCTTCCTTGCTCAGCTCGTGTTCGATTTGCAGGGCGAGCAGAATTTCATTGAATTTGCGCGCGAAGGTGCGTTCCTGCGTCAGAAAGTAATTCTTGGCCACCTGCATGGTGATCGTGCTGCCACCGGTTTGAATATGACCGCTGGTGATCAGCTGCGAGCCGGCGCGGATGAGGCTTTTGATATCGACGCCGTGGTGTGTATAGAAGCTGTCGTCCTCTGCAGCGAGTACGGCCCTGATGAAAAGGGGGGGCAAATTGCGCAATTGAATGGGCGTGCGCCGCATCTCGCCGAATTCGCCAATCAGTTCACCGTCACTTGTGTACACCCTTAACGGTGTTTGCAGTTGCACATCTTTCAGGGCATCGACAGATGGCAAATTCGGACTAAGGTATAAGAACGCCGCCGCACACAGCATCACGGCAAGCGCGCTTAGACCCAATAACCACCAGATGGTTGCGCGCGCGAAAGACCCGAGTTTCGTCATGATTTCCCTGTGCGGATAAGCGGTTAGCGATAAAGTACAGTAAGTGATTTCAGCAAATTGTGAAATTATAAGCACTTTTTTTCGCTGAAGGCATTTGCGCAAATGCAGGTCGTGGTGTTTACTTCATGTTGCAAATTTGTGCTCTAAGTCACGGACGCAGATAGGAAATTTACTGTGATTAGCAGTCTATTCAACAAAAAGCGCTCACAGCCCGTGCTGGGCATAGATATCAGCTCCTCGTCGGTGAAGCTGCTCGAGCTCAGCCGGAGCGGCGATCAGTTCCGGGTCGAGAGTTACGCAGTCGCTTCGCTGCCGCCCAACGCGGTGGTCGAGAAGAATCTCGCCGAAGTCGAGACCGTCGCTGGCATCCTGCGTACCGCCCACAGCCGAGCCAAAACCAAATTGAAAACCGCTGCGGTTGCCGTAGCGGGTTCGGCGGTCATCACGAAGGTGATCGACATGCCGGCGGGTCTCAGCGATGACGCGATGGAGACCCAGATCAGCCTCGAAGCCGATCAGTACATTCCTTATCCGCTCGATGAAGTGGCCCTCGATTTCGAAGTGCAGGGCGCATCGGCCAGCAATCCCGATCAGGTCGAAGTGCTGCTCGCCGCATGCCGTCGTGAAAACGTCGATTCGCGCGTCGATGCGCTGGAGCTTGCCGAGCTGACGCCCCGCGTGGTCGATGTCGAAGCCTACGCGGTCGAGCGGGCTTTCAAACTCTGCCAGAGCCAGTTCGATTACGACGACGACAGCGTTGTGGCCATCGTCGATATCGGCGCCACCATGACCACGCTCAGCGTGCTGGTCGGCGGCAATACGGTTTATACGCGCGAACAGCTGTTCGGCGGCCGCCAGCTGACCGAGGAAATTCAGCGCCGCTATGGTCTCACGGTCGAAGAGGCGGGTCTGGCCAAGAAACAGGGCGGCCTGCCCGACGACTATGATCACGATGTCCTCGAACCTTTCAAGGACGCGGTCGTGCAACAGATCACACGTTCATTGCAATTCTTCTTCTCATCGAGCCAGTACAACGATGTCGACCACATTTTGCTGGGCGGCGGCGTGGCTTCGATGACAGGCCTCGCGGAACTCGTGCAGGAGCGACTCGGAACTGCGGCATCCATCGCCAATCCGCTGGCACGCATGGCGGTATCGTCCCGCGTCGACGTCGCGGCGCTGACCAATGACGCACCCTCGCTGATTATTGCGTGCGGCCTGGCGATGAGGAGTTTCGATTAATGGCCAACATAAATCTGCTGCCCTGGCGCGAAGAGCGCCGCCAGGAGTTACGCAAAGAATTTCTCGTGGTACTGGGAGCGACCGCGGTATTTGCCGTGCTGGTGGTTCTCATCGCGAACCGTGTTTACGACGGCTGGATCGATAATCAGAACAACCGTAACTCCTATCTGCAGCGCAACATCGATGAGCTGAATAATCAGGTCAAGGAAATCAAGGAACTCGAAGCAAAACGCCGTGAACTGATCGATCGCATGAAGGTTATTCAGGACCTGCAGGGCACGCGTCCGCTGGTCGTTCACGTCTTCGACGAAATGGTGCGGACATTGCCCGACGGCGTGTTTTATCAGTCGCTGGGGCGCACGGAGAAAACGGTGGAAATCTCCGGTATTGCCGAATCCAATAACCGTGTCTCCAGTCTGATGCGGCAAATGGACAAATCCGAATGGTTTGAGAATCCGAATCTGACGTCGGTACAGGCTGCCCCTGAATTTGGCGATCAGGCGAGTGCCTTCAAAATGGCGGTTGGCATCAGCCCGCCCGGCGAATCAAAAGAGGAAGGAAAAGCCGATAGGGTTGAGATGCCGAAAGATACTAAAGCTAAACCTAAAAAGAAGGGAGCTAAATAATCGTGGCGCTTCAGGATGTACTGAACGATTTACGCGAGCTCGATTTCGGGGAGCTGAATGCCGATAACATCGGCAGCTGGCCAACGCCGGTAAAAATAATGGCGTGGGTATTTGTATTTATCCTCTTGGTGGTGCTGGGCTATTTCTACAATATTTCCGATATGCGTAATCAGCTCGCGCAAGTGGAAAAGAAAGAGACAGATCTCAAAAAAGAATTTGAAGATAAAGCGTTTAAAGCGGCAAATCTCGACGCATTGCGCAAGCAAATGGTGGAGATGGAGCAATCGTTTGGCGCCCTCGTCAGCCAGCTTCCCACCGATACCGAAGTGCCCGGCCTGCTGGAAGATATCACCAATAAAGGCGTTGAAAGCGGCCTCGAAATCAAGAGCATCAAGCTCCAGCCCGAGGTCAGCAAAGAGTTTTACATCGAGTTGCCGATCAATATCGAAGTGACGGGCAGCTACCACGATTTCGGCACATTCGTGGGCGGTATCGCCGCATTGCCGCGCATCGTTACGCTGCACGATTTCAAAATCAGCGCCGACCCCAAAACGCAGGGCGTTCTGTCGATGAGCATCGCGGCGAAAACCTACCGCTACAAAGGGGGCGCGTAACATGACAGCCGCAACCATGCGCCCGAATTATCCGTTTGTCCTGCTTGGGGCCGCGATGGTTTTCATCGCCGCCTGTGGCAGCAGCTCATTCCCCGATCTGGACACCTATATGGCCGAAGTGAAAGCGCGCCCGGCCGGCCATATCGAACCGATTCCCGCTTTCACCGCGTATAAAACATTTACCTACAGCGCGTCCGGAATGCGCAATCCATTCCAGCAGCCCGTCGAGGTCAAGGACATTACGCGCTTGCAGCGGCTGGTGAAGGTCAAGCCCGATGCCAGTCGGCCGAAAGAGTTTCTCGAACAGTTCAGCATCGACTCGCTCAATATGGTCGGTACCGTGCAGATGGAAGGCACCCTGTGGGCGCTGATCCAGGATGCGCAGGGCAGCGTGCATCGCGTAAAAGTCGGCAATTATCTTGGTAAAAACTTTGGACGGGTTGTCGAGCTGACCGAAAACGATCTGGCGGTCGTTGAAATCGTTTCCAACGGTCCCGATGAGTGGGTGGAACGCCCGCATAAACTCCAGTTAAGGACTGCGGAAGGCGGAAAGAGATAAATGATTAACGCGAGTGCGGCGGAGAAGTTCATGGACCTTCGGTATCTCTCCCATAAATTTTCAGGGTGTTTGCATAACAATTTTTCGGGCCGCAATTGCGGCGCTGGGTATGGTGGAAAAATGATTCGGACAATGACTGGCTTTGTCGCCAAATTTACCGTTGCTTGCATCGCATTGATATCCGCAGCGAATGCCGCCAACCTGACCGATGTCCGGTTTACATCATTGCCAGGCGGTGCGTTCGAAGCTCAGCTGGAGTTCGATGCACCCCCTCCCGAGCCGCAGGCCTATACCATCGAGAAACCCGCGCGTATCGCACTGGATCTCAATGGCGTGACGCCCCAACTCAAAGACAAGAAATTCACGCTGGGTTATGAGAATGCTTCCAGTGCCGTGGTGCTCGAATCGGCCGGCCGCACGCGCATGATTCTGAACCTGGTACAGCTGGCACCGTACACGACCCGCATCGAAGGTAATTCGCTGCGTATCAATGTCGGCGATGCCGGTGCGCGCGAATACCTGAAGCCGCTGGTCAATGCCAGTGATGCCGTATCCACTGCGGTTGCCAAATCCGGCCCGACACAATCCTCGGCACGCGCCATCAATAACATCGATTTTCGCCGCGGCGATATTGGCGAAGGCCGTCTGATCGTCGATTTGAGCGATCCCAAGACCGATGTGAACGCAACGGTTGAAGGGCAGCGGATCAAGCTTGAATTCAAGGGCGCTTCATTGCCTGAAAACCTGCAGCGTCGTTTCGATGTCGTCGATTTTGCGACACCCGTGAAAAAAATCGATGCGCAATCCACATCGGCCGGGGGCGTTGTCTATCTGCAGGTAGCCGGCGAATACGATTACCTAGCCTATCAAACGGACAATCAATACGTTGTTAGTGTCAAGCCATTGACCAGGGAAGAAGTGGAGGAGCGCAAAAAGGAATTCGCGTTTACCGGTCAGCGCCTCTCCCTCAATTTCCAGGATATTGAAGTTCGCGCCGTATTACAGATCATCGCGGATTTCACCGGCCTGAACCTCGTCGCGAGCGATACCGTGAGCGGCAAAATTACCCTGCGCCTGCAAAACGTTCCGTGGGATCAGGCGCTGGCGCTGGTTTTGAAAACCAAGGGTCTCGACAAGCGTCAGGACGGCAATGTGCTGATGGTTGCGCCCGCAGCAGAAATTGCCGAGCGCGAGCGTCAGGAGCTGGAGTCGAAAAAGCAGGTGCAGGAGCTGGCGCCCTTGCAAACCGAGCACATCCGCATCCGTTATGCGCGCGCCAAGGATCTGTACAAATTGTTCAGTCCGACGGGCGGCAGCGGTGCAAGTGCAGGCGGTCAGGCGCCGAGCGGCACGGGCAGCATTTTATCGAGCCGCGGTAAAGTCATCGTCGACGATCGCACCAACTCGATATTGATCACCGAAACTGCCCAAAAACTGGAAGAATTCCGCCGTATCGTCAAATTGCTCGATGTGCCTATTCGCCAGGTTCTGATCGAGGCTCGCATCGTGATTGCGAACTCCGATTTCGACAAGCAGTTGGGTATCCAGTGGGGCGGAAAATACATGGCTGACGTCAATAGCGGCAAATTGCTCGAAGCCGGCGGCTCCATGGGTACGATTACCGGAGATCCGACCAGAACCGTGGAGTTCCCGGAGTCGCTCGGTGTGGATCTCGGCGTGGGTGGACCCACCGGCTCTTTCGCCATCGGCTATACAGGTTCCGAAATCCTCATCAATATGGAATTGTCGGCGCTTGAATCTCAAGGTCGCGGTGAAGTGATTTCGCAACCGAAGGTGGTCACCGGCGACAAGCAGCAGGCCACCATCAAATCCGGTACCGAGATTCCCTATCAGGAATCTGCGGCCAACGGCGAGACAACCATCTCGTTCAAAGAGGCTGTCTTGAAGCTGGATGTGACACCAAGCATTACGCCGGATGATCGCGTGATACTGGATTTGGTGATCAACCAGGATTCTGTTGGCGAAAATGTCTCGACCGGCACCGGTACCGTTCCGAGCATCGACACCAATGCAATCAAAACGCAGGTGTTGGTCGGCAATGGCGAAACCGTGGTGCTGGGCGGTGTGTTCAAAGCCACCGATATTTACAAAGTGGATAAAGTGCCGTTCCTGGGCGACATTCCTTACGTCGGTCGTCTGTTCAAGCGCGAAACCACCGCGAAAGCCAAGCAAGAGCTGCTGATTTTTATCACCCCGCGCATCCTGTCGGATACGCTCATCGATTAAGTTTTACGAATGGCAGTATCCCGCATTTTTCTTGTCGGCCCGATGGGGGCCGGCAAGACCACCATCGGCAAACTGTTGGCTGACGATTTACATCTCGAATTTATCGATGTCGACCGCGAAATCGAAATTCGCAGCGGTGTCGATATTCCCTGGATTTTCGATCGCGAAGGCGAAGCGGGTTTCCGTATCCGCGAATCCGCAGCGTTGAGCGAATTGAGCCAGCTTGAGGGCGTGCTGATTTCCACTGGCGGCGGTGCCGTTTTATCCGGCGATAACCGCAGGGTCATGTCGGCGTCGGGAACCGTTGTGTATCTGCATACCTCGGTCGATGAACAGGTGCGTCGCACCAGCCGCGATCGCAAGCGTCCGCTGCTGCAAAACGATGATCCTGCGCGCGTACTTGCCGATCTCATGGCGGTTCGCGAGTCCTTGTATCGCGAGGTTGCCGATATCGTTGTCGATACCGATGGCCGTAGTCCGAAAACTGTCGCGCAGGATATCGCCGCACGTTTGCGCCGCGCCTGACTCCTCAACACCCGCTTCCCTTGCGTACATTGCCTTGCGTGCGGCGGCGCGCTATCGTGCGCAGCTAATCCAAAGCGCGATATTTCCTATGCAAACGTTGACGGTCGATCTCGGCGATCGCTCTTACCCCATTCACATCGGCACACGATTACTGGAGCGTCAGGATTTAATAATCCCGCACATCGCCGGCAAACAGATTTGCATCGTCACCAATGCGACGATCGCCCCCCTGTATCTCGAACGCACGAAAAATGTATTCGCCGGATTCCATGTCGATACGGTGATTCTGCCCGACGGCGAACAATTCAAAACGCTCGAGCAGATGAATTCGATTTTCGATGTACTTTTGCAGCATCGACACAACCGCACTACGACTCTGGTCGCGTTGGGTGGCGGTGTGGTGGGCGATATGACCGGCTTTGCCGCAGCGAGTTATCAGCGCGGCGTCGATTTCATTCAGATTCCAACCACCTTGCTCGCCCAGGTCGACTCATCGGTCGGCGGCAAAACGGGGGTCAATCATCCGCTCGGAAAAAATATGATTGGTGCCTTCCATCAGCCGCGTTGTGTCATTGTCGATACGGATGCATTAAATACCTTGCCGCCGCGCGAGTTCTCCGCCGGCATCGCGGAGGTCATCAAATATGGCCTGATTTGCGACGCGGAGTTTTATGTATGGCTGCAACAAAATATCGATGCGCTCATGGCGCGCGATCCGGAGTTGCTGCGTCAGGCGATTTATCGTTCGTGCGCGAATAAAGCGAAGGTCGTTGCCGCCGACGAGCGCGAAGGCGGGTTGCGTGCCATTCTGAATCTGGGCCACACCTTCGGCCATGCAATCGAGACTGCGCAGGGTTATGGCGAATGGCTGCACGGCGAAGCGGTTGCAGTCGGCATGTTGATGGCCACCGATTTTTCCGCGCGTCTGGGCTGGATCGAAGCGGCGGCGGTCGATGTGTTGCGCGATCTGCTCGCGCGGGCGCAACTGCCATTGCATCCGCCTCGCGAAATGTCGGTCGATCAATTCCTGGCGTTAATGGCTGTCGACAAAAAAGTGCTGGATGGGCAATTGCGGCTGGTTCTGCTCCAATCGATCGGTCGGGCGATTACCACATCCGATTTTTCATTGAACGAATTAAAAAACTGCATTGCTGCCGCATGATCGGGCTGGCGACCAAGTAAATAAATGATTTCTGTGAGTATGCGCGTAAAGAAAGAGGAATAAATGCAGCCACCGGCGGCCTCTGAATCCGATTATTACCTTCGTCTTGGACTCGCGAGCGATCCTTTCTCTCTCGACTCAATGCCCGAATTTTTTTTCGTTGGCGCGCAGCGCCGCTTTATTGCACAGCGCGCCGTGCACGCGCTGTATATTTCGGGTTCGACCGTCTTGTTGATCGGTGTCGACGGGGCCGGAAAAACACGCACGCTCGCCGAAATTGCAAAGGAGCTGAAAGATCTCGCCGATATTTGTCGCATCGAGGCCTCGGTATTGATGAATGCCGCAGAGATTCGCGCATCACTGGCTTCGGCGCTGGGCTTGCCGGCCTCAGCGGCAACGACAAATACCGAATTCGTTTATGCACTGGAGCGCATACGCCCCACGAATGGTGATCCGCAGCCCGTGCTGATCGCCATCGATGCCGCGCAATTGCTATCGATCGAAACGCTTGGCGAATGCGCGGCACTCATCGCCGGCGCCGGCGGACGTTTGCGTCTTCTTCTGGCCGGTGAAACCGATTTGCGGATCGCATGGCAACAGGCACAGACGGGAGCGGCTGAAATCCTCGAATTGAAACCGCTCGATCGCAGCGAATCCGAAGATTATGTACGCACCCGAATTCAGGCCGCCGGCTCTCGCGAAGAGCATTTGCCAGGCGAGGCAGAGTTCAATCGCTTGTACGAGCAGAGCGGCGGCAACTTCGCAATCATTCATTCGCTCATGCCGCAATTCCTGCAACCGCAACCCGAGGCTGCGTCGATCGCTCATCGCGTGCGACAGTTACCGCTGCTTCATATCGTGGCAGCGACGGCAATATTGGCAGCCGTGATTTTATCCGCGCTTTACCGGGGAAATTCCGAATCGTCGCAGCCCACCGATACGGCACAAGCGCAGACTTACGACAGAACGTCCGGCGAAAACGCGAAGGATGTTGCATCGGTTGCGCTGCAATTGCCGGCATCGGTTCCTGCAGCGACACCGACAAACAGCTCACCGGCAGCGTTTGAAAAACCTGTCGCTGTTGTAGTGCCGAATGCGACTGAAAACGAATCGGTAGAAAAATCTGCGTCCCGGGACAGGCTCACGCCTCAACAAAAAAACACCGCCAGAAAAGAATCACCGGTTAAAACAGAGGTTAAAGAAACAGTACCTAAGGCAGAAACAGCGCCCAGGGCAGAGACGGTGCCCAAAGCGAAAGTGGAGGCAGTGGCTCCCAATAAATCCGGGTCGCTCAATGAGGATGCGCGCGCGCTGCTTGCCATGCCATCCTCCCAGTACGTATTGCAATTGATCGGCGCCGAATCGAAAACGACAGTCGAGAAATTTGCGAAAGGTGCGGGCAAGGGTTTGAAGCTCTATGTCTATCAAACCCAATTGCGCGGCAGGCCGTGGATTATCGCCGTGACCGGGCCGTATGCCGATAAAAAAGCTGCCCAGACCGGTTTGGAAAAGCTGCCCGCTGCGGTACGCAAGCAGCAACCGTGGCCGCGTACCCTGGCGAATGTGCAGGCCGATATTCGCGCACACGACGGGCATTGACGGTCGCATCGTTCTTTCATTATTCGCGCGGCAAAATCTCGCGCAGCAAAACTTCAGGAAGTCAGCTGCGCATTCTCCCTCAGCTTTCCCTCGGCGCTGCATAAATTGGTGCGGCGTTTGCCTGTCTGTCGTGACTAATCCCGTGAGCGTAAAGTAAGGCGAATCGAGGTAACTCGGTGCGGCAAGCTTCTGCGCTTTTTGTTTAGCTGTTTGATTCCGAAGAAATTTTGGATTTCTGGAGCTCTGATGTCAGAAGGTCTCTACCGCGTTGCAGACGAACGCGACAACTGCGGCTTTGGTCTGATCGCCCACCTCAAAGGGCAGGAAAGCCACAAATTAGTGCAGACGGCGATTGAATCGCTGCGCTGCATGACTCATCGCGGTGCAATCGGTGCTGATGGAAAAACCGGTGACGGTTGCGGCCTGCTCTTCAAAAAGCCGGATAAGTTTCTGCGTGCGGTGGCACGCGAATGTTTTTCAAGCGAACTGACATCGCTCTACGCCGTCGGCCAGATATTTCTCAGTGACGATAGCGAGCGTGCTGCCAACGCGCGCGCAAATGTTGAAGCCTGTTTGCGAAATGAAGGGTTGCAGGTTGTCGGATGGCGGAAGGTTCCCGTCGATAAATCGGTGCTCGGTGAAATCGCATTGGCAATTGTGCCGCATATCGAGCAGGTTTTCGTCAATGCCACGGGTATCGATGAGCAGGAATTCAGCACAAAACTGTTTATCGCGCGCCGAAAAATGGAAATCGCGAACAGCGCCGACAGCGATTTTTATGTTTGCTGTTTATCGAGCAAGGTGTTGTCGTACAAAGGACTGATGATGCCGGCGGATTTGCCGCGCTTTTATCTCGATCTCGACGATGCGCGACTCGAAACCGCCATCTGCGTTTTTCATCAACGCTTCTCGACCAATACCGCGCCGCGCTGGCCGCTCGCGCAACCTTTTCGTTATCTTGCGCATAACGGCGAAATCAATACCATCGAAGGCAATCGCAACTGGGCCGATGCGCGCATCAATAAATTTCAAAGTCCGTTATTGCCCGATATCAAAAGCATTGCACCGCTGGTAAATCGCACGGGTTCGGATTCATCGAGTCTCGACAATATGCTCGACTTGCTGCTTGCCGGCGGCATGGATTTATTTCGAGCCGTGCGTATGCTGGTGCCGCCTGCATGGCAGAACATCGATCACATGGACGCCGATCTCAAAGCATTTTTCGAATTCAATGCCATGCACATGGAGCCGTGGGACGGTCCTGCCGGAATCGTCGTTACCGACGGTCGCCACGCAGTTTGCCTGTTAGATAGAAATGGTCTACGCCCTGCGCGCTGGGTGATTACGCGCGATGACTTCATCACGCTTGCATCCGAGGTGGGCACGCACGAATACAAACCCGAGGATGTGGTGGCGAAAGGTCGCGTTGGACCGGGTCAGATTTTTGCCGTCGATACATTGACCGGTGAAGTCATGCACACCGCAGAAATCGATGAGCGTTTGAAAAAGCGGCAACCGTATAAAAAATGGTTGAAGGAAAACGCAACGCGTATCGAAGAGACCCACATCGAAGGAACGAAAGGAGCGCAGCTGGCCCCCGAATTGGTGGCGGGAGAGATTCTCAACGTCTATCAAAAAATGTTTCAGGTCACCTTCGAAGAGCGCGAGCAAATCTTAAAAGTATTGGCGGAATCGCCGAACGAAGCGGTGGGCTCGATGGGCGACGACACGCCGATGGCGGTGCTGTCACAACACGTCCGCCCGCTCTACGATTATTTCCGACAGAAATTCGCGCAGGTCACCAATCCGCCGATCGATCCGTTACGCGAAGCAATCGTGATGAGTCTGGAAACCTGTCTCGGTACGGAGAAAAACGTTTTCGAAGAAACCGCCGATCACGCCGATCGCGTTATTTTAACGACGCCGGTTTTATCGCCCGACAAATTCGAACGCTTATTGAATATCGATAAGCCGAATTATCCATCGCATTTAATCGATCTGAATTTCGATCCGACACAGCGCACTCTTGCGCAGGCCGTTGTGCAGGTTGCCGATGCCGCAGAAGCAGCGGTACGCAATCGCAAAGTGATTCTGGTGTTGTCTGATCGTGCGATTGCGCAGGGAAAAATGTCCGTGCATGCGCTGCTTGCCGTCGGCGCGGTGCATCACCGGCTGCTGAAGGCGGGCTTGCGCTGCGATGCAAATATCGTGGTCGAAACAGCTTCCGCGCGTGACTCGCATCAAATCGCCTGCCTGCTCGGATTCGGCGCGACGGCCGTCTATCCATATCTCGCATACAGCGTGATCGACGATCTGATTCGGACTGGCGAAGTGCTTGGCGATGTCGACCACGCGCAGAAAAGTTATCGCAAGGGTATCGATAAGGGGCTGCTGAAAATTCTGTCGAAAATGGGTATTTCGACGGTTGCGTCGTATCGCGGCGCGCAATTGTTCGAAGCAATCGGACTGGCGCGCGAGGTTGTAGCGCTGTGTTTCGAGGGTGTTGCGAGCCGCATCGAAGGCGCGACATTTATCGATCTGCAAAGCGATCAGGCGCTGCTTGCGCGCGATGCGTGGATTGCACGCAAACCGATTGCCCCCGGCGGCCTGTTTAAATATGTGCACGGCCAGGAATATCACGCGTTCAATCCCGACGTCGTGCAGGCGCTGCAGCGCGCCGTGGAAACCGGGGATTATTCTGCGTGGCGCGATTATTCGGCGCTGGTCGATAACCGGCCTGTGGCGATGATTCGCGACATGCTTGAATTGCGCGGCGATTTAACGTCGATTCCGCTCGATGAAGTCGAACCGATCGAAAAAATTCTGCCGCGTTTCGATTCGGCCGGCATGTCGCTCGGTGCATTGAGCCCTGAAGCGCACGAAGCGCTGGCCGTGGCAATGAACCGTCTTGGCGGACGTTCGAATTCGGGCGAAGGCGGCGAAGATCCCGCGCGTTACGGCACCGAGCGCGTGTCGAAAATCAAACAGGTGGCATCGGGGCGTTTCGGTGTCACGCCGGCTTATTTGGTGAATGCCGAAGTTTTGCAAATCAAAGTTGCTCAAGGTGCAAAACCCGGTGAAGGCGGGCAATTACCCGGGGGCAAAGTGAATGGCTTGATTGCGCGTCTGCGTTATGCCGTGCCGGGTGTGACATTGATTTCACCGCCACCGCATCACGACATCTATTCGATCGAAGATCTCGCACAATTGATTTTCGACTTGAAGCAGGTGAATCCGCAGGCGCTCGTTTCGGTGAAACTGGTTTCCGAGCCGGGAGTGGGCACCATCGCTGCCGGCGTTGCCAAGGCGTACGCAGATTTGATCACGATTTCGGGCTACGACGGCGGCACCGCCGCCAGTCCGATCACGTCGATCAAGTACGCCGGCTCGCCGTGGGAGTTGGGATTATCCGAGGCGCAACAGGTATTGCGTGCGAATGGTTTGCGCGGTGCGGTGCGGGTACAGACCGATGGCGGGTTGAAAACCGGACTCGATGTTATTAAAGCTGCGATTCTGGGCGCCGAGAGTTTCGGCTTCGGCACTGCGCCGATGGTCGCGCTCGGTTGCAAATATTTGCGCATCTGCCATTTGAATAATTGCGCGACGGGCGTGGCAACGCAGGATGAACGCCTGCGTGACGATCATTTCATCGGCACAGTCGAAATGGTCACGAATTTTTTCAAATTCATTGCGCAGGAAACGCGCGAATGGCTGGCGAAAATCGGCGTGCGCTCGCTTGAGGAGTTGATTGGCCGCACCGATCTTCTCACCGCGCGCGCGGGACAGACCGCAAGGCAATCCAATCTGAATCTTTCGCGCATCGTGTGGAAGGATCCGAAAGCACAGGGCAAACCCGAATTCTGCATGCAGCCGTCGAATCCGCCTTTCGATAAGGGCCGCAAAGCCGAGGAAATGTGGAGTGCGACGCGCGCGGCGATCGAAAACAAAAACGGTGGCGAGTTTGCGTTTGCAGTACGCAACGGCGATCGTTCGATCGGCGCGCGTCTGTCGGGGGAAATTGCACGCCGTTACGGCGATCTCGGTATGAGCGATTCGCCTATAACGATAAATCTCAGCGGCACCGCCGGGCAGAGCTTCGGCGTATGGAATGCAGGCGGCCTGCACATGACTCTCGAAGGCGATGCCAACGATTATGTTGGCAAGGGGATGGCAGGCGGCAAGCTCGTGATTTATCCACCGCGCGCGAGCACCTTCGCTTCGAAAGACGCGGCAATTATCGGCAACACCTGTCTGTACGGTGCAACCGGTGGAAAACTGTTTGCCGCAGGCCGCGCGGGTGAGCGTTTCGGTGTACGCAATTCGGGTGCGATTGCCGTTGTCGAAGGCGCCGGCGATCACTGCTGCGAATACATGACGGGCGGTCATGTCACCGTGCTCGGTCCGACCGGTGTGAATTTCGGTGCGGGCATGACAGGCGGGTTTGCGTATGTGCTCGATGAAGACAATCGCTTCGTCGATCGCTACAACGGCGAGCTCGTCGAAATCAATCGCATCAACAGCGAAGCCTATGAAGCGCATCGCGGACACTTGCGCAATGTCATTCGTGAATTCGTTGCCGAAACCGGCTCGGTCTGGGGCGCACAGATTCTCGAAGATTTTTCCGACTATGCGCGCAAGTTCTGGCTCGTGAAACCGAAAGCTGCGAGTATCGATTCGTTGCTGAAATTAACGAAATACAGCCCCCAGTAGCCGTTTATTTGTGAACATGTATTTATGAACAATGTATTCCAGTTTCTCGATGTCGATCGCAGGGAGCCAGAAAAAAAGCCGATCGATTTACGCACTGCGCAGTTCGTTGAAATTTACGAGCCCTATAGCGAGCCGCAAGTGCAGGAGCAGGCGCATCGCTGTCTCGCCTGTGGCAATCCCTATTGCGAATGGAAATGTCCGGTCCACAATTACATTCCCAACTGGCTGCAGTTGATTAGCGAAGGTAATTTATTCGAAGCGGCGGAGTTGATCCATCAGACTAACAGTTTGCCTGAGGTGTGCGGACGTGTCTGTCCACAGGATCGTTTATGCGAGGGTGCGTGCACACTCAACGATGGTTTCGGCGCGGTGACGATCGGCGCCACCGAAAAATATATTGCCGATACCGCGCTGGCGCTTGGCTGGCGTCCCGATTTGTCGAAGCGCATCTGGAGCGATAAGAAAGTCGCCATCATCGGTGCAGGCCCGGCGGGTATCGGTTGTGCCGATGTGCTCGTGCGCGCAGGCGTCAAGCCAGTCGTGTTCGATCGCTATCCCGAAATCGGCGGCTTGCTGACCTTCGGCATTCCGGAATTCAAGCTCGAAAAGTCGGTGATGCAGCGTCGCCGTTCCGTACTCGAAGACATGGGGGTCGAATTTCGGCTGAATACCGAAATCGGTCGCGATATTTCCATCGAACAATTGCTCGAAGAATACGATGCGGTATTCATGGGTATGGGCACGTACACGTATATGAAGGGTGATTTTCCGGGCGAAGATTTGCCGGGCGTTTATGATGCGCTGCCATTTCTGATCGCAAACGTGAATCACAACATGGGTTGGGAAAAAGACCCCGCCGAATTTATCAGCGTGAAGAATAAACGCGTGGTGGTACTCGGCGGTGGCGATACCGCGATGGATTGCAATCGCACGTCGATTCGTCAAGGCGCGTTGAGCGTGACCTGCGCCTATCGTCGCGACGAAGCCAATATGCCGGGCTCGCGTCGTGAAGTGACGAATGCATGCGAAGAGGGCGTGGAGTTTTTATTCAACCGGCAGCCCGTGGAAATTATCGGCGATCGTCGCGGCGTCAAAGGTGTAAAACTCGTCACGACGCAGTTGGGCGAACCCGACGACAAAGGCCGGCGCCGTCCGGAAGTGATTGCGGGAAGTGAAGAAATTCTCGATGCGGACATTGTTTTGGTCGCGTTTGGTTTCCGCCCGAACCCGGCAGCATGGTTCGATCAAGCCGATATCAAAGTGAATGGCTGGGGCGGCGTTATCGCGCCGGAAAAACAGCCCTATCGATTCCAAACCAGCAATCCGAAAATTTTCGCGGGCGGTGATATGGTGCGCGGTTCCGATCTTGTCGTCACGGCTATTTGGGAAGGGCGTCAGGCGGCGGAAGGCATTCTCGATTTTCTCGGTGTATAGCGTTTTTTCCGCTCGGGGCGCCGGATAGGGATTAAATGGGCGTTTTCCCGTACAATTCGCCAAATTTTGAGTGGTCCCTGCGAGCTATTGAAGAACAATGAGCGAATTGAAGAACGATCGTTTTCTACGCGCGCTGCTGTGTCAGCCTGTCGATGTTACGCCGGTATGGATGATGCGGCAGGCGGGGCGTTATTTACCCGAGTATCGCGCCACGCGCGAACGTGCGGGTGATTTCATGGCGCTGTGCATGAATCCCGAGCTTGCATGCGAAGTGACTCTGCAGCCGCTCGATCGCTATGCACTCGATGCCGCGATTCTGTTTTCCGACATTCTCACCGTGCCCGATGCGATGGGTTTGGGTTTGTATTTCGAAACCGGCGAAGGCCCGCGTTTTCGTAAAACCGTGCGCAGCGAAGCCGATGTCAATGCATTGCCGATTCCCGACCCCGAAAAAGATCTGGGTTATGTGATGAACGCGGTGCGCACGATTCGTCGCGAACTGAGCGGCCGCGTGCCGCTCATTGGTTTTTCCGGCAGTCCGTGGACGCTGGCGACGTACATGGTCGAAGGCGGCGGCTCGAAAGATTTTCGTCGTGCGAAAACCATGGCGTTCGACCAGCCACAGGTCATGCATGCGTTGCTCGATAAACTTGCACAGAGCGTCACGACTTATTTGAACGGTCAAATCAAAGCGGGCGCGCAGGCTGTACAGATTTTCGATACCTGGGGCGGTGCATTGAGTTACAGCGCGTATCTGGAATTCTCGCTGCCGTATATGCAAAAAATCGTTGGGAATTTAATTCGTGAAAACGAAGGCCGTAAAGTGCCCGTGATTTTATTCACGAAGAACGGCGGCCCCTGGCTCGAACAAATTGCAACAAGCGGTACCGATGCCCTCGGTCTCGACTGGAGCGTCGATATCGGTACGGTGCGCAAACAGGTCGGCGATCGCGTTGCGCTGCAAGGCAACATGGACCCCCAAATGCTTTACGCCAATCCCGAGCGCATTCGCAGCGAAGTGAAAAATATTCTCGCGAGTTTCGGCAATGGCAATGGTCATGTATTCAATTTAGGCCACGGCATTACACCCGAAGTCGATCCTGTGAACGCCGGTGTGTTTATCGATGCGGTGCATGAGTTCTCGGCGCAGTATCATTCCTAGAAAATGACCCCCTCACCCCTTTGGGGCACTCCCCTTTAGGACCCTTCAGGTTCCTGCTTCGCAGAGAGCCTTCATGCCTCGGATGGCCTCCCCTGCGTAGTAGGGGAGGTGTCGCGCCGCGACGGAGGGGTCATGTTTTAATGAATTAATTCAAGGATGAATTGTGAAAACTTACTCAAAAAAATTAATACCACGAGCTCGCGCAATGCGTCACGTTATGACAGTTGCAGAGCGTAAGTTTTGGTTCGAATGTTTAAAAAAATCCAAATATAAATTTCGTGCTCAAAGGCCAATTGGAAATTTTATAGTTGATTTTTATTGTGCGGAATTGAGGCTAATTATCGAAATAGACGGTGATAGTCATTTCAATGAGGCTGCCGAAATTTACGATAGCGAGCGTACCGCATTTTTGAAGGGTTTAGGTTTTCGGGTTTTACGGTTCGCCAATGATGATGTGTTATATCGAATTGATGCGGTGAACAGTGAGCTGATGAAATATTTAAACATGACCCCTCCGTCGCTTCGCGACACCTCCCCTATTTTATAGGGGAGGCCATCCGTAGCCCGTTCCAATTACGGAGTCATCGGTGGCACAAGTGGGCTCCCCCTATAAAATAGGAACCTAAAGGTCCTAAAGGGGGTGCGCGCAGGGCGAGGGGTCATGTTTAGGTTCGCGTAACTCTAAAAATTATCACTGCGGCGGAAACTTCTTCAAAATCGCTTCGAACGCTTTCTGCAATTGCTTTTGATTGGCTGCTACGGAAGTGCTGCTGAGGTTCGTCACTAAACTTCCGCGCCAGACGAGTTGCTGGGTTTTCGGGTCGAGGAAATCAATGACGATTTGAGCACTCTGATCCAGGTCACTGCCGCCAAGCGGAAAGCTGAATGAAATACCGCCGCCCATGCCGTCGTTAAATCCTCCCATTCCCAGTCCGATACGCGGGCGATCATCGACGAGCTTTTTCATCGGTTTGATATAGAGGCGCACGAGGAAATCCGCAGGCGATTTTTCGCTGGCCGATTCCAGTCGCTGATCCAGGTTGTAACCCAGCAGTTCCTTCAGCTGATCGATGCTGAGCAGTTTGAACGATTCATCGACGATATCGCTCTGCTCCTGCCACGCATAATAGCGATACCCGCTGAAATCCCGGCTCGTGTCGTAGTCGTATTGCACGTCGGCCGCATGCGCGGTGACGCTCAGGAGCAGTGCTGCGAGGACTGACAGTAAACGTTGCGACATGATGTGAATCCCGATCATGCTGTAGGAATCGATCGCCCTTATCGTATCAGACTCGACAGCTGCTGCCTTCGTTCATCATTACCATAAGCTGAGCTGCGCTGTAGGTGTCCTGAAAGGATCGGTACGCTGCGCGTATGCATGCTCCCGCGAGTCTGGTTCGCTATCGATGATGATGGTGAGGTGCGGAAAGCAACAAGCGCCTGCGACCCTGCGCGCGCGTGCCAGATCGTATGGCAGTGCTAGAATGTGGGCGCTCGGGTAAAAAATTTTGGATTGAATAACGTTAATAACCGTAATTTCTCGAACTCATCTGGAGTATTTCAATGAAAACTGTCGTCCTGCTTTCCACCATGCTGATTACCGCCGCTGCGGTTGCCGAAGGTCAGTTCAGCGGTGTTTCCACCAAAGGGAATCTGTCGGCGTGGCGTATCAACCACGGCAACGGCGCGGTTTCGTTATGCAGTTTCGAGGGGCACAAAAACGAACCTGCGTGTTATCCGTGGAGCAGCGGCAGTTCTGCAGGCGCCTATCAAATCATCGAGGGCGACGATGTGTTGTCGACATGGCGGATTAATGCCAGCACAGGCGCATTATCGTTGTGCGAATATAAGGATGTCGCCAATCCGCCGATCTGTACGCCGTGGAGCACGCAGTAAACGCCTTTTGATAGCGGGGAATCGCAATGACGGGAAAGCAGCTGAAGTCGGCCAGTGTGGCAATATTATTTTTTGTGCTGGCGGCGTGCACGGTTTCTCCAACCGGTCGCAAGCAGTTTATTTTGCCGAATTATACGGAAGGCGATATGAGCAAGATGGGCGCGGCTGCGTTCGGCGATTTGAAAAAGAAACAGCCGCTCGATAACGATCCGAAAATCAATGCTTATGTAAGCTGTGTCGCGGGCGCAATTCTGAAAGCGCTGCCAGACGATGAGGGCACGGGCTGGGAGATCGAGGTATTCAAGGACGATACGCCTAACGCTTTTGCTTTACCGGGCCGGAAAATCGGCGTGCACAGCGGCATTCTCTCGGTAGCGAAAAGTCAGCATCAGCTCGCAACGGTGATCGGTCACGAAGTCGGTCATGTGCAGGCGCATCACAGCGCCGAGCGTCTTTCGCAGCAAACCGCCGCGCAGGGTGCGCTTTTGATCGGTGCCATCATTGCCGGTACATCGAACAGCACCGAAAAGGGACTGGTGATGGGCGCGCTCGGGGCCGGTATTACCTATGGTGTGCTGATGCCGTTCAGCCGCACGCAGGAATCCGAAGCGGATATGATCGGTTTGAAACTGATGGCGCAGGCCGGCTTCAATCCCGATGAAAGTATTTCGCTGTGGGAAAACATGGCGGCTGCGGATAAAAATAAAGCGCCGGAGTTTTTATCGACTCACCCATCCGATCAAACGCGTATGAGCGCTTTGAATCGTGCGCTGCCGCAAGCGGAAGCCGATGCGCAGGACGCACGCGCGCAAGGTCGTCGTCCTAACTGCAAGCTATAGGGTTTAATTAAAAGGTTAATCGGAACCGTTAGATTAACCGGTTTCGCCGCAATCGACGCGGTGATTCATTTCCAGGGCCGGTTGCGCGCAAGTGGGTGTGCCAACGATTTTCGCGGGCACGCCTGCCACGATCGTGTGCGGCGGCACTTCCTTCAGCACCACGCTACCTGCGCAGATCTGCGCGCCTTCACCGATTTTGATATTGCCGAGCACTTTCGCACCTGCGCTGAGTAACACGCCATCGGCAACTTTCGGATGTCGATCGCCGTGTTCTTTGCCGGTGCCGCCCAACGTTACCGACTGCATGATCGATACATTGTTGCCCACCACGGCGGTCTCGCCGATGACGATACCTGTCGCATGATCCATCATCACACCGCGACCGATTTTTGCGGCGGGGTGAATATCCACACCGAATTCGTTCGAAATCCGATTTTGAAAAAACAGCGCGAGCGATTCGCGGCCTTGCAGCCATAACCAATGCGCGACGCGATAGGCTTCAAGCGCGTGAAAGCCTTTGAAATATAGAAACGGCACGGAATAACCGATGCATGCCGAGTCGCGTTCCTTGATCGCGCGGATATCGCAGCGAATTGCTTCGCCGATGGTGGCGTCTTCTTGCAGTGCCGATTCGATCACTTCGCGCACGAGCAATGCCGATGCGGTAGCGCTATCGAGTTTATGCGCGAGATGAAAGCTCAGCGCGGCTTCGAGCGTATCGTGATTCAGAATCGTCGCATGCAAAAAACTGGCGAGGATGGGTTCGCGCTCGGCTTCGCGCCATGTTTCATCGCGGATCGTTTGCCACAGAGGATCCAGGGTCGTACTGCGCGATGCGGGTTTGCTGCTCATAGTAGGGGCTGCCTTGACCGGATGCGGCGATTATAGCGGCAGTCGCAGCTGCGATGCAGCTTGTGCCGCGTTGATATGAACCTCTTATTCCGCCCGCAAAGGCTGCCAGTTAAAAAATCGCAAGCGGAGGTTCGTCGAGTGCGGCGAGTTGCTCGCGCAACTCCAGAATATGTTCGGCCCAATAGCGCTCGCTGCCGAACCACGGGAATGCGAGCGGAAAGGCAGGGTCCTGCCAGCGCCGCGCAATCCATGCCGCGAAATGCATGAGACGCAGTGTGCGCAGCGATTCGATGAGCGCGAGTTCGCGCAGATCGAAATCGTAAAACTCGTTGTAGCCTTCAAGAATTTCCGATAACTGCGCGATGCGTTCGTGGCGTTCACCCGACAGCAGCATCCACAAATCCTGAATGGCGGGCGTCATGCGGCTGTCGTCGAGATCGACAAAAAAACATTGTTTTTCACCGTTGAGCTGCTCGCGGCTCAAAATATTGCCGACATGGCAGTCGCTGTGTGTGCGAATCAGTTTCGGTTTGACGTGCGCAAATATTTTTTCGATGCGTGTCAGTAAATCTTCGCAGAGTGTGGAATACGCCCGCAGCAAATCGCCTTTCAAGCAATTGCGCGCAATAAATTCATAGCTATCGCGGCCAAACGTTTTGATATCGAGTGCGGGGCGAGCCTGATAGTTTTCGGTTGCGCCAATTGCATGCAGGCGCGCCATCAAACGTCCGAGCATCAATTGATTATCGGGATTGTCGAGATCTGGTGCCTGCCCGCCGCGACGCGGAAATAATGCAAAGCGAAAGTCGCGAAAGCGAAACAGGGTTTCGCCATTTTCATTTTGCAGCGGTGCAACGACGGGTAATTCGTTTTCCGCAAGCTGCAAAGAGAACGCATGCTCTTCGAGAATTTGCGCATCGTTCCAGCGCTCGGGCCGATAAAACTTGGCGATGAGCGGTTCGCCGTTCTCAGTAGCAGAGGGTTCGATGCCGATTTGGTACACGCGGTTTTCGTAGCTGTTGAGCGCGAATACGCGCAGATCGGAAAGTCGACCGGTGCTTTCGATCGCATCGATCACCAGCTCGGGGGACAGCTGTGCGAAGGGATGCGTGTGCGAAAACGAATTGCCCGTCACGTCGGTGTCATTGAAGGGCTGCGAATCGTCGCTCATACCACTCTCTCTTGCTTGCGCCTTTCAATTTCGGATGGGCGACACTCTAACACGCGTGTCAAACGCATCTTTATGGCGTGCGGGCGAGCGCCCATATCTGCACCGACGCTGCGTCGCGTTCGTATAGCAGTCTGGCGATCACATCGGCAGTGGCGCCCGTTGTCACCACATCGTCGATCACTGCCAGATGCAATCCGGTGACGTCGTGCGTGCAGGCAAAGGCATCGCGCAGATTGCGCTGGCGTTCGCGTGCATCCAGATGTTGTTGCGGCGTGCCGCTGCGAATCTTGCGCAGCCAGCGGGTCTGCATCGGCAGGTGAAAAGCGCGGCTCAGCTCGTCGGCGATGATTTCGGTCTGGTTGAAACCGCGCTGCCAGCGGCGGCGCCAGTGCAGGGGCACAGGCAGCAGCGCGTCGACGGCCATCGCGCCTTCCTGCCGCAGTCGTTCGATCAGCAGGGCGCTCAGAATGCGGCCATGATTGAGGTTGCCCTGATATTTGAATGCGCCGATCAGATGGCTGACCGGAGGCGCGTAGTTCAGACCGGCGATGCAGCGCAGGTAGGCGGGCGGGGCGCCAAGACAATCGCCGCACAGGCCATCCTGCAGAAGCGGGATGCCGCAGTGCCGGCAGCAGGCGCCGATGCGCGGTAACTCCTGGTCGCAGTCGGAGCAGAGGTCTGTGGGATCGGGGATTCCGCACAGCACGCAGTGACGCGGTGGGCGGGGTGAAAAGTGGTAAACCATAAGCATCCCTGCTGGTTGACAGCGACCCGCGGGCCGCTAAGATGGGCATCCGCCCAGTGTATCCCGCCCCCACAGGACAATGAACCATGAATGCCGCCGCTCCAGTGCTCGCAAGCCTCCGCCATGACTGGTCCCGCAAGGAAATCGAAGCGTTGTTCGCATTGCCGTTCAACGATTTGCTGTTTCGCGCGGCGACGGTGCATCGCCAGCATTTCGATCCGAATGCCGTACAGGTGAGCACGCTGCTGTCGATCAAAACCGGCGCGTGCCCCGAGGATTGCAAATACTGCCCGCAATCGAATCGCTACGACACCGGCCTCGAACCGGAAAAATTGATGGAGGTGCAGAAGGTTATCGATGAGGCGCGCGCGGCGAAGGCGCAGGGCAGCACGCGTTTCTGCATGGGTGCGGCCTGGCGGTCGCCGAAAAAGAAGGATATGCCGTATGTGACGGCGATGGTTCGCGGCGTGAAAGAGCTTGGCCTCGAAACCTGTATGACGCTCGGCATGCTGTCCTCAGAGCAGGCTAACGAGTTGGCTGAGGCGGGCCTCGATTACTACAACCACAATCTCGATACGTCGCCGGAATACTACGGCGAAATCATTACCACGCGCACTTACGAAGATCGTTTAACGACGCTCGATCACGTGCGCGGCGCGGGCATCAAGGTATGCAGCGGCGGCATTGTCGGCATGGGCGAATCGGTGCGCGATCGTGCGGGTCTGTTGCAGCAGCTCGCCAATTTACCCGTGCATCCTGAAAGTGTGCCGATCAATATGTTGGTGAAAGTCGAGGGTACTCCGCTTGCCGAGCAAAACAATATCGACTCTTTCGATTTCATTCGCACGATTGCCGTTGCGCGTATTCTAATGCCGCAATCGCATGTACGTTTGTCCGCAGGTCGCGAGGCGATGAATGAGGAAATGCACGCGCTGGCGTATTTCGTGGGAGCTAATTCGATTTTCTACGGCGAAAAATTATTGACGACGCCGAACCCCGCCGCGAATAAAGATCTGCAATTGTTTGCCCGTCTCGGCATAAAACCCGAAGAGCGTGCGGTTGAGTATTGCGAAGATGATGTGGAAGAAAATCTGCATCAGCGCATCGAGCAAGCTCAGAACGATAAGTTGTTTTACGACGCGGCCAGTATTGAGGCCTCCCCTGCGCAGTAGGGGAGGTGGCTCGCGCAGCGAGACGGAGGGGTCGTCTTGAACATGACCCCCTCGCCCTGCGGGCACTCCCCTTTAGGTTCCTATTGCATAGGGGGGGCAATACGCCGAAGAAATTAAATGGCCGCGATAGTGTCAATTAATGATGTATTAAAGCCCGCCCTCGATGAACGCCGTGCGCAGCAACTGTACCGCACACGCAAAACTATCGAGAGCGCACAAGGCATTGAAGTTTTCGTCGACGGCAAAAAATATCTGAATTTCTGCAGCAACGACTATCTCGGTCTTGCCAATCATCCCGATATCATCAACGCATTCAAAAAAGCTGCGGACGAATTCGGCGTCGGCAGCGGAGCGTCGCATCTGGTTTGCGGGCATTCGTCTGTTCATCACGAACTCGAAGAGAGTCTGGCGGAATTCACCGGGCGCGATCGTGCGCTGCTGTTTTCGACCGGCTACATGGCCAATCTCGGCGTTATCACCGCGCTGCTCGATAAAAACGATTTTATTTTTGAAGATAAACTCAATCACGCCTCATTAATCGACGCGGGTCTATTGAGCGGAGCGCGCTTTCAGCGTTTTCTGCACAACGATATCGACAGTTTAAAAACGCGACTGGCGCGCGCTGAAAGCGGGCGCAAATTAATCTGTGTCGACGGTGTGTTCAGCATGGATGGCGATCTCGCCCCTCTGCCTGAATTGGCGGTTCTGGCCAAGCAATATGACGCCTGGTTGATGGTTGATGATGCGCACGGTTTCGGTGTGCTCGGTGGAAATGGTGCAGGCTGCGCTGAGCATTTCAATCTCGATCAAAATCAATTGCCGATCTTGATGGGCGCACTGGGCAAGGCGTGTGGCAGCTTCGGCGCATTTGTCGCCGGCAGTGAAACGCTGATTGAAACGCTGATCCAATTCGCGCGACCGTATATTTATACGACGGCACTACCGCCTGCAGTGGCGGCGGCAACATTGCGGAGTTTGAAAATTATTCGTGAAGAAAAATGGCGCCGCGATCATCTGAAAAATCTCGTCGAACGTTTTCGTAATGGCGCGGAACAGATCGACCTGCCTCTCATGAATTCATCGAGTGCAATACAGCCGCTGTTGATCGGTGATGATGCGCACTCGTTAGCTATTTCGCAAAAACTGGCGCAGCGTGGACTCTGGATCAGCGCCATTCGCCCACCCACCGTGCCTGCGAATACTGCTCGCTTACGCATCACCTTGAGTGCGGCACATAGCGAAGTGCAAATCGATCAATTGCTCGAAGCGCTCAAGGATGCGTTAGCGTGAATATGTCCGCCGTGCATCCGTCCTGGTATTGCGAACGTATTCCATCGCTTGCAGCGAGTGCCGATGCGCCCGATCTTGTGTTGTTGCATGGTTGGGGTATGTCGAGCGAAGTATGGCGCGGTTGGCTGCGATTACTGCGCATTCGTTGCAATGTGATTCTGCTCGATTTGCCGGGGTTTGGTCGCTCCGAACCACAGCCGTATTTATCGCTCGATGAATTACTTGAGCAATTAAAAAATTATGTACCCGCGCGCGCGGTAATTCTCGGCTGGTCGCTCGGCGGTGAAATCGCTCTCGCGTTCACGCAAAAATACCCCGAGCATTGCAGCGCGTTGATGACGATTGCGAGCAATCCCTGTTTCGTCGCGCATTCTGATTGGCCAACCGCGATGGCGCCGGCAGAGTTCACGGCATTTCAACAGTTGCTTGCGACCAATCCGCGCGTCACGTTGAAACGCTTTATCGGTCTGCAAGTCAGCAGCGCCGATAACGAACGCGAACTGCTGCGCTGGTTGCGTCAACAACCTGTGACTGAAAATGTCGATGTGCTTGCGTGGGGGCTGGGTTTATTGGCGCAGCTCGATATGCGCACTGCGCTGCAAACCTCTAGTGTTCTGGCTGCGCATATTTTTGGCAGCCGCGATGCATTGATACCTGCGCAGGTTGCGCTCGAAGTTGCAGCGCTGGCGCCTACGCATTTCTCGATACTCATCGATGGCGCGGCACATGTGCCGTTTGTGAGTCACGCCGAATTATGCTGGCAGCATCTCGATCGTCTGCTTGCAACGGCTGGTCTGTTGTCTCGTGCGAAAAGGCTGCAGCGTGAAAAGAAATTCGTAGCGGCATCGTTCAGTCGTGCGGCGAGTAGTTACGATGGCGCTGCCGGTCTGCAGCGCGACGTTGCATCGCGTTTGCTTGTGCAGAGCAATTTCAGCGGCACTGTACTCGATTTGGGTTGCGGCACGGGAAAAGTGAGCACACAGCTCGCTGCGCAGCATGATGTCATCGCGCTCGATCTGGCGCAGGGGATGGTGAGTTTTGCGCGCAATGCGGATGTTTCCAAAAATATTGGCTGGTTATGTGCCGATGCTGAAAATCTGCCGCTGAAAGATGAAAGTATCGATGCAGTGTTTTCGAGTCTGGCATTGCAGTGGTGTGAAAATCTTGCGGCGGTATTTATCGAGATCGAGCGCGTGCTGCGTCGCGGCGGCACCGCATCGATCAGCACGCTGGGTCCGCAGACATTGCAGGAGTTGCGCGAGGCGTGGCGCGCGGTCGATGAGCGTGCGCACGTCAATCAATTCATTGGTCGTGACATTGTCGAGAAAGCATTGCAGCGCACCGGGCTTTCGATTGTCTCCTGGCGTGAAGAGGTGCGTGTGTTGCGTTATCGCGAGCTGCGCGAATTGACGCGAGAGTTAAAGGAGATCGGCGCGCACAATGTGAACGCCGCGCGCCCTGATGGTTTGACTTCACGCGCGCGATTGCAACGGTTTAGCGCAGCGTACGAGGCATTGCGCGATGCGGATGGCGTGTTGCCCGCAACGTATCAGGTTTGGTATTTGCAGTTAATTAAGCGCTAACGGCGATTGAATCGAACGAGAAAATGGCAAAAGCATTTTTTGTAACGGGCACCGATACCGCAGTCGGCAAAACAACGATTGCTGCGGGTCTGCTTGCGGCGGCAAATCGACGCGGATTGAAAACCGCGGCGATCAAGCCGATAGCATCGGGCTGTGAAGCCACGCAGGACGGCTTGCGCAATGCCGACGCATTATTGCTGCAGCGCACGATGTCATTGCCACTCGGTTACGACGAGATCAATCCCATCGCACTGGAGCCGGCGATTGCGCCACATCTTGCGGCCGAGCAGGCCGGTGTTCGCGTCAACGCGATGCAGCTCGCCGGAATCTGCCGCGGTGTGCTGATGCAACGCGCCGATTTAACGCTCGTCGAAGGCGCGGGCGGGTGGCGTGTGCCGTTGAATTCGCGCGAGCTTTTGTCGGAAGTGCCGAAGATGTTGCGGCTGCCCGTCATTCTGGTGGTCGGCATGCGCCTGGGCTGTATCAACCACGCGCTGCTGACTGCCGAGGCAATTGCCCGCGATGGGCTCGCGCTGGCGGGCTGGGTCGCGAACGGCGTCGATCGGGAGATGTCCTGTCTTGAGGAAAATACCGCGACGATCAGGCGCTATCTGCGGGCGCCATGTCTCGGCGAGGTGCCGTTTTTGACGCAGCCTTCGCCGGATCTGATCGCGGATTACCTGAATTGTGAACCGCTGGTCTGAATGCGGCGATTTGGCATGGCGGTTTCGGTATTCGTTTGCTTGAATACTGAACAGGCGTAATCGTTTGAGCGACTCGCCGCGATCGAGCGTTCGGGATGTTTTGCTGAAAGGTTAAGAATGAGGTTGTCATGGCAATTGGATCGGTTTCCTCCCCCGGCTTGTTGGCCACCGGCGTTCAGGGTGTGCAGACGGGCGTGGCCAATGCGAATGAGGCCGCCGACAGGATTGCGCGTCTCGGCACCACCGAATCCGACGGCGATTTCATCACCCCCATGGTCGATCTCAAGCAAAGCGAACTCCAGGTAAAAGCATCAGCGGCTGTCATCAAATCGGCTGACGAAATGATCGGAACGCTGATCGATATCAAGGCCTGATCGCGCTGGCTCTGCAGAAACGGGAGCTGTGCAATGAGTAACATCGGCATCGGCCCCAATTATCCCGGCATCACCCCCTCGTATTCCCCACTCGGCAAACCTGCTGCCGGCCTCGAATCCGCCGAAAACAAGGATCAGACATTGCCTCCGGTCGAGGAGGGCAGTGCTGCCGAAAAGAATCGCCATCAGCCCGATCACAAAACCGCCGCCGTGTCCGATGAAGAGCGTGGCGGGGAACATGGCCGTCGGCAATCTAACGAATCAGCGGAGGCAGAGCCGCAGAAGGAACAGGAGCCCGCCGCTCCCGATCTCGAATCCGCTGCGTCCGAAGCCGTGCAGATTCTCGCGCTGGCGCAGCTCGACGCAGTGCTGCAGCGCACGGCGGCACTGCACGCGGGCGAGCCGGCAAAAGCCGATTACAGTGCGGCTGTCGGCAGTTTCGAATCGAATGCCGGGCATACGCACACACCGGGTTCGCTGCTCGATCAGCATTCGTAAACCCCCGTCGATCCTTCGATAACGTTTGCAACCTCGCTGTCTCAGCGATTGGTTCCTGCTTCAATTCCTGTTCGTCCACCAACTCCGGCATTCATTTGGCCTTCGATTGGCAGGGTGGGCTATATTGGGCGCTATGCCGCTCCTGCCGAAGGAGCCGTTCCCACAGGAGGAGTCCGTTATGACCGACTATGCAGCGCCCTTGCGCGATATGCGTTTTGTAATGTTCGAATTGTTCGATGCCGAAGCGCTGTGGGCGAAATTTCCCGGCACGGCGGAAACCACGCGCGAACTGGCCGATGCCGTGCTCGAAGAATCCGCGAAAATTTCCAGCGAAGTCATCGCGCCGCTCAACCGTAGCGGCGACGAAGAGGGTGTGCAGTGGAACGATGGCGCCGTGACGACGCCGAAAGGTTTCAAGGAGGCGTTCAGATTATTCGGCGAAGGCGGCTGGATGGGCTTGAGCGGCGATCCGGCCTACGGTGGTCAGGGTATGCCGAAACTGCTGGGCTTGATGTGCGAGGAAATGCTGAGCGCGGCCAACGTGGCTTTCGCGCTGTATCCCGGCCTGTCGATCGGTGCTGCGTTGTCGATTCTCGCGCATGGCAGCGAGGCGCAGAAACGCATGTATCTGCCGCGACTTTACAGCGGTGAATGGGCGGGCGTGATGTGTCTGACCGAGGCGCACGCCGGTTCGGATCTCGGCATCATTCGCACGAAGGCAGAACCGCGCGCCGACGGCAGTTACAGCATCACCGGTTCGAAAATATTCATTACCGGTGGCGAGCAGGATCTTACCGAAAATATCGTTTATCTCGTGCTCGCGAAATTGCCCGATGCACCACCCGGCACCAAAGGCATTTCGTTATTTGTGGTGACGAAATTTGCACACGACGACAGTGGCAAACTCGGTGAGCGCAATGCCGTGCGCTGCGGCTCGATCGAACACAAAATGGGAATTCACGCATCGAGCACCTGCGTAATGAATTTTGACGGTGCGACGGGTTATCTCATCGGCGAGCCGAACAAAGGCATGTCGTACATGTTCACGATGATGAATTACGAACGCCTCGGGGTGGGATTGCAGGGCCTCGGCTGCGGCGAACGCTCGTATCAGAGCGCGGTTAAATATGCGCGCGAACGTTTGCAGGGGCGTGCGCCCGGCAGCAAAGCGGTCGCTGATCCGATCATCGTGCACCCCGACGTGCGCCGCATGCTGATGACACAGAAAGCCTATACCGAAGGTGGCCGCGCATTCGCTGCGTATGTCGGTCTGCAGCTCGATACCGCAAAATTCGGCGATGGTGAAGCGCAAAAAAATGCGGAAGATATGGTCGCGCTGCTAACCCCGATCGCAAAAGCATTTCTGACCGACAAGGGTTTCGATACCACCGTGCTCGGCCAGCAGGTTTTCGGTGGACACGGTTATGTGCGCGAGTGGGGCATGGAGCAGCTCGTGCGCGATGCGCGTATCGCGCAGATTTATGAAGGCACCAACGGCATTCAGGCGATGGATTTCATCGGCCGCAAGGTGCTCGGCAACGGTGGAAAATTCCTGCTGGAAATGCGCGAGGAAATCAGTGCGTTTTGCAATGCGGCGAATGGCGGGGAAATGCGCGAGTTCATTGAGCCGTTGGAGGAATCGGTCAGAACGCTCGAAGCAACCACCTTCAGCATTATCGAAAAAGCGCAAAGCGATCTGAACAGTGTCGGCGCGGCAGCGGTTGAATATCTGCATTTATTCGCGCATGTCATGTACGCCTATCTGTGGGCGCGCACCGCGCAGGTCGCGCTGCAGAAATCGGCGTCCGATAGCGACGGTTTTTATGCGGCGAAACTGCACACCGCACGTTTCTTCATGCAGCATTGTCTGCCGCAGGTCGATGCGCTGGCGAAATCGATCGCGAGCGGCGCCAGCTCGGTCATGGCGCTACCGCCTGAACAATTCGTGTATTGAGCGCGATCAATAGTTGCATGAATGACATCGCGATGCCGGGGGACGCTGTGGAATAATTGCTGCCGGCAGAGATCGGGTCAGCAACGTTTTGAGATAGAACTGATGAGTGAAGAACGCAAGCTTTATCCGGAAGATCAGGCGCGGGTGGATAGTGTCCTGCACAGCGGTTACAACGATGTCGAGCGCAAACCGTTCCGGCCGCTGTACATGATGATCATGCTCAATGTCGTGATTATCGCGCTGCTGGTATTGAGCAAATGGATTGTGAGTCGCGCGGGTATTACCTGGTGAAGGCTAGGCGCGCCAGAAGCGTTTTGCTATAGTGCGCGCCGCGCCGGCTCCTGGTTTTCCCATCGTGGTCCGCCGGCATATCCGCAGGTTTTCGAAACCGCAAATTTCGGGCATTAGCGCAGTCCGGTAGCGCACTACGTTCGGGACGTAGGGGTCGAAGGTTCAAATCCTTCATGCCCGACCAATTTATGTATTTCGGCGTGTTGATTCATGTCGTCAAATATAAAGCCGATCAACTGATCGGCTTTATTTCAGATCGATACAGGTTTGCAGTTTTACGCCCCGAGAACATTGATGCTGTCGGCCACCGTCGGGTTCTGATCAATATTTGTGAATGACTTTATGCAGCGCATCGCGCACGTCATCCCACACGGCGATCTCCGTTGTGTGGTGCGCAGGAATGGTCTGCGCGATGACATCGGCGGTCGCTTCGATAAAAGCACTGTACCACTCGGGCGGCACGTGCAAGGTATCGCGATGATGCGGTACGGAGCCGCTCAGCAGGACTTCGATTTCTCCCGGCGATTGCACCCAGTGCATCAGGCAGTGCAGTGAGTTTTCGACCATTTGCCCTTCGAGGTGTGAGCGCTTGCCGAGTGCATGCGCTTCAAAGGCGGCCAGTGCCTCCGGATGGCGGCGGTAATAGATTTCCATGACAGCCGGCGTGACATCGCCGATTTTCTCTGCGGCTCGCGAGAGCGTCTCTTCCACCAGTGCCGCTTTTTCAGCAGTCTCCATCGTTTAACTCCTCCGCATTGATATGCACAACTGTTCTCTGCACGCGGGCTTTTCTTTGACCTGAATGCAAGTGTTGAGTATTTAACAATCGCGGCGATATTGCCATTGATGTAGCGCAATCCATTGCGGTCGCAGCGGTGTTATACAGCTGCGCGCGGGACAACGCTGCGATGCGGGTGCGAAGCACATAATGAAAAATCAGTAGCCGTAAAATTTCCAGAATAAAAATGCCGCGAACGCGAAACCTGCCAATAGCGAAATCATCGCGTTGCGGCGGTATTTACCGGCAATCGCGTGCGGATCTCTGGTGCCGATCAAGTAAGGCTGATTGCGCAGCGGCGATCGGCTCACGACATTTATCGCTGGCGCAGTGGGTTCGTTGCGCACATCGTGTTGAGCCTGCTGCCGGGCCGCGCGGCGTGCGCGCTCCCATTCCCGCAGGCAGATTTCGCCATCGCGATTGAGATCGAAGCGCGCGAGCAGCGCTTCGCGATCCTGCTTCCATACATTCAGTAACTGTTTTGTTTGTACTTCGGTGCGTTCGGCGAGCGATGGTCCATGCACCGTTTCAAACCACCCCAGGACGTAGACCCATTCATCCGGATGAATGCGATGTTCCCGATAGCGATATTCCCGGGAAAAAAGGCTGAGAAATCCGAACGCCGATGGTGATCGGCGTGGCGGCCCGGGCGGGCGTCGCTCACTGCCTTGCCAGCATCGCGAAATGACGGCAGTGACATCGGCCCTGCGCGGATCGATATGGCATATTCCCGTGCGGTCATCGAGCGCGAAGAATTTTTCGCTGCGCCCGCTTTCAACCGTTGTCCAGCGCGAATGTTTACCGTCGCGATCGCGGCGCTCGATGGTGTAGTGATACCAGAGACAGTGTTGTCCCGTCAGCGGGGCGATCACCGGATCGTTATCGATACCGCGGGCGATGCCGCTGATGCTGAGATAGCCCTGTGCCGCCGAACGAATTTTCGCGGTCGGCGTATCTTCGATCGTGCGCGCCTTGCGCAAGTTGATCGCCATCGACGCAATGCCGCTGCCTGCACAGATCAATATCAGCGCAGGGGCAATTGCGTTCCACACACTCATGAAAAATGTAAGAGGTTATTTGAAGAGTGCAGCGATGTTGACGTCACTTTTTTCTTCGCTGCTGAATTGCAGCAATTCAAAGGCTTTGAAATTAAACACGCGCGCCAGAATCGCATCGGGAAACTGTTCGATGCGGACATTGTTGTTGTTGACCGATTCGTTATAGATTTCGCGGCGATCTGCAATTGCGTTTTCAAGTCCGCTGATGCGCTCCTGCAGCTGGCGAAACGTTTCATTGGTTTTGAGTTCGGGATAATTTTCCGCGAGTGCAAACAGCTTACCCAGGCCCGCGCGCAATTCGCCTTCGGCACTGCCGAGCGCGGCGATATCGTGTGATTGCTGCGCCTGAGCGACCCGGGAGCGCGCATTGATTACGCGTTCGAGCGTCTGTTGTTCGTACTGCATGTATTGCTTGCAGGTTTCGACGAGCTTGGGCAGTTCGTCGTGGCGTTGCTTGAGCAGCACATCGATATTGGCAAAGCTTTTCGACACCGAGTGTTTGAGCGCGACGAGACCGTTGTAGATGATGACGGCATAAACGGCGATGACGGCGAGACAGCCGAGAAAAATCAGTGAGCCGATGGACATGGCATTGCTTCCGGACCAGGCGTGGATGAATCGTCGCGGCTCTGTTTTAAATCGGGCGCGTCGACGGCAACACCAAGTATGGAGCAGCCGGCGCGGGGGTCAAACAGCGGTGGGAGCGATTGTGATAGAGTTTTATTCAAGTTGCATTTTTTTGGGCGATAACCGCAGCAATAATGCCTATTCGCTGCCGGTGCGCTTACAGGAGACAATTCATGCTTCGCGATTGGCTGAAGAGACAGCGCCAGAAACCGCTGGTCGCCGCGCCTGCAGAGCCCGTGGCCGAATCGATATCCATACCGGAATCGCCGAATCTGAGTGCGTTGCGCGAGGTCTATCTCAATCTGTTCGATGTTCAGCGTTCGCATGCGCTGATCGATGTCGCCATCTCGGGCATCGATGCGCGCTATCAGAGCATCATCATCGGCGTGGATCCCGAGCGCGGTGTCGTCGAAATCGATGAATTATTTCCCGCCGGGTTCGTTGGTCTGCCCGGGCAGCCGCTGACGGTGACGGTGCGCCTGGATGGCAAACGCCGCCTGACCTTCAACACGCATATCATTTCGCGTCGCGACGATGGCCAGCTGGAAAGTTACTGGCTGGCGCTACCCGAAAGCCTCGACTATAACCAGCGCCGCGGTTCGTTCCGTTTGCAGCTGGGGCAGGGCTGGGGAGTGGTTTCGGAGTTTCTCGCCCCCGATCATGAGCGTTGTTCGGCACGCGTGCGCGATCTGTCCTCGACGGGGATCCGCCTTGAAGTCGCCGGTGGTGTCCGGCCAGCCGCCGGCGATGTTCTGCACGATTTACAATTCGAATTTGCGGGGCGTAATTTTCAATGCGCAGCCGATGTGCGTAACGTCACAAACGTGAATGCCAAATCCAGTGATGCCGATCGTTTTTTAATCGGTGCGCAGTTTCGGGATATGCCCCGGGTCGAACAGCGTTCGCTCGAACGCATGATCATGCAGATGCAACGGCAGCACGTTCAGCAAGCGATTGCCTGATTTCATCCAGCGTGAAACATAAGTTGTTACCGCACTGTTGCATTTCTGCACAATCTTTTTTGAAAAACTCCCGGAATTGTTTGAAATACATTTTTGTCAGCGCCACGAATACGGTGTCAGATGAATTAAGAATGCGTAATTAACTATAAGTAATTTTATTTATTTAATGTCGAGATGACTAAATTAATGGTCTATAATCAAGCGGTTAGAGCGATATTTTGGCGCTAGCGAATCGCTGTTTTTAACACCGATCAATTTGGCGTACTGGCAAACCCTCCAGTCCCCACTTACTATTCAGGCGTGTTACTAATCCGCTGCATCCGAAGGAGTGATCATGAGAACTATTTTGCACACAGCCATTGCCGCGAGCTGCTTGGTATTGTCCATGGCTGCGCATGCATCCAAGCCAACCAGCATTACTTTCGTTTCGGACGGTAAAGCACCGGACGGACAGGAGTACGCGAGCTACACAGTCAAGTGCTCGGACGGCACAGAACAACCACTGACCGCGTGGGATCAACGCCGCAACTGGTGCGTTGGTAAAGACTCGAAAGAGAACTGCGACAAGAAACAGATTCGCGCCGCTAAAATGGCGTGCAAGGATACTTCAGGCGACTAATACTCTTCCCTGATCCTCTATAAACCCGCAGCAGTCATGCTGCGGGTTTATTTTTTTCTCCGGTTTACCCCCGTATTCCTTTGCTTGCCTGTGTTCGCCACGTGGTGTGTGAAGAACAGATCAGTGCCCCAGCATCCAGGGTCGTTTGGCAGCGCTGACCTGCTTGAGGGCGGGTTGTTGAAGTTTATCCGACGGTCCGGCTTTGCCATGATTTCGGTGCGAGCATTCCGCGCCGCAGCGATGGCCGCCTGTCATCATTTTCGGTTCGTGCGCGCTGCGTTCGTTGATTTGATGCGCCGAGCGAACTTCCGCGCGCATGGTGCTGAGATGCGGCGCGGAAATGAGACGCTGCGCATTGTGCGCGCAGCTCGGGCAGGACATCGGATCGGAACTGCGCGACATCGGCATGAGCATCGTGAATTCGCACTCGCACTCGCTGCATCGATAATCGTATACCGGCATGATTTGACCCTCGAAAAACCGTGTTAAAAATCGACTTGAAATAAAAACAGCAGGCCGGTCGGGACTGCCATATCCATACAGAGAACGCCTGTACAGAAAAACGCAGCCTGCAAAAACGATGAACTCTCCAGCTATTTATCCTTCCAGTCCTCGCTTGTCTTTCCAGTAGCTATTTATCTTTCCAATAGGAAACGGGAATATCCCTGCCTCCGCCGACGAAGGGGACAGGCCCGTTCTTGCCTGGGTTGATATCGCCGTCGAAAATATCGGTCGGCAGGAATAATGTTGCGCAGGCATTCGGAATATCGACGATGCCGCTGATATGACCTTCAACAGGCGCGCAGCCTAAAATCGCGTAGGCCTGTGCGCCGGTGTAACCGAATTTCTTCAAATACTCGATCGCGTTCAGACAGGCCTGCCGATACGCGACATGTGCGTCGAGATAATATTGCTTGCCGGTTTCGTCGACCGAAATGCCTTCGAAGATCAAATAATTTTTGTATTCGGGTTTTAACGGGCTCGGTTTGAAGATGGGATTCTTGATGCCGTATTTGCTGACACCACCCTTGATGATATCGACCTTGATATGAATCCATCCCGCCATTTCAATCGCGCCGCAAAAGGTGATTTCGCCATCGCCTTGTGAGAAGTGCAGATCGCCCATCGATAATCCGCCACCTTTTACGTACACGGGAAAATACACTTTCGAGCCTTTGGTCAAATCCTTGATGTCGCAATTACCGCCGTGTTCGCGCGGCGGTACGGTGCGCGCAGCTTCCATCGCCGCACTTTTTGCAGCTTCACTTTTCATGCCGCCCATGTGAGCAGTCTCGGGCGCTGTGGGGGCGCATAAACCTGGCCCCGTTGCGGCCAGCGCACCTTCGCGTTTATTCCAGGTGTCGAGCAGTGCTTTCGATGGCAGACATCCGATCAATCCCGGATGCATGATGCCCGCGAAGCTAACACCGGGAACGTGGCGCGACGACGCATAGATACCTTTGAAATCCCAGATGGATTTATGCGCATCGGGAAAGTGCTCGGTGAGAAATCCGCCACCGTTTTCTTTGGCGAAGAATCCGTTGAAGCCCCATTTGAACTGGTCGAGCGTGCCGACATCCAGAATATCGACGACCAGCAGATCGCCAGGCTCCGCACCTTCGATACCGATCGGGCCACTTAAATAATGCACCTTGGTGAGATCGACATCGCGCACGTCATCGGCAGAATCATTATTGAGAATCTGCCCGCCGGTCCAATCCATGCACTCGATGATGAAATCATCGCCGGGCTTGACCCACGCAATCATTGGAATATCCGGATGCCAGCGATTGTGAATGCACGGATGTTCTTCCGGAGCTTTTGAAAAATCGATCTTCACTAACGTATCGGTCATGGCTCTCTCCCAATAGTGTTGCTGCAATTCATTTAAAAAGGAATGCAGTGTATTGAGCATGGACTGTGCCATTGCGGGGACTTGCGTTATTGACGCGATAAATGCCGTGTTTTCGCGCAGTCAATATCCGTTTTGATGCAAAAAGACCGAATGCAGAAATTTGCGGCGTTTGACAAAGATGACAATGTCAAATGCCAAATCTGCCATTAACAGTGACAAACTGAAAATGACGAATAGCTGAATGAAAGAAAATAGCAAGTCGGTTTCCTTTTTTAAAAAGTAATAGAAAGATATTTATGGATATGAGCCGCAGGTAAAGCGGATAAGCCCTTGTTTAAAGGCGTGCGCTAATTCGATAAAAAATAATAATTCATCAAAAATTATTTTCGCAGAGGCGATGGCATAACCGTTGCTCTTAATCTTTCGTGGCGTGCACCGAACGAAATTTCTCAAAAAGTCCGCGAGAGATTTCGAAGCTATTTAGATCCGAGATTTTTAAAGCGTTGACCATGGGAGAGACGAGATGTCTGTGAAAATGAAATTTTTAAAGAAAAAAACATTGGCGGCTTTATTGTGTGGAGCATCGATCTTAAGTGCATCGATTTTGAGTATGCCGGTTCACGGCGCGGATTTGCCGACAGCCAAGGTGAATACCACCGGACTGGCGGTAACCGATAAAACCGTCACTGTCGGCATTCTGCATTCGGTGACGGGCACGATGGCCATCTCCGAAACGGGATCGGTCGAAGCTGAAAAACTTGCTATCGAACAAATCAACGCGATGGGCGGAATTCTCGGACGAAAAATAGAAGTCATCCAGGAAGATGGTGCCAGCGACTGGCCGACCTTCGCGGAGAAATCCAAAAAATTGCTTGAGAAAGATAAGGTCGCCGCAGTGTTTGGTTGCTGGACTTCCGCATCGCGTAAAGCGGTATTGCCGGTGTTTGAACACGATAACGGTCTGCTCTATTACCCGACGTTTTATGAAGGGCTGGAGCAGTCAAAAAATGTTTTCTACACCGGCCAGGAAGCCACCCAGCAAATTCTTGCGAGTCTTGACTGGGCCAGCAAAACACTGGGTGCGAAAAAGTTCTATCTCGTCGGTTCCGATTACATCTGGCCGCGCACCTCGATGAAGATCGCGCGTAAGCACATCGAAAACGTGCTGAAAGGCGAGGTGGTCGGCGAGGAATATTACGCGCTTGGCTCGACGCAGTTCGGCCCGCTCATCAACAAGATCAAACTGAAAAAACCCGATCTCGTTTTCGGCGCGGTTGTCGGTGGTTCGAACGTCGCCTGGTTCAAACAGTTGAATGCAGCTGGTTTGAACTTCAAGAAACAACCGATGTTAACCATTTCCGTTACTGAGGACGAAGTACTCGGCATCGGCGGCGAAAACGTTGAAGGCCTGTATTCGTCGATGAAATATTTCCAATCGCTCGACAATCCCAACAACAAAGCCTTCGTCGAAACCTTTAAGAAAAAATGGGGCGCGGATAGCGTGATTGGCGACGTTACGCAGGCTGCCTACCTCGGCCCATGGCTGTGGAAAGCTGCGGTGGAAAAGGCCGGCAGTTTCGATGTCGACAAAGTCGTTGCAGCGTCGCCGGGCATTGAATTGAAAACCGCACCGGAGGGTTACGTGAAGCTTCACGACAACCATCACTTATGGAGCAAGGCACGCATCGCTGTGTGGCAGAAAGACGGTCAGGCGAAGGTGATTCACGAATCTGATTTGATCGAGCCGAATCCGTTTCCGAAAGGATATCAGTAAACATGACCCCTCCGTCGCTTCGCGACACCTCCCCTAAAAATTAGGGGAGGCAATCGGTGGTGCTAATGGCTCCCCCTGCGAAGTAGGGCCCAAAGGGTCTAAAGGGGAGTGTCCCGAAAGGGGCGAGGGGGTGATTGTCGCGTCTAAATTCCCTAATTGAGTAGCAGTTCTAGAGGAATTAAAAATGGGTGGCTATTCGGGATCTGAGTTAATCGATATTTTCACGATGCAGGCCTTCGTCGGCATCAGTTTGTTTTCCGTATTCGTGCTCATGGCGCTCGGTCTCGCAATCATCTTCGGGCAAATGGGTGTGATCAATATGGCGCACGGTGAGTTTCTCACCATCGGGGCTTACAGCACCGTGGCGATGTCATTGCTTGCAGAACAATTTCCCGAAATAAAAAACTTTTATTTCATCTTTGCGGTGCTCGTTGCCTTCGGCATCGCATTTCTAATCGGCTACCTTGTCGAGCTTTCCATCATTCGGCATCTGTACAAGCGTCCGCTGGATACCTTGCTGGCGACATGGGGGCTCAGCCTCATCATGCAGCAGATATTTCGCTCGGCATTCGGTGCGCGCGAAATGAGCGCAACCCTGCCTGACTGGCTGATGGGTTCGTTAACGCTGCGCGAAGGGCTGGATATTCCTATCAACGGCATTTTTGTATTCGGTTTAACGGTGTTTTTATCTGCGCTGGTATTCATCTTCCTCTATCGCTCGCGCTGGGGGTTGAAAGTCCGCGCGACAACACAAAATCGCGTCATGGCGAGCGCGGTTGGTATCGACACCGCCAAGGTGGATCGCATTACTTTTGCGCTCGGTTGCGGTATCGCCGGTGTGGCAGGCGCGGCCTTTACGACGATTGCATCGACAGGTCCGACCAGCGGCTCACTCTATATCGTCGACACTTTCCTGGTGGTTGTGTTCGGCGGCGCCGGCAGCTTGCTCGGTACATTTGCCTCGTCATTCACGATCGCGCAGACGCAATCGATTCTTGGCTTTTTCCTGAGCGGAGCGATGGCAAAAGTATTAACGCTGGTCGGCATCGTCGCCATTCTGATGATTCGCCCGGAAGGGTTGTTCTCGATCAGGGTCCGCAAATAGAAATTCGAAAACGACAGGTAGCTGTCACAGGAACCTAACAGACAGTCGAGGTTTTATTCATGAATGCAGCTGTTCAGAAATGGTTGGGTGGGCGTGAAGGCATTGTCGGTTTACTCATTCTCGCAGCCATCATATTCATCGCATTTCCGCTGATCTTTGATATTTTCCGACTCAATCTCGTCGGGAAATATCTGACGTATGCCTTCGTCGCGGTGGGGTTGGTTCTATGTTGGGGCTACGGCGGAATTCTGAGTCTGGGGCAGGGCATTTTCTTCGGTCTCGGCGGTTATGCGATGGCGATGTTTTTAAAACTCGAAGCCTCCGATCCCGAAAGCACGAAAATTCAATCGACGCCAGGCATTCCCGATTTCATGGACTGGAATCAGATCACCGAATTGCCGTGGTTCTGGGAGCCTTTCCATAGTCTGACTTTTACAATCATTGCCGTGATTCTGGTACCGGGAATTTTCGCGTACATCATCGGCGCGGCCATGTTCAAGCGCCGCGTTGGCGGGGTGTATTTTTCGATCATCACGCAGGCCATTGCATCGATTCTCACCATTCTCATCGTCGGCCAGCAGGGTTATACCGGCGGCATAAATGGCATGACCGATTTGCGTACGCTGCTCGGCTGGGACATCCGTTCCGATAGCGCCAAATACATTCTGTATTTTGCCAATGGCATTTTGCTGTTCGGCTGCATTCTCGCTGTTCGCGCCATCATTGTATCGAAGCTCGGCAAGCTCATGCTCGCGATGCGCGATCGCGAAGACCGCGTACGCTTTTCCGGCTACGACGTATCGAGTTTTCATATCTTCGTGTTCTGCGTTGCGGCAATGATTTCCGCCATCGGCGGAGCGATGTTTACTCTGCAGGTGGGATTCATGTCGCCTTCATTCGTCGGCATCGTACCTTCGATTGAAATGGTGATTTTCGCTGCGGTCGGCGGGCGCATGTCGTTGATCGGTGCCGTGTATGGAACGCTGCTCGTCAATTTCGGAAAAACCTATTTCTCCGAAAGTTTTCCGACACTGTGGCTCGTATTCATGGGCCTGTTATTCATCGGCGTAGTGATGGCATTTCCAAATGGTCTGGCCGGGGTTTATGCCAGCTATGTGAGACCGAAAATCGCTGCCCGCAAGGCAGAAATACCCATCGAAGCGGCGAGCGCGGCTATCGCGAAAGGCAAATCGCCAACCCCGGAAGGTAAATCAACTAGCGGTGAGGAGCTGTCATGCAATTAGGTGGCGAAACATACATGAGTACTGCAGAGCATCCGCGTAAACAGGATTTCGTGCTCACCGTCGAAGGGCTCACGGTCTCGTTCGATGGTTTCAAAGCGGTCGATGATTTGAATCTATATATCGACAAGAACGAAATTCGCGTCGTTATCGGGCCCAATGGCGCCGGAAAAACCACAGTGCTTGATCTGATCTGCGGAAAAACCAGATCGACCGCGGGCAGCATCAAGTTCAAAGACAAAGAGCTGACGAAGCTTTCCGAATATCAGATCGTGCGCGAAGGCGTCGGTCGAAAATTTCAGAATCCATCGATCTACGAAAATCTTACGGTATTTGAAAATCTCGAAGTGTCGTTTCCGCGTGGCCGCTCGGTATTTGGCGCGCTGGGATTTCGGCGCACGCCGGATGTAATTGCCCGCGTCAATGAAATCGCCAGGGAAATAATGCTCGACGAATTTCTCGATACCGAGGCGGGTCTGCTCAGTCACGGACAGAAGCAGTGGCTCGAAATCGGCATGCTGCTGATACAGGATCCCGAATTGCTGATGCTTGATGAGCCCGTCGCGGGAATGAGCGCGCGTGAGCGCGAATTGACGGGAGAGTTACTCAAGCGAATTTGCCAGGGGCGATCCGTCATCGTCATTGAGCACGATATGGAATTCGTGAAAGCCATCGCGCACCGCGTAACCGTTTTGCATCAGGGAAAAATTTTAAAAGAAGGTTCGATGGATGCAGTGCAGAAAGATCCGAAAGTAATTGAAGTTTATTTGGGGCACTAACAAAAGCGCGGGGTATTAATTCGGCCTCCCCTGCGCAGTAGGGGAGGTGGCTCGCGCAGCGAGACGGAGGGGTCATCCATTAAAACATGACCCCCTCGCCCTTCGGGCACTCCCCCT
>CAZWBA010000010.1:0-127311 GCA_964631955.1 uncultured Verrucomicrobiaceae bacterium | reverse complement strand
TCTGCTGAAGACGATCGGCCACTACTGGCCGGTGGCCGGTGTCGATCTGGTACTGCTCGCCGGCGCGGCGGTCGCGCTGCTCGCCGCGCGCCGGTTGCAACTGCGCGCGCGACAGCCGCTGGCGGAGAGCGTGGATCGCGCGGCGCGCAAACGCGTGGAGGTGGCACATGCCTGAGGCTCTGTGGTTTCTTCTGGCGTTGCTCAGCTGCGTGACCGGCTTCGCCTGGCTGGCGCTGTCGATGGAGACGCATTGGCGTCAGCTGCGCGCGGGGCAACCGCTGCCAGCCGCGGCGGTTGTGCGACTGCGCTGGCTGGGCAGCGTCGCGCTGGCGGTTTCGCTGCTGTGCTGCCTGGTCGCCGATCATCCGTCGATGGCCGTGCTCGTGTTCGCGATGACGCTGGCGGCGGCGGCGCTGATCGTCGCTTTCACTTTCACCTGGCAGCCGCGCGTTTTCGCGCCGCTGGTGGCCTGGATCGGGCATTCCAGGCCATAAGGGCGGTCGATGACAGGCTGTCCTTCGCTCCTCCGGCAAGCCCTTTTTTTCCCCACCCCGGATTTTCCCGCACCAGAGCGCCGCAACCCGTTGAGCGGCGTTGCCGGCGCGACGCCCATCCTCTTTCTCCTCGCTGCGATGATGGCATCCGTCGCCGGTGCGATGCCGGCGGTCCGGCTCGGCAGCATCGACACGGCACAGGCGCCGGTGCTCGACGGCCGCCTCGACGATCCGGTCTGGCAGCAGACGCCGCCGCTGGGCGGGCTGCAGCAGGTATCGCCCGAGCCCGGCGCTGAGCCGAGCGTCGCCACCGAGATACGGATGACTCATGACGGCGCTGTCCTGTATATCGCGATCCGGGCATTGGAAAAGGCCGGCTATCAGCGCAGTGCCCGCCAGCGCCGGCGCGATGCCCTGCTCGATGGCGACGATCATTTCAGTGTGGTCATCGATCCCGCCCGCGGTGGCCGCAACGGCTATCTGTTCAGCGTCAACGCCAACGGCGCGCAGTTCGACGCGCTGATTTTCGACAGCGCCGAGCCGCGCCCCGATTGGGATGCCATCTGGGATGCGCGCGTGCACGCGGACGAAAGCGGCTGGAGCGCCGAGCTGGCGATTCCGCTGAACTCGCTCACGCTCAATGGCACCGGCAGCTGGGGCGTGAATATCGAGCGCTATCTGGGCAGCAGCGGCGAACGACTGCGCTGGCGCGGCGCGCTGCCCGACCGGGCGGTGAGCGCGCTGCGCATCGCGGGCGAGCTGCAGGGCGTGCCCTCGGCGGCCGGCGGTCACGGGTTGCGCGTCAAACCCTCGCTGCGTCTGCAGCGGAGCGAGCAGCCGGAGCAGTCGGAAACCCGGCTCGAACCCGGGCTCGATCTGTTCTGGCGGATGCGTCCCGACACCACTGCCACACTGACGCTCAACAGCGATTTCGCCGAGGCCGAAGCCGACCAGCGCCAGGTCAATCTCACCCGCTACCCGCTGTTTTTTCCCGAAAAGCGCGAATTCTTCCTGCAGGACGCCGGCGTGTTCGCGTTCGGCGGGCGCCAGACCAATCTGCTGCCATTCTTTTCGCGCCGCATCGGGCTGGCCGCGGATGGCACACTGCTGGCGCTCGAAGCCGGCTTCAAGCTGTCGCACGAATCGCGCGATGTCGATGCCGGTCTGCTCGCGGTCAGGGTCGAGGAAGGGCCGCACAGCGAGGCCACCAGCATGGGCGTGGGGCGGGCGGCGGTGCGCACGGGCGCCTATTCGCGCATCGGCGTCATCGGCACCAGCGGCAATCCCGCCGGCACCGGCGGCAGCAGCCTGTGGGGTGTCGACTGGCAATACCGCAACCCGCAATTCCTACCCGACCGCAATCTCGCCGTCGACCTGTGGACGCAGACCAGCGCCAACCCGGAACTGGGCAGCGGCAGCGCGCGCGGCGTGTTCGTCGACTGGAGCAATCTGGGCTGGACCGGCAATGTCGGCATCCATCGCGTGGACGCGGCCTTTGAGCCCGCGCTGGGCTTCCTCGTCGAGAGCGGAGTCCGCCAGAGCCAGGGTGAGCTGGGCTACTGGTGGCGCACCGCGGACGGCGACGAATGGATTCCCCAGCTCGACTGGGAGCGCAGCGATGGCATACACGACGCGCGCCTCTACCAGCTGATCAATCCGGAGATCTACATCGGCAACGCGCGGGAAGACTATGTGATGCCCGAACTGTATTTCGAGCGCGAAACGCTGATCGAGGATTTCGAAATCCTGCCCGGGCTGACGGTCCCCGCCGGCGATTACCGCTACGATTCGGCGCTGGTTTATATCGGCGTCAGCGCCAGTCGGCCTCTGTCGGGTGAGTTCAGCGTGCGCTGGGGTGAGTTCTACGACGGCGATCGCGAGGATTATGCGCTCTCGCTGGCGCTGCGCCCGGAGCCGGGGTGGGGGGTGACACTGCGCGCCGAGCGGACCGATCTGCATCTGCCGGCGGGCAATGCGCGCGTGCACCTCGCCGCGCTCGGCCTCGAAATGACGCCGACCGCGCGCATTTTCGCCAGCACGCTGCTGCAATGGGACAGCGTCAGCGACGAACTCGGCGTCAATCTGCGGCTGCGCTGGACGCTGGCGCCCGGGCAGGATATCTACCTCAGCCTCAATCGTCTGTTCCTGAACGAGGACGAGAAATTCTCCACCTCGGCGCGCGAGGACATCGTGAAAGTCGTGTGGAACTGGATGTTCTGAGCCGTTTTCCGTACGGGCCGGACGCCGCGCTCAATTCATCGGCGCACGTTAATTCATCAACGCCACGCTTTTGACCTGCGCGTACACCGGCATATCGGGTTTGAGATCGAGCAGCGCCACCGACCGGCGCGTGATGCGCGCGAGGATGAAGGCGCCGCCCAGATCGAGCCGGAGCATCGCCTGCGGCGAATTCTGCGACACGTTCATCGACGCGATGCGCGCGGGCAGCACATTGGTGATGCTTGTGTGTTGCGGCTTTTCCAGCGCGATGCTGACATCGCGCGCCAGAATGCGCACGCGCACCGGATGACCGATTTCGAGTGCGCGATGTGCGACAGAAACCTGCCCGCCCGGAATCGCGATCTGCGTCAGCTGGAACTTGCGATCGTGGCCGAGAATTTTCCCCTCGATGATCGCACTCGCTTCCTCCTGCTGCGCGGGCATCAGATCGAGCCGCGTAAAAATGGCGTTGAGCGCGCCCTGGGCGACCACGCGACCGCGCTCCAGCAGTACCAGGTGATCGGCGAGCTGTGCGATTTCCGCCGGTGCATGACTGACGTAAAGCATCGGAATGTCGAGGCGTTCATGCAGCTGTTCGAGATACGGCAGAATTTCGGCGCGGCTGTCGAGATCGAGACTCGCCAGCGGTTCGTCGAGCAACAACAATTTCGGACTGCCCAATAATGCCCGCGCGATCGCCACGCGCTGGCGCTGCCCGCCCGAGAGCGTCTCCGGTTTCTGGCGCAGCAGCGGCTCGACGCCGAGCAGGGCGACGATCTCGTCGAAATCGACGCGCCGCTGCGCCGCCGGCGTGCGCTTCCAGCCGTATTCGAGATTGCCGCGCACGCTGAGATGCGGAAACAGACTCGCTTCCTGAAAGACATAACCCAGCGCGCGCGCATGCACCGGCACGAACGTTTTTTCGTCCTGCCAGATATCGCCGGCGATGCGCAGATAACCGCGCGGCGTTTTATTGAGACCGGCGATGCAGCGCAGCAGCGTGGTCTTGCCGCAACCCGATTTACCGAAAAGCGCGGTGATGCCCTGCGCGGGAATTTCCAGATCGACATCGAGGGTGAAATGACTCAATGCCGTTTGAAAACGGGCGGCGATGGTGCGGTTGCCATTTATCGAAGCGCTCGTCATCGAATCACCCGCATATGACGATCGTTGAATACATACAGCGTCAATAACGTTAAAAATGAAAATGCCAGCATGCCGCCGGCGAGCCAGTGCGCCTGTGCGTATTCGAGCGATTCGACGTGATCGTAAATCGCCACCGACAACACTTTCGTTGCGCCCGGAATATTGCCGCCGATCATCAGCACCACGCCGAATTCGCCGATGGTGTGCGCGAAGGTGAGAACGGCCGCGCTCAACAATCCATTGCGTGCGAGCGGCAGGGCGACGCTCACTGCGCGATCGAAAGCATTCGCGCGCAATGTTGCGGCCACTTCAAACGGTCGGCGGCCAATGCTTTCGAAGGCGGTTTGCATCGGCTGCAATGCGAACGGCAGCGAATACAGACACGACGCAATGACCAATCCCGGAAACGTAAAAGGCAGCGTGCCGATACCGAGCCACTGCGTGAATTGCCCAACGGGCCCGTGCGGGCCGAGCAGCAGCAGCAGATAAAAACCGAGCACCGTCGGCGGCAGCACCAGCGGCAATGCCAGCAGCGCCGAAAAAAACTGTTTGAGTCGCGATTGCGTATTCGCCAGCCACCACGCCAGCGGCACGGCGAACAACAGCAATAAAACCGTCGTCGTGCTCGCGAGCCGCAGCGTTAGCCAAATCGGTTGCCAGTCAATCATCATCGAACATCATTCTTTTTTTCGCGCCTGCGGTTAAGGCACCTCGTAACCGAAGTCGCGGATGATAGCGATTGCCTCGGGCGATTTCAGAAACGCAAAAAAACTTTCCGCCGCTGCATTATTTTCTTTTTTTATCAGCACTGCACTTTGAGCGATCGGCTGATGCAGCTCATCCGGTACCAACCAGTAACTGCCGCGATCGGCGGGCAATGCTTTCACCTGCGCGAGCGCGATGAATCCGAGCGGCACATTGCCGCTTGCGATGAATTGCTGCGTCTGCGCGATGTTTTCGCCCGTCACGAATTTCGGCTGCAATTGATCGAGCAGTTTCAGCGCGGTGAGTGTTTCGATCGCCGCCTGGCCATACGGCGCGGTTTTCGGATTGGCGATTGCGATTTTCGCGAACCGGCTGGATTTCAACACGTCACCCTTATCGTCGACATAACCCGGCGTTGCACTCCACAACGCGAGGCGGCCGCGCGCATAAACGAAATACGAGCTTTCAACCGCCTTACCTTCACCGATTAATTTTTTCGGTGTCGTATCGTCGGCGGCAAGAAATACCTCGAACGGCGCGCCGTGAGTAATTTGTGCGTAAAGCTGACCCGTGGCACCAAAACTCACGATGAGTTTATTGCCGCTCTTCTGTTCGTAAAGCGGCGCGAGTTTTTTGATGGCCGCGGTGAAATTCGCCGCAACCGCGGCTTTTACTTCCTCGGCGTGCGCGGTCGTGATGGCGCCGAGTGCGGCGAGCGCAATATTCGCGAGGAAAATATTCGCGAAAAAAACGCAGCGGCGCGACAGGCTGAAAATATTTTTCAACAGATGCTCCATGCTCATACATGCTCCATCAACCGGCGGGTGTTGACGATATCGACAGCACGCGCGCGCAGTTGTCCGCAGCCGCCTTCGACATCCTGGCCCGCGCTGTTGCGCACGGTGGTAAATACGCCGTGGCGATGCAGATATTTGACGATTTCGGTGATGCGTTCGACGTCGGGACGCTGATATTCATCGCCCTCGGCGCTGTTGAAGGGAATGAGATTGAGCACGGCGTATTTGTTTTTGAGCAGAGGTGGAATCGCTTCCCATTCGTCCATGCCGTCGTTGATGCCTTTCAATAATGTCCATTGATATTGAATCGGATAACCGACCTTGCGCGCATAGGTTTCGCCGAATTCCACCAGTTCCTCCGGCGCGATTTTCGGCGCTTTCGGCAACAGGTGTTCGCGCAATGCTTTTTTCGTGGTGTGCAGCGATAGCGCCAGCGCGGGTTTCACGTTCATTTGCGGCAGGCGTTCGAAGGCGCGTAAATCGCCGACGGTGGAAAACACCAGTTTCTTGTGATTGAAATTGCCGTGGCTGCCGAGCAGTTCGATCGCTTCGAGCACGTTATCGAGATTGTGCGCCGGCTCGCCCATGCCCATGAAAACCACTTTCTGCACGGGACGCAGGCGGCGCGCCTGCACCACCTGCGCGACGATTTCGAGACTGCTGACCTGGCGCAGCAATCCGCTCTTGCCGGTCATGCAGAAGCGGCAGCCCACCGCGCAGCCGACCTGCGTCGAAACACACACGCCCTGACGCGGCAATAACACGCTTTCCACCATCTGCCCGTCGCGCAACTCCACTAATAATCGCGCCGAGCCATCGGTTGCCGGATGTTCGGTATTCACGCGAATAAGGCTGTCGAGCGCTTCGCTTAGCTGCGGCAAATGATTGCGTACCGCCAGCGGTAGAAAATCGGCACTGGGATGACGACGTGTGCCGGTGTTGAGCGGTTTTCCCTGCAGCCACGCGCGCAGTATGCGATCGCGATGGAGCGGCAGAGCGCCCAGGCGGGCGAGACGTTGATCGAGATCGGCCAGGCGTTGCAAGGAAATAACCAGCGGTTGCGAACAGGAAAGTCGGGAGCGCGCATGCTATCACCGCGCATCGTCGAAGGCATCGCAGCGCGAGGGTTTTCGAACTGGCGAGTTTGCGAGCTGCAACATGGAAGCCGCGCAATAAATGACTAAACTGTGATCACTCATCGACGTACTCGCACGGACAAGACGGAATTTCATGCAGCGTATCGCGGTAATCAATCCCAAGGGCGGCTCCGGCAAAACCACACTGGCGACCAATCTCGCGAGCTATTTCGCCGCGAGTGGCAAGAAAACCGCGCTGATGGATTACGACAGTCAGGGTTCGAGCACTTACTGGGTGGGTCAGCGTTCGGCCGAATTGCCCAGGATTCAGGTTATCCCGGCGTATAAACATCCCATCGGCGTTACGCGTAACTGGTTTTTGCGCGTCGAGCCCGATACCGAGTGCCTGATTATCGATACGGCAGCGGCGCTCGATTTCGCGTCGTTCCAGCGCACGCTGCAGGAAGCGAGTGCCATCGTGATTCCGGTGCTGCCATCCGATGTCGATATTCACGCGGTGGCGAATTCGATCGGCCAGCTGCTGACGATCGCCAGAATCGATCGCAACGATCAGCGCATCGCCGTGGTCGCCAATCGCGCGCGCAAAAATACGCTCGTGTATCAGCGTCTCGTGCATTTTTTAAATTCGTTGCGCATTCCTTTCATCACCACGCTGCGCGACACCCACAATTACATCAACGCGGCGGGGCAGGGGCTCGGTATTTTCGAAATGCCCGACAAGAAAGTGCGCGAGGATTTGATGGCGTGGCAGCCGCTGCTCGACTGGCTGGCGCAACACAGCGAGGATCGCAACCCGCGTATCCCTGCGCCGCGCGCTGCGTTTTAAGGAATGACTGATCGGAGTAAATAGAGGGAGTTAATCGCGTAATTCCTCCGCCACTTCCACCATGCCTTTTGTTACCGTCGCGAGATCGTCGTCGTCGATGATGAAGGGCGGCATCGTATAAATAAATTTTCCGAACGGTCGCACCCACAGACCGTGCTCGACAAATAATTCCTGTGCGATAGGAACATTCACCGCGTTGTGCATTTCGATTACGCCGATGGCGCCGAGCACGCGCACGTCGGCGACATTCGGCAAGGCATGCGCGGGTTCCAGACCGACGCGCAATTGCGTTTCGAGGTGACGAACCGTGCGCTGCCAGGGTTGCGACATCAGCAATTCGATACTGGCGCAGGCGATCGCGCACGCCAGCGGATTGGCCATGAATGTGGGGCCGTGCATCAGGGCGCCGGGTGCCGCACCGCAAATCGCATCGCTGACCTGACGCGTGCACAGCGTCGCCGCGAACGAGAGATAACCGCCCGTGATCGCCTTGCCGAGACAGAGGATATCGGGGCTGATATTCGCGTATTCGCACGCAAACAATTTTCCGGTGCGGCCGAATCCTGTCGCAATTTCATCGCAGATCAGCAGCACACCGTAGTCGTCGCACAGGCGGCGCGCGTGTTGCAAATAATCGGCCGAATAAAAATGCATCGAGCTGGCGCCCTGAAATATCGGCTCGATGATGAGTGCGGCGATATTCTCGTGCTGATCGATCAGAATTTTTTTCAGTGAATCGAGATCGCTGTCGTCGAACGGTTCGCCAAAGCGCGTTTGCGGTTTATCGGCGAACAATTGTTGCTGCAGCACACCGCTGAATAAACGGTGCATGCCCTCGACGGGGTCGCATACCGACATCGCCATGAAGGTGTCGCCGTGATAGCCGCCGCGCACCGTGAGCAATTTGTTTTTCTTGTGCTGGCCGAGCGCCTGCCAGTATTGCAGTGCCATTTTGATCGCGATTTCCACCGCGACCGAGCCGGAATCGCAGTAAAAAATCTGCGTCAGCGGCGCCGGTGTCAGGCCTGTCAGTAATTCACCGAGCCGGGCCGCCGGTGGATGCGTGATGCCGCCGAACATCACATTCGACATCGCATCGATCTGCGCGTGCGCGGCGCGATTCAGTACGGGATGGTTGTAACCGTGCAGCGCGCTCCACCATGAGCTGGTGCCGTCGATGAGTTCGCGTCCATCGGCCATCTGCAGACGCACGCCCTGCGCACCAACGACCGGAAATACCGGCGCCGGCGACTGCATCGACGCGTACGGATGCCACAGATGATCGCGATCGAATTGCAGCATGGCTGCGCTGGAAGCAGGCATCCGGGATGAAGCTGACATTCGATGAAATTCCTCGACCGCGAGACATATCAATACAGGCCTATTGTAGGCAGCGGCTAAAGGTATTCATATACAGGCCGGACGTTATAATGCCGCCCATGATCGAGCAGGCCACCCATCTTCTTCACACCGTTTACGGCTATCCGCAGTTTCGCGGACAGCAGGCGGCCATCATCGAAACACTGGTGCAGGGCCGCGATGCGCTCGTGCTCATGCCCACGGGCGGCGGCAAATCGCTCTGCTACCAGATTCCATCGTTATTGCGCAAAGGTGTCGGCGTTATCGTGTCGCCGCTGATCGCGCTCATGCAGAACCAGGTCGAAAATCTGCATCAGCTCGGCGTGCGCGCCGCATTTCTGAATTCGACATTGGAGCCCGAGGCGCAGCGTCTGGTCGAGCAGCAACTGGCGCGCGGCGATCTCGACATGCTTTACATCGCGCCCGAGCGTTTGCTGCAGGAGCGCACTCTGCAGTTTTTGCAGCGCTGCGAAATCGCTCTATTCGCTATCGATGAAGCGCATTGCGTGAGCCAGTGGGGCCACGATTTTCGCAGGGATTATCTCGGCCTCGGCATTCTCGCCGAACGTTTTGCCGATGTGCCGCGCATCGCCCTGACCGCGACGGCCGATCAGCGCACGCGCGCGGAAATCATCGAGCGTCTGCAATTGCACGATGCGCAGGCATTCGTCAGCGGATTCGATCGCCCGAATATTTGTTACAAAGTCGCGGCGAAAACCGAAGCGCGCAAACAATTGCTGAAATTTCTCGACAGCTATCGCGGGCAATCGGGCATCGTTTATTGTCTGTCGCGAAAAAAAGTCGAGCAGACCGCCGAATGGCTGAACGAACAGGGCATTACCGCGCTGCCTTATCACGCGGGTTTGTCGCCGATTCTGCGCGAAACGCATCAGCGCCGTTTTCTGCGCGAGGATGCGGTGGTAATGGTGGCGACGATTGCATTCGGCATGGGTATCGATAAGCCTGACGTGCGTTTCGTGGCGCATCTCGATCTGCCGAAAAGCATGGAGGCGTATTATCAGGAAACGGGTCGCGCCGGTCGCGATGGCGAACCCGCCACCGCATTGCTGCTTTACGGTTTGCAGGATGTGGTGCGCATGAAAGATATGCTTGCGGGCAGCGATGCGTCTGAACAGTTCAAGCGCCAGGAAAATTTCAAACTCGAATCGCTGCTCGCATGGTGCGAAACCACGGACTGTCGCCGTAAATCGCTGCTCGATTATTTTGCCGACGATCAATTCGAGTCGACTTACGGCGATGGCTGCGGCAATTGCGATATCTGTCTCGCGCCGCCGAAAACATGGGACGCAACCCAGGCCGCACAAAAATTATTGTCGTGTGTCTATCGCAGTGGACAGCGTTTCGGCGCTGCGCATGTCGTCGATATCCTGCTCGGTAAACACAACGAAAAAGTGCAGCAGCACGGCCACGACAAACTCAGCACGTTCGGTATCGGACAGGGCCTCGGCGAACAGCAATGGCGTTCGCTGATACGGCAATTACTGATTCGCGGATTTCTGGAAGTCGATTTGCAGGGTTATGGCGGTCTGCGTCTGACCGAAGCATCGCGGCCTGTTCTGCGCGGTGAATTGTCGCTGGCGTTGCGCGTGGATACCACCGAGAGCGGCGCACGCGAGCAGCGTTCGCGCAATCGTCAGATCGAAGTCGAGCCCGAATTGCAGCCGTTGTGGCAGGCATTGCGCGAATGCAGAAAACGCATCGCGGATGAACTCGGCATCGCGCCATTCATGGTTTTTCACGATGCGACATTGCGTCTGATGGCGGTCGAGCAGCCGACCAGTTCGACCCAGATGCTCGGCATCAGCGGTGTCGGCAACAGCAAGCTTGAGCGTTTCGGTTATCGGTTTATCGAGGTCATCACCGAGTTCGTCGATAATCAGAACCGGCATCGCAGCCGGTTATTCGCGCAGTGACAGTGAATACCGAAATACATAAACGGTTGGGTATGAACGCCAGTTTTTCCTACGCGGTGAAATTTCAGAAACGCAAAACCCTGGTCGTGTATGTGCACGACAATGGCGATGTCGAAGTGCGCGCGCCGCACGGTCTCAGTCAGAAACATATCGTGCGTTTCGTCGAAGAAAAATCAGGGTGGATTCAGCGCAGTCTCACCAGGCAGGCGAGTAAACATCAATGGAAAAACAGCATCGAGCCCGGTGCATCGATGTGGTTTCTCGGTCAGCCGCGCCGGCTCGAAGTCGAAAAAAGCAATACACCTTCCATTTTGTACGATGAGGAAGTCATCGTGGTCACCGCGCGCGATCCCTGGAATCTGCCGGCGCTCACGCGACAATTGAATACCTGGTATCGCGATCAGGCCGAAACGATTTTCAGTGAGCGGCTATTAATCGTTTGCCAGCGTTTTCCGGGAATCATTCCCGCGCCGGAATTGCGGCTGCGTAAAATGGAGCGGCGCTGGGGCAGTTGCAGCCGCAGCGGCCGTGTGACGTTGAATACCGAACTGGTCAAACTGCCGGTGTCGATGATCGATTACGTGATCGCGCATGAGCTCTGCCATCTCACCGAATTCAATCACGGTAAAAAATTTTACGCACTGCTCGAATATGTGATGCCGGACTGGAAGCAGCGCGAACGCATACTGAAGCAGTTTTAATCTGATCAGTACTGCTGAAGCATATTCTCCTCTCCCATTTGGGAGAGGGAGTTAGAGCATCGGCTCCAGATATTTCCACACCGTATTCAGAATTTTTGCCTGTGCTTCCGCGCGCGGATGCAAGCCGTCGTTTTGCATTAACCCCGGATCGGTCGCAACGCCATCGAGCAGAAACGGTACCAGCGGGACGTTGAATTGTTTTGCGGCCAGTGAGTACGTCTCGTAAAAATCGGAGGTGTATTTCAAACCGTAATTGGGCGGAATTTTAATGCCGACGAGCAGAACTTTTGCATCGGCCTTCTGACAAAGCGAAATGATTTGTGCGAGGTTGTCGCGCGTGCGCTGAATTTGAAAGCCGCGCAGACCATCGTTGGCGCCGAGTTCGATGATGGCCAGTGCCGGGTTGTGTTTCTGCAGCAGCACCGGCAGACGCGAGAGACCACCATCGGTAGTTTCGCCGCTGATACTGGCGTTGACGACATGACTGTTCGCCAGCTTTTGCTGCGAACCATGTTGTAATAGTCTTTCCTGCAGGAGCGAAACCCAACCCTTGTCACGCGGTATACCATACGCTGCACTGAGACTGTCGCCGAGCACAAGAATTGTCGGAGACGATGCAGCGGATTGTGTGGCGGCAAATGCGGAAGTGATGCCTAGCGTCGATGTGATGCCTAGCACCAACAGTGCGACGATCAGATATTCACGCACGACAGAAAAATATTTCACTGTTCAGGATTCCTATGATTCGTACTGAAGATTTGCGCAAATCCGTGCCGACGACTTCCGGCGAGCTGCACATCTTGAAAGGGATTGGATTGCAGATCAAGGCTGGTGAGAGTGTGGCGATTATCGGCGCATCGGGCTCGGGAAAATCGACATTGCTGGGCTTGCTGGCCGGGCTCGATCTGCCGAGCAGCGGTCGCGTGTGGCTCAATAAACGCGAGATCACTTCGCTCGATGAAGATGCGCGCGCGCAATTGCGCGGCGAGCAGGTCGGTTTCGTTTTTCAATCGTTTCAGTTATTGCCGAGTCTCACCGCGCTCGAAAATGTCATGCTGCCGCTCGAACTGATGGGGCGCGGCGATGCGCAGACAGCGGCGCGCGAATATTTGCGGCGTGTGGGTCTGGGCGAGAGAGAAACGCATTATCCGCGGCAGTTATCGGGTGGCGAACAGCAGCGCGTGGCGATTGCGCGCGCGTTCGCGAATACGCCGAACATTCTGTTTGCCGATGAACCCACCGGAAATCTCGACACCGCAACGGGCGCGCACATTATCGATTTATTGTTCGATCTCAATCGCGAGAGCAATACCACCCTCGTTTTAGTGACGCACGAAGAGCGTCTGGCCGAACGCTGCGAGCGACTGATTCAGCTGGCGGCGGGGGAAATCATTCGGGACAGTGCGCGCATGCCACTCGATGCGTAGGTGTTGGTTAATGCGTAGGGGCGAACCCGGGTGTTCGTCCGGATTTTTGTTACGGTGGAATCGTAAATGCTGAGTTTGAAATTGCTGGCTCGCGACTGGCGCGGCGGTGAATTGGGGTTGCTGTTGATCGCGCTGGCGATGGCCGTCGCCATCGTTGTCGGCATCGCCGCATTCACCGAACGTTTGCAGCTGGGGATTCAGGCGAACAGCAATCAGTTTCTTGCCGCAGACCGCGTCTTGCGAAGTGCGTGGCCGGCGAAACCTGAGTGGCTCGCGCACGCTGATGAATCAGGTTTGCAGCGCGCGCAAACGGTGACGTTTCAATCGGTGTTGATCGCGGGCGAGAACAGACAGCTCGCTTCGATCAAGGCGGTGTCGCCGGCGTATCCATTGCGCGGTGAATTGAAAATGGCGCATGAGCCATTTGGCGCTGCGCATATTGTCGGGCACGGTCCGCAGGTCGGCGAGGCGTGGCTCGATTCGCGATTGCTGCCGCTGCTGCAGATAAGCATCGGCGATCGCGTGGAAATCGGCGCGGCGCAATTCATCGTCAGCGGTATTGTCGCGAGCGAGCCGGATAGCGGCAGCGATGTGTATGCCCCCAAAGTGCTGATGTCGCTGACCGATCTCGATGCGACACAGGTGATTCAACCCGGCAGTCGCGTGCGTTTCAATTATTTGTTCGCTGGCAGCGACGACGTATTGGAACAGTATCAGCAGTGGTTGAAGCCGCAGTTGATCGCAGGGCAGCGCTGGCTGAGTGTCGGCGATTCACAACCGCGCATCGGCCATGCGATCGAACGCGCGCAGAAATTTTTGATGCTGGCCGGTGCGCTCGGTGTGGCGCTGGCGGGACTGGCGATTGCCTTGTCCGCGCGGCGCTATGCCGAACGTCATTTCGATCACGTCGCGATGATGAAATGTCTGGGTGCCAGCGGGAGCCGGGTATTTCATCTCTATCTTTCGCATTTGTTGCTCATCGGCGCGCTCGGCACGGTGCTGGGCGCGGCGGCCGGTTACAGCCTGCAGCATGTGTTCGCCCATCTGCTCGAAAATTATCTGCGGCAAACCGCGCCGTCGGCGACGTGGTGGCCGCTCGGGATCGCTGCGATAACCGCGCTGGTGTGCCTGTTTGCTTTTGCATTGCCGCCGCTGTTATCGCTGCGGGAAATTCCGCCGCTGCGCGTATTGCGCCGCGATCTCGAAAGCCGGCGCGGTCGCGGCGTCGGTGCCGTCGTGCTCGGTGTGGTCAGCGTTGCTGGTCTGATGTGGTTTTACAGCGGCAGCATCGCGTTGACGCTCACCGTGTTCGCGGGCGTGGGCGTTGCGCTGCTGGTGATCGGCGGCATCGCGTGGTGGCTGCTGCGCGGCGTGCGTGTCGCCGGCATGCAGGCGGGTTCGGTGTGGCGCCTGGCTTTTGCATCGCTACAGCGGCGGCGCGCGCAGAATATTTTGCAGATGATCATTTTCGCGCTGGCGATCATGTTGCTGCTCATCATTGCGCTGGTGCGCTCATCGTTATTGCAGGAATGGCGCATGCAGTTGCCGCCGCAGGCGCCGAATCATTTTCTGGTGAATGTCAGTCAAACCCAAATCGATGCGGTCGAGCAGTTGCTGCACAGGCATCACCTGAGCAGTGCGGGTTTTTATCCCATGGTGCGTGGGCGTCTGATCGGTATCAATGCCAGAACGGTCAATGTCGAACAGGAGCGCAGGGACGATCCCACCGCGCCTTCCACCCGTAGCGAGCGCGATGTCGAAATCGATCGCGAAATGAATCTGAGCTGGTCGCCGCAATTGCCGTCCGCCAACCGCATCATCGCGGGGGAATGGTTTGCGCGCGATGCCAGCGAGGGTGTCTCGGTCGAAGCGGGGCTGGCGCAGCGGCTGAATATTCAACTCGGCGATACCCTGCTGTTTCAAATCGCCGACGAGCAGATCAGCGCGAAAGTAACGAGCCTGCGCGGGTTGAACTGGGACAGCATGCAGCCGAATTTCTTCATGCTTTTCGCGCCGCAGGTGTTGCGCGAGTTTCCGGCAACCTACATGACGAGTTTTTATCTGCCGCCCGGGCAAAAAATATTTCTCAATACGCTGCTCAGGGAGTTTCCGACGGTGACGGTACTGGAAATCGATACCATCATCGCGCAGGTGCGTGCGATCGTCGATCAGGTGAGTCTCGCGGTCGAACTGGTGTTGTGGCTCATCGTCGGCTGCGGCCTGCTCGTGCTGTTCGCGAGCGTGCTGTCGTCGATCGATCTGCGCATGCAGGAAAATGCCGTGCTGCGTGCGCTCGGCGCGCGGCGACGTTTGATTATCGGCAGCCTGCTCATCGAATTTGCGATGCTGGGCGCGCTCGCGGGCCTGCTCGCCGCTGCCGCAGCGGAATGTGCGGTGTGGCAGTTTCAGACGCGCATGCTCGATATGCACTACGCGCCGCATGCGTGGGTGTGGCTGATGGGGCCGCTGCTCGGCGCGGTGATGATCGGTGCGGCGGGCTATCTCGGTTGTCGCAAGGTGGTCGATACGCCGCCGCTGTTGCTGTTGAGTAATTAAATCCCTTTGATTTAGTCATTCGCTGATTTAGTCATTCCTTGATTAAGTCATTCCCGCGCAGGCGGGATCCAGAACCGTTTCAGGAAAATAAACTTCCGCCTGTGCGGGAGTGACGAACAGAGGCTTGATCAGCGATTACCCGGTCCGCGATTCGCGTCGACGCTGCTTGCGCTGCACCGCCGCCAGATATTGATTGAGTTTGGTGCGCTGCGAGGGAATGGCGACCGTGAGCACGCCGCCTGCCAGTGTGTGCAGCGTCGGTGTGCGAATCGAATAGATGTTGCGCAGTTCGATGGTGGCATCGATGTCGGTGCCGCTGGGCAGGCGGATCAGACAGTTTTCGAGTACGCGATTTTTTTCGAGCTGTTTGGCGACATTGCCGCGCAGACTCAATTTGATGCCATCGGACGACAGATTGACGATATGCCCCTCGATGGGCGTGTCGCCCGCCTTGCCGAGATCGATCGCGAGATTGGCCTCGCGCTCGACATACACACGAAACGCACGGCGGCGCACAGTCGAGCCGATTTCTTCGGGCAGCTCCATCCGGTAAACGGGCAGGCCCTCGGTGATTTCGCGCACCAGCAGCCTGGAAAAAAACGCGAGTTTGATGCCGGGCACCTGCGCAACGATTTCGGCTTCGTCACCTTCGAGCAGTTTCTGCCGGCCTTCGGCGGGATAGAATTCATCGACGACCAGAAAACCATCGTCCGGATGCAATTCCAGAATCATGCTTTGAAATGATTGCTCAAGCCGGGGAAATTTGACTTCGATAAAGCTGTGGCGTCGCTGCAGCAATTCCAGCTGGGAATAATTGTCGTTATCTTTTTTCGTTCTTGCCGGCGCGCCGCGCAGGCGTGCGAACAGGGATTTCAACAGGGCCATAAGTTTGCTGAGTTAGGTGATCGATCGGTCAATGATAGGCAAATAAATAAAAAGGGGAGAAGCGCCGAGCGATTCTCCCCTTCGCGCCAGCAACAATAGCTTATGGCAGCAGATGCTTCACGGCGTCGCGCTCTTCGGCGAGTTCCTTTTCCGTCGCTTTCATTTTTTCCTGGCTGAAAGCATCGATGCTGAGACCCTGCACGATTTCCCACTTGCCACCCTTGCAGCGTACCGGGAACGAGTAGATCAGACCTTTATCGATGCCGTAGCTGCCATCGCTGTACACGCCCATGCTGACCCAGTCATCGCCGTTGGTGCCGAGTGCCCAGGTGCGTACGTGATCGATCGCTGCGTTAGCTGCCGATGCGGCTGAAGAAGCGCCGCGTGCTGCGATGATCGCCGCGCCGCGCTGTTGTACTGCAGGGATATAGGTTTCTTTGTACCAGGCCTGATCGACGAGATCGATGGCGGTTTTGCCGTTCACTTTGGCGTGGAAGAGATCGGGATACTGAGTCGAGGAGTGGTTGCCCCAGATCGTCATGTTGGTGACGTCGTTGACGGTGGTGCCGGTTTTCTCCGCGAGCTGCGACATGGCGCGATTGTGGTCGAGACGCGTCATCGCAGTGAAATTGTTCGGGTCGATACCTACTGCGTTGCGTTGTGTGATGAGTGCATTGGTGTTCGCCGGGTTGCCGACCACGAGTACCTTGATGTTCTTGTTCGCAACTTCAGCGATGGCCTTGCCCTGTACCGAGAAAATCGCCGCATTCGCTTCGAGCAGATCCTTGCGCTCCATGCCCGGGCCGCGTGGACGCGCGCCGACGAGCAGAGCGTAGTCCGCGTCCTTGAAGGCCACTTTCGGATCATCGGTGCAGATCACGCCGGCGAGCAGCGGGAATGCGCAATCGTCGAGCTCCATTTTCACGCCGTTGAGCGCGGTTTGCGCCGGCGTGATGTCGAGTAATTGCAGGATGACCGGCTGGTCGTTGCCGAGCATGGCGCCGGAGGCGATGCGGAACAGCAGGGCATAGCCGATTTGGCCGGCTGCGCCGGTGACGGTGACGCGAACGGGTTGTTTCATGGCGGTTTCCTGATATCAAGTGATATTTGATTGTTAGGGTGAAATCGGGTTTTTGAGCAGGTCGCTACGATAAGTGGATCGCACCCATCGCTACTACCTGAGCCCGGATAGGGCCGCGGTCGGGCGCTGGGCCCGTGCCTCGAAGGAGGCAGCATTTTAGTCAGGCGGGGTTGGAAATGCCACCTGCCGCATCGATGGCAGGCGCGCGAGATTCCCTGACCCCGCCTAAAGGGCTGGTCGTGGAATCTTGCCAGCGAGTAAAATGCGCGACGATTTTTTGAGCACCCGCCATGAACCCGTTTGTTGAAATCCTTTCTCCCGCCGTGAATCAGCCTGCTGCGCATCAGACGGAGGAGATGCATGCTGTCGCCAGGCCAGCGCTGTCGAAACAGGAAAACCTCAAAAAAAATAAAACCGAATTCAACAAGCTGCAGAAACGCCTGCGCCGTCTGGTGGGCGAGGCGATCGCCGATTACAACATGATCGAAGATGGCGACAAGGTCATGGTCTGTCTGTCCGGCGGCAAGGACAGCTACGGCATGCTCGATGTGCTGATGAGTCTGCAGCGTTCGGCACCCGTGAAATTCGATCTGGTCGCAGTGAATCTCGATCAGAAGCAACCGGGCTTTCCGGAGCATGTGCTGCCCGACTATCTCGGCAAACTCGGCATCGAGTATTACATTCTCGAAAAGGACACCTACAGCATCGTCAAATCGGTGATTCCCGAAGGCAAAACCACCTGTGGTTTATGTTCGCGCCTGCGTCGCGGCACGCTGTACGGTTTCGCCGAACAGATCGGCGCGACCAAAATCGCGCTCGGTCATCATCGCGACGACATCATCGAAACGTTATTTCTGAATATGTTTTTCGGCGGTTCGATCAAAGCCATGCCGCCGAAATTATTGAGCGACGACAGGAAAAATATCGTGATTCGCCCGCTCGCGTATTGTGAGGAAAAAGATCTCGCCGATTACGCCGGGCAAAAAGGTTTTCCGATCATTCCGTGCAATCTGTGCGGCTCGCAGGAAAACCTGCAGCGTCAGGCGATCAAGGAAATGCTCACCGGCTGGCAGAAGAAATTCCCCGGCCGTATCGAATCGATTTTTTCCGCGATCAAAAACGTAGCGCCCTCGCAGCTGGCGGATACCAATTTGTTCGACTTTGTTAATTTAAAGATTGAGCGTGACGACGGGCTCAATATTCCGGCAATCAATCTCTGTTAATAATAGTTTTATTCGACGTATAGAGCATCCTCTGCCCATCGTGCCGGATTGCTCTGTATGTAGGTTTGAATTTCGGTCAATTCGTCATCGTTGCGTATGACGTGCTCCCAATAATTTCTTTGCCACAATTTTTTGTCGAAAGGCAGCCAGTCCGATTGATCGACATGACGAATATATTCATTCGTTGTCATCGTTTTAAACCACTGTACCGCGGCATGTAGGGGTGGACCTATGTGTCCGCCCTGGTTTTCGGATTTTTGGGTTTGCTCGCGAGATTGTTGCGGTCGGAGAGAGGGGCGGACACGCAGGTCCGCCCCTACAGAATCGTTTGTGGTGATGTACAGGATGAAATGTATGTGATTTGGCATGCAGATAAATTCACCGCATTTAATAGCGGGAAATTTGTTTTCTTGCTCGTAATACCAGCGATTGATCATGTGTCCGGCATCATTGATATGTTGGGTGCCGTTGATTATTTCACCGAATAAGTTGGCGCGATTTTGCGTGCAAATCGTTACGAAATAGGCGCCGCTACGCGAGTAGTCATAATTGCGTAGCCGAATCGAGCGGCGGCGGTGAATTGCGGGATCGTATTTCATATTTTTATTAGCCCATTCCTTTGGTCGCTGCATCTTACCGTGCATGATCGATATTCGAAAATTCTGCATGTTGTAGGGGCGGACCTATGTGTCCGCCCCTGGTTTTCGGATTTTTGGGTTTGCTCGCGAGATTGTTGCGGCCGGAGAGAAGAGCGGACACGCAGGTCCGCCCCTACGTGTGACGTGCAAATTTCATGCATGAGGACATGTGAATTTCACGCTGGCCCACTTTGTGCTATTTCCCTTCTGACCACGGTTTTCACACCGTAAAAGTCAAATTCTTGGCAACGCCGAATTCGAAGTAAGCCGCATGCGCCGAGGCGATGCGCACCGGGTCCGGCAGGTCTGTCAGTAGTTTGACTGTCATTTCGAATCCGATTGTCGATGAGCAGAAGGGTAGTGCGCCATGCGAGTAGAACGTGCCGATGTGAATCAGCTGCTGCAGCAGATGCGGCAGATGCAGGGGCAGATCAACCAGCAGCGCGGCCTGAGCGAAAGTGCTGCGATGGAAGGCACCAGCCCGCTGCAGTCGATGCTGAAAAGCGGAGCCAGCACCGGCGTCGGTGGTGGCGAAAGCGTCAAAGGCTTCGGCGAGATGTTTCAGCAGGCGATCAATTCGGTGAATTCGACGCAGCAACAGGCGACGCAGATGGCGACGGCGTTCGAGACGGGCGATCCGAAAGTATCGCTGGCGCAGGTGATGGTCGCCTCGCAGAAAGCCAGCGTGTCGTTTCAGGCGCTGACGCAGGTGCGCAACCGCCTGGTCGATGCGTACAAGGACATCATGAACATGCCGATCTGATCGGCCCCGGTTTTATCGACGCATAACAGATCGACGGAGTAATCATTCATGGCCAGCGTTCCCGCAACCACCCCGCAGCGCGGTGGCATATTGGCGCAAAGCGATGTTCTCTCGGGAATGTCGGCGCTCGGTATCTTGCGTCAGGTCGGTTTGCTGATCGGTCTTGCCGCGAGCGTGGCGCTCGGCGTCGCCGCGGTTTTATGGGCGCAGGGCGGCGATTATCGTCCGCTCTACAGCAGTCTGGACCGGCTCGATTCGTCGGCGGTGCTCGATGTGCTCGACAGCAATCAGATCAAATACAAAATCGATGACCGCACCGGCGCGTTACTGGTCGAGTCGAGCAAGATCAATCAGGCGCGCCTGAAACTCGCCGATACCGGCATTTCGAACGACAACAAGGCGGGTTTCGAGTTGCTCGACAAGGAGCAGCCGCTCGGCACCAGCCAGTTCATGGAAACCGCGCGCTATCGCCGTTCGCTGGAAGGCGAGCTGGGCCGCACGATTGCCAGCATCAACAATGTGCGCAGTGCGCGCGTGCATCTCGGCATTCCGAAAGACACGGTATTCGTACGCGATTCGCGGCCGGCGTCGGCGTCGGTTTTTGTCGAATTATTTCCCGGCAGTTCATTGGCGCCCGCGCAGGTGCGTTCGATTCTGAATCTCGTCGCGAGCAGCATTCCGGATCTGAAGGCGGAGAACGTCACGGTCGTCGACCAGAAAGGCGTCCTGCTGTCGCAGATCGTGATGGAAGATCCGCAGCTGATGCAGGCGAATAAACAGCTCGAATATACGCATCGCATCGAACAGCAATTGCGCGATCGCGTGAATTCGATTCTGGCACCGCTGCTCGGACCGAATAAATTCCGCGCGGAAATTTCGGCGGATGTCGATTTCACCGCAGTGGAGGAAGCCGGCGAACAATACAATCCCGACGCGCCGGCGATTCGCAGCGAGCAGCGTATCGAAGAGCAGAGAGGCGCGAGCAGCGCGGGCGGCATTCCCGGCGCGGCGAGCAATCAGCCGCCGGCGGATGGTCGTGCACCGGAAGTTGCAGGCGCGCAGGCGAATCAACCCGGACAACAGGCGCAGCAAGCCAATGCATTACAGGGAACGGGCACCTCGTTGGGTGCAAATGGCGCAGCCGGCGGTAAAACCGGCGAGCGCGCGCGCGAACAGGTGGTGCGCAACTACGAACTCGATCGCACGATCAGCTACACCAGACATCAGGTTGGAAAGCTACGTCGTTTGACCGTCGCCGTCGCCGTCGATAACAAGGCCGCCGCTGCACCCGCAGAGGGCGCAGCAGCGACGCAGGGCACGCCATTCGACGCCGCTGAGCTGGATCGTTTGGCTATACTCGTTCGCAATGCCGTCGGCTTCGACGCGGCTCGCGGCGACGTCGTCAACGTGGTGAATTCGCCGTTCGTTCCGGTGATCGAGGAACAGGGCACGCCGATCGAAATTCCGTTCTATCAGCAGCCCTGGGTGTTATCGATTGGAAAAATCGTCGGCGCATTGATTGTCGTGCTGGCGCTGATTTTCGTCGTGCTCAGACCGGTGATGAACAGCCTCACGCAGAATGCACGCAGCAATGCACAGCCAGGCGGCATGCCGCTCGGCGATATGGGCGATATGGCGTCGCCGATGGGCGCGATGAGCAACGAGCAGGTGACGCTCAGTGGCGCCAATCCCAACATGATGTTGCCGGGACCGGAAAATTACGAACAGCAGTTGACGGCAATTAAAGGTTTGATTGCGGAAGATCCGGGCCGTGTCGCGCAGGTGGTGAAGAAGTGGGTCGCCAGTGAGTCGTAATTTTCCAGTGACGGGTTTGAATTGAAAATGGCAGATCAATCTCCTGCGAAAGCGAAAGTCAATCTGTCGCGTGTCGACCAGGCGGCGGTGCTGCTGATGTCGCTTGGCGAAAAAGATGCCGCGGCGGTATTGCGTCATCTCGGGCCGAAGGAGGTACAGCGCATCGGTGCGGCGATGACGCATTTGCAGAATATCGAACAGTCGCAGGTGCAGACTATCGTCAACAGTTTTCTCACCGATGCGCGCGAGCTCACGGGGCTCGGTGTCGGTGCCGACAGTTACATTCGCAATATGCTGGTCGAAGCACTCGGTGAAGACAAAGCGAATTCGTTAGTCGATCGTATTCTTCTCGGCGGCAATACCACGGGGCTCGATACGCTGAAATGGATGGACCCGCGCTCGGTGGCCGATTTGATTCGCAACGAGCATCCGCAGATTCAGGCGATCGTCATCGCCTATCTCGACAACGATCAGGCTGCGGAGGTGCTGGCGAATCTGCCGGAAAAACCGCGTCTCGATATCATCATGCGCGTCGCATCGCTCGATTCGGTGCATCCTTCCGCCCTGCAGGAACTCAACGATATTCTCGAAAAACAATTTGCGGGTAATGCCGCATCGCAAACCAAGGCGATGGGCGGCACCAAGGTCGCTGCGGGCATCATGAATTTCATGGAAGGCACCATGGGCACGGAAATCATGGACGGCATCAAGGAAATCGACGAAGAACTGAGCCAGAGTATTCAGGATCTGATGTTCGTATTCGACGATCTGAAAAATGTCGACGATCGCGGCATTCAATCGCTGTTGCGCGAAGTGTCGTCCGAAGTGCTCATTCTTGCGCTCAAAGGCTCCGACGAAGAACTTAAGGAAAAAATCTTCAAGAATATGTCGAAACGTGCCGCCGAATTGCTGCGCGACGATCTGGAGTCGAAAGGGCCCGTGCGTGTCAGCGAAGTCGAGGGCGCGCAGAAAGAAATTCTCACCATTGCACGTCGCATGTCCGACTCCGGTGAAATCAATCTCGGCGGCAGTGGCGGCGAGGCGATGATTTAATTTCCTCTCTCATTTGGGGGAGAGGAGAGTTGAAATCTAACAGAGTGAGTTAGCGGTGGAAAAATCCCGTATTCCAGCGGAAGAGAGTCGCAGCTTCGCGAGCTGGACATTGCCCGACGTTGAAGCCGGCAAACCCGCCCCGCAGCGCGACGAAAGCAATCGCGTGGTCGCGCGTGCGCTGACCGCGCGGCAGCTGGAGGAGATTACCAACCGTGCGCATCGCGAAGGTTTTGCGCACGGTGTGCGAGAAGGCCGTGCTGCGGGTTTCGAGCAGGGAAAAAACGAAGGGCGCGAGGCCGCGCGCGAAGAGTTAAAGCAGCAGGTCGCGCAATTGCAAAATATCATGCAGCAATTGCTCGAGCCGATCGCTGCGCAAAATGCCGGAATCGAAACCGCGATGACTCAGTTGAGTCTCGACATCGCCCGCACGGTGCTCGCGCAGGAGCCGGCATTAAAAGCCGACACATTGATTCCACTGGTGCGTCGCGCGATTCGTGAATTGCCTGTCGGCGAACGCAATATCACCGTGTTGTTACATCCCCGGCAAATTGAAATTCTTCGCGATTGCGCCGAGTGGCCCGCTGCATGGCGCATGCAGGCCGATAGCCGCGTCGATGCCGGCGGCTGCAAGCTCCTCACCGAGCACAGCCTGGTCGATTACAGCGTCGAAATGCGTTTTCGCCAGATCGCCGCACAAATGCTGGCCGAGCGCGACGATGGCGATGCGCCCGAGCCCGGCATGCTGTTGAGTGACGATGACTGATTTCGCGCAACGTCTGCTCGTGCGCGGTAAACGTCTGTCGCAAGCGCAGGCGTTACCTGCGAGCGCGGGACGTCTGGTGCGCATGGTGGGAATGACGCTCGAAGCGGTCGGCCTCAATGTGGCTGTCGGCAGTCGCTGTCTGGTTTCGCTGCGCAATGGCCGGCAAATCGAAGCCGAAGTCGTCGGCTTTTCCGAAGCGCGCGTCTTTCTCATGCCCACCGAAAAATGCGAAGGTTTGCAACCGGGCGCACGCGTCGTTCCTCTGTTGCGTTCGAGTCATATTCCCGTCGGTCCCGAATTATTGGGTCGCGTCATCGATGCGGCAGCGCGTCCGCTCGACGGCAAAGGTCCGCTCGGTTGCGCCGAGGTGATCGATTTCGAAGGACCGGTCATCAATCCGCTCGAACGCAAACCGATTCACGCCGTGCTCGATGTCGGTATTCGCGCGATCAATTCCGCGCTCACCGTCGGTCGCGGTCAGCGACTCGGTTTATTCGCCGGCAGCGGCGTCGGTAAAAGCATGTTGCTCGGCATGATGACGCGCTTTACCGAAGCCGAGGTCGTGGTGGTGGGTCTCGTCGGCGAACGCGGTCGCGAAGTGAAGGAATTTATCGAGCAGGTGCTCGATGAAGAAGGCATGCGGCGTTCGGTCGTCGTTGCGGCACCCGCCGATGAAGCGCCGCTCATGCGGTTGCGCGCGGCGGCATTGGCATCGCGCATCGCCGAATATTTTCGTGATCAGGGCAAACACGTTTTACTGTTGATGGATTCGCTGACGCGATATGCGCAGGCACAGCGCGAAATTGCGCTCGCGGTGGGCGAACCGCCCGCGACGAAAGGTTATCCGCCGTCGGTATTCGCGAAATTACCGGCGCTGGTCGAGCGCGCCGGCAACGATGCTACGGGCAAAGGCTCGGTGACGGCGTTTTATACGGTGCTGACCGAAGGCGATGATTTACAGGATCCCGTCGCCGATTCGGCGCGCGCGATTCTCGATGGCCACGTGGTGCTGTCGCGTGCGCTGGCCGACGAAGGTCATTATCCCGCCATCGATATCGAGGCATCGATCAGTCGCGCCATGCCTAACATTGTTCCTGAGGCGCATCTGAAGCTGATGCAGCGATTGAAACAGTTGTATTCGCGTTATCAGCAGAGCCGCGATTTGATTGCGGTCGGCGCCTATGTTCCCGGTTCCGATCCCGATACCGATGAAGCGATTCGCATGCTGCCGCATATCCGCGCGTTCCTGCAGCAGGGTTTGCGCGAATCGGTGAATTTTCAGGCCAGCACGCAGCAGTTGCAGCAATTGCTGATGCCGGCGTCGACGCAAGTGAGTCCGGCGCAGTGATGAGCTGTGACGCAGTGACGAGTATCTGATGTATGGCGCGCAAAAGTTCCGACCGTCTGCGAACCTTGTTGAAATTAGCCGCGATGCGCGAAGACGCTGCGGCAAAACGGCTGGCGCAAAGCAATGAGCAATTACTGAGCGCGCAGCAGCAGAGTCTGCAGTTGCAGCAGTACGAGCAGGATTATCAGCAGCGCTATGTCGAGAGCGGCACCGCCACCGTCGGCAAGAATTTTCTGCTCAACTATCAAGGTTTTTTCCGCCAGCTGGAAAAGGCGCAAGTGCAGCAGCAGCGCATGATCGAGCTGCGCAGGGACGATCGCGAACAGGCGCGTCTGGGCTGGCTCGAGCAATACATGAAACGCCGTGTGCTGACGCGTCTGCGCGAGCAGCGCCTGGCGAGCGAAGCGACGATCGTTGAGAAAAAAATGCAGCGCGATTTCGACGACCGGGCCGCGCGACGCCACCTCAACGACAAGGACTGATCGATAAACCCCCGACGCTGAACGGCTTGGCGAAACCGGCGCATCGTCTATGCTTTGGAGGCTGCCGCGCACGGGTTCAGCTTCCGACCACATGCAGGGGATTATCGTTTATGGCCATCGTTGCTAAGACTTCTGCCGACGGTTCCGAATTGACGATCGAGGTCGAAGGGCGCTTCGATTTCAGTGCGCATCTGGATTTTCGCAATGCGTACGAGAAGGCCAGCCCAAAGCCGAAAAAATTTATCGTCGACATGAGTCGCGCCAGTTATCTTGACAGCTCGGCGCTGGGCATGCTGCTGTTACTGCGCGATTTTGCCGGTGGCGATTCGGCGCAGATCAGCATCGTGAACTGCAGTCCCGAAGTGAAAAACATCCTCACCGTATCGAATTTCGATCAGTTATTTAAACTGGCCTGATCGCCGGATAATTTCGCACGAGTCCATTTTTCCCCGCTGCGCCATCTGATCGTCGCGGTGAACTTGCCGCATGTAATGGCTTGGTTTACCTTGATCGAGCCGGTTTTTCGAGGTTTTCCCCAAGATGTATTCTTCGTGAAACAGCTGCGACGGGAGGTCGAAGCAATGAGTATTCAACATCTGGACGACGAAGCGTTGCGCGAATTGCAGATCGTCATGGGTGACGATTTCGGCAATCTGCTGCAAACCTTCGTGACCGACAGCACCGCGCGCATTGCCGCTGCCGAAGAAGCCGCGGCGGCTGCCGACAGCGATGCGCTGCGCCGCGCCGCGCATTCGTTCAAGGGCAGTTCGGGCAATATGGGCGCGCAAAAACTCAGCGACCTGTGCCGCCGCATCGAGGAGCTGGCGCATGCGGGCATCGTCGATCAGTGCCTCCCGCTGCTCGCCGAGCTGAACGAAGAGTTCACCGTGGTGCAGCGCGAGCTTTCGCGTTTCCATCGTTAATCGGCTTGGCAGCCTTCTTGCTCTTTCTCTCGCATCGATCATTCGCCTGAGGGAAGGACACATGATTCCTACCGCTTCATCTTCGTCGACTCCGTTGCTGACGCCAGCCGCGCCGGGTGGCGCCGGTATCGCTGCGGCCGACGCCCAGGCCGCGCCGGATGCGGGTTTGGGCGGTTTCGGCCTGTTGCTCGGCGCCATGCAGCAATTGCAACAGGTATTGCCTGCGGCGCCTGCCGGTGACGGTACCGCCAGCGCTGCCGCCGCCGGCGATGGCGAGCAGGGCGGCAACGGTTTACCGCTGGCAGGCATGCTCTTGCCGTCGGTGCTGCCGGTATCGGCAAAGCCGGCCGGTGCAGGCGAACTCGCCGAGACCGGGATGAGCGGCGAAAAATCTGCAGACAAAAACGAAACCGACGATGCCGGCGCGGACTTTCTATTGTTCAGCGCACTGCAGTCGACAGCGGTGACGACGACTGCCGCAGCCGGTACCGGCAATGCGCAGGGAAATGCCCAGCCTGCGCAGACTGCCATCGGCGATATCGCCGCGCTGACGACGGGCGACGAAGTGGCGGCGCAAATCGCCGCAGCGACCACGGCGCCAGCCAGCCGGGAAAACGGCGGGCAGAAAGCCGATCGCAATACCCTCGTCTCACTCAATCCGGGGTTGGCCGAATCGGCCCGCGCCGCTGCCGATCCCGCGTTGGCAGGAAAGATCGATACCGGCGTGCTGGCGAAGGTGATTCCCGATGCGACGGCGGTCGAGGCGGATTTCGACAGTCTCGTCAAACATTTCGAAGCGCCGGCATCTTCACCGGTGACACCTGCCACCGCCGGGGTCGGCGAGAGTTCGCCGATCAGTCACGCATCGCGCACCTACGCCAGCGCAATGAATAGCCATGCCGCCGTCAATGTTCCGGTGGGCGGCGACGGCTGGGGCGATGCCGTCGCGGACAAGGTGATGTGGTTCAGCGCCAATAAGGTGTCGAGCGCGGAAATCCATTTGAATCCACCCGATCTCGGACCGTTGCAGGTTCGGGTGAGCACGCAGCAGGATCAGGCGAGCGTGGTATTCACCAGCCAGCACGCCGCGGTGCGTGATGCGCTCGATCAGGCGTTGCCGCGGCTGCGCGACATGATGGGCAATCAGGGCATGCAATTGCTCGACGTGTCGGTGGGCGGCCACACGCCGCAACAGCAGCAACAGCAATTCGGGCAAAACAATCCCGCGCCGGGCGGTTTACCGTTCGGAGGAATCGCTGGCGACGATGCGGCGGAAGCCAAAACTGTCAATGTCACCCACATCGATACCGCCCGTTTGCGTTCCGGCTTCGACGCCTACGCGTAATCGCATCCTCTTCCCGTATCCCATTACCGGTCCGGCGCTGCACAGACAGCGCCGGACCGGTTCCGTTTGACTGATTTCCAGCCACAGACATTTTCGCGCGGCATCGTCTGGCCGATCCTTCCGTGCGCCTCTGCGTAGCACATCGCGATCTTTGCATTACACTCTCTGCAGGCGTGCGCTTCATGAGACTGGAGCGGAAGATCATTTTCTAGTGCACTGTTTTTATTAAAAATCTGTGGCTTTCCGTGGCATAGGAATTGCTCAAACGGCTATGTGGCTGCACAAAACGTCGGAAGTTTGGCATGGCGAAGAACGACAAAGATGATGTAACCGATTCTGATGAAGGCGTTGCAGCAAAGGCGGTGGAGGCTGCCGCGCGCAAAAAGAAAATGATGATGCTGGGTGTCATCGGTCTGGTGCTGTTACTGGTTGCCGGTGGCGGCACCTGGTTCGCGCTGGGATTGCTCGGCGATAACGGCGACGCGCCGGCCGCAGCGAAGGCGGACGAACCTGCGGCGCAGGAAAATGCACAGCAAGAGGCGCCCGGCAAGCACAAGCCATCGGCGTACCTGCCGCTCGAACCGGCGTTTCTCGCGACTTATCAGGTGGCGGGGCGCGCGCGTTACCTGCAGGTTTCGCTGGCGGTGATGGGGCGCGACGAGGCGTCGATCAGCGCAGTGAAAACCCACATGCCGCTGGTGCGCAATCGCATCGTGATGTTATTGAGTGGCGAAGTGTTCGAGCAATTGCAGAGCGATGAAGGCCGTGTGCAGTTGCAGCAGAAGTTACTGGCGGCGATTCAGGAAATCATGCAGAAGGAAACCGGTAAACCGCAGATCGAACAGATTTACTTTACGGCGTTCGTCATGCAGTGATTTTTTGTCGCGACCTGTCGCAAAATTTTTAATTCGGTGCAGAGAAGAGAAACGTGCAGGATTTATTATCGCAAGAAGAAATCGACGCGCTGTTGCACGGCGTTGACGACGGCGATGTCGACACCGAGCCCGATTTTATCGAAGGCGAGGCGCGCTCCTACGATTTAACCAGTCAGGACCGCATCGTACGCGGGCGCATGCCGACGCTCGAAATGATCAACGAGCGCTTCGCGCGTTACACGCGCATCAGTCTGTTCAATCTGTTGCGCCGCAGCGCCGATGTGGCGGTCGGCGGTATTCAGATTCAGAAATTCGGCGAATACGTCCACACACTCTACGTTCCCACCAGTCTGAATATGGTGAAGCTGCGCCCGCTGCGCGGCACCGGTCTGATCATTCTCGACGCCAAACTGGTTTTTAAACTGGTCGATAATTTTTTCGGCGGCGACGGTCGTCACGCCAAAATCGAAGGTCGCGAATTCACGCCGACCGAATTACGCGTCGTGCAGATGGTATTGCAGCAGGCGTTCGTCGATTTGAAAGAGGCATGGAAGACCATCATGCCGATCGAATTCGAATACGTGAATTCGGAAGTGAATCCGTCGATGGCGAATATCGTCAGCCCGAGCGAGGTGGTGGTGGTGAGCACTTTCCATGTCGAACTCGATGGCGGCGGTGGCGATATGCATATCACGCTGCCTTACGCGATGATCGAACCGATTCGCGAAACACTCGATGCCGGCATGCAGAGCGATGTCGACGATCTCGATGAGCGCTGGGTGCGCGCGCTGCGCGAAGATGTGATCGGCGCAACGGTCACGGTGAACACCACCGTTGCAGAAAAAGCCGTATCGCTGCGCGATATCATTGATCTCGAACCGGGTGATGTGATTCCGATCGATCTTCCCGATAAATTAATTTTGCGCGCGAATGGTGTGCCGGTTCTCTATGCACGGCTGGGGCAGTCGCGCGGAAATCTGGCGCTGCAGATCGTCGATAAATTCGATCGCGGCTGACAGGCATTTTGTCAGCGGGATGATTCATAACACGAGAACTTAGGCGCGAAAAGGTAGACGCTTCGAGACAAAGGTACAGAAGCCTTGAGATAAAGGTGCAGAAGCCTTCAACGCAAGAGGAAATACAATGAGCGATGATACCGATCAGGATAAACTGGCCGCCGAATGGGCCGCGGCGATGGAGGAGCAGGGCGAGGATGTGCAGGATGACATCGATGCGCTGCTCGCCGGCGGTGACGAGGAGAGGCCGGCCGCTGCGGTGCCGGAGCGGGCGGAACTCGATGAGTTCGAAGCCACTGCACGCAATCAGCGCGCCGGTGCTCCCGATCTCGACGTGATTCTGGATATTCCCGTACGCATCTCGATGGAAGTGGGGAACACCGAAATCACCATTCGCAATTTGCTGCAATTGAACCAGGGTTCGGTGATCGAACTCGACCGCCTCGCCGGCGAACCGCTCGATGTGCTCGTCAACGGCACACTCATTGCGCACGGCGAAGTGGTGGTGGTCAATGAGAAATTCGGTATTCGCATGACCGACGTCATCAGCCCATCCGAGCGCATCAAGAAATTGCGTTAGACGCGGTCACCCGATCGGATGACCGGTGACTCAATAAGGCGGTTTCTCAATAAGCCGGTTTCTCAATAAACCGGTTTCTCAATAAAGAGCCTGTTTGCAAAAATGAATAAATCCGCTGCAAGCAATGTTTTTCTTTTCGTATTTTCGCCATTGGCATTCGCTGCCGATAGCGCAGCCGCGCCTGTCGCCGTGCAGCCGCTCAATCTTTTTCTGGGGCTGCTGTTTCTGACCGCGCTGGTCATTGCGGGCTGGTGGCTGGTACAGCGCGCGGGCGGTCTGCAAATCAAATCGGGCAATGGTTTGCGCGTTGTCACGGCGCTTTCGGTGGGGCCACGCGAGCGCGTGGTGCTGATCGAGATCGCCGGCGAACAGATGCTGCTGGGTGTGGCACCGGGGCGTGTCAATCTTTTACATCGATTCGAACAGCCGGTCATTGCGGCGAGCAGCGATGATTTCGCCAGCAAAATACGTCATGTCATGCAGCAGGGTCTGAATAAATGACGCGCGCACAAACGATGAATGCGCTGGCGAATGGTTTGCGTGCAGTTTTTCTGCTGCTCTGCATTTGCGTGAGCGCGCCGCAGGTGCATGCGCAGACCAATCCTCCTGCATCGAGCCCTGCGGTGAGCAAACTGTTGCCGGGCATTCCGGCGATGCAGGTGAAAACCAACAGGGACGGTTCGCAGGAATACACGGTCACGCTGCAAATTCTCGCAGTAATGACGCTGCTGACATTACTGCCGGCGGCGCTGATGATGATGACGGCCTTCACGCGCATCATCATCGTGCTCGCGATTTTGCGTCAGGCGATCGGCTTGCAGACGACACCGTCGAATCAGATCATTCTCGGCCTGTCGTTATTCCTCACCATTTTCATCATGCAGCCCGTATTCGAGCGGGTAAATGCGGAAGCATTGCAGCCGTATTTGAATGAACAGATAACATCGGGCGATGCGCTGCAACGCGGTTCGCGGCCATTTCACGATTTCATGCTGAAGCAGACGCGCGAATCCGATATCGCGTTATTCATGCGTATTTCCAATACCGCTGCAGTCGCCACACCGGAAGAGATACCGTTTTTCGTGCTGATGCCGTCGTTCATGACGAGCGAATTGAAAACCGCATTTCAGATCGGCTTCGTGTTGTTCATTCCATTTTTGATTATCGATCTCGTGGTGGCGAGCGTGTTGATGGCGATGGGTATGATGATGCTGTCGCCCGTGATCATTTCGCTGCCGTTCAAAATCATGCTGTTCGTGCTGGTCGATGGCTGGGCGCTCATCATGGGCAGCCTCGCGTCGAGTTTCGGTTAAACCCATAGAAACGCGAGGCCCGCGCCCATGTCTCCCGATGTCATTATCGATTTATTCGCGCAGGCGCTGATGCTCGTCATTTTGATGGTGAGCGTGCTGGTGGTGCCGGGGCTGGTGGTGGGACTGATCGTCAGCACGTTTCAGGCGGCGACGCAGATCAACGAGCAGACGCTGAGTTTTCTGCCTCGCCTCATCGTCACCATCGCCTCGATCATGATTGCCGGTCCCTGGCTGCTCACCAAATTGACCGACTTCACCAATAATCTGCTGATGAATATCACCCGCTATATTGGTTGAGAGCGATGATCATCAGCAAAAAAATTGTCGCGAGTGAAAGTCTGTGATCGAGTTCGATATTGCCTCGCTGCAGCACTGGCTCAATCAGTTTCTCTGGCCGCTCATGCGCATCAGCGGTTTCTGCATGGTGGCGCCGATCATCGGTGCCGCGCTGGTGCCCGCGCGCGTGCGTTTGCTGTTTTCGCTGCTGCTGACGATGATGATCGCGCCGACGCTGCGCGATTTGCCCACGCCGGATTTTCTCTCGCCGCTCAGCGCGGTCATGGTGGCGCAGCAATTATTGATCGGCATCGGCCTCGCGTATTTTCTGCAGATGCTGATGCAGGCCTTCGTCACGTTCGGACAGATCGTCGCCATGCAGATGGGGCTTGGCTTCGCCTCGATGAACGATCCCATCAACGGTGTCGCGGTCGCCTCGGTTTCGCAGTTTTATTTATTGATGGTGACGCTGCTGTTTCTGGCGATCAACGGCCATCTGGTCATGCTCGATGTGCTGGTCGAAAGTTTTCGCACCCTGCCGGTCGGTGCCGATATCGGCGGCGCGCGTCTGCAGACACTGGCTGGCTGGGCGAGCTGGATGTTCGCCGCCGCCCTATTGATGGCATTGCCTGCCGTGACCGCGCTGCTCATCGTCAATTGCAGTCTCGGCGTCATCACCCGCGCGGCGCCGCAGCTGAATATTTTTGCGATCGGATTTCCGCTCATGCTGGTGCTCGGCATGATGATTCTGTGGGCGAGCATGGCCAGCGCATTGCCCAATTTCGAACGCTACAGTCGCGAAGTGCTGGAGGCGATGCGGCTGTGGATTGTCTGATTCCCTTCAACGTGTAAATTCCGCTGCTCTCTATCCATACATTTCGTTTATGGATATTCAATCTAGCCGCGACGGCGGCTGTTGCAGCGCCCGGGTGTATAACTTGAGTGTCTTCACGAGACATGTCTCACGAGCATGCGCCGCAGCGTGTGTGGCCCCGATGAAAGGCCATTCGCGCTGACCGATTCACGGTAAACAAGGAGATTTCCCATGAAGCGTCTTTATTACCTGGCGAACAGTCTGGATACCACCGACGAGGTTGCCAGAGCCCTGCACAACGAAGGTATCAGCGACTGGAATTTTCATGTGCTGAGCAAGGACGAGGCGGGTCTGTACAAACACCATCTGCATGCCGCGACGCCGTTGCATCAGCGCGATCTGATCCGGACGGGCGAGCGCGGCGCGCTGCTGGGATTCTGCGCCGGCATGGGCGCGGCGATTTTTTCCGCGACGCTGCTGGAGCTTGCGCCCACCCACTCGCTGATCGTGTTTTCCATCGCGCTGATACTGCCGACATTATTCGGCGCGTGGGTGGGAGGCCTGGTGGGGCTGTCGACGGAAAATCACAAGATCACGCGTTTTCATGACGATATCGAAGCCGGCCGCGCCTTGTTGATGATCGATGTAAAGCGCGCGCACGAAGTCAGGATCCGCAACCTGATGCATGCGTTTGCCGTGCAGCCGGGCGGCGAGGATACAACCGTGATAGTGCCGTTCCAGTTGAGTCACGCCTGAGCCTTTTCCCGGGCGGCGGGGCGGCACACCGCTTGCTCTGACACTGCATATCCTCATCGGGGCGTCGAGATGTTGACGCCTCTTTTTTTAAGAGCTGAGACGTAGTGGCAGAGTCGGAAAGCGGTCAGGAACGCAGTGAAGAGGCAACCGCCAAGCGCCAGGAAAAGGCGCGTGAAGAAGGGCAGATTGCGCGCTCGCGTGAACTCAACACCATGCTTGTGCTGATGGCGGGCAGCGGTGGACTACTGGTTTACGGTCCCGGCCTCGCCACGGCCCTGCGTGATCTCATGCGTTTCAACCTCGCCATGCCGCGCGAAGTCGCCTTCGATATCAATATCGCGGCGGCGCATCTGCTGCATTCCACACTGGCCGTCGCCGGCGCACTGCTACCGTTCCTCGTGCTCATCGCCATCGCCGCGCTTGCCGGGCCGATTTTCATGGGCGGCTGGCTGTTTTCCACCAAGGCCATCATGCCGAAGGGAAGTCGCATCAACCCGCTCCAGGGTATCAAGCGCATGTTTTCGGTGACGGCGCTGGTCGAGCTGGTGAAATCGCTGATCAAATTCGTCGTCCTGTCCGGCATTGCGATAACCATCATCGCCTCGATGAAAAACCGGCTGCTCGGTCTCAGTGTCGAATCGCTGCAGTCCGCGCTGGGCGATGCGCTCGGCATGGCGGCGTGGGCCACGCTCGGCGTCAGCTGCGGCATGATTGCGGTTGCGCTGATCGATGTGCCGTATCAGCTATTCGATCACAATAAAAAATTGAAAATGACCAAACAGGAAGTGAAGGAGGAGATGAAGGATTCGGAAGGCCGCCCGGAAGTGAAAGGGCGTATTCGTCAATTGCAGCGCGAGATTGCGCGGCGCCGCATGATGGAAGCCGTGCCGAAAGCCGATGTCATCATCACCAACCCCGAGCACTTCTCGGTCGCGCTCAAGTACGACAGCACCCGCCGCGGTGCACCTGTCGTCGTCGCCAAGGGCACCGAGCAGATCGCGATGAAAATCCGCGAAATCGCCAACGCCCACAAGGTGCCGCTGGTGCCTTCGCCGACCCTCGCGCGCGCGATTTACTACACCACCGAGATCGACCGCGAAATCCCCGCCTCGCTCTACATGGCGGTTGCGCAAGTGCTCGCGTATGTCTTCCAGATCAAGGCATGGCGCCCGGAACACGGCCGCAAACCGATATTGCCGGAGCAATTGCCGGTGCCGGACGATATGGTTTTCGATCAGAAGGGCAAGCGCGTTCCGTAGGGGCGCCGCTTGCTGCGCCCTTTGCTGCTGCCGCGCCCTTAATGAACGCCTTAACGATAATTGGCGCCGGTCCCAACAAGGGCGCAGCAAGCGGCGCCCCTACGGTTGCCACAGTCACCTGCTAATATTGATCCGCTCTGTATTTTCATATTCAACAACAAGACGGACCGATGACAATCATCAGCAATTTTGCATTCCTTGCCGAGCACCCGCCGATCCTGCAGCAACTAGCTACTACGGCTGAGCGAGCGTTTGCGAGCGATCCGAATATTACGTTGATTAAGTTGCGCCAGTTTGGCGAAGCGATGGCGCAGGATATCGCCGCGCGTAGCGGCATCGTTTTCGACGGCAATACTACGCAGGCCGATCTACTTTTCAAGCTCAACCGCGATGTGCGGCTCGATCCATCGATTCGCAGTTTGTTTCATACATTGCGTGTCGAGGGCAATAAGGCGACACACGAATTTCAAACACAGCATCGCGAAGCCATTGACGGCTTGCGCGTCGCGCGTTCATTAGCGATCTGGTATCACCAGTCATTCGGTAAGCAGGGCGCTTCCTTTAAAGCGGGTCCATTTGTTGCGCCAGCAGATCCTTCGCATGAGCTGCGCGAATTACAGGTGCGTATCGAACAACTGAATGGGCAATTGAAAGAAGCGCATCAGCAGTCGAACGATCATCAGCAACTCGCGGAGTTGATGGGGCGCGAAAAAATCGAATATGCACAGCTTGCAGAACAGATGGACGCCGATGCGCGTCTCTATGAGCAACTTGCGCTTGAGAATGAACAAAAAATCGCGCAACAGCAGCGTGAATTCGACGCGCGTTTGCATGAGTTGCACGAACAACTCAAACAACAATCGGAGCAGGCCGCGAAAACTGTTTCCGAGCAGATGAGTAAGGCGACAGCTCAATTTGATTTGGACGAAGATTTAACGCGCATTCTGATTGATCAACAGCTCATCGAAGCCGGCTGGGAGGCCGATAGTCTGTCGCTCACTTTCGAGAATGGCACGCGCCCCGAACGCGGGAGAAATATTGCGATTGCCGAATGGCCGACCGGCGCTGCAACCAACAATGGAGGGTGGGCCGATTACATTTTATTTGCAGGTTTAACGCCCATTGCAGTGGTCGAAGCGAAGCGCAAGCGGGTGAATATCGCCGGCCGTATTCCGCAGGCCGAGCGTTATGCGCGTACATTCAATCCCAGTGCGAATATGTTGGCGGCATGGGCTGTCGAAGGCCGCACCATGGCATGGCCGACACAGGAAGCCGAGCATTTTCAAATTCCATTCGTGTATGCGTGCAATGGCCGACCGTACATCAAACAATTGGCGGAAACCTCGGGTACATGGTTTCGAGATGTGCGCGAAGATTCGAATATCGCGCGTCCGTTACAGGATTTTCATAGCCCCTCGGGTTTGCTTGATTTGCTCAGGCGCAACAAGAGTGCGGCAGAGAAAAGATTACAGGCCGAATCTTTTGCTTATTTGAGATTGCGCGATTATCAGCAGCGCGCAATTGTTGCCGTGGAAAGCGTGCTGCAAGCGAATCAGCGCAATTGTTTACTCGCGATGGCGACGGGTACAGGAAAAACACGCACCATTCTCGGTTTGATGTATCGGTTGCTCAAAGCTGAACGCTTCAAACGGATTTTATTTTTAGTCGATCGCACCGCGCTGGGTACGCAGGCACTTGAAGTTTTTAGCGACGAAGCGTTGGAGCAACAACAAACGCTTTCAAAAATTTATAACATCGCCGAATTGGGTGATATGGCGGCTCTGGCAGAAACACGTATTCAGGTTGCCACCGTTCAAGCGATGGTGAAGCGTATTTTTCAAAGCGACACGCCGCTGAGTGTCGATACCTACGATTGCATTATCGTCGATGAAGCGCATCGGGGTTACACGCTCGATCAGGACATGACCGAGGGCGAACTCACGCTACGCGATCCCGCGCAATATCTTTCGCAATACCGCCGTGTGCTCGATTATTTTGATGCGGTACGCATCGGCCTCACTGCGACGCCCGCGAAACATACGACTGAAATTTTCGGCAAACCCGTGTTCACTTATTCGTATCGCGAAGCCGTTGCCGACGATTGGCTTATCGATCATGAACCGCCGATTCGCTATGAAACGCTACTGTCTCAAAAGGGTATTCATTTCGATAAGGGAGAAAAGGTTAGCGCCATCGATGTACGTACGGGCGAAATCGAATTGGCAGAGCTCGATGACGAATTGAATTTCGAAATCGATACGTTCAATCGTCGTGTCATTACTGAAGGTTTCAATAAGGTTATTTGCGAGGAGCTGGCGAAAGAGCTCGATCCGCTTGGCGAGGAGAAAACGCTTATCTTCTGCGCCACCGATTTGCATGCCGATATGGTCAAGCGTTTACTCGACGATGCGTTTAAAGAAATCTACAACGGTGAATACAACGAAGCTGCGGTGAGAAAAATCACCGGGCAGAGCGATAAGGTCAATCAGTTGATTCGCGCCTATAAAAACGAGCGCTTTCCGACCATTGCGATCACGGTGGATTTACTCACTACCGGAATCGATGTAAAACCGATTTGCAATATCGTATTTCTGCGCCGCGTGCGCTCCCGTATTTTGTACGAACAGATGATCGGTCGCGCCACACGTCGCTGCGATGACATCGGCAAAACCGTATTTCGCATTTACGACCCCGTCGATATTTATGCTGCGCTGCAAAACGTCAGCACCATGCAGCCGCTCGTGAAAAACCCCGACATCACGCTCGAGCAACTCGCGAAAGAGTTACTTGATCCCCGTAGTTTCAGCGCACCGGGCGCGCAAGCCGATACGACACATGCGCATGATGTGCTCGATGCACTTAATCAGAAGGTCATGCGCGTGCTGCGCAAGGCGCAGAAAAAAGCCGAACGCAACCCCGCAGTGAAAAATCGGCTTGATGAACTCGAACAACTTTGGGGCGTGGCGCCTTCACGTCTACATCAACATCTGCATCAGCTCGGCCCGCGGCGGGCGGCGGATTTTGTGCGCCAACACGGTTATCTCGTGCAACAGATCAAACAAGTCGATGAATTAATTGGCTCTGAATATCGCCCCGTGATTGCTGAGCATGACGATGAGCTGATCGGTCGCACGCAAAGTTACGGCGAGCACAAACGTCCGGCGGATTATCTCGATAGCTTCAATGCATTCATTCGCGACAATGTGAATGAATCTGTCGCGTTGGGTGTTGTCGTTAATCGCCCGAAAGATCTAACACGCACACAATTGCGCGAAATTAAATTGCTGCTCGATGAAAATGGTTACAGCGAAGCCAATCTGCAAAGCGCGTGGCGCAATCAGACCAACCAGGAAATTGCAGCCGGTATCGTCGCGCACATCCGCCGCGCCGCGCTGGGCGAACCGCTCTTGCCGTTCGAGCAGCGCGTCAAAGCAGCATTGCAGAAAATCCAGATGCTGCACGCGTGGACAGCGCCTCAACGCAAATGGCTCGACCGGCTCGGCCAGCAACTCGTATTCGAAACCGTGCTCGACGCTGACTATCTCAATCGCAATTTCCCCACCGATGGTGGCGCTCGCGGCATCGACCGCCGCCTCGGTGGCCATCTCGATCAGGTTATGGCCGAGTTGTCAGAACATTTATGGGATGTGGTTTGAGATTCGCGTTTGGGCTGTAGGGGCGCTGCTTGCTGCGCCCTTACCAACGGCAGTGTTCCGATATGTATAAAAACTGCCAAAATCTATACATATTGATTGCCTCATGTCTAGAAAAGTGGATTTTTTCGACATGTCTCGTAGATATGTCGACGGCATCGACATGATTGTTTTGCTGGTCAAATAACAATCGAATTTATGCATGTTTTTGAGATGTGTATAAAAAACTCAAAAAAATATACATATCCGTCGTGGCACGCTAAAATTTTGGCCAAATTTATACATAAGGACGATTTCACATGGATTTGCCATTGGCGTTGCTGCCTTTCCCTTCTGAATCGATAGAAACCCGTGCGGTGCTCAAGCAGGCCGCCGAAGCCCACCGTTATCTGGCTGAGTTAAAGGGAATTTCTGCTTCCATTCCCAATGAAGCGATCCTCATTAATACGCTGTCATTGCAGGAGGCCAAGGACAGTTCGGCGGTCGAGAACATCATTACCAGTCAGGACGAATTATTTCGTGCGGAGTTGTACGCGAATGGCCCCGCGCCTGCCGCAAAAGAAGTCCAGAACTACGCCCAGGCGCTCAAACTGGGTTTTAACCGCGTTCGTCAAAGTGGGCTGATCAGGCTCGATGATGTGCTGGCTATTCAGGAAACGATGGAGAAAAACAAAGCAGGTTTGCGCAAGCTGCCCGGCACTGTGCTGAAAAATCAGAAGACGGGCGAAGTGGTATTCACGCCGCCGCAGCGTCCTGATGAAGTTACTGCACTAATGGATAACCTGATGCAGTACATCAACGATGACTCGTTGTGCGAAATCGACCCGCTTATCAAGATGGCGTTGATTCATCATCAGTTTGAAAGCATTCACCCCTTTTACGATGGCAATGGTCGCACCGGCCGCATCATCAATTTGCTGTATCTCGTTGCGAAAGATTTGCTCGACTTGCCCGTGCTCTATCTCAGCCGTTACATCATTCAGAACAAAGCGAATTATTATAGCGAGTTGCAGCATGTTCGCACCCATGGCGAATGGGAGGCGTGGCTGTTGTATATGCTCAAGGGAGTTACGGAAACAGCGCGGCACACCATTGCATTGATCAATCAGATCAAAGTTCTTATGCAGCAATACCACGATGATATTCGTACGCAATTGCCCAAAAAGATTTATCGCAAAGAGTTGCTGGAAAATCTATTTAAGCATCCGTACACAAAAATCGAATTCGTAATGAACGATCTTGGTGTGACACGCTTGACTGCGACGAAATATCTGGATTCGCTGACGCAGCATGGTTTTGTGCATAAAGCAAAAATCGGCCGTAGCAATTTTTATATCAATCATGCGCTGTTTGATCTGTTGACGATCGGTGCCGGAGAAACTCAATGACTAACAACGACATCGTCCAGAAACTCTGGAATCTCTGCGATGTGCTGCGCGACGACGGCATTAATTACAGCGATTACGTCACCGAGCTCGTGCTGCTTTTATTCATCAAGATGGAATACGAAAACACCGAAGCGGGTTTACTCGGTGCACATAAATTGCCGAAGGGTTGTCGCTGGCCGGATTTGCGCGATCAATCGGGTTTGAATTTATTGAACCACTACAAACGTATTCTGCTCACGCTTTCGACCGGTAAAGATAGCGACGATAAAACCGCCGTCACCGATCAATTGATCCTCGCGATTTATGCCGATGCGCAAACGCGTTTGCGCGAGCCGCGTCATCTTGAGCAATTAATTAAATCACTCGATGGCATCGATTGGTTCAGCGCTCAGAAAGACGGTCTCGGCGATTTGTACGAAGGTCTGCTCGAAAAAAACGCGAGCGAAACTAAATCGGGTGCGGGGCAATATTTCACGCCGCGGCCACTCATCGACAGCATCATTCGCTGCATCGATCCGCAGCCGGGCGAAATTATTCAAGATCCGGCGGCGGGCACGGCGGGATTTTTAATCGCGGCGGATGCGTACATCAAAAAGCACACCGATGATTTATACAAACTGAAAGAAAAAGAGCGCACGTTTCAGCGCAACAAAGCATTTATCGGTATGGAACTGGTGCCGGGTACGCGTCGTCTCGCGTTGATGAATTGTTTATTGCACGGTATGGAAGGCGGCTTTTTCTCCGGCGCTGAAGGCTCCGAAGGCGTGGTGCATTTAGGCAACACACTTGGCGAGACGGGCAAGAGTTTACCGAAGGCGCAGGTGATTTTGAGCAACCCGCCATTCGGCACCGCGAAGGGCGGCGGAGGACCGACACGCGATGATTTCACTTACAAAACCAGCAACAAACAGCTCGCGTTCTTGCAGCATATTTATCGCAGTTTAAAACCGGGCGGGCGCGCGGCGGTGGTGTTGCCCGATAACGTGTTGTTCGAAGCGGGCGTCGGTACCGATATTCGCCGCGACCTCATGCATAAATGCAATCTGCACACGATTCTGCGTTTGCCCACGGGGATTTTTTACGCACAGGGCGTGAAAACCAATGTGCTGTTTTTTACCAAAGGCACCGAGAAAAATCCCGAGCAGCAAGAAAACTGCACGAAAGACGTTTGGGTGTACGACCTGCGCACGAATATGCCGAGCTTCGGTAAGCGCACACCATTTAATGAAACGCATTTAAAACCATTTGAGGAAAAATATTCCGCGAAGAAGCGTAAAGAAATTGAGGGAGAAGATTCGCGCTGGCGTTGTTTCTCTCGTGAGTGGATTAAAGAACAAAAAAGTGATTCGCTCGATATTGCTTGGCTCAAAGATGAAAACAGCGTTGATGCGGCGAGCCTGCCAGAACCCGATGTGCTCGCGGCGGAAGCGATGAGTGAATTGACCGAAGCCATGCGCGAATTAAATGCGCTGATGCTTTCTCTCGGCGCGGAGGATGAGGCGCTGGCGCAAAGGGCGGTGTTGGTTGAGGCGTTGGGGTTGGGTGATGAGGTTGGTAAATGAAAATTCAAGGTATGGAGTTTTCAACACCTGCAAATTGGGTTGAAGCTTCACTCATCGATATTTGCCATCCAAAACAATGGAAAACCATATCAGCTTCCGAGCTGACGGAAGAAGGGTATGTCGTATATGGAGCAAACGGAAAAATTGGTTTCTACAGCGAGTATACGCATGAAAAACCTACTCTGATGATTACGTGTAGAGGAGCAACATGCGGAAATGTCCACGTATCAGAACCATTTGCATACATAAACGGAAATGCAATGGCTCTCGACGACTTGCCCGAAGAGTGCATATCACTTAAATATTTTTATTATTCGTTAATTGCTCGGAAGTTCGACGATGTAATTTCCGGTTCCGCGCAGCCGCAAATTACTCGGCAAGGATTAGAACCGGTCAGAGTACCAATCCCACCCCTCGCCGAACAAAAACAAATCGCCGCCAAACTCGACGAACTGCTCGCGCAGGTGGACACGCTCGCCGCGCGCCTCGATGCCATTCCGAAAATTCTCAAACGTTTTCGACAATCGGTATTGGCGGCGGCGGTGAGTGGGAGGTTGACGGAGGAGTGGCGGGTTGAATTTTCATCGCAAGAGGGCGCGGTAAGTGCAGGCGTTGTAAACAACGATGCGATCGATGGGGGTGCAAAAAACAAGGGCGCAGCAAGCAGCGCCCCTACGGCGGCACAATCCGAGTTCGTAGGGGCGCCGCTTGCTGCGCCCCTGACCTGCCCGAACGAATGGACGAAAAAATTATTTGCCGAAATTATCGACGAAATGCGTAATGGTTTATCTCCAACACCAAACGAAAATGAAATTGGAACTCCAATTCTTCGAATAAGCTCCGTGCGTATAGGAAAAGTTGATCAAGGCGATATTCGTTATCTCGAATGCACGGATGCGGATATTGCCAGATACGCGCTACGCAAAGGAGATTTGCTATTTACTCGTTACAACGGCAGTTTGGATTTGGTCGGTGTTTGTGCATTGGTGAGAGTGCTTGAGCATGATCAGTTGGTTTACCCAGATAAATTAATCCGCGTTCGGGTGAATCAATCGTTGGTGATTCCTGCATACATCGAAATATATTTTTCGTCGCCAATGCTGCGAGATACGGTAATGGGTTTAGTTAAATCGACATCTGGCCAGAAAGGAATTTCTGGCCAAAATTTGAAAGATATGGAAGTGAGCTTCCCTCCAATCCCCGAACAAACCCAAATCGTCCACCGTGTCGAAGAACTCTTCGCCTTCGCCGATCAAATCGAACAGCGCGCGAAAGCAGCGGCGCAGCGCGTGGCACCGTTGCGCCAATCCATTCTGGCCAAAGCCTTTCGCGGCGAGCTCACCGCACAGTGGCGCGCGGACAATCCTGAATTGATCAGCGGTGAGAATTCCGCGCAGGCGTTGTTGGAAAGGATTCGGGTGGGGCGGGAAGAAAAAACGGGGCGCGGTGGTAAGGGGCGCGTTGGTACGAATTGAATTTGTAGGGGCGCTGCTTGCTGCGCCCTTGTTGGGGACGGTGCCAATTTCATTCAGGGCGCAGCAAGCGGCGCCCCTACGATCCAGGCCGATCATCATTCATCCGTAACGGATTTTCATCATCCTCATCCCATTGCGCCGGATTATTGGCAATGTATTCGCGAATGCGATTCCATTCTTCTTCGTTACGGATAATGCGTTCGTAATAATTGCGTTGCCATAACGGTTGACCTTCACGTTGTAATAATCGATTCGTCGCGATGGCGGAAATGGATTTGAATGCGCGGATGATGTCGGCCAATGACGGTGTTGGCGCGGTTGTATTGGGGGTGTTCGGGGCGCAGCAAGCGGCGCCCCTACGAAAATCAATCCGTGCCACCGTAGGGGCGCTGCTTGCTGCGCCCTTGTTGGGGACGGTGCCAATTTCGTGAAAGGCGCGGCAAGCAGCGCCCCTACAGTTTGTGCCGCCCGCGATACAGATGATTCCATGCACATGATTTGGCATCACAACGAATGCATCCAAGGTGATAGCAGAAAACCTCTGCGGTAGTGAATGCCATGTCTGTGTGATCAGATCGCCGATGACATTGGTCTGCATTTTCGCATCGCGAATTTCGCCGAGCAGGCATTCACGTTGATTTATGCAGAGCGTGATGAAGTAGGCGCCGGGCTGGGTGTAATCGTAATTGTGTAGGCGAATGGATTTGCGGCTGCGCATGGTTCGTCCCTGAATTTTTGCGTTGCGTATTGTGCATTTATTGGCGGCCAATTTATATCGGGGACAAGGGTGCAGCAAGCGGCGCCCCTACGAAAATCAATCCGTGCCACGTAGGGGCGCTGCTTGCTGCGCCCTAAACGCCCAGCGATGTATTCGAACCATTTACCCTGGCCCCTCTCTTGCAATAGCTCATGTCGGACGCATTTCGCGTCGATAATTTGACTGATGCAAGGTTGTACATGGCACGCGCAGCGCAATCGGCAGCTTCTTCGCAATCGAACTGGGTCGACAATGTCCGCGGTTTGAGTCGCGGCAATCTCGGTATTCCGATCATCGTGCTCGCGCTGCTCGGCATGATGACGCTGCCGATTCCGGCGTTTCTGCTCGACGTTTTGTTTTCTTTCAATATCGCGCTGTCGATTGTCGTTTTACTGGTATCGATTTATACGCTGCGCCCGCTCGATTTCGCGGTGTTTCCCACCATTCTGCTGGTCGCAACGCTGTTGCGGCTTGCGCTCAATATCGCTTCCACCCGTGTCGTTCTGCTGCATGGCCATAACGGTCACGATGCGGCGGGCAAGGTGATTCAGGCGTTCGGCGATGTCGTGATCGGCGGCAATTACGCGGTCGGTATCGTCGTGTTCGCGATTCTGGTCATCATCAATTTCGTGGTCGTCACGAAAGGTGCGGGTCGTGTGTCCGAGGTGAGTGCGCGGTTTACCCTGGACGCGATGCCCGGCAAGCAGATGGCGATCGATGCCGATTTGAACGCGGGTCTGATCGATCAGGATCAGGCGCGCAAACGCCGCGAGGAAGTGACCTCCGAAGCCGATTTTTATGGCTCGATGGATGGCGCGAGCAAATTTGTGCGCGGCGATGCGATCGCCGGGATCCTGGTGCTGTTCATCAATATCATCGGCGGCATCGTCATCGGCGTGGTGCAGCACGATCTCGAATTTTCGCAGGCGATGGAAATCTATTCGCTGCTCACCATCGGCGACGGTCTGGTGGCGCAGGTGCCGTCGCTGATGCTGTCGGTGGCGGCGGCGGTGATGGTGACGCGCGCGAACAGCTCGAAGGATATGGGCGAGCAGGTGCGCAGCCAGATGTTCGAATCGCCGAAGGCGCTCGGCGTCACCGCTGCGGTGCTGTTCGTGATGGGCATGGTGCCCGGCATGCCGCATGTCGCCTTCGGCGGTCTGGCGGCGCTCGCCGGTTACGGCGCGTACTGGATTCACAAAAAGCAGGAAAAAGCCGCCGAGCAAAAACAACAGGAAGTGCAGCAGCGCGAAATGCAGGTGCAGCAGAAGCCCGCCGAATTGCCCGAACTCGGCTGGGACGATGTGCAGCCGGTCGATGCCATCGGCCTCGAAGTCGGCTATCGCCTGATTCCGCTCGTCGATAAAACCCAGAGCGGCGAACTGCTCGCGCGCATCAAGGGCATTCGCAAACGCCTGTCGCAGGACATCGGCTTTCTCGTGCCTTCGGTACACATTCGCGACAACCTCGATCTGCGTCCGAATGCGTACCGCATTTCGATCATGGGGGTCACGGCGGGCGAGGGCGAAATTCATCCCGACCGCGAGCTGGCGATCAATCCGGGACAGGTTTTTGGCAGCGTCGATGGCATTGCGACACACGATCCCGCGTTCGGGCTGGACGCGGTATGGATCGATCCGTCGCAGCGCGATCAGGCGCAGACGCTGGGTTATACCGTGGTCGATGCGAGCACGGTGGTGGCGACGCATATCAATCAGTTGCTGCTCAAGCAGATGCACGAACTGCTCGGTTTCGACGAGGTGCAGAATTTATTGCAGGCGCTCGCCAAGCAATCGCCCAAGCTCGCGGAAGAGCTCGTCCCTGAAACGCTCTCGCTCAACATGCTCGTCACCGTGCTGCGCGGGCTGTTGCAGGAGCGCGTGCCGATTCGCGACATGCGCACGATCGCGTCGGCTATCGCGGCGGTCGGCAAGAAGAGTCAAGATCCCGTCACTTACGTCGCCGCCGCGCGGGTGGCTCTCAGTCGCATCATCGTGCAAAAAATCTTTGGAAATACAAGTACTTTGCCGGTGATGACGCTATCGCCGCAGATGGAGCAGCTGTTGGCCAAGAGCTTGCAACAGTCGCTGCAGCAACAGGGATTCGCGCCGGGTCAGCCGGTGAGTGCCGACGATATCGTGCTGGAGCCCGGCCTGGCCGAGCGCCTGCAATCGGCGATTCGCGATGCCGCGCAGAAGCAGGAACTCGCCGGCAAGGTTCCGGTGTTGCTGGTGTCGGCGCCGTTGCGTGCAGTGATGTCGAAATTCGCGCGCTACATCAACAGTGAAATTCAGGTACTGGCGTTCAGCGAAATACCCGACGACAAACAGGTCACGATCGAAGCGTCGATTGGATAAATCAGGGCGCAGTGGCGGAAAAATATCAACGTAACCGGGGCGCAGCAAGCGGCGCCCCTACGAAATCGGTTTGTACCACCGTAGGGGCGCTGCTCGCTGCGCCCAAATGAGGAATGAGATATGAAAAGTTTCGTTGCGGCGGATATGCGCACAGCACTGCGTCTGGTGCGCGAAGAGTTTGGCGATGATGCGGTGATTCTGTCGAACCGGCGCGTGCCGCAGGGCATCGAAATCGTCGCCGCCGCCGACATGCCGCCGCCACCGCCGCCGCTGCCGGAAACGCCTGCGTACGCCGAAGCGGAAGCGAGTGCGTTTTCCTCGATCGAAACGCGCGCGCGCGAAAGCGAGCGTCGCCGCGGCAGCGACGATAACGCGTGGTATCACATGCAGCAGGAATTGCGTTCGATGCGCGACATGATCGAGCAGCAGTATTCGAATTTTTCGTGGCAGCAGTATCGCGCGCAAAAACCGGCGCAGGCCGCGATGTGGCGACGCCTGCAGCGTTTGGGACTCGATGCCGATATCGTGCGCGAATTATTGGCGGATGATTCCACCAAGGGCGCGGCAAGCAGCGCCCCTACCGGCAAAAATGCGAATCATGTCTGGCAATCGCTGATGGTAAAGCTCAGCACGAATATTCCCGTCTGTGATGGCGATTTAATCGAGCGCGGCGGAATTTTCGCGTTCGTCGGGCCCACCGGCGCAGGCAAAACCACGACGATCGGAAAACTCGCCGCGCGCTATGTGCTCGATCACGGCAACAGCGATATCGCGCTCGTGACCACCGACAGTTACCGCATCGGTGCGCACGAACAGTTGCGCACGCTCGCGCGCATTCTGAACGTGCCGTGCAAAATCGTTTCGGGGCAGCGCGATCTCGCGTCGGTGCTGTACGAAGTGCGTCATTGCAAGGTGGTGCTGATCGATTCGGCGGGCCTCAATACGCGCGCGCCGGAATTGCGTCAGCAGCTGGCCGCGCTCGATGCGCTCGGCGAGCGTGTGCAGGTCGTGCAGGTGCTGGCCGCGAACAGTCAGCAGCAGGTATTGAGCAATGCGCTGCGCGCGTACCGCACGAAAAATCTCGGCGCCTGCGTGCTGACGAAACTCGACGAGGCGTGCTCGCTCGGCGAATGCATCAGCCTGCTCATCGCCAACGAGCTGCCGCTGGCCTATGTCGCCGACGGCCAGGCGATTCCCGGCGATCTCGCGATCGGCAATGGCAAGGCGCTGGTGACGCGCGCCATTGCACTCGCGAAAAATAACGACGGTAACGAAGAGCAGATTGCGCAGGCGTTTGCGCAACAAAATCAGCGCGCGGTGTCGGCGTGATCGATTGAATAGAAAATAACGTAAGGGCGCAGCAAGCAGCGCCCCTACGGTTGCACAACCGAATTTCGTAGGGGCGCCGCTTGCTGCGCCCTAAACGCTGACTACACTTAGGCAATCTTTTTTCGCCAATCATAATTTCAGGAGTCGGCACTGGCATGAGCAGTCATCACCCGGTGCAAGTTGTCGCGGTCACCGGTGGTAAGGGCGGTGTCGGCAAGACCAGCGTTTCGATCAATCTCTCCGTCGCGCTGGCGCAGATGGGGCGTCGTGTCGCGCTGCTCGATGCCGATCTCGGTCTGGCCAATATCGATGTATTGCTGGGCTTGTCCGCCAAACACACGCTTGAAGATGTGCTCAAAGGCACGCACTCGCTGCTCGACATCATGCTGACGGGCCCGAGCGGTGTGCGCATCATTCCGGCATCGTCGGGCACGCAACATATGTCGCAGCTCGGCGCGGCCGAGCACGCGGGTCTGATTCACGCATTCAGCGAACTGGGCGAGCAGCTCGATGTGCTCATCATCGATACCGCTGCGGGGATCAGCGATTCGGTGGTGAGTTTCGTGCGCGCGGCGAATGAGGTGCTCGTCGTCGTCTGCGATGAACCCGGTTCGATCACCGATGCCTACGCGCTCATCAAACTGCTCAATCGCGATTACGACGTGACGCGTTTCCGCGTGCTCGCGAGCATGACGCGCACCACGCAGGAAGGGCAGGTGCTGTTCAACAAGCTGCTGCAGGTGACGGAACGTTTTCTCGACGCCACGCTGCAATACGTCGGCAATGTGCCGTTCGACGACAATTTGCGCAAAGCGATTCAGCGGCAGCGCTCGGTGGTGGAAATGGCACCGCGCAGCAAGGCCGCACAGGCGTTTCAGAGTCTTGCCGAAAAGGTCGATCGCTGGCCTTTGCCGAGCACCCCGCGCGGGCATCTCGAATTCTTCGTCGAGCGCCTGGTGCGACCGGCGGCCGGCCAGTAATACAGTCGACCGACTGTGATGCACGGTAAGGAAACACTCCCGATGGCGCCGTCATTCCATGAGCCGTCACTCCATGAGCTGTCGAGCCATGACTAAAGGCGATCGGCTGACGCTGTATGGCGCCGCGCAGGGCAATTCGCCGGAGCAGCTGATCGAGCGCCATTCCCCGCTGGTCAAACGTATCGCCCACCATCTGCTGGCGCGACTGCCGTCGAGCGTGCAGGTCGACGATCTCATTCAGGCCGGTCTCATCGGTCTGCTCGAGGCCTCGCGCAATTACGACGCGAGCAAGGGCGCCAGTTTCGAAACCTACGCGGGCATCCGCATTCGCGGCGCGATGATCGACGAAGTGCGGCGCGGCGACTGGGCGCCGCGATCGGTGCATCGCAACAGTCGCCGCATTCAGGAGGCGATGAATCGTCTGCAGAAGCGGCTGGGTCGCGATGCCACCGATCAGGAGCTGGCCGCCGATCTGGGCATATCGCTCGAAGAATTTCGCGACATGTCGCACGACTCGCTGTGCACGCGCCTGTTCAGTTACGAGGATCTCGGCGGCGACGACGAGCGCCCCGACGATTACATTCCCGGCGACAATCCTTCGCCCGCACAGCAGGTGCAGAGCGAATCGCTGCGTCGGCAACTGGCCGTGGCGATTTCTTCGCTGCCCGAACGCGAGCGCCTGGTGCTGTCGCTGTATTACGACGACGAGCTCAATCTCAAGGAAATCGGTCTGGTGCTCGGTGTCAGCGAATCGCGCGTGAGCCAGATTCACAGCCAGGCCGCGCTGCGCCTGCGCGCAAAAATGGCCGACTGGGCCAGCGAGGATCTGCATCGCTGAGCGGCGTGTCTGGTTCACTCGTTCACTGCGCAAGCACCATTTGCTCACGGCGTAACCTGCTGCATTAAAAACTTAACTGTTTCACTCAAGCTTTTGCTCCGTCAGCAGTTATAGGCATGAGTAATTTCCGCAGTCTCCGCCATCTCCGACTAGACTGGTTCGATTCTGCTACTAGACTCTCTAGGGTAATGCGGGCCGCGTCCCGGCCGCGCGAATTCGTGCGCACGACGGGGCTTCGCAGGACGTGGCTAGGCGATGCAGAGCAGGCGAGAAAAACCGACCAGTGCCGTACGGGCGAGAATGTCGCAGTGCGGACGAAAATGTAGAGCTGCGGCGCTTAGATTGATTGTTAGGAGGTTGCTTTGGACAAAAATATGAAGATTCTCATTGTCGATGATTTCTCGACCATGAGACGCATCATCAAAAATCTTCTGCGCGATCTCGGCTTCACCAATACGTCCGAAGCCGACGACGGGTCGAGCGCGCTGCCCATGCTGCAAAGCGGTAACTTCGATTTTCTCGTCACCGACTGGAACATGCCGGGCATGACGGGAATCGATCTGCTCAAAGCGGTACGCGCCGACGAAAAACTCAAAAACCTCCCCATCCTCATGGTCACCGCTGAAGCCAAGCGCGACCAGATCATCGAAGCTGCGCAGGCCGGTGTTAACGGCTACGTAGTCAAGCCGTTCACCGCCGCCGTGCTCAAAGAGAAGATCGAAAAAATCTTCGAGCGCGTGGACGCGGCAAAATAACAACTGACGAGACGTGAGTTATGTTGGGCGCAGAGAGCTTTGAAGGGCAGAACGAACTCCTGGATGAATTGAAAGACCGCGCGCGGTCGCTGGTCGAACAGCTGGAGCGCGGCGATTTTCCGGCGGCAGCCGATGTCATCCGCACGATCAACGAAGCGCGCGATCGCAGCATTTATCGCGAGGTCGGCAAACTGACGCGCGGCCTGCACGATGCCATCCGCAATTTCGAAATCGAAACGGGCGCCACGGGTCTCGATCACGACAGCATGTCGAAAATGGCGAATGCGCAGGAGCGTCTCGATTACGTCATTAATCTCACGCAGAAATCGGCCGATAAAACCATGGACATGGTGGAAGAGGGAATTCCTCTCGCCGAAAAACTGGGCGCGAACGCGAGCGCATTGCGCGCCGACTGGCAGCGTCTGATTACCCGCGAGATGAAGCCCGACGAATTTCGCGAGCTGTACCATCGCATGGATGCCTTTCTCGGCGACGCCACGCGCGATTCGAGCGAGCTATCGGCAAAATTCAATTCCATTCTGCTCGCGCAGGATTTCCAGGATCTTTCCGGTCAGGTAATCCGAAAGGTCATCACGCTGGTGCAGGAAGTCGAAGCGCGGCTGGTCGAACTGATGCGGGTGGCGGGGCAGGTCGACCAGCTGACCGGCCTGTTTCGGACGACTGAAACCGAGCAGCGCGTCCGGCCCGCTGCCGATATCGTTGCCGAAGGACCGCAGATCAATGCGCACAAACGCGACGATGTGGTCTCCGGTCAGGACGATGTCGACGATCTGCTTTCCAGTCTGGGTTTCTAGCGCAGACCGGTTTCAAAAAAAATTCACGACGGTTTTAAAAGTGCTTCCTGTCTCTTGCAAAGTTTCATTTTCAAGACGCCAAAGGCGAGCACGGGAGAGAGGAACATTGCATGAGTTTCGGTGAAGACGAAGAAATTCTGCAGGACTTTCTCGTCGAGGCGGGTGAAATTCTTGAGCGACTTTCGGAGCAGCTCGTCGAACTCGAGCAGCGCCCCGACGATCGCGATTTGCTCAATGCCATCTTCCGTGGTTTCCATACCGTGAAAGGCGGTGCCGGCTTTTTGCAGCTGAACGCACTCGTCGAGTGCTGCCACATCACCGAGAATCTTTTCGACATGCTGCGCAATGGTCAGCGCAGCGTGAATTCCGCCTTGATGGACGTGGTGCTGCAGGCGCTCGATGCCGTCAATGAAATGTTCGATCAGGTGAAATCCGGCGAACAGCCCACGCCTGCCGATCCGGCCCTGCTCGCGCATCTCGAACAACTGGTGCATGGCGATGCGGAAGCGGCAGCGCCCGCACCCGCTGTTGAAGAATCGATCGCCGCAGAAATTTCTGAGGCAGCCATCGCTGCAGAAGCCCATGCCGAAACGCCATCGGGCGATATCACCGATGCCGAGTTCGAACAGTTTCTCGATGCGCTGGCGCCAGGCAGTGCGCCGGCCCCTGCCGCAGCGGCCGGCAGTGATGACATCAACGATGATGAATTCGAGGCGCTGCTCGATCAATTGCACGGGAAGGGCAAACACGGCGGCGCGCCTGCTGCGGCAACGGCCTCCGTGCACACCGGTGCAGAGGCCGACTCCGACGAGATCACCGAAGACGAATTCGATGCGCTGCTCGATCAGTTGCACGGCACGGGCAAGGCGCCGGGCGTCAATGCACCGACAGCACCGACAGCACCGACAGCACCGACAGCACCGACAGCACCGACAGCACCGGCCGCAACCGGCGGTGACGATCAGATCGAGGACGATGAGTTCGAAGCGTTGCTCGATCAGCTGCACGGCAAGGGCAAGGGGCCGGGTGCTGCTGCCGCTCCCGTGAAAGATAGCGCCGCCGCGAATATGGCAGCGGCAAACGCGAAGATCACCGAAATCAACGGCGCCGCAAAAACGCCCGCCGCGGCGAGCAAGCCTGCACCGGCTCCCGCTCCTGTTTCCAAGCCAGCTGCGCCTGCGGCGGCGCCTCTCTCTGCAACGAAATCCGCAGAAAAACCCGCTGCAAGCGGCGACGATGCCGATGCGCAAAAAGCGGGTGGCGCAGCAGCGGAAACCACCGTGCGTGTCGATACGCAGCGTCTCGACGACATCATGAATATGGTCGGCGAACTCGTGCTCGTGCGTAACCGTCTGGTGCGGCTCGGGGCGAAAAGCGGCGACGAAGCCCTGTCGAAAGCGGTCGGCAATCTCGATGTCGTCACCGCGGACCTGCAGACCGCCGTGATGAAAACGCGCATGCAGCCGATCAAGAAAGTCTTCGGCCGTTTCCCGCGCGTCGTGCGCGACCTTGCGCGCAGCCTCAAAAAGGAAGTGATGCTCGAATTGCAGGGCGAAGAGACCGATCTCGATAAAAACCTGGTCGAAGCGTTAGCCGATCCGTTGGTGCATCTGGTGCGCAATGCGGTCGATCACGGCATCGAAAATCCCGAAAAACGCGAAAAAGCCGGCAAGCCGCGCGCGGGAAAAATCATTCTCGCCGCCGAGCAGGAGGGCGATCACATCCTGCTGTCGATCACCGACGACGGCGGCGGTATGGATGTGGAAATCCTGCGGCAGAAAGCCGTGGAAAAAGGTCTGCTCGACACCGATGCCGCCGCGCGCCTCAGCGATACCGAATGTTTCAATCTGATTTTCCTGCCGGGCTTTTCAACCAAGACCGAAATTTCGGATGTATCGGGTCGCGGCGTCGGCATGGATGTCGTGAAAACCAAAATTTCGCAGCTCAACGGCCAGATCCAGATCATTTCGAAAATCGGCGAAGGCACGCGACTCGTTATTAAAGTGCCGCTCACGCTCGCGATCATGCCGACGCTGATGGTGATGCTCGGCCAGCAAACCTTTGCGCTGCCGCTTGCCAGCGTCAATGAAATTTTTCATATGGATCTGCGCCGCGTGAACGTGATCGATGGCCGCGAAGTCATCACCGTGCGCGACAAAGCGATTCCGTTATTTTTCCTGAAAAGCTGGCTGGTGAAGAACAGCTATGGCGAACCGCGTCCCGAAGAAGCGCATGTGGTGATCGTTTCGGTCGGAATGCAGCGCGTCGGTTTCGTGGTCGATCAATTGATCGGCCAGGAAGAAGTGGTGATCAAACCGCTCGGCAAAATGTTGCAGGGAACGCCGGGCATGGCCGGCGCGACGATCACGGGCGATGGCCGCATCGCCTTGATTCTCGATGTGCCGAGCATGCTCAAACGTTATGCGCGGTGATTTTCGCCCTCACCCTCTCCCTGGGGGAGAGGGGATTAAAAGCAAATATTTTGAGGTAGTACATGACGGTTACCGTCCTCATTGTCGATGACTCCAGTTTTTTCCGGCGCCGGTTGACCGAGATGATCGATCAATGCCCGGGGCTGCGCGTGGTCGGCACTGCGAGCAATGGACGCGAAGGCGTCGCCAAAACGCTCGAATTGAAACCCGACGTCATCACCATGGATTACGAAATGCCGATCATGGATGGCATTTCCGCCGTGCGCGAAATCATGGCGAAACAGCCGACGCCGATTCTGATGTTTTCGTCGCTGACCTACGAAGGCGCGCGTGTCACTTTCGATTCGCTCGAAGCGGGCGCGGTCGATTATCTGCCGAAAAATTTCGATGAGATTTCGCGCAATGCGGTCGAGCTGAAAAACAAACTCGCCGAGCGCATCAACATGGTCGCGAAGGCGCGCAAGCGCGCATCGGTACCGGCTTCCGTCTCGCGGCCTGCAACGCCGCCGCCAGCGCCGCTCAAACAATCCGTTAGAGAGATGCCGGTCAGGGAAAAACCCGCCGCTGCGCCCGCGCCGCAAAAAATCGCCGAGCCGGTGCGACCTGCAGCAGCGACACGCGCGCGCAAACATTACGCATTGGTCGCCATCGGCACTTCAACGGGCGGTCCCGTTGCGTTGCAGCAAGTGCTTACCGCATTACCTAAAAACTTCCCGTCGCCGATCGTACTGATTCAGCATATGCCGGGCACCTTCACCTCGGCCTTCGCCGAGCGTCTGAACAGCGTTTGCAAAATCGATGTGAAGGAAGCGGCCGATGGCGATTCGTTACGACCCGGCCTCGCCTTGCTCGCACCCGGCGGCAAACAATTGATGATCAGTAAAGGCGGCAAAGTAAAAATATTGCCGGGCGATGAACGCGTCAATTACAAACCCTGTGTCGATATCACCTTTGCATCCGCGGCGAATATTTATCGCGATCAGGTGCTCGCGATCGTGCTCACCGGCATGGGTGCCGACGGCTGTGAGGGTGCGCGCGTGCTCAAGCAGAACGGCGCATCGGTATGGGCACAGGACGAAGCGAGCTCGGTGATTTACGGCATGCCGATGGCGGTCGCGAAAGCGAATCTCACCGATGAAATTCTCGCGCTGAATGCCATCGGGCCGCGCCTTGCGGAGTTGAGCTAAACGATGAACGCGCTTTCTATGATGAACGACAAGCGATGAGGGGAATCGATTAATCATGGATGTGCTGAGCATAGTCGGAATTGCCATCGGTCTGATCGCCATTCTCGGCGGCAACTGGCTCGAAGGCGGCCACCTCGGCGCGCTCGTCAATCTGCCCGCATTTCTGATTGTGACCGGCGGCACCTTCGGCGCAGCCGCATTGCAGACACCGATCGCGACATTGCGCCTGGCCTGGTACAACCTGCGTTATGTATTTTCTCCGCCCGCGCTCGATTTCAAGGGCGGCGTCGGCAAGATCGTGCGCTGGGCGATGGCCGCGCGCAAGGAAGGTTTGCTGGGGCTTGAAACCGTCGCCGATACCGAACGCGATTTATTCGCGCGCAAAGGTCTGCAATTACTCGTCGACGGCAGCGAACCCGATTCGATTCGCGCGGTGATGGAACTCGAATCCGATTTGCGCGAGCAGCGCGATGTCGACGCCTCAAAATATTTCGAAGCGATGGGCGGTTATTCGCCGACCATCGGCATCATCGGCGCGGTACTCGGCCTGATTCACGTGATGGGCAATCTCGCCGATCCGAGCAAGCTCGGTCCCGGTATCGCCACGGCATTCGTCGCGACCATTTACGGCGTGTCGTTCGCGAATTTATTTTTTCTGCCGGTGGCGAGCAAATTGCGCACGCATGCGCGTATCCAGTCGCAATACAGGGAGATGCTGATCGAAGGCGTGATCGCCATCGCCGAAGGCGAAAATCCGCGCGCGATTGAGCTCAAGCTCAACGGCTTCGTCGATTCCTGATAGCGATCTCGCGAGGCACGTCATGGGGCGACGCAAGGGTCACGAAGAACATGCCAACCACGAGCGCTGGCTGGTTTCGTACGCCGATTTCATCACGCTGCTGTTCGCGTTCTTCGTGGTGATGTATTCGATTTCGCAGGTGAACGAAAGCAAGTACCGCGTGCTGTCGAATACGCTCGAAGATGCATTCAATCAGCCCGAGCTTTCCCTGAAACCGATTCAGGTCGGCGAAACGGCGAAATCCAATCCCGCCAATCTCATCAAGCTGAACGGCGAGGCGGCCAGTGAAAAAATTGCGCAGGCACAAACCGAACAGCAGCAGATGCAGGACGGTCGTCTCGCCGATGAATTCAAACAGATCGCCAGCGAGATCGAAAAAGCCTTCGGCGATCTGATGAAGCAGAATCTGGTATCGCTGCGTGGTAACGAGGAATGGCTCGAAGTCGAAATGAGTTCCTCGCTGTTGTTCGATAGCGGCGATGCCACCCTGAGCAATCATGCGCTGGAATTGCTCGGCAAAATTTCCGACATCTTGAAAGATGAAAAAAATGCGGTGCGTGTCGAAGGGTTCACCGACGATCGCCCCATTCACAATGTGCGTTATCCAAGCAACTGGGAATTGTCGTCGGCGCGCGCCGCGGCCGTCGTGCAATTATTTATCGAGGAAGGTTTCGATGCGTCGCGTCTGGTGGCGGCGGGGTATGGCGAGTTTCAGCCCAAAGTGCTGAATGATTCACCCGAGAATCGCGCGAAGAATCGGCGCGTCGTGCTGATGATTTCAAAAACCGGTGCGCTGCGCCCGCAGCTGCAGGAGCTGAATCCGTCGGATGTTTCCGCCAATGCCGCCGCAGCCATTCCATCGCCGATAGATACCGGCCTGCCGCAAACCGCGCCGGTGCCATCACAGCCAGTCCCAGCGGATGCAAACCCCCGGAAAACCCCCTAACCTTATCTTCAGCGATCGCTGGCGTGTCCGGTCGGTCGCCGTTGTCATTCAAATGGCAGACTATTTGCTCTAAACACCGTCGACAGAGTGCGACAACAATTTTTTGACGTCTTTCTCGTGAAATTCCGAAAGGTGGCAACACCTTTTGGCGCAGGGCGTCGCGGAGTGCAGCGTGCATATTTGGGCCATCGCAAATCAAAAGGGCGGCGTGGGTAAAACCACGACGACGGTCGCCCTTGCCGGCCTGCTGGCCGAACGCGGCGCCCGCGTGCTCCTTGTCGATCTCGATCCGCACGGATCGCTGACCAGTTATTTCGGTTACAACCCCGAAGAAGTTCCTACGTCCGCCTTCAATTTATTTTCCGAGCAGGTCATTGCGAGCACGGCCGAAGCGAAACAACTGCTCGTTCCAGCCAGCGGCACGACGATGCAGTTACTCGCGGCAAGTCCCGCGCTGGCAACGGTCGAACGGCGTTCGTTGCAGGGGTCGGGTGTGCGCGTAAGTAAAGCGTTAGCGCTGCTGTGGGATGATTTCGATTACGCGTTGATCGATACGCCGCCCGTGCTCGGCGCGCTGATGATCAACGCACTCGCTGCGTGCGAGCGTTTATTGATTCCCGTGCAGACCGAATTTCTCGCGCTCAAAGGTCTGGAGCGCATGCTGCGCACGCTCGAAATGCTCGCGCGCTCGACACAGAAATCGCTGCCTTATCTGATTATTCCGACTATGTTCGATCGCCGCACGCATGCAGCAGTTTCGAGTCTGCACACATTGCGCCACGAATATGAAGGCCGCATCTGGCCCGGCATCATTCCTATCGATACGCGTTTTCGCGATGCGAGCCGTGCCGGTAAATTGCCTTCGCAATTCGATCCCGCGAGTCGCGGTGTCGAAGCCTATCGTTCGTTATTGAAGATTCTGCTTGCGCAACAGCCTTCGTCGACACCGGTCAAAACGGGCGCCGATACCGGCAAAGCAGGTGCAGGCGTACGTTGAAATGAGCAACTCCAGCGATTTTCTGCAGGAATATCTGGACAGCCTGCTCAACGACATGCCGCTCGGCGATACCTCGCTGAATGAGGAGCATCGCGCCGATACCCGCAACCATGTCGAAGAAAATGCGTTGAAACTCGCGTCCGGCAGCAACATCGCACCGCTGCCAAGCGCAGCGCGCAGCGCGCGTATCGTGCCCGCGCGTCCGTATGCAGAGCCGGTTCGCACACTCAATCTGCGCATGCCGCTGCCGCCGGTGGCCGAGACTGACATTACAAAACCGATCGTCGAAGCAAAACCGTCAGTCGCCAGGACAGTTGCAGAAACGAAACCCGCCGTCGAAACAATTTCGATCGTAGAGACGCAGCCGATCGTAGAGACGCAGCCGCTCGTCGAGGCGACGGAAATTGTCGAAGCGAAAGTGATCGAGCCCGCTTCACAGCCGCAAGCCGACAACGATTTAACGACGATGGCGTCGCCCGCCGCCTGGTTATCTAACGGTCGCCCTCAGTGGGCGCAGCAGCCGTTCGAATGTCTGATTTTCAAAGCGGGTGGTTTGCAGCTGGCAGCGCCGCTCGTCGAGCTCGGCAGTATTTATCCGTTAGAGAAAGCTGCGCTCACTGAAATTTTCGGACAGACCCAGTGGTTCATGGGATTATTGCCGGTGAAGGAATACAACGTGCGCACGATGGATACCGGTCTGGTGGTGATGCCCGAGCGTTATCACGCAGCGATGCGCGAACAGTATCGCTATGTGGTGTCGCTATTCGGTTCCGACTGGGGGCTCGCGGTCGATGCCGTGGTCGGCACCACCTTGCTCGATCCCGATAAAGTGCGCTGGCGCGGCGAGCGCAGCAAGCGTCCGTGGCTGGCCGGCACCCTGCTCGATCAGATGTGCGCGCTGTTCGATATTGCACAGCTCGCGTGGCTTTTTCACACGCAGGACAGAAAGCGTGCTCCCCGATGACACAGCTGGCGATGAACAGGCCTTGATCTATAGTTAGTGGGCTTTTAGTCCCTCTGCCTGTGGGCGAGGGGCGAAACCAACGACAAAACAAAGGCAATCCCGATGGCGACCAAAACCGCAAAAAACGCTGAAGATCCGGTACTGCAATGGGTGACGTTCCGTCTCGACGGCGAGACCTACGGCATCAATGTCATGCAGGTACAGGAAGTGCTGCGTTACACCGAGATTGCACCGGTGCCGGGCGCGCCGAGTTATGTGCTCGGCATCGTCAATCTGCGCGGCAATGTCGTGACCGTACTCGACACGCGCGACCGTTTCGGTCTGCCGCCCGCGGAAGTTACCGAGCAGACGCGTATCGTGATTATCGAAGCGGGCAAGCACGTCATCGGCATTCTCGTCGACGCCGTGGCCGAAGTGGTATATCTGCGACAATCTGAAATCGAAACGGCGCCGAATGTCGGCAACGAGGACAGCGCCAAATTCATTCAGGGCGTCTGCCACAAAAACAACGAGCTGCTCATTCTGGTCGAACTGGCGAAATTGCTCACCGACGAAGAATGGGCCGATCTGACGGATATGTAATAGCGAAGGCCGGACGCAGGAAAGCTGGACGCAACATGACGATTTTCGAGATGGCAGCAGTGGTTTTCGCGGCGGTGACGATCAGCGTCATCGCCGCGCTCATCATTGCCTGGCGAAAACTTGCAGCGCGCATCGATACATTGACGGCGAACAACGCTGCGCTCGAACAAAAATTCGCGGCGTTGCGCGAACAGCATCAACAGGAATTGCTGGCGATCGGTCAGCGCGTACTCGAAGCCGATAAAATCGTCAGACGTTTCAGCGAACGTCTCGATGCCATCGAAAACAATTCCACTATCGATCAGCCGCAATACGGTCAGTTGCAGGCGCTGCTGGCGAAAACCGCACAGCAGGGCGAGACTTCGGCGGCCGAAGCGGAATTGCTCTCGCTGCTGAAACGCAATCGGAAATAATCGAGTTAATTATTCTTTTCGACTTCTCATGCAGGCGGCGGCAACAATGCCGCCAGTGCGGCATCGCCATTTTCCCGGAAGGCATCATCGTCGCGCGGCGCCTGCCAGTCCTTCGGAAATTTTCCCTGAATTTTGTACGCGAACGCGATGACCTGCGCGATACATAGATACAGCGTTTCCGGAATTTCCTCACCCAGCCCCACGTCCTGCAGCAGCGCCAGCAATTGCGGATTTTCGAACAGCGGAATGCCGTGCTCGCGCGCGATCGCCACAATCTGTTCGGCGAGATCGCCGCTGCCTTCGGCGGTGATGGTCGGTGCGCGCCTGCCATCGTAGGAGAGCGCGACCGCCTGTTTTTCGCCGTCCTGCGTCGAGCCGCTATCGGATGTATTCATGCGTGCCCAATGACCTCAGGTATGGATATCGACCAACTGCTGCGAGACGGGATTTACGCGCGCTGCCGGTAAGCCCAGTCGACACTGTATTTCGGTGACCTTGACGCCGACCGATTCGAGACCGACGCGCAAAAACTCCATTTCCTCGCGCACGCGCAAATGCGTTTTTTCCTGCTCGGCCCACAAGGTCGCGGCGACGGTGTTATCGACGATGGCGAGCGACGCCGCGATTTTTCCCGCCGCGTGCAGATCAAAAGCAATTTCCACATTCCACTGCACGCGCGTGCGTTGTTGCTGTTGCTTGCGATGCTGTTCGATGCGCAATTGCAGTTGATCGACGCCGTGCTGCGTGCGCAGCGGCAATTCGAGCACCCACGTCGGCACCGGCATCTGCGTTTCATGATTGACATGGCGCGCATGGGCGCTGTCGAGCTGATTGAGTTGAATGCGCGCGAAACCCGATTGCAATAATTTGCCGAGTTGTATGAGCAGCGCATCGAGCGATTCGCTTTCACCGGTTTGATTGCTATCACCAGCCGGATTCTGGATAGCCGGTTTCGCGTAGACAAAATCGTCTTCAGCAACGAATGTCGTGGTGGTGGGCGACGATGTTTTTGTCATCATCGCCGCTGCCTGCGGATTCAGCTGGCGAATCAATGCCAGTAGCGTGGTGATTTGCGCCTTGATATCGGTCGCCGCGATTTTCGGCAGTGGTTCCGCGTTGGGCGCAGCTGTAGCGACATTTGCTATTTTCGCTTCGAGAAAACTGCCGCTGTTGCTAATGGCCTGTTTTACATTTTGCGCGGTATTTAATTGCGCCGGTTTGGGTAGCGATTGCATTAATTGCGCAAGCGCTTTCGTAATCGGTTGCGGCAATTGTTCGCGAGCCGCGGGTGCGATGAATTTTTGCAGCAGCGGCACCAGCGTGTGCAGGGCCTGCTGGCGCGGAAGCAGTTCGCGCAGGGATTGTTGAATCGTTTGCGATGGCGTCATCGGCGCAGGCGATGTTGAAACCGGCTGTGTCGAAATCGCTTGTGCCGGTGTCGAGCGCGAAACATTCGACGCGGCCGCATTGCTCGCGACGTTTTGCGCGAGTAAAAGTTTCGCGGCAATTTCCGGTCGCAGCAGACTGATGGCGCCGCGCGCATCGATCTGCAGGGGCACGCGCGTTCCCGCCGGCAGGGGTTGCGGGCTCAGCAATTGAATGAGTCTGTTCTGCCATTCGATATTGACGCGGTAAAGCGTATTCGCACCGGCGTTTCTGGATGCGGCCGCGCCGTCGGGCGTGGGGACAAGCAGGGTTGGCAGCGCTAACGCTTCTTTCGTGGTGCCGGCGGGCAGCAGGGTATTTTGCAACACCAGCGCCTGAATGACCTGCGGCTTGCCCAGCAATTCGGGCGGCAACTGCGTCAGTGCCTTTTGCAGCACCGGGCCGTTGAGCAATTGATTGAGGTTCAGCTCCATCGCCATACCCTTTAGCGCCGCGCCGGGGTCGGATAGTTTTGTCAGCGCAGACAGCTGCGTGAGTATAATAGCCGCGCCCGAATTCGCCGATGCTGCACCCTTTGACATGCTCGCCGGATCAGCGTCGGACGTCTGCAGAATGCGCGTCAGCGCTTCCACGATGGCGGCGATGCGCCCGCCGGGATTCGCCGCCAGCGGACTCGATGCGAGCGTGGCCGCAGCACCGGGCGACAAGGCGTTGTAATAAGAATTGGCGGTTGCGGCGATGCTCATCTTCACTGTAGCGGCCACATCGCAAAAATATTGAATCTTCTTCCCGATCGAGTCAGTCCGATTGAGCCAGACCTCCTTGAATTCACCCCTGCTGGAGCTGCGAAACGTGTGTTGCGAACGCGACGATGCGCCGCTGTTCGAGCCGGTCTCATTCACCGTGAAGGCGGGCGATATCGTGCAGCTTGAAGCGGCGAACGGTGTTGGCAAAACCACGCTGCTGCGCTGCATCGGCGGCTTGTCGAGCCGCTGGCAGGGCGAAATGTCATGGCGCGGTGAGCCGCTGACGCGTCGGCGCGCCGAATTCGCGGCGGACACGATTTTTCTCGGCCATGCCATCGGTCTTAAAGCCGCCTTGAGCGCGCGTGAAAATCTGCAATGGTGGGCTGGCTTGCGCGGCATCGATACCCGCCAAAATAAAAGCGCGCGCGATGATATCGACGTCGCGCTGGAGCGTGTCGGTCTGCACGGGTATGAAGACAGCCCGTGTTATCAGTTATCGGCGGGACAGCAACGGCGTGCAGGCCTTGCGCGTTTGTTTTTGGCCGATGCCCCGTCGACCGAAAAAAAACTGTGGATTCTCGACGAGCCCTTCACCGCGATCGATCGGCGTGGTGTGAGCGAACTGGAGCAGTGGATTGCCGCGCATGCAGCGGCGGGTGGCGCCGTGCTGCTGACGTCGCATCACCCGTTGTCCCTGCCGCAGTTGCGCGCGGTTGCATTGCGCGTCGCCGCCGCAGAGGCGGGTGGCGTGTCATGAGCGGTCAGACCCTGTCGACATTTGCGATGGCATTGTGCGTCATTCGCCGCGATACGCTGCTGGCGTTGCGGCGTCGCGCCGAAATCGCGAATCCGCTGCTGTTCTTCACGCTGGTCTGCACATTGCTGCCGCTGGGTATCGGGCCTGAGCCGCAACAGCTCGCGCTGATCGCACCCGGCATGTTGTGGGTGATTGCGTTGCTGTCGTGCCTGCTGGCGAGCGATGGTCTGTTTCGCAGCGATTACGACGATGGCAGTCTCGAACAGATGCTGCTGAGCCCGTGCGCGTTATACATCGTGATGCTGGCGAAAACCGCAGCGCACTGGCTCGTGACCGGATTGCCGCTCGCGCTCATCGCGCCTTTATTAGCATTGCTCCTGCAATTACCGGCAGCGGCAATGCCGGCGTTGATGTTGAGTTTATTGCTCGGCACCGCGGTGCTGAGTGCGATAGGCGCTATCGGCGGGGCACTGACAGTGGGATTGAGGCGCGGCGGTTTGTTGCTATCGCTGATCGTATTGCCGTTATACATTCCCGTGCTGATTTTCGGCGCGAGTGCGGTGCAGGCCGCAGCCGAGGGTTTTCCTTACGGCGGTCAAATCGCGGTACTGGGTGCATTGCTCGCGTTGGCGTTACCGCTGGCGCCGTTCGCCATCGCAAGTTCGGTGCGAATCAGCATCGATAATTGAATAGTCCACTCATAAATTAGTTGACGCTTCTTAGCTTATATCATTTCGCTTATACGGCGCGTCAAACGCTTCAGCTATAATGCCGCGCCCTCTAATTTTGAGTAATTTCGCTCGATGTGGTCCTGGCTCCGTTCGCTCTGGCATAAACTCGGTTCGCCGCGCTGGTTTTATCAGATCAGCGGCAAATGGCTGCCGTGGCTCGCTGTGCTGAGCGGTGTATTGCTGATTACCGGAACGGTGTGGGGATTGTTGTTCGCGCCGCCCGATTTTCGTCAGGGCAACAGCTTTCGCATTATCTATATTCACGTGCCCGCTTCGATGCTGTCGATGGCCGGCTACATCTTCATGGCGATCGCCGGCGCGATCAGTCTGATCTGGCGTATGAAACTCGCCGAAGTTGCGATGAAATGCGCCGCACCGATCGGCGCGGCGCTGACATTCATCGCGCTGATTACCGGTTCGATCTGGGGCAAACCGACCTGGGGAACATGGTGGGTCTGGGATGCGCGAATCACTTCTGTCGTGGTTTTATTTTTTCTCTATATGGGCGTCATCGCACTGTATGAAGCCTTCGAAAATAAACAGGCTGCGGCAAAAGCCTGCGCGGTGCTCGGCATTGTCGGCGTGGTGAACATTCCCATCATTTACTGGTCAGTGGAGTGGTGGTTCAGTCTGCACCAGCCCGCAACGCTCAAAGTCGTCGGCAAGAGCACGATGGCGCCCGAAATGCTGTATCCGCTGCTTATCATGATTTTCGGTTTTTACTGTTTTTACGCGCTCGCCCTGTTGCTGGCCATGCGCGCTGAAATTCTGCAGCGCGAACGCAGCACGCAATGGGTCCGTGAAGTTGTGACGGGTACGCGAATCAGTGGCGGGGCGTGACATGATCGTGGTGAAAGGCTGATGCAATTCGAATCGCTAACGGCATTGTGGGAAATGGGCGGTCACGGCGCGTTCGTGTGGAGCGCGTATGCCATCAGCATCGCTACACTCATCGCGATTATTGCCGTGCCCGCGCAACGCCATCGTCGCATTGCGGCGGAAATACGTGCCGGCGAACAGCGCCGCGCCGCCCGCGCGCAATCGCAGTCTGCAGCATCCATTGAGTAATCGAATCAACGAACGACTATGCATCCGATTCGCCGCCAGCGCTTATTCATCGTCTTACTCGTCCTGATCGGCGTCGCCAGCGCAGTGGGTTTGACCGCGTATGCGATGCGCGAAAATATCAATCTGTTTTATCCACCGGCGGATATCGTCGCGGGCAAGGCGCCTGTCGGCAAAAAAATTCGCGCGGGTGGCATGGTGGTGCAGGGCAGTGTGCAGCGCGATCCGAAAAGTCTGAAAGTGCGTTTCGATATCACTGATTACAAGGAAACGGTGACCGTCGAATACACCGGCATCCTGCCCGATTTATTTGCCGAAGGTCAGGGCATCGTTGCCAGCGGTGTGCTCGATGCCAGCAGCGTTTTTCAGGCGAATGAAGTGCTGGCGAAACACGACGAAAACTATATGCCGCCGGAAGTGAAGGATTCGCTGGCGCCATCACCCGTTTCAACTCCATCCTCCGCGGCTGTCAATTGAACGGCCGTATTCCGGGATTTTCATGACTCCAGAACTCGGCCATTTCGCACTCATTCTCGCGCTGTTTCTTTCGCTATCGCTCGCACTGCTTCCCGCCATCGGTGTGTTTCGCCGCAGCGAAATCCTGTTGCAGTCGGCGCGTCCGCTCGCGGTGGGCTTGTGCGTCATGCTCAGCATCGCCTTCGCGATTCTGGCGCACGCATTTCTGACCAACGATTTTTCGGTGGTGATCGTATCGACGCAATCGAACACCGAATTGCCGTGGTTCTATAAATTTGCTGCGGTGTGGGGCGGGCACGAAGGGTCGTTGCTGCTGTGGGTCTGGATTCTATCGTTGTGGGCCGTTGCTGTTGCGTTGTTCAGCCGGCAGTTGCCGCTCGATATGCTCGCGCGCGTGCTCGCCGTGATGGGGGCGATTGCGGTGGGATTTTTATTATTCATGCTGCTGACATCGAGCCCGTTCGAGCGTCTGCTGCCGAATCCGCCGACCGAGGGTTCCGATCTGAATCCGCTGCTGCAGGATCCGGGCATGGTGATTCATCCGCCGATGCTGTATTTCGGCTATGTCGGATTTTCTGTAGCGTTTGCGTTCGCCATCGCCGCGCTGTGGAGCGGCCAGCTCGATGCGGCGTGGGCGCGCTGGTCGCGGCCGTGGAGCAATATCGCGTGGATGTTTCTGACCTTCGGCATCATGCTCGGCAGCTGGTGGGCCTACACGGTGCTGGGCTGGGGCGGCTGGTGGTTCTGGGATCCTGTCGAAAATGCCTCGTTCATGCCGTGGCTCGTCGGCACGGCACTGATTCATTCGCTCGCCGTTACCGATAAGCGCGGCGCATTCAAAAGCTGGACGGTCCTGCTCGCGATCTTTGCGTTTTCACTGAGTCTGCTCGGAACATTTCTGGTGCGCTCGGGCGTGCTGACTTCCGTGCATTCGTTCGCGGCCGATCCGTCGCGCGGCATTTTCATTCTCGCGTTTCTCGCGATCGTCATCGGCAGCTCGCTGACACTCTACGCATTGCGCGCGCCGGTGGTTGTCAGCAATGCGCAATACGGCTGGCTTTCACGCGAAATATTTCTGCTGTTCAATAATGTGGTGTTGCTCGCCGCTGCGCTGAGCGTTTTGTGCGGCACATTGTTTCCGTTAGCGGTCGACGCGCTCAAGCTCGGCAAATATTCGGTGGGACCGCCGTATTTCGACGCGGTGTTCGCGCCGCTCATGTCGGTGTTACTGGTATTTCTCGGTATCGGTCCCGGTAATCACTGGAAAAATAATCGCGCTTACGATGTGACGCGGCGTCTGCTGCCCGCGGCGATTGCAAGCGTCCTTGTCGGCGTGATATTTCCCGTCGCCTACGGCGGGCAGTTTCATTGGGGCGTGGCCCTGACCGTGTGTCTCGCGGCGTGGGTCATCGGCGCGACGATTCAGGATGTGCGCAGTAAATTACGCAATGCGAGCACCGTGGCGAACGGTTTGCGAAGACTGACGCCCGCGTATTACGGCATGCTCATCGCACATCTCGGTTTTGCGGTTTCAACGATCGGTGTCGGCCTCACCACCGTTTACACGCAGGAGCGCGACTTGCGCATGGGTGTGGGCGAACAGGTGCAGTTCGCCGGCTACGATATTTTATTTTCAGGCACCGAGTCCGTGCGCGGGCCGAATTACATCGCCGAACGCGGTCTGGTTTCCATTGTTCGCGACGGCAAAGTCATCGCCGAACTGCATCCGGAAAAACGCCGCTACAACGCGCGCCGCGATCAGATCATGACCGAGGCGGATGTCGATCCCGGTGTATTCCGCGATATTTATGTCGCGCTCGGCGAGCCTCTCGACGGCGGTGCCTGGGCGGTGCGTTTGCATTTAAAACCCTTTATACGCTGGATTTGGGGCGGTGGATTATTGATGGGATTGGGCGGTATCGTCGCTGCCCTCGATAAACGCTACCGTGTAGCCCGCAGCGCTAAAGCCGATGCGCGCGTATTAACCGGTACTGTGTAATCGCCAGGTAAGCGATAAATCATTAATAAGAGATAGAGCGAAATGCAGCGCTTAAAATTATTTATTCCGCTAATTATTTTTATTGTGCTCGCGGTGTTTTTTTTCGCCGTGCAAAAGCAGATCGGCGATGGCGAGTACAACCCGCAGGAATTGCCGTCGGCGCTGCTGGAAAAACCGCTGCCGGCATTCGAATTGCCCGATGTGCAAAGCGGCGTGACGGTTACAAATGAAGTCATTAAAAATAAGGTCGTTCTCGTCAACGTATGGGCGACATGGTGCCCATCGTGCGTGTATGAGCATGTTTATCTGGTGCAGCTCGCGCAGCAGGGCGTGGCGATTCTCGGTGTCGATTACAAGGATGAGCCGGCGAAAGCGAAAAAATGGCTGGCGGAAAAAGGTAATCCCTATATCGCGGTACTCGATGATCGTGCTGGAAAATTAGGGCTCGATCTTGGCGTGACCGGCGCGCCCGAAACCTATGTCGTCGATCGCAAAGGCATCGTGCGTTTGCGTTATCAGGGCCCGCTCGATCAGCGTGTGTGGGATGAAACGTTCAAGCCGGTGCTCGATAAACTCTCCGCAGAAAATGCAGGTAGCTGATCGTGCGTTATTTTTCGATAGTCGTTTTGATATTAATTGCGTCTGCAGCCGCTCTGGCAGCGATCGATCCTTACGAATTCGAAAACGAAACCCAGCGCGAGCGCTATCAGAATTTCATCGAAGACCTGCGCTGTCCCAAATGCCAGAACCAGAATCTCGCGGGCTCCGATGCACCGATTGCGACAGATTTGCGGCATGAGTTGCAGCGTCTGCTCAAGGAAGGCAGGACGGATGGCGAAATTACCGAATACATGGTTTCGCGTTACGGCGAGTTCATTCTTTATGAGCCGCCCTTCGATAAAAAAACCGCGGTACTGTGGCTGGCGCCCATCGTTTTCTTTCTGATCGGCATCGCGGTGCTGATCAATATCGCGCGGCGTCGCGCCGCAGTCAGAACTTCCGCCGAACTCAGCGCGGAAGAACAGGTGAAGTTGCAGCAACTGTTGAGCGAAGCTGCTCGCGACGAGAGCAGACAACCATGAGATCTGGAGTATCCGTGTGAACTTTTCAATCGGTGCCGCGCTGCTCTGTGCGCTGGCGATACTGGCTGTGCTGACGCCGTGGTTTCTGCGCTCATCGACTCGCAACGATCGCCGCAGCGCCGTGGTCGATTTTGCCAGAGCACGGCTCGCGGAAATCGAAAACGATTTTCAAAATGAGGCGATCAGCGCCGAGGAATATCACGCGCTCACGCTCGAGCAGCAGCGTCGCCTTCTGCAGGAGGCCGATGCGCAGGAAATAAATTCGCAGCCCGTCGAGCGATCGTCGGCGGCTGCGCACATACAGAAAGGTCGCGGCTGGCTGCTTGCGTTCGCGCTGCTGGTCCCCATTTCTGCCGGTGTTTTTTATTATTACGCAGGCAGCTGGAGCGACTGGCGCATTCAGCAATTGCTTGAGCGCAGTGCCAGCCAGATCGATGCAGGCGATGACAATCGCGAAACGCTCGAAGAGTTGCGCGCGGCGCTGGAGAAAAATCTCGCGCAGCGCGCCGATAAAACCGGCAGGAAGCGATTCATGCTCGCGCAGCTCGATATGCAGTTTCAGCGATACGCGGCGGCGGCGGAGCAGTTCGGTTCACTCGCAAAAACATTTCCCGACGATGCGAATATCGCCGCGCAATATGCGCAGGCCTCGTATCTCGCTTCCAGTCGGCAGTTGACGCCGGAAATTCTCTCTCATGCGCAACGCGCCTTGCAGCTCGACCCGAATCAGACGACCGCGCTGGGTCTGCTCGGCATAGCCGCGTTCGAGCGACGGGAATACGCACAGGCGGTGACGCATTGGCGGCATTTATTACGTTTGCTGCCGGCCGCTGCGCCAAGTCGCGCCATCATCGAGCAGGGCATTCGGCAGGCGGAGCAGGAGCTCGGGCCGAACGGTTTGCCGGGGCCGAAATTTGTCGTATCGGTTTCGATTGCGGCTGAGCTGATCAGGGAGCAACCCGCCGGCGGCACATTATTCGTCTTCGCCAGAGCCGTTGCGGGACCGCCGATGCCGCTCGCCGTGGCGCGCCTGGATTCGTCCAGATTGCCGCTCGAAGTCACGCTCGACAACAGCATGGCGATGGCGCCGGGAATGGATCTGTCGAGCGCGGCGGAAGTGCAGATTTTTGCACGCATCACCGCGTCGGGTCAGGTGCGCGGCGAGCCCGGCGATCTGGAGGGAAACAGTGAGCCGTTGACGGTTGCCGATGGCGAACAAAAAATCTTGCTGAAAATTGATCGCAAGCTTTAGTGCAGGCAGTGCGAGCACCGCTTATCAAGCAGTGCGAAAATAGGCCGCATAAAAATTCGTAACTAATCCAAAACGAGAAATAAAAAAGGGGAGTGAATATCACTCCCCTTTTTTGTTGCGGAAATTATTCAGCTATTGCTGCCGCTTTGGGTGCCGCTTCTTCCTTCTTGTATTTACCCCAGCCATTGCCCACATCGTACGAGCCGAACAGCCAGTCGTAAAACAGCGTAATCGTCGCGAAATTGCCGCCCGTGAATCTGACGTGGTGGTTGTGGTGCATCACCGACATGTAGTTCAGGTATTTGAACGGGGTCTTGTCCGATTCCCAGCGATCGTGGTTGTGCAGGTTGATTTCCGAGAATGCGACCCAGGTGATGATGATGGTCACAACATGGAAATTACCCATCACAAACGACAATCCGAAAATGGTTGCCACGTAGAGGCCGAGACCGAGCGCCACTTCGAGCGGATGGATGTAGCTCGAATCGAGGCGGCAGGGGTTGTTCTGCTGATGGTGAACTGCGTGCATCCACATCAGCGGACCTTTGACACCATTGCTTTCGTGGAACAGGAAGCGGTGGGTGAGATAGTAGAAGAAGTCGTACACCATCAGGATCACGAAGATGTCGACGAGGAACATCCACCACGGCTGCGATTCCGTCGTCAGGCAGAACGGCAGAATGCCGCCGAAAATCACCACGAGATAAAGCCCTGCCCACTTGCGGTTCCATTTCTGGTTGTCCGAGTAGACTTTGCGCTCCATTTTTTTATCGGCCACACCCTTGTTGAGTGTCTGCGCCTGCTTGATGGTGGGGATCAGCAGCAGCAATTGTTTGCCAATGACGATAGTGGCGATGATGCCCAGACCGGTAATCAGCGACAGCTGCCATTGATAATTTTCAAGTAACGTGGAGAAGATTGAAGTATCCATAACAACAGCCTTTATCGGTTAAGCTTTCGGGTGAGAACCTTGTTCTCGCGCATTTAATTATCATTCGCCGCGTATGTCAATGACTATATCTACGTATGCCGATGGACGGGCCGATAAAGTGGACAGGGTTCGGAAACGTTGTTCTCAAAAAAAAGAGAGCGGTTTCCCGCTCCCTCATGCAGAGCATTTCTTCCCTAGCTCTGTGCCGGACGGTCCCAGACAAGCGGCACGTGCTCTGGCCCGACCACGCCACCCGGACGGTATTCGATCTGGGCACCGGGTTTTAACCGAAACTCGGGAATCCGGCGCAGCCATTCCTGCAACGCAATCTTGACTTCGAGGCGGGCGAGGTGCGCGCCCATGCAGCTGTGCACGCCGCCGGTGAAGGTCAGAATCGGCTTGCGGGCGCGATGGAAATCGATCTGGGTCGGATTGGGAAAGACATCCGGATCGTAATTGCACGCCGGCAGAATCGCGGTGATGCGTTCGCCTTTCTTCATCTTCACACCGCGCAGCTCGACGTCCTGTGCGAGCACGCGGCCCGAGAACGTCACCGCCCAGACGCGCAGCAGTTCTTCCGTCTGCGCATTGATGTTCGCTGGGTCGTCGACCATCTCCCTGACGCGATCGGGATTGTTCGCCAGCCACAGCCAGATGTTGTTGAGCGTGGCGAATACCGTATCCAGTCCACCGATGAAGAGGAAAATCACGAAGCCGAAGATTTCCGGCGGTGTCATCGGCCGGCCATCCACAGGCGTGTGAATGATGCGGCTGATCACGTGCTCATCGGGATTCTTCGTCTTCTCGGCGATGACTTCCTTCAGGTAGGCGCTGATCGATGCCATCGACTGCGCCATGATCGCACGATCGTTCGAATGCAGCAGATCGACCGCCCATTTCACGAAGATATCGCGCTTCTCCTGCGGCAGGCCCATCAGGTCGAGAAACACCGACACGGGCAGCGGTCGGCCGAACTCCTCGGTGTATTCGCATTCGCCCTTATCGATGAACTGGTCGATCAGATCGTTGGCCAGATCGCGGATTTTCTGTTCGAGTTTGAGAACGCCCTGCGGCGAGAACACCGGATCGAGAATCGCGCGATATTTGCGGTGGTGCGGCGGATCGATTTCGATCGGGATGAAGTAGTAGTAATCGTTGGGGTCGCGCGGAAACGGCGTGGCGCCCTCGTTCGAGAAAATCTCCGGGTTGCGCAGCATGAAAAAGGCGTCTTCATGCTTGATCAGATGCCATGCGTTCATCATGGCGTTGGCATCGTAATAGATCGGCGGCATGGTCTGATGCAGCTTCGCCATGAAATCATGGGGCGCGGCGAGAAATTCAGGTCCGAAGGTCAGGCCGATCGAGCGGACCAGCTCCTTGGGAACGTGCGGCGGAACATTGTCGATACCCGCGATGCGTGGATATTGCGGCGGTACCGGGTTGGTTGCGTCAATCGGCATGTTTGTACTCCTTGATTGCGTAGCGTGGGGTGCGCCTGAGTTTGACCGTGATATCGCAGACGGAGGAAATATCAGTATTGGGATTCGGGAAGGTGGACGACGAGACCGTCGATATCGTCGCTGATGACGATCTGGCAGCTGAAGCGCGCACCGGGCTTATCGCTGTTGGGAGAGAATTCGAGCAGCTGCTGTTCCATTTCGGAGGCCGGCGGAATCCTGTCGATCCAGGCGGAATCCACCAGGCACAGACAGGTGGCACAGGAAAGGCCGCCGCCGCACTCAGCCAGAATTCCATTGATTGCGTTGTGAACAGCGCCTTGCATCAGAGTTTCGCCGCTGGGTACGTCAACCTTGTGTTCGGTACCGTCGTGCTCGATGTAGGTCACAGAAGCCATGGAATACTCCTCAAAGTGGCACTAAATGGAGAGAACTTTGTTCTCGGGTAATCGCATCTCCATCGATCAGGGCGTCGGAGAAGGCGCCATTATCCTCTACTTTGCGGGTTGACAGGCGTGAATTAAAAAAGCGTAATAAGGAAACATAGTTCTCACCACAGGCGTGTCCGCTGCCATGACCAGTTCATCTTCCGCCGGAGAAATTGCCGATGCGCCCGCGCTCTGGGAGGAGCGTTCCGCGAAACGTGTCCTCGAAACGGGGCGCGAGCAGATTCTGGAGCGCAGCCGGAAAATCGTGGAGGCAGCCTACGATTTGCTTGAGGACGAGGGGCTCGAAGGGCTCACGATCCGCGCGGTTCTCACCCGAACCGGATTGTCGCGCCGGGCGTTTTACGAGCGCTTCGAGGGCAAGGATGACCTGGTGCTGGCGGTGTTCGAGCAGACCATCCGCAAGGCGACGCAGTTTTTCAGCGAGCTGATCGCCAGGCAGGACGATGCGATGGAGCGTCTGAAAACCATCCTCACCTACATCGTCCTCGGCAAGGGCATGATGCCGGCACCCGGCGCGCAGGGACACCGGCGCGGTGCGGCGCTGAGCCGCGAGCATCTGCGACTGGCGGAATCGCGGCCGCACGATCTGCAGGTCGCGCTGCGCCCGCTGATCGCGCTGATCGCGCAGGAGCTGGCGGCCGGAATGGCGGCCGGTGTGGTGCGTCAGGACGATCCGCAGCGTCTCGCCGTCCTCGTCTACAACGTCGTTTCGACCACGGTACACAGCGAGCTGCTCGCCTCAGAAACGCCTCAGCCCGATCAGGTTTCAACCGCGCGGCTGGCCAACGATATCTGGGAGTTCTGCCGGCGCGCGATTGCGGCATGACTTCAAGTGATTTCTCAACTCGCGCATGCGTCGTTTTGATCCGGTCGAAGCATGGTCGCCTTGTCACAAAACCGATACACTACGCCGCCTGTGCGGGCGAGCGTTGCTCAAGTCTCTGAATCTGTCCTCTAAAAGTCAATAAAATCAAAAGCCTGGTGTGGGTTTCTAAAGTTCTCTGGATTTCTGAATACTATGCGATTGAAGTGTATCAAGCTGGCGGGTTTTAAATCCTTCGTCGACCCAACCACGGTGAATTTCCCGAACAATCTTTCGGCCATCGTCGGTCCCAACGGTTGCGGCAAGTCGAACGTTATCGATGCGGTGCGCTGGGTAATGGGCGAAAGCTCGGCGAAAAACCTGCGCGGCGAATCGATGACCGACGTCATCTTCAACGGCTCGGTCAATCGCAAGCCGGTCGGCCTCGCCTCCATCGAACTGGTTTTTGATAACAGTGACGGTGGCTTGGGTGGCGAATATGCTGCATTTTCTGAGATCTCGATCAAGCGCAAGGTCACGCGCGACGGCATGTCCGATTACTTCCTCAACGGGCAGAAGTGCCGCCGCCGGGACATCACCGATATTTTCCTGGGCACGGGTCTGGGTCCGCGCAGTTACGCCATCATCGAACAGGGCATGATCTCCAAGCTCATCGAGGCAAAACCCGATGAGTTACGCGTATTTATCGAGGAAGCTGCAGGTATTTCCAAATACAAGGAACGGCGTCGCGAAACCGAAAACCGCATGCGTCGCACGCAGGAAAATCTGGAGCGACTCACCGACTTGCGCGATGAACTTGAGCGTCAGCTTCAGCATCTGCAACGCCAGGCCCAGGCGGCCGAACGCTACACCGAACTGAAGAAAGAGGAGCGTCTGCTCAAGGCTCAGTTGCAGGCGCTGCAGTGGCGGCACCTCGATGGTGAAGTGCAGCAGCGCGAGCGCGATATCGCCGCGCTCGAAGTGCGACTCGAAGCGGTCATCGCCGAGCAGCGCGCAGCCGATGCCGCGATTGAAAAGCATCGCGATGGCCACAGCCAGCTCAACGATCGCTTCAACGAAGTGCAGGGCCGTTATTACGCGCTCGGCGCCGATCTCGCGCGCGCCGAACAGACGATTCATCACCAGCAACAGCGCTCGCAACAGCTGCGCGACGAGCTATTGCGCACCGAGCGCAATCTCGCCGAGGCGCGCGAGCATTTGCGGGTGGACGCAGAAAAGCAGAGCACGTGGCGTAACGAGCTCGACACGATCGCGCCCGAACTCGAACTCGGCGCCGCCGGCGCCGAAGAGGCCGCTGCGAAGCTGCAGGAAGCCGAGCAGTCGATGCAGGAATGGCAGCAGCAGTGGGATGAGTTCAACCAGCGCGCCGCGGCGCCGCGCCAGCAGGCGGAAGTGCAGCAGTCGCGCATCCAGCATATCGAGCAGGCCTTGCGGCGGTTCCAGGAACGCATCACCAGACTCGATCAGGAAAAACAATCGCTCGGGGCGGCGGGCGGCGATGATGAAATCGAATTGCTCAACGAGCAGCTCGCCGAGATCGAATTGCAGGTTGAGGAAAAACAGCAGGCGGTCGAAAGCGCGGTTGCGAAAATCGAAGAGCAGCGCGACGCGATCCAGCGCGATAACTCCGAACTCGACCGGCTGCGTACCGAGCTGCAGGGCCGGCGCGGTCGCCGCGCTTCGCTGGAAGCCTTGCAGCAGGCCGCGCTCGGCCAGCAGGGCGGCGTCGTCAACGACTGGATCAAGCGTCACAACCTCACCGATAAAGCCCGCCTGGCGGAGCGTCTGCAGGTCGATGGCGACTGGCAGAAAGCCGTCGAAACCGTGCTCGGCGAGCAGTTGCAGGCGGTATGTGTCGATAGTTTCGATGCGCTCGCCAGCGAGGCTGCGCAGCTGCAGAAAGGGCGGCTCACATTGCTGGATGAACGCCCGGTTGCGGCGAGTGCGAATGCGACTTCGCGAATCCGTCTGAGCGACAAGGTTGCCGGTACCGATGCGCTGGGAAGCCGGGCTGCGGGGTTGCTCGGCGGAATTTACTGTGCCGATTCGATCGACGCGGCGCTCGCCCTGCGCGGCGAGCTGGCCGCACATGAATCAGTGGTGACGCGCGACGGTCTCTGGTTCGGTCCGAACTGGTTGCGCGTGGCGCGCGCCGACGATGCGCAGAGCGGGGTGCTTGCGCGTCAGCAGGAGCTGGGTGAATTGATCCCGGCGATCGAAGCGGCGGCGGAGCGTGTCGATACGCTCGCGGCGCAACTGGCCGAAACGCGCGAGGCGTTGCGTCGCAATGAACAGTTGCGCGATGAAGCGCAGCGCGAACTGCAGCAGATCAATCGCCAGCATGGCGAAATTCGCTCGGAGCTTTCCGCCAAGCAGGTCCGCATCGAGCAGACGGCGCAGCGCCGCGAACAGCTCAATCGCGAAATCGACGAAGCGCGCGAATTGTTCGCCATCGAAGAGGAAAATGTCGGTGAGGCGCGCCTGCTGTTGCAGACCGCCATCGACAGCATGCAGGCCGATGCGATGGCGCGCGAGGAAATGCTGGGCGCGCGCGACAATAATCGCCAGCGTCTCGAAGATGCGCGTCAGCAGGCGCGCAGCGAGCAGGATCGTGCGCATCAACTGGCGATTCGCGAGCAGACGCTGCGCTCGCAGCTCGATTCGACCGCTTCGGGCATCGAGCGCACGCATAACCAGGTCGCTCAGCTCGAAGAGCGGCAGATAGCGCTCAAGGAAGAGGTCGCGATTTCCGACGAGCCGATCGAAGAGCAGAAGCTCGAACTGGAAACCCTGCTGGAAAAGCGTCTCGCCGTCGAAACCGAGCTGGGCGATGCGCGGCGCGCGCTCGATGCGGTCGAGCACGAGCTGCGCCAGGTCGAGCAGTCGCGTCACTCGATCGAACAGCGGGCGCAGGAGGTGCGTTCCGAGCTCGAAAAACTGCGTCTCGACGCGCAGGGTCTGGCAGTACGTCGCCGCACGCTGCAGGAGCAATTGATCGAAAGCCAGTTCGATCTCGACGCCGTTCTCGCGAATTTGCCCGAGGGCGCCACCGAATCCGAATGGAGTGAGAATTTCGAATCGGTCGGCCGCAAGATTCAGCGGCTCGGTCCGATCAACCTCGCCGCCATCGACGAATACAAGGTGCAGTCGGAGCGCAAACATTATCTCGATGCGCAGAATAACGATCTCGTCGAAGCGCTCACCACGCTGGAAAATGCGATTCGGCGCATCGACAAGGAAACCCGCGCGCGTTTTCAGGCGACATTCGATCAGGTCAATCAGGGGCTCGGCGAATTGTTCCCGCGCGTATTCGGCGGCGGCCATGCCTATCTCGAAATGACGGGCGACGATCTGCTCGACACCGGTATCACCATCATGGCGCGTCCGCCCGGAAAGCGTAACAGCACCATTCACCTGCTCTCGGGCGGCGAAAAGGCGCTGACGGCAATCGCGCTGGTTTTCTCGATTTTCCGCCTCAATCCGGCGCCGTTCTGCATGCTCGACGAAGTCGATGCGCCGCTCGATGACGTCAACGTCGGGCGTTATGCGCGCATGGTGAAAGAGATGTCGGCGCAGGTTCAATTCATCTACATCACGCACAATAAAATCGCGATGGAAATCGCCGATCAGCTGATGGGTGTGACGATGCATGAACCCGGTGTTTCGCGTCTGGTCACGGTGGATATCGAAGAGGCTGCGGAAATGGCAGCCTCTTAAATTCAAGCAATAAATCTCCGTATTATTTTTAAGATTTCTTCTAGAAATTTGCGCGCGTGCGTGGAACAATACAGCGCGCGCTACTCATCGAATCCGTATCAAACCCAGAATCCATACACACACGTACACCCGTATTTAGAAAAAAAGCCGTATAAGGTGGGAGAAAACGCACTGCTATGGAGTTCAGCGTCAGAGAGTGGACGATTATTGTCGGAGTGCTGCTGATCGTTGCAGTTTTTCTCGACGGCTATCGCCGCGTGCGCAATGAACGCAGCAACCGCATTCGCGTTTCGCTTTCCAAGCAGGTGTTTAACAAGCAGGTATTTAATCAGACGCCTGCTCCCCCCGATGCAGAGACCGGCCCCAACCCCGAGTTGCCTAATGGCGGTGCGCGCATCATCGCCAAGCGCCGCGAAAATTCCCTGCAGCAGTCGTTGCAGATTCGTCAGCCTGTCCCCGTATTGATCGAACCCGTCGCGGTCGAGCCTGTTGTGCCGACGGTGGAGGATGCCGCGCAAACCGGCGAGTCTCATGCCGAAGCGCCGGGTTTTTCAGCGCATGGCGATGATGTCAATGCGCCGGAACAGGCAGGGCAGGTGGACTTACTGGCAGAGGAGCAATTCGACGCATTTGCTGTCGAGGCCATCGACGCCGTGCCGCCGGAAGAAACATTCGCTTACGAGGAAGCCGCTGATGCGCCGGGAGACGAGGACGAAACGCCGGTCGATGTGCTCAATTTATTCGAAAGAAAAGCGTCCGAGCCAACGCTGAAGCCGCTGCGTAAATTTTTCAATCGCAAGGACAGCATCGTCGTGGCGGAGCCCGAGCTCGAGCTGGTCGAGCCGCAGGAAATGCTCATCGTCAATGTGTTGAGCAAGGACGGACGCGTTTTCAAGGGCCCCGATCTGCTGCAATTGCTGCTCGCCTGCGATCTGCGTTTCGGCAGGAAAAATATTTTTCATCGCTATGAAAAGGCGAATGCGAAAGGTGCGATTCAGTTCAGCGTGGCGAATCTCGTCGAGCCCGGCACTTTCGATCTCGACGCCATCGATGAGTTCGTCACGCCGGGCGTGAGTTTTTTCATGTCGCTGCCGGGTCCGGAGAAGCCGCTCACGGCGTTCAATTACATGATCGAGACCGCACAGGTGCTCGTGCGTCATCTGCATGCGGAATTGCGTGACGATGCGCATTCGGTCATGACCGCGCAGACTATCGAACATTGTCGCCAGCGCATCCGCGATTTCGAGCGTAAGCAACTTACGCTGCAACTCTGATTTTCCTGATGAAAAGCACTCGCCATGAGTAAAGGCAGCTCTCGTGACGAACAGGGCGGGGCTGCGAAGCGCCTGCGCGAATTGCGCGAAATTATCGACACGCACAATCACCGCTATTACGTGCTCGACGAGCCGTCCGTTCCCGATGCCGAATACGATCGCCTCATGCAGGAGCTACTGCAGATCGAGGCGCAATATCCTGATCTTGTCACCATCGATTCGCCATCGCAGCGTGTCGGCGCGCCGCCACGTTCCGATCTGCCGCCGGTGCGCCACGCCGTACCGATGCTGTCGATTCTCACCGAAACCGATACCTCCGAAGCGGCCGTTCTGAATTTCGATACGCGCATTCGTCGTGAGCTTGAAATCGAATCCGATAATGAGCGGGTGCAATATTCCGCCGAAGTGAAATTCGATGGTCTGGCGATAAATCTGCGTTACGAAAACGGCGTGCTGGTGCAGGCGGCAACGCGCGGCAACGGCGAAGTCGGCGAGGATGTGACGCCGAATGTGCGCACGATTCGCGCGATACCGCTGCGCATCGATCAGAACATCCCCGTGCTCGAGGTTCGTGGCGAAGTCATCATGCGGCGCGCCGATTTCGAGCGTATGAACGAGCGGCAGCGCGAAAGCGGCGGCAAGGTTTTCGTCAACCCGCGCAATGCGGCGTCGGGTTTTCTGCGCCAGCTCAATTCGCAGATCACCGCGCAGCGGCCGTTGACGTTTTATGCGTACGGCATCGGTGAAGTCGCCGGTTTCGATATCGGCAGCTCACACAGCGAGCTGCTGGATAAGTTGCGCGCGCTGAATTTTCCCGTGTTCGATAAGCGCACAACGTCAAACGGCGTCGACGGATTGATACGGTTTTATGGCGAGATTGGCCGGTGCCGCGACGAGCTGCCTTTCGATATCGATGGCATCGTCTATAAAGTCGATAAATTTTCCCGACAGCGCCAACTGGGTTTTCGCTCACGCGAGCCGCGCTGGGCGGTCGCGCATAAATATCCGGCGCAGGAGCAGATGACCGAGTTGCTCGATGTCGAATTCAATGTCGGCCGCACCGGTGCAGTCACGCCGACCGCGAAATTGAAACCGGTATTCGTCGGCGGCGTGACGATCAGCAATGCCACGCTGCACAACCTCGATGAGGTCGAGCGACTCGGTGTGCAAATCGGCGATACCGTGATCGTCCGGCGCGCGGGCGATGTGATTCCGCAGATCGTGCAGATCGTGCCGGAGAAAAGACCCGCGCACGCGCGCGCCATTGTTTTTCCGACGCAATGTCCCGTGTGCAATTCACCGGTCGAGCGGGTGGAAGGCGAGGCGGTGATGCGTTGTACGGGTGGACTGTTTTGTCCGGCGCAGCTGAAGGAAACGCTGCTGCATTTCAAGCATCGTCGCGCGATGGATATCGAGGGACTCGGCGATAAGCTGGCTGAGCAGCTGGTCGATCAGAAGCTCGTCGCCTCAGTTGCCGATCTGTATCGACTCGATCTGCATACGCTGGCGAATCTCGAACGCATGGCGACGAAATCCGCGCAGAATTTACTGGACGCGCTGGAAAAAAGTAAGCAGACCACATTGCCGCGTTTTTTATTCGGGCTCGCGATTCGCGAAGTGGGCGAGGCGACGGCGCTGGCGCTGGCGAATTATTTCGGCGATCTCGATGCCATCATGGCCGCCGATTTCGAAACGCTGCAGCGCGTGCCCGATGTCGGTCCCGTGGTGGCAGCGCATATCGTCGATTTCTTCGCGACCGGGCACAATCGCGAGGTCATCCGGCAATTGCGCGAAGCGGGAGTTGCCTGGCCCGGAATCGTCGTGCGCAATCGCGACGAAATGCCGCTAAAAAATACAACTTATGTGCTCACCGGCACCCTCGAAACGATGTCGCGCGATCAGGCCAGAGAGCGATTGCAGTTACTCGGTGCAAAAGTCTCCGGCAGCGTTTCGAAAAAGACGAGTTGCGTCGTTGCAGGTCCCGGCGCAGGTTCAAAACTCGCCGATGCCCAGGCTCTGGGCATCGAAATAATCGATGAGCAGGCTTTTCTGGAACGGTTGAGCAGGCTGGAAGCCTGAACAAGTCCTGCCCATTGGATGTCCATCCCCGCTTTTTTCCAAAGGTGGAAAATTCACGGTTCCGCTACAGTCAAGTTACGCATTTATCACGGTTTTTCACGCTTTTTGAACTGAAATTTTCCGAAGGCTGTGCTCTAATTGTCAGGATTTTTCTGGGGCTTTTCTGGCTAACGACAGCAGAAACAGGCCGGATTCATAACGATTAATTTCATAACGCGTGTGGGACGTAGTCTTGAAACCAACCGATCTCAGTAATCCCGAATATTTTCATAAAGTCGTCGATTGCCAATACGCTTGTCCAGCGCATACTCCGGTTCCCGAATATATTCGTTTAATTTCGGCCGGTCGCTACGCGGATGCCTACATGATCAACTGGGAATCCAATGTGTTCCCCGGCGTGCTAGGCAGAACCTGCGATCGTCCCTGTGAACCGGCATGCCGTCGCGGTCGGGTCGAGGAGCAGCCGGTAGCGATTTGTCGCCTGAAGCGTGTTGCTGCGGATTTCAAAACCGACATCCGCGATCGCCTGCCCAAAATTCCAACCAAGAAAAACGGCAAGCGCGTTGCGTGTATCGGCGGCGGTCCTGCTGCACTGACGGTATGCCGCGATTTGATGCCGCTCGGTTACAACATTGATTTATATGACAATCAAAATGCGGGCGGCGGTTTCATGCGCAGCCAGATTCCATCGTTCCGGCTGCCCGAGCAGGTGCTCAACGAGGAGGTCGGCTACATCCTCGATATGGGGGTGGTGACGCATTTCAACACCTACGTCGATAGCCTCAAAGGCGTTCTCGAAAAAGGTTACGACGCCGTATTCGTCGGCACCGGCGCACCGCGCGGACGCGATCTCGAAATTCCGGGGCGCGAGGAAGCGGCTGCGAACATTCATATCGGCATCGACTGGCTGTCGAGTGTCGCATTCGGTCATATCGAAAAAATCGGCAAGCGCGTTGTCGTGCTCGGCGGTGGTAATACCGCGATGGATTGCTGCCGTACTTCGCGCCGTTTGGGCGGTGACAGTGTGAATGTCGTTGTGCGCAGCCCGCGTTCGGAAATGAAAGCCTCACCGTGGGAAATCGAAGATGCCGAACGCGAAGGTATCCCGATTTTTGAAAATCACGTGCCCGTCGAATTCGTTCACGACAACGGCAAACTCACCGGCATCAAATTCGAAAAAGTGCGCGCGGTTTACGACAGCAACGGCAAACGTTCGCTCGTGCCTACCGGTGAAGATCACGTGCTGTTTGAGTGTGACGATGTACTCATCGCTGTCGGCCAGGAAAACGCATTCCCCTGGATCGAGCGCGATGTCGGCCTCGATTTCGGCAAATGGGATATGCCGGTCGTCGATGAAGTTACATTCCAATCCACCAACCCGAAAGTATTTTTCGGCGGCGATGCGGCGTTCGGTCCTAAGAACGTCATCACCGCGGTTGCGCAGGGGCATCAGGCAGCGGTGTCGATCGATTTGTTTCTGCGCGGTCAGGATGTGAAGAAGCGTCCTGCGCCGGGCGTCACACTCGTCAGCCAGAAAATGGGCGTGCACGAGTGGAGCTACGACAGCAAGATCGAAGACGACAAGCGCTACAAGGTGCCGCACGCGGAAGTCACTGTGTCGCTTACCGATCGCAAGCTCGAAGTGGAGCTGGGCTTCGATGTTGATACCGCGATCAAGGAAGCGCAGCGCTGTTTGAATTGCGATGTGCAAACGACATTCACGACATCGCGTTGTATCGAGTGCGATGCGTGCGCGGATATCTGTCCGACCGAATGTATTTCGTTCGTAGCGAATGCCGGGGAGCCGGAGCTGCGTAAAACCCTGCGCGCGCCTGCGAATAACCTCGCGCAGGATTTATATGTATCGAGCGACCTGCCGACAAAACGCGTTCTCGTCAAAGATGAAAACGTGTGTCTGCATTGCGGCTTGTGTGCGGAACGCTGTCCGACGAGCGCGTGGGATATGCAGAAGTTTCTCTACCAAGTATCGAAAGCCGGTCAAATTCAAGAGTAATCGCGCACTATGAGTACAGAGGCTGTGAAAAAAATCGAGTCGCTCAACGATTTCGTCATCCGCTTTGCGAATGTCAACGGCACCGGCTCGGCCAGTGCCAACAATTTATTCGCTAAAGCCATTTTCCGTATGGGAATTCCGGTTAGCCCGAAAAATATTTTTCCATCTAACATTCAAGGCTTGCCGACGTGGTACGAAGTGCGCGTCAACGAGAAGGGTTATATCGGCCGGCGCGGCGGTGTCGACATCATGGTGTGCGTCAACCCGCAGAGCATGGCCAAAGATATTCAGGATGTCGAACCTGGTGGCTATTTCATTTACGACAGCACCAAGGCACTCGATCTGCGCCTCATGCGTCGCGATATCAATTTCATCGGTATTCCGCTCACGGAAATCTGCCGCCAGGAATACATCGATCCGCGTCAGCGTCAGCTCTTCAAGAATATTATTTATGTCGGTGCGCTTGCAGCGTTGCTCGATATTGAATTTGAAGTGTTGACGGGTTTGATTGCCGATCAATTCAAGGGCAAGGAAAAACTCATCGCGCCGAACGTGCATGCGCTCGAACTCGGTCTGCATTACGCGCGCGAAAATTTCCAGTGTCCGCTGGGCATTCACGTGCAGCGTCGCAACAAGGTCGGCGATGCGATTCTGATCGACGGCAACACCGCCTGCGGCCTCGGCGCGATTTACGGCGGCGCCACAGTTGCAGCCTGGTATCCAATTACACCTTCGACTTCCGTTGTTGATGCGTACGAAATGTATGCGCGTCGTTTGCGTGTTTGTCCGGCAACTGGCAAACAAAATTTCGCCATCGTTCAAGCAGAAGATGAACTCGCTGCGATCGGTATGGTTATCGGTGCGAACTGGAACGGCGCGCGTTCGTTCACCGCAACGAGCGGTCCGGGCGTTTCGCTCATGAACGAATTCCTCGGCCTCGCGTATTTCGCGGAAATTCCAACGGTATTGATCGACGTGCAACGCACTGGCCCTTCGACCGGTATGCCGACGCGCACGCAGCAGTCCGATGTGCTCGAATGCGCCTACGCATCGCACGGCGATACCAAGCAGGTGTGTCTGTATCCGTCGACACCGAAAGAATGCTTCGACATGACCGCGCAGGCATTCGATCTCGCCGAGCGTTTGCAGACGCCGGTAATTCTGCTGACCGATCTCGATCTTGGCATGAACGACACCATGTCCGAGCCGCTCGATTGGGATAACGCGCGTTTGTATGATCGCGGCAAGGTTTTCACTGCAGAACAATTGGAATCGATGAGCGAGCGCTTTGGCCGTTATCTCGATGTTGACGACGACGGCATTCCGTATCGCACCTATCCCGGCACGCATCCGACCAAAGGCAGTTTCTTCACGCGCGGCACCTCGCGCGACGAATACGCGGCCTACACGGAAGATGGCAGCGTGTACGCGCGCAATATGGATCGCCTGCTGAAGAAATGGGAAACCGCGAAGAGCTACGTGCCGGCACCGGAAATTATCCGCTGCGAGGGCGGCAGCACTGTCGGCGTGATTTATTTCGGCACCACACGCGCCGCCGCACTCGAAGCGGTCGATCATCTGCGCGACGACGGTATCGATGTCGATACATTGCGTATCAAGGCATTTCCGTTCAATCGTGAAGTCGAGGATTTCATCGCGCAGCACGACACCGTGTTTATCGTCGAGCAAAATCGCGACGGACAAATTCGTTCGATGCTGATCAATGAATGCGAAATCGATCCGGCAAAAATGATTGCGTTGCTGAATTACGACGGCATGCCGATTACGGCGCGCTACATTCAAAGCAAAATTACCGATCACTTACGCGCAGCCAACGTGACTCAACTGCAGCGCCAGGCAGGTAAATAAATATGACGTACTTAAGACCCAGTTTCCGCCACCCGGATCTGCCGACCAACGATCTCGGTTACACCAAGAAAAATTACGAAGGCGCATTGTCGACACTCTGCGCCGGTTGCGGTCACGATTCGATCAGCGCCGCGATCGTGCAGGCCTGTTTCGAATTATCGATCGAGCCGCACAAGGTTGCGAAAATGTCGGGCATCGGCTGCTCGTCGAAAACGCCGACGTATTTCCTCGGCAATTCGCACGGTTTCAACTCCGTTCATGGTCGTATGCCATCGGTTGCGACCGGTGCGAATATGGCTAACCGCGACATGATTTATATCGGCGTATCGGGCGATGGCGATACCGCGTCGATCGGTATGGGCCAGTTCGTGCACGCGGTGCGTCGCAGCCTGAACATGACCTACATCGTCGAGAACAACGGCTGCTACGGTCTGACCAAGGGTCAGGATTCCGCAACGGCCGACGCAGGTTCGAAGAGCAAGAAGGGCGATGCCAATCCGTTCGAAGCGATCGATCTCGTGGCGATGGCGCTGCAACTTGGCGCTGGTTTTGTCGCGCGCAGTTTCTCGGGCGATAAAGAGCAGCTCGTGCCGTTATTGAAAGCGGCGATCACATTCCCGGGCTTCGCCTTTATCGATGTGATTTCGCCGTGCGTAACCTTCAATAACAATCCCGGTTCAACCAAATCGTACGAATTCGTGCGCGACCATCTCGAAGCAACGGGCACCGTCGATTTCGTCCCGATGCGTAAAGAAATCACCACGAGCTACGCGCCGGGTTCATCGCAGGAGGTGACGTTGCACGACGGTTCCGTAGTGCACTTGCACAAAATCGACGAGAAGCTCGATATTCACAATCGTCGCTCGGCGCTCGATTTAATCCAGGAATACAAACAGCACGGCAAGATTCTCACCGGTCTGTTGTACATGGATACCGAGCCGACCGATCTGCACGAAACCATTGGCACCGTGCATAAACCATTGCGTTCGCTGACCGAGAAAGAACTGTGCCCGGGCAACGATGCGCTGCAGAATATCAACGAGAGTTTCCGCTAGGAACTCGTTGAGCGATGCAATAAAAAACCCGGCATTTGCCGGGTTTTTTATTGCGGGAAAGCGGCGGAAGCCGAGCGTTGCCAGGCCCCTGCTGGTTTACCAGCTGCCGCTGTTGGGCATCGACAACCACGGCTCCTGCGGTGGCAGCGATCCGCTTTGTAACAGCTCGATGGAAATATTATCGGGCGAGCGCACGAACGCCATATGGCCATCGCGCGGCGGACGATTGATGGCCACGCCGCCATCCATTAAGCGCTGACACGTTGCATAAATATCGTCGACGCGAAAGGCGAGGTGGCCAAAATTGCGTGCGCTGCCGTAATCTTCCGCGTCCCAGTTATAGGTGAGTTCGACTAACGGTCGCTTTGTGGCGCGCGCGGTATCGGCATCGCCCGGTGCGGCGAGAAATACCAGTGTGTAGCGGCCTTTCTCATTTTCGTTGCGCGATATTTCCTCAAGGCCGAGCAGGTCACAATAGAAGTGCAACGATTTTTCCAGATCGCTTACGCGTACCATCGTGTGTAAGTATTCCATCTGCCATTCCCCGGTTTGCCGTTTCACGCCGAGTTTATCACTCCGCAACGCATTTATACCGGTCGTCCTAAACCGATGGGCGTTTAGATATCTTTGATCGAAGCCTGCCGTATCGGCGCGCGTATAATTCAATCATCTCGCTGACATGTGAGGTGGTCTATGTCCTTCTACATCGGGTTGAACAGGCGTTCCATCGGCGATCGTCGCGTACTCAATTCGGGTTGTCCTCCGGCTTCCGGCAGAATAAACGAGCGGCTGGGCGAGCGGCGTAAATCCGGCAGCGATCGCTATGTTCTCGTGTTTGGCAATACCGGCATCGACCGCTTCGGATTGATAGTGAGTTTTCCGGTGGGCCTGCTTATCGCCGCGGCGGCGATCGGAGCGTTCGTTCGCGTCTGATTTCAGTGTCATCGATTCGGGTGATCGCGCCGCGATTCGGGGAAATAAAAAGTTGCCCGTTGCGTAGCTGCAGCGCAGACTATGCTGCCCGCATACGGATTTTTATCATGTCGCCGCTCACGCAATCACAACTGACTCATCTGGATGCCGAAGGCCGTGCCAGCATGGTCGACGTCACCGAAAAGCCAGTGACGCAGCGCAGCGCGATCGCCGAAGGTTTTATTTCGATGCAGCCGGAAACGCTGAATCTGGTTGCGCAAGGCGGCCATAAAAAAGGCGATGTGCTTGCAGTGGCGCGCATTGCAGGAATTCAGGCCGCAAAAAAATGTGCCGAATTAATTCCGCTGTGTCATCCCTTATTGTTATCGTCCATTGCCGTTGACTTTGAACTCGACCATACCCGTCAGCGCATCAATATTCGCGCGACCTGCAAGCTGGCGGGGCAGACAGGCGTGGAAATGGAGGCGCTCACGGCGGCCAGTGTCGCCGCACTCACCCTTTACGATATGTGCAAGGCTGTCGACAAGTCGATGGAAATCGGCGGCTTGCGTTTGCTGGAAAAGCACGGCGGCAAATCGGGTTCTTATATTTACAAAGACGATGTTCGCCAGGTCAACGACAGCTGCAGGGATAACAATATTCGCAAAGGCAGTGATGTCCGCGACGATGAATCGATGGATGGTAGCTGTGCTTAACGTTTTATTTTTTGCCAGTGTTCGCGAACGGCTCAACACCGAAAATTTAAGCTGCGCGCTCGCAGCCGATATCGACGAATTGATTTCGATACTGGTAACAGAGCGGGGTGATGCGTGGGCGAAAGTATTGCGGGCGCCGAATATCATTGTTGCCGTCAATCATCAGGTGGTTTCGCTCGATCATGCGCTGAGCGACGGTGACGAGGTGGCATTTTTTCCGCCCGTCACCGGCGGTTAATGGCAGTTCAACCGGAGCGGGCGATGTCGGAAGTCAGTATTCAATACGCAGATTTCGATGCGGGTGCTGAAATGGCGCAGCTGCGAATTTCCAGTCGCTCGATCGGCGCGGTGGCAAGTTTCGTGGGTGTCGTGAGCGATATCAGTGAAAATTCCGATGTCACTTCGCTCGCGCTTGAACATTATCCGGGAATGACCGAGAAAACCATTGCCGATATCATCGCGCAGGCAAAACAGCGGTGGCCATTGCTCGCGGTTAGAGTGATTCATCGCATCGGTGAATTGCGTACCACAGATCAGATCGTCTTTGTCGGCGTTGCCAGCCGTCATCGCGGCGCAGCGTTTTCTGCCTGTGAATTCATCATGGACTTTTTGAAAACGCAGGCGCCATTCTGGAAGAAGGAGATGTCGAATGCCGGTACCCGCTGGGTCGACGCACGCCGTAGCGACGAGGATGCAGCTGCGCGCTGGCGTCCGCGATAATCATCCGCACCCCCATGATCATCCGCAATAGGCGAGCAGGGCAGCTGTCACGGCGACATTGAGCGACTCGACACCGTTCGCCATCGGAATACGAATTTTCTGATCGGCAAGCGCCATGATTTCGGGCGATACCCCATCGCTTTCATTGCCCAGCACATACACGCGGGCAGCCTCTTTCGCCAGTTCGAACAAATTTTCCCGCGCGTGCGATGACAATGCCGCGATCGAAAATTGCTGTCCGCGCAATTTGATCAATGCATCGTGCAAATTGTCGCAACGTACAATCGGGCATTTGAATAAGGTTCCCGCGCTGGCCTTGATAACCAGGGGCGACAGCGGCGCGCAGCCTTTTTCCGGCAGCAGCACGGCATCGATGCCACCCGCGCAGGCTGAACGGATCAGCATGCCTATATTCTGCGGATTGGTGATGCGGTCGAGCGCGATGATTTTTGTCGCAGCGTCATTTTTGCGTGAGGCGATAAAATCGTCGAGGCGCTGATAATGCGGTAACCGCAAGTCGGCGGCGACACCCTGATCCTCGCGCGAATTTCTGGAAATGCGCGAGAGCTCGATCTTGCTGTGATATTTGATCGGAATATTACGCTGTGCCGCATGCTGCTCCAGTTCGCGAATTATTCCGCCGGGTTTATTGCTATCGGCGAAATGCAGGCAATGCACCGGAATGGCCGGATCGGCAAGCGCTTCCAGTACCGGCTTGCGCCCGTAGATGGTCAGCATGCCGGCGAAAAAAGCTTTTTTTTGTTCGTATGAGGGCGATCGATGGTCGGTCACGTTTGCAAATTCGCATAAAAACTTTCCGTCAGCGTGAGGTCGCACTGCCGAAGTGTCAAGCATTGCGCTACAGTAATAAAAAAGTCAGAACAATGGCGAGCGAATAATGCGCAAGACAAAAATTATCTGCACCATCGGGCCGGCAACGGAGAATCTGGAGATGCTCGGCCGCCTGTATGCGGCGGGCATGAATGTGGTCCGGCTCAACATGTCTCATGGCGATCATGAATCGCATGCACGCGTGATTGCGGCCGTGCGTCAGTTGAATGCGTCCGTGCCTTATCCGGTTGCGTTGATGCTCGATACGCAGGGCCCCGAGATTCGCACCGGTGCATTGCTGCAGGATCTGCAGTTGAACGAGGGCGATGTCATTACCGTCAATGTGCGCTCGGGTGAAAATGTCGAGGAAACATCGTTTCAAATCAATTACGAGGATTTGCTCGAAGCTGTCGATCGCGGCGATCGCATCACCGTCGATAATGGTTTGATCAATCTCGAGGTTCTGGAAAAGCAGGAACGCGCGCTGATCTGTCGCGTGGTCGATGGCGGCACGCTGAAAAGTCGTCGGCATGTCAATTTGCCGGGCATCAAGGTCAATCTTCCGGCGATTACCAATAAGGACAGGCGCGATATTTTATTCGGCATCGAGCAGGGGATCGATTACGTCGCGCTTTCATTCGTACGCGAAGCTAACGATGTCACTCAATTGCGAGAGCTGCTCGCCGAGCACGGTGGCGACGCCATCAAAATCATCGCGAAAATTGAGGACCAGGAAGGCGTTAAAAATCTTGAAAGCATTATCGATGCTGCCGATGCAATCATGGTCGCGCGCGGCGATCTTGGCGTCGAAATTCCGCTGGAAAAATTGCCGAGTGTACAGCGCAGGATCGTGCGTCTGTGTGCTGAAAAAGGCAAGCGCGTGATCGTGGCGACGCATCTGCTCGAATCGATGATTCTCAATCCGCTGCCGACCCGTGCCGAAGTGACCGATGTGGCGAATGCGGTCTATGAAGAAGTCGATTCGATCATGCTGTCGGGTGAAACCACGGTGGGGAAATATCCCGTGCGCTGCGTGGAATTTCTCGATCGCATCGCACGTGAAACCGAATTGAGCCGCGGGCTACGTTTTTACGAAAATCTGCGCAGCGATGTGGATAAACAGCATTTGGCGGCAAGTGCCGTGCAATTGGCCGAATCGTTACGCGTACCCGCTATCGTTGTTATCACCCGACGCGGTGTAATGGCGAATTATGTGGCGAATTGCCGTCCGCGTTATTCGGAAATTCACGCATTTACCAATGACGAGCGCACTTGCCAGCAACTGGCATTGAATTACGCAACATTTGGTCATCGCATCGAGTTTTGTGACGATCCGGAAGCAATGCTGCTGCAGGCATTGGCGAAATTGCGCGAGGAGCACGCGATGGGCGAAGGCTCAACCGTGGTTGTCGTCTCGGACATCATCGCGGCAGATGGCGTCGATGCCGTGCAGGTAAGAAAAATTTCTGCCTGATACGACGCCGACAGTGGGCCGAGCGCAATAGCCAGGCGTTCGGCCTGATCAGCGAAGTTGTTTCAGTTGGCCTTTTCGGCCTTGCCGGCCTCTTTCATTTCGCGGATAAACTCGGTCTGAATTTTCTGCATTTCAGGGAGTATCTCGCCCAGTGATTTTTGCATTTCCAGCATGCTTTTCTGCATGACCACGGGTGTTTTCCTGACGACGGCCTGGCCGACAGGGCTTTTATAAAAAGCGAGCATGCCATTCACTTCTTCCTGCGTAAAAGACTCCTGATACAGGCGGATATATAGCGGCTCCATTTTTTCCCATGACAGGAGTCCTTGTACCAGCGCCACCATTTTGTTTTTCATGTCGGTGATGATTTGTTGCTGTTTCGGGGTGGGCGATTTGCCATTGAGTCCTTGCTCGATACCTTTCGCGACCATCGCATCCAGCTGGGATTTAGTTCCCTCAAGCAGATTCTTGGTATTGGTGACGACCAGCAACTCCCGAATCGCACTCTCACTCACAGGTTCGGCAAAAGCGCTGGATACGGCGAGAAGGCCGCTGATCAAAAAAATGTTAATGGCTTTCATAGGCTGACTGATTCCTTGTGGTTGTGTTGTGAAGTTGGATGTTTATCTAGGGCAGCATAAGTTTGAAACAGCTGCCATGCGGCGCAATATTGCTGAGATCGATTGTTCCGTGCACGTTTCCGCGCCGATGCAGGTGAGCCACTTCAGCCGCGAAAAATAAACCGAGACTGGTGCTGCCGCTATTAAAATCAATGCCGTTCTGCTGGTGCCGATAATTCGACGCCAGCATTTTTTCAGGAAATCCCGGGCCATCGTCGCTGATTGCCAGCGTGATGCCGCCTTGTTCGCCGGCGATGGCATCGATGCGAATCGTCGTTGCGGCGTAGCGCGAGGCGTTGACCAATACATTGCCGATGACACCGGCGATCAATGTCGGATCGAAATACCCGGTGAGCGATTCATCGCACTCGCAGTGAATCGCAATTTGCCGGATCGAAAATAATAATTCATTCGCAGCGATCTGTTCTTCGAGAAAATCAGCGACGTAAACTTCCTGAATCTGCAGCGGCAATTCATGGTGCTGAAGCCGATAGAGGCCGAGCAGGTAAATCAGCGAGTGATTGATGCGCGCCGCTTCACCGCGCAGTGTGGCAAACTGCCGGCGCTGTATATCGCTGCTGATCGACGTCTCTTCGATAACGGCATCGAGCGTATTCAGCAGCATGCTCAGCGAGTTTTTAATATCGTGTACCGACGAGGCGAGCAGCAGCGAAGTTGGCGCCTGTTCATTCATCGTCATCTGTGTCCGCGAGTTCTTCTTCGAGATCTTCGACGTTCGCCCATAATGCCTGGAAACGATCGTAGAGCGGGTGATCTTCGTCGAGGGTGTCGACCGAGTGAATCACTTTATTGCAGCGTTCGATTTGTTCGGCGGTGGGGCCGAGTGCTCGCATGTTTCTTACCGAAGCGAGCAGTAAATTGAGTTTCACCGCGATATTGTTCGGATAATGACGCAATGCTTCACCGAATAGCGCAACCGCTTCGGTGAAATTCTGACTGGATAGCAATTCTTTCCCGCGCCGATTGAGCTCGACCGCCTTGTCCTTGCCTTTCTGCGATAAGGGTTCGTCAGAGAGGCGGTCGATCGCTTCACCGATGGCTTCGTTGTCGGGATATTTTTCGGCGAGTTCGCGCAGAATCGCCTGGGCCTGCTGGCTGTCGCCCATCGATTGATAACAGCGCGCCAGATCGAGCGCTATTTGCGCCGATGCCTCCTCATTTTCGTTTTCCGCCGAAAGTCGGTGGCTCACGCTGTCGATGCGTTTGCGCGACTCTTCCACCTGTCCTGCATCGGCGTAGACAGCGGCGTTGATAATATCGGATTGCAGACGCACTTCGGGGTTGTCGCGATAGCGACGGCGTGCGCGATCGAGCACTTCCTCGGCTTCGGTGATGCGTCTGCGGTCTTTGGTATCGCTTTGTTTGATTTGTGTCGAAATGCAGCGTGCGAGTTTGAAATAGTTTTCGGGCGAGTCGTAGCACGAATTCGCGCCCAGTCGCACCACTTTGCGATGCGCTTTTTCGGCGCGTTCGAAATCGCCATTGCTCTGGCTTATTTCGGCGAGCAATTGCTGGCGCAAAATTGCATTCGGAGAAATATCGCTCGCGTATTCCAGTAATTGTTGTGCGCCCGCGATATCGCCGCGCTGTTCCTTGATTTGCGCGAGCGCATCGTAAACTTCGAGGCAGAGACAGTTCTGGCTGATCAATTCGTTGAATACCTGTTCGGCTGCATCGAGATCGCCCATCTGCATGAGGCACTGACCCAAACCGATTTGTGCCCAGTCGACGGGGCGGTCCTCCACCACTTTTTGGTAAATCGCATGCGCTTTCGGATGTAAATGTTTTTCAAGAAAGCATTGTGCTTTGATGCGATAGCATTTCTGTTCGTAACGGCTGCGTGAATCGATGTGTTCATCGCACAAGGCGATCGCGCGATCGTAATCGGCTTCATCCATTGCGCGATTGATTTCCATGAGTTCCTCTTTTTCCAGAACGAGGCGATCGAGGCGCTTTTGCAGGACGGTTTGGGTGAATGGTTTGGTCAGATAATCGTCGGGCTGGTATTCGAGGGCGCCGAACACCATGCTTTTGGTGGTTTCGGCGGTGATCATCATGTAGGCGGAGGTGCGCTTCAGCAGTTTGCGATAACGTAATTCCTCAAGCACCTGCTGGCCGTTTTTGCCATCCCCCAGGTTGTAGTCGCAGAGGATAATGTCGAAGTATTTGTTCTCGCACCAAGTGATCGCCTCTGCGCCGGTCGATGCCGTTTCGACATCGGCGATACCGAAATTGACGAGCATGCGGCGAATCGAGCCGCGCATGTCCGGAAAATCATCGACGATCAGCGCGTTTTTACGCTGATAGATTTTGATGACATCGATTTTCTGCATTGACGCTGGTTTTGATAATGACATCGGTTTTTTGACTGCCGTGGTAGGAATAAAAACTCTGCCCGTCGCCTCCCTGTCAGGCGGGCCGTCGCCTCAGCTTTCGCCACCCCACTAGCATAGAAGAGATTACCCGTCGCGCACGTTCGAATTGCCTCTTCGCGAGCCGATTTGCATCCCGGGCCTTGCGTGCTGGGGCATGAAACTTGCTGGCAGCGAGTATTCTCACACGCTCACGGTTGCTCCTCATTGGAGGGGTTGGCCCGATGTGTCGGGCACGGATTGCGGATGACGCGCCGGCGGCGGGGGCAAATGGCAATGCCGAGGGTAAATCTGGTACGGTGCGGCGATGAATGCGTTTGTTCTGTACGGCACGTCCGGTTGCCATTTATGCGATGAAGCGGAAGCGTTATTGATTCCGCTCCTTTCCGATCAATGCAGTGTTGAATCTGTGGACATCAGCGAAAGCGATCAGCTCGTCGAACGATACGGCGTATTGATTCCCGTATTGCGACGTTTGCGCGACGACGCCGAGCTGCGCTGGCCCTTTGACGCAGCGCAGGCGAGGGTGTTTTTGTCCGCGGACCGGTTTCGATAGTTATCGGCTGCGATAGATCAACGCCATCGATATTTATCAGCGCAGCAGCGCAATATTGGTGTGAACCCAGTAGAGGCTTTCCAGATATGCCGTCTGCGCCTGCTCGGCGCCGATACCCAGTGCGGCAAGCCGTGCCCAGTCGATGCTATCCCAGTCTGCACGTTCATACGCGAGCGTAACCGCGAACAGCAAACCGTCGTTGCCGTCGCGCTGCAAAATTGCGGCACGCATGCTATCGGGCACGGCAATACTGTTCAGGATTTCCGTGAGTTCGATACCGAGAAACGCATCGAGCGTCGACAGCAAACCAATCGTGAATTGACTTTCACCCTGCACGGCGGCCATGCGGGAACGCTCGGCGAGCAATTGCCCGAAGCGTGCACGCACCATCGTCGTGGTGAAAAGATCCTCGGGCTGATTATCGAGTTTGGTGAGCGATAATAAATGCGCCCAGCTGCGCACCTTGCTCATGCCCAGCATCGTGACCGCCTGACGCACCGAAGTGATCTCCCTGCGCAGACCGAACAGTGCGGAATTGACCAGGCGCAGAATCTTCAGCGCGAGCACCGAATCGGTCTGGATGATGTGTGCGATATCCTCGAATTCTGTTTCTGGATTGCGCAGCACCGCCACCAATTGCAAAACCGTGCGTTGATCGCTGCTGAGCACGCGGCCTTTGACGATTTGCGGCTTCGATAAAAAATAACCCTGAAATAATTGAAACCCCATTTGCCTGCAGGCTTCGAATACTTCCTGTGTTTCCACTTTTTCCGCGAGCAGGATGCCTTCGAAATCGCCGAGCCTGTCGAGCAGCGTCCTTATGTCATTCGGCGACTGCGACAGCACATCGACTTTGATGAGATCGGCGAGACCGATCAGCTCTTCGTGGCCATCGATATAAACGTAATCATCGAGCGCAATTGTGTAGCCCGCGCCCTTGAGCGCTTTCACTGCAGCGATCATTTCCGCATCGACGACGATATTTTCCAGAATTTCCACGACCAGCCGGCTGGCATCGATGGGCGGTGGATTGTCGAGCAGGTTACGCGTGAAGTTAACGAAGGCCGGTTTGTTTTCGAGAATTTCTTCGACGGGCAGCGAAGTGAAAGCATTGAGCAGCACCGTTGATGTGGCGTGATCGCCATCGATTATCGTGGCGACGTCATCACCGTGTGCGCGGAAGAGCAGTTCATAGGCATGTACATTTTTACTGCGATCATAAATCGCTTGTCTGGCGAGAAGCGTACTGCTCATGGACGTACCATCTGTTCATGCAGGGGCGTGTTGATACCGGCTTTATGAGCACGAGTATCGCACAATGCTTGAGCTTCGTCTCAGCATCGAGTAAAAAAGTAAATCACCAGTCACAGATGCAAAATAACGATGTTAACTGTCAGCGAGCTTGCAATTTATCCCGTTAAATCGCTGGGTGCGATACGTTTGCAGCATATGCAGTTCGATGACATCGGGCCTGTGGGCGATCGGCGTTTCATCGTTGTCGACAGCAGGGGACGTTTTGTTACGCAGCGCGATTATCCGCGTATGACACTGGTTCAAATAAAACAGCTCGATGGTGTCATCGAATTTTCAGCGCCGGAGATGTCAGATTTTTTGCTCGCGCTGCCCGATACCGAAGCGGGTGAGAAAGCGTGCAGTGAAAGTGTGATCAGGGAAATCATCGTCTGGCGCGACAGCGTGAAAGCGCGCGATATGGGCGATGCGATTGCCGCGTGGTTATCCGCATTCATCGGCTGTGATGTGCGCCTGCATTACATGCCCGGCGACAGCGTGCGCGCAGTCGATCCGCAATACGGCCGCGCGGGTGATCGCGTGGGTTTCGCAGACGGCTTTCCTGTTTTATTGATCGGCGCTGCGTCGCTGGAAGAATTGAATCGCGCATTGCCGGAGCCGATCACCAGTCTGCGTTTTCGTCCCAATATCGTGGTTGCGGGTGCAGCGCCGTATGCGGAGGACGACTGGAAGCGCGTACGTATCGGCGCGATCGAGTTCGATGTGGTGAAGCCGTGTTCGCGCTGCGTGATTCCCTCCATCGATCCGCTGACCGCGCAAAAGCAGGCGATCGTTGCGCAGACACTGGCGCGTTTGCGCATGCGTGATCGTTCGATTTATTTTGGTCAGAATCTGATTCCGCGCGGTCGCGGCGAAATCGCTGTCGGTGCTGCGGTCACCGTCATCGAATAATTGAATATCTCATGAACGAAATCGCTGCGTCGCTGATGTCGACAGATTTGGTCGATGTGGTTTCTGGCCTGTCAATTCGGCGCAATGATCCGGCGTTCGGATTTATCCATCAGCGGTGTGGGTCGGCCCAGATGCTGCGAATAAATCACGGCAAATGCGAGCACGCTTTGTACATATTCCCGCGTTTCCCGGTAAGGCAGTAATTCGATCCACACGTCGGCGTCCAGCGGCTGGCTTTGCTCGCGCACAATTCTGCTGATGCGGCTCGGTCCGGCGTTGTAGGCGGCGGTGGCCAGAATGCGATTGCCTTTGAAGCGCTGCGCCATATCGCGTAAATAGACGCTGCCGAGATGAATATTGGTCGCCGGCTGCAATAATTGAGCGGATGCAATTTTAACGCGCTCAGCCCGTGCCACCTGCTTCGCCGTATCCGGCATCAGCTGCATCAATCCCAGCGCGCCGACCGATGAACGGGCATCGGGCATGAATGCACTTTCCTGGCGGGTAATTGCGAACAGCCACGGCAATGGCAGCGCGGTTTTTTTTGCGGCAAGTTCCATGCTGTCGCGATAAGCGACAGGAAAGCGCAACCGCAAGTCGTTGAAGTTGCCGCTCGCTGCCGCCGTGCGGATTCCCTGATCGTACCAGCCCCAGCGTTCGGCAATGAGCGCCGCAGTTTCCTGTTCGGCTGCGGTCATGCCGCGCAGCGCCGATTGCCATTCACGCCGCGCGTTGGCGTATTCATTGAGTGAAAGAAATTCGCGTGCGCGCAGAACGGCAGGGCGTTTCGCTATCTGATCGCTATCGATTTTTGCAACGATGGGTTCATTGTTGAGTTGATACACCGTCTGCTGGTGATCGGCGGCGAGAAAGCCATAGAAGCTGCGTTCCTTTGCAAGGTTTGAAAAAATTTCTGCCGCCTGCTGTTTTCTTTCTGCATCGTCGCTTTGCATCAGTGCTCGCGCTCGCCAGTAATTCCAGCGTGAGGTCTGCGCCATGTCGGCGGGCATCGAGGCAATCCACTTTTCGATATTCTCCCAATCGCCGTGGCGCAATCCGAGCCGCACGCGCCATTCGAGCAAATAGCTATCCTCGCCAGCCGGATCGAATTGCAGTAACCACGGCAAAGCTTCGTCGCCATATTTAACGATTTGCTGGCGACCGATTTCCCTGCGCACGGCGTTGCTATCTTCGTCCGATAATTGGCCGGCGGATTTTGTCTGTTGCCACAGAGTCTGCGCTTCGTCGAGATTGCCACGTGCCAGACTTTTCAGCGCAATGGCAATGGTGGAGCTGGCTTCGGGTTGTTGAATGACCTGTGGTAAAAGATCGTTCAGTGCAGCGGGATTGCGGGCGAACATCAGGGCGTAATCGGCCTGCAATTTGTAGGTTTGACCGATGTGCACGACGAGCGCGCGCGCCAGCGTTTCCTGCTTGCGCTCGATCGCCAGCAGCAGACGTTTCCAGATAAGTGCATCGCTGCGTTTATCACTGGCGAGCCAGCGCTTGTAAGCGTCGTCACAGGCTTCCGGCATATCGGTGGTCAGCCAGAACCTGTCGATTTCCTGCAACGATGCATCGCGCTGACCTGTCTGATGCAATGCCTCGATGTACCAGCACTGCTGTTGCTTGCCGGGCGGCGGATTGCCTCCGTTCGCGGCGCGATAATATTTCAGATAGCGGGACCACTGCTGATTATCGGCAAGAAACGCGAGCCACTGATTGCGTAATTGATCGGCGGTGACGCTGCCGCTTTCTTTCGCGAGAAATTCGTCGACATCGCTGCTGTCGCCGCGCCGCAGTGCCATTCTGATCTGCTGCAGTTGCAGATAGGGATACAGCGGATAATCGCGCAGCGCCGGCATCTTCGCGATTGCGGCCTGCTCCTGGCCGCGCTCCCACAACTGACGTGTCTGCACGAACAGTGCGCGCTGGGTTGCCAGCGCATCGTTATCTGCGCAGACCTGCAGTGAAGTAGCGGAAATAACGAGACCGATCATCATCAACAGCAATTGATGACGTCTCGTGAAATTCGTTCGTTGAAAAAAAATCATCGCGATTCGAATGCGGTAAAATGCCGGGAAATTACGCCGGTCATGGTAGCGCGATTGACGCGTTGTCCCAATCCCTTTCGGAGAGTTTTGTGTCTTTACTGCGACTGCAGCGGGTTTCGCTGCATTACGGCGAGCAGATTGTGCTCGATAACGTCGATCTGCAAATTCAGCGCGGCGAACGCTTATGTCTGATGGGGCGCAATGGTGTCGGCAAATCGACATTGCTGCGGCTGATCGAGGGCCAGATCAAACCCGACAGTGGCGAAATCGCCTGCGCGCCGACATTGCGCATAGCACGGCTGGAGCAGGAGCCGACGGCGGCGGGGCGTACGGTCTATGCGGAAGTGGCTTCGGGTATCGAAGATATCGCGCAATTGCTCATCGATTATCACGCGCTTACGCAATCTCTGCACGACGATTGCGCGCGCGATGAAAACAAAACCCTGCGTGAACTGGAAGCGCTGCAGCAGAAACTCGATGCGGTGGATGCGTGGCGGTTCCAGCAGCGTATCGATTCGATTCTGAGCCGTCTGAATCTGCCGGCGGATCAGCCGCTCGAAACATTATCCGGCGGATGGTTGCGGCGCGTGGCATTGGCGCGCGCGCTGGTGTCCGAGCCGGAATTATTACTGCTCGATGAGCCGACCAACCATCTCGATATCGCCACGATCGCCTGGTTAGAGGCGCAATTGCTCGAGTTTTCCGGCGCTGTGCTGTTCATCACTCACGATCGCGCGCTGGCGCGTCGGCTGGCTACGCGCTATGTCGAACTTGATCGCGGCAATTTATTCAGTTACGCAACGAAATACGATGATTATCTGTTGCAGCGCGAGCAGCGCCTTGAAATAGAGGAGCGCGAAAATGCGCTGTTCGATAAAAATCTGGCTACTGAGGAGCGCTGGATTCGTCAGGGCATCAAAGCGCGCCGCACGCGTAATGAAGGCCGCGTGCGCGCGCTGAAAAAACTGCGCGAAACACGTTCGCAGCGACGCGAGCATATCGGCTCTGCGCAGTTCGGCCTGGAAAGCGGCGAGCGCTCGGGAAAATTGATAGCCGAATTAACCGATGTGACGTATCAGATTGCCGGCAAGACGTTGATCGATCATTTGAGCCTCACCATCCAGCGCGGCGATCGCGTGGGTTTGATCGGTCCGAACGGCGCGGGAAAATCGACGCTGCTGAACTTGATTCTTGGCGAGTTGCGGCCGGCGAGCGGAACCATTCGACGTGGCCAGCGCCTGGAAATCGCTTATTTCGATCAGTTGCGCAATCGTTTCGATACTGACGCCACGCTGATCGATATCGTCGGCCACGGTCGCGATTTCATCGAGATCAACGGCCAGCGCCGGCATATCATCAGCTATCTCGAAGATTTTTTATTTCGCCGCGATCAGTCGCGGCGTGCGGCGAGCAAATTGTCCGGCGGTGAACGCGCGCGCCTGCAGCTCGCGCGTTTGTTCAGTCTGCCGGTGAATGTGCTCGTGCTCGACGAACCGACGAACGATCTCGATGTCGAGAGCCTCGAATTACTCGAACAATTACTCGCGGATTTCGACGGCACGATTTTGCTCGTCAGTCACGATCGCGAATTTCTCGATAATGTGGTGACCAGTTGCGTTGTCTTCGAAGGCGAGGGCACGGTGCGCGAATACGTCGGCGGCTACAGCGACTGGCTGCGCCAGCGCGACGTGCCGATGAATGTGAATGCAAAAGCGAAAACGAAAATAAAAACGGAAACGGGTGCGCCGCAGAAAGATGTTGAGCCGGCGAAGAAAACGCAAAAATTATCGTATAAGGTGCAGCGCGAGCTCGATGAGCTGCCGGAGCTGATCGAAAAATCCGAAGCGGCGATTGCAGCGTTGAATGCTGAAATCAGCGCGCCTGATTTTTATCAGAAAGACAGCGCGACGGTGAGCGCGAAACTGGCGGAATTAACCGCAGCGCAAGCGCTGCTGGAGCAGCGCTATGCGCGTTGGCTTGAGTTGGCGGACGGTTAATCGGGGGGCGGCTAATCGGAGAAAACGCGGGCGGTGAAGTGGTGATGATTATTTTTTGCCGACGCGCACGGCGAGCACATCGCACATCGCCCCATGCAGCACGCCGTTGGCTGTCGAACCGAGGATCAGCGCAAGTCCATGACGCCCGTGGCTGCCGACGATGATTAAATCCGCGGAGAGCCTCTGCGCATGCGCGTGTATTTCGTTTTCCGCGCGGCCCAGGAGAATGTGCAGCCGCTCGACAGGAATATTGAGCTTGCTGCAAAGTCCGCGCAATTGTGTTTCGGCCTGGCGTTGAATTTCTTCCTGAATCGTCGAGAAGTCGATGGGAATATCGCCGCCATACGCGAAGCTCAGCGGCTCGATAACATGCACGAGATGCAATTCGGCCTGATTGATTGCGGCCAGACGCGCAGCTTTCGCGGCAACTTCGTTTGCCTCTTCGGATAAATCGACGGCTGCGAGAATTCTGTTGTAATCGCCCATGATGCGCGCTCCTTGAGGATGTGATTGCGACGCGATGCGTGCAGATTTTGTGTGGCTGCTGTCGAGGTTACATAAACTTTCATCGATTTGGCAATGATTCCAGTCAATGACTGGAACTCAACCATGAGTCAGGAGAAAAAGCGGTGGGCATCATCATTTCGTTAATTGTGGTGTTGATGGCGATCGGCTCGGTGTTATGGCTGAAGCCGTCGGCATCGCAGCAGCGGCAGACACGTTTGCGTTTAATGGCACGCCAGCTCGGTCTCGACGTGCGGCTGACTCCGTTGCCACAAGTACGGCGCGCGCGCGTTCGCGGTGAACTTCCGCTGCAGGGTGTCGTTTATCGCAGTTTGCGTTTTGGCGAAAATAAAACAGATCCACTTGAATATCTGATCTGCCGTGCGAATGCCGGATCGGAATGGGAAAGCGAGTCGGACATCTCCTTGCCGCCATCTGTGCGCGCCGCGCTCGACAGCGCACTCGCGCAGTTACCTGATGATGCGGTCGCGTTTGAAATTACATCGGCCGGATGCGGCGTTTACTGGCGGGAGCGCGGTGACGAAAACACGCTTCGTCTGCTTAAGGATTTACTCGAATCCGTGCAGCAAGCCGTGTCCGGAGCGAAGGGCACGCGCGCGAAAAGTACGTGAATACGAAAAGTGCGTGAATTGAGGGCGTATGCGTGAAAGATCGAAGCGTGTGCGCGGGTATGGTCGGTATGAAAGGCCGGGGCTAGTGCGACGAGCGTATCTGATTGCGCTCCATCGCGGCGAGATATTCGCCCCGCAATGCTGACTCATCGAGCTTTGGGGATAGCTGATCTCCCGCGCCGAGCGCATGGGTGGCGCGGTGTAATTGCAGACGAAGCTCCAGTGCGCGCTGGGCCTGCTTCAGTGCGAGAGTCATTTCCGACATCGCGTCGTAATCGATCTGGCCACGTTTCTCCAGGCCTATTAATAGACGCGATGCTTCCGTGAGATGCAGTTGTGCCTCGATCAGTTCAGTTTCAGGAAACTCCAGAATCGGATCGTGCTGTTCGACTGTGCTCGATACGGGTTCCGCGTCGATACTTGCGATAAGTTCATGACATTCGCGCAGCGATCCGGCAATCAGTTCGTTTTTCGAGTCGAGCCGCAGCGAATAGTTGAGTACGCTCATGGCTTCGTTGAGCAGCGTGCGGGCGATGGCGTTGTGGCGTGTGTGAACCTGTGCGGCGAGAGCGATCTTGAATAAATGATCGGCGCGGCGTTGTAACTGCGCAGCTTCGCGCTTCGCACCCAGCTGACGTTGACGACGGCGATTCACAATGGCGCCGGCGATCAGTCCGGCGATGAGTACGGCGAAGATCGTGCTGACGAGAGCGGTCAATAGCATTGAGTGAATCACCGGAGTAAGGAGCCGATTAAAGAGAGCTTAAAGTGTAGCAGCCGTTACTTGTGTGCTCGGTCACACTGTCGGACATAGACCGCATTCGCACGTTAAGGTTTCGATGAGAATCGTTCTCGGCAAGGCGGCGCATGCTCGTCAGAGGTTTTGACGGGTCGACTTGACCGTCCGATTTTCTGCCCTTATATATGTCGCCTCTTTTCGGGCGGGTCCCGGCAAATGACGTCGACAACCCCCGCATCTCGGGACATAGAAGGTCACAATGGGCAAGTCACTGGTCATCGTAGAGTCGCCGGCTAAGGCCAAGACCATCAACAAATATCTCGGCAAGGACTACATCGTTAAGTCGAGTATCGGCCATATCCGGGATTTGCCGACCAGCGGTCAGACCAGAGAGGTCGATCCGAAGGAGCGAGCGAAAGCGGCCGCCGCCACGCGTAAATTGTCGGCCGAAGCGAAGGTCGAGCACCGCGAGCGCAAGGCCAGAGAGCAGCTGATTTCGCGGATGGGCATCGACCCCGAGCACGGCTGGAAAGCGCAATACGAAATCCTTCCCGGCAAGGAAAAAGTCGTTGCTGAACTGCGCAAGCTCGCGCAGGAAGCCGATTATGTTTATCTCGCGACCGACTTGGATCGCGAGGGGGAGGCGATCGCCTGGCATCTGAGCGAAGCCATCGGCGGCGATAAGGGCCGTTATCGCCGTGTCGTTTTCAACGAAATTACCAAGAATGCAATTACCGAGGCGTTCAAGCAGCCGGGTACGGTCGATCAGAATCGTGTCGATGCGCAGCAGGCTCGCCGCTTTCTCGATCGCGTCGTCGGTTACATGGTATCGCCGCTGCTGTGGGCGAAGATTGCACGCGGCTTATCCGCCGGACGTGTGCAGTCGGTGGCTGTGCGTCTTGTCGTCGAGCGTGAGCGCGAGATTCGCGCGTTCGTGCCCGAAGAGTTCTGGCTCGTGCAGGCCGACACTCAGGGCAAAGCGGGGCAGCTGCGTCTCGAGGTTAAAAAACGGGGCGATCAGACTTTCCGCCCGACCAACGAAAAAGATACGAAAGCTGCGGTCGAGTTATTAAAGAAGCAGGATTTCGTCGTTGCACAACGCGAAGACAAACCCACTCAGACAAAACCGAATGCGCCGTTCATTACCTCGACGCTGCAGCAGGCGGCGAGCACGCGACTCGGTTTCGGTGTGAAGAAAACCATGATGATGGCGCAGCGCTTGTACGAAGCCGGCTACATCACTTACATGCGTACCGATTCGACCAATCTGAGCAACGACGCTGTCGCAGCGTGTCGCGATTACATCGAAGGTAATTTTGGCAAAAAATATTTGCCGGCTGATCCGATTCGTTATTCGAGTAAAGAGGGTGCGCAGGAAGCGCACGAAGCGATTCGTCCATCCGATGTCACGATTTCTTCGACACAGCTTCAAAATATGGAACGCGATGCCGAGCGCCTTTATGAATTGATCTGGCGTCAATTCGTTGCCTGTCAAATGGTGCCGGCAGAATTCACCAGCACCTCGATCGTGGTGCAGGCGGGTCCGTTCGAGTTGCGCGCGCGCGGTCGCGTCATTCGTTTCGATGGTTTTACCAAAGTATTACCGCTGCAGGCGAAGAAAGATGAAGACGTTACGTTGCCCGATATCAAGCAGGGCGAAACGCTGCAATTATTGAAACTCGATCCGTCGCAGCATTTCACCAAGCCGCCTGCGCGTTACAGCGAAGCATCGCTCGTCAAGGAATTGGAAAAACGTGGCATCGGCCGCCCTTCGACTTACGCGGCGATCATTTCGACGATTCAGGATCGCGGTTATGTGCGCGTCGAAAACAAACGTTTTTACGCAGAAAAAATGGGCGATATCGTCACCGAGCGTTTGGTTGAAAGTTTCGATGATCTGCTCGATTACAGCTTCACTGCGAACATGGAAGAGTCGTTAGATGAAGTCGCTACGGGTCAGCTCGAGTGGAAAAAACTGCTCGACGATTTTTATAAGGGTTTTCGCAAAAAGCTCAGTGCTGCCGAGAAAGAAAAAGGCATGCGCGAGAACGATCCGACCGATACCGATATCGCCTGTCCGCAATGCGGGCGTCCGATGCAGATCCGCACCGCCAGTACAGGTGTATTTCTCGGTTGCTCGGGTTATGCGCTGTCGCCGAAAGAGCGCTGCAAGTCGACGATCAATTTGACTCCTGGCGACGAAGTCGTGCCGGTTTCGGCCGAGAGCGACGACGATGAAGACGGCGACGAAAGCGAATCGTTGCGCCTGCGCAGCAAGCATCGCTGTCAGATTTGCAACACGGCGATGGACAGCTATCTGGTCGACGCCAATCGCAAACTGCATGTGTGCGGCAACAATCCCGATTGCTCCGGTTATCAGGTCGAGCAGGGACAATTCAGAATCAGAGGTTACGAAGGCCCGAGCATCGAATGCGATAAATGCGGTTCGCAAATGCAGCTCAAAACCGGCCGCTTCGGTAAATTCTTTGGCTGCACCAACGAAGCCTGCAAGAACACGCGCAAATTGTTGCGCAATGGGCAGGCCGCACCGCCGAAGATGGACGCGGTGCAGATGCCGGAATTGCGCTGTGAGAAAGTCGACGATTATTACGTTCTGCGCGATGGCGCTGCGGGATTGTTTTTAGCGGCGAAAGGTTTTCCGAAAAATCGCGAAACACGCGCGCCGCTCGTGGTTGAGCTGATTCCGCATCGCGATGAAATCGATCCGAAATACCATTTCCTGCTCGACGCACCCCGACAGGATAAATCCGGCAATAAAGCGGTGATTCGATTCAGTCGCAAAAGCCAGGAGCACTATGTGCAAGCCGAAGTCGACGGCAAGCCCACCGGATGGCGAGCGACTTATCAAAATGGAAAATGGGTCGAAAGCAGCGGCAAGGAATCGAAATAAAATAACGTAAGCGAAATAAAATAAGATAAACAAAGTACGTTGATCGAACGGATTTCCACGCGTAGTCTGCGTAATCAGACTGGATAAACACGTGGAAATCTACCGATGAATCGCCGCGTCGATCAAAAATTACACCTTGCCGGACTGGCGCTGGCAGCGATTGATTCGGCGTCCTCTCTGAAAAAAACTCCTGCAATCGAAACCGCGCTGGTTGAATCCGCGTTATTTCATCTCCATATTGCTTATCGAGCCTATCTGCACGAGTTGCTCCTGCAATGCAAGCTATCGCGCTCCGAAAATACACAGGTCGATAGTGAAAAATTTATCGAAACTGCGCAGCAGGCCGCCGCTGTGTTGGAATCGCAACACATGCGCAGCAGCGATATCGATGAGCTGGTCCATATGGAGCGGAGCGGTGCCTGGCTCGCGCAATTGCACGCCGCTTACGCCGCTGCCGCCAGTGTTGGCATTGCAGCGGAACCGGCTGCGCGCACGGACATTGTGCTGCACGATATGACTGCGCATGTCGATGCTGAAACGCTTGCAGGGTGGATGCATCAGTTTCAAACATTGTTGCGTCGTCAGCGCGAACATGCGCAGGAGTGGTAAATGAAGCGCATACCTTTTATCTGGCGGCGAGTAGTTATCCGACCAATGGTTTTGTGTTTTTATTTCAGACGAGTACAATCCGGGTGAGGTCCCGGTTTTAATGGGGGTATGCTGAACGTGTCTACGCTGTATGAAATTCTTGAATTACCGAGTGGTGATATTGTCCTGCAGCGTGTCGAGGGGGATAGCGAGCCGCTGGTCCGTATCCGTTTCTCCGATCAGGCGAAAGCGTATATGGACGATGCAAGTCTCATGATTGCCAAAGCGATGGTCGAAGCAGGTATTAAGGCGATCAATGATCTCAGTCATAGCGCGCAGGAAGTTCTGGCCGAAGAGCGCCCGCGTCAGTTGCACTAGCGACATTTTTCGTTCAAGCGTCATTTTTGTTTTCTGCCTCCTCGCTAAGCACAGCCTTGCACATCGCCTGAACAACAGCCTCGCATACCGCAAAGTCGTCGGGTTCTGTAAAATCCGCGCATTCAATCGCTGTACTCAATCACTGTACGCATTAACTGGAATACGGCGCGATCGCTGATCATCGTTCGCACGGCAGTTATTCAACTTCAGAGGTCATCATGAGCGAACAAAGCCTGTTACTCGATATCGACAATGAAGGCATCGCAACATTGACGATGAATCGTCCGCAGCAATTCAATGCAATTTCCGTCGAATTGATGCAGCGCATGCTCGGCCATTTAACGGAAATCGAAAATAATCCTAGCGTGCGCGCGGTGATCCTGCGCGGTAACGGGCCCGCGTTTTCAGGCGGTGGCGATCTGGCCGCAATGCGCGAACAGCTCGATCACCTGCCGCGCTTTCTCGGCGAAATCATCGATGCGTTTCATACTTCGCTCCTGGCAATGCGTAGACTCAAGGTGCCGACGATTGCACAGGTGCACGGTTCTGCCGCGGGCGCGGGTGTTTCGCTGGCCATCGCGTGTGATTTCGTGGTGGCGGCGGAAAATACGCGCTTCGTCGTTGCCTATCCGAAACTGGCGACATCGACCGATGGCGGTCTTACCTATTATCTGGCGCAACGTGTCGGCACGGCGCGCGCGCTCGATATTTTATTGCTGCGCGATCAGCTCGGCGCAAAAGAAGCGCTGGATCTCGGTTTGATTTCGCGGGTTGCGGCACCGGATCAGCTGGAGGCCGAAGCGCGCGCGGTAGCGTTGCGTATTGCGCAATTGCCGGCGCAGTCGGTGAGTGAGCTGAAACAGCTGGTGCTGGGCTACGCGGATAATGCGCTGGCCAATCAACTCGCTGCAGAGCGTGCGGCATTCGTGCGCAATGCGGGCACTCGGGAGTTTGCGAATCGCATCGTCGCCTTTCTCGAAAAGAAACGCTGATCCGCCACGCCGCGGCGGTTTGATCGTCACAGGAACTTTGGCTTATAGTCCGAAGTGTATTGAAATTCTGTCGGTTTCACGATTGGTGGGCCGACTGCTCCGGAAATATTCATGACTCTCGATATCACCACCCTCGATCTGGCAAAAGTGAATGCCGAACTGCAGGAGCAGACGCCAGAGCAGATCGTGCGCTGGGCACTTGCGCAGAACAAGCGCGCCATTCTGACGACCAGCTTTTCGCCGAATTCGGCGGCTATTCTGCATCTGGTTACGCAGATTCAACCCGATCTGCCGATCGTGTGGATCGATAGCGGCTATAACATGCCCGATGCTTATCGGGTTGCCGAACAGCTCATCGATCAACTCAAATTGAACATGCACGTTTACACGCCGGTCATGACAGCCGAGCGGCGCAATGCGCTGATGGGCGGAATTCCACATCCTGCGGATAACGCCGAGCTGCATGCGGAATTCGTGCGTCAGGTAAAACTCGAACCGTTCCAGCGTGCAATCGATGAATTCAAACCGGATATCTGGCTCACCGGTATTCGCCGTGAAGAAACCGAGTACCGCAAAACACTCGATATCGCCAGCTGGGATAATCGCGGTTTACTGCGCATCGCGCCGATCTTCCGCTGGAGCGAGCAGGATGTGCAGGATTATATGCAGCAGCATCGATTGCCGACCTGCAAACATTATTTCGACCCCACCAAAATTGCCGATAACGTCGAGTGTGGATTACACACGGAGGGGTGACGTTTAAATCGGAAAAAAGTATTCGACCGATGCCGCCGGATTTCAGCTTGTAGGATAAAGCGGCGGCAGTGCGTCATCGATGAGTCTGTTTTTCCTGGCTTTGCGTTTTCTGATTTCGCCGGCGATCCGCAATAAATTTTCTCCATTCCAGTCGCTGCTGTCGCGCAGCGTGCCGAACAGGCGGTTATCCAGTAACTGCAGCTCGCGTGTCAGTTGCTGATCGTCGGCGACGCGTTGTAGCTGCTCGATACTGCCTACGTTGTCGTCGCCGTAAAATTGTATTCCCCATTGCAGCAATTGCTGCCGCGCACCGGCGGGATTATTCGCGCGACAGGTATCGACGAAATGTTGCCAGGCCGATTTTTCGTTGGGATCGATCTGCGCCTGCGTGTCGACAGCGACCGTGTTTGCGCGCGAAAGACGCCGCATTCGCAGATAGGCAATTACCGTGGCGAGCCACAACATGGCGAGCACGGCGGTCGCCACCTGCCACCACAGCACGGCATCCGGCTTGATTGTAACGACGGGAGCTGTAGCATTTGTCTGCGCTGTTGCAGTCGGTTGTGCAGGTGCGATCGATGGGGGCGCAGAAGGGATCGAAGCCGCAGCATTCGCAGCAACGATCAGCGTTTCGCCGGGCAAGGTCGCGACTTTTTCACTGTCGCTATCGAGGTCCCACCAGATCACCCGGGTCTCAGGCAGGCGCAACGGTCCCGCCTGTGTCGGAATCAATGCCGCCGTCTCCACTCGTTTGCCATGTACACCCGTTGTATCCGCGGCGTCTTCCAGTTTGGGTTGATCGGCATAAAGTTTTGCCGAATCGAGCTGCGGCTGATCGAGTCTGGGCAATTGCGCAGCGAGCAGGCCATCGGCGCGAATCGTAATGCTGCGCGTGATCGATTCTCCGGCAGCGAGATGTTGCTGATCGCCGCTCCATGTTCCGGTGAGCGTCAAATTGCGTGCGGGCAGCCATACCGGGCCGGTAAAGTTTTTCGGAACCGGTTTTACATTTACGGTCAGTTGTTTGCTGATCTTGCGAATGGTGCGGCCGCGCCCCGGGAAATCGAACATCGAGCGACGGCCGGTCATTTCGACCGCGTTGAAAACCAGTTCGGGGATTGTCAGCTCGCCAGCCTGCTGCGGAAAAATAGCATAGGTGAGTTCGTGCACTTCGTACGTCATGCCGTTGATGTTGCGGCTGAACGTGGTTTCATCGAGCTGCCTCACGGTCGCGTTATCGAATTCCGGTTTGGAGAGCTGCATATTGCCGAGTTGCACCGCGACATGGACCCGGGCAGTGAGCAGTAATTGCTGTTGCACGTAGACGCTGTGACTGTCTGTGTTGACCTCGATGAAAACCGGCTCCGTGCCGTCGATGGCGCTGTGCTGGCTCCGGGGGTTGACCTGGATCGTAATCGGTTGCGTCTGTCCGCCCGCGACTGCAATGGAAGGAATCTGCAGCTGGCCGCTGTGTTTTGCAATCAGCGTGGTCTGCCATTCCGTATGCGATTCAGCGCGGCCATTGATGAGCGCGTGCTGGCTGCTTTGTCGTGTGTCGTAAATTTCAAAATCCTTTCGCAGCGGTGAAAGATCGGGAGCAGCGTATGAGCCGGTGTCATCGATGCGAATGTTCAGCGTCAGCGAATCGCCTTCATTGATAACCGTGCGATCTACCGTGGCGCGCGGTGCAAGCGTGCTCGCAGCAATGGCAAGGCAGCTCGCCATGATCAGTAACAAAAATACCGCGACGATATGTGAGTTGTGATGCATTGGCTTCACCATAACGGCTTTCCGGTGTTCGTCGCCTGCCGCTCGCGCTGCTGACTTTCGTACATGAATTTTCGGCGCAATAACCCCGACGGATCATCGGGAACCTGCTGCAACCATTGCTCGGTGGCGCGCTGCTGCCTCTGCTGCTCCGGAGTCAATTCATTTTCGGCGGAGGCGTTCGACATTGTTTGCGATTGATCTGCTTCGCCTTTCTCATTCATCGCCTGCGCGCGAGTGTCGGTATCACGATTCTGCTCATCGCTTTTTGAAGCACTTTTCTGCTCGCCTGCTTTTCCGTCGGCGCCGGGCTGATTTTCAGCGGCTGATGCACCGCCGTGTGCATTATCGGGCGGCGATGAATGGTTTTCGTCGGGTTGCGATTGCGCTGCGTTCTGTTGTTCCGGCGACGACGGATTCTGTCGAGTCGTGTTCTGCGGTGAAGAATTGTCGCTTGAAGCGTTTTGTTGTGTGGATGATCGAGATGAATCGTCCGATGGCTTTTGCTCTTGCGATGAATCATTTTGCCGATCGGGCTGCTGATTTTTCTGTTGCTGCTGTTGCTTCAGAATTCTTTCGACAAGATCGCGATTCGCGCGCGCGTCCTCCATCGCCGGATTTTTTTTCAGCGCCTCATCGTAGGTGGCGATGGCTTCTTTCAGTTTTCCTTCGTGCGCGAGTGCATTGCCGCGATTGTAGTGAGCATCGACGCTGTCGATCGATTGCAGCGTTTCGGCAGCACCAGCGAAATCGCCGGCGCGGTATTGCGCCGCCGCGCGCCAGTTCGCGTCTTCGAATTTTTCCGCAGCGGCCTTGCTGTTACCCGCATCGAAATCGCGCTGCGCCTGCTGATCGGGACGCTGCCAGAGATCGCGCCATTCCCATGCCTCGCTCGGCGGGCTGAATGGAATCAAAAAAAGAACGAGCAGCCAGCCGCGTCGAAACACAAACGCCGCGAGTGGCAGCAGCAATAAAACAAATTGCGGGCCGCGTTCGTGCCACTGATCGAATTCCCGTTCGAGCGTGCGCACGGAATCGTCCGTGAGAGCCGTGCCTGATATCGCCTGCGCAATATCGCTGTCATCGACTTGGATATCGGCATAGCGCCCGCCGGTTTTTGCGGCAAGGTCGGTCAGGCGTTCGCGATGCAGCCGTGCAATCGCAATCGTGCCATTTTCCTGCTTCAAAAAGCTGCCCGAATCCGGGCTGTCAGCTCGGTTGCGATTTTTTTCACCGGCCCTGTCGGCTCCCGGCAGCGGGATGGGAGCACCTTGCGCGGTGCCGATACCGACGATGGCGAGCTGCCATTTTTCGCCATCGATCTGCGCGGCGATTTTATCGACGTCCGCTTCGCTGATTTCATCGCTCAATAACAGAATTCGGCCGCGCTCGAATCCCGAATTGCGCAGCAGCTCCAGCGCGGTATCGATACCGGCGGCAGCGTTGCTGCCGAAATTCGGCATGATGGCCGGAGCGAGCGCGGGCACCAGATTTTCAATGGTGGCGGTGTCGTCCGTCAGCGGCGATACCACGTGCGCGTCGCCCGAATAGACCACCAGCCCGGTCAAACCTTCGCGTCGTTGTTTCAGGATGTCGATGACTTTGAAGCGCGCGCGTTGCAGGCGAGACGGTTTGATATCTTCCGCGTACATCGATAGCGATAAGTCGAGCACGATGACGAGACCATCGCGTTTTTGCAGAACGGGTTGCGGCAGTTTTTCCCACGTCGGCCCGGCGAGTGCGAATACTGCAAGCAGCCAGCCCGCTAACAGTAACCACGGCCATCGCGGACGCGCCTGTTGCGTGGATTCGAGCAGATAATCGATCAGATCGGGAGCGATCGCGGCACGCCAGCTGGCAGCGCTGCCTTTACGCTTCAGCAGCCATACGGCGATCAGGAATGCAGGAATCGCCGCGAATAACCAGAAGGGACGCAGGAAATGAAAAGGTGCTAGCAGCTCGTTCATGATGTCACCGCCCGGGTTGACATGATCGAGCGCAACGACAATCTGCGCAGTGGTATCAGCATACTCAGCAAAAATGCAGCACCGAGCGGCCAGAAAAATAATGAGCGCTGCGGGCGATACGTCTGCGATTTATCGACGATGGGTTCGAGCTTGTCGAGCAGCGCGTAAATACCCGCGAGCTCTTCCGGGTTGCGCGCGCGGAAATAGCGTCCGCCGGTCGTGTCCGCAATATTCTGCAGAGTGGCTTCATCGAGATCCTGCGAGGGGTTCACGCGCCGCGCGCCGAAATTGCCACCGAACGGGCCGGGAATGATCAGCTCCTCGGCGCCGATACCGATTGTATAAATGGTTATGTGATTTTCTGCGGCGAGTTTTGCCGCAGCGGCAGGTAATACATTGCCGGCGGTATTCGCGCCGTCGGTGAGAAGGACGAGCACATGGCGATCGCCGGGCCGGTCGCGCAAACGTTTGATGGCGAGACCGATGGCATCGCCGATCGCCGTTTCTTCGCCAGCGAAACCGATTTGCGATTCGCTCAGAAATTTTTCCACGGTGTTCAGATCGAATGTCAGCGGCGCCTGCACATAGGCGTTAGTGCCGAAAACGATGAGCCCGAGCCGGTCGCCCTTGCGGTGCCGGATGAAATCCTTCGCCACCGTCTTGATCGCAACGATGCGCTGCACCTGTTCGTCATCGATCAGCATGTCGGGAATTTTCATGCTGCCCGATAAATCCACGGCCAGCATGAGATCGCGACCGCTGGCGGGCAGCGCAATTTCATCGCCGATCCAGTGCGGGCCGCAGGCAGCCGCAACCAGCAACAGCCACCAGACGATGAGCAGCGCAAGGCGTCCGTGCTTCTGCACGCGGCGCGGCATAGTCGCTTCGTTAGCGGCGATCTCGTGGTAAAAAGGCACATGCAATGCGGCCTGTTGCTGTCGCGCGCGCGGCCATAAAAAAAATATCAGCAGCGGCAGCGGCAGGAGTAGGGCAGACCACGGATAATCGAACCCCAGCTGCGGGAGGAAACCCGGTTGCGCAACACTCAGCATCGATGCCTCCGTATCCAGTGCTGTGCCGCGCTGTGCAGGGTATTTGCGGCGATCGGCTCGGGTTCGCGCAGATACAATGTGGCGAGCGCGCGTACATCGGGTTCGGTAAAGCGGGGCTTGCGCAGATGGCGATCGAGAAAATCGAGCCAGTCGGCGCCCGTGAGCGATGCAATATCGCGGGCGGGAAACGCGGCGAGCGCGGTTTGTTTCAACAGGCGATTCGTCGCCTGCGCGAAGGCGATATCGTCGCCGTGCTGCTGCCAGTTTCGATAGAGCGTCTGCAATTGTTGCAGTGCAATTTTTCGATAGCCGCGTTGTCGTGCGCGTCGCCGCAGCCAGAGGAAAAGCGCAGCGATGCCGGCGGTAATCAGCGCTGCGACAATCCACCAGCCGGGCGCGGGTGGCCATCCGCTGATCGGCGCTGGCAGATGAATATCGCGCAGATTTTCCAGCCCTGGCGTCTGCGTTGGCAGCGAGGGCGAATTCATTTTGTATTGCGCCTGTTTTGTGCGCGCAGCATTGTCATCTGCTGCAGCGGTGGCTCATCGGTGCTGATTTCGAGCATGGGTATGGCGAGCGACTGCAGCAATTGCCGGATATGTCGGCGATGATTTTCGAATGCGCTGCGATGCTGTTCGCGCAGGCGACGGTCACCGCTGTCGATGGTGACGCGCGCGCTGCCATTGGTGACTGCATAAAGCGCGGGCGGCGGCAATTCCCGTTCGAGTTCATCGTAAATAAATAATGCCGTCATTTCGCAGTGACGCGCGATCGCATACAAATGTTCGCGCACCAGCGGATGTTCGCTGCCGTGAAAATCGCTGACCAGATAAACCGCGCTGCCGGGTTTGGCGATGCGGCGCAAATCAGCGAGCGCTTCGACGAGGGATTTTTCGCCGCTCATCAGCTGGGTACCGCGCTGCAATGCGCGATTGAAATTGAGCAGCGCATTGAGCCAGGCCATCGCCGTTTTTCGCGAGCGGCGCGGGCGGATTTCGCGGCGTTCGCGATTGCCGATAATCAGCCCGCCGATACGGTCGCCCTGTTCGAGGCCCGACCATGCGAGCCACGCGCCGAGATAGGCTGCCAGTTTGGATTTAAAACAATGGCGACTGCCGAAAAACATCGGCTGGCGCTGGTCGACGACGATCAGCAGCGGCTTTTCGCGTTCTTCACGAAACAGCTTCGTGAAAGGCTTGCCATTGCGCGCAGTGACGCGCCAGTCGATTGCGCGGACATCGTCGCCCGCCTGATACGCGCGCACTTCTTCGAATTCGAGACCGCGCCCGCGCAGCGCCGAGCGAATGCCGCCGAATACTTGCGTCTGCGCCATGCGGCGCACATTGAGCGGTGTGAGTGCAGCCGAGAAGCGCGCGGTGGTTAACTCATCGATCTCGCAGTAAGCGCCGCGCAGAGGTTGCTGCATCGACCAGCTTCCCCCTTTTTCAAAGGGGGAAATAATCGAGCGCTTACGCAATTGGAACGAGCTCCAGAATGCGCGCGATGACCTGATCGGCATTCACGCCCGAGGCTTCGGCGTCGAAACTCAAGATCAGGCGATGTCGCAGGACATCGGCACAAACTGCCTGCACATCATCCGGGCTGACGTAATCGCGATTGCCGAGCCACGCACGAGCCCGCGCGCATCGTTCGAGTGCGATCGTCGCGCGCGGGCTGGCGCCGAATTCGATCCATTCCGCCAGCCGCTTATCGTATTTCTCAGGCTGCCGTGTCGCGATGATGAGTTGCACGATGTACTCCTCGATCGAATCCGCCATGTGCAGTGCGAGCGTTTCGTTGCGTGCTGCAAAAATGGTTTCCTGCGAAATTTTTTGCGGATGCGGCAGCGCCTGATGCTGCGCTTCGGCGCGCGCGAGCTGCAGAATTTTTCGCTCGGCCCCGGCGTCGGGATAATCGACGCGCACGTGCAATAAAAAGCGATCGAGCTGCGCTTCCGGCAGCGGATATGTGCCTTCCTGCTCGATAGGGTTCTGGGTCGCCATCACCAGAAATAGCGGCGGCAGCGGATACGTGGTGCGCCCCACGCTTATCTGGCGTTCCGCCATCGCTTCCAGTAATGCCGATTGCACCTTGGCCGGTGCGCGATTGATTTCATCAGCGAGGACGAGATTGTGAAAGATCGGCCCCGGCTGGAATGCGAAACTGCCGTCCTCGGGACGATAAATATCGGTGCCCGTGATATCGCCTGGCAATAAATCGGGTGTGAATTGCACGCGATGAAAGTTCGCTTCCAAACCTTCAGCCAGTGTTTTGATCGCTTTCGTTTTGGCCAGACCCGGTGCGCCTTCGACCAGCAAATGCCCATCGGCAAGCAGCGCGATCAGCAGGCGTTCGACCAGCGCTTGCTGACCGATGATGCGGGTGCAAAGCCAATCGTTGAGTTCGCGCAATAGGCTCGTGGAAGCGAGCGCCTCTGAGGCGGACGGAAAATCGGCGTGCGACATGGCAATTCTCACAATGTTTATTTTGAGGCGGAAATTTTACGCACTTCATACGGCTGTTGCAGCCGGCGCGGTGGTCAGATCGATTTTGACTGGGAGGCGCCGGAGAGTTCCCGGGTTTTCACGCAAATTCAGCACCTGTACGCAGCGATATTTATTTATCGGCATTCCCGCTTCTCGTTTACTGTCAGGGGGAATTTTCTATATTCTCTTGCCCTGCCTTTAGCCGACGAGATTGTTATGTATTCCCTGCTGCGTGAGCTTCTGTTTCGCCTGCCCACCGAAACCTCTCATTACATGGCGCTCGACGCGCTGAACTGCGCGGCTAAATCGGGAGCCAGCCGTCTGCTGTTTCCGCGCGTACCGTCGTCGCCCGTGAACGTCATGGGTATCGACTTTCCGAATCCCGTCGGACTTGCAGCGGGGCTTGATAAAAACGGCGATTACATCGAGGGGCTTGCAGCGCTGGGATTTGGTTTTCTCGAAATCGGTACGGTGACACCGCGTCCGCAACCAGGAAATCCGCAACCGCGTTTATTTCGTCTGCCGCAGGCGCGAGCGATTATCAATCGAATGGGGTTCAATAATTTCGGCGTCGATCATCTGGTCGAGCAGGTGAAAAAAGCGCAGCCGTTTATCCGGAAGAACGGGGTCGTACTCGGTATCAATATCGGCAAGAACAAAGATACGCCCGTGGAAAATGCCGTCGATGATTATCTGATGTGTCTTCGCAAGGTTTATGCGCATGCGAGTTATGTCACGGTGAATCTGTCGTCGCCGAATACGCCGGGATTGCGCGATCTGCAATTCGGGGAACCGCTCAAGCAGTTACTCGACAGGCTCAAGGTCGAACAGCAGCGGCTTTCCTCGCAATACGGCCGCTACGTGCCGCTCGCGGTAAAAGTGGCGCCCGATATGGCGCCCGAAGATATTCGCGATGTCGCCGATGCGCTGAAAAGTTACAACATCGATGCGGTGATCGCGACAAACACCACGATCGATAAAACCAGCGTTCAACATCTGCAGCATGGCAGCGAAGCCGGCGGATTGAGCGGGGCACCGCTCACCCAAAAATCCACGGCGTTAATCAGCGCGCTCGCGCAGGAATTGAAGGGTGCATTGCCTATTATCGGTGTCGGCGGAATCATGAATGGCGACGATGCCGCGGAGAAAATTAAGGCGGGCGCTGCGCTGGTGCAGGTTTACACGGGATTTATTTATCGCGGGCCGGCGCTGGTTGGGGAGTCCGTGAAGGCATTGGCGCATATTCGCCAATAAATACGCAAGCTCGAACCTTATGAAAAACCCTGGTTCGAGCCTGGCATCACACAGTCAGAAATTTCAATCAAACGGTTAAAGATTTCAATCAAACAATCAAAACTTCCAATGCTGTTTTCGCATTTGCTTGATACTGCTGCTTCCCGTGTTCGTTCGTCACCACGGCGATACTCGCCGACTCCGGATTCAAATACGTTTTTGCAACGCGTTTCAAATCATCGAGTGTCGTGCCGAGAATGCGCGCGCGGAAGCGGCGTTGTTGCTCCGGCGTTCTGCCGAATAAATTATTGTGAAAATCCTGTTTCGCTTCGCCGGCCGGAGAGCCCGGTTTGTCGAGACTACCGATGACGCCGAGAATCGCCTGTTCAAGTTGCTCGGGTTCGTGATCGGTTTCCAATAACCATTGAATGGCGGCGTCAAAATCATCGAGCGTTTCGGCGAGACGCGGGTCGCGATATGAATAAAAACGAAATGCGGCGATATTCGAATCCTGAGACGCGCCGCCGCCATATGCACCGCCCTGTTCGCGAATGGCGCGATGCAGATAGCCGTTGCGCAAAAATCCTCCGAGCACGGTGAGGACCGGTCCATCGGGATGATCGATCGGCACCGTCGGATAGGCCTTCGCACAGAAATTGACTTGCGTGTTCGTCTGCCACAACTGACGCACGGGAGCGCGCAATTTTTCCGCACTGAAGCTTTTGGTCTGTGATGGCAGGGTGGTGCTCGCCCATAATTCCGCTGCAGATTTCTGCACGTCGGGCAATACATCGGCTTCGGCGACGATGAGTAATTGTTTCGGACCGCCGATAACTGCCTGATGCAGGCGCGCAATTTTTTGTGCATATTGTTCGAGATGCGCTTGCGTTTCGAGTGCGTCGTCGAGTTGCCTGATCGCCTGAATGCCGCCGAGCCCCGACAGTTCGTGTGTGAGCTTGCCGATAAAACTCATGCCCGCGCACGCTGCATTCATCGCCAGGCCGTGGCCGTTTCCGGTAATGCTCTGTTCGCGACGCGCGCGCTGCTGGGCAATTAAATCGCGCAGGCGTGGCAGTTCATTCCAGCGCGGTTGCTCAAGCGTCGCCTTCATCAATTCGCCCTGCGCATGCTGATTGCGCGCCAGTGCTTTCGATGAAAGTACCAGCACGGCCCTGGCATTTTGTTCATCGTCGATAGCGCCGCGCAGTGTCGTGTAGGCGTGAATCGAGCCGCATACTGACGATTGCCAGTCCTGCGTGGCGAGATAATCGCGCGCGCCCACGCCGACTTCGGTGAGCGCGTTGCTGTAATAGGGAAGCAGCGCGATCAAATCCTTATCGAGCTCAGCTAACTCGATGACGATTTGCTGATAGACGATGCCGTTGGTGCCCGCGGTGTAGGTGGTTGCAGGCAGTGCGCCGCATCGGGTGTGATGTGGATGCAGTATGCGAATGTCGGGCTTGACGTCGTTCAGTGTGACTTTCGGCAGGATCGATTCGTCGAGCTTTTGCTCCTGGCGCGCTTCGAGATTTCTGGCCAGTTCGATAATGCCTTGCGCGGCATCGTCCGTGAGTGTGGCCTGCAATTGCTGCAGGCGCTTTTTCTCTGCGGCATCGCGGCGCGCAGCGAGATTTTTATCGGGCATCATCGTCAGCGTGACACGGTGCGGATTGTCGAGCAGCAGTTCGCGGGCGAGCGCTTTGATGAAATCGGGGTTTTTGATTTCTGCGCGTAATTTTTCCAGCACGGGTTCGAGATTCAACACCGCAATCGGGTCGCCGCGATGCGTTGCGCTCGAAAGCCCATTCAAAATCAATTGCAGTCCGTACGGATACGAGTCGCCGCCGATTTCGCGCTGATGCAATTCGAGTTGATGCAGCACGGCTTCGAGGCGCTCCAGCGGCACGCCGTTTTCAGCGACTTCGCGAATGGTGCCGAGAATCAGCTCTTCGACGGCTTCGATCTGCTCCGGATTGCTTCCTTCAAGTCCGCAGACGAAGGTGAGTTCACGCATTGAATCTTCAAGCCCGCATAACGGGCTTGGGGCGCTGCCGAGATCGGTGGTTTCGAGCGCGCGCTGCAACGGTGATGCGCTGTTGTCGAGCAATACGGACGACAATAATTGCGCGCGCAGTAAATCATCGAGATGGGCGCTTTTACCGAGCAGCCATCCCAGCACGATATGGGTTTTATCTTCCACATCTTCGTCTTCGGCGAGCGCATAACTTTCCTGTACGCGCACGGGTGCGTGATGACGCTTTTCGTCGGGTACACCGATATGCACATCGAGCCTGTCGAATTTCGATAGCGCCAGTTCTTCGAAACGCGCCTGATGTTCGTGCGCGGGAATATCGCCGAACGTCATGAAGATCGCATTGCTCGGATGATAGTGATGTTCGTAGAAATGTTTGAGATCGGCGTAAGTGAGGTCTGGAATGTGTTCGGGATCGCCGCCGCTGTTGTAATGATAGGTTGTGCTCGGATACAGATATTTACAGAGCGTGTGCCACAGCGTGCTCGGTACCGAACTCATCGCACCTTTCATCTCGTTGAAGACGACGCCTTTGAAAACGAGTTCGCTCTTCGGATCGTTCGCTTTCACGAATTCGATGCGATGACCTTCCTGAGCGAAATCGAGCGGATCGAGGCGCGAGAAAAATACGGCGTCCAGATAGACTTCGAGCAGGTTTTGAAAATCTTTGCGATTCTGGCTGGCGAACGGATAGGCAGTCCAGTCAGAGCTCGTGAACGCGTTCATGAATGTATTGAGCGAGCGTCGCAGCATTAAAAAGAACGGATCGCGCACGGGAAACTTTTCGCTGCCGCACAAGGCAGTGTGTTCGAGAATATGCGCGACACCCGTTGAATCCATCGGTACGGTGCGCAGTGCGACGAGAAAAACATTTTCATCGAAATCGGCGGCGAGATGGTAATGCGCGGCGCCGGTTTTGCGATGTCGATACTCCTCGACGGTGATATTGAGCGATTCGAGTTTCTGGCTACGCAGCCATTCGAAAGCAGGGTGCAAAACGGCAGGTCTGGCGGTCACGCGGACATCCTCGAGGACGGAATTCAACATGGAATTGAGGCCGCATTGTAGCGCGATTATTGCGAAGATACAGAGCATCGCGATGAATGCAGAATATGGAGTGATGAGGGTTGAGTGGTGAAAATTCAGGTGAAGGTTAAACCGAATGCACGCGTTTCAAATTTGGTGCAGCTCGACGATGGTACATGGTTCGCACAATTGAAATCACCGCCGGTGGACGGTAAGGCCAATGCGGAACTCTGCGCATTGATTGCCGAGCAATTTAAGGTTGGTAGAGCGAAGGTGGTCGTCAAGGGTGGGGCAACGGGCCGAATGAAGTGGGTGGAGATTATGGAAAAATGAAAGCTTCGGCCCGGAAGTTGCGCGCAGAATCAGAAACGATTGCGCTGCAGATAATGTCGAACACGCGGACGTTGCGCGGCTAGATCCTCCGTTTTGATGTTGTCGTCCTGTTGTTGTCCCTGTGCGCGCGTCAGTAATTCGGAACGAACGATATTGGTGGTTTTGGGGGCCTCGATACCGATACGGACCTGGCCGCGATTGACATCAAGAATGACGAGTTCGATATCTTCGCCAATGCGCAGCGATTCACCAATTTTTCGACTTAGTACCAGCATGATTAATACTCCTTTTTATTGAGCGGGCCTCGTGCCGCTGAATGTCGTAAATTTCGTTGCATGCTGTTCTGAGTACTCCGGTGGTAAGGAGTTCCTCGGTTGAGCCAGCTTGCAACAACGCTTGACGACAGTAATGCGCAAAACAAAATATTGCGCATGAAATATAACGAGGTCCGGTCCCATCGTCTGCGCGCCAGTACACACCTGGGAAATCCGGTGCTTGGCGACGCTATGAATTATTACATTTTGGATTATGCCTTGATGCAGCAGAAAACCAAGTGATTAAGTGGATATAACGACAGGGTCGGAATAGTACAAATGCTTTGCCAAAAAAGGCGCGACCGGCATATAGTATCGGCCCTCTTTAAATGCTCGAATCCCCCCCGGCTGGACATGGCGATGCAACTGAAAGATACCTCTCTGCTGAAAAACCAGGCTCTCATCGATGGCAAGTGGGTAGATGCCGGGAGCGGTAAATCAATACCGGTGACCGATCCTGCCACTGGTGAGCAGCTGGCGACCATACCGGGTTTGTCTGCGCAGGAAATCGAACAGGTCATCGCCATAGCCGAGCGGGCACAAGCGCAGTGGAAAAAATTATCGGGTAAGGATCGCGCGCAGATTCTGCGTCGCTGGTTCGATCTCATCATCGCCAATGCCGACGATATCGCGATGATCATGACGCGTGAACAGGGCAAACCGTTGCACGAGGCGCGCGGTGAAGTGCTGTATGCGGCATCGTTCATCGAATGGTTTGGCGAGGAAGCCAAGCGTATTTATGGCGATACGATTCCGCATCCGCAAGCCGACAAGCGCATTACCGTATTGAAGCAGCCGATCGGTGTTACCGCCGCCATCACGCCGTGGAATTTTCCTGCGGCGATGATTACGCGGAAAGCAGGCGCTGCCCTGGCGGCTGGATGCTCGATGATTGTCCGCCCCGCGCAGGCCACACCTCTTACCGCGCTGGCGCTGGGTGAACTGGCCGTGCGTGCCGGCGTGCCAGCGGGCGTGCTGCAGATCGTTTCCGGTTCCTCGTCGGTCATTGGCGGCGTGTTGACCTCCAGCCCTGTCGTCAGAAAGCTTTCGTTCACGGGTTCGACCGAAGTCGGCCGCCTGTTGATGGCGCAGTGCGCACCCACGATCAAGCGCCTCTCGCTCGAACTGGGTGGAAATGCCCCCTTCATCATATTCGACGATGCCGATGTCGACGCCGCCGTCGAAGGCGCACTGGCGGCGAAATATCGCAATAGCGGTCAGACCTGTGTGTGTGTGAACCGCATCTACGTGCAGGATGGCATTTACGATAAATTCGCCGCCGCATTCGCGAAGCGCGTGAGTGAATTGAAGGTCGGTAATGGTGTCGATGGCGGCACTATGATCGGCCCGCTCATCGATGAAGAATCCTTGCTCAAGGTGCAGGAGCTGGTCGACGACGCGAAAGCGAAGGGTGCAAAAATCGTCACCGGAGGCAGCCGTCATGCGTTGGGCGGTACGTTTTATCAGCCGACTGTTATCGCGGGTGCGACGACCGATATGCGTTTCGCGCGCGAGGAAATTTTCGGACCGGTCGCGCCGCTGTTCCGCTTCAGCAGTGAAGACGAGGTGGTCGCGATGGCGAACGACACCGAGTTCGGTCTTGCCGCGTATTTCTACACCCGCGATCTGTCTCGCGCCAATCGGGTTGCCGAGGCGCTGGAGTACGGTATGGTCGGCTTGAACACAGGTCTGATTTCCAATGAAGTCGGGCCGTTTGGGGGCGTGAAGCAATCGGGTATCGGGCGCGAGGGTTCGCATTACGGTATCGATGAATATCTCGATATCAAATACATTTGCACCCAGATCTGATTATCTGGCGTGCTCCTGGGGGCGGACCTGTGTGTCCGCCCTTTTTCTTTGCACAGGCAGAGGTTTGCGCCCGCAGAGACATGCAGATATCTGCAGGAAAACAGGACAGACATACAGGTCTGTCCTGCAGTGTGATTTCTCGTCGCTATCCTTAATCCGTGCATGTGTTTATAATCAAAAATCATTCTCATTTAGGTTTTTTGCCCCCAGGTTGTTGTCATCATGTTGCTGAGTGATTTGCCTTCCGGAAAAAGCGCGACCATCGATCGCGTTGAGAATCGCGCCGCCGTCGATGCGATCGCCGCGCGGCTGCGCGATCTCGGTTTCGTACCCGGAGAGCCGGTGCGTGTGGTTGCGCGCGGGTTGATCGGAGCGGATCCGCTGGTCGTGCAAATCGGTTTTACACGGTTTGCGCTGCGTCGGGCTGAAGCTGCACGGGTCGTCGTGCAGGCTGCGGCCTGACGCTGTATCGACGAGAAAGCAGCCATGAATATGTCGATTCCAGTGCAACGCTTCGCCACGCATGTGGCGCTCGTAGGCAACCCCAATTGCGGTAAAACCGCGCTATTCAATCTGCTCACCGGCAGCCGCCAGAAAGTTGCGAATTACGCCGGGGTGACTGTCGAGCGCAAGGAGGGGCGGTGCCCCCTCGCTTCGGATCGCGTTATCCGTATTCTGGATCTACCGGGAGCCTACAGTCTTTCTGCAACCAGTCTCGACGAGGAAATCACGCGCGACGTCTGCTACGGCAGGCTTGCGGGTGAAGTACGCCCCGATCTGCTGATTTGCGTGCTCGATGCCACCAATCTGCGTTTGCACCTGCGTTTCGCGCTTGAGTTGCGCCAGCTCGGTTTGCCGATCATCGTGGTGCTCAACATGATGGACGCAGCGGCACGGCGCGGTATTCGGATCGATGCGAAAAAGCTGGAGCAGGCGCTGGGCATGCCCGTGGTGGAAACCGTGGCGGTAAAGCGGGATGGAGCTGCGCAGCTGGTCGAGTTGCTGGGGGAGGCGATGCCGGCAGTGCCGGAGCCGTTGCCGCAAGACGCCGATCTGCATGTGGAGGTGCGCAAAATCCTGCAGAGCGCGGTGGTCATTCCACGCCGCACGGCGGAGATCGACGATGCGCTCGACCGCTGGACATTGCACCCTGTGTGGGGGCTGGTCATTCTCGCGACCGTGATGTTTTTGATGTTCCAGGCCGTATTTTCCTGGGCCAGCCCGTTCATGGATGCCATCGAGTTCGCCACCGAATGGAGCGGAGGGTTGATTTCCAGTGCCTTGCCCGAGGGGCCGCTGCGCAGCCTGCTCGTCGAAGGCATTGTGGCCGGGATCGGCGGCGTGCTGGTATTCCTGCCGCAAATTCTGCTGCTGTTCCTGTTCATTCTCGCGCTCGAGGAATCGGGATATCTTCCCCGCGCGGCCTATCTGCTCGACAAACCGATGGTGGCGGCGGGCCTTACCGGGCGCTCGTTCATTCCGCTGTTGTCGGGTTTTGCGTGTGCGATTCCGGGCATCATGGCGACACGCTCGATTCAGGACGACCGCGACCGTCTGGTGACCATCCTGGTAACGCCGCTGATGACCTGCTCGGCGCGGCTTCCGGTCTATGCCTTGTTGATCGGTGCGTTTATCCCCGAACGCTCGGTCTTTGGTCTGTTTAATCTGCAGGGGCTGGTACTGTTCGCGCTTTATGTGTCCGGCGTCGTCGGTGCATTGGTCGTGGCATGGGTACTGAAATTACTGCGCCGTGTCCGCACCGAAAATGCCTTACTGCTCGAATTGCCGTCCTATCGCGTGCCACATCCACGCGATATCGCGATCGGTTTGTGGGAGCGCGCGAGCATTTTTATCCGCCGCGTCGGTACCATTATTCTCGCGCTGACGATCCTGCTCTGGTTCCTGTCGAGTTATCCGGTGGCGCCGGCTGATTTTAGCGGTCCTGCCATCGATTACAGTTTTGCGGGTCGACTCGGCCAGCTGATCGAGCCGCTGTTCGCGCCGCTGGGGTTCAATTGGCAGATTTGTATCGCACTCATTCCCGCGATGGCCGCGCGCGAGGTGGCGGTGAGTGCCCTGGCAACGGTGTATGCCCTGTCGGTGGTCGATGAGACCGGCTCGGAGCTTATGCCGATTATCGCCGCGCAATGGCCGCTCGCTACCGCGCTGTCCCTGCTTGCGTGGTTCGTATTCGCGCCGCAATGCCTGGCGACGCTCGCGGTGATTCGTCGTGAAACCGCGTCGTGGCGCACGATGGCAATCGCGACACTCTATTTGTTCGTGCTGGCTTATGCGGCCGCATTTGCTACATATCAAATCGCGAGTCACTGGTTGTGAATGATGCCGTGCAATGGACGATAGTCGCCGGCATCGTGCTGGCGAGTGCGCTCTATATGCTCGTTCGCATCGTGCCGCAATGGCGCTTGCAACTTGCGCAGTATTTGCAGCAACCGCGTCATGCGCACTGGATTAATCGAATCGGCATGCGCATCGGCGGCGGGGGCGGGGGCGGGTGTGGCGCCTGCGATAGCTGCGGTACCTGCGCGACGCCGAAGCCGAAAAAATAATCAGAAAATTTTTGTTGTTTTCAAAATGTCGAATCGTGATGCACCTGAAATTGCATCGCCAGCATTCATCAATATTCCACTAGCGCTCGCTCCCTCATCCCACGCGCAGGCGCCGTTCAGATAATTGGTTCGATGACCGATTTTCACTATCGAAAGCGGCGTTGCCCCACTGCGGAATAATCTTCCATTCTCTTCATCGGCAAAAGGAAACGCGATGCAGCCCGAATAAAAATCGCCGGTGACAGGATTGCCATTGATGCTGACGGCGCGATTGATGACAGGCGTTGCGATTAACAATGGAGCGCTCGATTCGGTGGGAATTAACGCCGGCGCCGAAAAATAAACGGCATTGAAAGGCGCGGCATCGGCGGCTTCGAGCGGCGTTGAAACATATTTGAAAGTGATCGCATGATCGCTCGATCGCAGCATGACGATCTTTTGCGAGATGCCCGAAATGCTTGTGTCGGGATAACTGCAGGCGAACACGAAATCAAGATTGCCTCTATAAGTTGTTGCCGCACCTTCGCTCAGTGTGAGGCATCCGCTGAGCGCACCATTCAAGGCGTTGATGTTGTTGGCGGTGGCCAGTTCCTGCGGTGTGTTCGACCAGCCGAGCACGACTTTTTCGCTCGACCAGTTGCTTTCCGGCGACGATGCCGTCCACATGACGATCGCGCCCAGCGGGTAAATGGGTGACCCTTCCGGCGTGATCGCCTGAGGATACAAAAAATATTTGTGGGCAAATAATTTGAAACGCCTGCTCGTATCGGGATCGGTTTTGTCGTCAACGAGGAACGGCACTTCATAAACCCAGCGGCCTGTACAGGTAATATTTCCGCAGGGGTTGAATTCCGGTGTCGGGGTCACGCTGGCGCTGGTTGCAGCGCCGATCGTTTTTAAATAGGTAAATGTTGTGCCGCTATCGTCGCTGTAAGCGAGGCTGGTCGACACATCCTGAATGGGGAAGCCGGCTTGCTGATAATGGTTCACGCTTGAATAAGCCATCCAGATTCTGCTGCCGGCATTGAGCAGTGAAGCATCGAAAACTCCGCTCGGGCTATTTGAATCGTTGGCGTCGCGATCGATGGCATCGAGATTGGCGAGGTTGGTTTCCGCTGCCACCGGCTTGAGTAGAAGCGTTGCGGCGGTGCTTTCACCACTGGCGTTTTTTGCGGTGATGGAAAATGTGTAGCTCGTGTCGTTGGCGAGATTTCGAATTAATGCGTGCGTGCCGTCGCTTGTGATTGTCGCATTGGCAGCGGTCGGGGTGATCGCGATGTTGTAGCTCAATGGCGCTGAGCCGGTGGCTGGAGCTTCCCATCCAAGACTCACTGCGCCATCGCCGGCTTTACCTGAAAGATTGATCACTGCAGTCGGTGCAGTCTTGCCTTCATCCTCTGGATTGTAGGCGCCATGCGAGCCGCCGCCGCAGGCATTCAGTATCAGTGTGCAGCAAAAAGCTGAAAATATTGTCGATGTTCGTTGTTTTATCATCGCGATATCCATTCTGTGATTGCACCAATAAAACCTATAAATAAAAACGCCCGCAATGCGCGGGCGTTTCCGTGGGTATTTATGATTAGCCGCGTTTGTCGAGGCCGACATAGTCGCGTGTAGCAGGGCCAGTGTAAAGCTGACGCGGACGACCGATTTTATACGGATTGCTGATCATTTCGTGCCAGTGAGCAATCCAGCCCGGTGTACGACCGAGCGCGAAAATAACCGTGAACATGCTGCTCGGGATGCCGATCGCCTTGAGGATGATCCCCGAATAGAAATCCACGTTCGGATACAGCTTCTTCGATACGAAATACGGATCTTCGAGCGCAATCTGTTCGAGTTTTTTCGCAATTTTCAGCAGCGGGTCGTTGTCGATACCCAGCTCCTTCAATACTTCGTCCGCGGTTTGTTTCATCACTTTTGCGCGCGGATCGAAGTTTTTGTAAACGCGATGGCCGAAGCCCATGAGTTTGAAGCCGGAGTTTTTGTCTTTGGCGCGTTCGATGAATTCGGGGATGCGCGACTCGTCGCCGATTTCAGCGAGCATGTTTAAAACAGCTTCGTTGGCACCGCCATGCGATGGACCCCACAGCGCGGCGATACCTGCGGAAACACAGGCAAACGGGTTGGCGCCGGTCGAACCGGTCAGGCGCACGGTCGAGGTCGACGCGTTTTGTTCGTGATCGGCATGCAGCAGGAAAATGCGGTCCATGGCTTTCGCGAGTACGGGGTTTACTTTGTACTCTTCGCAGGGGTTGCCGAACATCATGTACAGGAAGTTTTCCGCGTAGGAGAGATCATTGCGCGGGTACATGAACGGCTGGCCGACGCTGTATTTATATGCCATTGCTGCGAGGGTCGGCATTTTTGCAATCAGGCGAATCGCTGAAACTTCGCGATGTTTCGGGTTATTGATGTCGAGCGAGTCATGATAGAAGGCGGATAACGCACCGACCACGCCGCACATGATGGCCATCGGATGCGCATCGCGACGGAAGCCCTGAAAGAAACGGGTGATCTGGTCATGCACCATCGTGTGTTTGCGCACGCGCTCTTCGAATTCAACTTTTTGCGCCTTGTTGGGCAGCTCTCCGAACAGCAGCAGGTAGCAGGTTTCGATATAGTCCGATTTTTCGGCGAGCTGGTCGATCGGATAGCCGCGATGCAGCAAAACGCCTTTGTCGCCGTCGATGAAAGTGATTTTGGATTCGCAAGCCGCAGTCGACATAAAGCCGGGGTCGTAGGTGAAGTAGTCATTGGCGAGCAGGGCGCCGACATCGATAACGTCGGGTCCCAATGTGCCAGCGCGAATCGGGAGTTCGATCGCGTCTTTGCCATCGACGATTAATTTGGCTTTTTTGTCAGTCATTGCAGGCTCCTCTGAGTAATCCGGCCGGATAGCCGCTGCGTGCGATTGGCTTGTCGCTTGGGTAAAGCCGTTAGCCTATGCGTTGATCTCAGCTGAGTCGGCAGTTGCCGACCCGAGTCAACGACACTCGCGGTGGTTTAACGATGGTCTGAAAGGGAATCGCGCCCAGTATAAAGCAATTTCTGTGCGCGGGAATCCAAAATGCACGAGCCTGTATCACTTTGTCTAACGAGTTAAATATGACCCTTTAAAACTGCTGCGTATTTAAGCAAATTTGACGAAGATACAGGCGCCTACACGCGTTATTGGCGTTTGTAATTCGGGGGCGACATGCCTATAATTCCGCGCGGTTTAAAACGCTGCATGGAATTGCTGCAGCGGTTTTGCCGTTGAGTCGTATCATTTCACCATACGTGTTTCGCCCCCATGCAACTGCTCGACGCACCGAGCTCCGTCGGTGTGGCGCGCCATAACCAGTGTGATGAATCCGTGAACAACAAACGTCCTGTGAATCTAGATCTCGGCACGATCTCGCTGCCGATAACTGCTTATACCTCCATTCTGCACCGCATTTCCGGTGTCGCGCTGTTTGTCGGCGTCGGCATTCTGATGTGGCTGCTGGATGTATCGCTGACCGGCGAAGATGGCTTTAACCAGGTTAAAGCGATTTTCGATTCGTTCATTTGCAAGGTCATTATCTGGGGTGTGCTGATCGCCCTGATTTACCACAGTGCCGCTGGCGTCAAGCATCTGATTATGGATGTGGGCATCGGTGAAACGATGGAAGGCGGTGTGCGCGGTTCGCGTATCGTCATCGCCGTCACGATCATTCTCTCTGTCCTCGTGGGAGCAGCGATATGGTAACTGCAGTGACAAGTTTTGGTCGTAGCGGCCTTTCGGACTGGCTGGTGCAGCGCGTCACCGGCGTCATTCTTCTCGCGTATGTATTGTTTTTGGGTGGTTTCATCTTTCTTTGCTCCGAGTTGAGTTACGACGCATGGAAAGCATTGTTTGCCTGCACGGCCATGCGCATTTTCAGCCTTGCAGCCCTGCTCTCGATCGCAGCTCATGCGTGGATCGGTTTGTGGTCGGTTTCGACCGACTATTTCACTGAGCGTTTACTCGGCCCGAAAGGCAATGTGATCCGTTTGGTGTTCCAGGCTGTAGTTGCCATTGTCCTGTTCAGCTACGTCATTTGGGGTGTTCAGATTTTGTGGGGTAACCATGGCTAACATTCGCACCATTTCGTTCGACGGCGTAATCGTCGGCGGCGGCGGCGCCGGTATGCGCGCTGCACTGCAGTTATCCCAGTCCGGCTATAAAACTGCCGTAATCAGCAAGGTATTTCCGACGCGTTCACACACCGTGTCCGCACAGGGTGGCATCACCTGCGCGATCGCGAGTGCTGACCCCAACGACGATTGGCGCTGGCATATGTACGACACCGTCAAGGGCTCCGATTACATCGGCGATCAGGACGCGATCGAATATATGTGTTCGGTCGGCCCCGAGGCCGTATTCGAGCTCGACCACATGGGGCTGCCATTCTCCCGCACCGAGGAAGGGCGCATTTATCAGCGCCCGTTCGGCGGTCAATCGAAGGATTACGGCAACGGCGGTCAGGCAGCGCGTACCTGCGCGGCGGCGGATCGTACCGGTCACGCGTTGTTGCACACCTTGTATCAGGCCAACCTGAAAAACGGCACGCAATTCTTCAACGAGTGGTACGCGGTCGATATCGTTAAAAACCAGGATGATGTCGTTACCGGCGTCATCGCGATCTGCATGGAGACGGGCGAAGTCGTCTACGTGAAATCGAAAGCGACGGTATTTGCTACCGGTGGCGCGGGTCGTATCTACGCATCGACCACTAACGCGCACATCAATACCGGTGACGGTGTCGGCATGGCGTTGCGTGCAGGCTTCCCGGTGCAGGATATCGAAATGTGGCAATTCCACCCGACCGGTATTGCCGGCGCGGGCGTACTCGTCACCGAAGGTTGCCGCGGCGAAGGCGGC
>CAZWBA010000009.1:0-138617 GCA_964631955.1 uncultured Verrucomicrobiaceae bacterium | reverse complement strand
TGCCGCTGATGATCGTCATGCCGCTCACTTTTCTCGGCGGCAGTTTTTACTCGATCAATATGCTGCCGCCGGTGTGGCAGAAAATTGCGCTGCTCAATCCCGTCGTGTATCTGATCAGCGGCTTTCGCTGGAGCTTCTACGATGTTTCCGATGTCGAGGTGGGAATCAGCCTCGGCATGATCGCGCTGTTCATGCTGTTATGCGCGGGAGCGATTTACTGGATATTCAGGACCGGATACAAAATCCGGACATGACATTAACGATCATTCGCCCGCGGCCTTCACCATGACGACTCCCACGACTTCGCAACGCGATCTGCGCATCGACTTTCTGCGCGGCCTCGCCCTCATTTTCATTTTCTGGGATCACATTCCCGGCAACTGGATGGGACACATCACGCTGCGCAATATCGGCTTTAGCGATGCCGCAGAGCTGTTCGTGTTTCTCGCAGGCTATGCTGCGGCGCTGGCCTATCAGCGGCGTTATCGCACGCAGGGCTATTTCGTCACCGCGCTGCACATCCTGCGGCGCATCTGGGTGCTTTATATCGCGCACGTTTTTCTGCTCGCCCAGCTCATGGCGGTGATTTTCATCGTCAATGATTTCGTGCCGACGCGGGATTTCATCGAGGAGACAGGGCTCCGGTATTTCGTTTCGAACCCGGTCAAGGCGCTGGTCGATGCCCTCATGCTGCGCTTCAAGCCGGTGCTGATGGACCCGCTGCCGCTGTACATCATTCTGCTCGGCGCGCTGGCGGCGGTGCTGCCCGCGGTGGTCCGCTATCCCGGCTGGGTATTCGCGCTGTCGGCCGCGATTTATTACGCGGCGGTGACCAAGCAGTGGAACATCAACGCGCAGCCTGGCGGCGTGTGGTTTTTCAATCCGCTGGCGTGGCAGTTTTTATTTTTCCTCGGCGCACTGTGCGGCGTGCATCAGGCGACATTGAAGCTGCGCGTCGAACGTCTCGGAGCGTCGGCGCGACGGCATCTCATCGCCGCGCTCGGCATCGGTCTCGTGTTCAGCGCCGCCGTGGCGCTGTCGTGGAGCTGGCCCGAATGGCACGATCGCTGGATACCGCAGACACTTGCGCGCTGGCTGTATCCCATCGACAAAACCAATCTGTCGCCGCTGCGCGTGGTGCATTTTCTGGCGCTGGCCACCCTGGTCGCCCTGCTGATGCCGCAGGGAAAATGGCTGCGCAGCCCGGCGGCGCGCGCCGTTCAATTGATGGGAAGACATTCGCTGGCGGCATTCTGTTTCAGCGTGCTGCTGGCTCCCGTCGCGGACTGTCTCAACACGCTGGCCGGCGATGCGATGATCGTGCAGACGCTGACGTCGATTGCAGGCGTGATGCTGATGGCGCTGATTGCATTACTGCCCGAGTGGTTCGCGAAGCAGCAGGCGCTGGCTGCGCAAATGAAATCGGTGCCGCAACCCGGCAGCCGTGCGATCAACATTTGAATCGAGACGCGCTTACTGATTGTAAACCGCGCAATTACGGCCATTCTGTTTGGCCTTGTAGAGCAGGCGATCCACCGACTCGATAAAGGTGATCGCTGCGGCATCGTGCGAAGGAACCAGCGTGCCCACGCCGAGACTGATCGTCACAATCCGGCTGCTACGGGATTGTTCGTGCGGAATCTGCAATTTGAAAATCGCGCTGCGACAACGTTCGGCAATTTTTTTTGCGGCTTCCATCTCGGTTTCCGGCAACACCAGCACGAATTCCTCACCGCCGAAGCGGGCGAAAAAATCCCGCGCGCGCGTACCGACTGAGCTCAATGCCTGCGCAACGCGCCGCAGACATTCATCGCCCTGAATGTGACCGTAACAATCGTTGTACTGTTTGAAATAATCGATATCCAGAATGATCAGCGATAACGGCTGGTGATTGCGTCGCGCGTTTGCCCATTCCACTTCCATGATCGAATCGAACATGCGCCGATTCGACACGCCGGTTAAACCGTCCTTGAACGACAGTTCCTCCAGCTCCTTTTGCAAACGCAAAATCTGTTCTTCGTTCTTTTTGCGCTCGCTGATATCAAACATGAAGCCGATCAGTGCTTCGACTTCACCGTCCTTGCGTACCACATGCACGACATCGCGAATCCACACGTAATCGCCGCCGTTGGTCATGGCGCGATAATCGGCTTCGTGATCGACCCCGGCCAGCGATTGGGACACGCAAAAATTAAATACCTTTTCGCGATCGTCGGGATGCATGCGCGCCACCCAGTCCTCCACGCTCACCCAGCTCGACGGCGACCAGCCCAATAATTTCTCTATCTGCGGGCCGATGTATGTAAAACGTTTGCTGGCCCAATCGATTCGCCAGGGAATCGCCCTGGTGGACTCCAACAGGGTTTTATAAACGGCATGATCGCTTTCGATAAGGTTTTCGTCCGGATTAATCATCGGTATTTTCTCTGGCAACTCAACGTACCGCAGTCAGCGCGGGCTCAGCGATGATATACGATGCCGCCACATCATCGCCGGGGCCGGCCGGCATCTGCGCCACTAACGCGATCGAATTATTGTTTGTACTGTCCAGCCGCATTGCGGACAATGTAGGCGCAACGCCACTCTCGATTCTCGATTGTTCATCCCCCCTTAACGACACAGGAGATCGCATGGATCACCATATTCCGTTGATCACGACGCTCGCCACCGGCTTCGGCATCGCACTGGTGCTGGGATTTCTGGCCGAGCGCATCAGGATTCCGGCGCTGGTGGGCTATCTCATCGCAGGCATCATCATCGGCCCCTCGACGCCGGGTTTCGTGGCCGATCTGCAGCTTGCTTCGCAACTGTCCGAAATCGGTGTCATGTTGCTGATGTTCGGTGTGGGCCTGCATTTTTCGCTCGATGATTTGCTCGCGGTCAAACGTATCGCCGTGCCCGGCGCGGTCGTGCAGATGGGACTGGCCACACTGCTCGGCATGCTGGTCGCGAGATGGTGGGGATGGAGCTGGGGCGCCGGTCTGATTTTTGGATTGTCGCTGTCCTGCGCGAGCACCGTGGTATTGCTGAAAGCGCTGGAGGCACGCGGCGTGCTCGAAAGCATGAACGGACGCATCGCGGTCGGCTGGCTCGTGGTCGAAGATCTCGCCACCGTGCTCGTACTGGTGCTGCTGCCGCCGCTCGCCGGCGTGCTCGGTGGAGATGCGCCGCAAGGCGCCGACAACAAACCGCTGTGGATCACACTCGGTCAGACGCTGTTGCAGGTGGTCGCATTCATCGCGCTGATGCTGATCGCGGGCCGGCGTGTACTGCCGTGGATGCTGTGGCAAATATCGAAAACGGGATCGCGCGAATTATTCACGCTGTCGGTGATCGCCGCCGCCATCAGCATCGCCTATGGCGCGGCAGAATTCTTCAGCGTTTCATTTGCCCTCGGCGCGTTTTTCGCGGGCATGGTGATGCGCGAATCGGAATTCAGCCATCGCGCCGCGCAGGAATCGCTGCCGCTGCGCGATGCGTTTTCAGTGCTGTTCTTTGTCGCCGTGGGCATGTTGTTCGAACCGAAAATCCTGCTCGAACAGCCGATCCATGTACTCGGCGTGGTCGCGATCATCGTGCTCGGCAAATCCCTCGCCGCGCTGACCCTGGTACTCGCGCTGCGCTATCCGCTCAACACCGCGCTCACGGTATCGGCGAGCCTTGCGCAGATCGGTGAGTTTTCATTCATCCTCGCGGGTCTCGGCCTGACACTGAATCTGCTGCCTTCCGAAGGCATGAGTCTGGTGCTGGCCGGCGCGCTGATTTCGATTGCGATCAACCCCATCGTGTTCGCCGCGATCGAGCCGCTGCGCCGCGGCATATTGAGCGTTTCCGAGGCGGCGCGACGACTGGAACGGCGCGACGATCCGTACGCGATGCTGCCGATGAGCACCGAGCGCAAATATCTCGAAGGCCAGGTCGTGCTGGTGGGTTATGGCAGGGTCGGCAAACGCATTGCGAAAGCGCTGCGCGAGTACAGCATTCCCTACATCGTCGCGGAACAGAATCGCGACGTCGTCGAAAGCCTGCGCAGCAAGAACATACCGGCGGTATCCGGCGATGCGGGCGATCCCGCCGTGCTGATTCAGGCGCATATCGCCAACGCGGCAATGCTGGTGGTGGCAACGCCCGATCCGCTCATCGTGCGGCAGATGGTCGACACCGCGCGCGCGCTCAATCCCTCGATCGAAATCGTGCTGCGCACGCACAGCGAGGATGAATCGCAGATATTGCGCAGGGAAAATATCGGCACGGTATTTTTTGGCGAAGAAGAACTGGCGAAAGGCATGTCGCATCATGTGCTCGAACGATTTGCCCCGCCGGATCCTTCGGCCGGTGTCCATCAGCATTGATGACGGCGACAGTTTTTCGCCCGCACCACAACGGGCATGCATGAAATGACCTGGCGCAGGGTTCTCGCCGTTATCGCCATCATGATCGGCTGCGTGCTCAATCCCCTGAACGGCTCACTGGCGATCACAGCCTATCCACGCCTGTCCGAGTTTTTTCAGGTTCCCTACGCGCACATGTCGGCGATGGTGATGTATTTCATGGCCATCACCGCCGCCGGTCAGCCGCTGGCGGGTGGCCTCGGCGATTTTCTCGGACGGAAAAACATTTTCCTCGCCGGCATTCTCGGTTTCACTATCTCCAGCGCGATGGCCGCGAACGCGCAGACATTCGACGCGTTGCTGTGGTGGCGCGTCGGCCAGGCCGCGTTCTCGGGCATCATCATGCCCAACGGCATGGCGCTCATCGCACAGGTGGCGCCGCGCGAGAAAATCGGCGGTTTCGTCGGCCTTCTGAATTCCGCATTTGTCGCAACCACGGTGGTCGGTTTCGTTCTCGGCGGATTTCTGGTGCACGCATTCGACTGGCCCGTTCTGTTTCATCTGAATGTGGTGCTCGGTGCCGCTGCCTTCGTGCTGGCCGCGTTCTGCATTCCCAAAGACACCGGCAGCAAGGCCGGATTCACCGCGCTCAGTTTCATCGGCGTGCCTTTTCTGCCGCTGGCGCTGGGGTTGCAGGCGCTCGTGCAGGGCACGGCATTCATCCCGTATTTCCTGATTTTCCTGCTGCTGCTCGCAGCGCTCGCCTGGCGTGTTTTCCATTCGAGCGATTCGCGCACGCAATTGAAAAGTTTCAGCAACCGGCGCTTTCATTTCAGCTGCCTCATTCTTTTCTTTTCGATTGCGCAGCATTTTTCCATCATGTTCACGCTGCCCGCGTGGGCAAATTCGGCGCTCGGCATCAACAGCGGCTGGATGGGACTTTATTTTGCGATCATCGCGGGGGCGCAAGTGCTGACGAGTATTCTATTCGGCAAAATCATCGATACCCACGGCGATCGACTGCTGCGCTGGTTCGCCGCTTGCGCCATCGCCGCACCCGCGCTCATCATGATTTTTTATCTCAATCGAATCAGCTTCGCGCTGGCGCTTGCATTATTCGGCACCGGGCTGGCGGCGGCGCAACTGATCGCACAACGCGCATCGCTGTTATCGTCATCGGAGCAATCGCGCGCGCTCGCGATGGGTATTTTCAGCAGCTATCGCTCGATCGGCGGCCTGTCGGGCAATGCACTCGCCGCCGTCGTTCTGGCGAGCTACACGGTGGTCGTGCCGCAGGCCGGTGTGCATGTATTCGAATGGGGACTGGGTTTGTTCGCATTGCCACTCATGCTCGCGCTGTGGGGACTCAATGCAAATAACCACACGGTCTCCCGCAGCACTTCATCGTGAGCCTGTCCGCGCGATGTGAACCTGTCTGTCGATCAGCGTGCGTTGTTTGTCAACTGAATTCATTGAATGTACTCTTTGAAAAAAGATAAAAAGACATACGTAACGGAGGAGCAGCCATGAAAAACGTCAGAGATATATTGCAGTCGAAAGCCGATGCAAAAACCTACAGCGTAGGACCCGCCACATTCGTTGTGGATGCGCTCAAACTCATGGCCGAAAAAAAAGTGGGCGCGCTGCTGGTGCTGGAGAATGAAAAACCGGTCGGCATATTCAGCGAGCGCGATTACGCCCGCAAGTTCGGTATAAGCGAACTCTCATCGAGAACGACACCGGTCAGCCAGGTCATGACCAAAGATCTTATCTGTGTGTCGCCGGCCGATTCGATGGAATCGTGCATGGAGCTGGTCACCGACAAACATATTCGCCACCTGCCCGTCGTCGAAAACAATAAGCTGGTTGGCCTGATTTCCATCGGCGATCTGGTAAAAAATATCATCGAAGATCAGAAGGCGATGATTCTTCAACTGGAAAAATATATGCGCGGCGAAACCTATTGATTCGGGCGATAAACGCTTCCGAATAAGTACCGCGTCCGGTTGAATTCGGTCAGGTCCTGTGCTTACCTGAGCAGAGGATTTATAACGCCAAGATGATCTATGCTCGAATTTCCAGAAGCTCTGCAACAAGCCGTTGCGCATTTGAAAGCCGTCCTGCCGGAGCTCAGGAAATTAGGTCTTGCGCCTAACCCGCTCAACTATGCGCTGTGGTATGTCCATCGCACCGGCCGCCGTCCCGAGCTGAGTGCCGCGCTGGAAAAGATCGAGAAAGGCGTCACTGCCTACGACGAAAAATTCGCGCGAACATTATTCCAGCAGCACATCTGTCTCAACGGCAGCCATGCCATTGAACAGACCGTCGCCACTTTTCAAACGCTCACCGGCACCTTGCGCAAGCAGTTGCAGCACAGCATCGATTGCAGCGCACATCTCGACGAACACATCGTCAGGTCGCAGCAGGCATTGCAGGCGGCTACCGAGAGCGACGATATCGTTGCCACCGTCCACGAGGTTATCGAGCAGCTCGATGTCTTCAACGCAACCAATCGCGAATGCCGTCGCTCACTGCAACAGGCCAACGAGCAGATTCATCAATTGCGCATCGAGCTGGAGCGCGCGCAGCAAAGCGTCAACATCGATGAACTGACCAGACTGTTCAATCGCGCGACGTTTTACCGCGAATTGAATCGCCGCATCGAACAGGGACCGCCCGCACAGGATTTGTGTGTCGTGCTCTGCGATATCGATTATTTCAAATCGATCAACGACCGGCTGGGACATCTGGCCGGCGATCACGTGCTGCAGCGCGTCAGCAATCTGCTGCTGACCAAAAGCCGCGAAGGAACGCTCGCTGCGCGCTATGGCGGCGAAGAGTTCGTGCTGATGCTTCCCGATACGAAACTGGACGCCGCGAGATTATTCGCGGAACGCCTGCGTCTCGCCGTTCATCGGTTACGCATCCAGTTGCGCGGCTCGACGACCATCGAGCGCCTGACGGCTTCGTTCGGCGTTGCCAGCTTTCGCGAGGGCGATACGGCGGAAACCCTGTTCGAGCGCGCCGATAAAGCGCTGTATTCGGCGAAAGAGGCCGGCCGCAATACCACGATGACCGAAACGCCGATTCAGTAACCGCCGCTTCGATAAACATCGAACCAATAAAAAACGGTGCGAAATTTTCAATGATTCGATCGACGGGAATCAGCGCTCGCCGGAAAGCGGGCGCGGTGACGGTCTCGCTTTTGTGGTCGGCATGCGTCCATGCGTTTCGCTGGTGACGATGGCCGCGGTTGCCAGCAATCGCTGTGTAAAACGCTCGATTTCCGCAACGCTCAGATTGTCGGGCATACCGCTCAGTGCCAGCTCCAGCGTAACGGTTCCCGTCGGTGAAAACACCGGCGCCGAAATATAACTGATGCCGGTGCCACCGGCCCCGGCAATATCGAATAGCTGAATTTCCTTTTCCGAAAGCGCGCCGATCAACTCGTGCATACGCGACCAGTACGAATCATCGCGCTGCCGGTCGGTTGCAAATGTCGTGGTCTGCCGCAAGGCGCGCAAGGCACTGCCGTTTGCAGCGATGGCATAACCACGCTGACGGATGACATCCAGCGCACTTTTCAAATAATCGCGCATTGAATCGCTCAGCGTCGATTGCGCGCGCGCCAGATAGTCGGCGACCACCGCTTTATCGGCCCACGCGATATGTCCAAGACCGAGCGGCGGAACGAAAGGGCGGCGCTCACCGACGCGATTCAAACCATCGTGCGTCTGCGACACGCCCTCCTTCGCCAGAAATAACATCTCATTGTCGACAATCGCCGTGGCGATGCACTGAACACCAAGCTCATCCGTCAGACGCGCCATCTCGCGGCGCGCAATATCGATGCCCCGATGCTTTTCGAGCGCCGCCTGGCCGATCGCCACCAGCGCAACCCCGAGCGAATAGGTTTTATGTTTGGGATGGCGCGACAGATAGCGCGCCTCCGTGAGCGCGGTCAGCACCCGGTGCGCAGAACCATTGCTGAGCTGCAAATGCTCGGCCAGCTCGGAAAGCGTGAATGCCTCTGTGGGATGCGCGGCGAGAAAATTGAGGATTTCAACCACGCGATTGCTGGTGTTGGAATTGTTGCTGCTGGAGTTACTGACACTGGAATTATCGGTCACGGACAGATCCGCCGGGTTGAGTGCATTTCGGCAGCCAATACAACAACGCATTGACAGCCATCGGTTAACGGGCCATTATTTTCCAATATTAAAGCACATCTTTCCATATATGGAATAAAATCATGCAGACACAACAATTACTCGCTACCGCACAGCAGCTCACCGGCGGTCTTACCAACCTCGGCGACGACAGCATCCTGGGACCGCTCGATCGCCTCGTGAACGCACTCAATAACGAGGCCAGGCTCAACGCGCGCGGTGAGAAAAGCGCGGAAGGCATGCTGATCGGCACGCTCGCCAATCGCTTGCGTGTGGAAGATTACCTGTCGAAACACCCGGAGCTATTGCAGCGGCCGGTGGAAAAGCCGATGTTCGTGTTCGGCTTGCCGCGCACGGGCACCACGCTCGTCATCAATCTGCTCAGCGTCGACCCCGCGCGCCGCTGCTTCCTGCGCTGGGAAGCTTTCGATTCCGTGCCGCCGCCGAAACCCGAGGAGCTGCGCGCCGGTCCCCGCTACGACAAGGCGAAAGCGCAGCTCGACATGTCGCTGAAAATGGCGCCGCATATTTCCGCGATTCACCACGAAGACGCCGACTCCCCCACTGAGTGCCAGTTTTCGATGACGCCTTCGTTTTGCGCGGAAGTGTATGACTCGCAATTCGATATTCCGAGCTACCACCAGTGGCTGATGCACGAGGCCGATTATTTGCCGGCATTCCGTTACCACAAGCGCCTGCTGCAATTACTGCAGGCCGAAACGGGCGGTCGCTGGACGCTGAAAAACCCGTGGCATCCGCTGTATCTCGATGCGCTGACCACTGTTTATCCGGACGCGCAGCTGGTGATGACTCATCGCGATCCCGTCGACGTGGTCGGCTCGGCGTGCAGCCTGCTCAAAGCGGTGCGCCCGATGTTCAGCGACGATGTGAATCTGAAAGCGATCGGCGAAGTGCTGCTGGATACATTCGACATCATGATCGAGCGCACCCTCGCCTACAAAGCCAAACATGGCTGGGATTCCATTTACGATCTGCAATACGCGGATGTGATGAAAGATCCGATCGGCGCCATCAAAAATGTTTACAAACATTTCGACGAGCCGCTCACCGCAGAGGCCGAAGCAGCGATGAATACATTCATGGGGAACAATCAGCAGGGCAAACACGGCAAGCACACGTACGACCTCGCCGATTACAGACTGACCAAGGAACAAATTCGCGCGCGCTACAAGGATTATTGCGAACAGTTCAAAATTCCGGTGAAAGCGTAATTCGATTTTTCATGCAATTGATAGCGACATTTCCTGGCTGCCTGGTGCAGCCTTTTTTTTCGCACAAACGACTGCCGCATCGAAAAATTCAGCACAAATTCGCTTTTATAAATCGCGCTGTTTCCGCGAGGAGTTCCTGATCCTCAGGCGCGGTGCCACCGAATCCACCGTGCGGCATAGCTTCGAATACATGCAGCTCGGCCTCGAGCCCCGCACGCCTGAGCGCGCGATGCATCATGACGGTGGGCGACAACAAAATATCGCGCGTGCCCGACAGTAAAATCGTCGGTGGAAAGCCTCTGCTGAAATCGGCAAAAACCGGCGACAGATAGGGATCATTCAAATCGTGATCGCCCGCGTATAGGCTCCGCACATTATCCGGCGCTTCACGCATCACAATATCGATATGCGTATTCGTGGTGAAGGTATCACCGGCGTGCGTCATATCGACACCCGCAGTGTGCAATGCGCAAACTCCCGGCAGCGGCAATCCGGAGTCTCTGGCTTTAAGAACGACCGCCGCCGCAAGATTGGCACCGGCAGATGAACCATGCACCGCTATGCTGGATGGCTTGTAACGTTGCAACAGAAATTGATAAGCCTCCAGCGCATCATCCAAGCCGGTGGGAAATGGATGATCGGGCGGCATACGATAATCAACCGAAAAGGTTCGCAGTCCGGTTTTAAATGCAATCGGTTGCGCGATATACGCGGCGCTGCGCCCGCCGCCCACAATAAACGCACCGCCATGTATTTCCAGAACGACTTTGCCGTCGCTTTCAGCCGTTAGATTATCTGGAATAATTTCGTACAACGTACTACCTGATAATTGATGCTCTGAAATAGCAGCGGGATAGGGTTTCGCCCGCATCTCGGAAATCACCGCGAGCTGACGATCAACTTGCGCAATGTAACTACGCCAGCTCTCCTTATCGTTAACATCGAATTGCGGCGTTGCCATGCTGAGATTGGCTGAAAGAAACGCTTGCGCTTCAGCGCTGATACTGCGCGGTGCAGGAATAACGCGAGCGGGTACCGATATACCGTCTTTTGATGCCATGATTAAATCCTGAATACGACTCGTTAATTAGCTGATTGATCATGCTGCAGTCGACCTGCACGATATGCCGCTGTTGATGCGGTCACTTCAGCCATGCCTTCTGAAATTCAAGTGCAACCTTATCTTTCAATGCGGCCATTGCTGCCGGACCTCCACAAATGCGGTTATTTTTATTACCCATCAGACAGCAGAGCCCCGAAGTGTATACGTATGCAAAACCATGTCAAGCCCTAAACCAGTGCGCAAATGTAGCGTGTCTATATGTTTAACTGAGAAGCTTATGTGCGAGAATTCGACATCAAATAACTCATCGATTATTCGCAATGACCGACCGCTCCCAACCTTCCGCGCATGATGTCGCGCGCCTCGCAGGTGTTTCTCAAGCTGCAGTTTCACGCGCCTTTACGCCCGGTGCGAGCATTGCTGAAACAACACGTGAAAAAGTTTTTCGCGCCGCCGAATCATTGGGATATCGACCCAATTTGCTTGCGCGTTCGTTGATTAAAGGCGAGTCCGGTATTGTCGGCATTGTGATTGGCAGCGCATTGAATGCATTTTTTGCCGCTGCATTGGATTTACTGTCGGAGCGTTTATCAAAAGCCGGAAAACATATTTTGATGTTTACCGCGAAAGAAATTGCGGCTGCGGATTCGCAGGTCGAAGAATTATTAAAATTTCGCGTCGACGCTTTATTGATGATGGCTTCGGGCATGTCATCTGCGATGGCCGAGCGCTGCCACGCCGAAAAAGTTCCCGTGATATTTTTTAACCGGCAACCGCGTAAAAACGAAAACTTCACCACCGTTGTCGGCAACAACCGCGAAGGTGCAAAACAAATCGCCGAGCACTTACTCAAACAAGGCTATAAAAAAATTGCGCTAATCCGAGGCCGTGAGGAATCGCTCACCAGCCGCGAACGCGAAACAGCCTTTACTTCCTACCTCTCCAAAAAGGACGTTCCGCTGCATTCAGTAGAAATAGGCAACTTCAATCGCGAAGGAACCATTCAAGCCGCGAAGAAATTACTTTCCCAGAAGCGCAGACCCGATGCCATTTTTTGTGCGAACGACTACATGGCATTCGCAGCCATTGAAGTTGCTCGCTATGAATTCGGTTTAACGATTGGCAAGGATCTTGGGGTCGCCGGCTTTGACAACGTCGAACAGGCGTCATGGCCGTCCTTCGATCTCACCACATTTACATGCCCCATCGACGCGATGATCGAAAAGACGTTAGAAATTTTGCTGTCCGATAAAAAACATGCAGCCCCGAAGCTGACGGTTCTCGATGGGGTAATCCAGCTTCGCAGCAGTACTATTCGAAAATAATTATTAAGCGCACTAGGAGTTCAGCGCTTCTTGCTGAATCGCGCCATACGCTCTTCATGATCGGGTGCGTTGCCAGGGCTGCGGTAGTGCTCGTATGCCAATCCCTCAGCGAGCGACATTCCACTGGTTTCCCGCAGCATTTTTTTAATCGCAAAGTTGGTGTGCCAACTATTCGCGAGGATAGATGCGCTCAACTCGGCTACCAACATATCCAAATTATTTTCGGCAGACAAAGCGTCCAACAAGCCCATCGTTTTGGCTTCGTCGGCAGTGATGACACTACCCGTCATCATCATTTTTTTCGCAGCGCCAACACCGATGCGTCTGGGCAAGCGCTGCATCATTCCCCACGCTGCTACCAGCCCCCATTTACCGTGCGTATCGGCAAAACGCACCGATGTATCGGCAACAATAAAATCGCACGCCAGCGCTATTTCCAAACCACCGGTGTAGCAAACGCCGTGCACGGCTGCGATAACGGGCTGCGGAAGATTTTGCAATCGCTCGATAACGCCCGGCTTGAATTTCGGTGGCACCGGATGCTTACCCATCGCATCGAGATCGGCACCGGCAGAAAACCCTCGCCCAGCGCCACGCAGAACGACACAACCGATACGATCGATGTCGTTTTCCAATAATGCGAGCTGTGTATTTAATTCTTCAAAAAATTGCGTATCGAATGCATTGAGCTTTTCAGGACGATTGATCGTCAGCGTGCACAAACCGCTCTCATTATCTTCTCGCAGAATACGCTCACTCATTTCAATCACTCGCCCAATGCGTTTGTTGCTGCGTCTGCCATATTCGGCGTCTTGCACGCAGCGATATATTCTCGCTGCAAGCGCTGCACGAGTTCCGTCACTGCCGGAACATCATGAATCAAACCGACACCTTGCCCACCGCTCCAGATATCCCGCCAGGGTTTTTTATCCGCCGGCAAATGATCGGTGCTGCGGCCTTTGGGAATAAATAAATTGTCTGGGTCAAGACCGACCGAGCGCAGCGATGCCTTCAACCAGCTCGCGGGCAATCCGTTGACGCCTTTCGTGTAAATCACATCATTCACATTGCCATCCACCAACATGGCTTTGTACGCATCAGGGGCGGAAGCTTCCTGTGTCGCAATAAAACGTGTGCCCATATACGCGAGATCGGCGCCGAGGATTTCTGCGGCTCGAATCGCCACGCCGTTCGAAATTGCGCCCGCCATTACCACCACACCGTCGAACATGCTACGCACCTGTGGAATCAAGGCGAGATGGCTGATGGTGCCGGCGTGACCGCCGCCGCCTGCGCCGATAGCGACAATACCATCGACGCCAGCGGCAACAGCTTTTTCAGCGAATCGAATCGTGGTTGCGTCGTGAAAATGCAACATCTGCGCATCGTGAACCAGCGGCGCATTGAGTGTTGGATCGCCGACCGATGTGACAATAATTTTCACGCCGTAGCGGCGGCAAACTTCCAGGTGCGCACGAAATTCGTCGCTGCTGAATGTCGGCGAAATATTTACGGCAAGCGGTCCGATAATTTTTTCGGGATGTGCCTCTGCAAATTGCTTCAACTCTTCCGTGACACCTTTCAGCTGCTGTTCAAGCTCTTCGAGATCGCGGCAATGATTGCGGGTCAGCGAACCGATAATCCCGGCCTTGCAACAAGCAATCGCCAATGGCACGCCGCTGCATAAAAACATGGGCGCTGCGAATACCGGCAGCGTTAAGTGAGCTCGTATTTCCCTGGGAAGCGCCATACAAATTAATCTCTGCTGGTTTCCAATCTGGAACTTGAATGAAATACTTCTAAATCAACTTAAATCCGATAAACGGTTGCAGCGGTTTTACAAAATAACTGCTCTTTTTCCGGCTCCGAAAAATTCTTCGCAATAATTTTAAAAGCGTTCCACACGGTACCGTAACTTCCTGCTGCACAATCGGTCGGGAAATTGCTTTCGAACATGCAGCGCGTCGGTCCAAATGCATCGATACATGTTTGAATATACGGGCGCCAGCGTTCGGCGAGAACTGACGAAGGTAAATAATTTATTTTCCCGATATCTCGCGGCGAAATGTCCATTCCGAGCCCTCCGAGCTTAATCACCACATTCTGGCGTAACGCAAGCTCTTGAATCTTTTGACGCCAGATATTACGAATAGCTTTGTCTTCACCGGCAAAAACGCCGTTATTTTCTGGCGTACCGATATGATCGAGAATAATGGTGAGATCAGGTAGCGCGTCCGCCAAGCTCATTAACTCGTCCAACTGCGAATGCAGACACCAGATATCCAGACTTAAATCTTTTTGCGCGAGCACTTTGGCGCCGGCACGAAAACGCGAATCAAGCATCACTCCGCGCAAATGTAACGGACACGGCCTGCCGAACAAACCGGCTTCGCTGAATGCCGCACTGAAACGAATACCGCGAAACCGCTCACCTGCTGCAGCAATATGCGCATCCAGCACACGCGCAACATTTGCGCCCAGCAAAAGATTTGCACTGCCCACGATACGATGCGCAATGCGACTGGAGCCATAGTTGCCGCTAGCACTCATCGCAGCAACGCCGTTTGCAAATTCCGTTTCACCGACCGAACTCAGCTCTTCATCACCGCTCGCGCGATACATCGCGTGGCATTCAACAAACACGGTATGCGTAATCGCATGCCCGCTGCGCTGAAGCGTGTCGAGCACCTCCGGCAACAGGAATCGATGCGGCATCGGTGGCGGAACCGGAAACCCCACTACATCCCACAAATGCAGATGCGGATCAATAATCGGGCGTTGCGGTTCCAGCGGCGTTTCTTCGGTCGTCATGGCATCGCTCATCGCACCCATCGAATCCGCAGAATAATCGAGCGGTCTACCGCCGTGAAGACCAGCGCATTCATTTATGTATACGTATACATTAAATTATTTACGAATGATCGTACACATCCTCTTCAACACAGACTCACACCTCGCGGTACCCGGAGTTGAATCCGCCAGATTCAGGAGAAAGAGAAATTGCAGAAAGGAAATTGCACTGCGGGAATGAGGAGTTGAAGCAGAAAGATTACGCGCTGCAGAAACTGCAGCGCGTAATGGAGTGGATCAGCCGCCGATGGACTGGTAGTAATCCATCAGAATTTTCGCAACTTCAGGACGCGAAAACTCCGGCGGTGGCGCCATGCCCTGACCGAGCATTTGACGCACCTTGGTTCCCGACAGCGTGATGAAATCTTCCGGCGTGTGATCGGGCGCTTCGCGCATCATCACCACGCGTCCGAGCTTCTTCGAGAACGCGGTGTTGTCGGCGCGGAACAATTCGATGAGCAATGCGCCTTTCGGCACTTTCTCGTCGAAAATCGTTTGCGAATCGAACGGGCCGTAGAAATCGCCGACGCCCGCGTGATCGCGACCGACGATGAAATGCGTCGCACCCATGTTCTGACGGAAAATCGCGTGCAATACCGCTTCGCGCGGACCTGCGTAGAGCATGTCGAAACCGTAACCCGTGATCATCACCGTGTTCGGCGGGAAATATTGCTCGGCCATTTTGCGAATGCACGCATCGCGAACCGGCGCCGGAATATCGCCCTCTTTCAATTTACCGAGCAGCATGTGAATGACGATGCCATCGGCCTGCAGGCGTTCCTGCGCCATGCGGCACAATTCTTCGTGCGCGCGGTGCATCGGATTGCGTGTCTGGAATGCGACGACTTTTTTCCAGCCGCGCTCCTTGATTTCGTTGCGAATTTCCACCGCGGTGCGGAATGTATCGGGGAAATCCGTCTGGAAATAACTGAAGTTCAATACGTCGATCGAGCCAGACAACAAGGTGTTGCCGAGCTGGGTGAATACTGCAACACCCGGATGTTTTGGGTCGACCGTGCCGAAAATATTTTTCGCCATGAATTGAATCTGTTCATCGGAAACCGATTCAACCGCCTTCACGTCCATGATGGCGAGCACGGGATTGCCTTCGACATTCGGATCGCGCAAGGCGATTCGCGAACCGGCTTTCACGCTCGAATCCTTGGTCAGATTGACGATCGGCACCGGCCAGAACAGACCGTCGGTCGTGTGCAGTTTTTCCGCGACACTGAGCGCATCGGCAAGATTCATGTAGCCATCGAGCGGCGTGAAATACCCCGCACCGAGCATGACTGCATTCGCCGCGGCTGCGGAATTGAGCAGCAGCGACGGCAGCGATTCGGCTTCTTTAATGAGCGCGTGATGACGCGCGGTATCGTAGACGAACAGCGGCTTGAGTTCGTCAGCGCCATGCGGTTTGTTCATGATTGACTCCTGTATCGATTTGCGAATTTTTTACTGACCAGCCTGCAGGAGACCGCGCGCTTCGAGCAGCGCGATAATCGCGTCGACTTCCTGCTGCAATGTCATTTCGTGCGTTTTCAAAACCAGTTCGGGTTTCAGCGGCGCTTCGTAGGGATCGGAAATGCCGGTGAAATTCGGAATCTGTCCCGCTCGCGCTTTTTTATACAGACCTTTCGGATCGCGCTTCTCCGCTTCTTCGAGCGGCACATCGACATACACTTCGATGAACTGCATGCCGCCGTCGTCGTGCAGCTTGCGCACGAGATCACGATCGGCGCGATAGGGGCTCACGAAACTCGACAGCACAATCACGCCCGTATCGACGAATAATTTGGAGATCTCGCCGATACGACGAATATTTTCGGTGCGATCCTCCGCCGAGAAACCCAGATTCTTGTTGATGCCGAGGCGGATATTGTCGCCATCGAGACGGTATGAAAGCTTGTTGCGACGCAAAAGTTCGGACTCTAACGCCACCGCTACGGTGCTCTTGCCGCTGCCCGACAAACCCGTGAACCAGATGGTGGCGCCGGTTTGATTCAGCAGACGATTGCGATCGGTGCGGGTCACCTCGCCTTCGTGCCAATGTACGTTTGTCGCTTTTTGCTCAGCCATTTGCCTGTACCTTCGAAATGAATATTGGCGTTAAAGAGGAACTGGACCGGGAGGACCGGAGCGCAGAAAAAGGATAGTGGCAAGATAGGCAAACGTCACTGATAACGCCAACATTAAAAATTCATCAAGTTGATTCCTCTTTGCTATCATTGGCGCTATGGATATACGCCGCCTGCGCTATTTTTTAATCGCTGCCGAAGAGGAAAATCTGCGGCGCGCGGCCGAGCGTCTGCATATCGTTCAACCGGCGCTCTCCAAACAGATCGCGCAGCTCGAAGAGGAACTGGGTTGTCATTTATTTGCGCGCGCGAAACAGCGCATCACCCTGACCGCGGCAGGCCGCCTGTTCATGGCCGATGCACGCCGCATCCTTGCCGATCTCGAAGCGGCCAGGGAGCGGTTGCGGGAAGCCTCCGCCGGTCAGCTCGGCACACTCAATATCGGCTTTCGCGAAACCGCAGCGCGCTCGCCACAGGTGTCGCGCTCGATCAGCGAATTCCGCAACGCTTATCCCAATGTCGAGCTGCGCCTCAATCAAATGACATCGCCCGCACAATGCGCGGCGCTGCGTAGCGGTGAGCTGGATGCCGGCTTCATTTATCTATCGCCCGAGCACGATAAGGGGCTCGAACATCTGCCGATTGCCGTCGATCGATTTCTGCTGGCCCTGCATCGCGACAATCCGCTCGCGAAGAAAAAGCAGCTGTCGCTGACCGATCTCGTCAATCAGCCTTTTATCTGGCTCGCCCGTTCACGCAATGCGTATTATTCGGATGCCTTGCTGCGCGAATGTCACCGGCTGGGTTTTTCCCCGAAAATCATTCAGGAGGCCGACAGCGACGCCACCGCGCTGAATCTAGTGGCCGTGGGCATGGGCATCAGCTTCGTCGTTGCCGCGACATCGCCATTGCCCGATGTCGTATTGAAGCCCGTGCGCGAGCTGAATCATTCGCTCACACTGGCACTGGCGTGGAATAGCGTGATGCATTCATCGCTGATCGCCAACTTCGTCGAGACCGTGCGCAATATCGTCGGCACCGGCAACACGACACCGGGCGATTCATAACGTCGGTCGACGGCGCGGGAATTCGATCAGCTCTGCCGAATACCCGTGGCGTCGGACTCGCGGAATACCGGAATGGAATCGACCGCTGTGAACATCACCAGCGGCAGTACGCGCTCGGTCGAGTCCTGATAGGTCTGATAGAAGGGATGACAATCGATAAAGAAGTCCCACACCTTTTTGCGCTCCGCACCGGCGGGCTCGCGCCAGGAACCGCGGAATGCCTGCGTGGCAATCTGAAATTCAACTTCACTTTTGGCGATCAGATTGAGATACCACTCGGGATGATGATCGGCGCCACCCTTGGACGCACAAATCACCACTTCGCCGCCGATATCGGCATAGCACAACGGTGTGATAAAAATCCTGCCACTCTTACGGCCGGTGTATTTGATCAGACAATGCGTCGCAAACTTGCGGCCACCCACCGGCGTAATGTCCATGATATGCCCTTCGGCACCGCCCGACTTGAGATACATCTCGCGGTGCTCGGTCACCCAGTCACGTCTGGTAGCACTGATTTCTGCAGATGATTCATTGCTCATATCTTTCCCTCGAAGATTTTAATGTCTGAATTCCCGCCTGCGCGGGAACGACCAGGCGCTTCAATCTTTATATTTCAGTTCGACGATTGTCTGTTCGCCGCCCGGTCCCATCGGCGAGTCGTACTCTATCACCGAGCATACGGGATTGGCGTGACTCGCAAAGAGACGCGCCTCGTCCTGTTTGATTGCACCGATGCGATCGGGTGAGGCAATAACTTGCTGCGAGCGCTCGAAATCTTCCCGGCTGTTCCACCAGATTTCCATAATGCAGTCGTAACCGGGGTCATGGACTTCGCCGGTCACCGGATTTTTTTCCGCCACCAGATAACGGCGCACATAACGCACCGCATTGGGTATGGAAGGCGCTCTACCCTGCTTTTTTGAAAGTTGCGAATGCTGATGTTCGTAATAATCCATGAACTCATCCATGGTCATATCCGGTCTTTTGCGGAAAAAGCAGATCTGCTTGAACACTGCGTACATCCTTCTATGACGGTTATCGAAGCGTACTCACGCTGAATGATGCGCTGAAATGGAGGTCATTTGAGCAACCCCTGCCAGCGACGTCCAATGCATTTTTCGAACAGGCCCATGCAGGATGCACATAGGAGGCGCTTTCGAATCGCATGCCACGCGCAAGCCTCAGCGTTTCGCGCGAGCCCTGTTATGCTGGATCGATCACCTTCAGAAATTATCAGGCTCATGGATCTATCGAACAGCAAACTTCAGCAGCTGGTTACCGTAGCCCGCACCGGGAGCTTCTCCAAGGCAGCGGCGGATCTCAATATGAGTCAACCGGCGCTGAGCCGCAGTATTGCAGCCATCGAGGAATATTATGGCTTCCAGATTTTCAACCGCGTGGGACACGGCGTTCGTCTTACCGCCGCCGGCAGGCAGGTCGTCGAACTCGCGGAGCCGACACTGCAGACCATGCAGGTATTTGACAGCAACCTGCGTCTGTTCGGCTCGGGAAAAATCGGCACCCTGTCGATCGGGTTTGCGCCTCTGCTGGCAAGTCAGTTTCTGGCCCGATTCGCAGCGAATTTTTTTGCTTCGCCCTCGAAGGTTTCGCTGAAGGTGCTGATTCGTCCGGGCGCGATCCTGCTGCAGAGCCTGAAAGATGACGATATTGAATTATTTATTTTCCCGGAAGGATATATCGAGCCAGCTCCCGATATCGAGATTGAGTTTCTCGGCAAAATCGATCCCTTGTGCGTAGTGCGCGCCGATCATCCGCTCGCCCGCAGCGGTAACCTGTCGCTCGCCGATCTGGAGGAGTTTCCGTGGGCCAGCTCGATAGCGCCAACCGTTATCGACGAAATGCTGAAACCCAATCAGTTCATCTGCGATAACTATCATATTTTGCGGGAGACCCTGCTCTGCAGCGATCTCGTCGCCATTTGCTCTTCGGCATTCGTGGCAACGCAATTGAAAGAAGGAAGCTTGCGACAGATATATATCGAAGGCCTGCCGCTGGCACCAACATCCATTTATTACACGTATTTAAACGGACGCACGATTTCGCCACTGGCACAGGATGCGGTGAAAAGAGTCAAAGGCTTTTTAAGCGAAGGCGCTGAAAATTAGGAGTCTCTGATCAAGCGCTATACCTCACTCCCGCATGCCCCGCTTCGGCAGCCTGAGTGGTAAAACCAACAGATGGATATCGACGCTACAACTACTCTGCAACTACGCTACAAACACTACGCTACAAACAAAGACGCCATGACCAAAATTCCATTTCCGACGGATTGAAGAAAATGACTTGATCTGATTTTCGATGCCGCACGCCGACGATCGGAATTAATCTGGAGGTCGCGATGAACACTGCCATGCAAAACTGTATCGAAGCCTGTCGACGCTGCCATCAGATATGTCTGGAGATGGCCACCACGCATTGCCTGGAGCTCGGTGGAAAACATGCGGAGCCGACACATGTGCGGCTTATGCTTGATTGTGCGGAAATCTGCAGAACCACGCTCAACTTCATGGTGAGTCAGTCCGAATTTCACACGGCGCTATGCGTGGTTTGTGCCGATATCTGCGAGGCCTGTGCGGAGAGCTGCGCGGAAATAGGCGAGATGGATGACTGCGTGAGCGCGTGTCACGAGTGCATGCATGAGTGCCTGGCCATGAGCGGCATCAGTGTCCGTCCGACGCAAGGCATGAAAGGCACTTTAATGCATATATGATTTCGCGAATGAGCGCCGGCGAAAATTTCGCGGGCGCGCGCTATCGTAAAAAACTTCGCGTTATGTTTTGTCGCAACTGATCACTGCATTGCGCAGCTCGTAGCTCTTCAAACCGCTGTTCCAGCTCATATCGGGGTCGCGCTCAAGTTTCAGGCCAGGCACCCGGAACAGCTGTTCCAGAAAAATGCGCGTCTCATGCATGGCCACATGCCAGCCGGGGCAATTGTGCGCACCATCGGAAAAGCTCAGGAATCGGCCCGTATCGCGCTGACGTTTCGCGCGCTCGGGATCGACCGCGAAAGGACATTCGCCCACCATCTCCTCGTCGATATTCGCCGCACGAATATCGATGGCGTAGAGTTCGCCGGCCGGTTTGATCGAGTCATCCAGCGCCACGGACTCGTTCATTTTGCGATGTATCATCGCCGCAACGGGTTCCAGCCGTACGATTTCCAGCAGAATCGCCAGCTGTTCGTTTTCGTCGCCATCGAGAAAGCGCTGACGCAATGCGGCATCTTCAAACAGATACCAGGCCGCCATCACGATAAATTCACGCGTCGTGAGCATGCCCGCGGTGCCGTAGGTCAGGCATTCGATGATGATGGTTTTACTGGAGTAACCATCTTCGAGAAAAAAGGAAATCGCATCGTTTTTCGGCGATTTCTTTCTCGCCTCGATCGCGGGCTTCACGTCGCGCAGAAAGAAAATGTATGTGAAAAATATCTGCTTCAGCTTGACGATGAAACCGGAAAAGCCGGTCTTTCCCTGATCGAGCGTGCTGTAGAGAACACGCTGAATGCGCCGCGCCCTGCCCAGCCGATCGCTGTTGGTCAGACCGAGAATTTCACCGACCACGTCGATGGCCAGATCGAAACTCAGATCCTCCAGCTTCGCGGTTCCTTCGCGCCGGAAGCCGTCGATAATCTTGATGGATATTCTTCGCATCACCTCTAAATGTCTTTCGGTGACTGCTTTGGCAGACAGGAATTTCTGAATTTTTAAACGCTTGCGGTGATGATCGATACCATCCAGAAAAAATACCGGTGCATGCTCCGGATTTTCGAAAGTAACGAATTCCGCGCCCGCGCCGGCCTGAACGGCCTGCTGACTGCGCAATATCTTGCGCGCGACATCCGGTGATTTCACCCAGTGCGCATTGTTATCCGGTTTGGTATTCAGCTTCGCAATTTCAGCGGATTTTCGGCGATCGACATTGGCGTGTACCGGACAGCCACGAGGTGCAGCGATATCGTTCATGTTCTCTACTCAAAAATAATCGGGTTTCAACAAAAAGTTGCTGGTGAAAATTCATTCCCAATAAAAAAACGGTGTAACGGTTTTAGCCGTACACCGGAGAAGGGCGGCGATGACTCGAAACATCGCCGGCCAAAGGGACCTCTCTATTTCATCGGTCTGTCTTTAACATGCGCGCACTTATAGAAATTATTCGTGGCCCGACATCTTAAAAACTGTATTTCAGCTTCGCACCGTACATACGCGGCTCACCAACCGTGCGGTATTCAGCGCCCACCTGTGTGTAGAGGCCCGGAACATAGGTGGTGATCTCCTCATCCCGCGCGTTGTTCACGAAGAACGACACATCGAACGGACCACCCGCTATCGCCTTCCAGTTTGCATTCAGACTGACGATGCGGCGTGACGGCAGACGGCAATAAGGGCTCACCGCCGCACTACAGCTATCCTGATCGCTGATGAAACTATAGGAGCCGCCCAGCGATATTTCACCCCAGGTGGCGGGCACGGGCAGCGTGTAATTCAACGCGCTGGTGATGGAATGACGCGGAGAGAACGTCAGACGCTCGCCGACCGTGCTGTTCGCGCTGCCGACATAGCCGGTCGAAGCCGGATAGGGCTCCAGCGAGTCCAGTTTCGTCGACAGGAAGGTGTACGAGGTGGTGAAAATCAGCGACTGCGTCAGTCTCAGCGTGGTGTCCAGCTCCACGCCCTGAAGGGTCGATGCGCCGGCATTCAGGATGGCCGTCGTCGGCGACAGGCCGCCCACGGACAGGCCCGGCGGGCACGGTGCAGTCAGGCCGCAGGGAACATAGTTACCCTGCAGTTGCTGGTTCTTCAGGTCGTTATAAAACAGCGAGATATTGAATGTGCCCGAGATAGCGCCACGGAACGAAGTCTTGGCGCCGATTTCATACGCATCCACCTCTTCCGGATCGAACGCCTGCAGCCCGTCGGGAGCGAAGATGCTCACCGAGCCCTGACGATAGCCACGCGAATATTTCGTATAGATCATCACATCGGCGGTCGGCAGATAATCGAAGCCGATCGACCAGGTCGGTGCCTCGCTGCGCTGGCTCATCTTGTAGGCGCAGTAATCGGCAGCATTGCCGCCTGCAGCCGCACAGCTGTAACCGCTGATCTGACCATCGGCGAGCCAGGTCGGATCGGGAACGAAATTCACTTGCCCCGAATTCGGCGCGATCGAGAACGACTGCTGCTTCGATTCGCCGATGGACTTGTCCACCGTGTAGCGAAGACCGATCGTCAACCGGTATTCGTCGGAAATGTTGTAGGTGGACTGGGTATACGCCGCCATGTTCTTGTATTCGATGGTACCCAGGTTGGATACCACGCCGCCGGATGGCAGAACACTGCTACAGTTCCAGTCCTGCAGATCGTTACCCGGCAGCGTACAGGCAGCGAGCGCGGGTGACAGCGAGCCCGAAAGGCCATCCGGCTTGCTGTGTTCGAAATACAGACCCGCCTGCCAGATCAGCTTGTCTTCCAGCGCCGTGCCCTGGAACTGCAGTTCCTCAACAAACGTTTTCTGGGCGTTGGTGGGTATGCCATGCCATGAACCGGCGGGGAAGAACCAGTAGTGCGTACCACCGAGATTGATGTTGGAACCGAACACCGAACTGCGCGTGGTCTGCTTCAGATTCGCAAACGAAAGGATATTTTTCACCGTGAGATTTTCGCTCACATCCCACGTCGTGGTGTTGATGAACTGCCATTGCTGCAGCGTGCTGGTCGGATCGGGTGTATCGGTGACGACATCGTAGAAATCACCGCCGCCGCTTTGCCATTCGGTGTAGCTGGAATCACACAGCACCCCGCCAACACCCTGGGAACCGCACGCGAATATGCCCTGCACACTGCCGTTGTTGCGCGAATACGTATTGGTATAGATGGTGTAATTACGCAGTGTGTCGCTGATATCCCACATCAGGCTGATACGGCCGGAGGTGTAATCGATATTGGAAAGCGCATCGGGACCGATAGCGGAAATATTCTTGATATAACCATCGCGCGTCTGCCGGTCGAAACCGAAACGCGCGCGCAGATTATCCGTGATGGGCACGTTCAGCACGCCCTGATAGCGGTGCATGTCGTAGTTGCCATCCGACAATTCCAGATAGCCTTCGAGCTTGGTGGTCGGCTCCTGCGGAACGAGCTGGATGGCACCGCCCGTGGTATTGCGTCCGAACAGCGTGCCCTGCGGGCCTTTCAAAACCTGCACGTTCTGCAAATCGAAAAATGCACCCGGTCCCGCACCGTCACCCGCGGTGACCGAGCCGCCGCCGCGCGGTGCGACGACATCGGCGAAATAAACCGCAACCGACGCAGTGGTACGCAATTCCTGCGTGAAGCCGCGAATGGCGAAAGTGGTCTGATCCGACCCAAACCGCGTGTTGACACTCAACGACGGCGTGAAGCTGGCCAGATCGGCGCCATTGGTGACGTTGCGCTCGCTCAGCGTTTCCTGGTTGAACACTGTCAGCGAAATGGGAACGGTCTGCGCTTCTTCCTTCATGCGGCGCGCCGTTACGATGACTTCATCGGGAGAAGTAATCGCTGCGTAAGTGGTGGTGGCCGGCATCGTCATACCGATACCGAGAGGCAGTAACAAGGCTTGAAACTTCAGCGCAGGGACATTGAGCTTTTTAAATCTCATTGTGTTCTCCTAATGGTTATTATCGCCAGAACATTCAATGATGAATCCGATAACGCATTCGCACTGCTTTTTTGTACAAGCTTTTTAACGATTGCCGCGTGATTCAAACATCTATTTTTATGAAAAATAATCCAGCGTTTTTGGATAGCTCGTTTTAAATATTCTTAATTTAAAAATAATTTCTCTAAAAAACGTGTCGCTTATTAAGACAGCTTCGTAGTTCTATTGGAATACATTTTCAATCTGACCACGTCCATATTCCCCTTAAAAATTCATTGCTTATTGATGTGCCGCATGGATTAAGTTTTCATAGCGAAACACCGAATTCAAAAACAAACCAAATAAAGCCCTATATTTTTTTCAAAAAAAACATTAAACGAGATTTCATAATTTTAATAACGAGGAATATGATGAAACGCAGATATCTTTCAGTAATCATTGCGCTTCAAACCATCGCGGCATTAACCGGTTGCGGCGGTGGCGGTGGCGCCGACGAACCAGCGCAGCATGTCGACACCCCCACGACACCTCCACCACCAAAAGATCCGCGCGGCTTCTGGCAAGGTACGACCACCAACGGCAGAGTCATTTCAGGCGTGGTTACCGCCGAAGGGGACTACTGGTTTACCTATACGCTCAGCGCCAATGACCAGGATATCGCAGGCTTTTACGCAGGCCGCAGCAGCGTGGTGACGCCCCCACCCAATGGAACATTCACATCCGCCAATCTACGTGAAGTGAATTTTGATGCAGGTGACGCACTGATCGGCACCATCTCCGCACCCACCAGCTTCACTCCACAAAGCACACTCACCGGCACCCTCGTACCCGTGGTTCTGGATGTTTCCTCATACGATATCACCGGTTCATTCGACGTCACCGCTATCGTCTTCAATAACCCTCTGGTTGTTCCTTTCTCGATCAACAACGGTACCTACGATCCCAACACCGGGACAGGCTCATGGAATGTGAGTGGCGACGTTTCCGAGATGGGCATGGGCATCATCACGTTCGACCAGGCCTTCACGCTCGATGCGGTCACGGGTGTAGGCGTCCTCGGCGCTGGCTCCAACTGCGTTGGTAACGGCATTGCTTGCGGCGGCGTCGGCCCGGAGTTCAACGGCCCGATCAATGCCGGCGGCCCTATCGTTGGCGGCCTGCAATCCTGGGTTGTCACCACGCCGAATTTCGGTTCGCCGACTTTCGCACCCAAACTGACAGGGCCGCTTCTGCCAGTCGCAGCGGATACGCTGGACCTGATCTACGACGCCACCTATGAGGAGACGCCAAGCCTGACCGCGCTGGCGGGTAACTACCAGGGCACGGCGGGAGTCGGTACCGCGCTATCGGCAGCCAATACCGCGACATTTGTCATCAGCAGCGCTGGAGCCATTAGCGGCGCGGCAAGCATCGGCCCCGGCGATGACTGCAGCTATGCAGGAACGGCGGCCGTGCACTCGTCGGGCAATGTCTATGACATCACGCTGACGGTGAGCGATTGCACGGCGGCAGGAACCTATGCGGGTGTCGCCACTTACGACGACAGCGACATACTCGCCAGACGCGTGACCGTCACGGCACTGACGACAGCATCCGAGCGCGACAAGGGCCTATTGTTCGTCGGCACGAAACCCGCGAACTAATCCGCTCACCATCCAGCTCTCACCATCCACCCCTTGAAAGACCGCTCCTGCGGTCTTTTTTTTATTTGGAAAAACTCGCTAGATTCCGATATTTTCCGGCGGCAGGCCGTCGTGATAGTGGCGATACATCGCTGCATAGGCTGCTTCGATATGCTTCGCAAATAATGCAACGTCGAACAGTGGCGCCTCCGACCGGTTTTTCTCCAGCCTGCGTTTGATCTCCGAATGCTTTTCGACATTCATGGCCAGCTCGATCGCCGCCGCCTCGTATTCAGCCAGCGTGTGCGTAATCAGCTCGGGCAACTGCACCGCATTCAGCAAACTTGCCGCAACCCGGCTCGCAAACGACTTACCGGCACAGGTGAGCACGGGCAGGCCGGCCCATAACGCATCGCTGGCTGTCGTGTGCGCGTTATATGGCAGGGTATCGATAAACAAATCGGCCAGTCTGTGCCGAGCCAGATGCTCATCCAGCGGCATGCGTTTGGCGAACACGAGACGACGGCCATCGATACCGCGAGCCTCGGCTTCCTTTCGCAACCGCTGCGTCGCCGCCGGATTATCTTCCAGCAGCCACAGCACGCTGCCTTCGACAGCGCCGAGAATATTCATCCATGCGGCAAATGTCGCCGGCAGTATCTTGTAGGCGTTGTTAAAACAGCAAAACACAAATCCCGTTTCCGGCAGATCCATTTCTGCGCGCGTAAATAGTCGCGATGAAATCCGGCGCCTGGAATCATTGACCTGATAACTGTGCGGAAGGTAGACGACCTTCTCCGAATAATGACAGCGACTGTCCGGCGGGATAACGGTTTCATCGGCGATGATGTAATCGATATAGGTCGCTCCCGTCGTGCCGGGATAACCCAGATAGCTCACCTGAACGGGTGCGCAGCGCGCGGCAAAAATGCCCATGCGCGAGCCCGTGGTAAACCCTTTGAGATCGATGGCGATATCGATTCCGAGCTGACGCGAATACCGCGCGATTTCGATGTCGCTTTTTTCGCTGACATCGATAAATCTATCGAGCGCGCCCGAAACCCGCTCACGCATCTCATCGCGCGCATTCGGACCAAAGGAAAAACCGAATATCTCGAATGCCGAGCGATCGTGAGTTTCAAACAATTCAGCCATCAGATACGAGGTGGCGTGATTGTGAAAATCGGCGGAGTAATAGCCGATGCGAATTCTGTCAGCGCGCGGACGCGGCTCGATCGGCCCGAGCTGATGCGACTCCGGATAGAAGCTATTGGCCCAGATTTCAGCGGCCTGCCGGTGCACAGCGGGCGCATCCAGCAACGCCAGCGCCGGAAAAGGCAGCGTGACTTTTCTGGACGCGCGAATATCTGCCTCATATTCGTTTAAATGTTCTTCGATATTCTGCCAGTCGCAAATCAGCATCCGGGTGAGCAGGCGCCGGCCCGACAGGAATTCATACGTCGGCTGGAGCGCAATCGCCCTGTCGTAGCCGGCCAGCGCTTCCTCCAGCCGGTTGAGATACAGCAGCACATCGGCGCGAGCGTGATGGGCCGCGGGATTATCCGGCTGCAGCGCAATCGACCGGTCATGAAACGACAGCGCCTCTTCGTACTGATTGATTTCCTTGAGCGAATTTCCGCAATTCTGATAGGCCTGCGCGTAATTCGGCGCCAGCACAATCGCCTTTTTATAACAGCCTATTGCCTCGCCGAATCGCCTGAGTTCCGCCAGCACGACTCCGAGATTGCTATAGCACTCGGCGACATTCGGCCGCAGGGAGATCGCCCGCTCGTAAGCGCGTATCGCCTCGTCATAGCGCCTGAGATCTTTAAGCACATTGCCGCGATTGTTATGCGCTTCCGCAAAATCCTTTTTTAACGCAATGGCTCTATCGAAATGCACAAGCGCCTCATCGAAACGCTTCAATGCGTGCAGCGCCAGACCCAGATTGGAAAAAGCGCCGGCATAACTGGCGTTGAACTCCAGCGCCCGGGAGATCAGCTTGACCGCCGATTCGTATCGTCTGGTCTGATACGACAGATAACCCAGCAACTGCAGGCTGTCGAAATGCCGCGGCTGAGTTTTGAGAATGTTTTTGTAGATTTCTTCCGCCCGGTTCAGCTGGCCTTTCTGATGAAGCGCGAAGGCGCGGTCAAATTTCACCTGTACTGAATTTGAGGAATCGGCGGCGAAGGTTTTTCCGGAAGTACTTCTGCGATTATTTGCCATGGCGTCCAACCCATCGGGCAGATAACAAAGGTGCGAGCGCACCCGGGAGAGCGTAAAAATAAAAAGGGAGCATCGCTGCCCCCCTTTTCGAGTCATGGCGCAGTCAACAACCTGCGCCACTTGCCTCGTTACAAACGGCTTGTAGCAGCCCGGATTACGAGCGGCGACGTGCCATGCCAGCCAGACCGAGCAGGCCGGAACCGAACAGCCATGCTGCAGCAGGAACGGGTACTGCTGGTGTTGGTGTGGTGTCGGTCAGGACCGGTGCGAAAATCGGAGAACCGAAATTCGGCGTGGTGACAACCCAATTTTGCAGGCCGGCAACGATAGGGCCGCCGGCACTGATCGGGCCGTTGAACTCCGGGCCGACGCCGGCGCAAGCGATGCCATTACCCTGGCAGTTGGTGCCCGCGCCGAGAGTGCCCAAGCCGGTGAGTGCGTCCAGCGTAAAGGCCTGGTCGAAAGTGATGACGCCCATGCCCATGCCGGAAACGTCGCCACTGACATTCCACGAACCAATACCGGTATCGGAATCATAGCTTCCGCTGTTGATCGAGAAAGGAACAGTCAGAGGGTTACCGAAAACCGAAGCGGTAACAGGGAATGCACCGGAGATATCGAAAATGGCAGCGTTAGCCTGACCAGCAGCAGCTACTACAGCAGAAACAGCAAGTAACTTTTTGAAAGTATTCATTGCGAATTCCTCAAGTTGAGAAAGCTGGCAGCTCGACAATCTTTTTATCTTTAAAGACTCGAAGCTTTCCGTCACCGGTTCGCACCGGTTTTGGCTTTTACACTTTCAAACATTATTAAAATTAATTACCCAGTCAATCGACGCGATATGAGCTGGTGAATTAATTAGAAGCGTATTGATGAGTTCACTCAATAAAAATTTGATCTGCGGCAATGAATATGGACCGAGTTCATCAACAGAAAATATGGACTGCGTCCGCATTTATTTTTGGCGGCCTCCAAAACCCTCATGATTTTGAAAAATCAATGCCGCCATATTTCTCAAAACGGAAATAATTCAACAAATTAGAAATTTATCTTATTAGCTGACAATTCCGGCGCATGAGGCGAATGCGCCGATAATCATTGATTGAAATAACTCGAAAAAAATCCTGTCAAGGTTTTTCTGAAGGATTCCTTCTCCAGGAGTTTCGGCTCGAAATCGACCGTCTTTCCCGTGAAATCGACGATACCCACCGCCACCAGAAATACGACGGCATCGATTGAGCAATTTTTTAGCGACGGCTCATTGCCACCCAGCAGGCAACCAACGAATTCGCCAAGCTCCACGCTCGTGGAAACGGAAATACTGCTAAATCCATTTTCAACATTGGCCATCGGTGAAAAATTGCGGTGGAACCGACGATAAATATTGCCGTACTTCTTCAGCAGCCTGACATGGCGATCGCACGCCGCATTAACCACAAGCTCGATCGATTCCGTGAGCGGAAGCTCGCCCAGCTTTTCGCGTAACTGCTGATCCAGCAGGATATCTTCTTCGTCGTAGCCCAGATCGTAGTGGGTAAGGGCGTGACCGATCGCGGTATCGACATTGGGGAAGTATTGATAGAAGGAAGACTTGGTTACGCCTGCCGTTTTTATGATGAGGCTGACACTCAGTTCATCGCCGCGACCGCTATTGATAATTTTCAGACACGATTGGCATATCGCATCGACCAGTGCCTTCGACCGCCCCTGCTTGGGACTGCGGCGAAACTGCGTCGTGGTAGTGGTGACTGCAGACTGATTTGTCATGGTTGTCCTCGCTGAACCTGCTCAGCCACTTCCCTATGGATATGGGTATCCCGCGCATTATTAATGGGGTTAGCGGCACATGGATCCGCGCAAATTGGTGACATAAAACTGACACCAATCCGGAAAACTGTCAAGCCAGAGTTGCCGAACGGTGGAGTAAGAGTAATAGAAAAGAAGCAAAAATGCCGAATCGTACCGTTAGCTGCGGCTGTCGATACGATTCCGCACAGAGAGGACTACACGCTGAAGCCTTCACGTGTAAGCGGCAAGGTACGTACCCGGTGGCCGGTGGCTGCGAAAATCGCATTGCATATCGCGGGGGCGACAGGCGGCAACGAAGGCTCGCCCACGCCGGTCGGAGAGAAATCGCTTTTGACGAAGTGTGTTTCCACTTGCGGGGTATGGGGCATGCGTAAAATCGGATAGCGATCGAAGTTGGTTTCCTGAATGCGGCCATTTTCGATGGCTAATTCCAGCCCCAGCATGGTGCTGAAACCATCGATGACCGCGCCTTCCACCTGATTTTCCGCACCGCTCGCATTGATGATGGGGCCGATATCGCCGGCCACGACGACACGATGCACGGTGAGCTTGCGCTGGCTGTCGACACTAACCTCCGCGACCTCCGCGAAATGCCCGGCATGGCTGAAATGAAAGGCGAGGCCGAGCCCGCGTCCTTTCGGCAGCGCCCTTCCCCAGCCCGCCTTTTCCGCGGCAAGTTTTATGACGCCGGCAGCCCGTCCGGTGTTGAGCGCATAGGCATCGCCCGGCTTGAGCCAGCGCGGCTCGCCCAGAATTTCGAGCAGGAACTCCAGATGATCGCGTTTCGCGCTGCTCGACAGCTCATGCAGAAAGCTCTGGACCGCGAAGGCTATCGAATTCGAGCGCGGCGCGCGCCACGGCCCGCAGGGGATCTGCAACGGCAACCGGGTTTGCGTCAGGCGCACATTGGGGAGCAGCAGCGCGGGAAATTCTTCGGCCGACATATCGCCGCCGCTGACCGGCTTTTTGCCGTCGGCGCTGAACGTAATGAAGTGATCCTGCCACGCCACCAGCTTCCCCGCGTCATCGACACCGCCCGTGAACGCATGAAAACCGCCGACGCGATAAAAGTCGTGCAGCATGTCGTCTTCACGCGTCCACTGCAGCTTGATCGGAACACCGGCCTGCTTCGAAATCTGCGCCGCTTCGCAAATGTAATCGTTGATGAGGCGGCGACCGAAACCACCGCCGACGCGGGTCTGATGAATCGTGACTTTCTCCTGCGGCAATCCCAGAAATTCGGCGACCGTTTTCAACGCCCCGTCGGCGGTTTGCGACGGTGCCCAGATCTCGATCGCATTATTGCGAAACCAGGCGGTCGTGTTCTGCGGTTCCAGCGGCGCATGTGCGACGAAGGGATAGGTGTAAAACGCGCTAACCGTTTTTGCCCGCGCAATCGCGCTGTCGAAATCACCGATATTCGTCAGCGTTTCTGCGCCCGGCTTCTGCGCGAGCTGGTGCGCTGCGGCGCTCGCCTGACTCCAGCTATCCTTCGACGCGCTGCTTTCATCCCAATCGATTTTCAGCTGCCTTTTTGCATGGATCGCAGCCCAGGTATTGTTGGCGATGATGGCAACGCCGGACATCACTTCATTGGGTTTATTGTTGCCGACAACGATGAACGCGTCGGTAACACCCGGAAGCTTTTTGATTTCATCGAGGTTCGCGCTGCGCACCCTGCCGCCCACCGCCGGGCATTTTTCGAAAGTCGCGTAATGCAGATCCGGCAGTGTCTGATCGATACCGAACAGCGGCTGGCCGGTCACCAGTTTCACATTGTCGACGCCGCTGACACGCGAACCGAGCAGGGTGTATTCGCTGACGGTTTTGAGCTGCAATGATTTTTCATCGGGCACCGGCAATGCGGCGGCTTTGTCCGCGAGCTCGCCATACGTGAGCTGACGCTGACTGCGCGCGTGCGTCACCAGGCTTTTTGCGGTGGTGATTTCGGATACCGGAACGCCCCATTCTTTTGCGGCAGCGGCAATCAACATCGCGCGCGCGGTCGCACCCGCGCGTCGCAACTGATCCCAGCTCGCGGGAATCGAACGCGATCCACCCGCGCTTTGTCTGCCATAAACAGCGGGACTGACCGGCGCCTGTTCGACGCGCACGCGCGACCAGTCGGCGTCGAGTTCTTCGGCGATAATCATTGGAAATGCGGTCTTGATGCCCTGCCCGATTTCCGGACCCTTGGAATAAATCAGAATCGAGCCATCGTCGGATATTTTGAGAAATGCATTCGGAGCAAACGCTGCCGCCCCTTCCTTTTCATGAGCGCTTTTTTCATGCGCATGTTTTTCATCGGCGAATGCGCTGCGGCTATCGCCGATAAAAAACGCGAGCAGCAGACCGCCGCCCGCCACGCCGGAAAGTTTCAGAAATGCGCGTCGATCCCATATCGTCGCCACGCGAATCTGTGCCTCCGCATCGCGCATGATGGCCTGAATGGCATCGTCGGCAGCAGCGCTGAAATTTTTCTCTGTCAGTTTTTCGAATGAAGTCATGCTGCACCACCCTTGCCGGATTTGGCCGCCGCGGAATGAATCGCCTTTCGAATGCGCAAATAGGTTCCGCAGCGACAGATATTTCCGCGCATCGCCGCATCGATCTGTGCATCGGTCGGCTTCGGTGTCTGTTTCAACAATGCCGCCGCACTCATCAACTGACCGGCCTGGCAATAACCGCACTGCGGCACATCGTGTTCGATCCACGCATCTTGCAGCGGATGCAGTTTTCCATCGGCAGAAGCCAGCCCTTCCACCGTGGTGATTTTTTGCGAAGCAGAAATGGAGGCGATCGGTATCACGCACGAGCGCACGGGATTGCCATCGATATGCACCGTGCACGCCCCGCATTGCGCGATGCCGCAGCCGTATTTGGCGCCGACCAGACCAAGCTCGTCGCGCAGCACCCAGAGCAGCGGCGTCGAGGCATCGACATCTTTCAAATCGTGGATTTTTCCGTTGATCGTGAGACTCATGAGCTTGGTTACCTCTCCAGGCAATCGATAGATTATTGGCGCAACAGCCGAAGCGTTTCCTTCATTCAATTGCCATACCAGCCGAAAGAAAATGATTACGCGCGCTTTTGCCGCAATTCGTCAGACCCAATGAGGCTGAAGATGCAATCACTGCTCATCGCCTGCTGCTACAGAAACACAAAAACAGAATTCGATCCTGCCATCCAGTTGTGATGAATGAAGATCAGTACGGCAGCGGATTGCTGATATATCAACACAGAAAAATCATATTGCTGGTATATCAACACATTTCAGCGCCAAGACGGAATGCATCCGCCTCCTAAAAAATCTTATTTATTTTATAACTCAATAACTTAGCGACGAATAAATCCGTCTGGCGCGACGCTTGCTATTAACCGATCACCTACATGACCGGTTATAACAAGTACTGCCGTGACCTACTTACAACAAGCCCAGATCGCACAACAGACTCAAACCACTTCCATCGCGCCCGGATCCCTGTACGCGCGCATCCGCGATGAGCTGCGCGCACAAATCATCGCCGGCGTCTATCAGCCGCACGATCGCCTGCCCTCCGAGAGCGAACTGATGACGCGCTATAGCGTCAGCCGCATCACCGTGCGCAATGCAGTCTCCGAGCTTGAGAAAGAAGGTGTGCTGTTCAAGCTCGCCGGCAAAGGCATTTATGTATCGAAGCCCAAACCATTTCAGTCGCTGGTGCGCCTGCAGGGTTTCGCCGAAGCGATGGCCAAACATGGCTACGAAATTTTCAATCAGCTCGCAGGTATCGAGACATTGCCTGCGAGCGAAGAAGTCGCGCTGCGATTGCAAACCGGCGCTGGCGATCCGGTGACGGAAATTCGCCGCGTGCGCTATCTCAATCGCGCGCCTGTGTCGTTCGATATCACATACGTGCCGACACATATCGGCGCCCGCCTCGCCCGCGAAGATCTGGCGACGCGCGATATTTTTCTGATTCTCGAAAACGACTACGGCATCGCGCTCGGCTTCGCCGATCTCGCCATCGATGCGATCTCTGCCGACGCGAATATTGCAGCGCATCTGCAGATCGATGCCGGCGATCCGATCCTGCGCGTCGCGCGCTTAACCCATAACGCGGAAGGCGCGCCGATCGATTTCGAATATCTGTATTGCCGCTCCGACAATTTCCAATTTCGTCTGCGCATCGAGCGCTGAAACCGAGGCAGTTTATGAATTATTTACAGCGCGATGTCGATGTGCTCGTGATCGGTGGCGGCACCGCCGGCCCGATGGCGGCCGTCAAAGCCAGACAGGCCAATCCCGAGGCAAAAGTGCTTTTGCTCGAAAAAGCCAATGTCAAACGCAGCGGTGCAATTTCGATGGGCATGGATGGATTGAACAACGCCGTGGTACCGGGGCATGCAACGCCCGAACAATACGTGCGCGAAATTACCGCGGCGAACGATGGCATCGTCAATCAGAAAACCGTGCTCGCGTATGCGCAGAACAGCTTTGCGATGATCGAGGAACTCGACCGCTGGGGTGTGAAATTCGAGAAAGATGAAACCGGCGATTACGCGATGCGCAAAGTGCATCATCTCGGCACGTATGTGTTGCCGATGCCGCAGGGACACGACATTAAAAAAGTTCTGTACAAGCAGTTGAAACGTGCGCGCGTTGAAATTACCAATCGTCTTGTCGCCACGCGTTTGATCGTCAGCAATGGCCGTATTGCCGGTGCATTTGCCTTCGATTGCCGCACGGCGGAATTTCACGTGATCCGCGCCAAAGCGGTAGTGTTAGCCACCGGCGCCGCGGGCCGTCTCGGTCTGCCGGCGTCGGGATATCTATTCGGCACCTACGAAAACCCCACCAATGCCGGCGATGGCTACAGCATGGCGTATCACGCCGGTGCCGAGCTGTCGGGCATCGAATGCTTTCAGATCAATCCGCTCATCAAGGATTACAACGGGCCCGCGTGCGCGTATGTGAGCGGTCCTTTCGGTGGCTTCACCGCAAATGCAAAAGGCGAGCGCTTTATCGAATGCGATTACTGGAGCGGACAGATGATGCTCGAGTTTTATCGCGAACTGCAGAGTGGCAACGGCCCGGTATTTCTGAAACTCGATCATCTCGCCGAAGAAACCATCGGCACCATCGAAACGATTCTGCATAGCAACGAACGTCCGAGCCGTGGCCGCTTTCACGAAGGCCGCGGCACCGACTACCGCACGAAGATGGTGGAAATGCATATTTCCGAAATCGGCTTGTGCAGCGGCCATTCCGCATCGGGTGTGTGGGTCGATGAAAACGCGGCGACGACCGTACCGGGACTTTTCGCAGCGGGCGATCTCGCCTGCGTGCCGCACAACTACATGCTCGGCGCCTTCGTCTACGGAAAGTTCGCGGGCGAATCGGCCGCGCGGCATGCGCTGGAAAATACGTTCGCGACCATCGACGAAGCGGATATTGCGCGCGAGCAGCAGCGCGTATTGCAACCGTTGCAAAACGCACGCGGCCTGCCGCCGGCGCAGGTCGAATACAAATTGCGCCGCATGGTGAACGATTATCTGCAGCCGCCGAAAGTCACCCGAAAAATGGAAATCGGTCTCGAACGTTTTGCGGAAATTCGCGCTGACCTGGATTGTCTGCACGCGCGCAATCCACACGAATTGATGCGCGCGATGGAAGTTCACTTCATTCTCGATTGTGCGGAAATGGCAGCACGCGCATCGCTGTTCCGCACGGAAAGCCGCTGGGGCCTGTACCACGCGCGCGTCGACTTTCCCGAACGCAACGACAGCGAATGGCTGGCTCACGCGCAGCTCCAGAAAAACGCAAACGGCACCATGACCTGCTTCAAGCGCGCACTCGAACCGTATGTCATCGCGATGGATGACAGTGAAAAATCCGCGTACCAGCAACTGCGTATTCATGACCGGAGTGCAGCATGAGTTCTGTTCCAAAAATCGAAGGCGCTTTTCCGGTGGCATTAATTGCAACCTCGCTGCCGGTGACGATCGACGAAGAAAAATGTATCGCACACAAAGGCTGCACCGTTTGCGTCGATGTCTGCCCGCTCGATGTGCTTGCGATCGATCTGAGCAAAGGCAAAGCCTACATGGCCTTCGATGAATGCTGGTATTGCATGCCGTGCGAAAAGGATTGTCCGACCGGAGCGGTGCGCGTCGATATTCCCTACTTGTTGAAATGAAGAGCATTAAAACAAAACTTACATCCATTGGGAGATGATGATGAAAATTCAAAAATTGAAATTGATCGCCGCTGCGCTGATATTCGCCGGCGCAGCACCAGCACATGCTCAAGTAGAGAAGATTCGCGTCGCTATCGGTACGCAGGACAGCACCATCAATTGCGCAACCGGCGGTCTCATCATCCGCGAACAGAAGCTGCTCGAAAAATATTTGCCGCGCGACGGCAAATACAAGGACGTGACTTACGACATTCAATGGAAGAACTTTACTTCCGGCGCACCACTCACCAACGAAATGGTCGCGAACAAACTCGATATCGGCTCGATGGCGGATTTTCCCGGCTCGCTCAATCGCTCCGCATTCGAAAAGGCCGGCAAGAAAAGTCTGTTTATCACCGTGTTATCGGGCAGCACCACCGGCAGCGGTAACGGCATCGTGGTTCCGCTCGACTCGCCGATTCAATCGATCACCGAATTGAAGGGAAAACAGATCTCGGTGCCATTCGCGTCGACTTCGCACGGCATGTTATTGCGCGCGTTGAAAGCGAACGGTATCGACCCGGACAAGGATCTCACCATCATCACGCAGGCGCCCGAAGTGGCTGGTCCGGCATTGCAAACCGGTAAAATTGATGCGCATGCCGATTTCGTTCCGTTCGCCGATCTGTTTCCCTATCGCGGCTTTGCACGAAAGATTTTCGATGGCTCGCAGGCCAATGCACCGACGTTTCACGGCAGTCTGGTGAATTCCGAATACGCAAAAAAATATCCGGAAATCGTGGTGGCTTTCCTGCGCGCCGCGCTTGAAGCCGATCGGCTTGCAATCGCCGAGCCGGAGAAATACAGCGAGCTGATCGAAAAGGTGACGGGCGTCGAGGCCGAAGTGGCGTACTTATTCCACGGCCCGCTCGGTTTGCAGACACGCGATTTCACCTGGAAACCGGAATATCGCACAGCGCTGAAAACATCGATCGAGACATTGAAATTCCTCAAGCGCACCGACAGCGATATCGATGTCAACGACTTCATCGACGACACCTATTTGCGCACCGCGTTCAAACAGACAGGCCTCGATTACGAAGCTCAACTCAAAAACTATGCGCAAACGCCGCTGCAGGTGAACGACTTCGTCACCGGCAAGCCGATCACGGACAGCAAGCGTGTGGCGCAAATCTGGGTGGCAGGCGAGCAGAAGGTACGCAGCTATGCAAATCCCGAAACTGCATTTACGGATTTGAAAAAGCTCGAAGCTGCCGGCAGGGAAATCCGCGTGATCTACGCGCAGGATTACGGCTCCGGAATCAAATTGCTGGCGAAATCCGCGTGGTTTGCCGCCGACGATAAAGGCCGTCTGCACGCATTCCTCGAAAAAAATGCAGCGGCAACCTGGGCAGCGAACAATAAAGGGAAATACTTCGATTTCGCACAGGCACGCACACAACCCGGCACGGTGGCGGCAAATTAAATACGTAATTTTTCAGAGAAACAGATACAAAAATGTTTCATCGAAACAAGTACACGTTTCGAAAAAAAATGTAATCGACCAAAGCATGAAAGGGAGAAGAAATCGTGAGTGAATCGTTGGCGAATATCCCGCCAGGCAGCGCAGCGTCTGCGTTCAGACAAACGAAACTTTCTTTCGATTCCGCCGTGTGGCTGCGCCGGATGCGGCAGGGTGTGCTGCCCTGCCTTTCCATCGTGGTGTGCCTTGCCTTATGGCACTGGCTGTCGACGCGGCAGGTTCATCTCGCCTTCATCACCTTCGCGAATGTGCCGACACCGCTCGAGGTATTCGATGAGGCACTGAATTTCGCCGTGTCGCCAAAAATGCGCTTTCACATCCTCAGCAGTCTGTATCGCGTTGCTGTCGGATTTTCGCTGGCGGCGGTGTTTGGCGTAGCGCTCGGTCTGGCTATCGGACGCTTCAGCAAGGCGCGCGCGACATTGTTGCCGCCGCTGGAAGTATTGCGCCCGATTCCGGCGGTGGCGTGGATTCCGCTCGCGATTCTGATGTTCCCCTCATCCGAGGGCAGCATGATTTACATCACGCTTGTCGGCGCCCTATTCCCGATTCTGCTCAACACCATTCACGGTGTCGAAAATGTCGATGCGCGATTGATCGCATCGGCGCGCAGTCTCGGCACGCGTGAATGGCGTCTGTTCGGCGAAATCATTTTGCCGAGCGCAGCGCCGGCAATCGTCACCGGTTTATCAATCGGCATGGGCACGTGCTGGTTCTGTCTCGTCACGGCGGAAATGATTTCCGGACAATTCGGTATCGGCTATTACACATGGGAGTCGTACACCGTGCAGAACTACGCCAACATCATCGTCGGCATGTTGCTGATCGGTGCGCTCGGTATGGGCAGCAGCGCATTGATCCGGCTGATCGGCGGCTGGTTGATGCCCTGGTATCGCACAGCAAAAAACTGAACGGATCCGGCGCAGCGAAAATTCAGCGCACGAATCGGCATCACCGGAAAATTATGGGGAGACGAATATGAGCGGACAGGTTTCGATCGAAAATGTCAGTATTGAACTCGGCGATCAGTCGCGCCGTTTCACTGCGGTGGAAAATATTTCGCTGCAACTGCGCGCAGGAGAATTCGCCTGCATTCTCGGCCCGTCCGGTTGCGGAAAATCGACATTGCTCGGTGCGCTCGCGGGGCACCTGCATCCGCGTCAGGGGGCGATTTCCGTCGACGGCGAAGCGGTGAAATCGCCGCACCCCGAGCGCGGCCTGGTATTTCAGCACCACACATTGTTTCCGTGGCAGAGGGTGATCGATAACGTCGCCTTCGGTTTGAAAATGAAAGGTATCAGGCGTGCGGAGCGCCATGCGCGCGCGCAGGAAATCCTGCGGCTCGTCGGCCTCGGCGAATGCGGCCAGCAATATCCGTGGCAATTGTCCGGCGGTCAGCAACAGCGCGTCGAACTCGCTCGCGTGCTCATCAATCGTCCGCGCGTGTTGTTGATGGACGAGCCCTTCGGTGCGCTCGACGCCATCACGCGTTTGCGCATGCAGGAGTTGCTGCTCGATATCTGGAACGATGTCGGCATCACTGTCGTCTTCGTCACCCACGATATCGATGAAGCGCTCTATCTCGCCGATCGCATTTTCGTCATGAGTCCGCGGCCCGGGAAAATCATCGAGGAAATCGCGCTCGATTTCGCGCGGCCGCGTTCGCCGGAATTGCTCACAACGGTCAAGTTCGCGGAATTAAAACGGCACTGCATGAACTTGTTGCACGGCGGTCTGGATGTCGACCCCGTTAAATTTTCTCCCATCGGTTTTGTCAATAAAGAAAGCGCGGCAAAAAACCTTGAGGCAGCAGTTTGATATGACGGCATTTGCACAACAGGAAACTTCAATCGCCGATTTGATCGGGCAGAAATTTACCGAATTAGCCGCGTTATTGCCGCGCCTCACCGACGGCGATTACGAAACGCGCCGCATCGCTCTGCTCGAACTGGCCGATGAGGAGGAAGAAGATTACCTGCCGATTCTGATCGCGGCGGCGGCCGACGAAGCGGCTGTCGTGCGCGCGGAAGCGGCGCGTCTGCTCGCAGGCTGGGAAAGCGATGCGGTACTGGATACATTGACGCGCCTGTTACTCGACGACGACGAAACAGTGCGCAGCGCGAGCGCGCAAACGCTCACTGAGTTGAAAACGCCGGCCGCCGGAAATCATCTGCTGCCGTGGATCGGTCACGCTGATGATTTCGTGCAACTCTCGATTCTGCGCGCGCTGCGCGAATTGCGCATTCAGGCCGCCGCAGCACCGACAGTGAAGCTGCTCGACAGTCATAGCGCGGCCGTGCGTCGCGAAGCCGTCGGCGTGCTCGGCTGGCTCAAATACAGCGACGCGTTACCCAGACTCGCCGAGCTCGCAACAGACGATGCGTCAGCGGAGGTGCGCCGCGCCGCAGTGGGAGCGTTAGGCATGACCAGCGAAGCATTTGTATTGCCCGCGCTGGCCGCCGCGTTGCGCGATGAAGCCTGGCATGTGCGCGAAGAGGCAGCAGCGACGCTGGCGAAATTGAAACCGCCGACCGTTGTCGACGATTTATTGCGCGCGCTCGACGACGATTACTGGCAGGTGCGATTGCTCGCTGCGCGCGCGCTCGGACGCATTCGCGCCATCGATGCGGTGCCGCCGCTGATTTCCGCATTGCAACACGCGCTGAGCAATGTGCGTAAAGAAGCGGCGATCGCTCTCGGCGAAATACGCGATCACCGCGCCATTCCCGCCCTGACCGAAGCGGCGAACGATGCCGATCCCGATGTGCGCAAAATGTCGCGCCTGGCTTTGCAGAATATTCAGCTCACAACGCTGCAAGCATGATGGAGGTGCACGCATGAGGCCCGACGCCTTCGCCGTGCGCGGCGCCGATCTCGCATTGCGCTGGTCCGACCGCGAAGCGGTGATCAGCGGCTCCATACTCAGAACCCACTGCCGTTGCGCGGGCTGCCGCTATCTGGAAATCACCGGCAATACAGTCGCCTGCGAGGAAATTGCAGTGCTGGCCGTGACACCGATGGGCTACGGGCTGCAACTGCATTTTAGCGATGGCCATAATCGCGGCATTTATCCGTGGCAGTATCTCGCCTCTTTCGCTTAAGTCTGCCCTGCCATCGCGCATTCAGGCTAAATAGCTGCACGAATGGTCAAGTTTCCGCCCCACCGACTTTATAAGATGGAGCCCACGCGATAGATCAATAGAGAGCGCAGCGAGAAAGCAATGTCCACCTCCGTGAAATCCTTCTGCCGTAACTGTGGCGCGCTGTGCTCGATGGAATTGAATATCGAAAATAATAAAATCATTGCCGTATCCGGAGATGCTACGGCATCGCCCTACGGCGGCTATATGTGCACGAAGGGACGCGCGAGTGCGGACTTTCACAACGGTGCTGAAAACCGTTTACTGCGCAGCGTAAAGCGCAATACCGAAAATGAATTTGCCGAAATCTCCTCCGCCCAGGCGCTGGATGAGATCGCCGAAAAAATTTCCGCATTGATCGCCCAATATGGTCCGCGCTCCATCGCGTTCTTTCACGGCACCGGCGCGTATCGCAGTACGCTGGGCGGATTGCTCGAACGCGCGTTCGCGGCAGAAATTGGTTCGCCGAATTTCTTCTCGACGATGACCATCGATCAATCGGCGAAATGGGTGACATCGGGGCGCATGGGCATCATGGCCAGCGGTAAGCCGAGCACGCGCGATATCGATCTTGCTGTTATCGCTGGAAATAATCCGATCGTCACGCATCAGACTTATCCGTTCAGCGCGGGCGAAAGCGGCGCACCCAGTAAATCGCTGCTGAGTTTGAAAGAGCGCGGCGGAAAAATTATTGTCATCGATCCGCGTCGTACCGAAACCGCACGCTATGCCGATCTGGTGATTCAACCGTTACCGGGACACGATGCAGCAATCTTTGCCGCAATCACACATATTCTGCTGCGCGACGAAACTTACAATAAATCGTTCTGCGAGCGATTCGTTACGCAACTCGATGAGTTACGTGAAGCGGTCGCATCCTTCACACCGGCATTGGCAGCGCAACGTGCCGACGTTTATGTCGAACAGATCGAGTTAGCCGCGCAATGGATCGGCGAAGCAAGGCGCGCATTTATCGGCAGCGGCACCGGGCCTTCGATGTCGGCGCACTCGAATCTCAACGATCACATGATCGAAGTTGTGAATGCGCTCGTCGGCGGTTATCGCCGCGCGGGCGATCTTGTGCGCAACCCAGGCACACTGAAACCGCGAGAGATTTATGAAACCGTTGTACCGGCTGGACGCAGTTGGGAGCACGGCGTGAAATGCAGAACGGCAGATATCGGCACGTTATACGGAGAGTTTCCCACCGCATTACTGCCCCAGGAAATCCTGACACCGGGCCCCGATAAAATTCGCGCGCTGATCGTTTTCGGCGGCAACCCGCTGATGGCGCTGGGCGATCCCGATCGCGCCATTCCCGCCTTCAACGATCTGGAATTATTGGTCTCTCTCGATGCGCGCATGAACGAAACAGCGCAACTCGCGCATTATGTGATTGCAACGACGCAGCATTTTGAACGCGACGATCTCAGCATCGCAGGCGATAGTTTATATCCCGAAGCATTTGCGCAATATGCACCCGCCATTTTACCGAAGCCCGGCGACACCCTTCACGATTGGGAATTTTTTTGGGGCGTTGCAGCACGCATGCATATTGAGCTCACGCTCAAATACTGGAGTTACGGACTCGATTACGCGACCATTCCGGATGGTCTTAAACTCGATATGCAGAATCAACCCGATGCGGAAGCGATGTTTCGTTTTCTCGCTAAAGGTAGCCGCGTACCATTCGATGAATTGCTCTCGAACCCCGGTGGCGTGCGTCCACAGTTAGAACCGCAGCATGTGAAAGCCATGGAAGACAATGGTGCACGCTTGCAATTATGCCCGCCGGATATTGCCGATGAATTGAAAGCGGCACGCAGTGAAGCGGCGGAGTCTCGTTTTAAATATCATCTGACCTGCCGCCGTATTCTCGAAGCGATGAACAGCGCCTATCGCGATTCGGAAAGAACTCTCAGGAAATATCCGACGAATTGGGCGTATATGAATCCGCAGGATATGCACGATGAAAATATCGCGGAGAACTCGACGATTGATATCGAATCGGCAACGGGTCGTATTCGCGGTATTGCACGCACCGATAAGAGTCTACGGCGCGGCGTGATTTCGATGACGCATCTTTACGGATCGATGGATGAATCTAACGATCCGCTTAAGCAGCGCGGCAGCTTTACCGGTCGACTGACATCATTGCGGGATTATCTGGAGCCCATTAATTTTATGCCGCGTTTTTCGGGCGTTCCGGTGAATGTTCGCCCAGGCCCGTAGCTCACAACACTTTCTGCGAAGTGATAACACCCGCGATATTTTCGAGCGGCATGATTCTGTCCGCAGCGCCGCGTTTCACCGCCTCTTTCGGCATGCCGTAGACAACACAGGTCGCCTCATCCTGAGCCACCGTCGCTGCGCCGGCCTGCTTCATTTCCAGCAGACCCACAGCGCCATCGTCACCCATGCCTGTCATGATAATGCCGATGGCATTCCGGCCCGCGCATTTCGCCACCGAACGAAATAGCACATCGACTGAGGGGCGATGGCGGTTGACGACGGGGCCATCGATGACATCGACGACATACTGCGCACCGCTGCGACGCAGCAGCATGTGTTTTCCGCCGGGCGCAATCAATGCGCGACCCGGAATGACGCGATCGCCATGCTGCGCCTCACGCACTTCGATTTCGCACAGGCCATTCAGACGCGAGGCGAATGCCGCGGTGAATTTTTCCGGCATATGCTGAACGATGACGATGCCGGGACAGACCCGCGGCAACGCGGTCAGCACCACCTCCAGCGCCTGCGTGCCGCCTGTCGATGTGCCGATGGCGATGACGCGATCGGTCGTTTCCGCCATCGCATGCGCGCCCGCCGGCGCCAGAATCGCATCGGCGGTGAGTTTCGGTTTCGGCGCCACACTCGCGGCGGCATTCGCCATGCTCGCCACGCGTTTTACATTCGCACCCGCGGCGGCCTTTACCGCGCGCGTAATCTCCTGAATGGCATCGTTGAGAAACTGTTTCAGACCGATTTTCGGTTTGGTGATGATATCGACCGCGCCCGCCGACATCGCCTGCATCGTCGTCTCCGCGCCCTTCTCCGTCAGCGTCGAACAAATCACTACGGGTGTCGGATGCTCGGCCATCAATTTACGCAGAAAGGTGATGCCATCCATGCGCGGCATCTCGACATCGAGCACGATGACATCGGGCCAGTCCTTCTGCATTTTTTCCAGCGCGAAAATGGGATCGGGCGCGGCGCCGATAACCTCGATTTGCGGATCGCTCCTGAGCAGCTCGGTGAGAACCTGCCGCACCACTGCCGAATCATCGACGATAAAAACTCTCGTTTTGCTCATGGCTCACCTGTTTTATTCATGAATTCGGCGAATCCTGGCGCACCCAGACATCGCCCGTGCTGATCTCGAAAATGATATTGCGATGACCTTCGCCGCCGAGGTGTTCCGCCGCTGCCAAAAAGCCGTGACGCTGCAATAATTCCTGTCCCGCGATGATATTGCGATCGGCGACATTGAATTGCCCGAGCGTTCGCCGGCCTGCCTTGCCGAACATATTGCCGCCACCAAAAATCTTCACTTCGTAATCGTAGGGATTGGTGCGACTGCGCATCGCTTCCCTGAGCAGTAACAACACGGCCTCGTCGGCATAGCGGCCATCGAGTTGAGCGGTTTTCCTTTGACCGCGTCCCGGCAACATGTAATGACACATGCCGCCGATTTTCAGTTCAGGATGCCACGCTGTAATGGCGACACACGAACCCAGGATCGTGCGTAGACGAACATTTTTATCGCCGAAAAAGACATCGCCCGGATTGAGAAAAATATCGATGGCGTCGGGCGCAAGCCGCATGACTAAAACTTCCCGTGCTGCAGATAAAACATCAGGGTTTCCGGTAGATCGACGGCGAAACCAGCTTCACGCCTGTCGTAATGCCGTTCAGGCTCTCGGAATGGCTGACAATGAAATAACCGCCGCTGCGCAGCATCGGCAGCATTCTCGCAACAACCTGCTGTTTGGTTTTCATATCGAAATAAATCATGACATTGCGCAGAAAAATCACATCGAACGAATCCATTTGCGGCAATGTCGAATTGAGATTGATATGCAGAAATTTCGTGCGCGCACGCAGCGATTTATCGATGAGAAAAGTGCCCGTCTGTTCGCCGACACCTTTCAAACAATATTTGCGTAGAAAATCCTGCGGAATATTTTCGGCGCGCTCGATAGGGTAATGACCGAGGCGCGCCTGTTCGAGCACGCGCGTGCTGATATCGGAGCCAACCACTTCCCACGCCTGCTCGCCCAGCACATGCGCGAGCACCATCGCGATGGTATAGATTTCTTCGCCGCTCGAACTGGCGCCACTCCAGACGCGCACGGGACGCGAGCCTCTGAGCGGCGGCAGAATCGTGTCGCGCAGAAAATCGAAATGTTTTGGCTCGCGAAAGAAATAAGTTTCATTGGTGGTGAGCAGATCGATGCAGACCTGCATCTCGGTGGCGACATTACCAGACGTCAGCAACTGAAAATATTCGGCGTAGCTGGCGAGCTTGAAATGCTGCACGCGGCGCGCGAGCCGGCCGCTGACCAGCGGCATTTTCGCAGCGGACAAACTGATGCCGGCGATACGGTGAATCATCGACTGGAACTGATGAAATTCCTGCTCTGTCAGCGCTACCTGCATATCTTTTCTCGCGTGAGGCGAACACCTCATCCGCTGAGGAGTGCATGGCAAAATCAGGGGCGGCGATGCCGGTCGCCGTCAATCTTCGGTGGGAGCGCCCGATTCGTGATCGCCGTTTTCTTCGAGACTCGCCAGCAGCGCCATTTCATCCAGCGACAGCACGCGATCGACATCGAGAATAATGATGAAGCGCCCGTCGATCTCGACCATGCCCTGGATAAAATCGGCGCGAATTTTCGCGCCGAACGCAGGCGATGGCTGGATTGCGCTTTCCGGCAAATCCATTACTTCGCTGACGCTGTCGACAACGACGCCGACATCCTGCTTCTCGCCATCGTTATCCATTTCGATAATGACGATGCAGGTCCGCCGCGCGATTTCGGCGGGAGCGCGACCAAACCGTGCGGCCAGATCGATGACCGGCAACACCTGCCCACGCAGATTCAGCACGCCGCGAATGAACTCCGGCATGAGCGGTACATTGGTCAACTGTCCGTATTCGATAATTTCCTTGATCACCAGGATATTGATCGCAAACGGCTCGCCCCCCAACAGAAACGTTAGGAACTGCTGCTGGGCTTCGGCGACCGCTGGCTGACGTCCGGCACTCTTGGATGCGGCGGCTTGAGACATGGCAAAAATCCTCCGCCGTCAGTTAAAAGCGTACAAATTCTTTTTCATCGGGTGGCGATGCATCGTTCTTTTTGCCTCGCGTGGATTTGGTCGCGGCGGTATCGATCGCTCTCGCTTCAGCCTCGCTGTTTTCGCCGGGCGGTGACGCCGCGCTGTCGGCCAGTTCCTCGGCGGAGGTTTTGAAGAATTCCATCAGATCCTGCAACTGATCGGCCTGCGAATTCATTTCTTCCGCCGTGGCCGCCAGCTCTTCGGATGCCGAAGCATTTTGCTGTGTCAGTTGATTGAGCTGATTCATCGCGGTGTTCACCTGCGCGACGCCGGTCGATTGCTCCTCGGAGGCGGCGGCGATTTCCTGAACGAGATCGGAGGTTTTATTGATGGCTGGCACGATTTCATCGAGCAGCGAACCGGCCTGTTCCGCGAGCGTCACGCTATTGCCCGCGACATCGCTGATCTCCCTCGCGGCAACCTGCGCTCTTTCCGCAAGTTTGCGCACCTCCGCCGCAACCACGGCGAAGCCCTTGCCGTGATCACCCGCGCGCGCCGCTTCGATCGCCGCATTGAGCGCGAGCAAATTGGTTTGATACGCAATGTCGTCGATGATGCCGATTTTTGCCGCGATCGCCTTCATCGCCTGCACGGTCTGTTTTACCGACTGGCCGCCCTCGGTCGCTTCGCGTGCGGCTTTCGTCGCCATGCCATCGGTCACTTTGGCATTTTCCGCGTTCTGGCTGATCGATGCGGTCATTTCCTCGATCGACGCGCTGGTCTCTTCGACGCTCGCGGCCTGTTCGGATGCCGCCTGCGAAAGCGATTGCGCGGTCGCGTTCACCTGATCGGAAGCGTTAGAGAGACTGTTGGCTGAGCTGCGCACATCGGTGATGATCTGGGAAAGCTTCGCCACCATGCCGCCGATGGCAATGAGCAATTGTCCTGTCTCGTCTTTCGAACTGGCTTCGACTCTCACGGTGAGATCGCCATTCGCAAGCCGATGCGCGGCATCCACCGCCTGCGCGATCGGTTTGGTCACACTGCGCGATACCCACACCGCGATTGCAATCGCGAGCAGCACGCTGACGAGCGCCATGCCGGCGAGCAGAATCCGCGATCTGGAATAAAGTGCGAGCGCGTCGTTGCCGGCTTCGTCAACCGCGTCGCTCTGGAAATGAATCAGATCCTTCACGCTGTTGACGTAGGTAGCCTGCGCCGCCGCGAAATCTTCGCTCAGCAGGATGAATTTTGCCTCACCGATATTATTGGCAGTCACCGCCTTGATAATGGTGCTGTGAATTTCGTTGAACTGCTGCTGCGCATCCTTGAGGCTGTTCAGCATCAAGCCTTCATCGTCCGAGGTCAGTTTCGGCTCCAGCTCCGCAATTTTGCTGCCCACATCTTTCAACCTGGCGTTCAGCGCTTCGAGCTTTTTCCGACGTATCTGCACATCGTCGGTAAGCAGGATATCGCTCGTGCTCAACATCACCGTGCTGACGTCGTCGATGATGCTGTTTTCCAGAACCGTTTTCGGAAACAGATCCTCGACGACAATCTGAATGCCGCTATTCAATGATCCCATCCGCATCACCGATGCACCCAGTGTGATCATGACCACCAGCAGCACCAGTGCGAACCCGAGCCCGAGCCGCACGCCTATCTTCATATTCTTGAACATGATTTAACCCCGCTTACCCTGAATGCTAATCCGTAGTCATTTGCACAGGCTGCGGTTCGCGCGCCTGAACCTGTTCGATCAAACCGGCGACATCAAGGATCAGCGCCACCTCTCCGCTGCCGAGAATCGTCGAACCGCCGATACCGCGAATATGACTGAATATTTTTCCGAGCGGCTTGATGACGGTCTGGAATTCGCCGAGCAGCCGGTCGACGACAATACCAACGCGCGTATTGGCGTATTGAACGACCACGATATTTTCGCGAACCGTTTCATTGCCGGTGTCGACAGCCGCGCCCAGCTCGAACAGATCGCGCAAACGCACATACGGCAATACTTCGCCGCGCAAATTGATGTAATTGCGCAGCTCTTCGCTGTTGCGGTCGTGCTCGCTCAACTCGATGCACTCGACCACCAGATCGAGCGGGATGACGAATGCCGACTGACCGACCTGCACGAGGAAACCATCGATGATTGCGAGCGTCAGCGGCAGACGAATACTCATCGTCGTACCCACGCCCTGCTCGCTGTCGATACTGATCGTGCCGCGCAACGCTTCGATATTCTGACGCACGACGTCCATGCCGACGCCGCGCCCGGAAATATTGGTAATCTGTTCGGCGGTGGAAAAACCCGCGGCGAAAATCAATTTGAAAATTTCCTGATCGCTTAATGCCTGGGCGGGGCTGACGATGCCTTTCTCGATCCCTTTCGCGAGAATGCGATCTTTGTTGAGACCGCCGCCGTCGTCGGAAACCTCGATAACGATGCTGCCGGATTCATGATACGCATTGAGTCTGATGGTGCCCTGCAACGGTTTACCGCGCTGCTGCCGCAACTCGGCCGGCTCGATACCGTGATCCATCGAATTACGCACCAGATGCATCAACGGATCGCCAATTTTTTCCACGACGGTTTTATCGAGCTCGGTTTCTGCGCCGCTGACCACCAGCGCAATATCCTTTCCGAGTTCCTTGCTCACATCGCGCACGACACGCTGGAATCTGGTGAACGTTTCGCCGATTTGAACCATGCGCAACGACAATGCCGAATCGCGCACTTCTTCGATGAATTTACCGATGTTTTCGCTGGATTCGATCAACTCGGGCGATGCCGAACGCTGCGCGAGCACATTGATGCCGGCGCCAGCGATGACGAGTTCGCCGATTAAGTTGATCAGCGTATCGAGCTTGTCGGCATCGATGCGGATCAGTCGCGGAACCTTGGCTTTTGCATCCTTGATCTGCTGCTGTTTTTCCGCCGCGGCTTCGACAACCGCCGGCTGCACCGCGCCGTTTTCGACCAGAATCGAACCCAGCGGCAGCGAGACTTCGTTCGCGAGGTCTGCCTGCGCCTTCAAGCCTTCGTCGAGTTCCCGCTGCGTGAGCGTGCCGCTGGCAATTAAGATTTCACCGAGGCGCTGTTCCTCCTCGGGCATTTCGCGAATGAAATCGACGTATTCGGCAATGCGCGAACGCGGCGGCAGGATGCGAATGCGCGCATCTTCGCGCACGAACTCGAACACGCCTTCGATCGTGGCCTTGTCGGCGTCACTGTTGAAAACGATTTCAAAACCGAGATAGCACGATTCGGCATCCATTTCTGCAAAGGCCGGCAGCGTATCGCTCAGCGTCGTGACAGTGACAATGGTCCCGAGCGTTTGCAGATAACGCATGAACGCCAGCGGGTCCATGCCATTGCGCAATACATCGACGCCAAAACGCAGGGAAATATGCCAGTTATCGGTTTCGGCAACAGCGCCTTGCGGCTGCACGGCGACATTCGCTGCCTGTTGCGCGGCCGGGGTTGCAACGGCAGCAGCAGGGGTGACGCCGAGGTACACATTTAACCGGTCGATGATCGCAGCGCCCTTGTCGGCAAGCGCAGGTTCGATGCTGTCATTGCCCGACTCGACGTTGCTGACCAGCGCGCTGATCTGATCGCAGCTTTCCAGAAACAGCGACGCGAGATCGCTATCGAGCGGCAATTCATTGTTGCGCACCTTATCGAGCACACTTTCGACCACATGCGTGAATTTCACGATGTCGTCGAGACCGAACAGTCCGGCAGAACCTTTAATGGTGTGCGCGGCGCGAAAAATGGCGTTGATGGTTTCGGCGTCGACGGCCTGATGTTCGGTTTGCAGCAGCGAGCTTTCCATATTCTCCAGAAGCTCGCGGCTTTCGACGAGAAAGGTCTGCAACGCGGCGTCGAGATTCATTGCTATTTCCTCCGCGCAACTGTCGATGCGCCGTAATGCACTGTCGATGTGCCATGACGCACTATCGCGCTTTGAACGCGCTGTCGCGGCCGCACGTCAACGGCTGACGCATAAGCGTCGAGCGTATACGTACTGCTGCGTCAGACGGGAATTACGGCGCAGCGGCGCCAAATGTTTCTTTCAGGTTGCACATATCCCAGCAGGTGAGAACGGCTTCGCTGGGATTGCTGAAAACGACGGGCTTCTCCTGCCTTGCGCATTCGCGTCGGGCCAGCAAAAGTAATTGCAGGCCGGCGGTGTCGATTTCGCCGACCTGCGACAGATCGATTTCCACCGACGCGCTATTTAGCAGTGCACCGATCTTTTCCTTCATCTCGGCGGCGGTATAAATCGTCAGCTCGCCTTCGACGACGAGCTTTCCAACCGTGCCTTTTTTCTTCGATGAAGCCATGCGTTACTCTCGATGACCCTGCGTCTGGATCCCTACGTGAACGAACGATATTTCGATGAACGGTGGATTCCCGTTCACGGCAGAATCAATTTCGAAACCGCGGCGAGCATCTGCTCGGGCTTGAACGGTTTGACGACCCACGCCTTGGCGCCGGCAGCCTGGCCCTCCTGCTTTTTACCTTCCTGGCTTTCGGTAGTGAGCATGATGATCGGTGTGAATTTGTAGCTGGCGAGTTTCTTGACTTCCTTGACCAGCGTGATGCCGTCCATGTTCGGCATATTCACATCGCTGATGATGAGATGCACTTTGACGCCATTCAATTTCGACAGCGCGTCGACACCGTCGCAGGCTTCGATCACATCGTATCCCGCGCCCTTCAGTGCAATTGCAACAACCTGCCGCAGTGACGCCGAATCGTCGACGATCAAAATGGTTTTTGCCATCTGCATTAACTCCGTTAAATTTTTCAGTTAATTAAAAGTCGCCGCGAATCGAGCATTTCAACGCGAACAAAAGCTCAGCGCGGCGCAACTTTAAAAGAAGGTGATTTCGTCATCGGCAGACTGCGACGCCGAATGCCTGCCCGAATGCGCGCTGCGCTCTTCGGCCATCGCGTAAGTGCTTTGAATTTCATTCAACAAATATTTGGTATCGATCGCGTCCAGATTGCCGTCATGCGAATAATTCGCGCATGCGCGCTCGATATGATCCGGCACCGAACCGATGTGATCGCGCACATGGCATAACACCTGGCTGACGCGATCCTGAAATTGCAGTTGCACCATGGCATCGGCAACTTCGTCCTTGATGCCGTTGCTTTGCTGGCGCAGCATTTCGCTCGAATCCGCGAGACCCTCGGTCACGCGGCGGAAATCCCGCAGCACATTCTCGATCGCCTCTTCGGACCGCGTGACCGATTGCGACTCATTCGTCGCCGTTTGATCGGCGGCCTGCACCGCGGTGCTGATGGCGCGACTGATCGTTTCAACTTTCGCGCTGATGCGCGTACCGGTTTCCTTCGAGAGATTCGATAATTTACGCACTTCGTCGGCCACCACCGCGAAGCCGCGTCCGACTTCACCTGCACGCGCCGCCTCAATCGCGGCGTTCAATGCGAGCAGATTGGTCTGATCGGCGATACCGGCTACATCGACCGCCATCTGTTTCAATTCGCCGATAAAATCGAGCAGACCGCTGACTTCGGCGAGCATGACCTGCTTGTTGTCCATCGCTGCCTTCAGCGACGCGACGACCTGATTCAATTGCGCTTCGCAACTTGAAAATACCGAGATGGTGCCACCGCTGCCATCCAGCTCACCGGCGGCCGATTCGGAGGCGGCGAGTGCGCCTTCCAGCTTCTGCACGATGCCGGCGAATTGCTGTGTCAGCTGCGTGATCGCGTCTTCCATCTGGCTGCGGCTCAATTCGATCTGGCGCCCCCAGACCGGCAACACTTCGCCATTCAATGCACGCACGCTTTCGATGAACGGCAGCACTTCATGACGCGCACTTTCGCGAGCGCGCTGCTCGGCAGTCTTTTCCGCCTGCGCGAGACGGGCGTTGGCGTTGCTCTGCAGCAATTGCGCGCAAACCGCCGCCACAACGAGGACGATCGCTGCAACCACAGCAGCTTGCCAACCCAGGCCCGCGACGGCGAAAACCCCTGCGGCGGCGAGCAGCGCCGGAATTAACACATAAGGCCAGGTGGATGTTGAGTTCATCGAGGCACACCTTTAGGCCGCCCCCAGGCAACTCCCTGAGCATGGCGAAACGGCTACGAGCAGTTATGAATTGTTGCTGTCTGCCCGGCGCAAAGTAAGAAGACACAAGCAGAAGGTGCCGCCGGCGCCGAAAGCCAGTTGCTTTAATCTAGTTCATAACTCAGTTGTTTCAAGGTTTATGAAAGAGAGATTCGGGATGCAATTGCCGGGCGGGAAAGGTGAACGGCGGGCGCAGTAAATCCAGCGGGGAACGACGCAGTCGAACCCGATGCGGCTATTCGGAAAACTACTTATATGAAGGCGCTCAAGCGATTGCAGCAGTCGGCTCGGAAGCGTGATGCCACCCGCACACACGGGTGCCGAGACGATGCGCAATCGCTGCGATACGGAGGGAAATTATGCGAATGGATGACGCAGCGTGATGGTTTCGACGCGATCCGGACCGGTCGAAATGACATCGATCGGTGCGCCAACCACGGCCTCGATGCGCCTGATGTAGGCGCGCGCATTGGCCGGCAGCTGGTCGAGCCTCTGCACGCCCAGCGTACTTTCCTGCCAGCCGGGCATCGTTTCGTAAACCGGCACCACATCCTCGTAATCTTCGGCATCGACCGGCGTCGGCACCGGCTGACCTTTTTTATCGGTGTAGCCGACGCAGAGCTTGATCTCTTCCAGGCCATCTAACACATCGAGCTTAGTGAGGCACAAACCGGAAACGCTGTTGATGCGTACCGCCTGGCGCAGCACCATTGCATCGAACCAGCCACAGCGGCGCGGTCGTCCGGTGGAGGCGCCAAATTCATTGCCCCTGGCGGACAGATGCCTGCCGACCTCGTCGAACAGTTCGGTCGGGAACGGACCCGCGCCGACACGCGTCGTGTACGCCTTGGTAATTCCGAGGACGTAATCGAGATAGAGCGGACCGAAACCGCTGCCGGTCGCCGTGCCACCCGCCGTGGTATTCGATGATGTCACGAACGGATAGGTGCCGTGATCGATATCTAACAGGGAACCTTGCGCGCCCTCGAACATGATGCGCCTGCCCTGCTCGCGATAGTCGTGCAGCAAGCCGGTCACGTCGGCGATCATCGGCTTTATCTGCTCGGCCATTTGCAGGGTTTCGTCGCGCACTTTGGCGAAATCGATGGCGGGCATTTTGAAATATTGCGTGAGCACGAAGTTGTGATACTCCATCACTTCCTGCAATTTCGTGCTGAAACGATTCGGACAGACGAGATCGCCGAGACGCACGCTGCGGCGCGCGACTTTATCCTCATACGCCGGACCGATGCCGCGACCCGTCGTACCAATTTTTGCAGTGCCCTTCGCGGCTTCGCGCGCCTGATCGAGCGCGACGTGGTACGGCAGAATCAGCGGACATGCAGGACTCAAGCGCAAACGTTCGCGCACGGGAATACCGTTCTGTTCGAGCATGGCAATTTCTTCGAGCAGGGCAGTGGGCGATAACACCACGCCATTGCCGATCAGACACAACACGTTGTCGCGCAAAATCCCCGACGGAATCAGGTGCAGTACCGTTTTCCTGCCATCGATGACTAGCGTATGTCCGGCATTGTGCCCGCCCTGAAAGCGCACAACGGCATCTGCCTGATCCGTAAGCAAGTCGACGATTTTTCCTTTGCCTTCGTCACCCCACTGAGTGCCCAATACGACTACGGTTTTGTTCATTGTCACCAGACTCAAATTATGAAATCGAATGCATTGCTGTGTTTTTAACGTTGCGAATGACCCGCGAATCAACGCGCCACGATTTGCCAGTTGCCATCGCGCAAAACCAGTTGGCGATCGCATTCCGCCAATTCATTTTTCGACGCTACCGATTGCCCCGGCAACGCCTGAATCACGCGCTCGCCATTTGCACGCAAATTCTGCACGGTCTGCCAGAGCGCCATATCGTTTTCTGCCGGCGCCAGAATTGCCTTGCGTGTTACTAACTGCTGCGCACTGCCGAGTGCAATCAGCGCTTTTAAATCCGTACTGAAACCGGTTGCCGGACGCGCGCGCCCAAAGACTTCGCCGATATGATCGTAACGCCCACCATTCGCGAGCGCCTGGCCCCAGCCCGGAGCGAGTGCGGCGAATACCAACCCGGTGTGATAGTGATAGCCGCGCAGCTCTCCCAGATCGAAATACAAACTCACCGCAGGCAGACGCGTCTGCACGTGATGCGCGACCGCGAGCAGCTCATCGATCGCAACTTCCACTTCGGCGGGCGCACCCTGAAAAAGCGCACGGGCGCGCCTGAGCACGTCGATATCGCCCTGCAGGCGATTGAGTTGCAACAGCCAGTCGCGCAAGCGCGCATCGGCGACCGCACGATCTAACACGGCAACTATGTCGCCCTGAGCCTTGCGCTGCAGCGCGTCGAACAGGGCCTGTTCATCGTCGCTGGACAATGCAGCCGCCTGCACCAGCGCGCGATAAATACCGACGTGCCCCAGATCGAGCGTAATCGCCTCCACGCCTGCGACACGCAGGGTTTCGAGCATGAGCAGAATGACTTCGCTATCGGAAGCAAGACCGGCATCGCCATAGAATTCGACGCCGATCTGGATCGGCGAACGCGAGGCGAGCAGGGATTTCGGGCGCGTATGCAAAACGCTGCCTGCGTAGCAGAGCCGCACCGGACCTTCGCGTTGCAGGCTGTGCGCATCGATGCGCGCGACCTGAGGCGTGATATCCGCGCGAATGCCCATCGTGCGCCCGCTCAGCTGATCGGTCACTTTGAAAGTGAGCAAATCGACATCGCTGCCAAGACCGATGAGCAGCGAATCGGTGAATTCGAGCAGCGGCGGCATGATCAGGTCATAACCCCAGCTGTGATAGAGATCGAGCAGACGGCGGCGCAATGTTTCGGCGCGCTCGGCCTGCTCGGGTAGCAGCTCTTCCACCCCCTCGGGCAAAAGCCAGCGATCGACGGTGGTCATAGTCGCTTCCGCGCCATTATGAAAAACTCGGTGAAATCAGGTCCGCTCGGGCGCAAGACGCGCCAGGCGGTATTAGCCGCGTAGTTGAAATGCATGAGGACGATGTCTTTCAACGCCAGATAAATATCGCGCCCACAAAAAACCCGGTCTGACCGTTACCGTGGCGGGCGGTCAGCCCGGGTGCGGGATGTTACCACAAACAATCCGGCGATTTGAGCCGCCGCATTGCGCATTCAGCCCGATCAGCGACCGCGCTGATTATTCAGATATTTGAAGAAATCGCCTTTGGGATCGATGACCAGCACGTCCCCGCTCTGGCCAAAGCTTTTGCGATACGCATCGAGACTGCGCACGAAAGCGTAAAACTCGGGGTCCTGTTTGTACGCTGCCGCGTAAATCGCCGATGCCTTGGCGTCGCCTTCGCCTCGAATCTGTTCCGCTTCGCGATACGCATTCGCCTCGATGACGATTTTCTCGCGATCGGCCGACGCGCGAATTTTTTCCGCGAGCTCCTTACCGGTGGAACGATGCTCGCGCGCTTCGCGTTCACGCTCGGATTTCATGCGATCGAATACCGACTGACTGACTTGCTCGGGCAGATCGATACGCTTGACGCGCACATCGACCAGCTCCACACCCAGTTCGGCTCGCGCAATCTGATCGAGCTGTTTCGTCAGTTCGATCATCAGCGATTCGCGCTCGCCCGACACCACGTCATGCACCGTGCGCTCGCCGAACTGATTGCGCAGCCCGGTCTTGATGCGCTGCAACAGCAATTGCTGCGCGCGCGCCTCATCGCCGCTCGTGGCCGTATAAAAACGGGCGGTGTCCTTGATGCGCCATTTCGCGTAGAAATCCACATCGAGCGGTTTTTTCTCGACCGTCAGAAAACGCTCTGCAGGCGCATCGAGCGTAATCAGACGCCGGTCGAATTTGCGCACGGTATAAATCACCGGCAGTTTTGCGTGCAGGCCGACCGGAATATCCGCGCTGACCACTTCGCCAAAACGCAGCAGTACGCCGCGCTCGGTTTCGCTGACGATATACAGACTGTTGCTGAGCAGAATCAGCGCCAGCGCGAAGACGATTCCGATGCCCAATAATTTATTGTTCATTTAGCGCCCCTCTCTTCCGCGCGACAAATTATCGCGCCGCACCGGCGGCAATGACTCCAGCTGAACTTCCGTGCTGGTGGTCACCGCGTGATCGCTGTTTTGTCGGTCGAGTAACTTGTCGAGCGGCAGATACATCATATTGTTGCTGCCCTGTGCATCGACCAGCACCTTGCTGTTTCTACTCAGCACGTCCTGCACTGCATCGACATACAGACGCTGACGGGTGACTTCGGGCGATTTTTTGTATTCGACCAATAATTTTTCGAAGCGCGCAGCTTCACCTTCGGCGCGCGCAACGACCTGATCGCGATAGGCACTCGCCTCCTCAAGCTGACGCTGCGCACGACCGCGCGCTTCCGGCACGACACCATTCGCGTAAGTCTCCGCCTCGTTTTTCAGACGCTCGCGATCTTCTTTCGCACGCGGCACATCGTTGAACGCATCCTGCACTTGTGAAGGCGCGTGCGCGTCTTCGATATTCACTTTCGCGACCTGAATACCGGTTTGATAGGCATCGAGATATTGCTGCAGACGCTGCTGTACATCGACCGCCACCTGTTCGCGGCCATCGGTGATGATGCGATCCATCACCGTGCCGCCGACCACATGACGCAGCGAGCTTTCCATCGCCTGCTCCAGGCTGCCTTCGGGCTGCTTCACCTTGAGCAGATAACTCTGCGGATCGGCGATGAGATACTGCACCGACATCGAAATCTCGACGATATTTTCATCCTGCGTGAGCATCACCGAGCGATGCATCGCCGATTGAATTTTAGTGACGTTCACTTTCATGACGCGATCGATCAGCGGCCAGTTCCAGTGCAGACCGGGCTTCACCGTCTCGTGATATTTGCCGAGGCGCAGCACCACGGCGCGCTCCTGCTCATCGAGCTGATAGAGCGCGAAATAGGCATAAATGATCAGACCGAGAATGCCGGCCAGTATCGCGACACCGCCGATATCACCGCCACCGCTTCCGCCGCTCGATTTTTTTCCACCGCCGAACAATCCGTTGATTTTTTCCTGGAATTTTTTCAGCGCTTCATCGAGGTCCGGCGGACCTTGATCGCCACCGCCCCAGGGATCTTTGGGCTTGTTTCCGCCCGGCTCATTCCACGCCATAACATTCTCCGGCTTGAAAGTCGATTTGCATTGAATATCTGCTTCAGAAAAACACTGCCGCCGGATCATCGTCCATTCATTAATCGAGCAGGCAATCGCGCCATTGCGCGGGGTCGCAGTCTACCAAGTTGAGTTGTGCGCTAAAAGAAATTAACGCGCCAAAGAATCATTGAGGCGCAAGCGCGGTGGCATTCAGATTTTCTGCTCGCAATAAGCGCTGCCAATCCTGCTCGGGCAACTTCACATTCAACAACGCACTGCCATCTTCCTGCATTGTTTCGCTCACGACGGCACCGGCCGCGTAAAGCCGGGAGCGCAAACGTCCCATGCGATTATCGAGCACGATCTTACCGGCGAACAATTTGCGGCCGAGCAGTTCGGCCAGCGCGCGCTCGATAAGTTCCAGACCCTGCCGCTGCTGCGCCGATACCCATACGCGCTGCGGCATGTCGCTCTCGTTGCGATCGATGCGCGGGGCGTTGCCCGTGACATCGATTTTGTTGAATACATCGAGGCGCGGTATTGCCTCGGCGCCAATTTCTTCGAGCACCTTGACCACATGCCCGATCGTGTCGTCGCGTTCGGGCGCAGCGCAATCGACAACATGCAGAAGCAGATCGGCATCCGCGACCTGCTCCAGCGTCGCACGAAATGCCTCCACCAGTTTATGCGGCAGATGGCGGATGAAACCCACGGTATCTGCCAGCAACACCGGGCCGATCGAAGGAATGGAAACGCGGCGCAATGTCGGATCGAGAGTTGCGAATAACTGGTCGGCCGCATAGACATCGGCCTGCGTCAGCGCATTGAACAGAGTCGATTTGCCGGCGTTGGTATACCCGACCAAAGCGACGGTGGGAACTTCGGCGCGAGCACGCGCACGTCCTGCCTGCCGGCGCTGAACGCGAACTTTTTCGAGGCGTGAATTGATCGCCTTGATCCGTTCGCGCAATAGACGGCGATCGGTTTCGAGCTGCGTTTCACCAGGACCGCGCAAACCGATGCCGCCCTTCTGGCGCTCAAGGTGCGTCCAGCCGCGCACGAGTCGCGTCGACATATGCTGCAGCTGAGCCAGCTCGACCTGCAGCTTGCCTTCGTAGGTGCGCGCCCGCTGCGCGAAGATATCGAGAATCAGACCTGTGCGATCGAGCACACGGCATTTCAGCTCGCGCTCGAGATTACGCTCCTGACTGGGGCGCAGGGCGTGATTGAAAAGGACCAGTTCGGCTTCGTATGCCGCAACCGCGCTGCGAATTTCTTCCAGCTTGCCAGCGCCTACGAAGAGATGGGGATCAGGGGTGGCGCGCCTGCCCGTCACCGTGACGACGGGCAATGCACCGGCGGAGACAGCCAGCTCCTCGAATTCCCGCAGATCCTCACTTTCCGCATGACCGGTAAAATCGACATGTACCAGAACCACGCGCTCGCCGGATTGGGGGCGCTCAAAGAGCAACGATCACATTCTCCGCCTGCAACCTCACTCGAGGTCTTCGCCTTCTTCTCCTTCGGCCTGCGGATTTGCCATCGGCAAACGCACCACGCGAGAAGGTACTACGGTGGAGATAGCGTGCTTGTAAACCATCTGACTGACGGTGTTCTTGAGCAGCACGACGAACTGGTCGAACGATTCGATCTGCCCCTGCAGCTTGATGCCATTGACCAGATAGATGGATACCGGAATGCGCTCTTTACGCAAAATGTTCAAATAAGGGTCTTGTAGCGTGTGCCCTTTTGACATTTTATTTCTCCTTTTTTTGTAATGCCCCAAATCGGGGAATGAATGAATGTAAGCTCGTGAGACCAGATTTGACCGTACATCGATTGCGTATCGCCTCGCGGCGAGGTCGTTGCTTTTTCGCCCGGTTACCCGTTTTGAACAGCCTCAGATACGACCGATAACCGCGCTGGAGGTTCGGCAACTATCGAAAAACTTTACAAGTATATCGCAAGTCCATGCTTTAGATGGAGATGCCACCGAGATATTTCAAGACGACTGCGTCCAGATAATCCGTCGAGCCATCGAGCGTCATGGGCGGTGTGATTTCCACCACTCGCTGCACGGAATCTGTATAAAACCAGCATAGATCGGGCCAGGAGCGCAGCCAGGTGAATTGTCGTTTGGCGAGCTGACGGGTTGCGGCAATGCCTTTTTCGACCATGTCTGCGTAATCGATTCGCTGTTCCAGATAATCCCACACCTGACGATAGCCGACGGCGCGAATCGACGGCAGATCGGCATGCAAATCACCGCGTGCTTTCAACGCCGCCACCTCATCGACGAAACCGGCAGCCAGCATGCTCTCGAAGCGCGCCGCGATGCGCGCATGCAATAGCTTGCGATCCCTGGGCGCAACCGCGAGATTGATCCAGCGCAGCGCATCGGCATCGCTCGCCACCGCCGGCTGCGCATTACCCTCCGCGTGCCATTGCGATATCGGCACACCGGTGACCCTGAAAACCTCCAGCGCACGCTGAATGCGCTGCGAATGCCGAGGATGAATCCGCGCCGCCGCGACCGGATCGACGCGCGCCAGCTCGGCATGCAGTGCAGGCCAGCCCTGTTCGGCGGCTTCGCGCGCGATCGCCTCGCGCACCTCGGGGTTCGCCGATGGCATTTCCGCGATCCCCTCCTGCAGCACGCGGAAATACAGCATGGTACCGCCGACCAGCAGAGGGACGCGGTCGCGCGCCCGGATTTCGCCGATCAGACGCAGGGCATCGCGGCGAAAATCGGCCGCGGAATACGTTTGCGCGGGATCGAGAATATCGATGAGATGATGCGGCACCTGGGCAAGTTCGGCTGCCGTCGGTTTGGCCGTGCCGATATTCATGTCGCGATAAACCAGCGCAGAATCGACACTGATGATTTCGCAGGGATAATGTTTTGCAATTTCGAGCGCGAGCGCCGTTTTTCCCGACGCCGTCGGCCCCATCAGACAAATTACAGCAGTTTTATTCATTGAATTTCGCGGCAGCGCGCCAATGTGCGCAGACAATTTTCATTTCGACGAATCAATTCATTTTGCGCAGCGCTCATCGCCCGCGCAAAAATAATTTATCCAGCTCACCCATGCTCATCTGCACCCAGGTCGGGCGGCCGTGATTGCATTGTCCGCTGCGCTCGGTTTCTTCCATATCCCGCAACAGCGCATTCATTTCGGCGACAGTGAGTTTTCGATTCGCGCGCACCGAACCATGACACGCCATCGTGGCAAGGATTTCATTGCTGCATGCTTCGATACGCGCGGAGCTGCCATGTTCGAGTAAATCGGCGAGCACATCGCGCACGAGCTGTTCGACGTCACCATCGCGCAGCAAAATTGGCACTTCACGAATCAATACGGTTTCAGGCCCCGCGCGTTCGAGTGAAATTCCGAACGATGCGAATTCTGCTGCATTTTGCTCGGCGCAATCGGCTTCGCGCGAACTCACCGCAACCGAGCGCGGCACCAGTAGCGGCTGCGAGCGAATCCCCTCACCGTCGCGCGCAGCTTTCATGCGCTCATAAGTGATGCGCTCGTGCGCTGCATGCATATCGACCAGCACGAGACCCTGCGCGTTTTCCGCCAGAATATAAATCCCCTGCAGTTGCGCGAGCGCGAAACCCAGCGGCGGAATTTCGCCGTTCTGCGCAGGTATTCCTGGCACCGAATTATCGACCGCATACAACTCGCGATACGCGCCGATCTGTTCGCGCACGCCGAAATTATTCGACGCAAATTGTGCAGGCGCCGCGCTGCGCACAGGCAACTGCAAAGCCGGCTGCTGCGAAATAACAGACGGTTGCGACAATAAATTCGCCGCAGCCTGCGCGTCACGCTCCGCCGCTTCAACCTGAGATTGCGGACGCACTTCCGCCAGCGCGCGATGCAGGGTGCGAAAAATAAAATCGTGCACACTGCGGCCTTCGCGAAAGCGCACTTCATGTTTGGTCGGATGCACGTTCACATCGACGTTTAACGGATCGATTTCGAGATAAAGCACGAAGGCGGGATGACGACCGTGGTAAAGCACATCCTGATAGGCCTGACGCACCGCGTGACTCACCAGCTTGTCCCGCACTGCACGCCCGTTCACATAAAAATATTGCAGATCGGCCTGGCTGCGGGAAAACGTTGGCAGCGCCACCCAGCCGAATAAACGCAAATCGCCAATGCGATTTTCTATGGCGACCACATGCTCGATAAACTCCGGGCCACACAGCGCGGCGACGCGGCGCTCTTTTTCCAGTTCGGATTGTGCAGCGCGCAGTTGCTGCACGACGCGGCCATTGTGCTTTAAAACGAAAGTGGTATCGAAGCGGCTCAGCGCTATTTTTTTCAGCGTATCCTCGATATGGCCGAACTCGGTTTTTTCCGCGCGTAAAAATTTGCGGCGCGCAGGTGTGTTGAAAAATAAATCGCGCACCTCGACGGTCGTACCGCGCGGATGCGGCGCAGGTTCGATCGTCACCGCCATATCGCGACCTTCGCAACGCGCGCACCAGCCATCGCCAGCGCTGTCATGCGGATTCGACGTAATGGCGAGACGCGAAACCGAACTGATACTCGCGAGTGCTTCGCCGCGAAACCCCAGACTGGCGACAGCTTCAAGATCCTCCAGCTCGGCAATCTTGCTGGTGGCGTGACGGGCGAGCGATAACGGCAGGTCGTCGCGATCGATACCGCAACCATCATCGCGCACGCGCATCAGATTCACCCCGCCTGCCTCGATGTCGACCTCGATACGCGTCGCCCCCGAATCGAGGCTGTTTTCCAGCAGCTCCTTGATGACCGACGCCGGCCGCTCGACGACTTCACCGGCAGCAATCTGATTGGCAAGGCGAGGGCTGAGAATCTGGATTTTTGGCATTGCGGAAGAAAAACCCCGGCGTGTCGGAAAGCGCGCATCATAAACCGCGGACGGCGCGAACGTGGAGTTTCTTCCGGGAGTTACGGCGAGAAGAAAATACAGCGAGTGGAAAAAATTACGGAGCGCTGGCGAGCGTATCGTTATCGCGCGCATTGCGACGTTTCGCCGCAAGGTATGTATTGGGCGGCGGGTTGCGCGAGAAATAGCGGTCGACGCCCTGGAAGATCGCGCCAGCCATCTGTTTTTGATAGTCGCGCGAGGCCAGACGGCGCGATTCCTTCGGATTCGAAATAAAACCCGTTTCCACCAGGATCGACGGCGTATCCGGCGACTTCAACACCACGAATGCCGCCTGCTCGACGCGCTGGCTGTGCAGACGCGTAATGCCATTCATCGAGCGCAGCACATCCCGGCCGATCGTCAGGCTCGAATTCATCGTTTCGGTGAGCGACAAATCGGCCAGCACTTTGACGAGATCGTCGTTCTTGCCTTCGACAGGCACGCCGCCGATGGCATCGGCGTTGTTCTCGCTTTCAGCCAGAAACGCCGCCATCGTGCTGGTCGCACCACGGGTCGACAGCGCGAAAACCGAGCCGCCCTCCGCGCTTTTATCCGCGAACGAATCGGCGTGGATCGAAATCATCAGATCAGCCTGGGCCTTCCGCGCCAGATTGCGGCGCGCCTTCAACGGCAGGAACACATCGGAATTGCGCGTCAGCACGGCCTTGTAACCGCGCTCGCGATTGATCTGGGCTGCCAGCTCGCGGGCGATTGCCAGCGTCACATGCTTTTCCATCAACTTGCCCGAGCCGACCGCGCCGGGGTCGTTGCCACCGTGCCCCGCATCGATCGCAATCACGACATCGCGCTGGCTGCCGGCATCGGCCACTTTCACCGGCTTCGGCCTGGCGGGTTCGGCGCTAGCGGCTTCCGTTCTGGCCGGTGAACGAGACGCCGCCGCGCTTCGCGATGCGTGACGGGAGTTCCTGCGCGTCAGTTCGACCGCAAGCTCGGCGGCGACAAGCTCGGCGCGCGGCTGCATCGGCTGCTCCAGCTCGAAGACGAGCCGCAGGTTATCGCCATTGCGAATACCGCTGCGCAGCTTTTTCACGGGTGTATTGGCGAGGGGCACGGAAGCGATTTTGGTCTGCAGACGGGTATCGGCGAGATCGATGACGAGGCGCTCGGGGTTTTGCAGGGTGGTCACGGAGTATTTGACCGGGGCGCTCAGCGCGAGCGTTACGCGGAAGCTGTCGCCGCCGTTGACGATGGCGATTCCTGTCAGCGTTTCGCCGGCAAAGGCCGACAACACCGGCGCGCTGGCGATCAGAATCGAGACAAAGAGCTGACGCAGTGTTTTCAACATGGGCACATGCTTTAAATTTGAGCAAAGGTCTTAAGCGCGAACTTAAGATTAACTCACAGCCTGCTGATATTCCTAATATTTTTAGCACCCAAGTCTTCTAATAGCAACTTTCCCCTGCCGCTGGTGGCGCTCACATCGACGCTGCGGCCGACATCAAGTGATTGAATTTCAAGCGAAACATCGGGCGCAGGCAGAAACTCTCCGCCGCGGTCGGGCCACTCCACGATGCACAGCGAACCGGCCTGGAAGTAATCGCGCACCCCCATAAACTCCAGTTCTTCCGCATCGCGCAGCCGATAGAGATCGAAGTGATGGACCTGGAGTTCGTCCAGCACATAGGGCTCGACGAGCGTATAGGTTGGGCTTTTCACGGCGCCGCTCACGCCGAGCGCCCGCAGCAGGCCCCGCGTCAATGTCGTCTTGCCCGCACCGAGATCGCCGCGCAGAAACAGGACCAGACCTTGCGAACGGGCGATACGGGCGGCGACCGGTGCGATTGCGGCGCCGAACGCGATCGTCGCCTCCTCGTCGGCCAGCCGAAAACGTAAGTGTTCACTTACCGAATCATGCGGATTCACGGGTGCAGGCTCACGGGTTCAATAACTCGCGCAAATGGAGAATCAGATCGGTGGCGAGCAAACCGCGCTCGCCGCTGCGGGCCGCGAGATCCGCCGCGCGACCATGCACGCACACCGCGAGCCTTGCGGCACGCGCAGGCGTCAACCCCTGCGCCAGCAAGCCGCCGAGGATGCCGCTGAGCACATCGCCCATCCCTCCCGAGGCCATGCCGGGATTGCCGTAACCGGCAACGCTGACGCCCTCGCCCGACGCGATCAGGCTGCCTGCGCCCTTGAGCACCACCGTTCCGCCATAACGCTGCTGAAGCGCAGCAACCGCCGCGAAACGATCGCTCTGGATCGCAGCACTGGTAGTTCCCAGCAAACGTGCCGCTTCGCCCGGATGCGGGGTCAGCACGCATCGGTCGAACTGCGGCGAGCGGATGATCGAACCCTGCGCCAGCAGATTCAGCGCGTCGGCATCGATGAGCAGCGGCAGCGACTTCTCCTGCGCGCATTGCCAGGCGCCGAACAGCATCTGCTCGCTCCAGGCGGATTGCCCGAGACCGGGGCCGATCACGATTGCGGTCGCCCGATCGAGCAGCGGCATCAACTCGCCCAAGCTGCTGACGCCGTGAGCCATGACTTCAGGGCAACGCGCAACAACGGCGGCAATGTGTTCGGGTCGCGTCGCGCACGAAATCAGTCCTGCGCCAGTGCGTGCCGCTGCCTGCGCCGCCATCGCGACCGCGCCGGCCATGCCGTAATCACCGCCGATCACGACGACATGTCCGTAATGGCCTTTATGTGCAGTGCGCGGGCGCGGCGCCAGCTCTGCGACAAAATCGTCGAGCTCGATACGCGCGCACAATGTTTTTTCGCGCGAATAAATATCTGCGGGCACTTGCAGCGAATTGAAAACAATCTCGCCGCAATGATTCGCCGCATCGGCAGTGAACAGACCGCGTTTTAACGCGATGAAGGTGATTGTCACGCTGGCATGAACAGCAGCACCTGGCGCACGACCGCTGTCGCTGCACAAACCGGACGGAATATCGAGCGCGATCACAGGCAGCCGGCTCTGGTTGATCGCTGCGATCGCTTCGATAAACGGCGATTTCACCGTACCGCTCAAACCGATACCGAGCAACGCATCGACGATCACTCCCTGCGTCGGCATCACTCCCGCGAAAGGTTCGATGTGCACACCGGCCTGCAATGCAAATTCGCGCGCACGCAGCGCATCGCCGCGAATTTTTGCCGCATCGCCCACCTGCCACACCGTCACCGGCAGATTACGCTGCGCCGCCAGTGTCGCGACAATGAAACCATCGCCGCCGTTATTGCCCGTGCCGCAAAACACGTGCAGATGCTCCGGATTCGGCCAGCGCCGCAACAGATCATCGAACGCCGCCCTGCCCGCACGCTTCATCAACTGAATGCCGGGAATGCTGTATTCGTCGATGGCGATGCGATCGAATGCGCGCACCTGTGCGGCGGTGTAGAGATTTTCAGGCAGAACGTCGGTCATGGACAGATTCGCAGATAACGCATTATCGATGCGCGCATTCTGGCAGAATTACCGCTCGCCCCCCTAGCCCTGCATGTATTTTCGTGGATGTTTCGCATGACCACTCACCCCACCATCGCCACCGATTACGGCGCACTCGTCGCCGATATTCGCCGCTGGGGTGAGGAACTGGGCTTTCAGCAAATCGCCATCACCGATACCAATCTCAGCGAACACAGCGCGCATTTGCACAATTGGCTGCGCGCTCATTTTCACGGCGAAATGGCGTACATGGCCGATCACGGCGCGATGCGCTGGACGCCCGAAGAATTATTGCCGGGCACGCTGCGGGTTATCTCGGTACGCATGGATTATTTGCCGGGCGATGACGATCCGCAAAAAATTCTGGATGATCCCGAGCGCGCTTACATTTCGCGTTATGCGCTGGGTCGCGATTATCACAAAGTCATGCGCAAGAAATTAGCCGCTCTCGCCGAAAAAATTAATTCGGTTGCAGGCCCGCATAATTTCCGCGCGCTCGTCGACAGCGCGCCGGTGCTCGAACGCGGCCTTGCACAAAAAGCAGGATTGGGCTGGATCGGAAAAAATACCATGCTGATTAACAGCAAAGCCGGCTCATGGTTTTTTCTCGGCGAGATTTATACAAATCTGCCGTTACCCGTCGACCCACCGCAAATTACCGAACATTGCGGCAGCTGCAGCGCGTGCATCGATATCTGCCCGACGCAGGCGATCGTCGCACCGCATCGCGTCGATGCACGCCGCTGCATTTCCTATTTAACGATCGAATTGAAAGGCAGCATTCCCGAAGAATTTCGCCGCGCCATCGGCAATCGCATTTACGGCTGCGACGACTGCCAGCTCGTGTGTCCGTGGAATAAATTTTCCGAAGAAAGCAACGAGCCCGATTTTTCGATTCGTCATTCGCTCGACAATATTTTGCTGATAGATGCATTTATGTGGAGCGAGCAGGAGTTTCTCGACAAAACCGCAGGCTCACCGATTCGAAGAATTGGTTACGAACGCTGGCTGAGAAATATTGCGGTGGCTTTAGGAAATGCGCCGCAGAGTGAAGATGTTATGAAAGCGCTGTTCGCGCGATGCGAGGATTCGTCAGAGCTGGTGCGGGAGCATGTGGAATGGGCGATTCATGAGCAGAAAATCAAAATATTTTAGAGTGCGGGATAAATCCGAAAAAGGGAACGGTATGAGCACTACGCTTCCGGCTGCAAATGTGCCCATGCGGCCTCCTCGTCATCATTCAGCCACTCATTGGCTAGTGCCGACTCCGAAAACATCGCCGCCTCATCGACACCGGGATCAAGCAGCGTGATAAGCACGCGCTGCGGGGCATGCAATTGCACATGCTCCAGCCATTGCACGCGACCTTGCTGGTCTATGACGGCTTCTACGGTATGCAGCATGATTACCTCCTCACAATAACCTTAAGCACTCACTCATGTAGCAATCATGGCATCGCTCACTTCGTCACGCAATTGACCATACGAGAGCGTGTGCAATTACACATCAATCCGCAAAAAATGCTCGCGATAATATTTCAGCTCCGCAACCGATTCGCGAATATCGTCGAGCGCCAGATGGGTCGAGCCTTTTTTGAAACCGTCGGATAAATCGGGGCGCCAGCGCTTCATCAATTCCTTGAGCGTGCTCACGTCGAGATTGCGGTAGTGGAAGAAATTTTCGAGTGCGGGCATTTCGCGCGCGAGGAAGCGGCGGTCCTGGCAGATGCTGTTGCCGCACATCGGCGATTTTCCGGCGGGAACATGCTTTTGCAGAAACTCGATCGTCGCTTTTTCCGCGGTGGCCAAATCAAATCTGCTTTCGCGCACGCGCTGTGTCAGACCCGACTGGCCGTGCTGGCGCGTATTCCATTCATCCATGCCGTTTAAGACATCATCACCCCAGTGCACGGCAATCACCGGCCCTTCGGCGAGTGTGTTCAGATTGCTGTCGGTGACGATGGTGGCGATTTCGATGATGTGATCGCGGTCGGTGTCGAGGCCGGTCATTTCGAGGTCGATCCAGATCAGATTCAAATCGTTGCTCATAATTTTTTACTCATGGAACACCCAATGCGGCGCGAGGGATGTTTAGGGGGAGGATGAAGGGAATGCTGGATGGATTGTAGCAAACCGCATCGGCGATAATGCGCGCATTCACTCGCCACCTTCACCACCGGGAATTGCATTGGCCAAACGCAAACTGACGCATCAGCAAGCCGCGCGTGTACGCAATCAGCAGCGTGCACGTGTCGAACGCTCGGCGCAATCGATCGATATCGACGATGCGAATCTCGGTGCCGAACAACCCGGTCTCATCATTGCGCATTTCGGCAGACAGGTCGAAGTCGAAGCGCTCGAGGGCGAATTGCGCGGCACTTTGCATCGCTGTCATTTACGCGCAAATCTCGACGCGCTGGTTGCCGGCGATCGCGTGGTGTGGCGACCGGACGGCCGGATCGGCAACGAAAATTGCGGCAGTGGCAATGGCGTCGTCGTCGCGGGGCTGCCGCGCCATTCGCTGCTCGCCCGTCCCGATGTGCATCTGCTGACGCCAAAACCGGTGGCCGCGAATGTCGATCGCATCGTCATCGTCATCGCGCCGGAGCCGCAGCCGTTTGCAAATCTGATCGATCGTTATTTCATTGCGGCGGCGGCAGTCGATATCACGCCGATTCTGGTGCTGAATAAAACGGATTTACTGGCGGACAGCGATTCGCCCGAAAAAAATAGCCGGCGCGAGGAGATCGAAGCGCTGTTCGAACAGTATCGGTCGATCGGCTACACCGTGCTGCAGGCATCGACGCAAACCGAACACGGGCTCGATGTCCTGCGCGCTGAATTGCGCGATCGCACGAGCGTGTTCGTGGGGCAATCGGGGGTCGGGAAATCCTCCCTGATCAGCGCGCTGATTCCGGGTGTCGATATTCGCGTCGGCGAGTTGTCGGGCGCCGAGAGCAAGGGCCGCCACACCACCACCACGGCGCGTCTGTTTCATCTGCCCGACGGCGGCGACCTGATCGATTCGCCCGGCATCCGCGAATTCGGACTCGATCATCTGGAGCGCGCGCAGATCGAGTACGGCTTTATCGAGTTTCGCGAATGGCTGGGCCGCTGCCGCTTCCGCGATTGCCGGCATCAGCAGGAGCCCGGCTGCGCGCTGCACGAGGCGTTCGACGCCGGGCATATCAGCGGCGCGCGCATGCAGAGTTTTATCTCCATCCTCAACGGCAAATGATCTGCCGCCGGCGCAAATAGCGCCCGCTGCAACCACATCCGGCGAAACGCAGCTATGCTTCGCTGCGATCTCCCTTCATTTACATCCAGATTCGCGAGTCATAACGCAACGCCATGGCAACCACCGCCCAACCGCGCACGCAGACCGAGTGGCTGAAACGGCTGGAATCGTTGCAGCCGCCGATCAATCCGGCGGTGCGCGAGGCGGCGCTCGAACTGTTCGCGGCGGGTGCCAGCGCGGGCGAGCTGGCCTCGCAACTGGAGCGCGATCCCGCGCTGGTATTCCTGCTGTTTCGCGAGGCCAACCGCGCGCTCGCCCGTTACGATCGCGAGGCGCACACGCTCGAACATGCGGTGGGCCTGCTCGGTGCGGGACGCATGCAGAAAATATTCGACGAGGCGGTTCCGCTCGATCCGCAACACCCGCGCGCCGAGGCGTACCGGCAGGCGCTGCTGCGCAGCCAGCACGCCGCCGCACAGGCGCGTCTGTGGGCCGAAGGCAGCGGCCTGTGGCCCGCCGACGAAGTGTTCTGGTCCACCCTGCTCGCCGCCTCGCCGTTCTGGCTGCTGACTATGGAAGCCGGCGCGGCGCTGGAAACACTCGGCAAGCTGCGCGCGCAGCACGGGGCGATCAGCAGGAAACAGAGCGAGGCGGCGCTGGGCTGCGATGTTCAGGCGCTGGGCGCCGAGCTGACCGGGCGCTGGAGTCTGCCACACATGACGCAACTGAGCTGGCAGGAAAAAGGCGCGGGCAGCAAGCGCCAGTGGGCATTGCTGGCGAGGACGGCACGGCTCGATGAGCCTCCGCTCGTCAGCGGCCGCGAACTCGGCGAACTCTGCCATCACCCGGCGCTCGTGGTCGCGCTCGCCAATCTGCTCGCCACCGAAACCGACTGGGACTGGCATTCGGAACGCACGCTGCGCCTGCTCAGTGCGGCGGCGGCAGCCTGTCGACGCCCGCTGGCGACAATCATCAGTTTCAGCCACCAGGTCGCGGCAAAAGTCAGCCGCGATCACGCCGACAGCGGCCTGCTCACGCCCGCCGCCCGCCTGCTCTGCCACTGGAATCAGACCTATTGCTGGGTGAAGCCTGCGCCTGACGTGCGGGCCAGGACCACGGCATCATCGACCGTCGCGCCGGAATCCCGCACATCGCCAGGCAACGGCGAGCGCCTGCTCGCGGCGGTGGTACAGCGATTGCGCGAGCCTGCAAAAATCGGCGGCACGCGCGCGGCGCTCGAACTCGCGCTGAAAGCCCTGCACGATGGCATCGGCCTGCGTCGCGTCGCCGTTATGCTCGTGCGACCGCAGAACCGCGAATTGCAGACCGTGTTGAGCGCGGGCGCGGAACAGGCCCCGGCGCTGCGGCAATTTCGTTTTCTTTCGCAGAATAATCAGCTGCTGACGCAACTGTTGTCGAAGCCTGTGTGTCTATTGCTCGATGCAGGCAATCGCGACAAATACTGGCAGCATTTTCCCGAGGATTTTCGCGCCGCCATCGGCTGCGATAATTTTCTGATGATGACCGTCTTCGCGAAAGATCGCCCGGTCGCGCTTGTTTATGCAGATAATAAGCATGCGGATAATGCAGCGCAGCCAATCGTCAGCGGCGCGCGGCAGCATCAATTGTTCAAGCAGTTTTGTCAGCAACTGAGTCAATGCCTGGGCCACCTGTCCTAGGTATCTGTCATTCGAACACCCAGCCGGAATCATCGACAATGCAAAAGCTGTTTATCGCCAGCCAATATCTTCTGCCGCAGCATTTATTGTCGCGGGCCGTCGGCAAGCTCGCCGCCAGCGAAACGCCGTGGATCAAAAATGCGTTCATCAACGGTTTCGCGCGTCGTTACAACATCGACATGAGCGAAGCCGCGAATCCGGATCTGACGAGCTACGCCAGCTTCAATGCGTTTTTCACGCGTGCCCTGCGCGACGGTGCGCGGCCGCTCGATGCCGATGCGAATTCGATTGTCTGCCCGGCCGATGGCGCGGTCAGTCAGGCCGGCCAGATCGAGAGCGGCCGCATTCTGCAGGCGAAAGGTCAGTGGTATTCGACGCTGGAGCTGATCGGCGGCGACGAAGCGCTGGCCGATCAGTTCGAGGAAGGTGCGTTCGCGACGATTTATCTGTCGCCGCGCGATTATCACCGCGTGCACATGCCCGTCGGCGGCAAGCTGCGGCGCACGATTTACGTGCCCGGCGATCTGTTCTCGGTCAATCAGACCACCGCCGAGAATGTGCCGCGCCTGTTCGCGCGCAACGAACGACTCGTCTGCATTTTCGATACGGCGTGCGGGCCGGTCGCCGTGATTCTGGTCGGTGCGATGATCGTCGCCGCCATCGAAACGGTGTGGAGCGGCCTGGAGGCACCGACTGGCCGGCGCACGCTGATCGATTCGATTCCCGCGAAAGCGGTCGAACTCGACAAGGGCGCGGAGATGGGGCGCTTCAGGCTCGGTTCGACGGTCGTGCTGCTGTTCGGCAGAGAGGCCGTGAAATGGTCCGAGACGCTGGTTACCTGCGCGCCCGTGCGCATGGGCCAGCGAATCGGCACGTTCTGACCAGAGCCAATTTTCCGGCGCATCGATAAAGAGCTGCTAGACTCGCTGAGTGGATTGGCAACCGCCGCGGACATGCGGCAGCGGTTTTTTACGGACCCCGATAAGGGTTTACAGACCGGCAAAGGCCTGCGAACCGTATCGACAGGCCTTGCGAACGGTGATACCCGGCAGCCGCTGTACCGTTTGCACTATCGACCAATCCGCGCAACCCCTGAAGATCGAATCAATAGTCAATGACGGGCGCACAATAACCAATGACGAGCGCATTCTCAGCCAAGTTTCATCTGCCGCCACAGGACAGGGATGCGCCGACACTCTTCGCCGCCAGTTGCGACGCGGTAAAAACGTGGCTGGCCGGTTTGCCGAAGGCCAATCTGGGCCAGTCGACACGGGCACTTTTCAGTGCCGTCACCGAGCTCAACCAGGTGCGCATGTCGCCGTCGCTGCGGCTGCAGATTCTCGATCTGCTGCGACCATCGATCCACACCGCCAGCCAGAGCCTCAGCCGTCACTATCTCAATCAGCCCATCGTCCTGCCGGAGCAGGCGCAGCGCGTTGCGCGGCTGGCCCATGTGCTGCACGAACAGCTCGCGACGGGCTATATCCTGGCCGCCGTGCAAACGCTGGCGCTGGGTAACAAGCCGAGCGGTTTCACCAATCCCGCGCATGCGATAGCCACCGCGGCGCATCGCAGCATCGTCGAGCACAGTCAGAATCTGCTACGCGATTATCAGCTCTACCGCACGCCGCACCCCGGATGCTGGGCAACACTGCATCAGCTGGCGAAATTTGCGCGCGAGCAGAATGTTTTCAACGCCGTCATCGCCGATGCGCAGGGCGGCGATTGCTCGCTCGAAGCGGCGTATCTGCGCGCGCTGCTGCTCGGCGGCTCGCACCCGAACCAGCTGCGGCAGGAGCATCTCGCCAAAGTGTTTCAGCATGCGCTGGGCTGGACCGATGCGGCGATGCTGACCACGCAGAGCCATTCGCTGCTCGTGGTCGCTCCCGATGGCGACGAAGGGCCCTGCTACCGCGAGTTCGCCGATCTGGAAACGCACTGGCTCGGCATCGATACCAGCCGGCTCGCGGCGATGCTGCAGCAGCAATACGAACTGGTCGAGACGCAACCGCTGGTCGACCGCCAGTTGCCGCCGGAGTTACTGAATCATCTCGCGCATACCTGGAGCAGCGCGCTGCATCGCAGCCATGTGCGCATGGATGTGAGCGAGCAGATCGAAATCGCGCTCGGCATGACCGCCGCACATCATTTCATCGGCGGCGAAATCGAATTCAATCTGCTCGTCGGCATTCCGAATCATTCGCAGCTCACCCTGCAGGACGATAATGTTTTCCTGCGGCCAAAGTTTTCCGGCACGGATAAAACCAATACGCGCACCGGCGTGAATCCGCACGATGTGTGGAGCAGTCCGTACGAACCCCGACTCGGCGTGATGAACGTATCGCTTGAAATTCTCGATGCGCAGATGCGCGAACAGCAGCAGAAAGCAGGCGTCGAGAAAGAGCGCGAGAAATTTCACAGCCAGCAGGTCGAACGCATCAATGTCAGTCCCGGCGGGCTCTGCATCACCTGGCCGCCTAACAGCAACGTGCAGTTGCGCAGCGGTGAAATCGTCGGCATCCGCGAAAAAACACAGAGGCAGTGGAGTATCGGCATCGTGCGCTGGGTGCAGCTCACCGAGGTCGGCCCTCGTCTCGGCATCGAATTACTGAGCCCGAGCGCGGTTCCCTACGGCGGACGCGTGATCAACAAGGCGGGCGACCCCGGCGAATATCAACGCATCCTGGTGCTGCCGGAAATCAAACAGATCAATCAGCCCACCACGCTGATTGCACCGCGCCTGCCGTTTCGCACGGGGCAAAAAGTTTCACTCATGCGTAACGGCAAGGAAACCCGCGTTCAGCTGACGCGAAAAATCAATTCGACGGCGGCATTCAATCAATTCGAATTTCGCCGCCTGAGTTCCGCGACAAACGATACGCAGGAAGCGGCGGCAAAACAAAAGCCGCACGACAGCGGCTTCGATAATTTGTGGGATTCGCTCTAGCGGAACAAAACACGTGCTGCAGCGCACAGCAGCAAACAAAGTGATGATTTACAAACGACTGTGATGCTATAAACAGTTCGGGCTGAGGGAAATCAGGTTTTAACGATGGCACGTAAAAATACCATTCGCTTGCTGCTGATCAACGCGTCGGATAACGACAGCGAATTGATGGTCAGTCTGTTTCGCAACGCCGGCCGCGTTGCCCGCGCACATCGCATTGCATCTGCCGAAGATCTGACGGCGGTGCTGGAACAGCCGTGGGATTTATTGATTGCCGACGACAATCATCCCGAATTGAAAGTGGAAGCCTGCCTCGAACATTTGCGCAAAGCCAAAGCCGGATTTCCCGTTATCGTTCTGCGCGACACCGCCGAACTCAACGCACTGGTTGCCGCCGGCGCCCGCGATGTCGTCGGCCCGGCCGATGAGCAACGCCTGATTTGCGCTGCGCTGCGCGAAATCGAAGCCATCGAAATCAAACGCACTATCGCCACGCTGCAGCAACGCATCGATGAAGCCGAGCAACGCAATGCGCTGCTGCTCGGTGAAGCCGATCAGGCCATCGCCTATGTCACCGACGGCATGGTGATCGGCGCGAACAAATTATTTGCCGACCGCTTTGGCTACGACGACGAAACCGAAATCGATTGCGTGCCCATCGTCGACCTGCTCACGGCGGCCGATCAGGACGGCTTCAAAACCGCGCTGAAAAGTGGCGTCGAGGCAGAGTTCGCCTGCACCGGCCAGCACAACGACGGCGAAACCTTCTCCACCAGCGTGCGTCTGCTCAATTCAACTTACGATGGCGATGCCTGCACGCAACTGATCGTCAGCGATCACGCCAGCGCCGCCGCGGGTGGCAGCAGCGACAACGATGCCGACACACAATTATTCACGCGCCGTTATCTGCTCGAACAACTGGAAAAACGCAGCAAAGGCTGGCTGTTATTCATCACCATCGATAAATTCGCTGAATTGCGTCGCGAAATCGGTTTCGATGCCAGCATCGACCTGAGCGCCGATTTCGCCCGATTCCTGCGCGAAAATACCGCTTTCGTGCCCGCGCTGCTGGCGCGCGTCGCCGATGGCGGCTTTGCGATGGTGCTCGATGGCGGCGAAGAAAACAGTGTGCTCGAACAGGCGCGCAATTTTTGCAGCGATGTCGCCGCCAGCGAATTCTCGCCCGCAGTGACGTGCAGCATCGGCATCGCCGTCATCGGCCACAACACCGCGACCGTCACGCTCGATAAAGCATTCGAAGCCGAAGAAAAGGCGCGCGCCAACAGCAACGGCGAGCGCGTGCATCTGCAACGCGTGGCAACGCGCGCGCAGGTTTCGAAAAATACCGTGAGCGATCCCGAGCACGTGCTCGACGAAGCGCTCGAAGAACAGCGTTTTGCGTTGCTGTTTCAACCGATCATCAGTCTGCGCGGCGCCACTGGAGAACACTACGAAGTGCTGCTGCGCATGCGCGGCGCCACCGACACACTGGAATTACCGGACAATTTCATCGAAAGCCTCGGCGTCAGCGCGAATAACGCCAAGCTCGACCGCTGGGTTCTGCTCGAAGCGACCAAGCAGCTCGCGATCAATCGCGGCAAAGGCAACGACACGCGCCTCGTCATCAACATCACCGCGAACTCGGTGCTCGACGAATCGCTGGCGACATGGCTCGGCGTTGCGCTCAAAGCTGCGGGCCTGCCGCCATCGAGCGTCATTCTGCAACTGCGCGAAACCGACGTGATCGGCAACATGCCAGCCGCGCAGAAATTCTGCGAAAGCATTCACCAGCTGGGTTGCCGCATTTCGCTGAGCGGCTTCGGACACGTACCCGAATCGCAAAAGGATCTGCTGAAAACCGCGTGCGCGGACATCGTGCAAATCGACGGCGCGCTCACGCGCGTATTGCACACCAGCGGCGATGCGCAATCGTTGAAAAATCTGATTGCCGACATCGGCACCGCGGGTGTGAAAACCATCGTGCCGTATGTGGAAAATGCATCGGTGCTGGCAACGCTGTGGCAGGTGGGCGCGGATTTCATTCAGGGACATTATCTGCAGGCGCCAAGCCGGGAAATGAATTACGAATTTACCGATATCGCCTGAGGAGGCTGACTCACCGCAGAAAATCGATCGCCTCAGCTGCCGCTTCACGCACTTCCGAATTGGGGTGTTGTAGAAGCTTTGTCAACGCCGGAATTTGTGTATTGTCACCAGCAAATTCGATTGAATCTATCGCAGCCAGCACAACTTCAGCATCCGACTCACCCAACGACTCCTGAAGCGCCCGAATAGCTTCCGGTGCATCGCTATTCTCCAGCGACGCCATCGCTGCAATCTTCATGTCCGATTGGCTATCGTGACGCAGGACATCGAGCAAGAGCGGCATATTTTCTGCCGATGGAGGTAGTTGCGATAACCGCTCAAGTCGTTCTGGTCCGGTCAGCGCATCTAATTGCTCGCGTGTCAGGCTACTATCAACAACCTTATCGTGATGCGCATTTCTTTTGGCCGCTTCTAACTTTTGACGCGTAAAGGTCAATAAATCGGCCTCTATCGAGGGTTCCGGTACACCAACCCTCACATGGGAAATTTTCTGAATCGGCCCCGGCTCAATACTTTCGTAGCTGAGTTTATGAGGAATATCGCCGAGAATAACTCGCAATCCCTCCTCTAGCGGCACATGCGTCAGAGAAATATCGAATGACTGTCTTTCTGCAAGATTATTTTCCAGGCGAAATCGAGCCAACTTCGCAATGCGCCGCAACAACTCATCCAACGATGCATTGCGTACATCGATCGTCAGAAACCCATTTTCGTAGCGAACCGTATCCCGAAGCGTCTTCGGCTCTAGGGCAGCAAGATTTGTAGGCGAAGGCAATTGACCTCGTGAGGATAACGCATCTTCACGGGAATTTTTCTTACCCTCACAACCTACAATCGTTACAAAAACAAGAAGGCTGGCAACAAGTAGACGAACGCTCGGCATCGGCTTTTATAAGCTTTCTATCGAATAGCTACCTTTGCCCGAATATGTATACTTCGCCGTGCCATATCGCCCATATGCAGGACTATACCCACGCACATTGAGCTTCGTTTTAACGCTTGCTGTTGTACGTTTCTTATTGATTTTCACTTTGTAGACAAGTGGTGTGTTTGAAACCAAATTGAGAGAAGTACCGCATAAGGATTCAGCAACATCACCTACAACACTGACAAAAATATTTGTAAAAAAAGGCCCCGCTGCAAGATTTATTTTTCGACTTTCTGGTGTTCCAACATACACCCCTATAGTCGGCAATAAAAGATCCATATCATAGTCATAGTAGTCCCATGTACCGTCGTTATGAACGATAAAAGAATAGAGATAACTATTAGAGGTAGAACTGCAGCGACTGACCTTCACTTTTTCTACACCATTAACGGCGATCACGCCGATATTTTCGGCTGCCGCATAATTCATTGCAGTAGTAAAAGTTAAAGCAGTTAAAGAAATTTTTATACAGCTCGGCAAGCGCATGATTTCTCTCCTTGAGATGTTAAATTTTAGTTTTTATACAGAGGCTATGGCACAGCCCCTGCAAACATTAGTGTAAGCGAAAGATACAATAAAGGGGAGTCCGCCTTATACGCTAAGATTCTACTCCACGCGTCACGCGTAAAAACATTTGTCGCGCATCCGCCAGCGGCAATTTGCGGAAAACTGCTTGCTCAGATAATCGGCCTGATCGGGCAGGATCCGGCGGCTGTTGACGAGTGCGAGATATTCGGCGGGATTTGGACGAAACGGCAGCGCCAGCAATTCCACGCCCGTTTCTTCCAGACGGCAATTGCCCTTGAACTGATTGCAGCGCCGACACGCCGCGACGCAGTTTTCCCAGCTGTCGCGGCCACCGCGCGAGCGCGGCACGATGTGATCGCGCGTGAGTTGCTGATAATTGAAAGGGTGGCCGCAGTAGAGGCACTGATAATTATCGCGCTCAAACAGGGCGCGATTGGTGAGCGGCGGCTTTGTGCGCTGACGCGCCAGCTGATCGCCACCGCAGGCGAGAATGCTCGGCAGCTTGATGATCGTTCGTTCACCGGTCACGCGGCTGCGGCCACCGTGAATGGTGAGCCTGGCATCGCCGAGCGTCCACAACACCAGCTCGCGCGAATACAGACACACCGCTTCCTGCCAGCTAAGCCAATCGATCGGCTGACCCGCCTTGTTCAAACGCAGTATCTGCACGCACTTGCTCCATCACTACGCTTCGCCGCTACAGCCTTTGTCACGGCCGACGACGCTGCATATGTCAGGCGCTCTACCACAGCCCGGTTAAAATTGCGCCATTATCGACACGATGCTGGCGATTTTTCAACCGATTACAACGTACGAATCTCAACGTACGAGCCTCAACTACAGGCCTCAACGTACAAAAAAATTTGCCCGACCCGATAGCTGCGCTTTTGCATTTACGCCTGACGGCAAGTCAGCATCACGCTGAACACATCGCCGCTATCGCTGATCGCCGCGTTCACGCCGTATACATCGCGTAAATTTTCGACGGTCAGCACATCGCGCGGCGCGCCGCTCGCAACGACACGGCCATTCGCCATCAGGAGCAGACGGTCGCAGAAACGTGCGGCGAGATTCAAATCGTGCAGCACCGCCAGCACGGCGTGCGACTGGCGATCGGCGTGCGCGTGTTCGCGCAATAACTCCATCACATGCAGCTGATGATACGGATCGAGCGCGGCAATCGGCTCGTCCGCCAGAATGATCTGCGGCTGCGATGCGAAAATTCGCGCGAGCAATACGCGCATACGCTCGCCGCCCGACAATGTCGTCACCGCGCGCGCGCGCAGATGTTCGACCTCTGCAGCCCGCATGGCTTTTTCAATCGCGGCGCGATCGTTGTCACCGGGCGCCTGACGCCAGTCGAGATACGGCAGGCGCCCCAGTGCAACGACGCGCTCGACGCTCAGCGGCCAGTGCGCGTGCGCGCCCTGCGCGAGATAGGCACAGCGCCGCGCGAAAACCGCTGGCGTGATTTGCGCCAGCGGAATGTCATCGAACGTCACCTCGCCATGCTGCGGCTCTAACAGCTTCGCCATGACGCGCAGCAACGTGGTCTTGCCGGCGCCGTTCGGGCCGATCAGGCCGACGACCTCGCCCGCGCGGATATCCGCATCGACACCATCGACGGGATGACGCGAGTCGACCACCACACGAACATTTCTCGCACACAACAAATTTTTTGTGGTCGGCGCATTTGTCGCTGCGGATTCACTCATCAGTGCAATCCTCCGCGCTGTTTGAAAATCAGATGCAGAAAGAAAGGCCCCCCCACGAGCGCGGTGACGACGCCGAGCTTCAGATTGCTGCCGGTCGATAACAGCTGCACGATGCCATCGGCAAACAGCAGCAGAATTGCGCCGGCCAATGCGCTCGATACCAGCAGCCGGCGCGGCTCGTAACCCACCCACGGCCGCAGCAGATGCGGCACCACCAGGCCGACAAAACCGATATTTCCGCTCACCGCCACCGCCGCGCCGACGCACAGGGCGACGCCGATCACGATGCGCCAGCGCGATGCCGCGCCGTTGAAGCCGAGCGACTGCGCGGTTTCCTCGCCGAGCGACAGAGCGTCGAGAAAACGCCCGCTCGACAGCAGCAGTATCCAGCCGGCCAGCATGAAGGGAATGGCGACGGCGAATTCATTCATGCTGCGGTTGGCGAGCGAACCGAGCAGCCAGTACATCATCTCGCTGAGCGCGAAGGGATTCGGCGCGAAATTGAGCACGAGAGCGATAAACGATGACATCACCGCGTTCACGGCGATGCCCGCGAGAATCAACGTCAGCACGGCCGCGTGACGCCCGGCCAGAAAGAAAATCAGGAATACCGCGAACAGCGCCCCGGCGATGCCGCCGATGGGCAGGGCGAGCCAGGTCATCGCCGCGATGCCCGTATACAGCGTGAGCACGGCACCGAGCGCGGCACAACTGCTCACGCCGAGCAGATCGGGCCCGGCGAGCGGGTTGCGCAACAATCCCTGCAGCGCCGCGCCACCGATACCGAGCGACGCGCCGACTGCGATCGCTAGCAATGCACGCGGCAGACGAACCTGCCAGAGGATCACACCATCAACCGACGTGGCGGGTTGCTGCAATGCGTTTACCCAGTGCAATGCCACCGGCCCCTGCGTCAGCGCAAAAAATAACAGCGCGACCAATAGCGTCGACAACACCGTCAGCAATGTTTTATTCGAAACGATCCGGGTCGCTTTCATGCGTGTGCAGAAACTCGATTCAGTGTTGCGCCATCAGCAATTCGATGGCGTCGATGGTATTCGGGCCGACACATTCGGAGAGCGCCGGCGACATCGCCACCGTGCGCGCATGTTTTTTCAGCGTCGATAATGCGGGATGCGCGAGATAACTGTGTGCAATCGAATCATCGTTTCCCTTTGCGGTGATATCGAGCACGAGCAGATCCGGTCGCGCGACCAGCAGCTGTTCGATGGAGATGGCGCCATAACCGGCTACCGCCAGTTCACTGCCGAGATTGCGCCAGCCCGCACGTTCGACAATCTGCGTCAGCACCGCGTCTTTCCCCACAGTCAATCCGTTAGGCGCGTAAACCGCAGCCAGACCCTGGCGCGGCAAACTGGCGACGCGCGCATCGATGCGCGCCAGACGCCGATCCATATCCTCGACAATACGCTGCGCTTTTTCCGACTCTCCCACCAATTCACCAAAATGCAGAATATGCGCGCGCGTCTGCTCGATGGTTTGCGGCACAGGAAGCGTTTCAACGCGATAACCGAGATGCCTGAGCACCTTCAGCAACATGACATCGTTGTATTCGCCGGCGAGAATCAAATCGGGATTCTGCGGCAATACCGTTTCGACCGAACCGCGATTGCCGGGAATGCCCTGCGCGGCCGCCGCCATATAGGAACTTTCAGCATTCGTCGCCCAGTCGGAAACCGAAGCGATGCGCGCGCGCGGCACCAGCATCAACAGCAGTTGATCGGTGCAGAGATTGAGCGAGGCGATACGCTGCGGCGCTCGCGTGTAAGTGCGATCAATAGCTGCATCGCTATCGGGGACGGGCGCAGCGACACGACCCGCGAGAACATCCGCGCTTGCGCTGCATGCGCAGCCCAGCAGCGTGACGATCAGTGTGAGAAGAAGCGGCGCGTTTGGCATCGGTGAGGTCATCGGCAAAACGGGCGCGATCATAGCACAGCGGAAATTCCCGCCCGCCCGGGCTTATAATGGCGCCGCTTTTTCAGCGCCGCGTTTCGCTTTCGCTCGCGCCCGCTACCTATCAAGCTTCTTCATGGCGTACAGGCCAGGTAAACCATCATGGCGAAAACGAAAAAACCCTTGAATTTCGAAAAGGCGCTCGGCGAACTCGAAGCGCTCGTCGCGGCCATGGAAAGCGGCGAAATGACACTGGAAGAATCGCTGCAGGCCTTCGAGACCGGCGTGCGTCTCACGCGCGAATGCCAGCTGACACTGCAGCAGGCCGAACAGAAAGTGCAGCTGTTACTCGCCGAAGACGGCACCACGGCGGATTTTCCCGCAATGGAAAATCCGGATAGCGATAGCCACTGATTTTCGACACCACTCATCACTACGCCATACGAAGGCTGCAATGACTTCCGCTCCCACACTCGACGCACCTGGTTTCGACGCACGAACTTTCGACGCCGTTACTTTCGATCAGTACAGCGCACACTGCCGCGCACGCGTGCAGGCGGCACTCGCACTGCACCTCGGTTCGGCCGATTCCGAATTCGCCGCGAATACCGCCGCACATCTGCAGCGCCTGTTCGAAGCCATGAGCTACAGCCTGCTCAACGGCGGCAAGCGCGTGCGCCCGCTGCTCGTCTACGCGGCCGCCGCTGCCATCGACGACCGCGCAAATACAGATACTGCCAGTGCCGACACGCTCGACCGCGTTGCCTGCGCCGTCGAATACATTCACGCCTACTCGCTGGTGCACGACGATCTGCCCGCGATGGACGACGATGATTTGCGCCGCGGCAATCCGACCTGCCACAAAAAATTCGACGAGGCCACGGCGATTCTCGCGGGCGATGCGCTGCAGACACGCGCATTCGAACTGCTCGCGCAATTGCCTGTCGACACCGATCTGCGCATTCAGCTGATTCTTTCACTCGCCAGCGCCAGCGGACCGCGCGGCATGGTCGGCGGTCAGGCCATCGACCTGGCGGCGGTGCAGAAACGGATCGATCTGCCGCATCTCGAAACCATGCACCGCCTCAAAACCGGCGCGCTCATCCGCGCCGCCGTGCGCATGGGTGCTCTCGCGGCGGGAGCGAATGACGCGCAGCTCGACGCGCTCGACTGCTATGCCGCCGCCATCGGTCTCTCGTTTCAGGTGCAGGACGATATTCTCGATATCACCAGCGACACCGCGACGCTCGGCAAACCGCAGGGTTCGGATATCGAACGCGACAAGCCGACCTATCCCGCGCTGCTCGGACTCGAGGCCGCGCGGCAGAAAGCGCTGGACCTGCACGGCGAAGCCCTGAACGCGCTCGCGACGTTCGGCGAGCGGGCCCGCCATCTGCGCGATCTGTCGGCGTTCATCATCGAACGCAGTCACTGAACCGGCCCCGGCCAAACTCAAAGGCGTCAAATCATGACGATTCGTTTACAATTGCCGCCTTTACGCTCAGGCGGCCATACCCTGCATGCTTAACGAAATTCCGCGTCAACGCCCGCACACGCCGCTGCTCGATCGCATCGACAGCCCGGCCGATCTGCGCGCGCTGAGCGAAGCCGACCTGCCCCAGCTCGCGAACGAATTACGCGAGTTTCTGCTGTTCACCGTCGGCCAGACCGGCGGACATTTCGGCGCCGGGCTCGGCGTGGTCGAGCTGACCATCGCCCTGCACTATCTCTACGACACACCCTCTGATCGCCTCGTCTGGGACGTCGGCCATCAGACCTATCCGCACAAAATTCTCACGGGCCGCCGCGAACGCATGGCGACCATGCGCCAGCTCAACGGCCTCGCCGCGTTTCCAAAGCGCGAGGAAAGCGAATACGACACCTTCGGCGTCGGCCATTCGAGCACCAGCATCAGCGCCGCGCTCGGCATGGCGATCGCCGCCAGGCACGAAGGGTTAGGACGCAAAACCGTCGCCGTCATCGGCGATGGCGCAATGACCGCGGGCATGGCGTTCGAGGCGCTCACGCACGCCGCGCATTGCGGCACCGACATGCTGGTCATTCTCAACGACAACCAGATGTCGATCTCGCACAACAAGGGCGGGCTGAACACCTATTTTTCGAAAATCTGGGCATCGCGCGCGTACAACAATCTGCGCAGCAACAGCAAGAAAGTGCTCTCGAAAATTCCGCCCGCGTGGGATTTCGCCAAACGCATCGAAGAACACATGAAGGGCTTCGTTGCGCCCGCGACCCTGTTCGAAGAGCTGGGCTTCAATTACGTCGGCCCGATCGATGGCCACGATCTGCCGAACCTCGTGCAGACGATTCGCAACATGCGCGAACTGAAAGGCCCGCTGCTGCTGCACATCATGACGACCAAGGGCAAGGGTTTTGCGCCGGCGGAAAACGATCCGGTCGGTTATCACGCGTTATCGAAACTCGAACCCGTCAAACAGAACAACCCGACAGAAAAAAATAGTGCGCCCGTCAAAAAGGGACCCAGATACCAGGACGTATTCGGACGCTGGCTGTGCGACATGGCCGCGCGCGAGCCGAAACTCATCGGCATTACGCCGGCGATGTGCGAAGGCTCGGGCATGGTCGGGTTTTCACAGCAATTTGCCGACCGCTATTACGATGTGGCAATTGCCGAACAGCACGCGGTGACGCTCGCCGCCGGCATGGCCTGCGATGGACTCAAACCCGTCGTCGCGATTTATTCGACATTTTTACAGCGCGCCTACGATCAGCTGATTCACGATGTCGCGCTGCAGAATCTCGACGTGTTATTCGCGATCGATCGCGCCGGACTGGTCGGCGAAGATGGTCCGACGCACGCCGGCGCCTTCGACCTGAGCTATCTGCGCTGCGTGCCTAACATGATCGTCATGGCGCCCTCGGACGAAAACGAAACGCGGCAATTGCTCTATACCGGATTCGTCCACAACGGCCCCGCCGCGGTGCGCTATCCACGCGGCACCGGCCCGAATGTTCCTGTCGAAAATGCGATGACTGCACTGCCGATCGGTAAAGGCGTGATTCGCCGCGAAGGCAAACATGTGGCGATTCTGAATTTCGGCACGCTGTTTACCAATGCAATGGCTGCCGCGGAAAAACTCGGTGCCACCGTTGCCGATATGCGCTTCGTCAAACCGCTCGATGAGCAATTGATTAGAGATATCGCCGCGCGCCACACGCTGATCGTGACGCTGGAAGAAAATACCATTCAAGGCGGTGCGGGCAGCGCCGTGCTCGAATATCTCAGCGCCAATCAAATTGCAGTACCGGTATTGCAACTCGGTTTACCCGATGCGTACACCGAGCATGGCACGCACGCGCAGCAACTCGCACAATGCGGACTGGATGCAGCAGGCATCGAACAATCGATTCGCAGAAAACTCGTGCAACTGGGATTAGTGTCGCCCGTCGCGCCCGTGCGCACCGAATCGCTTTAAAAAAATTGTCGCGCAGGCAGGAATCCATCACGCGTTTGAGCAGGCATTAATTCAGCGGATCGATTTTTCCCAGCGCCTCCTCCACCGAAGCAGGATTTCCCGGCCGCACCAGCCGCGCGAGCTCTCTGCCATCGCGCAGAAAGATAAATGTCGGCCACGATTTGATACCGAACGAACGTCCGAGCGGACGCCCCGGTCCGTCTTCGATTTTGAGATGGGTCAGACGTGAATGTTTTGCCAGCAGCGGTTTCACCATCGGCTGAATCGAATTGCAGTAGCCGCACCAGTCCGTGCCGAATTCAATAACCGCAGGCCCCTTCAACGCATCGATCTCGGCGCGCGCGGGCTCGCTGGTGCTGTATCTGTCGTTAGCTGCAGGGGAATCGCTCATACTCAACGTCTCCAGAAAATAACTGCTTCGTATTTATTTTTCAGCCGTCGTAAATCCAGCAATTCATATACCGATCGCCGATTCGCGTGTGCGCTCAACGTCGTAACAGGCTCAGCGCCAGACTCAGGACCACGCTGATCAGAATCATCGAAGTAATCGGTATGAAAATTTTGCTGTTTTCGGATTCGATGCGAATGTCGCCGGGCAGGCGCCCGAACCAGTTCAATAACCACGGCGCGAAATGCAGCACAGAACCCAGCGCGACGAGAACGATGCCTGCAATGATCAGCCAGCGCCCCATGAGTTAATCAATCTTCCTCGTGCTGATGATCGAAGAGATGGCCGAGCTTGCCGGCTTTGGTGGAAAGATATCTTGCATTGTGGGGATTGTGGCCGACGTGCAGTGCGATGCGCTCGCTCACGCCGATACCGAGCTGTTCCAACGCCTGCACTTTGCGCGGATTATTCGTCATCAGCTTGACGGATTGAATGTGCAGGTGATCGAGCATGGCCTTGCAGATATCGTATTCGCGCAGATCCGCGCCGAAACCCAGACGCTCGTTCGCTTCGACAGTATCGGCGCCCTGATCCTGCAACTCATACGCACGGATTTTATTGAGCAGACCGATACCGCGACCCTCCTGACGTAAATACAGCAAGGCACCGCGACCTTCGTCAGCGATTTTTTTCAGCGCGGCCTGCAACTGCGAACCGCAATCGCAACGCATGCTGAACAGCGCATCGCCCGTCAGACATTCGGAATGCAATCGGCACAGCACCGGCTGGCCATTGTCGATGGGCCCCAGCGTGAGCACCACATGTTCCTTGCCATCGGCGGTGTCTTCGAAACCATGCATATCGAACACTGCCCAGGGAGTCGGCAAGCGCGATGTGGCAACGTAACGAATGGACACAGCAGGACCTCGGATGGATTTCGTGGGGCGTGCAGTTTACCGTACATGGCTCAAACAGTGACAGGCGACTCGCTGAAATCGACTGGGGCTAACGTCGCGGGGCAAATCGTGCGAAAATCCGCGCCTGTCGCGGCACCCCCCACTGCCTGCTTTTTCAAACCTTTGCGCGCCGTGCTTCTGGCGCATCGCTTCACGAGGCCAGGCCGATGAAATTCCGTTTCCCCGTTGTCATCATCGACGAAGATTTCCGCTCGGAAAACGCCAGCGGTCTGGGTATTCGCGCACTCGCCGAAGCGATTCAGGCAGAGGGCGTGGAAGTGCTCGGCGTGACCAGCTACGGCGACCTGTCGAGTTTCGCGCAACAGCAATCGCGCGCATCGGGATTCATTCTGTCGATCGACGATGAAGAATTCCAATCGGACGAAGCCACCGATACGGCGGTGCAACAGCTGCGCAATTTCGTCGATGAAATTCGCCGCCGCAATCCCGACATTCCGCTATTCATCTACGGCGAAACGCGCACCTCGCGTCACATCCCGAACGATATTCTGAAAGAGCTGCACGGCTTCATTCACATGTTCGAGGACACGCCCGAGTTCGTTGCGCGCTACATCGTGCGCGAAGCGAAAACCTATCTCGATACACTCGCGCCACCTTTTTTCCGCGCACTGCTGCATTACGCGCAGGACGGTTCGTATTCGTGGCACTGCCCCGGCCACTCCGGCGGCGTCGCGTTTCTGAAATCGCCGGTGGGACAGATGTTCCATCAATTCTTCGGCGAAAACATGCTGCGCGCCGATGTGTGCAACGCCGTCGATGAGCTCGGCCAACTGCTCGACCATACCGGCCCCGTCGCGCACAGCGAAGCCAATGCTGCGCGCATTTTCAACGCCGACCATTTGTTCTTCGTCACCAACGGCACTTCGACCTCGAACAAAATCGTTTGGAATAGCACCGTCGCAGCAGGCGATATCGTTATCGTCGATCGCAACTGCCACAAGTCGGTATTGCACTCGATTATTTTGACGGGCGCGATTCCCGTGTTCCTCATGCCGACGCGCAATCACTACGGCATTATCGGCCCGATTCCGAAATCGGAATTCGAGTGGGAAAATATTCAGAAGAAAATCGCCGCACATCCGTTCGCGAAAGATTCGAAACGCAAACCGCGCGTGCTCACGATTACGCAGAGTACCTACGACGGCGTGATGTACAACGTCGAGGAAATCAAGGAAATGCTCGACGGCAAAATCGATACACTGCATTTCGATGAAGCATGGCTGCCGCACGCGGCGTTTCACGATTTTTATGGCGACTTCCACGCCATCGGTGCCGACCGTCCGCGCTGCAGGGAATCGATGGTGTTCTCGACGCAATCGACGCACAAATTGCTCGCCGGTTTATCGCAGGCATCGCAGATCCTCGCGCAGGATTCGCAGACGCGCAAACTCGACAAGCACAGCTTCAACGAAGCGTATCTGATGCATACCTCGACATCGCCGCAATATTCGATCATCGCCTCGTGCGATGTCGCGGCCGCGATGATGGAACCACCGGGCGGCACTGCACTCGTCGAAGAATCGATTGCCGAAGCGCTCGATTTCCGCCGCGCCATGCGCAAGGTCGATAGCGAATACGGCGACGACTGGTGGTTCAAGGTCTGGGGACCGAAAGATTTGTCGGAAGAAGGCATCGAGGAGCGCGAAGCGTGGATGCTCAAACCCGGCGATAAATGGCATGGTTTCGGCCAGCTCGCCGATGGCTTCAATCTGCTCGACCCGATCAAAGCCACCATCATCACTCCGGGCCTCGATGTCGACGGCGACTTCTCCGACGATTCCGGCATTCCCGCAGCGATCGTCACCAAGTACCTCGCCGAGCACGGCGTTATCGTCGAGAAATGCGGGCTCTATAGCTTCTTCATCATGTTCACCATCGGCATCACCAAGGGCCGCTGGAATACGCTCGTAACGGCGCTGCAGCAGTTCAAGGACGATTACGATAAAAACCAGTTGCTGTGGCGTGTATTGCCCGAATTCGTCGCATCGCATCCGCGCTATGAGCGCATCGGCCTGCGCGATCTATGCCAGCAGATTCACGATGTCTACAAGCAAAACGACATTGCGCGCCTGACCACCGAAATGTATCTGTCGAACATGATTCCCGCGATGAAACCGACCGATGCGTGGGCGCGTATGGCGCATCGCGAAATCGAACGCGTGCCGCTCGACAATCTCGAAGGCCGCATCACCGCAACATTGCTGACACCGTACCCACCGGGAATTCCATTATTGATTCCGGGTGAGCGCTTCAACAGCACCATCGTGCAATATCTGAAATTCGCGCGTAACTTCAACGAACGCTTCCCCGGCCTGAAAACCGACATTCACGGCTTGAGTGAGGAAATCATCGACAATCGCAGCGAATATTTCGTCGATTGTGTGAAGTGAGTATTTGATACATACAAAACCGCCGGCTAAGCCTCTCCAACTTAGCCGGCGTTTTTATCTCGATCTAACTCTTCACTGCTTGCGGCTCACTCACATCGCGAAAACAAATCATCTCAATAACGCGCTCCGATGCACCGCGATAGAAACCCGCCTCGTCGGAAAATTCGCGTGGATTATTAAACGTCCCCAACAATAAATCGAAAATCGGCAAATCAGAAAAATTACTGGTATGCACATCCTTCTCGTGATGCACCGAATGACTTTCCGGGCGCTGAACGATGTAGCCGAGCCAACGCGGCGTACGCAGATTCGCGTGTTGAAAAACCGCCAGAAAAGTCGTCGCGTATAACACCAGCGTTGTCGCTTCCGCGCTGATACCAATAATTACCGTTAGACACAAACTGCTCAGCGCAGTCCAGCCGATCATATCGAGCGGACTGAACCAAAAAGCGCTCCAGGTATCGAGTCGCTCGCTGCTGTGATGCATTTGATGAAAACCGCGCCATAAATAATTCGATGCATGCATACTGCGATGCCAGACGTAAACTCCGAATTCATAGAGCAATACGCCAATAGCCGCCCCGCCCCATTTGCCGAGCGAGGTGAGATCGAACAGTTGCAGCGGCAACAGCCATTCACTCCAGAGCAATGGCAAGTAGGTCGATAATAAAATAAACGCGATGAAGGCTGCGAAACCTTTGCTGCGCCAATAGGGCATCGGCGGCAATGCGCGCGCGGGAAATAAAAACTCGATGAATGCGAGTGCAGCGAATAATCCGATTACGGTTAATACGATCGGGTCGAGTAGAATCTCAATCGGTGTGGGCATGATCGTCTCCTTGCCATATGTGCCATCGCAGCGGCTGCCGCGATGTGCGCACGATAGACAAGGATGATCTTCGCCACTAAAGCGATTTCGGCAAAAAACCGGACAAATCGGCCATGAATGTGCGTTCACCAGTAAACGTCGCGATTCTCGCGTTTTCGCAGAGCACGGCGTCGACGTTGTATGGCATGTACGATATTTTTAAATCGGCGGGCCGCGATTGGGGCATCGTCACCGACGGCGTGCCCGGCCAGGAATTGATGCGCCCCTACATCACCAATCTGCACGGCGATGCCGTGACGATTAGCAATGAGGTGCGCATCGCGCCCGATGCGAAACTGCCCACTAATATATCTGATTTAACTTGTATTCCGGACCTGATTTGTATTCCTGAAATACTGGTCCCGCCCGGTATGCCGTTAACGAGCTTGTTCGATCGCGAAATCAAATGGCTGTGCGCATGCTACGCGCGCGGTGCGACCATCGCCGCTTCGTGCTCCGGGGCGATGGTGCTCGCCGAGGCGGGATTATTGAGAGGTCAGGAAGCGACGACACACTGGGCCTATTGCGACGTGCTCGCAACGCAATATAAGGACGTGCGCGTGCATCCGCAGCGCGCACTCGTGGTGTCCGGAGATGGCGGTCGCCTGGTCATGGCAGGCGGCGGCACATCGTGGCTCGATCTCGCAATTTATCTCATCGCTCGCTTCACCGATGTCGAAGAAGCGATGCGTGTCGCGCGCTTGAATTTGATCGACTGGCACAACATTGGCCAGCAGCCTTATGCCTGCCTCGCGCGCTCGCGCCAGGTCGACGATGCCGTGATCGCCGATTGTCAGGCGTGGATCGCGCACAATTACGAAACTCCCGCACCGGTTGCAGCGATGGTGCAACGCAGCGGCTTGGCCGAGCGCTCATTCAAACGCCGTTTCGCACAGGCGACGGGAATGACACCGCTCGAATATGTACATACGTTACGACTCGAAGAAGCCAAACAAATTCTGGAAAGCGGTGCGCAACCGATCGAAGCCGTCGCCAACGAAGTCGGCTATGAAGATGCGGGGTTTTTCTCGCGTTTATTTCGACGCCAGGTCGGTCTAACACCAGCGCAATATCGCAAACGTTTTGGGTCTCTCCGCGGCGCATTGCAAATGAAAACGATGGGCCACAGATAACTTTCACAGCATTATTTTTACTGGAAATCCATGTTCACTCTACGCTGTCCCGTCTGCAAAAACGATTTACTTGCCGAAGCGAAACGCTACGTTTGCGCGAACAATCATTCTTTCGATATCGCAAAACAAGGCTACGTGAATCTATTGCTCAGCTCGCAGATGGCGAGCAAGCATCCGGGCGATAGCGCAGAAATGCTTAACGATCGCCATGCATTTCTTGAGTCTGGATTTTATCAACCGCTGCGCGATCGTATTATCGAACTGCTCTCGCAATTACAGATATCGCCGACGAACGATCAACATATTCTCGATCTCGGTTGCGGCGAAGGGTATTACACCACGGCGATGACCGCACCGAATCGTCATGTATTTGGGTTGGATATCGCCAAACCAGCACTGGCGACGGCAGCAAAACGCTCACGCGAAATTACCTGGTGTGTCGGCACGAGCCGCGCTTTGCCATTTCACGATAGCAGTATCGATGTGATAACAAATATTTTTTGCAGGCCGCACCTGACAGAGATACAACGTGTCTTGCGCAACGATGGCAGCCTCATAATCGTCGGCCCTGGCCCGAATCATTTGCGCGAACTGCGCCAAGCACTTTATGAAACAGTAAAAGAAGAAAAGGTTCATCACGAACTGGAAAATTTCAGTTTGATTGACACTGAAACGCTGACCTATGAGCTCACCGTACCGGCAGAGCATCTCATGCAATTAGCACGCATGACGCCGCATTACTGGCGCGCGCCGCAATCGCGCCGGGAGAGTTTAGAAAAAATTGAAGCGTTAACGCTGCATGCGGAATTCGATATCAGGCGTTATTCAAGCAACGGTTAATTATTCTTCTAAATAGGCATCGCTGCACGTAGATTCATAGTGCAGCGCTTCGGGAAGAATATTTGAATCTATAGACGGGAGATAATTTCTTCGCTGGCATCGACCACGTGCTGCACAGCTTGCAATGCGCGTTCGGGATCGAGGTTCAGGCGATCAAACATTTCGGCGGGAATGGATTCGAGTGGTGCATTGCCGATGTTGAAGCGGCGCAGCAGGCGCATTGCAATGAAAATCAGATTCGCATATTCGCTATTTTCACCGCTGTATTCCGCTTCGTTCTGGAAACGTACTGCATTGCAGACTTCAACTGGCATCGCCCATAGTTTCATGAGCCAGCTCGCCATCTGGTCGCGCGTGACACCGAGCAAATGCCGTTCGATTGCAATGTAACTCACGTGGCGATTTGCTTCCTGATAGCGGCAATAGCTGGAAAAATGCGGAGGAAATACTTCGGCCATGACGAGATAACCGAAGTTGTGCAGCAGACCGGAGAGATACGCAACGCCAACCTCCGGGCGCTGTTTGACTGGAATACATCCCGCCAGCGCTTCGACAGCCGTCGCGCAAAATACTGCCTGATGCCAGTACGACGTAAAACCGCGCGGTGCGTCTTTCGGCAGGTTCAGACTTTTGCCGAGCGCCAGACCGAGCGCAAGATTGAGCACGACATCGAAACCGAGCACGCGCACGATGGCATCGTGCACCGATTTCACCTTGCCCGTATAGCCGTAGTAGGGCGATGTCGCCCACGAGATGACCTGTGCAGCGAGCGGCGGATCGGTTTCGACGATACTGGTCAGGTGACGCACATCGGCGTTGGGGTCGACACGCAATTTCAGTATGCGCGCCGCGGTATCCGGTAACGGTGGAATTTCGAGCGTTTCTTCCAGACGCTGCTTAATGCGCAACTGCGTGAAATTGGCGACGGCATGACCGATCTGTTCGACATCGTCGACCGTATCGAGATTGCCGGATTTCAGCGTCGCAAGATCGATCGAATAATCGCCCAGCGTGACATCGTTGAGGCTCTGTTTGAATTGATCGACATTCACATGCAGTAAATTCGATGCTTCACCGGACATCAGCGCAATCGTATTGCCGCTAAGCAATTTCTTGTCGAGTACCGTTGGAATTCCCATCGCACCCGGAATGGTTGGCAATTGCGCGAAATTGCGACGCACACACAATTGTTCGACGATATCTTTCGGTACTGCATCCAGTTGCAGGCCCGTCATGCGACGCAGCGCATTGATATCGAGCAGACTGTGTGCAGGATAGAGAACATGCAGCTTGTGCTCACCGTCGTGCATGATCGCGGCACGGGCTGCATCTGCGGGCAATAGGGTGTGTGACGGCAGCGCTTCAACATCGTATTGAATGTTATGCTGGCGCAGTAATGAGTCCACGGCCGCTGGGATAGCCATCAGCTCCCCTCTCCTTTCTTCTTGAGGTGAAAATTGATCGCGTTAACGAAAAACAATGTCAGCGCCCCCCAAGTGTAGCCATCTTTATGTGCGGCTTCCGTCACAAAACGGCAAATGACCCCATACGACCTATTGCTTACCGCGACCAATGCAGCCCGCATGCGTGAAGGCGTGCCCGCTTTGAACGGTCATACGTTACTCAATCAGGTTGCACAGACCCATGCGATGGCGATGGCCAGCGGGGGTTATTTCGACCATATCGATAACGAAGGTCGCGGTATTGGCGAGCGATTACTCAACGTCGGTTATAACTATCGCTGGTGCGGTGAGAATATTTCCGCGGGAAAAGCGAATGCGGATGATGTGATTGCCTGGTGGCTTAGCAGCGATTCACATCGAGCCAATATTCTGAAACCCGAATTCACCGAGGTGGGTTTTGGTTATTGTTTTATCGAGCAGGACAGGAATTCGTTTCATCATTATTGGGTGCAGGTATTCGGCACTCCACTTGTGATTGCCTCGTAAAAATATTCAAGAAAAAAGCGCGGTTATATCCCGCGCTCTTTTGAGTATGCACAGTATTTATTTTCCCATTTGGACCTTTAGGATGAAGAGCACAACACTGCGCCGCCTTATCAACCTCTGGCCACCGTATTTATTTTCGGGAATCCGCTCAACGTACCTAAGCGCCGATTATCGCAGTGCCGACGTTGAATTGCGCCAGCACTGGTACAACCGCAATTATGTCGGCACGCATTTCGGCGGAAGTTTATTCGCGATGACCGATGCCTGGTACATGGTCATGCTGATTCAAAATCTCGGGCGCGATTATTATGTGTGGGATAAAAGCGCAGCGATCGAGTACATATCGCCAGGGCGAGGAACCGTGCGTGCGCAGTTTCGTTTATCCGAAGAAATCATAGAGATGATTCGCGCGCAAACCGACGGTGGCGAAAAATATTTTCCGGAATTTATCGTCGATATCGTCAACGCGGAAAATGAATTGGTAGCGCGGGTGACCCGCACACTTTACGTACGCAGGAAGAAAGAGCGCCAGAAAGAAAGCGCTCTCGAATAGCCGTTTAGTTTTCCACGCCATCCCACGTCGCATTCGCCGGTACGCGATTTTCAACGCGCGGCGCCGAGGAAATAAATTTTTCCAGCGACATTTGCGCCACCGTGACAGGCAGAGCGACACCATTCGGATTTTTAATCATGGTGTCTATCAGCGCTTTGTCAGCCGTCGGCTTTTTCATTAACTCAGCCGTGATTTGCACTTCGGACTGCACGGCATTTCTGGATTTCGTCTTCGCATTTTTTCTGGCAGGATCCGGTTTCCTGGCGTAATCCTCAAGCACGGGATAGCTCTGCACATACAACACATCGCCGCGATAGCCATACACGACAGGCTGATTCACCACAGTCACGCGGGTGCCTACCGGAATCTTGTCGAATAATTGCGCGATGTCTTCCGGATACAGGCGGATGCAGCCGTGACTCGCGCGCAAACCCACGCCATAGGGCTGATTCGTACCGTGAATGAGATAGCTCGGCCAGTCGAGCGTGAAGGCATATTTGCCGAGCGGATTATCCGGCCCCGGCCCGATTTTCGCGGGCAGGATTTCTCCCTCTGCCGCATGCTCCCTGCGCACCGATGCCGGCGGATACCAGGTGGGATCGGCTTTCTTGCGAACGATTTTGGTATTGCCGACTGGCGTCGACCAGCCGACCTGGCCGATGCCGACAGGATGCGTAATGACGGTCTGCGCCTCGCCTTTTTTCACCGGCGGAAAATAATACAGCCGCAATGCCGCAAGATTTATCACCACACCGCTATGTGGCACATCGGGTAATACAAATTGTGTCGGCAATACGATGGTCGTACCTTCGCGCGGCAACCACGGATCGACACCGGGATTCGCGCGCACGATTTCTTCGTAGCCGATATTGAAACGACGCGCGATATCGGAAAGCGTATCCTCCGCATGCGCGCGCGTGACCTGCAAATGACCGATGACGCTATCGGCATCCTGCGCCAGCGTGAATACATGTGTGGCCACCGGCGGCTGCATGAGCGATGCAGGTGCCGGCGGTGACCTGGTGGATTGACACGCACCGAGCAGCGCTGCGGAGACAATGAAAAGCGAACGGACAATGACGCGCTGAAACTGGATCGACATAACAGGCTCTTGCATGGTCGTGAATCGGAGAAATGATTGGAATGTCTACAGCATCACCAATGTTTTTCTTGTACCACAGCGCCGCCAGTTTTTCCGTGCATGGCGCAAATCTGACATATCAATCGCGGAAATTCGTATATTGCAGCGGCTGCTCCAGTTTGGCCTCGCGCAACATTGCGATCACTTCCTGCAAGTCATCGCGCTTCTTGCCGGTAACACGTACCTGCTGATCCTGAATCGCGGTCGTCACCTTTAATTTTTTATCCTTAATCATCTTGACGATTTTCTTGGCGAGATCGGTCTCCAGACCATCCTTTAACGTAATGATTTTTTTGACCTGCTTGCCGGTCGGCTGCAAGTCGCCTACCTCCATCGCCAGCGGGTCGATTTTGCATTTGATGAGCGTGCCACGCAGCATGTCGACCATCTGGTCGACCTGGAAATCGGCATCGGCGAATGCGGTGACAGTCAACTTGTCGCGCTCGAAACGCGCATCGATACCCTTGAAATCGAAACGCGTTTCAATAACGCGGGCAGCCTGATCGACGGCGTTGGTGAATTGATGCAAATCGACTTCGGATACAACATCGAACGACGGCATGATTTTCTTCGCTCCTCTCGCGGCGGGAATGAAATGCGTAGCTGTTTTGCAGCCGCGATATTACCATTGCGCCCTGGTCGTTCAACCGCCGGAGTTTCATGAATAGCTTACATTCAACCTGGCATTTACTCGGCGCCGGCTCCCTGGGCTGCCTGTTTGCCGCGTATCTGCAGCGTGCCGGCGTATCGCTCGACATTATCCTGCGCGACGAGCAGACACGGCACGCAATGCACGCCAACGGCGGCATCACGCTCATTCGTCACGGATCGGCTGCAGCAGATTCGACCATCGCGGTTTCGGCTTCGACCCCGCGAACGCTGCACGCGCCCATTCGGCAATTACTCGTTTGCACCAAGGCGCAGCAAACACTCGCCGCCATCGCCGATATCAAACCCCTGCTTGCAACGGATGCCGTTATCGTGCTGCTGCAAAACGGCATGGGTGTGCGCGAATCATTGCAGCGCGATGTATTTCACGAAGAGCTGGCTGATGTCACCGTCTTGCATGCGCTGAGTACAGAGGGTGCATTTCAGACACAACGTTTTCAAGTCACGCATGCGGGTTTTGGTGAAACGGTGATTGGCAGCATCGATCCCGCGCAACAAACGATTGCGCAGCATGCTGTGCAATCGCTCCAATGCGAAAGGCCGATCATTGCCGTAGACGATATCGAATATCGATTATGGCTGAAGCTTGCGGTCAACAGCGTGATCAACCCGCTCACCGCATTACACCGCTGTCGCAACGGCGAGTTATCACAGCTGAAAAATATCGTTGCATTAATCGAAACTTTGTGTGAGGAAATGGCGCAGGTCGCGCGCGCGGAACACATCGCCATCGCTGCTTCGCAAATGCGCAACGAGATTGATCGGGTGATGCGCGCAACTGCGCACAATAAATCCTCCATGTTGCAGGACATCGAAGCCGGCCGTGTCAGCGAAATCGATTTCATCAATGGTTTCATCGTTGCGCGAGCGCACAGGCACAATCTGCCGTGCCACACACACGAGCGATTGCTGCAAGCCGTTCGCGCCCTGCATCCTTGACAGCCTCTGTTCGTCTCCGTAGAGTTCGGCCCGCTGCCCCTGGTACTCATCACCGCTCGCGGTTGGATGAGATAAATGGGAAGTTGGTGCGCCGTTTCTGCGCTTTGCGTGACAATTCATCGCCAGTGAATTCATCGCCGGCAAATTGATCGCTCGAATCGCAGAAAATATCCTCCGCAAAGCCAACGCTGCCCCCGCAACGGTAAATCAGTGTGCATTCATGCACTGAAAGCCCGATACCAGCCAGATGCAGTAAACGGTTTTCACGTTACGTGATAACCCGACTACGATGATGCGGAGGGCATCATCGGTGGCTGCAACGCTTCTTGTTTTGCCCCGTTGTTTCCACTAGCTGCTCTCCCTCGTTCGTTCTTACGAATTGAGGATATCTGCAATGACGAAAAATCTCTTATGCACGGCTATTGCCGTACTTTCTCCGCTTGTTTCTGTTTCCACTCACGCCGCGATACAGGATGCGGATTTCCCGGTAAATAACCTGAATGCCGACACCAAGCTGCGGGCACTGGTGGTAACCGCAAGTCGCCTCGAAGAAAAAGTCGACGATTCACTGGCCTCCGTGACCGTACTCGATCGACACGATATCGAAACCCTGCAGGCAAACGATTTTCGCGAATTGATCGCGCATGTTCCCGGTATTGATATATCGACCTCGGGCGCGCCCGGCTCCTATGCAAGTCTCTTTCTGCGCGGCGCGAACAGCTCGCACACATTATTCCTGCTCGATGGCCAGCGAATCTCCAGCGCAACGCTGGGAACCACGAACTTTCAATTTCTCGATCCATCGCAGATCGAGCGCATCGAAGTCGTGCGCGGCCCGAAATCCAGTCTCTACGGTTCCGACGCCATCGGCGGTGTCATTCACGTTTTTACGCGCAAGTCGCAGGAACAAAAAAATTCCGCTTACGTCAGCGCGGGCTTCGGAAAATTCAATAGTTTTCAAACGAACATCGGCGGGCAGGCTCACCACGATCAGTGGAGACTATCGGCCAATGTTTCCCATTATCGAACCGACGGCTTCAGCAACAGAGCCGATAACCAGTCTATCAATGACGATGACGACGGCTATCGCAACACATCGGCGAGCGCCGGCATTGGCTACGATTTTTCCGACACCACGAGCCTCGACCTCAACCATTTCCTCTCCGCTGCACGCAGCGACTACGATGATTCGATGTCGATTCATCCGTACAGTAAAAACCGGATACAAAGCACCAGCGGCTTGCTGAAAACACAGATTCTGCCGTTCTGGAAATTGACATTTTCGGCAGGTCGCAATGTCGACGACTACGATGATTACGGCAGCTTTCCCTTCGATGCCAGAACGACCCGAAACAGCTCGTCGCTGCAAAACGACTTTACGCTGTTCGGCTCTCACATAATTACGGTTGGCGGTGATTACGATAAGGAAAAGATCAGGGGCAACACCGGCTATGCCAATACTGCCGGCTCGGAAATTGACGATCGCGACAACAAGGGCGGCTTCGTTCAATACAAGGGCGAATTCGGCATTCTGAACGCGCAACTCGGTGTACGCCACGACGACAGCGATAGCTTCGGCTCACATACAACGGAGAATGCGGCATTCGGTATAAATCTTCCTGAAAATCATAAATTGATTTTTTCGTACGGTACCGCGTTTCACGCGCCGACATTCAACGATCTCTATTATCCGGGCTTCGGAAACCCGCTGTTAAAACCCGAACGCTCGAAAAATTATGAAATCGAAGTGCGCGGCAATTACAGCAACTTCAGCTGGTCTGCCAATATTTTTCAAAACGATGTGAAGGATCTCATTCAGAACGTTCGCGTCGGCGCTAACCGCCTGTTGCCGCATAATGTGGCGCAGGCGCGAGTTCGCGGTGCGGAAATAATAACGAGCGCAAAGATTGATAGCTGGCTGATCAATGCCTCTTTAACCTATATCGATCCGCGCGACGAGCAAACCGATAACTTGCTTATCTATCGTTCGCGCCGCAGCGCCAGGATCGATGCCGACAGAGCATTCGAAAAATGGTCGATCGGTGCCAGCCTGCGCGCCCAGGATGAACGTTATGTGGATGCCTCAAACTCAGCTCACCTCGGCGGCTATGGCCTCGTCGATTTGCGCGGCCGCTACAACATCTCAAAAAATGTGGATGTACAGCTGAAACTGAGCAATATCTTCGACAAGCGTTACGAGCTGAACAATAACTTCAATACCGAAGGTTTTGGCTGGTTCACCGCGATCAATTACCGGATGTAGCATGCAAGCAAAACAGGGGCGGACCTATATGTCCGCCCCTACGGGATATTGCGCATGAACGGGTTTTCGAAAATTGCCGCGAACGCTACGATAAGCCTCCATTCATTAATGCGGGTGATGAAACGTGTTAAAAATCACACAGAAAATTTTGCGAGTCGCGCTGATGTCAGGCCTCACGATGTCGACCGCATCCGCGCTTGCCGAAAATGCCCCTTCCAGCAATCAGACCGTCGACGCAATCAAATCCGCGCGCGTCAAAACGCCATCCGGTTTGCAGTACGAAGATATCAGAGCGGGTGAAGGCGATATCGCACGTTCAGGCTTTCTTGCCACCGTGCATTACACCGGCTGGCTGAAAAGCCGCGATGGCAGCACGGGGCGTAAATTCGATTCGAGTCGCGACGGCGATCAACCTTTCACATTCCGCCTCGGTTCGGGCCAGGTTATTCAGGGATGGGATGAAGGTGTGCAGGGCATGCGCGTCGGCGGCATTCGCAAACTGATCGTGCCGTCGTATCTGGGCTATGGCTCGCGCGGCGCACCACCGAGTATCCCACCGAATGCAACGCTGATTTTCGAGGTCGAATTGCTCGCGCTCTGATTTCATGCAAGCGCCTGACAAAAGAGCGACATGACCAAAACACTGATGATCCAGAGCACGACATCGGATGCGGGAAAAAGTACACTCGTGACCGGAATCTGCCGTGTGCTCGCGCGACGCGGCGTGAAAGTAGCTCCGTTCAAACCGCAAAACATGGCGCTCAATAGTGCGGTGACCGTGGATGGCGGCGAAATCGGGCGCGCGCAGGCGGTGCAGGCGCAAGCGTGTTTTCTCGAACCGCACACCGATATGAATCCCGTGTTGTTAAAGCCTGATAGCGATACCGGCGCGCAGGTCATCATTCACGGCAAGGCGATCGGCGCGATGGATGCGCGCAATTATCATGACTACAAAACCGTTGCGATGAGCGCGGTGCTCGAATCGTATCGGCGTTTGTGCACGCAATACGATGCGATCATCGTTGAAGGCGCCGGCAGTCCCGCGGAAATCAACCTGCGCGATCGCGATATCGCCAACATGGGTTTTGCCGAAGCCGTCGATTGCCCCGTGGTGTTGATTGCCGATATCGATCGCGGCGGCGTGTTCGCCCACCTCGTTGGCACATTGCAACTGTTAGCGCCCAGCGAACGACAGCGCGTGAACGGTTTCGTGATCAATCGTTTTCGCGGCGATATCGGCTTATTGCAGCCGGGTCTCGACTGGCTGGAAAAATTCACCCGGAAAAAAGTTTTCGGCGTGTTGCCCTATTTAACCGATTGGCATCTGGAGGCCGAAGATGCCATTGCCCAAAGCCAAATTCTCTCGCCGGAAAAATCTCATCTGAAAATATGCGTGCCGGTTTACCCGCGCATCAGCAATCACACTGATTTCGATGCACTGCGTTTGCACCCGCATGTCGATCTACAAATGGCTGCACCGAATCAGCCGATACCGCCGTGCGATTTAATCATCCTTCCCGGTTCGAAAAATGTGCGCGACGACTTGCAGAAGCTGCGCGAATTCGGCTGGGATAAACAGATTGGAAAACATCTGCGCTATGGCGGCAAGGTCATCGGTATTTGCGGTGGCTTTCAGATGCTGGGGAAAACTATCGACGATCCGCGCGGCATCGAAGGTGCGCCGGGATCGAGCGAAGGATTGGGTTATCTTGATATCGAAACCACGCTCGCATCCGAAAAACAATTGCACCGTGTCGAAGGCCGATTGGCATTCAACAGCGCTCAGGTTTCCGGTTACGAAATTCACTGCGGTATTTCGTCGGGAGCAGCCCTTGAAAAGCCGCTGTGTATCCTGATAGATAAATTCGGAGGCAATAAATACGACGGCGCGATGAGTGCAGACGATCAGATCATCGGCACGTATTTACACGGTCTTTTCGATGAAACTACAGCGAGAGATGCGCTACTGAAATGGGCGGGATTAAATGAAGTAACTGCATTTGATTATCATGCGAAGCGCGAGGCGGATATCGAACGCCTGGCAAATTGTATCGAAGAACATATTCCCGATCAGAATCTGCGCGAAATGCTGCTGTGATCCAGGCACGATGACAGCAAAAAATCACTCACCGCGATGAAATACAAACTGTGGCCACGGTTTTTCTTCGCCGCGCTGGTACAGGCGGACGCGCGACAATCCGGCATAGGGCACCGAAATTTTCGAGAATGCCGTCATAGGCATCTGCAACCACTCGCAGAGCAGCATGCGAATGACCGCCCCATGACTGATCAACAGAATATGCTGGCCACGATGCCGCTGCAGTGTTTCGTCCGCAGCGGTAATGATCCGCTCGCGAAAAGCCTGCATCGATTCGCCACTCGGCGGCGTGAAGCATTCGGGATCGTTCCAGAATTTCCATAGCGATGTGCCGTGATCGCGCTCTATATCAGCAATTTTTTGGCCTTCCCACTCACCGAAATGAATTTCGCGAAAACGCGAATCGACGTGTAACGGCAGATTATTTATCTGAGCGAACTGCGTGGCGAAATTTTTACAGCGCTGTAACGATGAGGCGATCACACATTCCCAGCCTTCATGTTCAGTCAGGGCCGAGCGCATTTGCTGCCATCCCCTCTCGGTGAGCGGGACATCCGTACTTCCGCGAAAAATTTCTCCGCCCTCGCAGGCGCCGTGCCTGAGCAAATCGATCGTAGTGGTCTTTGTCATGGATTGCCGAATCAGCTAATTTTCGAAATGGATCAAGCCCGGCTGACACCGGCGCTCGCGAAACTCGCCATGCCATTATGCAGAGCGCACGCAAAACGCAGCAGCGGCGCGGCGACCGCCGCACCAGAACCCTCGCCAAGACGCATATCGAGATTTAATAACGGTCGCACATCGAGATGCTCGATCAGCAAACGATGGCCACGCTCGGCCGAACAGTGCGAGAACAACAGCCACGGGCGAATCGATTCGTTCATTCTCACTGCAACAAGCGCAGCAACGGTACAAATGAATCCATCGACCAGGACGGGGATACCTTTCTGCGCGCTGCGAATATACGCGCCGGAAAGTGCGGCAATTTCGAAGCCACCGAGTCTTTGCAGAATATCGAATGGTGATTGCAAACCCGTCGCGTGCTTTTGCAATGCTGCAGAAATAACCAGAGCCTTTAGCGCGACGCCTTTTTCATCGACACCCGTACCACGCCCCACCATATCGTGAGGTTCAATATTCAGTAATGCACAAGCAAGTGCAGCAGCGGTTGTGGTATTGGCGATACCCATTTCGCCGCCGATGAATAAATCCGCAGATTCGATGTCGTCGATCGTATCGGCGCCGATTTGCAGAGCGCTCTGGCATTGTTCGAAACTCATCGCCGGCGTTTTACAAAAATTTTCCGTGCCATTCGCTATGCGGCGGTCGATGACGCTGGGCAATGGCGGCAATGGATTTATCGTGCCGACATTGACAACCTGAAAATTTGCCTTGAGTTCGCGTGCGAGTACGGTGATAGCGGCGCCACCCGCAGAAAAATTTTTAACCATCTCGCCAGTAACGACTTGCGGAAATGCCGACACACCCTCTTCGGCAACGCCATGATCGGCGGCAAAAATCGTGATCAAAATCTTATCGACCACGGGTTCGTCGCGCTGCTGCAATGCGGCCAGCGTAATGGCGCAATCCTCCAAAACACCGAGCGATCCCGGCGGCTTGGTCAATTGCTGCTGTCGCACGTGCGCACGCTGACGGTGCGAGTCACTGGGAGGTTGCACGGTTTTCTCGTACCAATAACTCATACTTTCAGCCCTGCGTACATTTAACTGCCCTTCAAAATCTGCGGCAAACCTGCAACGACAAAGACCACGCGCCCGCATGCATCGGCGATCTGCTGATGCAGCCGCCCGCTCTCATCGACGAAGCGGCGACTCAGCGGATCGACGGGAACAACTCCCTGCCCCACTTCATTGCTGACAAAAATGATAGGACCGCAGCTTTTTTGCAGCACATCGAACAGCGCGGATTTTTCGCCTGCGAATTTAACTTCATTATCGAGCAGCAATAAATTCGTCAGCCACAACGTCAAACAGTCGATCAGAAGACAGCGCGAAGGAGACATCTGCTCATCGATGATTCGCGCCAGTTGCAGCGGCTCTTCGATTGTTTTTGCAAAACCGCTGCGCTGTTCGCGATGCAGACGAATACGCTCTGCCATCTCATCATCGCCGGCTTGCGCGGTGGCGATATAAATACATTCAAGCTCCGTCGCAATCGCCCGCTGCTCCGCATAACGGCTTTTGCCGGAGCGAGCACCGCCCAGAATAAGCTCTGAAAGCGCGGAGGATTGCTGACGATTCGACTCAGTCACGGCGGGAGATTTGTTTGCTAAAAGCGGTCGCGTATAGTACCGCACAGGCCATTCACTGGCGATCAGCAACATCGTTCCGATGTTCGTTTTTCGCGACGAATGGCGCGACACCCACCAACATATGAATCGAGGCAGGAGCTGGCAATGGGCCACCGTTTATCGAAAATTTACACACGCACAGGCGACGACGGCACCACGGGACTCGGCGATGGCTCCCGCATCGGGAAGGATCATCCGCGCATGCAGGCCATCGGCAGCGTCGATGAGCTCAACAGCCTTATCGGCATGCTGATCGCCGAATTGCCGAAAGACGATGCGCTGAATGAGCCGCTGTCGGAGATTCAGCACAATTTATTCAATCTCGGCGGCGAGCTGTCCATTCCGGGTTATGTCATGATCAAACCCGAACATATCGAAAAAATCGAAGCGCTTCTCGATGAACTGAACGAACCACTGCCGATGTTGAAAAATTTCATTCTGCCGGGAGGTTCGCGCGCTGCATCGATCTGTCATCTGGCACGCAGTGTCTGTCGCCGCGCCGAGCGAGATATCGTGACGCTAAAACGCGACAGCGAAATCAATATCAGCGGCCAGCATTATTTGAATCGTTTATCGGATTTTTTATTTGTGCTGGCACGCGTGCTGGCACGTCGCGATGGCGGGCAGGAAGTGCTGTGGCAGCAGCCTAAAGAATAACTACAGGAGTCGTCGACTGAGAAAGCCGAGCGAGATGGTTACTCACTCGGCGGTTTGTACTTACTGATAACTTGCCGTTAAAACGTGTACGAAGCGCCTATCGAATAATAATCGACCTCGAAATCATCCAGATCGAACATCTCGTACTCTGCACGAACCGCAAAGGAGCCGAGCTGTACTTTGGCGCCAATGCCATACACTGGATCGGTTCCCGATTCGGAGGCGTCGCCAACGGTGGATTTGAAATCGCCATCCCAGTTGGCCACCCCCGCCTTGCCAAACACACCGACCGGTCCGAGATTGAAACCGACCAGCCCGGTCAGGGTGACAGCATCCAGCTCAACCTTGCCTTTGACATTCGCAATCTCATCTTCGTATTTGCCGAAATCGATATAGGACGCCTCGACGGAAAGATTGAGAAACGGCACCAGACCGAAGTTGTAGCCTGCAAAAACCTTGTAGGCGTTATCGTCGTCGTTAAAATCGATATCGAAATTGCCGAAGTCCGGGTCTTCATCGGAATAATCGACTTCCGCCGTTCCCACCGAACCGCCGATGTAAACACCGCTGTCGCTACCGGCGGATGCCAGACTGGACGCACCACACGCTGCCACCAAAACAAGAAACCACGCATTCCACTTCATGACAAATCTCCGGACCGAAAATGGCGATCTGACATTACGGGGCAGCACCCGATACGTCCACGAAATTTTTATGACTATGAGATTAATTACCGATTCGAACGACCTGCACTTCCGGATCACGACTTGCGCCTGCATCGTGCAGGCGCTTCAAATAATTTTCCCAATTACATTTTTGGTTTTTGCAAAGCTCGTAAAGATATTCCCAGGAATACAAGCCGGTGTCGTGACCATCGCTGAAAACCAGTTGCACTGCATAATTGCCAACCGGTTTGATATCGGTGATCGCAACATTGATTTTGCCGACCTGTAATGTTTCCTGGCCAGGGCCATGTCCGCGCACTTCAGCCGACGGGGAGTAAACGCGCAGATATTCGCAGCCCAGGCTGTATTGTTCGCCACTCGCGTAGTTCAGATCGAGCTTGCGCGACTGACGGTGCAATTCGAGGCCAGTCAGTGCCGGAGCGATTGTGCTCTCGGTGTCTTTCACGATGAGGTTCTCTTCAGCATTACGCTGCGGCCGATTTTATCGAGCGGTGGCAGCTGCGCAAATCGTTCTGCAATGGCTTCGAGCTTCGTGCGCATAGCCGGTGCGAATGGTGTCGAGCGACGCGTGTCGAGATCGACATTGAGATCGACCTCCTCCCATATCGCCGCGCGATAATTGCGATCGGTATTAAAAATTTCATGCGTGATATGCACGCCCTTGTCGCTCACGGCCAACAGACGAGAACTGACCTCGACATGATCGCCGAGCAGTAATTCACGCTCGTAAACCATATGCCCTTCGACGATATTTTTACCGAGGTTATGTTCGCGAATATAGGCAACACCGAGCCCGATCGCCTCGCTGAACTTCCAGTGGGCATCGAACACGAGCAGGCTATAAAAGCGCGCACTCATGTGGCCGTTGCCATCGATCCACTCCTGCGGCACCACAGTTTTGAATTCGCGGTACGGCACGGGCACGTTCATTAAAGAATAAACCGGCTCAGATCCTCGTCGCGCGCCAGCTCGCCGAGTTGTTTATCAACATACGCGGCATCGATAACCAGAGTTTTCTGTTCGACTTCCGACGCGGTGAATGATGCATCTTCGAGCAGACGTTCGAGCACCGTATGCAGACGACGTGCGCCGATATTTTCCGTGCGCTCGTTGACCTCCCATGCAATTTCGGCGAGCCGGCGAATACCGTCCTGCGTGAACTGCACCTGCAAACCTTCTGTCGCGAGCAACTCCCGATACTGCTCGGTGAGCGAGACATCGGGCTCGGTCAGAATGCGTTCGAAATCTTCGGTCTTCAGCGCATCGAGTTCGACACGAAGCGGCAGACGACCCTGCAATTCGGGAATCAAATCCGAGGGCTTCGACAAGTGAAACGCGCCCGACGCAATGAACAGCATGTAATCGGTTTTGATGATGCCGTGTTTGGTGCTTACGGTGCAGCCTTCGATCAGCGGCAGCAGATCGCGTTGCACACCTTCGCGCGAAACATCGGCACCGGATATTTCGCCGCGCCGGCAGACTTTGTCGAGTTCATCGATAAACACGATGCCGTTCTGTTCGGCTGCAGCAATCGCACGCGCCTTGAGCTCGTCTTCATTGACGAGTTTTGCGGCTTCTTCATCCTGCAGTTTTTTGAGCGCGACCTTCACCGGCAACTTGCGTTTGTTTTTGCGACCTGCGCCGAGATTGGCAAACATGCCCTGCAATTGGCTGGTCATTTCCTCCATGCCGGGCGGCGCCATGATTTCCACGCCGACCGGAGCCGCCGCAATTTCGATTTCGATCTCCTTATCGTCGAGCTCGCCTTCACGCAGTTTTTTGCGGAACAACTGACGTGTCGAACTTTCTTCCGTCGTCGCCGCTTCACCGCTGAAACCAAAACCCGTGCGCGGCGGCGGCAACAATGCATCGAGCACCCGCTCTTCGGCGGCATCGACGGCTTTTTCGCGCACTTTTTCGACTTCGCGTTCGCGCTGCATTTTGATCGATGCATCGACGAGATCGCGCACGATGGTTTCGACGTCGCGGCCGACATAACCGACTTCGGTAAATTTGGTCGCTTCGACTTTAATGAATGGCGCATCGGCCAGCCTTGCGAGGCGGCGCGCAATTTCCGTCTTGCCGACACCGGTCGGGCCGATCATCAGAATATTTTTCGGCGTGATTTCATCGCGCAGACGTTCGCTGAGCTGCATGCGGCGCCAGCGATTGCGCAACGCGGAAGCGACAGCACGTTTCGCATTTGTCTGTCCGACGATGTGCTTGTCGAGCTCGGCGACGATTTCACGCGGCGTTAAATTCTTCGGTACTGGATTCATCTTAAACGCACTCCAACATCATTTTCCGGCGCATTCCAATTCTTCAATCGTGCGATTGTGATTGGTGTAAATACAGATATCGGCGGCAATGCCGAGGCTTTTCTCGACGATTTCACGCGCGCTTAATTCGGTATTGTCGAGCAATGCACGCGCTGCCGATTGTGCGTACGGGCCGCCCGAACCGATCGCGATTAAATTGTCTTCGGGTTCGATCACATCGCCATTGCCGGTAATGATGAGCGATGTCGATTTATCGGCGACCGCCAGCAGCGCTTCCAGCCGACGCAATGCGCGCTCGGTGCGCCACGCTTTGGCCAGCTCGACAGCAGCGCGCGTCAGATGCCCCTGATGCTTCTCCAGTTGTGCTTCAAATAATTCGAACAGCGTGAATGCATCGGCGGTGCCGCCGGCAAAGCCCGCGAGCACCTTGCCATGATGCAGGCGCCGCACCTTACGCGCGTTGCCCTTCATGATGGTGTTGCCCATGGAAACCTGACCGTCGCCGCCGATGACGACTTTATCTTTGCGACGGACAGAGAGAATGGTGGTGCCGTGATACTGTTCCAAGACGATGGCCTCCAGGTACAGCGGCGCATCTGTTTGGCTATTTATCTGGCCGCGTGGAAAGATCGAGATGGGGGCTGAAACGGCGATTTCAACCGATCCGCCGTTGGCCGTAGGGGCGGACACACAGGTCCGCCCCTACGTCGAATGCTTAACCCTGTTTCTGCCGCAACAGCAGCGATTCGATACCCGCCGCCTTCAATTGATCGCGCGCCTTGCTGAGCTGCTCGCGCGACGTGAACGCACCGGCCTGCACGCGATACCAGGTATCTCCGTTCGCAATGACCGCCTCGACTTTCGCATCGAGACCTAACGTTTTGACTTGACCGCGACGACGCTCGGCTTCCTGTGCGGAGCGGAAGGAGCCCACCTGCAGAAATAATTGCTCTTTGTCTGCCACTTGCGCATTTTGTGGCTGATCGTTCGTGGCTTTCGCTTTATCGGGGGCTTTCATCGCGTCGCGATCGTTCGGCACGATCACTTCGCGTTCCGGCAACAGCGTATAGAAATCGAATTTGGTGACGGTTTTGGTTTCGTCGGGTTTAGCCCCATCGCTTTCGAGGGCCTTCGTGTCTTTATCGTCCGCAGTTTTTGTATCGGTGTTACCTGCAGGCACCGCAGGTTCTTCGCGGCTCTTTTCAACGGCAGGTTTTGCCGCGGATTTGATTTTTTCCACAACCTTTTGTGTATCCGCGCGCTCGGAAGTCGCCGGCACCTGCGCAAGTTTTATCAGAAAGCTGATGAACACGCCGAGGGCGGTGCCGATAATGATCCACAGCCACCACGGAATTTGCACCGCTGCGAAATCGCGCCGCGCCGGCGATGCGCCGCTGCGTTTGTTTGGCTTTTTCGGCGCTTCGCGATTCTGTCGGCGCGGATTGTATTGGGGACTCGGCATGAACGTTCTCTTGTCGATCGCATTTTTTCGTGAGCGTGATCTACATTTCCGCTGGCGCGGAAACACCGAGCAAATCGAGACCATTGCTCAGCACTTGTCGCGTCGCCGCCGCCAGCGTCAAACGCGCATCGCGCATCGCGGCATCGTCGACGATAAACTGCTGCGCGTGATACCAGCCATGCAGCGCCGCTGCCAGATCCCGCAGATATTGCGCGATCAAATGTGGCTCGAGATTCTTTGCCGCGTTCGCCACGGTTTCGGCGTAGCGCGACAATAAATTCAGTAGCGCAATTTCCTGTTCGCTATCGAGCCTGTCGAGGCTGGCGCGACCGTTCGTTTCATTCCACGCCAGATTTTTTTCCTGCGCCTGCTTCAACACACTGCATACTCGGGCATGCGCGTATTGAATGTAATACACAGGATTGTCGTTGGTCTGCGCGCGCGCGAGATCGATATCGAAAGTTAATTGCGAATCGGCGCGGCGCGCGGCGAGGAAATAACGGGTGGCATCGCAACCGACTTCGTCGATCAGATCGCGCAGTGTCACATAGCTGCCGGCGCGCTTGGAGATTTTCACCTCCTCGCCGCTGCGCATCACAGTGACCATTTGATGCAGCACGTAATCAGGCCAGCCCTGCGGAATACCTGCGTTTATGGCTTGCAGACCAGCGCGAACACGCGTGATGGTGCTGTGATGATCGGCGCCCTGTTCGTTGATGACACGCTCGAAGCCGCGCTCCCATTTCGCCAGGTGATAGGCGACATCGGGAAGAAAATACGTGTAAGTGCCATCCTGCTTGCGCATCACGCGATCCTTATCGTCGCCGAATGCGGTCGTCTTTAACCACAATGCGCCGCCGTCTGCGTACGTGTACCCGCTGTCGACGAGTCGCTGCACGATCGCTTCGACTTTGCCTTCGCTGTAGAGCGACGATTCGAGAGAGTACACATCGAAATGCACGCCGAACGCGCGCAAATCCAGATCCTGTTCGCGACGCAGATACGCCACCGCGAAACGGCGAATCGCGTCGAGATTTTCCGGATCACCCTCGCCCGTGACGTTCTGATCGTCGGCCCTGACGGTTTCGCGCGCCATGTAATCGCTGGCGACATCGCGGATGTATTCGCCGCGATAACCATCCGCCGGCCATTCCAGATCGGTCGGTCCGATACCTTTGCAACGCGCCTGCACGGAAAGCGCGAGATTGTTGATCTGCGCGCCGGCGTCGTTGTAGTAGAACTCGCGCGTCACGTCCCAGCCGGTCGCTTCGAGCAGGCGGCACAAGCAATCACCCACCGCCGCGCCGCGACCGTGCCCGACATGCAGGGGACCGGTTGGATTCGCGGAGACGAATTCGACCTGAACCTTGCGCCGGGCGCCGGCCTCATTGCGACCGAACACCCTGCCCTTCGCCAGGATGTCGGCCACCACCGCCGTCTGCGCCGCGCCCGACAGGAAGAAATTGATGAAGCCGGGGCCTGCGATTTCGACCCGGCTCACCCGCGACGATGCGGGCAGCGCGCCGACGATGGCCTCGGCCAGCTGGCGCGGCGAACGCTGTGCAGGTTTGGCGAGCGCGAGCGCGATATTGCTGGCCAGATCGCCGTGCGTCTTGTCCCGGGTGTTTTCTATCTGAACCGCGGGAACCGTCAACGCCGGCACGGCACCGGTCGACTGCAAATGGGCCAGTGCCCCGCTGATCAGTTCAGCAATATGCTCTTTTGAAGAAGAAGTCATTACGGGTAGCTACAAATAAAACGAAGGAAGACAGCGCCAGGCTGCCGCGAGAGGGCGCCATTATGGCGTGTTCTGCCTGAACTAAAAAGCAAAAGCCCGTCGCGAGGACGGGCTTTTCGGGAGCATCAACCTGTGGCGAAGTCGCTATGGGCTTACAGGGATGTCGAAGACGGCAGCGACGCCGACGCGATACTTTCCGCCTTGGGCTTGCGCGTCTGCTGGAATGCCAGATCGAACATCTGTCGCGCATTGGGCCAGCGATTGCGCGCATTGAGCATCACGATCATCACTTTCACATCGTTGCGTCGGGACATCGCCACCAGGCATGGACCTGCCTTGAAGGTGAACCCCGTTTTCACCCCCGTCGCGCCCTCGTACTTGCCGAGCAGCTTGTTGGTGGTGTTGAACATGAATTTACGCTTGCCGTCCACCGTGCGGATCGTCATTTTCTCGCGATTGACCAGTTGCCGGAACGTGCGGTTCTGCATGGCGATCTCGGCGAGAACGGCAACATCCCGCGCGGTGCTGTAGTGATTGGGCGCGTCGAAACCGCAGGCGTTGGCAAAATGCGTATCGCGCAAACCCATCTGCACGGCACGCGCATTCATTTTTTCGACGAAATCGTCCTCGGTGCCCGAATGCCATTCGGCCAGCGCCCGGCAGGCATCGTTGGCGGAATGGACCAGGGTCGCCGCCAGCAGATCGGCCAGACGCATGCGATCGCCCGCACGCAGACCGATTTTGGTCGGCAACGCTGCGGCGGCGGTTTTGCTGATTTTAACGACGGCATCGGGCTGATATCTTTCGAGAATCAGCACCGCGGTCATGATTTTGGTGAGACTGGCCTGGGGCAAACGATCCTCGGCATTCTGCTCCCAGATTTCGCGCCCCTGCACCTTGACGAGGCCGGCGGCGACATCGGGATGGAAATCCGCCTCGGCGTGGGCATTCGACAGCGACAGCAAAGCGATCAGAAGCGGCGCACAAAACCGAAAACCCCGCGCACCGCAATGTAAAACGAACTGTTTCATCTACCGCATTCATCCAAACATGGCGCCAGGCACATGAAGCCAAGTATCAAGCCTCGAAGCCAAGCCATTAACATTCAAGCCATTAGCATTTCAGATGCTTTTTTTGTGAGACGCAAGTTTTAAATCAAAAAATCTGTGCGGAATATAGCCAATCCAGCGCGATTTACATCATGTTTATCGAGCGAAAGCCCGTTTCCTTCGGAAATTACGGATGCGTCGGCGCGGTATCGCGCAGGATTTGTTCTTCAGATAGGTAGTCAGGAAAAATCGAGCGGGTCGATATCGACCGACCATTTCACCCGCCGTGCCGCGGGTAATTGTTCGGCAAAATTCACGATGGCCTGCACGGCGTGATGCAGCTGCGCGCGCTGCGATGCACTCACTAATAATTGTGCGCGAAACATGCCGGCGCGACGGCTGAGCGGCGCCGGCAGCGGCCCGATTTTATGCACATCGCATGCAGCGATGTGTTCGCGCATCGCCGCGAGAACATCCTCGGCATCGCTCATCGTCCGCGCATCGGCGCGCAGCAGTGCGAAATACGCAAACGGCGGCGCTCCGGTCACGCGGCGCTCGACCAACAGTTTCCGCGCGAATTCGTGATAACCCGTGCGCACCAGATCGGCGATCAGTTCGTGGGCGGGATAATGCGTCTGCACGAGTACGCGCCCGCTTTTTTCCGCACGCCCCGCACGTCCTGCAACTTGCGTCAGCATTTGGCCCATGCGTTCGGGTCCACGCAGATCCGCACTGAATAACCCACCGTCGATATCGACCATCACCACCAGCGTCACATCGGGAAAGTGATGCCCCTTCGCCAGCATTTGCGTGCCGACCAGAATGCACGACTGCTGCTGGTTTATCGCGTCGATCTTTTCGAGCAGCGCGTGTTTGCGCTGCGTGGTATCGCGATCGATGCGAATGATGGGCGTGTCGGGAAACTCCCTGTTTTGAAAAATATCGCGCAATGCCATTTCCAGGCGCTCGGTACCGGGACCACGAAATTCGAGCTGCGGACTTTTGCAGCTAGGGCAGCTTCTCGGCAGCGGCTGCCGATAACCGCAGTGATGACAGCGCAACTGGCGCGAACCTGCATGCACGGTCAGGCGCGTGTCGCAATGCCGGCATTGTGCGATCCAGCCGCAGTCATGGCACAACAGCGTCGGCGCATAGCCGCGACGATTTAAAAACACGAGCGCCTGTTCGCCGCGCCGCAAGGTTTCGCCGATCGCCTCGATTGCGCGCGGCGACAAACCGTCGCGCATCGGTGCGTGACGGATATCGAGCAATTCGATTTTCGGCTCGGCGGCGCCGCCTGCACGCGCCTGCAGCTGTAAATGCGCGTAACGGCCATTCAGGGCATTGTGCAGGGTTTCCAGACTGGGCGTGGCCGAGCCGAGCACGATGGGAATGCCGGCGTCGGCTGCGCGCTTGATCGCAATATCGCGCGCGGAATAGCGAAACCCATCCTGCTGCTTGTAAGACATATCGTGCTCTTCATCGATCACGATCAAACCGAGTGTCCCGAACTCTGCGAATACGGCCGAGCGCGTGCCGAGCAATACGCCCGCCGAACCGCTGCGCGCAGCGCGCCACGCCTGCAGGCGTTCGGTATCGTTCAACCCCGAATGCAGCGCGACGACTTTTGTGTTCAGCCGCTGCTGAAAGCGCGAAAGCGTCTGCGGTGTCAGGCCGATCTCCGGCACCAGCACGAGTGCCTGCTCGCCGCGCGCCAGCGTTCGTTCCAGCAACCGCAAATACACTTCGGTTTTGCCGCTGCCAGTGACACCTTCCAGCAAATGACAGCGAAACCTGCCGGCATTCGCTGCCATCGCGTCGACGGCGAGACGCTGCTCATCGTTGAGTATCGGCGCCGCGGATGTCGATGCCTGCGCCGCAATGACGGTTTTTGCGACGGGCTGCACATCCGCTTCGAAACGTTCCACCAGACCTTTTGCCACCATGGCGCGCACGGTTGCCGGAGAAATATCGCGCGCCCTGAATTGCGACGAAGCCAGCGCGCCCTGCTGCTGAAAGAGGGTCAGTGCCGCCGCCTGTTGCGGCGCTCGCTTGAGCGCGCCTTCGGGCAACGCCAGACCGGCGACCGTGAGGCGCCAATACGTTTCGCGCGCAATCGCCGGATCGCCTTTACGCAGCAACACCGGCAACGCACTGGTCACGCATTCGCCGATCGGATGCTGGTAGTAATCGGCGGCCCACGCGATCAGTTCGAGGGTGGCCGGCGAAAGAATCGGCGCCTCATCGCAGATCCCGATGGCGGCGCGCAATTGCTCGACGGGGATGTCGGTAGCGTCGACCACCGCCATGACCACGCCGATCACATCGCGCCGGCCGAATGGCACGCGCACCCGCACGCCCGGCTGCGGCGTCGGCGACTCGGCAACGGCGGGGGGCAGGTAATCGAACAGTTGACGCAGCGGGCTCGGCACCGCCACACGCAGAATCGTGGCCAAAGCGTTTACGGATCGGGTCAGGATGTCGGGGGCTGCGCAGTGTAGCAGAGCCATATCTCCCCTCTCCCCAAATGGGAGGGGAATTTCCGGCCTTGCCAAGCCCGGAAAGTCTGTTAAGATGCGCGACCTGTTTTCTGGCGCGGTGCTCGACACCTGATCGAGTGGCGGCGCGACTTGTGTAGGACTTTGAAATCATGAAACCTGAAATTCATCCGAATTACGTCGAAATCACCGCGACCTGCAGCTGCGGTTCGAGCTTCAAAACCCGCTCGACGCTGGGCAAGGACGTTCACCTCGACGTCTGCGCGCAATGCCACCCGTTCTACACCGGCAAGCAAAAAATGATCGACAGCGGCGGCCGCGTCGACCGTTTCCGCAAGCGCTTCGGCGCTCGCAGCACCAAAACCGCTTAATTACTGCGTATCCAAAGACGCCCGGCATCGCCCGGGCGTTTTTTTTAGTCACCGGGGAGATTTCTGCCATTGGCAAAACCCTGGTTTCACAGCTTTATCTTGTTGGCGCGCGACGTTTTTTATTATGCTTGCGCGCTTTCGCATAGACATCTCGTACAGAGACAACACGTAACGGCGGTAGCGAATCATGTCGACCGATCTCAAACAAGCGGCACTGGATTATCACGAATTTCCGCAGCCCGGAAAGATCAGCGTCGAACTCAGCAAACCCGCGGAAACCGCGTATGAACTGGCACTGGCCTACAGCCCCGGCGTCGCCGAGCCTGTGCGCGAAATCGCCAGAGATCCGGTCAATGCCTACCGCTACACCGGCAAGGGCAATCTCGTTGCCGTCATCTCCGATGGCACCGCGATTCTCGGCCTCGGCGACCTCGGACCGCTCGCCAGCAAACCCGTGATGGAAGGCAAGGCGCTGCTGTTCAAGCGTTTTGCCGGCATCGATTCGGTCGATATCGAAGTCAATTCCGAAAGCCCGCAAGCATTCATTGATACCGTGACCCGCATTGCCGATACCTTCGGCGGCATCAATCTCGAAGACATCAAGGCGCCCGAGTGTTTTGAAATCGAACGCGTGCTGATCGAGCAATGCGATATTCCGGTTTTCCACGACGATCAGCACGGCACCGCAATCGTCACCGCCTCGGGCATGCTCAATGCGCTGGAGATTCAGGGTAAAGCCATCGAGAGCGCGAAAATTGTCTGCCTCGGCGCGGGTGCGGCTGCCATCGCCTGCATGCGCTTGCTGGTAAGCCTCGGCGCACGCAAGGAAAACCTGTACATGGTCGATCGCCGCGGCGTGATTTACCCCGGGCGCGAAGGCCTCAACGAATACAAAGAAGAATTTCTCAACGATACCGATGCACGCACCCTGACCGATGCGTTAGTCGGTGCCGATGTCTTCGTCGGTTTGTCGGGCGCGAATCTGATGAGCGCGGAAATGCTCGCATCGATGGCGCCGAAGCCCATCGTGTTTGCGTGCTCGAATCCCGATCCCGAAATCAAACCCGAACTCGCACTCGCCACGCGCGACGATGTGATTATCGCCACGGGGCGTTCGGACTACCCGAATCAGGTCAACAACGTACTCGGCTTCCCGTTTATTTTCCGCGGCGCGCTCGATGTACGCGCACGCCGCATCAACGAAGCGATGAAAGTCGCCGCCGTACACGCGATTCGCGAGCTGGCAAAAACACCGGTGCCCGCCGATGTACTGAAAGCGTATGGTCTCGACGAGCTGAGTTTCGGCAAGGACTACATCATTCCGAAACCGCTCGATACACGCCTGCTCAACGCGGTGTCGGGCGCAGTCGCAAAAGCCGCTGTCGACTCGGGTGTCGCGCGCCTGCCTTATCCCTCGCACTATCCTTTGTAAAACGCGCTCCGCTGTTTACTAAACATCGGAAATGAAAAGGCCGGCATAAATCGCCGGCCTTTTTATTTCGTGAATTTAATCGATGATGAATTAAATCATTCGGGATCGATAACGCCCGAACGGGTCATCTGTTTTTCCAGCGAATCGATATCCTCCAGATTCAGTTCCGCGTGACCCAGCGCGCCGAGCTCTCGCTCGAGCAGAACCGGATCGCCGAGATTCAGCTCAACGAGACGGCGCAAATTACTGATGCTGTCGAGATCGATGTGTTCGCACTCGAAACCGATATGGCCATTGCGGCTATGACGCCACAACACGGTCATCTGAATCGTCGCGTGCGCATCCAGGCGAATGGCGGCGACGAGCGGCCTGGTGTCATCGATTTCCCAATCCATCGGCTCACTCACCAGCAAGCCATTCAGCGATAAATCGATCACGGTGGTCTGCCATGATTTTTCGCCCTGCCGCAGCTCTGCCCATGCATCGAACAGAACGCGGCTGAACTGGCGCCGCTCTTTTCCACTATCACTCATGGCCTTGTGCTCCGTTTATTTCAGGCGTTTGTATTTCATGCGCTGCGGTGTCGAGTTCTCGCCTTTGCGTTTGATGAAATCGGCGTGATATTCATTGAAGTTACCTTCAAAAAATACGACTTCCGAATCGCCTTCGTACGCAAGAATATGCGTCGCGATGCGATCGAGGAACCAGCGATCGTGCGAGATCACCAGCGCGCAACCCGGGAATGCGAGCAGCGCCTCTTCGAGCGCGCGCAGCGTTTCCACATCGAGATCGTTGGACGGTTCGTCGAGCAGCAGCACATTGCCGCCCTCTTTCAGCGTGCACGCGAGTTGCAGACGCCCGCGCTCGCCGCCCGACAATTCGCCGACGCGTTTTTGCTGATCGCCGCCCTTGAAATTGAAGCGGCCGATGTACGAGCGCGAAGGCACTTCGTAATTGCCGATGCGGATGATGTCGTGTCCATCCGACACGGCTTCCCACACGGTTTTATTGTTGTCGAGTTTTTCGCGCGTCTGTTCGACATACGCGAATTTCACGGTTTCACCGATGCGAATTTCACCGCTATCGGGTTTTTCCACGCCGGCGATCATGCGGAACAGCGTCGATTTACCCGCGCCGTTACCGCCGACGATACCGACGATGGCTCCCTTCGGAATACTGAAGCTCAAATTTTCGAACAGCATGCGTTCGCCGAACGACTTCGAAATATTGTTGACCTCTATAACGAGGTCGCCGAGGCGCGGTCCGGGCGGAATATAAATCTCGTTGGTTTCATTGCGCGTCTGGAATTCCTGCGATTGCATCTCCTCGAAACGGGCGAGACGCGCCTTGCTCTTGGCCTGACGACCTTTCGCATTTTGACGCACCCACTCCAATTCGGATTTCATCGATTTGACGTGAGCCTGCTCCTGCTTCTGCTCGCGTTCGAGACGCTGCTCGCGCGCTTCGAGCCAGCCGGAATAATTGCCTTCGAACGGAATGCCGTGACCGCGGTCGAGTTCGAGAATCCAGCCCGCTGCATTATCGAGGAAGTAGCGATCGTGGGTGATCGCAACGACGGTACCGGGAAATTCGCAGAGAAAATGTTCGAGCCAGGCGACCGATTCTGCATCCAGGTGGTTGGTCGGTTCGTCGAGCAGCAACATATCGGGACTCGATAACAGCAAGCGGCACAGCGCGACGCGACGGCGCTCGCCACCGGAAATTTTGGTGACATCGGCATCCCACGGCGGCAGGCGCAAAGCATCGGCGGCTACTTCGAGCTTGTGATCGAGATTGTGCGCATCCATCGCCGCAATGATGTTTTCGAGCTGCTCCTGTTTTTTCGCGAGCGCATCGAAATCGGCATCGGGCTCGGCGTACGCCGCATAAATCTTATCGAGTTCGGCGAGCGCGTTAATGGCTTCCGCTACGCCTTCCTCGACATTGCCGCGTACATCCTTGTTCGGATCGAGCGGCGGCTCCTGCGAGAGATAGCCGATTTTTATTCCGGGCTGCGGGCGCGCTTCGCCGTTAAACTCCTGATCGACACCCGCCATGATGCGCAGCAGCGTCGATTTACCCGAACCGTTGAGGCCGAGCACGCCGATCTTGGCGCCGGGAAAAAACGAAAGGGAAATATCGCTGAGAATCTGGCGTTTGGGAGGAACCACCTTGCTCAGGCGATTCATGGTGAAAACGTATTGGGCCATGCCGAACCTTACCCTGAAAAAAGAAAAATGACCGAAGAAAACAGTGCGGGCACGGTACCGAAACCAACCCATTCGCGCAATCGATTTAGACCCGGCGGCGGTATGCCTCGGCGGGGCAGATACTGTACAATTGCGCCCCTTTTCGCCCCCAGCCTGTCGTTAAAAACAGGCCGCCCTCAGCCTCTCCGGGAGACTCCGATGTTTAGCAAAGAAATGACCATCGCCGGCTTCGACGACGAACTGTTCAACGCCATTCAGAACGAAGTCCATCGCCAGGAAGAGCATATCGAGCTGATCGCTTCGGAAAACTACGCGAGCCCTCGCGTGCTGGAGGCGCAAGGTTCCGTGCTCACCAACAAATACGCCGAAGGTTATCCGGGCAAGCGCTATTACGGCGGCTGCGAATTCGTCGATGTCGCCGAGCAGCTCGCGATCGACCGCGTAAAACAATTATTCGGCGCCGACTATGCCAACGTGCAGCCGCATTCGGGCGCGCAGGCCAACGCCGCGATCTTTCTCGCGCTGGTCAATCCCGGCGATACCGTGATGGGCATGAACCTCGCCCAGGGCGGCCACCTCACCCACGGCAACCCGATCAATTTCTCGGGCCGTCACTACAAAATCGTGCCCTACGGCCTCGATGCCGACACCGGTGTGATCAATTACGACGAAATGGAGCGCATCGCGCTCGAAACCAGACCGAAAATGATCATCGGCGGCTTCTCGGCATATTCGCGCTACAAGGACTGGGCGCGCATGCGCGCGATCGCCGATAAGGTCGGTGCGTATCTGTGGGTCGATATGGCGCACGTCGCCGGTCTCGTCGCCGCGGGCGAATATCCGAATCCGCTGCCGCACGCACACGTCGTCACCAGCACCACGCACAAAACCCTGCGCGGCCCGCGCGGCGGCATCATTCTCAGCAAGGGCCAGTCGGAAGATTTCTACAAGAAGCTGAATTCGGCGGTATTCCCCGGTATTCAGGGCGGCCCGCTCATGCACGTGGTTGCAGCGAAAGCGGTGGCGTTCAAGGAAGCGCTCGCGCCCGAATTCAAAACCTATCAGAAGCAGGTTGTCGTCAACGCGCGTGCAATGGCAGCGGTGTTGATCGAACGCGGTTACAAAATCGTATCGGGCGGCACCGACAACCACCTGATGCTGATCGATCTGATCGGCAAGGAATACACGGGTAAAGACGCCGATGCAGCGCTCGGTCAGGCGAATATCACCGTCAATAAGAATTCGGTACCGAACGATCCGCGTTCGCCGTTCGTCACCTCGGGCCTGCGGATCGGCACGCCGGCGGTAACGACACGCGGCTTCCGGGAGGCCGAGTGTCGCGAACTCGCGGGGCTGGTATGCGATGTGCTCGACAGCCTCGGCAACGGCACCAGCGAACAGGTGATTCCGCGCGTGAAAGAAAAAGCGCTGGCGATCTGCGCGAAGTTTCCGGTTTATCAGTAAGCCAATGTGGCCTGTAGGGGCAGACCCATGTGTCTGCCCTAATGCCGCACCGACAAGGGCAGACACACAGGTCTGCCCCTACGCTTCATGATCCGAGTACCATCCCATGCGCTGTCCATTCTGCAATTTCGATGACACCAAAGTGATCGATTCGCGCCTCGTCGCCGAAGGCAGTCAGGTGCGGCGGCGGCGCGAATGCCTATCGTGCGCCGAACGTTTCACCACCTTCGAATCCGCCGAATTGCTGATGCCGCGCGTGATCAAAACCAACGCTTCGCGCGAACCCTTCGACGAGGATAAATTGCGCCGTGGTATTGCGCGTGCGGTGCAGAAGCGTCCCGTCAGCGTCGAAGATATCGACACGACCATCACACAGATCAAACATCAGCTGCAATCGACGGGTGAGCGCGAAATCGATTCGCGCGTGATCGGCGAGATGGTGATGAATGCGCTGAAGAAGCTCGATCACGTCGCCTATGTCCGCTTCGCTTCGGTTTATCGCAGCTTCCAGGATCTCGCCGAATTCCGCGCGGAAATCGACAGGCTGACGCAGGAAGAGACGCCCGCCGGAAGTTAATTCCCTCTTCCCCGAGGAAGGGGTTCAGCACCACAAGAATTTTGCGATGACTGATGACTTTGACCGTGCATACATGACCGAGGCGATTCAGCTCGCACGGCGTGGCCTTTATACGACCTCGCCGAATCCGCGGGTCGGCTGCGTGCTCGTGCGCGACGGTCAGATCATCGGCCGCGGCTGGCATCAATGGGCCGGACAGGCGCACGCCGAAATCAACGCGCTGCGCGATGCCGAAAAAATGCACGGCAACGCGCGCGGTGCAACCGCATACGTGACGCTCGAACCCTGCAGTCATCACGGCAGGACGCCGCCGTGCTGCGAGGCGCTGGTCGCAGCGGGCATCGCGCGCGTCGTGGTTGCGATGCGGGATCCCAATCCGCTCGTGGGCGGACGCGGCCTCGAATTTCTGCGCGATGCCGGCCTCGCTGTCGAATCCGGCATTCTCGAAAGCGAAGCGCGCGAATTGAATCCCGGGTTTATTTCGCGCATGACGCGGCAGCGGCCGTGGGTGCGGGTGAAGCTCGCGATGAGCCTGGACGGACGCACCGCGATGGCATCCGGCGAAAGCCAGTGGCTCACCGGTACGGCGGCGCGCTCGGATGTACAGCGGCTGCGCGCGCGCAGCTGCGCGATCGTCAGCGGTGTCGAAACGGTCCTGCGCGATAACGCCGCGCTCAGCGTGCGTGCGAATGAACTGCAACTGGCCGACGCCGACGAAATCATCAAACGGCAGCCGCTGCGCATGGTGCTCGATTCCGGCTTGCGCCTGCATCCGCCCGCGCGCATTTTTGCGCAGCCCGGTCGCCTCGTCATCGCCACGCTCAACGACGAACAACGACGCTGGGAGCAGGTGGTCGATGGCGGTGGCGAGATTTTTCACGCACCCGAAAGCGGCGGGCGCGTCGACCTGCACGCGGTGATGCGCTATCTCACCGAACAGCAGTGCAACGAGGTTCTGATCGAAGCCGGACCGACGCTCGCCGGCGCTTTCTGGCGCGCCGGGCTGGTCGACTGGCTGACGATCTATATGGCGCCGACCCTGCTCGGCAGCGCCGGCCGGCCGCTGTTCGATCTGCCGCTCGAAAAAATGCGCGAGCAGCAGCGACTCGATATTCGCGACATCCGGGCTGTCGGTAACGACTGGCGCATCGACGCCGTGCCGCTGCAAAACGATCCCGCGTGAATTCGACGCGGCGCTTGCGCCGGCTGGCCATCTCGCGGTAACCGTGCTAATTTTGCGCCCGCAGCGACTTCCTCGCTGCACTCTCAGGGCGGGGCGAAACTCCCCACCGGCGGTAATTGTGTTGCCGTGTCGATCGACAGCACATAGCCCGCGGGCGCTTGCCGAAACTTTTCATCACCGTTTCGACAAGGACAGCAGACCCGGTGCGATTCCGGGGCCGACGGTTAAAGTCCGGTTATGAGAGCGGAAGCCTCCGCGCGCAATTTCACTGCGTGCGCGTTTTGCATCCGTCGCCCGATCTGGTAAACGGTGGCGACCTTGCAGACCTCATCGATCGCACGAACAGCATTGACCGCTTCGACATTGATCGCTTCGACGCCGTTTCAGGTCTGCGTATCGACCCGCAACCGGATTCAGGCGACCGTTACATACTGACAGGCCTTTTTGATGTTCACTGGAATCGTTCAGACCGTCGGCACAGTCGTCGCGCTGCAACCCCGCAATGGCGATTTGCGTCTGCGTATCGCTGGCGCCGGGATCGCGCGCAACGCCGATTTTTTCAAAACCGACGTGGCACTTGGCGACAGCATCGCCACGAACGGTGTTTGTTTAACCGTGGTCGAATTACCCGGCGATGGTTTCTGGGCCGATGTGTCGCGCGAAACGATGGCGTTCACGACGATTCCGCAATGGCAAATCGGCGACAGCGTGAATCTCGAAAAGGCGCTGACGCCGCAGGCGCGGCTCGGCGGTCATATCGTCAGCGGTCATGTCGATGGCATCGGCGAAATTATCAGGCGCAGCGAAGACGCGCGCTCGATTCGCTTTACCGTACGCGCGCCGGACGAACTCGCGAAATACATCGCGCACAAAGGCTCGATCTGTGTCGACGGCATCAGTCTCACCGTGAATGCAGTGAATGGCGCCGAATTCGAATTGAATATCGTGCCGCACACCGCGCATGAAACGATCTGTGGAAATTACCGCGCCGGCACCCGCGTCAATCTGGAAGTCGATGTCATCGCGCGCTATCTCGAACGTTTGCTGCTCGGCGACAAAGCCGCGCAACCGACAGCACACGGTGGCATTACCGCCGCATTTCTCGCGGAGCATGGATTCGGTTCAACTTAATCAGGTCTATTCATGGCACTCAACACGATTGAAGAAATTATTCAGGATATTCGCCTCGGCAAAATGGTGATCCTGATGGACGACGAGGATCGCGAAAACGAAGGCGATATCGTCATGGCCGCGGAGTGTGTCACTGCCGAACACATCGCTTTCATGGCGCGTTACGCGTGCGGACTGATTTGCATGCCGATGACGCGCGAGCGCTGCGAGCGTTTGAAATTGCCGCTCATGGTGCAGCGTAACGCCTCCGGCTTCGGCACAAAATTCACCGTGTCGATCGAAGCGGCACACGGCGTTACCACCGGCATTTCCGCCGCCGACCGCGCACTCACCGTGCGCGCCGCCGCAGCGCGCAATGCGAAAGCCGAAGACATCGTGCAGCCCGGCCATATTTTTCCGCTGATGGCCGAGCCCGGCGGCGTGCTCGTGCGCGCCGGTCACACCGAAGCGGCCTGCGATCTCGCGCGCCTCGCAGGGTTCGATTCCTCGGGCGTGATCTGCGAAATCATGAACCCCGACGGCACCATGGCACGCCGTCCCGAACTCGAAAAATTCGCGCAGGAACACGGCATCAAAATCGGCACTATCGCCGATTTGATTCACTATCGCGTCGTCAACGAAAGCAGTCTCGAAAAAATCAGCGAAGGTCCGATTCACACCGATCAGGGCGAGTTCGTATTGCACACCTATCGCGATACCTATCACGGCGATATTCATCTCGCCGTCGTCAAGGGCGATCTTGCGAATATCGAATCGCCGCTCGTGCGCGTGCAGTTTCCCAGCACGCTGCGCGATGTGATCGGCACGCTTTCGCTCGGTCGCGGCGGCTGGAATACACAGCGCTGCCTCGGCAAGATCGCGAGCGAGGGCGGCATACTGGTCATTCTCGGCGGCCACGAAACGCCGAACGATCTGCTCACGAGTGTCGATATTGCGCTCGGCAAACGGTCGACACCCGCACCTGCTGCTGTCGGCGGCCGCAGCACACAAATGACGATTGGCCTGGGCTCGCAAATTCTGCGCGACCTCGGCGTGCATAAATTTCGCGTCCTGGGCACACCGGTGAAATACAACGCGATATCGGGTTTCGATCTCGAAATCACCGACTATGTCGAATCGAACTGAGCATCAGCGCCTGTCATCCCCGCGCTGACAGGAATCCTGCAGGCGCTGGAAAATCCGGACTCCCGCCTGCGCGGGAATGATGAAAAACCGTTTACGTATTTTTATTTTTAAGGGAAATATCATGGCCATTAAAACGCTCGAAGGCACCTTCATCGCCAGCAAAGGCAATTTCGCCATCGTGGTGGGACGCTGGAACAGCTTTGTCGTCGAAAGCCTGCTCGCTGCAGCCATCGACACACTGAAACGCCACGGCATTGCCGAAAACAAAATTACCGTCGTGCGCGCGCCGGGGGCGTTCGAAATTCCGCTGGTGTGCAAAAAAATCGCCGAGCAGAAAAAATTCGATGCCATCATTGCACTCGGTGCAGTGATTCGCGGCGGCACCCCGCACTTCGAATATGTGGCCGGCGAATGCACGAAGGGTCTCGCACAAGTCATGATGGAATACGGCGTACCGGTCGCATTCGGTGTATTGACCGTCGACACGATCGAACAGGCCATCGAACGCGCGGGCACCAAAGCGGGCAATAAAGGCGCTGAGGCGGCGCTCTCCGCGCTGGAAATGGTGAGCTTGCTCGGCAGTTTGTAGTTTTTTACTTCCCTCTCCTATTTGGGAAGAGGGAAGAAACCCAACGCAATCCCGACGGTTGCCGTGTTCTTTAATTTTTGAGTTGAGAGAAATGTCGAAATCTTCCGGTTTCAACCCCGCGTTGCGCCACAAGGCGCGTCACTATGCGATGCAGGCGCTATATCAGTGGCAGATGAGCCAGAATCCGCTGCAGCAGATCGAACAGCAATTTCGCGGCGAATACGATTTCTCTCAGGTCGATCTCGAATTTTTCCAGGAGTTATTGCATCGCATTCCCGCACAACTCGGTGATCTCGATGCATTGATTGCGCCGCATATCGATCGCGCCATCAATGAATTGACACCCATCGAACTCGCCTTGTTGCGCATCGGCGCCTACGAGCTCGCCTATCGAATCGATGTGCCTTTTAAAGTTGTCATCAACGAAGCCGTATCGCTCGCAAAAAAATTCGGCGCGGCGGAAAGCCACAAATACATCAACGGTGTGCTCGACAATGTCGCGCGGCAAACGCGCGCTGTCGAAGTCAATGCCAGCAAGCGGTAATTTCCCGTGGCCTCCGCAACCGATGCGCTCGGCGAATTCGAACTGATCGCGCGCTATTTTTCCAGCATCGGCAACTCATCCTTCGCCGATCTGGCAATCGGTGACGATTGCGCGCTGCTGACACCCCCACCCGGTCAGCAGCTCGCCGTTTCGGTCGATACGCTCGTCGCCGATGTCCATTTCCCCGCGCAGGGCGACGCCTACTGCATCGCGCAGAAATCCCTGCGCTGCAATTTATCCGATCTCGCCGCGATGGGGGCGCAGCCGCTCGCGTTCACGCTCGCATTATCGTTGTCACAGAGCGATGAAAAATGGATCGCCGAATTCAGTCGCGGGCTGCGCGATTGCGCCGATGAATTCAATATCGCGCTGATTGGCGGCGACACCACGCGCAATCGCGTAACGACCATAACGATTCAGGTAATGGGCGCATTACCGGCAGGCAGCGCGCTATTGCGCAGCGGCGCGAAAGCCGGCGATGCCATCTACGTATCGGGCACGCTCGGCGATGCGCGTGCGGCGCTGGATTATCTTTCAACGCCGAATGCCGGGCTGAATGGCGATCAGCAATTTTATCTGCAGCGTTATTACCAGCCGGCGCCACGTGTTGCACTCGGCATGGCATTGCGCGGCATCGCGCATTCCGCCATCGATATTTCCGATGGTTTCTCTGCCGATCTCGCTCATATTCTTGAGCGCAGTGGTGTTGGCGCTGAAATCGACCTCGCCAGACTGCCTCTATCGGCGGCATTAAAAGACCATCCGCATGCGCTCGAATTTGCACTGGGTGGCGGCGACGATTACGAATTGTGCTTCACCGTACCCCGGCAAAATAAATCCGCGATCGGCGATCTCGCAAAACGCCTGGCCATACCGTTGAGCGAAATCGGCGCCATCGTCGAAGGCAATCAGTTATCGGCTCGCGACAGCAACGGCACCCTGCAAATACTCGCAGCCAGTGGATACAAGCATTTTTAAAATGGCCCCGCCTGTCCTGATATGAGCAAACTCGATCTTCGCAATCCGATACATTTAATCGCCACCGGCTTTGGCAGCGGGCTCGCGCCGCGCGCACCCGGAACATTCGGCACGCTGACCGCGCTGATTCCCTGGTGGCCGATGCATTTTCTGCCGACCATCTGGTATGGAATCATCATCGCTGCGGGTATCGTCACAGGTATTTATGTTTGCGAAAAAACTGCGCACCATCAGCGCACACACGATCATCAATCGATTGTGTGGGATGAGTTTGTCGGCTTATGGATTACGCTGGCATGGATACCGGTATCGCCCGCATGGATCGCAGCAGGATTCTTACTGTTTCGCCTGATCGATATCTGGAAACCATGGCCGATCAGCTGGTGCGATAAACAGGTACGCGGCGGTTTCGGCATCATGATCGACGACATACTTGCCGGCGTTTTCGCATGCGCCCTGCTGCAAACGGCCAGATTGATATTGCCGGGATGATTACGCGCGCCGGTCGGGCGGAATGAATTTTTTCGCGACGATCGATGGAATCATGTAGCGCCACAACATCTGGCGAATACCTTTTTCTTCGCAGCGCGCCGAAGGCACCAGCACAAACGTCGAGCCCATGTGAATGATCCACTCCATGAATTGTTCGAATGCAATGCCGCTGCGCAATTCCCCGGCGGCTGCCGCGTGCTCGAAACGCGTCCTGAAATGCATGGCTGCAATCCCGAACACCTCGTTGTTGCTGACGTGCACGCGACCGATGACAGCGGCACCCTCTTTCATCACGATTTCAAACAACGGCAAATGCGGCATGTAATCGATCGTGATCGCGATCGTTTCGACAACGAATTCGGCAAAGGTGGGCGCGGCGCCGACGCGTTCACGGAGAATATCCATCAGCTCTCGCAACGATCGCAAAACCACACCGATCAACACATCGTCACGGCTTTCAAAATAGCGATAGATAGTCGTGCGGGATACCTTCGCCTCGCGCGCAATGTGCTCCATCCGCGTTTTCTGGAAGGTGTTCTGCTGATAGCAGCGCAATGCCGCGTCGAGAATCTGCTCGCGCGCAACGTCGGGATCGACACGCTTGCCTTCGCCCCATCGCAGGACCGGTGCGTCCATCGTCATGATCATCACCATATGCGCAACAGCGCCGAGTTTTATTTTTATTCTGAAAATTATTATCAGGTCTGAAAGCGGCTATCAGATGGGAGATTAAGGCCAAATGTGACCAAGTCAATACACCGGAAAGGCATAAGCGGAAAATGTCATTTATTTCGCGTCAAAAGCCTAAGGGCCGGCCGCACAGGGCTGGCGGTGCATCGTGAATTTCAGCGGGGAATTAACCGCGCTTATCGAGCGGTATCGCCTTTTCCCGAACGATCGCCGGCATCAGGAAATGCCAGAGCATGTCACGAAAATCGCAGGAATCGCTCAGCCTGGGCACCATCATGAAGCTCGCGCCCACATGACTGACCCAATCGGTGAATGTCTCGAACTGAATGCCGTCGCGCAGTTCGCCTGCCGCTTTCGCCGCATCGAAGCGATCCCTGAAATACGCATTGAACAGCGTGAAGATATCGTTGAGATCGGCATTGGGCCGGCTGATCCAGACCGTCGTTTCCCGCAGCAGCAGACCGAGCACCGGTGAACTCTGTACAGCTTCGTCCGCCACCGCCAGCGTTTCCACAACGTACTCGGCAAAGGACGCTGCAATATCGACGCGCTCGCGGAAAACATCGATCAGACGATACAGCTCACGCATGATGACGCCCATGACGACTTCATCGCGATTGGGAAAATAGCGATAAATCGTTTGTCGCGATATTTTCGCCTCGGTGGCGATATGTTCCATTCGCGTCTTTTGATAGCTCAGCTTTTCAAAGCAGCGTAGCGCTGCATCGAGAATCTGCTCGCGAGCAAAATCGGAATCGGCGCGCCTGCGATTTCCCCAGCGCACCTTATCGTTATTGTCGTTATTGATATCCATGGCCCGCACCACTCACCCGCTTCGAGTTTCAGCACATTGCGAAGATCATACACAGTGCGCCGCGCGGCAGGAATGGCGGTTGCGGCCATTGCTATTTAAATCAGGCCATATAGCAACCGTCCTGTTACAGATTTTCCTCGGCGAACGCCGCGAGCCGGCTGCGCTCGATTCCGTTCACGTGCATGACGCCCGTATGCGGAAACGCCTTACATTTTTCGACGAGATAAGTCAGACCCGAGGTCAGCGGCGAAATATATTTGTTATCGATCTGCGCGAGGTTGCCGAGCACCACGATTTTCGAATTCGCACCGACGCGCGTGATGATCGATTTCAACTGAAATTGCGTCAGCCCCTGCGCTTCGTCAATGACGATGTAAGCATTATTGAATGAGCGGCCGCGCATGAAATTGAGCGACTTGAACTGAATATTGGCGCGCTGCTTGACGTATTCGATGCTGCTCATCGGCGAATCATCGCCACCGTGCAGCACTTCGAGATTGTCATCGAATGCCGCCAGCCACGGCGCCATTTTTTCCTCTTCGGTGCCGGGCAGAAAGCCGATATCTTCAGCAATCGGCGGCGTCGAACGCGCGACAATAAGTTTGTCATACCGCTTTTCTTCGATAATGGCATGCAGCCCGTATGCAAGCGCGATCAATGTTTTTCCGGAACCCGCCGGCCCCGTCAATACCGTCATATCCACTTCGGCGCGCTGGATCAGAAAAAACGCCATCGCCTGTTCGAGGTTGCGCGGTGTCAGTCCCCATAAACGCTGCGCCATTAAACGGTCGGTATGCAAATCGACCAATTCAATAAATTCATTGTCGACCTGTTGCACATACCCCACAAAATCCGCTTCGTCGACGATGAACATATTCGGATACGCATCGGGCAAAACGCTGCGCGCCACCAGATGCACGGTATCGGTATTGCGGCGAAAGGTTTTGACCTTATCGACACGCGACCAGAATTCGCCCTCAACCTTTTCATAACCCTTCGCCATCAGATCGATATCGTCGAGCACGCGATCCTTCCGGTAATCCTCCACGTGCTGCAATCCCGAGCCTTTTGCCTTCAATCGCATGTTGATGTCTTTCGTCACGAGACATACGTAGGCGCCGATATTGGTTGCCTGCAGATGCAGTGCGACATTGATGATGCGATTATCGTTTGTCTGTTGCGATGAACCATCGAGATATGGCGCTTTATTATCGAGATGAATCAGCTGATCGGGATAAATCGATAACCGTCCATTGGGGCGACCGCCGACACCGCTGCCCGGAATTTCCACACCGTCCTGAATTTCCTTCGGCGATGCATTCGCCAGCACCTTATCGATCGCATTGATCGCAATACGCGCTTCACGACTGACATCCTTATCGCGGCGATCCTTGATTGCATCGAGCTCTTCGAGCACCGTCATCGGCACAACGACACGATGTTCATCGAACGCATTGAGTGCGAGAGGATCATGCAGCAGGACATTGGTATCGAGGACGTATACTTTTTCCATGATGATTAATTCCCCGCAAAGGCTGGATTAACGAGAAGTGCACGGATGTGAAAAAGAGACGTGTGAGAAACGGGCGAAAAACAGAGAGGAAAAAAAACTGCGATGAATTCGACACTGCAAAAGTGTCCCGCTGCAATGAGCGGCTAAACGGGCCACGAGGTTTGACGAAGCGCGCTGAATTCCACTTTCGAAGTGCATGAAAAATATCAAGCGCGGTCGCTCCCTGCAGGCCATACCAAGTACGTTGCTGATTCATGAAAGGCAACGAAGCAGTCCCGACATATGAGCGTTCGTAAGAATTATTTGAGTCACCCGTTGGTTTGTCAACCGAACTCCCTGAAATATTTTTAGCCGTTACGAAACACGGATTAAATTATTTACCGCATTTCAACGCGCTCGATTCAACAGGGTAACGCGCGTTCCGCACTGCCATTCACCGCGGTTTTCCGCTACCCTGTACGCCCTCTTTAACGCGAACTGTTGCCGGCCCCATCCCCGACCGGAAATAGAAAGCACGCAGCGGCAAAGTCATCAAAATCGCATGTTGAATCCAGACACCCTGGCGCAATTGCGCCAACTCAAGCAAAACATCCACGATAGCAAGGATCGCGCCGAAGGCATCGTCAAGGGCAGTCAGGGTCGCTTCGGTTTTGTGACGCTCGATGATGGACGCGAAATCTATTTGCCGCCCGAGCAGATGCAACGCGTTTTTCCCGATGACCGCATCGCGGTGGAAGTCATCACCGGACCGGAAGGCAAACCCGTTGCCCAGCTGGAGCGCCTGATCGAAAGCCCGCTGCGCACTTTCACCGGACGTTATGTGATTCGCGATAATGCACATTTTGTCGAACCCGATCTGCCGCGCTTGAGCCGCTGGATTTTCGTGCCGCCGAAATTGCGCCGCCCCGCCAATAAATCCTCCGCTCACTCCACACAGCAATCCAGACCCGCCGACTCTCCAAAACATGGCGACTGGGTTCGCGCATGCATCACCCAGCATCCATTCAGCGATGGCAGACCACAGGGGCGTATCGATGCGATTATCGGTGGCGAAAATCAAAGGAATATTGCAGTGCGTTATGCGCTCGCGCGATTCGATTTACCCGAGTCGGCGCCCGCGCTGATCGAAAGCGATCTCTTGCAGCCCGACGCACAGATTTATCGCGATCTCACCGCGCTGCCACTCATCACCATCGACGGCGCCGAAACCCGCGACATGGACGATGCACTGCACGCAGAATGCCTGACGGACGATAAACATTCGCGCTGGAAATTAACTGTCGCCATCGCCGATCCGAGCGCCTGGATAAAGCCCGACTCAACGCTCGAACAGGTCATCGCCGCCCGCGGCACGAGCGCCTATTTCCCGGGTTTCAGTGTACCGATGCTGCCCGAGCAGCTCGCGAACGATCTCTGCTCGCTCATGCCCGATACCGAACGCTTTGCATTGATCTGCGAAATATGGATCGACAGCGATGGGCGCATCGACCGCTATGAGTTCGGCCAGGCACGTGTGCGCTCGCACGCGAAGCTGAGCTACGATCAGGCGGCAGCCATGCTGAATGCAATGGAAGCGACTGCGGATACGCTGTGGGCGCCATCGCTGCGCGCGCTCGGCGATATCGGCAAATGTCTGCAGCAGCAGCGCGAGCGCGAACATATCCTGCTGCCCGAACGCAATGAGTATCGCGCGCAACTCAACAGCGAAGGCAGGGTGGCGAATTATCAGCGTCAAATCAAAAATGCTGCTCACCAGCTTGTCGAAGAGTGCATGGTGGTCACGAATCGCTGCGCTGCGAATTATCTGCTCGACAGCGCTGATGAGGGTCACGCAATTTTTGTCTGTCATGCAGGTTTTCGCAGCGAACGCCATGACAATGTGAACAAACTTCTCGCTGCGGAACTGCCGCAATTCGCCGGAAAAAATATTGCCGATCTCGCGGACTACATAACACTCATGCAAAGCGTTGCGAATGCCACCAGCGCCTTTCCTCTGCGCGAGATTCTGACGCGCTCATTCGAGCGCAGCCAGTTCAGCGTGAAAACAGCCCCGCATTTCGCCATGGGGCTGCCGTGTTATGCGACCATTACGTCGCCCATTCGCAAATTCAACGATTACCTTACACATCGCGCGATCAAAGCCAGATTGCGCGGCGAAAAATCCGCGAGAATCGGCGCGGAAATCATCGCGCGACTGCAGGACTGCAGCGATCGCATACGCCAGGCTGCAAATTTCGCACAGCAATGGCTCGATTGCGATTATCTGCAAAAACAGATCGAGCAGGCGCAACCTCATCAACCGATTTTTCCGGCGACGATCGTGCATGTGACGAGCAGCGGATTTTTGGTGCGATTGAACGACAATGGTATTCAGGGCTTTGTCGACACCCGACACACCGGCGAAAAATTCAGTTTCGACCCCGTCTATATGCGCCTGAGCTCGGCCACGCAAAACTATCTGCTCGACCAGCAGGTCGAAGTGAAGATTGCATCGATCGATGACAAGAAGCATCAGGTTGCAATGGTGCTGGCGAAGGCTGACGTCACCGCACCGATCCCCACGTAGGGGCAGACCTGTGTGTCTGCCCTATCAAGATACCAGGGCGGACACACAGGCCCGCCCCTACGAATACCAATCAATCAATAATGATCAGGTGATTCGGCAATTCATTTTTTTGATCGGTTGCCGGCACATGCTGCTGCAATAATTCACCGCAGGCACTCACGCATTGCAGAAACCCTTGCAGCGTGTTGCCGCGACGCACATGCGCGACGAAATCATCGATGATGGCCTGCCATTGCTGCGGCTCGACGAAACGATCGATGCCCCGATCCGCGATAATTTCCACGTAGTGCTCAAGCTCGCTCACAAAAATCAGAACGCCCGAGTGACTGCGTGTGTGATGTAAATTCTGTTCGAGAAATTGCCGACGCGCGAGATTCGCGGCGCGCCAGCGCCTGACCGGCCCCGGAATAATCCGCCCCAGCAATGGCGGCCACTGCATGAGCAGGGCGAGCAGGATGAATACCAGCCATTGCGCGATCTGTATTTCCCACGCAGTCAACCAGAACGGCAGCAGTGCAATGATGCCCGGCGTGAACAATGCCAATGCGGCTGCGACGACAATGGCGAAGTAGGCATAATTATCGGCACGACGCGCGAGCACCGTCACCAGCTCGGCGTCGGTGTTGCGCTCGACTTGCGCGATGGCAGCGGCGATTTGCTGCTGTTCATCGATCGTCAGTAATGTCATCCCGTTTCAACTCATCAATCAGAAGAATTCTCTACCAGCCGCCGGAAGCGCCACCGCCACCCGAGCTGCCACCACCGCCGCCGAAACCACCTCCACCAAAACCGCCACCGCCGAGGCCTCCACCGCCCAATCCGCCCGGATAAAAAACACCGCGCCCGCCAGAGTTTCCGAAGCCACCACCACCACCGCCGCCGAGCCCACGTAAAAAAATCACGGCGACGCCGAACATCAGCAGCCAGAACAGCATGCCGCCCACGGGCTGCTGTTTTCTGCTGCGCATTTCGCGCGGCTGATATTCGCCGCGCAAGACTTCCATGATGGCTTGTGCGCCCTGCTCCAGTCCCGCGGCGATCTGCCCGGTTTTGAATTGCGGTGCGATAACGGTGTAGATGATATTGGCGCTCAACGCATCGGTGAGCGTGCCCTCCAGACCGTAACCAACTTCGATGCGAAGCTTGCGCTCGGCTTTTGAGACGATTAATAACACGCCATTATTTTTATCGCGCTGACCGATACCCCAATGGCGAAATAACTGATTGCCGTATTCTTCGATGGCATAGCCTTGCAAATCGGGCAATGTGGCAACGACCAGTTGAATGCCGCTCGCTTCATCAAATGCTGTGAGCTTTGCTTCCAATTGCTGCTGCTCGCTGGTATTGAGCATTTTGGCGGTGTCGACGACGCGACCGGTTAGCGCTGGAAATTGGGGTTCAGCGCAAACAAAACTCGAAAAAAAAGAAAAAATAATTAAAAGAATCGTAGAGTACGTGCCATTAATTCGTCGCTCTGCGTGGTCACTTGCGACGACACGCTGTGAATCCTTCCATGGAGGCTCGGTGTCGGCATCCATGCCGACAACGGTCGCTGCAAATGACCACGCAGATCGACTTGCACCGGCATGTAATTCTTCAAAATGGCTCATCAATTAAAATTCACCGTCGGTGCCTTATCGGCATTTTCAGTCGTCGCCTGGAAAGACTCCCGAACCGACAGCTCGCTGTACAGGAATTTATGCCAGAGATTGCCAGGGAAGGTTCGAATCTCGGTGTTGTATTGCTGTACGGCGGCCACGTAATCGCGACGCGCAACGGCAATGCGATTTTCCGTGCCTTCGAGCTGGGATTGCAGCGCGAGGAAATTCTGATTCGCTTTCAGATCCGGATATTGCTCGGCCACGACCATCAACCGCTGCAACGCACCGCGCAATTGCTGCTGTGCTTCCTCGAATTGTTTCAGACGCGCGGGATCGTCGAGCATTTTGCTGTCGACCTGAATCGAACCCACCTTCGCGCGCGCCTCGGTCACCGCTTCGAGCGTCTGCGCTTCGTGCGCCGCGTAACCTTTCACTGTGGCGACGAGGTTTGGAACCAGATCGGCGCGGCGTTGATACTGATTTTGCACATCGCCCCATTTGGCTTTGACTGCTTCGTCATAAGTGGGAATATTGTTGATGCCGCAACCACTGAACAATGGCAGAGCCAATAAAATCAACCAGCCGAATCGGCGCATTGCAATTCTCCTTCTTTAATGATGTGCACTCACGACGGCGCGCTTATATTCGCGCGCCGTCATCCACTGGGCTACTTTACCTAACGGATCACCAATGCGACACCCAACCGGACACCGATCCGAATCGAAAAGATGAGTCGCCCGCGCCTCGGACACAAACAGGCCCGACAGTGGACAGGCCTCTATCGTTGCTTCACACTTTTTAGGGTTGCTTCGCACCTTTTCAAGCCCCGCGCATCGAGTCCGTCGAGAGAGTGATATGAAAAAACTGCACATACCGCGCTGGCTCAACATCATCGCCGCCGTATACGCGATCTATCTTGCGCTGGTATTGATCGTCGCCACGCCGCTGCTGAATATTTATGCGCCCAAAATCTATCGCGAACAGACTGGCGCGGAGCTCCGGCTCGAACACATCATCTGGATCAATCCATTCACGCTCAGCACCACGATACGAAAGGCCAGCAGTGTCAACGCCGATCAAAGCCCGTTCTGGTCGTTCGATGAAATCGGTATCGATCTCTCCATCGCAAGTGTGTGGCGCGGACATCCGGTACTCGACAACCTCCTGCTGCACGGCAGCAATGTGCAGATTGTGCAAACCTCGCCCGACCGCTTTAATTTCAGCGATATCCTTGCTTATCGCGCAGCACGTTTTCCAGCCCAGCCTGCAGCAACGCAAAACGCCGAATCCTCCAGACCGTTGCCACTGGAAATTCACAATCTGAGCATATCCGCGCAACATCTCGGCTATCGCGCACCGCATGCTGCCGAGCCAGTCAATGTCGCGATCGATGATTTGCGTTTCGCACTGACCGATATTTCCACACTGCCGGATTCAACCGAATCTCAGGCGCAGATTTTATTGCGCGGTGAAAAACTCGACTTCACCGTAAAAACATTGAGCGTGGATTTCATTCGCGAGCAATATCCGTTTTCAACACTGCTACGCGATTTGAACATCACCGCTCCGAAAATTTCCACGCAGGAAAATTCCGATTACAACCTGAGCGTGTTCGACGCGGGCGGTGGCAGCATTCGCATCAGCGGTACAACCACTGTCGCCCAGGGAACCGCGAGCGGACGTGTGCAATTGCAGGACATCAGCCTGCTGCCGGCGTGGCAATATCTGGCCGATAAACTCGCTGTTTCCGCAGAGCGCGCACAACTCGACGGCGACATTCATTTTCAGATCGACTGGCGGGATACTTTCACTTACCGCGTGCATGACTCACAACTCGCCTTGCGCGATCTGAAATTGCAATCGCGTGACGATGAAGAAACCGGCGTCGCGCACGAAGCGCTTCGCATCGAGAATATCGCCATCGACAGTACGCAGCCGAGTGCCCACATCGCACGTGTTGCGCTCGAAAAGCCCATTTTGCGCGGATGGAATCGTGATACGAAAGTCAGCCTGATCGATATGTTCGCGCTCCCCGCCAGCGAGGATGAAAACTCACCGTCCCCGTGGCGCGTGCGGATCGATGCGATCGATGTCGTCGATGGCAGCGTGCACTGGCGCGCCAGTCAGCTCGATAATCGCAAGCTGACCATCGCCCCGCTGACCCTGCACTTCGCGAATTTGCACTGGCCCGATCCCGCGCCGCTGCAGTTCAATGGCAGTGCCGCCATCGCCGGTGAAACCGGCTCGCAGAAAAATATCGAAATCAATCTTGGCGGCGAAGTCACTCCAGCCGATAAAACCGGAAAAATCAACGCCAGAATTACGCATCTGCCGCTCGTTCTGGCGAATTCATTTTTGCAGCAACAGATTCGCGCAAGCATAGCCGATGGATTTCTCAATACCGACGTTTCCCTGCTGCTCGATAAGGCGCAAGTTACCCGCGTCGAAAGCGCAGGCTCGATCGACCGGTTCGAATTACTCGCTGCTCCCGATAAACGCAAACTCGCGGCATGGAAAAAATTCGAGTGGCAGCAGCTCGCTGTCGATGCGATCAAACAGAGAATCACCGTTAAGCAGATGATTGCAACGCAGCCGTGGATGCAGTTCCGCATCAATACCGATGGCACCAACAATTTTCAGCAATTAATGGTCGGAACAGAAAATGCTTCCGCGCCCGCGAACGACAAGCCGCGCGCAAGCGGAAAAAAAGCAGGTACCGATAAACCCTGGCACGCGGCAATCGATAACATTCACATCGATCGCGCCGCCATCGACTTTCGCGATGCTTCGCTGACGAGCGCATTTCGCACGAATATCGCCGAGCTTTCCGGCGATATTTCCCGACTGGATACGAGCGCAGGACTCGCCAGCGATCGACCGGCGAAAGTGGCGCTTAAAGGCACTGTCGATGGTTATGCGCCTGTCGCGGTCACCGGCACTTTCAATCCGTTCGCCGAGCAACCCGCGCTCAATATCACGCTCGATATCACCAATCTCGACCTCGCCACACTGACGCCGTATTCGGGCACCTATGCGGGCTATCGAATCGACGGCGGCCGGCTCTCGGTACAAATGGCATACACACTGGAAAATGGTCTCATCAAGGGCACCAACCACATCGTCGTCAATCAAATGCAGCTCGGCGAACAAGTGCGTGGACCGAAAGTGATGGAACTGCCGCTTCGGCTCGCGATTTATCTGCTCACCGATTCGAATGGCGTGATGGATCTGGGAGTGGATGTCACCGGCGATGTCGACGATCCGGATTTCAGTGTCGGCAGCATCATCTGGAAAGCGCTGCGCAATGTCATCGTAAAAACCGCCACTTCACCGTTCAGGGCGCTCGCGCGTCTGACCGGCAGCAATCGCGACGATCTGGATCGCGTTGAATTTCAGGCCGGCAGCGATCAACTGGCCGCCGGGGAAAGCGAAAAGCTGCCTGCAATTCAGCGCGGACTGGAGCAAAAATCCGCGCTGCAGCTGCATATCATGGGACATGTCAGCCCGGGGCGGGACATCGAAGCGCTGCGCGATAATTCGTTGAGTGCACAGCTGATTGCGCAAGGTGGAATCACACCGGTCGATATTCAGCAGCAATCGAAAAACTGGCAGCGCGAAGTCATCAAATTATTCAAGGTACGCTTTCCTCACGAAACCAGCGCGCTGGAAGTCATGCAAATGAACGACGCCATGCGTGATAACACCGAGCTTCCGCCAGACGCGCTTCAGAATCTGGCCGCTCAGCGCGCGCTTTCCGTGAAGCAGACATTGGTGGCCGATCACGGATTATCGGCGGATCGCGTGTTCGTGAAGCCGACCGATCTGGGGGGCGATAGTACTCCCGGTGCATTTGTCACTTTTGCGGTGGAGTGATCGCGGGTGTTGGGGGATTTATTCGGGGCTTCAAGTGTCCGCAATTGAAACCAGGGCAGACACATAGGTTTGCCCCTACTACACTTGTGCTTATGCAAAAAATTCGACGCGCACTGACCACGCTTCTCATGCTGACCGCTCTGTTGAGCGGCTGCAGCAGCTATCGCCCCGCGCCCGATGCTGCGCCGGCGCAGCAGTCGTTCGACCTTTCAAATCCCGGCTGGGTGAAGGAAGTTCTGTATTCCCAATACGACGAATGGCGATCGGTAAAATACAGGGCGGGCGGACTCTCCAAGAGCGGTGTGGATTGCTCGGGCTTCGTGCTTCTCACCTACAACTCGCGTTTCTCGATCAAATTGCCGCGCAGCACAGACGAACAGGTCGGCATAGGTTCGGAAATATCGCAAAGCAAACTGGTTCCGGGCGATCTCGTTTTTTTTAGAACCGGAAAAGCGACGCGTCACGTCGGCATATTTATCGAGGACCGGAAATTTCTGCACGCCTCCACCGAAAAAGGCGTGATGATTTCCAGTCTCGACGATCAGTACTGGGCGCGTACGTACTGGAAATCGGTGCGTGTTCCGGTCAGCAACACCCGACTTGGCGCGCGTTGATTGCACGGCGAATTCTGATCGATCCGAGACCCGCCATACACGGCGCTTTCCTCGCGGACATCTTTTTTTCCGGATGACATCACCCGCTCATCATCGCTGAACAGCCGGCTCAATGGGCTGCGAACACCCTGCGCGCCCTGCTTCAATACATGCGTGTAAATTTCCGTGGTTTTTACATCCGTATGCCCCAGCTGCTGTTGCACGGTACGAATATCCGCACCCGCCTGCAGCAGATGCGTGGCGAATGAATGGCGCAGCGTATGACAACTGACATCCTTGCGAACTCCTGCGCGCCGGGCCGCGTGCCGAATGATGCGATTCAACCCCGTTTCATCGAAATGATGGCGGCGCAGTAACGTCGTTCCCGGCTCGACACTGACGCGCGATGCGGGAAATAAATACTGCCAGTTTAATTCTCGTGCAGCGTTGCCGTACTTACGCGCGAGTGCATCCGGCATCCAGACACCCGCGTAATCGGCCAATCGACTATCCTGCTCCAGCAAAAACTCGACGCGTTTAATCTGCGTTCGCAATAAAGGCACCAGCTCAGGCGCCAGTGTCGTCAGGCGATGCTTGCCGCCCTTGCCGCCCCACACCTGCAACTGAAGATTATCGAAATCCACATCCTTGACGCGCAGCCGCAGCAACTCGATGCGCCGCAACCCCGAGCCATAAAGCAGCGATGCCATCAACAAATGTTCAGCCGCCAATTGACCAAGCAACTCCCTGACCTCGCCATGTGTCAGCACGACCGGCAATTTGGGCTGACGGGACGAACGCCGAAACTCACCCACATCCCCGATGGGCTTCTGCAGGAATTTATCGTACAAAAAGACCAGCGCATTCAGGGCAATCGACTGCGTCGAAGCAGCAACATTTCGCTGCGTAACCAGATGCGTCAGAAACTCCTCGATAGCAGAAACCGGCAACTCGGAAGGATGGCGCTTACCGTGGTAAAGAATGAAAAACCGAATCCAGTAAAGATAGGTTTCAATCGTGCGCTTGCGATAACGCCGCACCGACATGAAATCGCGAATTGAAGTCAAAAATGGCGAAGCCGTCATCGAGATCCCTCTTTTCATTAACTGTTTTTATATACAGTAATGGCATTATCTAGCCAAAGCAAGCAACTTATGCTTGAATGTTTCCACCTATCAAAACAAGCAATTCAAAACCATTAAATTCTCTTTGCTCAAATCAAGGACTTATCATCCAATGCAAGGCCGCACCAAAAATAAAAAGGTCAACCCCCCAATAATAATTATGAGGCCGAAGGCCTCATTAACAGACTGTTG